>DAIOXE010000012.1:0-59980 GCA_036758125.1 Mucilaginibacter sp.
TGTTTTCCGCTCCTTTTTTATCCTTTAATCCCAAAGGACTTTTTCAGTGCCCTCGGCAAACCGGGGGGCTTTTTTTATATGTAACAATGATATGGTTTTTAGTTATTCAATACTTATAAAATGAACCTTTGGAAAAAATTATTGTCTTTTAACCATTAGGCATTGACAAAGCACTTAACGATATGAAACCGGTAATATTCGCTTTAATAATCATTTTCTTTGCAATTCCTTCTTTACACGCTCAAAGCGGCCGCGAGGTACATGGAACGGTTATTGATTCGACAAAACAGTCAATTCCGGGAACAACCATAACATTAACTTCCGACCAACACGACAGTACCACAACTATCGCCGACTTAAAAGGAAAGTTTGTTTTTCCATCCGTTAAAGGCAATAAAATAACAATACTGCTGCAATCAATCGGTTATCAGTCGCTTAAGCGGCATTATACATTGGCTAATGATAATGACCCGGCTGATTTGGGAGCTATCACATTACAGGTGCAGTCGAATATGCTAAACCAGGTAACCATCGTCGGCGTTGTTCCGATAACCCTAAAAGAAGATACCGTTGAATATAAGGCAAGCGCTTATAAAGTGCGTGAAAATGCGCCCGTTGAAGACTTGATAAAGAAGTTGCCTGGCGTTGATGTTGATGTTAACGGCAATATTACTACCCAGGGCAAACAGGTTACCAAAGTGCGTATCAATGGGAAAGATTTTATGGGCGGCGATGTGCAAAGCGCAACTAAGAACCTGCCTGCCGATGTTGTTGAAAATATACAGATGATAGATGATTATGGCGATCAGGCCAACTTAACCGGCATTAAAACCGGCGAACCTGACAAAATAATGAATATTAATATTAGGAAAGATAAAAACTACGGCTATTTTGGCCAGGCAACGGCAGGCGATGGGGAAGATGCCCTTCCAAAAAGCCAGGGCATACCGGATGCAAACCGTTATATTGGTTCGGTAAATGCATTTAAATTTAATGGCGATCAGCAGATAGCCGTTTTAGGAAGCATAAATAATACCAATGTAAATACTTTTTCTTTTAACAGTGCCGGCGGCGGCGGTGGTGGCTTTGGCGGCGGCGGCGGCCGTGGTAATGCTGCAAGGGGCGGGCAAAATAATGGAAGCCTTATAACTACACAAAACGGTATAACCCTTGCACATTCAATAGGCGCCAACTTTCGCGACCAGTGGGGTAAAAGCCTTTCGGTTTATGGCAGTTATAGCTTTGCTGATAATACGGTAAATACTATTAATAATATTTTTCAGCAAAATACATCGCCCCGCAACCCATCGTCCGAGCAGCAGAACAGCAATGAAAATGATGAAAACATAAATCACCGCTTTACCTGGAATATGGAATATAAGCCTGATACCATCAATTATTTAAAGGTGACGCCCACATTCTCATACTCGGGTACAAATACCAACGAGAGCGACAACGTTAATTTTAAACGTGATAGTACAACATCAGCGTTTACTTCTGTCACAAACGGTAACTCACAAGCGCCAGGTTATGGTTTAACCGCGTTATTTAACCATAGGTTTCCGCATCGACGCAATCTAAATATCAATGTAACTTTAAGTTCCACAAAAAATCAGTCCTATCAAAACCCGGTTTATGATTATATAAAAGGGCCGCTTCCGGCCCCGCAAAACCAGATGATCAATACCTATAGCCGTACCAATAGCTATGGTACCAATTTATCATACCTGGAGCCATTGGGCAGCCGTTCATACCTTGAACTTAACTACGCATTCAATCGTTCAATCACAACCAATGATAAGCAAACGGATACCTTATATGACCCTATCAGCTTTTCATTCAGGAGCGACAGCGCGCTAAGCAATAAGTATAATTATACTTTTACCACAAACAAGGTTGGTTTAAATTATCGTTTTATTGAAAAGAAGTATAATTATACGCTGGGAATTGGCGTTCAGCCTTCTGTTTTGGATGGAAATTCACCGACTACAGGGATTAATACACATGTTTTATCAACTAACTGGATCCCGGCTGCGCGTTTTATTTATAACTTTTCAAGAAGTAAAAGTTTCAGCGTAAATTATAACGGGTCAAGCAGCACGCCATCTTTTTCGCAATTACAGCCTGTGATTGATTTTTCGAACGCACTTTACCCTGTAGAAGGTAATCCAAATCTTAAACCAAAGTTTACCAATAACTTTTCCATCCGGTACAATAATTTCAGCTTTACAACAGGCGATATACTTTTCACGCGGCTTTCATATACATCAATACAAAATGACGTGGTGACAAATACGATTACTTTTCCATCAAAATTTAAGCTGGATAAAAGATTTCAAAATACCATTTTGACACGATATTTAAACGCCAATGGCTATTACACAGCATCCGGGCTCATAGTTTATTCAAAACCATGGGATAACCGTAAATTTACGCTCACCTTTAATGGCAGGGTTACCTACACCAATAATGTCGGCTATTTAACCAACGTTGATACGACAGGCGCTGAAAATACTATACAAAACATTGCAAAAAGCCTGGTATTAACACCCGAGGTACGTTTCAGGGTTGATATAACAGACAAAATAGATGCGCAATTTTTAACTAATTATACTGTTAACAAAACAGATAATTCAGTGCAAAATCCATTGCTGAACGGCAGCTCAAACATAAGAACCTGGAACGTCGGCGTTAACGGAAAAAACTTTTTTGGCGACTGGACATTCAGTTATGATTACACAAAAGCAACTAATTATGGGTATGCTTCAAATATAAAAGTAACTAATCCTAATATTTTAAACTTATATGTGGAACGCAGGTTTATGAAAGACCACCGGGGAACTATTCGTTTATCGGCATTTGATTTGTTTAATGAAAATACCGGCTTTACAACATCATCAAACGCCAGTTCAATTACCGAAACGCACGTTAACCGGCTTGCCCGTTACTATCTGGCAACGTTTACGCTTAGGTTACAAAAATTTGCCGGTAAAGCGCCAACACAACAGCCAGGCATGCGCGGTTTCAGACGAAACAGAGAGGGCGGCCCCGGCGGCGGCCCTGAATAATGTGAAGATGTGCAGATTTCAAATGTGCAGATGTGGGGATATTGTTCCTGTCATCTTTCCGTCATCCGTAAATTTATTCCTCTATCACAACTCCCCATCGCGCAGAATTTATTGATGCGCGGTCGGTAAAAAATAAAAATTTGCTGTGTAAGCAGCTGATTGTATACTAAAATCTTCCGGGATCACGGCTGGTGTGAAACACTGCTGTTACATTTACAAAATTTTCATTTTCTTCAATATCGTAAACAATGCGAAATGGGAAACGCCGCAATAGGGCGAAACGATATTTTTCTGAAAATTGAACGGCGAATTGATATGGATTTTTGCTGATTAGCTCAAAGTACTCATCCACCTCCGTTATAAACTGATCACCCAAACCCACTCTTTGCTCCTCATACCAATCATAAGAGTCCTGCAAGTCGTCGGTGGCTGTCTGGAGTATTTCTATGTGAAATTTCATGAACGGAAGAACCGTTTTCTAACTTCTTCCCAGGGCTCGGATTTTATTTTCCCCGCTTTAAAGTCCCGTTCTCTTCGAAGTATTTCGGTTTTTTGCGCTTCTGACAAGCCGTCCGGCTGGGTTTCAGTGCTATAGCTATATTTGTGACTGGTTAAAAAATCGAGCAAAGCCCGCTCTTCCTGCTCATCATTAATATTGACCAATAATGTTGTCATAATAACAAATTTACACATTTAATCCTCTATCACAACTCCCATCGCGCAGAATTTATTGATCCTTTCGGTAACCAGTTCATCAACATTGCGCTCTTTTAATACTTTTAAATCTTTTAAAAGTTGCTTTTTTAGTGTGGCGGCCATGGCAACCGGGTCCTGATGAGCGCCGCCGAGCGGTTCTTTGATAATACCATCGATCAGTTTGCTTTTATACATATCTGATGAAGTAAGCTTCAGCATTTCTGCAGCCCTTTCCTTATATTCCCAGGTCTTAAAAAGAATGGTTGAGCAATTTTCGGGAGAGATAACAGAATACCATGAATTTTCGAGCATCATTACTTTATCCCCGATTGCTATGCCCAAAGCGCCGCCCGAAGCGCCTTCGCCAATGATCACGCATATTACCGGCACTTTAAGTACCGACATTTCGAGCAAGTTGCGGGCTATTGCCTCACCTTGTCCGCGTTCTTCAGCTTCAAGGCCCGGGAATGCTCCCGGTGTATCAATCAATGTAATAACGGGTTTATTGAATTTTTCGGCAAGCTTCATCAGCCTCAACGCCTTGCGGTACCCTTCGGGGTTTGGCATACCAAAGTTCCGGTATTGACGTTCTTTGGTGTTGCGGCCTTTCTGATGGCCGATGAACATAGCGGTTTGGCCATTTAGGCTGCCAAAGCCGCCTACTATTGCTTTATCATCCCCAACGGTCCTGTCGCCATGCAGTTCAATAAAATCATCGCACATCAATTCAATATATTGTAAGGTATATGGCCTTTCGGGATGACGTGCTATCTGTACTTTTTGCCAGCCGGTTAGGTTGGCATATATTTCGCGCTTGGCAGCCTCTAATTTATTTTCCAGCTCGGCAACCGTTGCCGACATGTCCAGCTTGTTCTTGTCTTCTACCTGTTTCACCTTTTCAATCTGCTGCTGCAGTTCGGCAAGGGGTTTCTCAAAGTCAAAAGTTATCTTCATACAATGCCTTCATTTGGGGGCGCTAAATTAACTAAATCAAATGGTATTTCTTACTTAGCTTTTTGCAAAGCTTCATACCTGCGTATTTGTTGATCCGATAACAAAGCCCTTGTAGCTAAACAGGCCTGTAAAATAGCATTCCTTAATTCACCCTGGTATAAGCCGTACCGGTTGGCATAAAATATCAACGAGCCATTATCTAGCCGGTTGTATCGAAAAATACTGTCTAATGTTCTTTCATTATGGATAATAATCAAACCCATTTCTAATTTTTTCCGGTGCAGCTCTTTTGCAATAGTGCCGATCTTAGTAATTTGTATCGGACTTATATCCATCTCATTTTTATATTTTAATACTTTGTCGGGTAATGGATAATGATTTAATTCGGCAGCGCGTGACATGCCGTAAATGTCGTCGCCATGAATCAGCGCGTGGTATTGTTCATAGCTTAAAGTTTTTAGGGGTGAACGTTTTGCAGTGCTATCGGCTGATGTTTGGGCATTAACCACATTATAAACTGACATAACTATAAATACAACTAAAAGTTTTTTCATAAAGGTGATCCTAAAGCTGCAATTATAAGATTTGTTATTTAAAGTAAAATAAAATTTGCTTAAAACTTAACAACCAATCACAATTTAAAAAATATCTTCTTCTTATAAAGGAAATAACACAACCCCCACTCAAGCCCAAAAACACAAGCCGCAGCGACAAAAACCTTTAGCAGCTCATCTGCATTAAACCAGCTTAAAACCCCGTTCGAAATACTGCTGATATAACCGGTAAACCACCTGGCGCCTACGATTTCAAAAAACAGGTATATAAAAAGCGAATTCATGCCTACAATGGTAAAGAATTCCCAATGTTTACGGTGGTCTTTTATATCGATCCACCAATAGGAGAGCGTTAGAAATAACAGACACCAGCCTAATGAAGCAATGGTAAATGAGGTAGTGGCAATCCTTTTTATGATCGGTGTTATGCCTAAGCCATCCAATCCGTAACCCACAGCAAGGCAAATCGCGCCCCAAACCAATAGCGTTTTTATCTTTTCCTTATTGTCGCTTAAAAGGAGTTTCCCAACCAACGCGCCCGCAATAGTATGCACAGCAGTCGGTATGCAATTGATAGCCACCCAGCCGCCGGGGTTAATTTTGTTCATCAGTATCGTATCGATATAATTGCCAAAATTGTGCTGATCAGTAAAGGGCATATTAAAACCGGGCACATTAGTGAAACGGTATAATATTTCGGTGAGTAATAGCAGCCCGATGCATACACCTATTTGCGCCATATTGCTCCACCTGAAAATAAGGAAGGCCACCAAAGTGGTAAATGACAACTGCGTTAAAACATCCCATAACTCAAAGGATAAACCCTTCGGACGCACGGCATAATCCAGTACGCCCCAAAAGAACAGTAATGCGCAGCGTTTCAGTGTTTTTTTAAATGATTGATTCCAGGTAATTCCTTTTGCCCATTGTTTGTTCAATGAAAATGCCATGGCAACCCCTGCCATAAACATAAAGGCAGGCTGTACCAAATCCCAAAAGTGGAGGCCATGCCAGGGGTAGTGCGTAAATTGTGTGATGAAATGATTGATCGGCTGACCTTGCGTATGTTCATTTAAATAATCGTACAAGCCCGTTGATTCGATAGCAAGCAGTACCATAATAAAGCCGCGCAGGAAATCAAGCGAAAGTAATCGCCCGGTTATGGGGTTTGAGGTTGTGTCCATATTTAATTAGGTTTACAAATTAAATTCAATGTAGGAATTATAATTCCTAATCAAAAATGTCATTTCGGCCAGACGAAGACAATTTAAACGAGTTGCATCATTCGCTTTGCATATTTTATAAGTTTCCCCCCCCCCCTGTCGAAATGATATATTTACGCGATCTACTTCTGGTATGACAAAATGCCGGCAATATTTTTGTCATTATTTATTATATTTGTAAAAATCGAAGTAAACATGGCTAACTACATTGAAACAGATGGTGTATCTACTGTAGAAGCTTTTGTAGAAGTGCAACTAATAAAAGACGGTGATTATATTGTTTCCTATTGCCCTGCGTTAGAATTATCGTCATTTGGTAAAGACGAACAAGATGCAAAAGAAGGATTTGAAGAAGCTCTAAGCATTTTTATTGATGAATTACATAAACGTGGAACTTTAGAAAAGGTATTATTAAATTTAGGATGGGGGTTGCGTAAATTACCGGTTGCATCATTTGTTCCTCCCGAAGAAAAATATTTAAAAACGCACCCTTTAAGCATTAAAAAAAGCTTTAATGAAAAGGTGTTAATACCTGTTTACTAATGGGTATTAAACAGATTGAAATTGATTTGTTCATTGAATTTCTGATCTCATTAGGATTAGTATACGAAAGGCATAAATCCAGTCATTATACTTTTGATAATCCGCCCGGCAAACCACAACTTGACAGGCCATTAATTGTAAGAATAAAGCACAAAGAAATACCAATGCTGCATATTCACACCAATTTAAAGACATTAGGAGTATCACATCAGGACTTTGAGGCTTGGCTGAAACTTCCTAAAAAGAAAAGGAAGTGAGACAAACACCTTTTACCTTTCGCCTTTTACCATTTACCTTTCCTCGTCAACTCCCCATCCTCTTCAGTGTAAAATAAAACCTGCTGCCCTCGCCGACTTCACTTTCAACGCCTATTTTGCCCGCCTGGGCCTCAATAAAATCTTTCGCGATGGCAAGGCCCAGCCCGGTGCCGGTTTGTTCGGATGATGCTCCCGGTACTTTGAAATACCGGTCAAATATCCTCGACAAATACCTTTGGTCTATGCCCCTGCCGTGATCCTTTACCGAAAACTCTATTTCATCGCCTTTTTGTTTTTTTACGATAAGATCAACCACCGATTTTTCGTGACTGTACTTTATCGCGTTCGAAAGCAGGTTGATCAATACCCAGGTCGTTTTATCCAGGTCGGCATGCACATCCGGCAGGTTTTCATCACATTGAACATTAATGGTCACCTGTTTTTGTTCGGCAGTTGTTTTTAGCGCTTTTACGGCATAGTCAACAATGTTTTTTGGATGTGTGCTGTCAAAATTAAGCTGCAGCTTCCCGGTTTCAACCTGTGCCATGTCCAATAACTCTGCGGTTATTTGCAGCAGCCTCCGGGCATCCTCGTCAATGTTTTCCAATAATTGCCGCTGCTCTGTATTCAAACCGCCAATGCGCCTGTCTTCCAACAATTTAAGGCTCATTTTTATGGAGGATATCGGCGTTTTCAATTCATGCGATATGGTAGCTATAAAATTGGTTTTCGCTTCATCCAGCTGCTGAAATTCGGTTATGTTTTTCAGGATGATCACCTTGCCAATAACTTTTTCTTTACTGGTTACCGATAACACCTCCTTTGTATAAAAGCTTTCGCGGTTATCGGCGTATATTTTCATTTTATGCTGATCATTCACTAATAAGTTCCGCAGCAAATCATTTTCCAAAGCAATATCCGGGGCATATTTCCCTGTCAGGCTTTGCTCGGGCAAACCGATAAGCATACTTGCAACCGCATTTGCAAAAATGATGAACGATTTTTCATCAAGACCTATAATGGCATCGTGCATGGAATTAATGATGGTTTCGATGCGCCTTTTTTCAAATAATATGCTTGCCAGGTTACTATGCTCATATTCATCAAGCTTGTACGTCATCGTATTGAATGCCTGGCCCAATTCGCCAAACTCATCATTCGATTTAAAGTTAAGTTGTTGTTGATAATTACGGTTCGAAACTTCTTTTATACGTTCCGTTAATTCTTTTATCGGATTGGCTATATAGCCCGGGAAATTTACGACAAAGCTGAATGCGACCAAAAACAGGAATGAGCCGACAAGAGCCACCAGCAAAGTCGCCTTGTTTGCGGTTGCTCTTGTTAGGGCATCTTTATACTCAATGGCGCTCATATTTAGCTGCATAATATCATAAAGCATTTTTTTTATCCCGCTCTGCAGCAGCATTGTTTTTTCGGGATCATTATGCAGCAATTTTAGCTGTTCGTATTGGGAGCGTAAAGAATCCGAAAGCTGCTGTTCCCCGCGCTCGGTAATATTATGCTCCTGCTTAACAAGGTTGTCTTCAATCAGGTTAATCTGTTCTTTGTTCAGTATGCCCTGGTTTGCGTCTATAGCGGCGGCTATATTTTTCATATACTGAACTGTTTTATAGTTGTCCTTGAGTATATTTTTGGCATCGTCAGACAGAATGTTAAGATAGTAGATAGACAAACCGCAGCATACCAATGCGAGCAAAAAAATGAAGCTGAAGCCAAGCCGGAGTTTATTTTTAATCGTCATTATGATAGTATTACAAGATCAATATCTGTTTTCGACATTTTATTTAATAATTGGGTAAACACAGCAGTTTTCATCGTAAATTTTCCCTTCTTTCAGGCGGTCAACTAATTCATCAGCGGTCATGTCAATGTTCACCACTTCGTCCGCCATCTGCAAAACCTTATCGGGTATACGCTCATTGATAGCAGCTCCTGTTATTTTTTGAACCTCTTCGTTAAGGCTTTCGATATGTTGAATATTAACGGCGCTGATCACGTTAATACCGGAATTCAAAATATCAACTACATCCTGCCAGCGTTTTTCATTCTTGCTCCCTTCAATGTTCGAATGCGCCAGTTCATCAACCACAACCACCTCGGGGCGTAAGTTGATGATGGCATTCAGGTCCATTTCTTCCAGTTCCTTGCCTTTATAAAAGAGCTTACGGCGGGGAATTATTGGCAAACCATCCAATAACGCTTCTGTTTCTTTGCGACCATGGGTTTCAACATAACCGATTTTTATATCTATACCATTACGCAGCAAAGTACGCGCTTCCTTTAGCATACGGTAAGTTTTACCTACGCCGGCGCTCATGCCGATATATATCTTAAACTTGCCCCGCCTCGACCGTTTTATCAAGTCGAGAAAGTGCTCAACGGATTGCTCTTTATTTTCGTCAGGCATAAGCCCCCTCTAAATCTCCCCCGGTAGGGGAGACTTTTTAATGTTCCATTTAATAATTCCCCATCATATTTTTAAAGTCCTCCCTACCGGGGAGGATTTAGGTGGGGCTTATTTCATCTCATCCAAAGCTACGTTCAATTTTAAAACATTCACCCTTGTCGGGCCGAATAAGCCAAATAATGGTCCTTCGGTATTATCATCTATTATTTTGTTGATTTGAGAAGCAGGCAAATTCCGCACTTTAGCAATACGGGCTGTCTGTACCTTTGCCCCTGCCGGAGAAAGATCGGGATCCAAACCGCTGCCTGAGGCTGTAACCAGTTCGGCAGGTATCTCCGCAGGTTTTACAGTTGGGTTATGTACCAGAAAAGTGTCGATGCGTTTTTTAACATCTTTCAAATAATCCGGGTTTGAAGGCCCTTTGTTTGAACCTGCGCTGGCATCCGCCTGGTAATTGGCAGCTGATGGGCGCGACCAGAAGTACTGATCTTTGGTGAATTTCTGGCCTATATTGGCATAACCAACAACGCGCCCTTTATACATAACGGTTTCTCCGTCACCGTGTCCGGGTGTAAATTTTCCGATGCCGGCTATTACGAGCGGGTATAATCCTGATAACAGCACTAACAATATGACTGTTAGCAACACATAGACCATATAAATAAATACGGCGACTGCTACAATGAATAATACTACCATGATGATTAGATTTTTTCGGAATAATTAACTGTTTTGAAAAAGAGCCAGAAAATGACGATGAAGCATATTACATAAGCGATTGTGAGTATGACGTCCATTTTGGTTTGATTATTAGTTTTGTATAATATTTAAGGGTAAAGCAGCCTGATCTTTAAATAAACTATGTAAACTATAGCTATAACAAAAAGCCATACAAATACGATTGTTATTATCTCTTTTAATGAAGATTTCGACCGTTGTTTTTTCATTGTTCTTTAGGCGCTTTGGCGGCATGAATGCTAAACCGGTGCAATAACTGAGAAAGCAGTTGCAATGATTTGGAATGCAGCTATTTAATTATTGGGAGAGGCAGATATGAATGTAAGGAAACGCAGGAAAGACCTATCAAAATGATAGGGTTTTATCAATTTATCTGTTGGATTTTATTTTAGATGTCATGCTACTGGCTTATAAATCCGAAATCGAAATTCCAAAATCCGAAATCAAAGAAATTATTCCATCCCGTAGTCCTTTAGCTTCCTGTACAAGGTAGCCACGCCAATATTCAACAGCCTGGCCGCTTCGGCGCGGTTGCCGTGGGTATGGTTAAGCACGCGCTGGATATGCAATTTTTCGATGGATGAGAGCTCGAATGAAGAAACCGGGCTGCCGT
The DNA here is from genome assembly GCA_036758125.1 of Mucilaginibacter sp. GTDB lineage: Bacteria > Bacteroidota > Bacteroidia > Sphingobacteriales > Sphingobacteriaceae > Mucilaginibacter. The sequence goes on from DAIOXE010000012.1 coordinate 11,075, forward strand.
GTTTTATGGGCGGAGGCTCCTGCATTTCGTAGGGGAGCATGGTTTCATCGAGCTTGTCATCATCGGCCAATATTACAGCGCGTTCAATAATGTTTTTCAGCTCACGGATATTCCCGGGCCAGTTATACGCCTCAAGTTTCCCTATAAATTTATCGCTCAGGCTTGTGAATTGCTTTTTAACCTTAAGGCCAAAGTAATTCATAAAATATTCGGCAAGCGGTCTGATGTCTTTTTTACGGTCGCGTAGCGCAGGCAGTGTTATCGTGAAAACCGAAAGACGGTAATACAGGTCTGAACGGAAAACACCATTAGCAACTTCTTCCTGCAGGTTGCGGTTGGTTGCAGCCAGTATGCGCACATTTACCTGTGTAGGTTTGGTATCTCCGATCTTTAAAAACTGCTGCGATTCCAGCACACGCAATAATTTGGCTTGCAGGTCGTGGTCCAGTTCCCCCATTTCATCCAAAAAAATTGTGCCGCCGCTGGCCTCCTCAAAAAGACCCTTTTTATCTTTAATTGCGCCCGTAAATGATCCTTCTTTATGACCGAACAGCTCACTTTCCAGCAGTTCTTTGGTAAAGGCGCTGCAATTTACCGCAACGAATGATTTTGCACGACGGGGGCTCGCCTGGTGAATGGCCTCGGCAAACAACTCTTTACCTGTGCCCGTTTCCCCCAATAGTAAAACGGTGGTATCCGTCATGGCTACCTTTTGGGCCAGCTTGATAACATCGGTAATTGCGGCAGACCTTCCTATAAGCCGGTCGAACCCAAATTTATCATTCAGCTTTTGTTCAAGCTCCTGAACCTTGTATTGCAGCAGGGCCATGTCCATCGCTTTGCTAACCAACGGGATTATTTTTTCATTATCGTCACCTTTGGTAATGTAATCAAAGGCGCCTGATTTAATGGCCCTCACACCGTCATTTATGGCACCAAAAGCAGTTAATACAATAATTTCGGTAGCGGGAAATCCCGCTTTTATTTGAGATGTAAGCTCAATCCCGTTTATATCAGGCAATTTTACATCACTGATCACCACAGGGATTGTTTCCTGCTGCAGCTTTTTTAAACCTTCTTTACCGGTGGATGCTACCAATACTTCATACCCCTCCAATTGCAGTATCCTGGCAAGCAGGTTACGCAGGCGTTCCTCGTCATCGATAATTAACAGCTTATCTTTTTGCATGATGTGAATGCAAAAATGACAATTATTTCGGATTTGTTATTATTTCGGATTTCGGATGTTCGATTTCGGAATTATACTTTATATTTCGGATTTCGGATGTTCGATTTCGGATTTATTTTTTATTTCGGATTTAGAAAAAATCATGTCATTTCGAACGACAGTGAGAAAACTTTTGCGCCGTGCATGACTCGCTTTGCATGTCCGATAAGTTTTCTCCTCGTTCCTCGTCGAAATGACATCTTTTTCTAAATCCGAAATCGAAATTCCGAAATCCGAAATCAAATTCTCGGCAGTTTATACCCGTTATGATATTGCTTCATCAAATACTCGCGATTAACGGCCTTATCAGTAAACTCATGACCAGTTTCGTTCCATTCTAATTTCTTCCCGCTGCGGTAGGCTATATTACCCATTTGCGCTACTGTGGCTACGTGCGCAGCCGCCTGTATGGGGCAATGCAGGTCATCCATTTTGCGCGATTTTACTACGCTTACAAAGTTTTCCCAATGCTTATCCACCCCATTATCCGAAACTTTTGTCAGGGGTTTGCTCACTTTATTTTTACTACGGCTTTCCTCAATTACTTCCCAGCCGTTTCTGTCTAAAATAAGGGTGCCGTTGTTGCCGATATAGGCAATGCCATGTTCGCGGCCATAAGGGCCGTTATCAATCCCAAGCGCCGAATCCCAAACCATATTAAAACCGTCAAATTCATACAATGCCGTCAGGGTGTCCGGGGTTTCTTCAAACAGATCGGGATAAGCGAATCGCCCGCCCAGGGCAGAAACTGATTTTGGCACAGGCGAATTCATGCCAATCAAACCATAATCCAGCAAATGCACGCCCCAGTCTGTCATTAATCCACCGGCATAGTCCCAGAACCAGCGGAAATTGAAATGAAAACGATTGGCATTAAAAGCAACTGTTTTTGCCGGGCCCAGCCATGCTGCATAATTTACGCCGGGAGGCGGCAAAGTATCAGGAATTATCGCTGCGGGCCTGGCCCACGACAAGTAGCACCAGACTTTTACCGTACGGATATTTCCCAAAACTCCGCTATGCACAAAATCAACGGCATCCTTAAAATGCTGCTGGCTGCGTTGCCACTGGCCCGCCTGAACAACTTTGTTATAACGCTGCTGCGCTTTTACCATCGCCTGGCATTCGCCAATGGAATTGCCGACGGGCTTTTCACAATATACATCCTTACCTGCTTCGCACGCATGCATCATGATCAGGGCATGCCAATGGTCAGGCGTTCCTATAACTACCGCATCAATATCTTTTTGGTCAAGCAGCGCCCGGTAATCGTCGTAACGCCTCACCTTCGAGGTATCGTAATTCATTTTGACAAGGTCGTTCATCCGCTTATCCATTACATTTTTATCCACATCGCAAATGGCGACAAGATTTACGCCCGGAACTTTTAAAGCCGACTGCACATCGGACCAGCCCATGCCGTTTATGCCGATAGCGCCAATATTCAGTTGGTCGCTTGGCGCGATGCGGTTTTTAAAAATAGCGAATGCCTGGTTGTTAAATGTTGATGCCAGCAAACTGCCGCCGGCAATAATGGCTGATTTTTGTATAAAATCCCTTCTTGAGCTCATGAGTTTATTTTAATTGGTCGTTAAATTTAACCACGATTATTTGGATTTAAGTGATTATTACGATTTTTTAATCTGATGACCGCTCAAATTATATAACCCATGTCTGGCCTTAAAATCAATATTCACTTTATTCTCACGTAGGTATCTCCATAACCATCACTTATAAACAAATCTCCCATATACAGGGTATCATTGCTTATGAATATGCTTTTGCTGGATGGCCCAATCTTTAAAACATCAACTATTTCGGAAGGGGTGTATTTGTAATTTTTAACTATCGAAAAGTCGCCCTGTATCAACAGGGTATTGTTTTCAAATCTTTTATATGTACTGTCAGGATAAAATTCATCCCTGAAATTATTCCCGATGCTTTGCGGCGTTAGCGTAAAGCCGCCGATCCCGCCAACTGATTTTACCCAGCGCCATTTGCCCATAATAGATTGTGAAGGATGCTGCCTTTCTTTTTTGCATGAACTTATGCCAAATACTACAAAAGCTGCGATGGTTAAAATTAATGTTCTCATGTACAGGCGTTATTTTCAATACATTACGCTGCAAGCGACCGCTTTGCTACATAGCCGCTTAAAATAAATGTACAATTATCTCCTAAAAATAGCCGGAGGATCAATATCTCCGGCGGGCAGCAGCCATGAATTGCCTGTGGCGCCTGTCGTCATAAAATTTATTTACAACCAATATGGCATGGATAATACCGGGTATCCAAAAAAATAATGTTAAAATGATATTTAAAACAAATGATCCCATTTTACCTGTAGTAAATATGGCTAAAGGCGGGCATAAAAAACATAAAAAGTAGCGCATGATCATTATCCAATTAATATATTAACATTATTTAAACCTAACATTTGTTTTCGATAAGACGAAAGTTATCACATTTTGTTACCGTTAAGTTAAAAATGTTGCTTAGGTTTACTATTTTACAACCATTACAACTTTTACAACCATTACAACCATTACAACTTTTATCAACGCATGATCATTTTAATACAGTGTACTGACCAGGTGGGCCTGGTTGCAGCCATAACAGTGGTGCTGGCAAAAGAACGGCTCAACATTGTCTCCATGCGGGAACATGTCGACCAGGTGCAGAACCGTTTTTTTATGCGTTTGGAAGTAACGTCAGAAAGAAAAGGAAATTCGCTTGAAAAAAAATTGCGCGGTGTTCTTCCTCCCGATGCCGCTATCCAGGTCAACCCATTGCCCGAAAAAAAGGTGGTCGTAATGGTAACCAAAGAATATCATTGCCTTGCCGACATATTGATCCGCAATTATTATGGAACGCTCGGCGCTAACGTGTTGGCTGTGATTGGCAATCACACTGTACTTCAGGATATTTGCAAACGCTTTGATATGCCGTTTTTTGCTATTTCGCATGAGCAAATAAGCAAAGAAGAATTTGAAGGAAATATCTCCGCAATAATTGAACAATACAACCCGGATTATATTGTACTTGCAAAATTTATGCGTATTTTATCACCTGCTTTAGTAGCGAAGTTCCCTATGCGGATCATCAATATCCATCATTCGTTCCTGCCGGCCTTTATAGGGGCAAATCCTTATAAACAAGCTTTTGAGCGTGGAGTAAAACTTATAGGCGCCACGGCACATTTTGTTTCAAATGAATTAGACGAAGGTCCTATCATCGCGCAGCAGATCATTTCAGTAAATCATTCATACACAACAGCAGATATGGTAAAGGCGGGTAAAGAAATTGAAACAGCAGTGCTGGCTACAGCCCTTAAACTGGTTTTTGAGGACAGGGTATTTGTGTATAAAAATAAAACGGTTGTGTTTGATTAGAGAGATTAGAGGCTTGAGGTTAGAGATTGGTTTATATTTGTTGTAATTCCGTTATTTTCGACTCATGAGTTCCACTTTAAATACACGCCGGCAATTTGTTAAAAATACTGCCGCTACTTTAGGTTTGCTTACGTTGCCTTCATTGCTAAATGCGAATCCCGATCACGCGGATGTAAATAAAAAAATTGTTTGTGTAGGCGGCCACCCCGACGATCCCGAAAGCGGATGCGGCGGCACACTGGCTAAACTTGTTAATTCAGGACATGAAGTAACTATCATTTATTTAACCACCGGCGAAGCGGGTATCCCTGGTACCAGCCATGACGAAGCTGCACGCATACGTAAACAAGAGTCTATAAATGCCTGTAAAGTGCTAAATGCCAAACCTGTTTTTGCCGGGCAGATAGATGGGGATACGGTGGTTAGCAACACAACCCTAAAACATCTGCAGGATCTGTTCGAAAATGAAAAACCAGACCTGGTTTTCACCCACTGGCCTATCGATTCGCATAAAGATCATCAGTGTGCTTCTTTGTTAACCATACAAACCTGGCTGAGATCAAATCATAAGTTTCCTTTATATTTTTTTGAAGTATGCGCCGGCGAACAAACCATGGGATTTCATCCTACAGATTTTGTTGATATAACAGATACACAAGAGCAAAAACGAAAATCGGTTTACTGCCATACCAGCCAGGACCCACCGGGCATTTACGCATGCGGCCATGCTTCGATGGAAGACTTCAGGGGCAGGGAATTGGGTGTGAAAGCTGCTGAAGGTTTTGTAAGGATGACCGGTAAGGGTATGGGTGGGTTTTCTGTTTAAGGCAGTAAATTAACAACGAAAAAATTAGTTAAAATAAATAATCTTATTACATTGTTAAAGCGCTATTTTTTGTTTAGCGATACTTATAGTTTCAACAATTTTAAAAAGTGAGGCCATTTTATTACTATTGTAATAATTATTCAGTATAAATGCATGGAGCTATCAGATCTGGATTTTTCGAAAACTTATACCTATGCCGATTATTTTAAATGGCAGTTTGACGAGCGCGTTGAATTAATTAAAGGAAAGATATTTACAATGAGTCCGGCTCCAAGCCGTTCGCACCAGGAAATATCCTTTGCGATAACATTAAAACTTGGTAATTATTTAAAAGGGAAACCTTGCAAAGTATATGCCGCTCCATTTGATGTACGTTTACCACGCACTTCTAAGGATGATGCCGCTATTTATACCGTGGTTCAACCGGATATTTGCGTGATCTGCGACCTTTCAAAATTAGATGATCGCGGCTGCATAGGCGCACCCGATATTGTAGTAGAAATCCTTTCACCGGGTAACAATAAAAAAGAACTGCGCAATAAATACGAGGTTTACCAGGAGGCAGGTGTAAAAGAGTACTGGATCATTCATCCTAGTGAGCGTACGTTTCTAAAATATACACTGGATAATGAAGGACAGTTTCAGCCTTCAAAATTACTGATCGGCGGGGATGAATTGACCTCAGTAGCTTTGCCCGGTTTTATTATGGATATTAATGAAATTTTCGAAGAGAGTTAATTGTGAACGTGAAAAGACATATTGAAACATTTCTAATCTCTAATCTCCAACCTCTGACCTCTATTCTATCACCAACGTAGCAATCGAATGTGCCGGACTGGTTGTTTTCGCGGCGTTGCCCTTTATCCAAAGGAAGTAATCAATATTTTCATCTGTTTTGTTCATAACCACAACCGCTATCTTGCCGTCAGGGTTAATATAGGCGGTGCTTAACAGTTTGTCCCTGCTTGCCGCGCTTACAATACGCTTAGCGCCAGGATGTATGAATTTTGAGAAATGCCCGATATAGTAATAAGAATTTGTATAGATCAGGCTGCCATTTTTCGTATCGGCATGCACAGGTGCAAAACAAAAATTACCTACATGGTTGGGGCCGCCTTTTTCATCGAGCAGCACGTTCCAGTCTGTCCAGCCAACTGTCCCTGCGTTAAAATCATTGATCATTGATGTTCCGTACTTTTCGCCAAGCGACCAATCATTTATCTTGCTTAAATCAAACCTTTCAGCACAGCCTTCAGTAAATATCAGTTTTTTATTAGGGAATGATTCTGCCACCCGCTTTTCGTTTTCAAAATTCATACCTGCGCCGGTCCAGGTTTCATACCAGTGAAAACCTATGCCCCAAACATATTTCGCAGCGCCTGGGTCTTCCAGGATGGTGCTGGCCCGCTGGTACATCAGATCACGGTTATGGTCCCATGCAATTAACTTTTTACCCGCCATGCCAGATTTGGCTAAAGTTGGCCCTAAAAAGTTTTTTATAAAATCGCGTTCCTCCCCGGCAGTATACAGGCATGATTCCCAGGTTTGGGTAGCCATAGGTTCGTTTTGTACCGAAAGGCCCCAAACGGGTACGCCCGCCTTTTCATAGGCATTTATAAATTTCACGTAAAAATTTGCCCAGCTCTGGTCAAATTGTGGTTTAAGTTTGCCGCCATGCAACACATCGTTATTGGTTTTCATCCATCCCGGAGGGCTCCAGGGAGAGGCAAACAGCGTCAATTTACCACCCGCAGCTTTCATGGCTTCCTTAATAAAAGGGATACGGTATTTTTTGTCGTGGCCGATATCAAATGTTTTTAAGGCTGCATCATTGGTTTTAATGTAACTGTAGATATCGCTTGAGAAATCACAGCTTTGAATATTGGTGCGCCCCAGGGTATAACCAATACCCTTTTCCTTATCGTAATAGGCAGTCAGGAATTCCTTTTGCTTGTCTTTGGGCAACTTATAAAAAGTTTCGGCAGAGGCATCGGTTAAAGCGCCGCCAATGCCCAGCATGGTTTGAAATGTTTTGGATGGATCGACAAATACTGCTACCTCGGTTTCAACAGGCTGCGGTTTATCAATAAAATGAAGCGCTTCTGCCTGCCGCGTTAACCTGAATTCAGTGCTTTTGGCCGTTAGGTAAACAGTTACTTTTTTATTTTTAACCGAAAATGGGGCCTTAGTTTGCGCATAAGCCAGGTTAATGGTTTGTAAGATGACCAAAACAAAAATAAATGGTTGGATAAATACTTCTTTTTTCATGGTGAGTTAAAATGAATATTGCGGCTTTGGAAATTGATGATTTACAATAGCCAAAGCTATTAATTTATTTGATTAGTTAGGTAACCTGCTTTTTTAAACCCGGTCAACCAACTCAACTCCCGATAGCTATCGGGATCAACCTAATCAACCAATATTACCCGAAAAGCACAAAAAGTGGGTTTAAATGGTTTACACATTTAAGGTTTGCATTGTTGTAAATAGCTGTAAATAAGTGATTTAAGTTGACAGGCATCATTTGCCCGGGTTTACACTTTTCGGCGTTGGATTTGTTGTAGAGACGCGATGCATCGCGTCTCTACGACTATTGAACCGAGCCAACGAACCAGCAATACTGTAACAATATCGTACACTCACCGTTCGGATATGTAACATCCCTAAGGACCCATAACAAAGATAATTGGTTGATATTTAACTAATTAAAATATCGGCATGATGTTGACTGCTTATTTTTTACTGTCTGAATCAGTGAAAGGTGAAAGGTGAAAGGCGAAAGGCAGCCCAATGAACTAATGAACAAATGAACTAATGAACAAACCATGATAAAAAACTATTTCAAATTAGGTTTACGGAGCCTTGCAAAAAACCGCTTATCGTCATCAATAAACATTCTTGGACTTGCACTGGCTGTAGGCTGCTGCCTCGTCGTATTTGCCTTTTTCGACTGGTCCACACACCTGGATAACTTTCACCACAAGCTCAACAACCTTTTTGTTGTTGAAAGGGTTTCCGAAAAAGACGGGAACCAGCAATATTGGGGCAATTCCCCCGCGCCCATGGGCTCTATGCTGAAAAGTGATTTCCCGCAAATAAAAAATATCACGCGGATAAATTATACCGGGGTAATTATAAAACAGGGCGACAATGTGTTCAGGGAAAACATAACTTTTGTTGATAATGCCTTTTACAAAATGTTCGATTTCCCGGTAAAATGGGGCAATAAACAAAATTTTACCGATCAGGACGGAATAGTGCTGACTGACGATCTTTCAAAAAAACTTTTTGGCAAAGCAAACCCGGTAGGTAAAAACGTAGCTGTGCGATTTAATAATAACGGTTTGGAAACGCTCGTAAATTTTACTGTTAAAGGCGTGTTTGATACAATGCCCATCGAATCATCCTGGTATTTCTCTGCCCTCGTACCTCATAGCAAGATGGCCTCGCTGGGCATGGACAAGCCCGGCGATTGGGGCCAAAGCGCCGATATAACATTTGTCGAAGCAGATAATAAAACTGCATTATCGCCGGTAATAAGCCAAAGCAAAAAGTATTTACAGCTTTACAATGCAGCCAATGTGAATGATAAGATCGTTGCCTATCATTTTCAGCCGTTAAATACTATGTGCTTTCACTCGGATATTGTAAATAACAACCGGTTTAATTCAACCAGTATGGCTGGTTATATTATGCTTTTAATAATTGGCGCGGCGCTATTGTTACTGGTTTATTTTAATTACATGAATATTGCCATCGCTTCCGCTTCAACCCGGTTAAAGGAAATTGGCGTACGGAAAGTGATGGGCAGCAGCAGGAAACAGATCATTTTCCAGTTTATTTTTGAGAACCTTATCCTTTGCACTATCGCCGTTGCTATTGGTTTGTTATTGGCCAAATATATTTTTATACCCTGGTTCCACCAGATCGCTAATATTGAATTAGGCCGGACGCTGTTTACAAACTACCGCACCTGGATAACATTGTTTATTTTAATCGTGGTGTCGGCAATCAGCGGGGCCGCTTATCCCTCTTTTTATATCTCGGCATTTAAGCCTGTAAATATTATAAAAGGGAACAGCAAAATGGGCAGTAACAACCGCTTCAGGAAAGCCCTTTTAGGTTTCCAGTTTTTCCTTACTTTTTTGGCTATATCAATCGCGATCGCCTTTACCCAGGAAAGAAAACAGATTAAAGCAAAGCCCTGGGGATATGATCCTGCAAATACTGTAGTAGTAATGCTGGATAAATCAACAAATTTTGAGGCATTTAAAGATGAACTGAAAAACAGCAATATAGTAAAATCGGTTACCGGTTCTGACCAGGCGCTTGGTTATTATACCAAACAACTGGTAATTAAAGCCGATGGTAAAGACCAGACAGTACAAAGCATTGATGCCTTGCCTGGCTTTGCAAGCAAGCTGGGTATGAGCATAACAAAAGGCCGCGACCTGAATGAACAATTTAAAACTGATGAAACAGATGTTGTATTAGTTAACCAGTCCTTCCTGAAACAAATGCATTGGACGACCGGCATGGGAAAGAATATTGAATATGAAAACCACTGGTACAAAATAGTAGGCGAAGTAAATGATTTTCATTTCGATGATTTTCGGTCGGCTGTAGGCTCTTTGCTTATACTTGGCTGTAAACCTGCTGATATAAATTATGTTTATGTCAAAACAACACCAGGCCTGTTTTCAAACGCACATACGGATATTGAAAAGATTTGGAAAAAGGTGAACCCCAATTTACCGTTCGAATACCACTACCAGGATAGTGTATTTGACGGCTATTTCGATGGATTCAGACAAGTTTCGACGGTGATGCGCGCTGTTTCTTTAATCATGATCGTTATTTCCATATCGGGCATCTTTGGTTTGGCGCTGCTGATATTAGGTAAGAAAATGAAGGAAATAAGCGTAAGGAAGGTGCTTGGCGCAGGCGTCGGAAACATCATTTTCATCATTAATCGTGAGTTTTTATTTGCCCTTGGCTTTGCTTTGCTTTTTGGCCTGCCAATTTCGTATTGGCTTACCGGTACGCTGTTTAAGGTGGTTGAATCAGAAACAAGTGTTTCTTTTTTACCCCTTATTTTATCATTCATAAGTTTGTTGATCATGACTGCGGTAAGCGTTTCGTGGCACATTTATAAAGCGAATACTTCTAATCCGACAAAGTATTTGAAGGAGCAGTAGGGGAGCGTAGAGATTAGAGACTGGAGATTAGAGATTGGAAGAAGGCCGGGACTCCGAAAGTCGACTGGCAAACCCGGCGAAGAGTCTTAAAACAGAGTAGGCAGTTTGCAGCAAAAAAATGACCATTGACCATTCCACCAATGAACTAATGAACAAGTGAACTAATTCACTAATTCACTAATTCACTAATTCAATAATTGATTACCATGATAAAGAACTATTTTAAAATCGCCTGGAGAAATATCATTAAAAACCGGGTTTCATCATTAATTAATGTCGGCGGCCTTGCCGTTGGTATGGCGGTGGCTATGCTGATAGGTTTGTGGATTTGGGATGAACTGTCGTATGATAAATACCACAAAAATTATGAATCCGTGGGCCAGTTAATGACCACACAAACTGATAATGCTACGGGTGAAACCGCGACTTTTCCATCTACCGTGGTGCCATTAAGTAACGAACTGCGTACTAAATATGCAGCTGATTTTAAACGTGTGGCGCTTACATGGGACGGCGTTCATATATTGGCGGTTGGCAATAAAAAAATATCCCGGCACGGAATGTGGGCTGAACCTGACCTGCCTGCAATACTTTCGCTAGTGATGATCAGGGGCAATTATAATACATTTAAAGATCCTTCATCTGTACTAATATCAGCTTCAGTCGCGAAGGCATTGTTTGGTAGTGCCGACGCAATTAACCAGGTGATCAGGATCGATGATAAATCGAACACGAAGGTAGCGGGGGTTTATGAAGACTTGCCGCATAATACAACATTCAGCCAAACCATGTTTATGATGCCCTGGAACGATCCTGCAAACTGGTGGAATACGCAAACGACTGCATGGGATAATCATGGCTGCCATTTGTTTGTACAATTAAATGCCCACGCTGACTTCGGCAAAGTATCGGCCAAAATAAGCAATATTACAAAACCGCATTTCAAAATGAATAATGAGACAATGCAAGTGTTTCCAATGTCCAGGTGGCATTTATATAGTGAGTTTAAAAATGGGATTTCGGTTGGGGGCAGGATACGGTTTACCTGGTTGTTTGGCATTATAGGCTTATTCGTATTATTGCTTGCCTGTATAAACTTTATGAATTTAAGCACAGCGCGAAGTGAGAAAAGGGCCAGGGAAGTCGGCATCCGTAAAGCTATAGGTTCTCGCCGGGGCCAACTCATCAGGCAATTCTTAAGCGAATCAATGCTGGTTGTGTTTTTGGCTTTTACCCTAACAATCTTAATTGTTCTGTTAGCTGTCCCTTGTTTTAATAGAATAGCCGATAAGGAAGTAGCCATGCCCTGGGGCAGCGCTTTATTTTGGCTTATAATGCTAGGCTTTGCATTTTTAACCGGCATTATTTCGGGAAGTTATCCCGCATTTTATTTATCAGCTTTTAAACCCATAAAGGTTTTAAAAGGCACTTTTAAGGTCGGGCGTTTGGCTTCGCTTCCGCGTAAGGTACTTGTAGTTGTTCAGTTTACAGTATCTATCGTTTTAATAATAGGTACCATTATCGTATTCAGGCAAATACAATTTGCCAAAAACCTTCCGGTTGGCTATAGTCGCGAAGGGTTAATTACGGTTGACATGAACACCCCTCAAATTTATGGCCATTATGATGCCATGAGAAATGACCTGATACAAACGGGGGCGGTACAAGATATGGCCGAATCAAACAGTTCAACGACACAAATTTGGTCAAACAACGGTGGTTTTAGTTGGGATGGAAAAACTCCCGGATTTGATCCTACGTTTGGAACTATTGCCGTTACACAGGATTTTGGTCGGACTATCGGCTGGAAAATAATAGAAGGACGTGATTTTTCGAGAAATTCCACATCGGATACAGGTGCATTTATTTTAAATGAGTCAGCTGTAAGACTTAGCGGCATTAAAAACCCAGTTGGAAAAATAATGAGATGGCTCGGCAAAAATCATGTAATTACCGGGGTAGTTAAGGATATGATAATGGAATCGCCTTATAATCAAACCATAGCTACCATTTTCCAGATGCAGCCCGGCTGGGTTAACCGGATCACTGTCCGCATCAGCCCGAAAATGCCTATACTTGATGCAATAAGCAAAATTACACCGGTATTTAAAAAATATAATCCCGGCAGCCCGTTCGACTTTAAATTTGTTGATGATGAATATGCAAGAAAATTCTCAGACGAGCAACGCATAGGCAGTATCGCTACCATTTTTGCAGTACTTGCTATTTTCATAAGCTGCCTCGGCCTATTTGGCATGGCCTCGTTTATGGCCGAGCAGCGCACAAAAGAAATTGGCGTACGTAAAGTGTTGGGTGCAACGGTATTTAACCTATGGCAACTGCTTTCAAAAGATTTTGTAGTGCTGGTAATTATTGCGCTGCTTATTTCAACGCCGTTTTCTTATTATTTTATGCACAAATGGTTATTGGGGTACCGTTACCGCACCGAAATCACCTGGTGGATATTTGCAGTAACCGCATTAGGCGCAATGGTAATTACATTATTAACGGTCAGCTATCAAAGTATTAAGGCAGCGCTGGCAAACCCGGTGAAGAGCCTTAGAAGTGAGTAGTTTAGTCATTAGGTCATTGCGTCATTAGTCATTTTTGCATGGCGTGTCATCACAATGTGCCCAATGACACAATGACTAATGACACAATGACCATATTGATTTAGTTGTTTTGCGTTCCGGGATGAGATACGGGACGCATTTTTTGTAAGTTATCTGAACCCGAATTTTCGAATTTAAGGAATTAGCGGAATTTGATTAGTTTAATTTCTATAAATTCTTAAATTCGAAAAATGTAAATTCGGATAATTTTAGTTCTTATGGATTTCTTTTCTTACCTCGCCGCTTTTTTACTGATCAGACGCATGCGAAAATCGTTTAAATTTTCCCCGCTCAGGATTAAATGGAGCAGCCTGTTTTCTTTGGCCTTATGGTCATCCATAGGCATTTTTATTTTAGCGGTAATTTTTTTGGATGATATTGATGGGGTTAAATTCCTATTAGGCAGTTTTTTGTTGTTAGCTGTAGTGGCTTTTATCGATAAAGAACCTGATTTTATACCCTTCAGGCCTTTCGTCCGCGCGCATTACCCTTTGATCATTATAACCTTTATCTCAGGTCTTGTCAAACTCATACAGCCTCATTTTTATCAGAAATACGACAATTATTTCGATTTCCTGATCGGCGGGGCTTTTGTCTGGATTTTTGCCAGGCTTGCCGCCTCCAAAAAACAACTGGAAGAATTGAGGATAGCAAATGAACAAAATGCGGTATTAGACAAACTGGTAGCCGAACGTACCGCCGAGCTTACCAAACAAAAAAATGAGTTACAGGGTACATTGCAACTGCTCCAGGCCACACAGCAGCAGTTGATTCAGTCGGAAAAACTCGCTTCTCTTGGCGAACTAACCGCCGGAATTGCCCATGAAATTAAAAACCCGCTGAATTTTGTCAATAATTTCTCGGAAGTAAGTATGGAACTGATTGATGAAATGGAAGAAGAATTAGCAAAGGGAAATGCAGCCGAAGCAATTACCATCGGAGCCGACCTAAAACAAAACCTGGAAAAAATAATACAACACGGTAAACGCGCCGATGGTATTGTAAAAGGGATGCTGCAGCATAGCCGGGCAAGCAGCAATACTAAGGAACCCACCGACATCAACAAATTAGCAGATGAATACCTGCGCCTCGCTTTTCATGGGTTAAGGGCAAAGGATAAATCTTTTAATACTGAATTAATAACCCATTATGCCGAAAATTTACCGGCCATAACCATAGTTCCGCAGGATATTGGCAGGGTGATGCTTAATCTTTTTAATAACGCTTTTTATGCAGTGCAAAAAAAACAGGAGATCGCCGGAGCCGCTTTTAAGCCAACGGTTGAATTGAGCACAGGCGTGAAAGACGGGTCCATTATTGTTACCGTAAAAGATAATGGCACCGGCATCCCTGATGATATTAAAGACAAAATAATGCAGCCATTTTTTACCACCAAACCAACCGGTGAAGGAACAGGCCTGGGATTATCATTGAGTTATGATATTGTGGTTAAAGCCCATGGCGGCAGTATTGCTGTGAACACTAAGGGCGGTGAGTTTACCGAGTTTGTTGTGTCATTGCCCTCTGTTTAAGCATGATCAGAGGCGAGAGAAGCATCCAGCCATGCTTGCGTTTCTCCGTTTTAGACTTTGGGCTTAAGACTTATTTCACCTGCATCGAATAAAGCCTTAACCCCAATATTCCCACCATTATTAGCAGCATAAAAAATACCTCAGCAAATGAAATACGCTGCTGAAAAAATGCAAGTTCGGCAATTTTGATAAATATCAGCGTGGTCGCGGTCCAAACGGCAAATGCTACGGCAGTGGGCAGTTGTTTTATAGCCAGGGAAAACAGGTAGATATTGGCTAAGCCAAATAAAATGTAGCCAATAAAAGGGAGCAGGACCGGCAGGCCGCCCTGCCATTTATAAAAGTTTATAAACCGTAATGATTTAAGATCATTGAATTTCATGAACTTCAGACAAAATGTCCATGCTGTTTCGCAGGTAGCTGCTAATATTAAAAATAACCAGGCCAATATGCTTATATATTAATTATTTATTGCAAGGTATTAAATTTCATTAGTATTATTTGTTTTTAAAGGCAATGAACCTGCCGGCCGGCGGGATTATCATAAACTATTGTTTTCAGTTGTAATTTATGATGGTTTCATCGGTATCGGCAACCATTAATGAAGGGGGCAGATCATCCGGGGGCTGCATATTGACAACGGTAGCGCCCTTTTTTGATCCGAAAAGTTTTTTTAACGCGGCAAGCAAGTTTGGCCTTAATTCGTAATAGGCTTTAAACCATTTATATTTTAGCAATCTCTTTTCGTCAAAACGTTTTACTGAAAAAGCGTGCTGTAAGAAATAATCTTTCGGATAATCATAATACAGGCCCCAGTTTTCATTGTAGTCGCCAGGCTTGCGCCCCGGGTCATAAATTGTCCCGAACAGGTAATCCCAAATTGAAAATTTAGTGGAAAAATTAGCGTGAAAAACTTCACGATAATTGGCATGGTGCCATAAATGCAATTCGGGCGAATTAAGAAAATACTTGAATTTACCTAATTTAACATTGACGTTGGCATGTATAAACATCCCGAACATGGCATCGAGCATGGCTTTTATAGGAACTACAGCCGGATCGGCGCCCAATATAACTATTGGGGCAAATTCAATAGTTTGATTAATAATGATCTCCAGGGCATGGGAACGGGAGCCGGCCAGGAAATCAACTTGCTTACCTGAATGATGAGTCTCGTGTGTGCGCCACAGCAGTTTACTGGCATGCTGCAGCCGATGGAAAAGATAGATATAAAGATCATGCGTAACCACGAAAAACAAAACCTGTTCGGTGATCGACCAGCTTTTAAAAAATTGCATACCTGACCAGTCGAAGTGGTGCTGAAGAGGGTTAATGATATAATTAAATATCACTATTTTAAGAAAGTAGCTTTGAATAATTGTATACCAAATCAAATCTACCCAAAAACCATCCCGGAAAAATGGAAGGCCCTTACGATATGGTGAAATACGCTCCCAGGCTATGATGAAAATCACCCAGCAGATTAAAATTGTTGTTGTTGTTTGTATTAGCGTCATTCTTTTTTGCAATTCGTAGAGACGCAATGCATTGCGTCTCTATCGCGTTTTTTAATAAAGACGCAAAGCATTGCGTCTCTACCCCGTTTTTTAATAAAGACGCAAAGCATTGCGTCTCTACCGCGTTTTTTAATAAAGACGCAAAGCATTGCGTCTCTACCGCGTTTTTTAATAAAGACGCAAAGCATTGCGTCTCTACTTTTGACTTGAAACTTCAGACTTAGAACTTACATTATATTCCTCTCCAATATTCACTCTTAATCTTTTCATAGGCCCCAACTCTGATTCATAAACTTTTTTAATTCCATCGCCGGTAGCGGTTTCTACATCACGGATATCACGTACCAGCCGTTGGAAACCTTGCGGCTCAACCGAAGCTGCGTGATCAGACCCCCACATGGCACGGTCGAGCGTAAAATGTCGTTCCACAAAAGTTGCGCCAATTGATACAGCCGCAACAGTAGTGGCCAGGCCGGTTTCATGCCCGGAGTATCCAATCGGAACCCCAGGGTATTTTGTATTCAGGGTCTGTATCATTTTAAGGTTAAGCTCTTCGGGCTTGCAAGGGTATGCTGAAGTAGAATGTGCAATAAACAATGGGTAACGCACGTCAAAAGACCATACCAGGTTTACCGCATCCTCAATTTCTTTAATGGTCGACATACCCGTCGACAGCATTAATGGTTTGCCGGTCAACAATATCCGTTTAATAAGCTGGAAATCGGTCAGCGATGCGGAGGCAAGTTTATATATTGGTGTATCAAACTGCTCCATAAAATCTACGGCTTCAACATCCCAGGTTGACACGAACCAGTCGATACCCAGTTTTTTACAATATTGGTCGATGGTTGCATATTCGGCAATGCCAAACTCGGTCCTGCGCTTATAATCGATGTATGATATGCGGCCCCAGGGGGTGTCGCGCATAATATCCCATTGGTCTTTTGGTACACAAATTTCAGGGGTCCTCTTTTGAAACTTAACAGCGCTTGCTTTTGCGGCAACAGCCTCGTTGATCAGTTTTTTGGCGATTTCGAGTGAACCATTATGATTAATGCCAATTTCGGCAATAATATAACAGGGCTCACCCGCACCGATTTTTATCCCGGAGTTTAAAGTGATCGTTTCATGTTTTGGACGATTATTATATTCTCCTTTATGCGCTGAGATGATCATTTCGGCGGTCTCCCTAAAACAGCCATTGCCTCCGCGCGATTCGCAAACGACATCGGAAATTTCTTTTACAAATGATATCGCATCGGCCGGGCATATCGACAGGCCCACCATTTTCATGACTTCCCGGTCATTGATGTCATCGCCGATAAAAGCTACCTCTTCGGGCTGTAAACCTAAACGTCCCATAATATCTTTTAATACGGCAGGCTTGTCTTTTACACCCAAATGAAGTTCAGTGATCTTTAATTTTTCAGCCCTTTTAATCACTGAAGGGGACAGTTCGCCGGTAATTATTCCCGTGGTAACGCCTGCAAAATTGCGAAGACGCTCAACTCCCATGCCATCGCGGATATTGAATTTTTTCAATACTTCGCCCGATTCCCCATAATACACGCCACCGTCTGTTAATACGCCATCACAATCAGTGAGGAGTAACGTAATGCGTAAAAGCTTTTCTTCTAACATGATCATCTTATTTTAGTGTTAAATCGCCGTCCATCCGCCGTCAACCACAAGGTTTGCGCCTGTCATATATGCCGATGCCTCACTGGCTAAAAATATCAGCGCTCCCTGGTAATCAGCAGGCCTGGCCATACGGCCAAGTAACGTTTTTGATGAATAATTTTGTATAAAAAATTCGTTTTGATTGTTTTCAACACCGCCTGGCGAAAGGGTATTAACACGTACACCTTTGTTTCCCCAATATGCCGCTAAAAATCTTGTAAAGTTTACCACCGCGCCTTTTGTTACCGGATAAGCCGGTGATTTATAAAACGTCTGCTCACCACATTCGTTACGGTAAATAGACTGATCCGGGCCGACGATGCCGTAGGTAGATGCGATATTGATGATACTGCCGTTGCCTTGTCCGGCCATTACAGACCCAAAAACTTGTGATGCCAGGAAGACCCCTGTAACGTTAACATCCAACGACTTTTTAAACGCATCCAGAGGATAATTTTCAAATGCGGATAGTTCCTTAGCCAATCCGGGATTTTCAAACATATCATTTATAGCAGCATTATTTACCAGGACATCTATTGTTCCGTACCTCGTTAATATTTTATCGCGTGCTGTTTTCAATGACGTTTCGCTGGTGACATCTATTTTTAAACCGGCATGATGTTCGCCCAGGCTTGCAGCGAACTCTTCGACCGCGGCTTCATTTATATCGGCAACCACTACATTGGCACCGGCTTCTGCCAATGCTTCGCAGTGCTTTTTACCCAGCAATCCTAATGCACCGGTAACAACAGCGGTTTTATTTTTTAATGAAAATATGTTAGTCATTGGTCATTGGTCATTAGTCATTGGTCATTAGTCATTAGTGTTGTTGATTATTGGATATTTTGCAATCTATCAAGCTATTCAATGACCAATGACTAATGACCAATGACTACTTTGGGTTTAATATTGTAGTTGCTTACCTTGCGGAAGACAGCTTCGAGCACTTCGCCCTTTAAATATTGTTTAACATTGCCGCTAAGTATAGCTTCCTTCATAATTGGCATCACGTCGCGGTAAGCCGAAAGTGTATGGGTAATATCTTCGTCGCTATGGCTGTAGCACATATTATGGAAGCCTGCCCAAAGCACACCGCGTTTTATCATTTCCTGCTGCATAAGCGCCTTTACTTCGAGCCCGTTGCCGGCTTCAGGTGTAAATGTCACCATCGAACGGCAGTTGTATCCTATGCAACGGGTATAAATATCCATTCCTGTTTCTATAGCTATCTGGTTATAGCCATCTTTCATTAACCCGCCTTTCTCATCAAGATATTTGGGTACATTCTTGTCGCGCAGTTCATTTATCGTGGCAATACAGGCAGCCAATGATAATGCCTCGCCGCCAAAAGTAGTGTAGCTGAAAACTTCCGAATTAAACAGTTCCATCACATCAGCGCGGCCGGTAAGCAGGGCGATGGGCATACCATTGGCACAGGCTTTTGAATAAACAGCCAGATCGGGTTTAACATCAAAATATTCCTGCGCGCCGCCTATGGCGATACGGAAGCCTGTCCACATTTCGTCAAAGATCAATAAGGTTCCATTGGCGTTACATACTTCGGCCAATTCTTGCAGGAAACCCGGTTTTGGCGCTTCAAAAATAAAAGGCTCGAGTATAAGGGCTGCAACGGTCTCGTCAAGGGCCGCTTTTATAGCGTCTATATTGTTATACTCAAAAGTATACGTCATGTTTTGGATAGCTTCGGGTATACCTGCATTGCGGCTGGTGATGCCGATGTACCAATCGTGCCAGCCGTGGTATCCGCAGCAAAATATTTTATCGCGTTTGGTAAATGCACGGGCCACACGTATGGCTGCCGAGCAAACGTCGGCGCCGGTTTTTGAGATTTTTACTGCTTCGGCATTGGGTATTACCTCTTGTATTAATTCAGAAAGCTCCACCTCGAGCGGGTGCATCAGCGAAAAAGTAATGCCATCCTGCAATTGTTTTTTTATGGCTTCATCAACAACCGGGTAACAATAGCCTAAAGAAATAGGGCCAATGGCAGCGTTGAAATCAATGTACTCGTTACCATCAACATCCCAAACGTGTGACCCCAGCCCCTTTTGCAAATATTTGGGAGCTACGCCCTTAGTGAACTGCCCCGGTCCTTTCGCCAGCGTTTGTGTAACAGGCTTCTGAACTTTTAACGCACGTTCGTATAACTCATCTGATTTGGTTATACCGGGATAATCCGGATTAAATTTTATAGTGTTTGGCATGGTATAAGTATTTGTTTATTATTCAGAAAATTGCGGAATTGAAATTTCAGGTTGTACCGAACGTGTATCATATCCTAATATTTTTTCGGCTATTTGCTTGCCGGTAAAGCCTTCATATTCGAGTACATTTGGTAATAATGACGGCTTAAACCATTTTTCGTTTAAAGCGAAAGGCAACACTTTTGCAGTAAGCCTGTGTTTTAGCAGCACTTCGGCAACTATGCTGAACAAGCCGCCGGTAAGGAAATGGTCTTCGAGGGTTACCGTTAAGTTACTGCCCTGTGTGGCTTGTAAAACGACTTGTTCATCAACCGGTTTAAGGCTGCGCATGTTAACAAGGCCGACAGACAGACCTTCGTTTTTGAGAATATCAACTGCGATAAGGGCCTGTTCAAACAGCAGGCCGTAAGTTAGAATGGTGACGTCATCGCCCTTTGAAACAACTTCGGCTTTCCCCCATTCAAGGCGGCTATGTTGATGGTCAGTTTTGCGCGTATTGATACGAACGTATGATGGATTAGGATGGTTCCATATCTGCGGAAGCATTTCTACCAGGTCCTGCTCATCGGCCGGAGCAAATACAGTCATATTTGGGATGCCCCGCATTAAGGATATATCTTCAACCGCCTGGTGTGTAGGGCCATTGCCATCTGATAAAAAACCGGGGATAAAGCTGCTTAATTTAACAGGCAGGTTAGGGATACCGGCATCGGTGCGCACAAATTCAAACGCCCGCATGGTTAAAAATGAGGCTAAGGCGTGTACCACCGGTATGCGGCCCCTCAGGGCAAGGCCAGCAGCCGCGCCGATCATTGTTTGTTCAGTTATCCCGGTATCGATGAAGCGGTTCCCCAACTTACCGGGAATATTCCGAACCAGGGCGCGGTTTTCCGCAGTCATCACGATAAATCGTTCGTCTGATAAAGCGGTCTGTGTTAGTAATTCTTCGTATGACATATTATCTGACCACTAAAGTTTCTGATGTTAATTGTGTTAAATGTTCGCCGTGCAATTCCTTTAGCAGATCCTCGACTTCGGTCGCGTTAAAATTGCAAAACCACCTGTCGGCACGCCGTTCTATACTTGGTAATCCTTTTCCGCGAACAGTATCGGCAATAACTACATTAGGTTTTCCTGTTTGGAATGGATAAGCTGAAAATGCATCGTGCAGCGCATCAAAGCTATGCCCGTTAATCCGCCTTACAGCCGCCCCAAAAGCTGTGAATTTATCATGCAATGGCTCCAGCGGAATCAAATCTTCGGTGGCCATATTCGCCTGGAAGTGGTTACGGTCGATTACAAATATCAGGTTATCCAATTTATAGGCATTTGCTACCAGGACTGCTTCCCAGCAAGTGCCCTCATTTAATTCGCCATCGCCCATAATACAAACCACTTTGTTTGTTCCACCCTTTATTTTAATATCCATGGCAACGCCAAGCGCGACAGAAGGTAAATGACCAAGCGAACCAGAATGAAATTCGATGCCGGGGATGTGCGTATTGGGGTGCCAGTAAATATGATCAGCAGTGGATAAATGGTTTTTTAAGCGATCTTTCTCCAGTAAACCTAATTCTGCAAAGGTGCCATACAAAGCAGGCACGTCATGCCCCTTCGACAGAAACAGGTAATCCCGGTCAGGATCGTCCAGGTTACTTTTGTTAATATTCAAAAATTCGGAATACAGGTAAACAATAAGATCGGCAGCCGAGAGCGATGCCCCAACAAAACAGCCGCCATCGGTCGACATTTTGATAATATGCTCCCGGACTTTTAAAGCAGTGGCTTCGAGCTGGCCAGCAGGTGTTTTAACACTTTGCATTTGTGTATTATTATAAAAATTTAAATGTAGATTCCGTTTTTTTATGTTTTGTTAACTAAACGTCACTTTTGTCTGTCCGGAAGAAATAGTTTTTAGCTCCTCCAGGTGATTGCGGTACCAGTTTACTCCGGCGTATTGCGCATTAATGTTATATATTTCCGGTTTATCTTTCAACAGGTTTAGGATATCTTCGCATGAAAAATCTGGTTTTCCGGGATATAATTCCTCATATACCCGTTTTATAAATTTATAATCCGCCTCATAATCGATGGTAAAGCGATGCGACATGGAATAATCTTTACCACTGTTCCAAATTACATTGCCAATCCTGAATTTTTCAGGGTTCTCCCAGATATATGGCGTGGTATGCTCCAGTTCCAAAATTCTGTGAGCCTCCTTCCATGCTTTTTCAATGCAATCCATGGTCATAATCTCCACATCGTTTCCATCAGGAAACGTCGCCGGGTGCAGGTTGCTTACATAATCGTATTCGCCGGGGTGCGCAAAATAAAAATCAAGCACTTCATCAATTATGCGGGGATCGATTAGCGGGCAATCAGAAGGGATCTTAACAACAATGTCAGCGTTATACTGTTTGGCAGCCCGGTAATGCCGGTCGAGCAGGTTATTGAGGCTTCCGCGATAACAGGCTGCATTCATTTGTAAAGCTTCCCGCTCCAGTACATCGTCAGCTCCATCCTCAGGAATAGCGACAACGACCTCCGCCTTATTGCGTATCATTTGCAGGCGCTCGATCATCCTGCACAGGAGGCTTTTACCTAAAATTGGTAACATAACCTTGCCAGGCAAGCGTGTGGACGACATTCTGGCCTGTACTACTATAACTGTATGCTCTGCCATGGCCCTGTTTTATCCTTTCATCCAATCAGGCATATTGTACCTCGGGGTACCGTATAACCTCAGGCTGAAATGTAAATCCGGTTAAAAAATCTTCTTCTTTCCCGCCAAAATTAATATAGCTGCTGCAAATTTGTGCAATATTTTTTGCCGAAGCCCCGCCATTTTGCAATGGAGTCAATCTTTTTAGCTCCTCAACATCAAAATAAGAATACACCTTTTTACCAAGCGCTATGCCTGTATACACTACGGTGGAGTATTGGGTGATCAGCTCACTGCAATTCGCTATCATGTGGTTAGTGTTGCCGCTATTGTATATTAATGTGCCTGTAGGCGCATATTTGCGGATCTCCGCTTCGGCGCGGTCAATCCTTTCGTTAGGATGAAGCTTAAACAGCATTTGCCTTCCGTTGGCTATTTTTACAGCCCTTTTTATAAACGCAGGCCTGTCTTCAAAGCGGTAGGTTTCGCGCATGTCGGTAGTAGCAACCATAACGTAGTTATGATACGGAAAATCGTTATCCATAAACTGGCGCTGGTTATCGTAGTTAGGTATACCAGTCACGATCAGCTTCGCAGGATCGGTGCCGTGTTTTGCAAAGTAATTTTTATAGCCCTCGGATGCGGCGCAGTAAATGTCACAAATATTTGTTGAGCCGTTTAATGAAGTATCAGCAGTAAAGTAAGGAGGTAAACCCAGGAATTTTACAATGCCGGTTAAAAAAGTGCGCTTATCAATCATGCCTTCCTGTACCCAAATAGTTTTGGTGTGCCTGAATTTATCGGCTACTACCATATCGGTACAAAAAACCACCAGGTCATACTTGTTTTTATTCCCCTCGTAATCAATTTGCATCCCATTCTGATAGAGATAATTTTCAGACATGGCCTTGAAATGTTCCGCCAATACAGTTTTACTGGCAAGGTTTGTATATTTCACAGCGGCCCTAAGAAACCTTGTGTCGGGGAAC
Source organism: Mucilaginibacter sp. (assembly GCA_036758125.1). Classification (GTDB taxonomy): domain Bacteria; phylum Bacteroidota; class Bacteroidia; order Sphingobacteriales; family Sphingobacteriaceae; genus Mucilaginibacter. The sequence continues at coordinate 34,936 of DAIOXE010000012.1, forward strand.
AATTGACTAAACCAGCAATCAAAGTCTGCCAGGTGCCTTGATATCTGGTGCATTTGTGAAGTTTGATTTGCAGAACCTGTAATAAACAATATTTTTTTCCTCATTCCAATGACTTAAATATAGGTTAGAAAAACTAAAACTACAGATTAGGATTAAGCTTTTACCCGTCAAGAGATAATGTTAATATTGAGTTAACCTCGCATTAACGTGTACTTTGAGAATAACACATCATTTAGATATTACTTGGCTGATTAAAGTTACATAATTTATTCACAATGACATTAACAAAAAGTATTTTTATAGCGTATGCCATCACAACCGTTTATAAGAAAGATCAGGCCGATACAATTGGTAGCTGTTATTTTCTTTACGGTTTCCGGAGGGCCGTACGGACTTGAGCCTTTATTGACTTATGCCGGGGAACATGCAGCGCTGCTCATATTATTGATAACCCCTTTATTATGGGATGTGCCGGCAATTTTTATCGTTCTTGAACTAAACAGCATGATGCCGGTAGAAGGCGGATACTATAAATGGGTAAAAAAAGCATTGGGCACACGCTGGGGATTTTATGAGGGCTGGTGGACCTGGCTTTATACCTTTGTCGACCTGGCCATTTATCCCGGTTTGTTTGTGCTGTATGCTTCGTACTTTTTCCCGGTTTTACTGGAATACCGCATCCCGATTTGTTTATGTGTAATATGGGGCTCTGCCGCTTTAAACATTTTAGGTATCGTTCCGGTTGGTAAAACTTCATTGTTTTTAGGCGCGATAGTGTTAGCGCCATTCATCATTTTGTTTGCCCTGTTTTTTTATCATCACAGCGGCAGTGTGGCAATACCTTCAGTTTCATTAAAAGGGTTGCCATTTTCCTCATTCGGGATGGCATTATATACGGTTATGTGGAATTGCCTTGGATGGGACAATGTAACCACCTACGCCGAAGAAGTTGAAAAACCTGTAAGATCATACCTCATATCCATTTTTGCTGCTTTTGCATTAGTCATTGTTCTTTACTTCTTAATTATACTTGTTTCCCAACAATCGGGAATAAGCCCCGGAGGCTTAACGGATAAAGGATTTCCGGCTCTTGCCGAATTGATCAGCGGGAAGTGGTTAGGGTCGTTAATTGCTATTGCGGGCATGGCAAGCAGTTTAGGGATATACGCCGCGGTGCTGCTATCCGTATCCCGTGTTCCGAAAGTGATGGCTGATGACGACCTGCTGCCAAAAAGATTAAACAGGCTGCACCCGAGGTTCCAAACTCCCTATGTATCCATCATAGTTTGCTCATTAGTTGTTAGCCAAATGATAGTATGGCCGTTTGCCGACCTGCTGATCATCGATGTTACAGTTTATGGGGCCGGATTATCATTAGAGTATATCTCATTAATAAAATTAAGGATGACATTACCGAACGAACACCGCCCCTTTAAAATACCATTAAACATTACAGGGCTTTGCCTGATGGTACTGCTACCATTCGGTGTATATTTTGTTGCCCTTGCGGGGGCCTTTTCATCAGCCGGGCAAGCGGTATGGGCAGCAATTTTTGCAATTGCCGTATTGGCCACGGCCGAAATTGTATGGCAATTGATACTTTGGAAAAAGCCGCATCATAAAAAAGATAGGTTGTATTGAGGCTTTCACAAAGTTGTCAAAACTAAACTTGCGGATCGCATGATAGGAATAATTCTTCGCATAAATATTTAATGATCTTGTTTTGGATCTGGAAAATTTTTAACCAATACTATTCAGGCAGCCCTTGCTTTCTTGAAAACCTTTTTAAAATTATATACTGAATTACGCGGAAAGCAAAAAATGTCAGCAGGGCAAGAAATTGTCCAATGAACGTTTGCATCACAAATGAAATTTCACAAAACATATTACCTGTTTAAGTTATAAATAACATTTCCTACTTGCTGATGTCAATCGATATATTGCCTTTATTTTGAACCCAAAAGTTTTTCATGCCATTTCAAATTTCTCAATCGGGCTATTTCTTTTTCGTGTACGGCAATGGTTTTTTCAAGTTCCCCAATTTTACTTTCTTGCAATGAGGTTTTTTTCTGAAATGACGAAAGACCATTACTAGTATGCCGTAGTTCTTTTTTTAATTCTAATAATTGTCCCTCAGATATTGTATTTATATTTTCAAATTCTTTTACTTTATCAAGAAGTAACTTTATTGCACTGTTTTGCGCATTTATTTTTGTCTGTAATACAGCATTTTCATTTATAAACTCCTTAGACATTATTTCTAAGGCATGTTTTGACTCCTTGGTATTTTTATTTTCTTTTATCAGCTTTTCAAAATGAACTTTGTAATACGTCCATCTAGAACACATAGTATTTATATATCGTTTGAATATTTCTGTTTCAATGTCATTCCGATACTTAATTGCATTTATAAAGTTATCAATGGCCAAAGAAAAATTGCCCGATTTAATCGCTTCACGTGCTTTTTTGTAGAAAAAATCCGCCTTTCCATAGTTTAATTCCTGAATTATTAATGTACTCGGTGTTTCGTTTTTTGCAAAATTCAAAACTCTCGGATCTGTGGTTATAGCGTTTCTGTCTATGCGCGTTTTCAGAACAATGCCATTAAACGATGTGCAACGGCTTAATGCTACATAAACTTGTCCAGATGAAAATGCTGCTCCCAAATCAGCGATAACTCTTTCAAAAGTTAACCCCTGGCTTTTGTGGATTGTTATTGCCCAGGCAAGCTTTATCGGATACTGTTTAAATGTTCCTACGACTTCTTCTTCAATTTTCTTTTTGTCATCATTCCACAAATATTTGATATTGTTCCAGGTTTCCTTTTCAACTGTTATCTCATTTCCTTCTGAAAACTCCGCAATTATTTCATTTTCAATTATTGATTTTATTTTAGCAATCTTTCCGTTATAATACCTTTTTTGTTTATCATTTTTAATGAACATTATCTGGGCACCTTCTTTCAACTCTAAAATCCTATTTGTTGGCATAATGTTATCAGGAAATGTCCCTGTTGTTGCTGCTTCAAATAATCTTAATTCAGTGGTTAATTCTAAAAGTTTCGTAGAATTTGTGCTGTCTACAATCTTATTATGGGTGGCAAGTGTTATGTAATTATTGTTGTTATTTGGAGAAAAAGTTGGATTTAATTTGCTATTGAGTGATATAAGGTCATTTTGAGTGATTTGATTAATCCTTATTCTATTAAGTAATTCAATAAATTCTTGCTCGTTTTGCCTGTAAATTTTCTTTAACTCGATGTAAATTGGCTTATTTTTCCCGATGGCTTTAGAACTAAAAAAGAATGGGCTTTCGTAAAACTGATTTAAGATTTCCCACTGTTCAAATTCTGCAATAGGTGGTAATTCAAAAGTGTCCCCAATTAAAATAACTTGAACACCTCCAAATGGTTCAAATTCTCTTTTTCTGTACACTCTCAAAAGCCTATCTATAACATCAAGTAAGTCGCAACGAACCATTGAAATTTCATCAATGATTAGTAATTGCATTCCTTTTATAATTTCAAGTCTTTCCTTAAAGTATTTGAAATGATCGTAAATCGTGCTTTTGTCTGTGTCGTCTACACCCACTCTTGTCCTTAGTCTTATGTCATTAGGAACATATACACTCGGTTTGATCTGGAAAAACGAATGAATGGTTTGTCCCCCCGCATTTATTGCCGCAACTCCAGTTGGAGCAAGTATGACAGTATTTTTATTTGTTGTCTGTTTTAGATATTTTAAAAAAGTAGTTTTACCAGTTCCGGCTTTGCCTGTTAAATAAATAAGGCGGTCCGTATGCGTGACAAGATCTGATGCATTATTAAATTCAACATTTGTTTCGTCTAACTCTATATTGTCTATAATCGTTGGCATATTGTCTTGTACAATTTCTAAGGTTACATCTCGTTTTCTAAGTTACTTATTTTCAAACTACCACAAAAGCTTTTAAAGATTTGACAACTTTCGAAAAGTTGTCAAATCAAAACCAACGTAGTATAAATCATTTCTTATCTGTTATCCAACCTGCCTATGTAATAAGCTTTTTCTTTCGTATATTTGAGTGTGAAAGGATCAAGGCCTACAGAGTTCGACTTTGAAATTGACAGGCTGACAAATTCTATTCAGAACGTAATTACCGGCGATTCTTTCGATACTGTAATTTCATTGATCTCTGTTAATGAACAAAAAATAATAAAGAAATCTGATTGGGTATTTGACTGGAAAAAGGAATTAAAGAGTCCCTTAAAATCAGTTTACAAAATTACAATTGCCAAAAATATAAATATTATACAGGGTCTTATTAGTATTGAAGACAAGATTGACCATATTTTTATGCATTTAATTGAGAGTGCAAAGTTTAACAAAGGGAAACAAAAAGTCTACTATGGTGTACCGGGCAATTTAGTTGCCTTCGCTTGTAACCTGTCCCGGGAAAAGGGGTATGGCGGCGTGGTGTCTTTCTTTGCTAAAACAAAACTTGTCGATCATTATAAAGTTTCTTTGGGAGCTACGGTGCTTTTTGGAAATCAAATGATTATAGACGAATTAAACGCTAAAAAACTCATTGAAAGATATTTTAAATTCTAAAATTATGAGATTAATTAAAGAACCGTTAGATGTAGATTTTTACTTCAGCGGAAAAGAAATGACCGAAGAAGACCACAAAAGGGTTAGTGATTACATCAAGCAACAAAAAGGAAAGAAAAAGGCAATTAAGTCAAAAAGTAAGGGTGCAAGCAAACAAAATGCTTAATAACTGTGGGTTTAGATATATTCACACATAAAAAATAATTCACTTGCCTTCCCGTTTTTATTTAGCATTTCAATATGCATCGCCCATCTCGCGCCAAACTTTAGCGACCCTCAGGTGAAAACAACATAATTGAAATTTGGGGAAGATTGATCGGGGAGAATGCGTTGCTTAAATAAAAAGTAATTCTGAAATCGAACAACACTTAAGTAGTCCTCCGGGTCGGCATCCGAAATAATATTGATTGCAATATTTGAATATAAATCTATATAATTGATTCGGATTAAAAAAACGAGGTGGATAAGGAGCTAAGAAGCCGGCAATGGTTTGGCAGAAAAAGTAAGGACGACTTTATTTACTGGGCCTGGATGAAAAACCAGGGCATAACAGGGCTTTGCATGATGACGCTGTTGCCGTTCATCGTATATTTTGTGGCCTTAGCCGGAGCCTTTTCATCAAGCGGACAGGCGGTATGGGCTGCAATTTTTGCAATTGCGGTATTAGCCACCGCGGAGGCGGTTTGGCCAATTGATACTCTGGAAAAAACCCTATTTAAGTAGAAAGTCGTGAGTCGGAAGCCCTAAGTCTTCGACTTGAGGCTCAGGGCTTTCGATTAAGACTTATCGTCCCGCTGCCCAAAAAATCGCATTGCGGAAAATGGTTTTATAAACTGGACTATCAAATAATACCGGGGAGTGCCCCATAAAAATATATACATTCCTTGCCGGGAAATTAAGGTTTGTCCATATTACCGGGTGGTCGCCCATTTTAATATCCGAATTTGGGGTATAGCTTGATTCATCAACGCTGGCAATTACATGCACATTTGGCCGCGGGCTATTGTTATAAGTGTACCATTCTTCTTTTTCTACAGTAAATGATTGTGGAACGCCCTTCATTATAGGATGGCCCGGATCCTCAACATTTACCTTAGCCTTTGCAAAGCCAGGGATATAGTTTTTATAGACAATATTTCCCATAAATACAGAGAACCAGTTCCACATAGGATAACCATCAAATTCGCCTAGTAAAGTAGCGTGATGAAAGCCTATCCAGCCGCCTTTGCCCCGTGTAATATAATTTTGAAAAGCTGTTACTGCTTTTTCTTGCCAGCCATACGGCGGGTAATCCAACTGAATAAACAATTGATACTTATTTAAAAAGTCATCATCTATTTGATCGGTATTTTGTATATAGTCGATGGAGAAATTGCTGTCGGCCGCCAGTTTATCCAGCCAAATTCTGGCGGCTTTTGAGTATTCGATGTGGTGTCCGCCATTTTCGTACAGTGCTAATACATGAAAACGAGGAACTTTTTGCTGTGCTTGCACCGATGCGGTATTGCAGCATAAGAGGAACAGACAGGTAAACGTTAAAAAAATAAGCCGCTTCACAGGAAAAAGTCAAACGTATCGCTCCTGATCCCCAAACGCAGGGTTTCTAAAGGGATCACGTCAATTGGTGCGATGTTGCCTAAACTTACGTTGGCGCCTATGAGTTTGATGAACCAAACCTGCTGCGCTTTTTGCGGGGCTTCCCATATGATAGATTCTTCGGGGATCTGTGTCAGGATCTCATCTACCAAACCCTGCCTCACTTCCCCCGAATCCCGGTAGATGCCTACATTGCCGCTTTCACGTGCCTCTGCTATCACTTTCCAGGAGCCTGCTTCAATTTCGGCCTGCATTAATTTTATCCATTTATAAGGCGCGAATATTTTTTGTACATCTTTGGAGCCTACTTCGGATATTACGGTTAACTGCTTGCTCAATTTGCTGATATACTCGCATTTTACCTCATGCTCAATTTCAATGGAACCATCTGATACTTCCACGTACCGCATTTTATATTTGTCTAATATGCGGCAGTAATCGTCAAACTGGTTCCTGATAATAAATGCTTCGAATAAGGTGCCGCCAAAATATACAGGGATACCTGCCTGGCGGTAAATATTTAATTTTTCTTCAAGGTTTGGGGTAACAAATGAAGTGGCCCAGCCCAATTTTACAATATCGGTATGTGCGCCGGCAACTTCAACAAAATCTTCTGCCTGCCGCAAACTAAGCCCTTTATCCATAACCATAGTAATGCCGCTATTTCGCGGTTTTGCCACACGGTCAGGCAGATTAATCATATCGTAATTCATAAATGCGAATTTGGTTATAGACTATAACTAAAAGTACTAATGAAGCAAAGGTCATTAAAAAAGTCGAAAATTTGGAAGAAAATTTTCGGCTTTTTTTAATAGTTGATTGAGTTAGATTAAGTTGATTAGTTGATTTTGTCTTAACCGCTCACTTAGTCAACTTACTCAACCATTCACTTAATCAACTCAATCAACCACTCACTATTTCGTAAAACGATTAATAATATCCACTATCACTTTGTTTTTTTGCAGTTGGGGCAAATAATCAAACAAAATGTAATGCTTTTCGGGGTCGGATGTTAATGCCATTTCCAAATGGTTCAGCGCTTCATTATACTCGCCTTTGGCAAATAAATAGGCTACCATACGGTAGTAAAGCTCAGCTGCTTCCGGGTTATTTTTTATGGCCTGTGCGATAACCTCTATCGCGTCAACTAATCTTTGCTGCTCGTATAAAATTGAGGAGTAATCCAGCCAGGCGTCCACATCGATCGGGTTAAGCTCCACCACTTTTTCGTAGGCATGTTCAGCTTCTGCCATGTGACCAAGTTTATATTCGGCATCGGCGATGGCAAACCAGTAATCGGCATTTGCAATATCGAGGTCGAGTGCTTTTTTGTAAAAATGGAGCGCTTCAAAATAGCGTTCTTCAAAGTCAAGCGTAACACCGATGCCAAACCAGGCATCCGCAAGTTTAGGATCCATTTTGACCGATTTTTTATAAAAGGCCCGCGCATCATCCATTTGCTCCAGCTTTTCGTAACATTCACCTATTGCGCAATAAGTGTCGGCATTTGGCTGCTCGTACTCAAAAGTATGACGATATACTTCTATCGCTTCAGCATACTTTTCGAGATTCACCAGGGCATTCCCTTTGTTAAAATAAGCCGATGCAAAGTTATCCTTAATTAAAATAGCATAGTCGTATGCATCAATGGCTTTTTCAAAAAGGCTGAGCTTGGTGAATGCATTGCCTAAATTGTACCATGCGGCATAGCTGTAGGGTTCATTATCAATATATTGTTCATAAAACACAACACTTTCCTGCTGGTTATCCATTACGTCATAGCAAAATGCCAGTTCGTACAGGGCATCCTGATTTTCCATGTTTTGTTTTAAGCAGAGCTTGAGATAAGTGATAGCAGTCTCATAATCGCCCATGTTTTGGTATACATAGGCAATGTGCAGCAGTACCTCGTCCGTTTCTTCGGCAAGGTCAAGCGCTTTTTCATAGTTCTCCAGGGCTTCGCCGTAGCGTTCCATGCTTTCGTACAGGTTGCCGCGGATCAGATAGATATCCGGATCTGATGCCTCAAGCATAGCAGCCTTTTCGAGGGCGGCAAACGCTTCCGGCACCCGGTTGGCGATCACTAAAAGCTGTGCTTGTTTAATAAGGAAAACTGCCGCGAACGGGTGCTGGTTACGCGCGTACTCCGCCACCTGCAAGGCTTTGGGCGGGTCGTTCTTTTCGATGTAGTAGTCGATTATGTTCTCAAACGCCTGAGCATCAAAAAAGTACTGATCATGATTTCGAATCATTTCCTCGTACCGTTCTACCGAAAACTTCGCATCCTCGGCAGAACCAAATTCAAATTCTTCTTCCATTCAATTTTGTTTCAGAACACAAATAGTTTAGGCCTCTATTATCGCTCTTCGAGCTTAGCATAAGTTCAAATTACAAGTAATAATCATCCATAATACAAATTAGTTATCAACATTCAAACATTGTTAACATGACTATTTACAAAGCCTTGATAATTAATGCAAATCATTTTGCCGGCAGATGGTGAGCTGATATAAATTGCCTTAAAGATTTTTACCTTTGACAAAAGTAACAATTATGAACTTTAATATTTCAGAAATTCTTAATCGTTTACATATAAACGACATAAATGAGGCGTTTAGTACTGGCGATACCTGGGCAAGCGACCCCAATGCCGCTATAAAAACTGTTATATCGCCGGTTGACGGAAAAAAAATAGCCTCAGTAAAAATAGCCACGCAAAATAACTTTAACCAGGTGGTTGAACAGGCTGGCAGGGCTTTTTTAAACTGGCGTTTGGTTCCTGCCCCAAAACGCGGCGAAATTGTACGGGAAATAGGCGAGGCGTTACGCCAAAATAAACAAGACCTGGGCAAACTGGTATCATACGAAATGGGGAAAAGCTTGCAGGAAGGCTATGGCGAGGTACAGGAAATGATTGATATTGCAGATTTTGCTGTTGGGTTAAGCCGGCAATTATATGGATTGACCATGCAATCTGAGCGGCCGCAGCACCGCATGTACGAGCAATACCACCCTCTGGGCGTTGTCGGCATTATTTCGGCATTTAACTTTCCTGTTGCTGTCTGGAGCTGGAATGCCATGCTGGCGTGGGTTTGCGGCGATGTTTGTATATGGAAACCGTCCGAAAAAACGCCGTTAACCGCTATTGCCTGCCAGCGTATTGCGCAAGAAGTTTTTAAAAAGCACAACATTGACGAAGGTGTATCCTGCCTCATTATCGGCGACAAGGACATTGGCCAGTTAATGGCTAATGACACACGAGTACCATTGATCTCCGCTACGGGCTCTACCCGGATGGGCAAGGCAGTTGGTGCCGCAGTCGGCGCAAGGCTTGGTAAAAGTTTGCTGGAGCTTGGCGGGAACAACGCCATCATCATAAGCGAAAACGCCGATCTGGATATGGCCCTGATCGGGGCGGTTTTTGGCGCGGTGGGCACTGCGGGGCAGCGTTGCACAAGTACCCGCAGGCTGATCATCCATGAAAGTGTTTATGATAGCTTTAAACAGAAGCTGGTGAGCGCATACAGTCAGCTGCGCATTGGCGATCCGCTTGATGAAAATAACCATATAGGGCCGCTGATTGACCATGATGCTGTAAAATTGTATCTTGATTCCATCGAAAAATGCAAGGCCGAAGGCGGGAAATTTGTTGTTGAAGGCGGTAAGCTGGAAGGCGGCAACTATGCTTCGGGATGTTACGTAAAACCCTGTATTGCCGAAGTGGAAGGCCATTACTCAATCGTTCGGCATGAAACCTTTGCACCGATACTTTATCTTATTAAATATAAAACACTGGATGAAGCTATCGCTCTGCAAAATGGCGTTCCGCAGGGTTTATCATCTTCCATCATGACTGGGAATTTGCGGGAAGCCGAACGATTTTTATCATGTACAGGATCCGATTGCGGCATCGCCAATGTTAATATCGGTACTTCCGGGGCTGAAATAGGAGGGGCCTTTGGAGGCGAAAAAGAGACCGGCGGTGGCCGCGAATCAGGCTCAGACGCCTGGAAAGTTTATATGAGGCGCCAAACAAATACTATTAATTACTCAAAAACGTTACCCTTGGCACAAGGAATTAAATTTGATCTTTAAAATTGGTGAGTGGTTGATTGGGTTGGATTGAGTTGATTAAGTTAGAAATGTTGTAAGGGTTGTAAATGTTAAAGGGTAAATCATAGCTCTATCAAACACTACAACGACTACAATTTCTTTAACTTCTTCAACAACCATTCACTCAATCAACCACTCACTTATTCAACTAATATGCTTTAAAATTGGTGAGTGGTTGATTAGGTTGGATTAAGTTGATTAAGTAAAAAATGTTGTAAACGTTGTAAGAGCACCTTCAATTCTTTCAACTTGTGCAATTTCTTTAACTTCTTCAACAACCATTCACTCAATCAACCACTCACATAATCAACTAATATGCTTAATTTAAAAAGAATCTTCTTAAGCGCCCTGGTATACGGGGCGCTATTTATTAGCCCGAACGCATTTGGCCAGCAAATACCAAAAACAGAACCTGATCCGCCAAAAAACTGGCACCAGATGGACCTGAAAACGGATGGTTTTTATGGGATCAGCCTGAACCAGGCCTACCAGTTTTTAAAAGGGAAAAAAAACAAGACAGTAATTGTTACCACCATTGACAGTGGTATCGATACCCTGCAAAAAGATTTGGTCAGTGTTTTATGGGTAAACCCGAATAAGGATGACGTTTATGTTGGTGACGTGCATGGATGGGATTTTTTAGGTGGCAAAGGCGGCAAGGTAGATTATACGGAAACTACCGAAGAAGTAAGGCAATACTATAAACTAAAGGATAAATATTCAAGCGATACAATAGCCCCTCCAGGCAAAGAAAAGGAATATGCGCTGTGGCAAAGGGTAAAAACGGTTTACGATTCGAGCCTAAGCAAGGCCCAGGCCGAAGTAAAGGACCTTACCATGGAAGTAAATGTTCTTTCGGCGACCAATTATTACATAAAAAGGGAGTTAAAATTACAATCGGACCAAACTTTTACCAAGGCCGACCTTGACAAAATAACGACCGCTAATGATACAATAAACCAAAGCAAAACCGTGTGGGAGTCGGTTTTCTCACAAATCGGCGAAAACACCAATAATGCCAAAGTGCTTAAAGAGCTTTCTGAATATTACGCAAAAGAGAATAATACCGTCAATCCAGATCTTGATGCGCGCACCCGCATAGTTGGCGATGACCCGGATGTTAACGATGGCAAGCCTTATGGCAATAACATACTAAAGAACCCTGATGCTTCACATGGCACAGGCGTTGCCGGGCTTATAGGCGCGGTGCGCAATAACGGTTACGGTATTGACGGCGTTGCCGATAATGTAAGGATCATGTCGATAAAAGCTGTGCCCAACGGCGATGAGTATGATAAAGATATTGCCAACGCGATACATTTTGCAGTTGATCATGGCGCCAGGGTCGTTAATATGAGCTTTGGTAAAAAAATATCGCCCCATAAGGATTGGGTTGACGAAGCTTTTAAATATGCCGCTGCTAAGGATGTACTCTTAGTTATGGCATCGGGTAATGACAGCCAGGATGTTGATGCGAAACCAGAATTTCCGAACGAAACTTACCTTGACAGCATTAAAACCGACAACGTGATCAATGTGGGGGCATCGGGCCCTAAACCTGATGAAAAACTGGCTGCAGCTTTTACGAACTACGGCAAAAATAACGTTGATGTTTTTGCGCCTGGAGTTAAAGTTACCTCTATTGATATGGATGCCGAATTTAATACCGCTGACGGAACAAGTTTTTCTGCGCCTATAGTATCAGGTATTGCCGCGCTTTGTTTAGAGTATTACCCAAAACTGAGTGCAAGACAGGTGAAAGAGGCAATTTTAGCATCAGCCACCCCGGCAACCGGCATTATGGTTATTAAACCAGGCACAAAAGATGAAAAGGTTGATTTCACCACACTCTCAAAAACCGGGGGAATTGTAAACGCCTATAAAGCGCTGCAGATTGCATCGAAGATGAAGGGAGAGAGGAAGGAGTAGCGCCAATCTTTGTTGTAGCTGACAAATGAAAAAATGGCTATGGGCTATGGACCATGGACTCGCGGAGCTTCTCCGCCATTACCTCACTTATTTTACGATAGGATTCAAAGGTCCAGCCGGCGACATGAGGGGTCAATATTACTTTGCCCGATTGGCGGAGCTCCCCAAACCATTCCTGTTCGGCCAGCGCGGGGAATTTTTCCGATTCTAATACATCTAATCCGGCGCCTAAAATTTTACCCTGTTTAATGGCATTCAAAACCGCCCTTGTTTGCACCGCTTTGCCACGGGCGGTATTGATTAAAAATATAGGCTTTTTAAAGCGGGACAGGAATTCTTCATTTACCATCCCCGTCGTTTCGGCAGTTAAAGGGATATGCAGGCTTAACACATCACTGTGTTTTACAATTTCTTCCATGCTTACCTCGCGGGCAAGCTCATCACTGAAACCGGTTTTATATTTATCGTAAGCAATAACATTTACCTCAAAACCGGATAGTTTTCGGGCAAAACTGTGGCCCATAAAACCGTAACCGATAATGCCAACTGTTTTGCCTTTTAATTCATGCCCCCTGTTTGCTTCGCGGTTCCAGGTACCTGTCCGTATTTGGGCATCGGCAATATTAATGTTATTCATCAGGGCAAGCAACAGGCCAACCGCATGTTCGCCAACGGCATCAGCGTTGCCTTCGGGCGCATTGATAAGGAGAATGCCTTTTTCGCTGGCATAGGCTTCATCAATATTGTCCATCCCCGCGCCCGCACGGCAAACAAAGCGGAGATTTTTCCCGGCATCGATGTATTGCCTGTTTAATTTAAATTTCGAGCGCATCGCCAGACCAGCATAATCTCCTATAATTTGCAGCGCTTCGTCGGGTTTTATTAGTGGCCGGTAATCGCAGTGGTAACCAATAGCTTCAGCCAGCTCCATAAAAACCGGGTGGATATCATCGACAATGAGGATGTTTTTTTTCAAATTTTATTTTTTATAAGGGTACAAATGTATTATATGTTTGGGTAAAACAGTTGTTTTTGACATTTAAGGGCTAAAAAGACAATAGTAGTATCTATATATAAAATTATCTGTTTATATTTGATTATCATGAGCGAAAAGGAAATAGAAATTGCTGTTCGTTCCATTAGAAAAAATGGAAAGCTGATAGCTAAAGCTAAGAGAAAATCGTTTCTAAAAAAAATCGGTATTCTTAATAAAAGCGGAAAAGTAACTAATGCATATAAAGAAATATGTATTCCGATAGAACAGGATTAGTTCTTGCTTTTCATGGTTGTGATATTAAAGTCCGCGACAACGTAATTGCTGGTTTAGAGCAATTAAAGAAAAGTAGCAATTCGTACGATTGGCTCGGAAATGGAATATATTAGTTAAATACTGAATTAGTCTGTTATACAAATTAACGTGATTTCCCGTTTAATGTATTTCTAACATACTGGTATGAAACTTACTAAATTTAAGAAACTCGGCTCCGATATAAAGCTGCAGGCTCAAAAACTTTCCCAGGAAGGCCTGAAGCAGCTGTTTGACCACATCAACCAGCTTAATATAAAAAAGGGCGTCGATAAAATGGGCCTGGATAAATTTATTGAACAATGTGCTTACCTCGCAGCGGGATCAGGAATAGTATCGGGCAGCGGCGGCATGTTTACCATGATAGCAGGGATACCATTTGATTTTGCAAACCTGGTAACGCAGCAATTCAGGGTTACTATGGCGATCATGTATTATAACAGGGGAAGTTATGAAATAGGATTTGAAGAATTTATGTCGCTGGTGGCCACTTCGTTAAAGGTTGAAGCAGGTGTAACACTATCTAAAACCATGATGGAAGGCATAGCCGAAAAGCTATTGAAGTTATTGGGGACCCGGACAGCGGAGCGACTGGTTCCGATAGTTGGCGCGGCAATTGGCGGGGCAACCAATTATATTTTCATCAAAAAGATGGCAGAATCGGTAAAGAAAATGCCCTTGGTCCGGCAATCGGTAGTTATTGAGCTAGGTTAATCCAAATGGATAATTAAGTCCCCGTTTAAATATTTCATCTATTTCCAGAAATTTTATTAGTCAATTTCACAAAATCATCCACAGTCAAACGCTCTGCTCTCAGGTCGAGCATAGGCTCACCGATCATTTTTTCTTTGTTGATGAGCGATGACAACGCGTTTCTTAATGTTTTTCTTCGCTGGTTAAAGCCTGCTTTTACTACTTGCCAAAACAGCTTTTCATCACAATTTAGCTGTTCGGTCTCGTTCCGCGTTAATCTTATTACAGCTGATAATACCTTTGGCGGCGGATTAAAAACGCCGGCTTTTACGGTGAAGAGGTATTCGACCTTGTAATAAGCTTGTAAAAAAACGCTGAGTATGCCATATTCTTTACTTCCCGCTTTTGCGGTACAGCGTTCGGCAACTTCTTTTTGAAACATGCCGACCACTTCTACAACTTGCCCGCGGTTTTCAAGCACCTTAAAAAGTATTTGCGAAGATATATTATATGGGAAATTACCAATAATGGCCATAGGCCCGGAAAAAAAGGTCGCAATATCCATCCCTAAAAAGTCGGCGTTGATGAGGCGCTTGTCTAATTGTGGGTATTTTTTTTGAAGATACTCATACGACTCGGTATCAATATCGATTAAGGAAACCTGGTACTCATTTTTTTGCAGCAAAAAGTCGGAAAGGATACCCATACCGGGGCCAACTTCAAGCACCTGGCTGTATCTGTTATCCGGCCGCAGGCTTTCCACAATTTTAGCAGCGATATTTTTATCAGTAAGGAAATGCTGCCCCAGGTACTTTTTTGCTCTTACTAATGTCATTATTCATTCAAATATTGCGGCAAATTATACATATTTGTCCTTTAATCATTACTTACGGACTTAAAATCTTTTATTTGCATGATTAGGTAAAAGGCGAAAGGAAAAAAGCAATGACCAATGACTTAATGACCTAATGACAAACAAAATCGGTGAAATCATATTATTATGATAAAAATTGGGATCAGCATAGGCGATGTGAATGGTATAGGATTAGAAATAATTATTAAAACGCTGGCAGATAGCCGCATTTATGATTATTGCATACCGATTGTTTATGGGCATACAAAAGTGGCGTCATTTTATCGCCGCACAACCCACGTTGACGACCTTAATTTTTTTGTGATCAACCATCCTTCGGAGGTTACAGGCCGTAAAGATCATAAGAAACCCAATATGATAAACTGCTGGGAAGAAGATGTAAAGATCGAGCCTGGCGTTGTTAATCCGGAGGTAGGCAAGTATGCCTTTATTTCATTAGAAAGAGCAACGAATGATCTTATTAGCGGAGATATAGACGCGCTGGTTACCGCGCCAATTAATAAGGACACTATCCAAAACGACCAGTTTAATTTTCCCGGTCATACCGAATATTTGCAGGGGCGTGCCGGTGCCGAAGAATCATTAATGTTTTTGGTAAGCGACACCCTAAAGGTTGGCGTAGTTACCGGGCATATCCCATTGGCAAAAGTTGCCGAAAGCATTACTACCGAAAAAATACTGGCTAAGCTTAAGCTTATGGAGAACAGCTTGCGTAATGATTTTTGGATACGCAAACCCAAAATAGCGGTGCTGGGCTTAAACCCCCATGCAAGCGATAACGGCCTCATTGGCGATGAAGAGCAAAAATTTATTATACCGGCCATAGAAGAAGCAAGGAATAATAACATACTGGCGTTCGGCCCTTACCCGGCAGACGGCTTTTTCGCCAATGCAACTTATTTACAGTTTGACGCGGTGCTGGCCATGTTCCACGATCAGGGCCTGATACCATTTAAGCAGATCGCTTTTGAATCGGGGGTTAATTTTACGGCGGGTTTAAACTTTGTGCGCACCTCGCCCGACCACGGAACAGCTTACGATATTGCCGGTAAAAACCTGGCATCGGAGGTCTCATTCCGCGAAGCTATGTTTACCGCCATTCATATAGTTAAACATCGCCGGGAAACGCTGGAACTCGAGGAAAATCCCTTAACGATAGCCAAGCTGACCAGGGACAGAGATTAGGGTCAGGTCACAAGTCTTTAGTCGAAAGTCCTAAGTCATTTTCGTTCTTTTTACTTAGGACTTACGACTTTTGACTTGAGACTAAACGACATTTTCTGATTGACATGACACTATTTTAATGTGAGTTCGATATAATTTTTTAACTCAGGCATTCCGTTTCGCCTCACCTAAATCCTCTCCAAAGGAGAGGACTTCAATGCAAAATGGTTAATTTTCAGCAGTATAACTCGTTATTGGGCACCCTCTCCTTTGGAGAGCGTTGGGGTGAGGCGAACAGTGAGCTTATATCGAACTCACGTTATGTTAATTGTCTTTTTGGGGCTTGTCCTTTGGCGCCCCATCTAATGGGCGGTTTGAAACAAAAAATAACCGTTTTCCGTCAGGGCTGAGACATGGGTCCCAATCTTTCCATTGTCCCGAAAAGGAAACCAATTTCGGTTTGGTCCATTTCCTGTCAACCATTTCTGAAAAACAGATTTTCCGACCATCTTCAAAATATACCGTATTGCCATCGGGCGTAAAGGTTGGCGCCGACTCATTATTTGGCGTTGACACCCCTTCCTGTAAAAATACTTCAGGCATTGAGCCGGTGGCAATGATGTTTTGTGAAATCGTTGCAGGTTGGGCGCTTTGGCCGGATGATGAAAAAATGGTGCACCACGCAATGAGCGCACCAAATATAATTTCTCTTGATTGGTTCATTGGTTCATTAGTTCATTGGTCACTGCAGCTTCTTTCGGACTTTACCGACTTTCCGGACTTTCGGACTATTCACTGTAGCAGCTTCTTCCGGACTTTACTGACTTTACGGACTTCTCCTAATCTCTAATCACCAACCTCTAATCTCTCCAATCAATTCACATCCTTGCCATCCTGCAAGTCTTTAACCATTTTATCCAGCGTATTTATATTGAATGTGCCGGTTGCCTGTGTCCTTGCTTTTTGGGCGTATGGCAAAGCCTTTTTGTAGTCGCCAACGGCCGAATATCCCCTTGCCATGCCTGCATTCGTTAAAAATTCATCAGGGTGTTTATCGTAGTTTATTTTAAATACCTCAAAAGCTTCCTTCCCTTTTTTAGCCCTTGTTAATCCTCTCGCGTAAAAATACAATTCATTAAGGCTCCCATAAGGCAGGGCTTTTTTTATAGCCTGTGCAGCTTCGGTACCCCGGCCTAAACTGTCAAGCACCATTGCCCTGGTGCTCCAGGCCTGGAAACTCTGGCTGCCGCCAAAATCCGGGCCTACCGCCTGGTCTGTCCATAATAAAGCCTCCTCAAGGTTCGTTTTATGCTGCGCGCAAAATACTGCCGCCTGATCCCAGCTTTGCCAGGTAAAGCCTTTTTCGCTGCGCAATTCCCTTCTGAACGATGCAAGCTGTGTATTTACTACATCGACATCAACTTTAAAGGGGATCACTAATTTTTCCCAGTCCAATTGAACAACGGTGCTGGAAGGTGTTTGATTGGCGAACTCATATTTCAGCCATTCCACGCTTTTATCAGCTGGTACAGGCTTTACTTTTACGCGCAGCGCATCTTCTTCCGGTTTATAAAAAAAGCTTCCCCACGAAGTGGAATTCTTTGAAAATATCAAAGTGCACTCATTCGGGTCGTAAGCCACAAAAAAACCATACTTGCCGGCAGGCAAAGGCTGCCCTTCGATCATCACATCTGTCGAAAATTCGATCCAGGTATTTTCATTTGCCCCTGCACGCCATGGGGCTGATTTTGAAGTGCCAAACCCCTGGTCGACATACCCTACCGGGATAAGCTGGCCCCAAATATGTCCTTCCCTTCCCTTAACATGCGGACGGTTATAATGAATAGTAACGTCAGTGATGCCTATTTGTTCGCTTACCGATGCCCGTTTATTGCCCGCATCGGGCAATGAGGTAAGTTGTGCATTTGCAATGCCAACTGCTGCGAATTGAAGAGTTGCCACGATTATACAGGCACTAAAAATCTTTTTCATGTGAGTTTTTTGTTTAAGAATAGGATAAGAAAAAATTATTCAATAAAACTGGATTTTATTCCTTTTTATGCCAAATCATTTCAACCCATCCGGCTTTATTTTTAACCATCAGGCCAATAAAATCAATAGCTGAAATGGCAGGACACCGTGCATTCATTAAATAAACATGCCTGATTATTGAAAACACATAGCCAAAATAAAAAAGCTTTGTACATTTAAAAATGAAATTAAAAAGCGGGATGTCAACTATCACCAAGCTTCAGTGGCTGGTGTGGATCGCAGTTTTTTTTATCATCTTTTTTTCTATACTGCCCGAAGGGGGATTTTATCATGCCTGTCGTTATACGTTAATCAATATTTCGTTTTATGCCATTGTTATTTATGCAAATATCAGTTTCCTGTTTCCACGCTTGTACCAAAGAGGGAAAAAGGCATTGTATGTTATTTGTGTTATCGTACTTTTAGTGGCCTCGGGATTATCAAGGGGGTATTTACTAACCGCCCTGTACAACAGTTATTACCCCACCATGCAAGAAAAGATGACACTGGAGTCCATAATTAACTTTATTGTAGCCGGGTTTTTAACATACATACTCAGTTTTATTTTCCGGGTCGCCATTGCCTATTTTGAGTTAAAACGGCAATCAGAAAAAATATTGGTACAAAAAAGCCAGGCGGAACTGAACCTTTTAAAATCGCAGGTACAGCCGCATTTCTTATTTAACACGCTTAATAATATCTATTATGAAGCCTACCGCGAGGCGCCCCGTACCGCAAAACTGATTGAGCGGCTATCGGATATTATGCGGTATTTTGTGGATGAAAGCCCTAAAGATGAAGTTTCATTAACAACGGAGATACAATTTTTGGAAAACTATATTGCTTTGGAAAAGATCAGGATCAGGCATGAAATTGAAATGGATTTTATAAAAGATTGTAACGCCGATCTCCGTATTCCTCCTATGCTGCTGATGACGTTTGTTGAGAACATTTTTAAGCATGGTATAGATAAATCGAGCAGTAAAAATAAAATTGAGATATCATTAGTGCAACAAAACGGCTGCCTGGTGTTTCAAACTAAAAACCGAATATATGACAAGCCGGGAAATTTGGAACCAAGTGGGTTTGGTATAAAAAATTTACGCAAGCGCTTAAGCTTTTTATATGGAGAAAAGTTTGAACTGAATATTGACACCTCCAATCATTTATTTACCGCGTTTTTAAAAGTCCCTTTAACATGAATTTAAGTTGTATTATTGTTGACGACGAGCCCAATGCGGTAAACCTGCTGGAGATACTGATCCATCAAAATACCAAATGGCAGCTTTTGGGGAAGTGCTATGACGCTTTGGAGGCCATGTCGTTTTTGAAAGAAAACAAACCCGACCTTATTTTCCTGGATATCAATATGCCGCAGCTTACCGGTATGGAGCTGGCCGGGTTATTATCAAAAGATACAAAAATAGTGTTCACAACCGCCTACTCTGAATATGCTGCCGAAAGTTATACATTCGAAACCATTGACTATTTGTTAAAACCCATAACCCTTAAACGTTTCCTTACAGCTATGCAAAAGATCGAGTTATATTTTGCCAGTCACGAGGTGAACGGTAAACCGCTTAATTCAACCGATGCGGCATACTTTTTTGTAAAATCGGGTAAGGAGATCAGAAAAATCCTGTTAGAAGACATTCAATATTTTGAAGGCGAAAAGGAGTACGTGCGGCTGGTTACCACAACCGGCCAGTTACTCATTTACCGCCGTTTAAAAGACATAGATGAACAATTAGCATCCCCATTTGTGAGGGTGCATAATTCATATATCGTTAATACCAAACAATTAAATAAGATACAGGATAACCACATTTATATTGCAAACAAACAAATACCCATCAGCGAAAAGTTTAAGGATAGGTTTATGGCGGTGATACAGCGGAGGATATTTTAGTATAATGATTAGCATGAAAAAAACCTTATCGCTGTTATTTGCTGTCGCGATAGCTATCTGCACCACTTGCATCAGCCAAAATGTTAAAGCCCAAAAAACACATGAAGATTCAACCGAAGTTATTAATGCGGCACGCCGGTATTCACTTCGTTTCAGGCTAAATAATAAAAACTTTAAAAAATTCCAAACGGAACATTTTCCGGCTACCTCTGATTATTTTAGTCCGGATTCCCGCCGAACGCCTAAAGTCCTGCTTGCTGATTCACTTTTTGTAAAAACTTACCGGTTGCTGGCTTTTGATAATGTACTGGATCAAAGAAGTTTCCCCACCCTGCACAATCTTCTGTATCGTGGACCTGGTGTCGGCCCAACTGTTTATTCCGGTCCCGACCAGCAAACCGCGCAAAAGGATGCGCAAAGGTTTAGTTTATCGAAGGCTATGCTGATAAGGTTTAAAGCCGAACATTTCCCCGCTGCTTCGGATTACTTTAAACCTGATGCGGCTAATAGTTCCGATCCTGCCTTGCTAAATGATTCAGTTTATGTGCAAACATTCCGGTTCGAGGCCTATAGCAAATCGTACCATCAACGGGCCCATCCGACGGGACATGCCTTACTCATTGGGGGTATAGCAGCCGTTGGAACTACATTAATAATTTTATTGGCGGTAAGTTTATCAAGAGTGCATTATTATTGACGAAAACCGTGGCATATCTCAAGAGCCCTCACAGCAATTATAAGTCGCCTGGCGCTACCCTAAAAAATCCGGCGGATATACTTTTTGGCCGTATTGTTCTGCAACTTTTATTAATTTTTCTATGCTTTGCGGATCCATTGGTGGCGGCGGTAAAAAAGAACCCGGCGATACCGGCTTACCTATTGCGATAAACATTTCTTCAAGCCCCGAAGGAACGACCGTACATAACAGGTGCGCCAATGTATCCGTTTTGTTTTTAAAGCTGTGAACAATCCCACCTTTTGGAATAACTACATAAGAACCTTTTTTTGCGATATAGGTTGATGCTTCCGATTTTACCTCAATCTCGCCATCAATAACATAAAAGGTCTCCTGGAAATCCGCATGGGAATGCGGGCCTGGCCCGCCGCCGGGCGGTACCAGCATATCAATCGTCGCAAAGGCGCCGCCTGTTTCCTTTCCGGTAACCAGAATGCGGTAAGTATCGCCAAATACCGACACATTTTGGCCGTCTTCGCCGTTAAGTGTTATCGGGGCAGGCTTTGAGTTTTCCATATTTTTAAATTAATGATAATGACAGGGTGCGACCTTTGTAACAAGCCGGTATTCCAATTGTTCTTGATTCTGATTTTAATTGTGGTTGGTTTTTTGCCAAGAATAGTAGCTCTGTGGCTGGGCTACCTCCTGGTGGGAGACAAAGTCTCAAGGCATAGTCATCCGTAGTTGGAAACCCGGACAGCGAGATTTCCAGTATCACAAAGATTGGCAAATTTATTTATGCATGATTCCTTCGGCCAAAATAACCACTTTGTTATTTGAGGCCTCAACAACGCCGCCTTTTATCATCAGCGTTTGCTCTCTGCCGCCGCTGCCGCCGCGTATGATTACCTTGCCATCTTCTAAGGTGCTGATGATGGGCGCATGGTTATTCATTATTTCAAAAAATCCCATAGTGCCCGGAAGGTTTACCGATGTGGCCTCGCCTTCGTAAATGGTTTTGTCGGGAGTAAGAATCTCTAGTGTCATTGCTTTTTAGATTTGAGATGTGAGATGTGAGATGTGAGAAACACATTGGCTTCCTAATCTCCAATCTCCAATCTCTATTCTCTTATCTTATCCATTAGCTTCCGCCAACAGTTTTTTGCCTTTTTCTATAGCTTCGTCAATATTGCCAACCAGGTTGAATGCCGCTTCGGGGTACTCATCCACTTCACCATCCAGTATCATGTTAAAGCCTTTAATGGTGTCTTTAATATCAACCAGAACGCCTTTTAAGCCGGTGAACTGCTCGGCAACATGGAAGGGCTGTGAAAGAAAACGCTGAACGCGGCGTGCGCGCGATACCACCAATTTATCCTCTTCACTTAGCTCATCCATACCAAGAATGGCGATGATATCCTGCAGCTCTTTGTAGCGCTGCAATGTTTCTTTAACCCGTTGCGCTGTATTATAATGCTCATCACCTAAAATTAAAGGGCTAAGGATACGCGAGGTAGAATCCAGGGGATCCACGGCAGGGTAAATACCAAGCTCAGCAATTTTACGGGACAATACGGTTGTAGCGTCAAGGTGGGCAAATGTAGTGGCCGGTGCAGGGTCGGTCAAATCATCCGCAGGTACATAAACCGCCTGTACGGATGTGATTGAGCCGCGTTTTGTTGAGGTGATACGTTCCTGCATGGTGCCCATTTCCGTTGCCAGTGTCGGCTGGTAACCTACCGCCGATGGCATACGGCCAAGCAAGGCCGACACTTCCGAACCTGCCTGTGTGAAGCGGAAAATGTTATCGATAAAAAATAATATATCACGGCCCTTGCCTTCAGCGTCGCCATCGCGGAAATATTCGGCGATAGTTAATCCTGAAAGCGCCACACGTGCACGTGCGCCGGGAGGCTCGTTCATTTGTCCGAAAACGAAGGTTGCCTTTGACTCTTTTAATGCTTCGGGATCAACTTTGGAAAGATCCCATCCGCCTTCTTCCATCGAGTGCATAAATTCATCACCATATTTAATAATGCCCGATTCAAGCATTTCGCGCAGCAGGTCATTACCTTCACGGGTACGTTCGCCTACACCGGCAAATACTGATAAACCCGAATATGCTTTCGCAATATTATTGATCAGCTCCTGTATCAAAACAGTTTTACCAACACCCGCACCGCCAAACAAACCTACTTTACCGCCTTTACTGTAAGGCTCCAATAAGTCGATAACTTTAATACCTGTAAAAAGTATTTCAGTTTCGGTTGAAAGATCTTCAAATCTCGGAGGATTACCATGTATCGGACGGCCATTGGTATTATCAAGGTTAGTGATGCCGTCAATAGCATCGCCGACTACGTTAAATACACGGCCTTTAATATCTTCGCCAACCGGCATTTTAATAGATGATTCCAGATCGACAACCTTCATCCCGCGAAGCAGCCCATCGGTTGAGTCCATAGCAATCGCGCGTACACGATCTTCGCCTAAATGTTGCTGAACCTCCAAAATAACCTTTTGGCCGTTTTCTTTTGTGATCTCTAATGCATCGTAAATTTTAGGAAGATGGGCGTTGTCGGCGAAGCTTACGTCAACTACCGGACCGATGATCCGTGATATTTTTCCAATGTTTGGCATATATAACCTGGTATTTTAATGTATTTACAACGAAATAAGCGGAGATATAAAACTACCGCTATTTCGGCGGCGCAAAGATAAGATTTATAAGTAAATATTAAAATGGGAGTTGGAGAATTTTTAGTTTGCAGTTTTCAGCGGGCAGCAGGCAGTTTTAGTCGATGATCCATGAATACTTATTTCAGCCAGGCCGGGGCGACATTGCCGCCAGCCCATTAATGGTAAACGCCGCGCCTAAACGGCGAAGCCCTCATGAATGCCGTTAAAAGACAAATAATAATATGAATAATTCTCTCCAATTGAACTAAACGTTTTGGAGCCCTATCCTTTGGAGAGGGTTGGGTGAGGCGTTTTCAATTTTAAAAAAAGCCAGTTCTTCTCCGTCTCTGAGCAGATTATCCATACGCTTAAAGCCGGCTTTTTCGAGTACGCGTTGTGAGCCCAGGTTTTCTAAAACGGTAACTGCAACAATTTCTGAAGTATTCTTGCCAGAAAAACCATAAGCAACCATAGCGATAGCCATTTCAGTGGCAATACCAGCGCCCCAATATTTCCGTTCCATGCTATAGCCTAATTCAAGTATTCCCGGCTCATTGTTGAACGGGCGCAACAGGCAACTTCCGATAAAATCACCACCGGCTCTATTAAACATACCCCATGTTCCTGATTTCTTATCTGTCTTGTATTTTTCTAAAGCTTTCCGAAAAATATCAATGCGTTCCTCTTTGCTGCGTTTGGGAAGGTATAATGTAACCAATTCGTCATTAAAATGGCTTAAATAAATGTTTTCCTCCCCAGATAAAAACTCACGTATAACTATCCGTTGGGTTTGTATGATAGTGTGCATAATTTCAAATTTCAATTATTTTGCTGACCTGAGATAAGCCGACTTGAAAGATTTGTCTAATGCTTGTTTGAACTTTAGCGATTAAAAAGGCTCCCCCTACCGGGGGAGATATAGAGGGGGCTGGCCGTTTTTAAGTCTGAAAAACATCAGATCGGCCCCATGCCAAAAAATATTTCCATGTTTTGCAAAACCGGCTTTCAACAATACGTTTTGAGAAGCCGTATTTTTAGGATATGTACATGCATATATTTCGGTTAATGCTTTGTCAGCAAATCCATAAAATATTAACGCTTTTGATAGTTCTGTCGCAAGACCCTGCCCCCAGTACTTTGGGGTTAGCACGTAGCCCAATTCTATGCGCGAAGGGTCAGAGTCGGCCGGTTTGAGTATGCAAATTCCTATGAAATCATTATCCGCCGGGTTAAATACGCCCCATCGCCCTAAACCTGTTTCGTTTTCGTATTGTGTCAGCGCTTCCGCAAATTGTTTCCGTGTTTCTTCTTCGCTGCGTTTATTTACATATTGGGTTACTCTTTCATCTTTGTACAGATCAACCAATAACGTTTCTTCTTCGGGGATAAATTCACGCACAATCAGGCGGGGCGTTTGTACAATAATGTTCATGCGCCTAATTTAACTAAGATTCATAGGATTTGAGGATTATAGGATTTTTTTGCG
>DAIOXE010000012.1:60080-151867 GCA_036758125.1 Mucilaginibacter sp.
CGGTAATAATCCTTAAAATCCTTAAATCGTGTTAACTAAGATTCATAGGATTTGAGGATTATAGGATTTTTTTGCGCGGTAATAATCCTTAAAATCCTTAAATCGTGTTAACTAAGATTCATAGGATTTGAAGATTGTAGGATTTTTTTGCGCGGTGATAATCCTGATAATCCTTAAAATCCTTAAATCGTGTTGACTAAGATTCATAGGATTTGAAGATTGTAGGATTTTTTTGCGCGGTAATAATCCTGATTATCCTTAAAATCCTTAAACGGCGAAGCCCTCTTGAACACCTTTAAAAACATACAAAAAGTGAAAAATCGTGTTAACTTTGGCGCCTATGGCATCCATCAAACCATCAGTACCAAAGGGCACAAGGGATTTTTCACCAACCGAAATGGTGCGCCGCAATTTTATTTTCGATACCGTTAAAAGCGTTTTCCGTAAATATGGTTACCAGGAGATAGAAACGCCCGCTATGGAAAACTTGTCAACTTTAACAGGGAAGTATGGTGATGAGGGGGATAAGTTGATATTTAAAATTCTTAATACAGGGGATTTTCTATCCGATGGTAATATTAATCAATCAAATTTTATTGATGATTTTAAAAAACTTACCCCATTAATTTCCGGTAAAGCCCTCCGCTACGATCTTACCGTCCCCTTTGCCCGTTACGTTATACAGCACCAAAACGAGATAACTTTCCCGTTCAAGCGTTTCCAGGTGCAGCCGGTTTGGCGTGCCGACAGGCCGCAAAAAGGACGTTACCGTGAATTTTATCAGTGTGATGCGGATGTGGTTGGTTCTGATTCCTTGCTAAACGAGGCCGAATTTGTGCTGATCTATGACGAGGCTTTAAGCAAGCTTGGATTAAAAGATTTCACTATAAAAATCAACAATAGAAAAATACTGTCGGGCATAGCTGAAATTATAGATAAATCTGACAATATCATTGATCTCACAGTAGCCATTGATAAGCTCGATAAAATAGGGCTCGACGGTGTTATAAAAGAGCTGAGGGAAAGAGGCTTTTCAGCAGAGGACATAGAAAAAATAAAACCGGTTATCCTGCTGCAAGGCTCAAATGCAGAAAAGCTGGAAAGTTTGCGGATTGCACTCATCAATTCAGATATCGGTTTAAAAGGCTGTGATGAGATAGAAACGGTTTTAAACTACCTTGCAAGCTGCAAACTGCAAACTGCAAACTTAGAACTGGATATTACTTTAGCCCGCGGATTAAACTACTACACCGGCGCCATATTCGAAGTGAAAACAAATGAGGTTGCCATGGGCAGCATTGGCGGCGGCGGCAGGTATGATGACCTTACCGGGTTTTTCGGCGCTAAAGAGAAATTGACAGGCGTTGGCATTTCCTTTGGCGCGGACCGTATTTATGATGTGATGGACGAGCTTAATCTATTCCCCGCTTCGTCCGGCCAATCAACCCGATTACTTATTTGCTGCTTTGATAAAGAAGGAGAAAAATTCGCGTTGCCAATTTTACAGGAATTGCGCAGGAAGGACATCAGTGCCGAACTTTACCCCGCAGGTTCCAAACTAAAAAAACAACTGGAATACGCTAACAATAAAAATATCCCTTACACCATGATCATCGGCAGCGAAGAGATAGCAAGCGGTCTGCTCACCATAAAAAATATGAAAACAGGGCTACAGGACAAGCGGACAGTGGAGGATATTTTGTCTGAACCTGGATTCAGTTGATTTTTCTGATTATAATTTCTATAAAATCTGTAAAATCTGCTTAATCCCGGTCCGCCTTCTCGTGCGGCGACAAATCAAACGGCACCACAATTTTAAAGCTTATATTCCTGCCCATATTAAAAATACCGGGCTGTACACCTGGAGGTACGGTTGCATTGTCAAAATACTTCAGCCTGCTCATGTTCGACTGATAGTTTACATCGCCCAGGTTGGTTCCTTCAATAAACAGTTCCACAACTTTCTTTCCGGCAGCATTAACTAAATTGGCGCCAATGCCTGCGCTTAATAAATTATAGCCCGATGTATAGGTTTCTGTGCCATAAGCTGCAAAAAACCGGTCCTGTGCATTGAAATGATCAAACCCAACAAATGCGTAAACATTTTTTAAATTATTAAACCCTTTTGCAAACGTGCCGCGCAGCTCCGAATGGGTATGCAGCGGCGGGATAAATGGCAAATACTTTAGGCTGTCTGGCACCGCGCCTCCATTGCCAAGATTTGAACCATAAGTTAAGGTAAGGGAGTTTTCGAAATGCAGCCAGGGAAAGGGATGAATATCTAAATAAAACTCGCCGCCGTCAATGCGCGCCCTGCTTTGCACGTAGGTAAACTTACTGTATATTCCATTAGGGTTGGGTGAGCCGTCGGGGTTTACATGTTCAGGGTTGCCTTGCGCATCAACTATTTGCTGCTGAAAAATATAGTTTTGTATATTATTATCGAAAAGCTCAATGCTTGCCGATACATTTGGAAGCGTAAGGAAAGCGCCAATATCTCCCTGCAGGCTAAATTCGGGTTTAAAATCGCTGTTGCCTACGTGATAGATCTGCGAACCGGGGTCAGCGCCATTAGCAGATAACTCGGCAATACTTGGGGCACGGAATCCGCGTGCAATGTTCCCTTTTAATAAAAATTGACCAGAAAAGTTATATGTAGCCCCGAAGCTCCCGGTTGCGCCTGAAAATATTTTATTCAAGGCACTAAAATGCTGATACACATTTGGCGTACCTGTAGGATTGGGGCCTGTATAAAGTGATGGATAGAATACATTTGTCGTATCAACATAAGCAGCCTGCCCGGTAAACGAACGGCTGTCATACCTCGCTCCGCCCGAAAGGTCTAATTTTCCATAACTCTTTTTAATTATGAAGAAAGGGCCGATGTCAAATTGATGGTAGGCGGGAATCGGGAAAACGGTAGCCCCTCCGATAGCGTTATCCTGGTACTGCCCATTAACGCCGAAAGTGGTTTCATAATCATTCCCCGAGGTAAAATTATACTTGACGTCATAGGTGTAAGCACGCAGCTGTAAATTTAAGCCTGGAATGTCGGGTTCGGCAGGATGCGTGTATTCCCGCCGGTGGCTAAACTGGTAGCCCAGGTTAACGATGAGGTTTCCGTTGCCCAGCGTAAAGTTGCTGTTATCATAAATGCGGTAAAGCTGAACATGCTGGTGCAAAGGTGTAATGGCATACGAATTTAATATCGATTCGGGCACAATGGGCCGGAAAGTATCTGAATCAGTTATTTGTCTTGTGAATTGACGGGTAACAGGATCCCTGCTGCCATCCGGAATTTCCTGGAAATCATCAAATATGGATGCGTTCAAATACGAATACCCCCATGATTTATTTAACCCGATCATCACCCTTGCATCTCCTTCCTTATAACCTGTACCATAAACGCGCCCATCATGCTGGTTTTGATAATCCTTTGCTTCTTTACCGGATATGATCGTTCCCCAAACCAATCCGTTTTGATTTCCATATAACCTGAACGAGCTATTAATCAATCCCTGGTTTGTACCGTAAATGCCCTGTACCGATCCTAAGATTTGGCCATCTGAAACTGGCGGTGGAGTAATTAAATTAACTACGCCTCCGATAGCGTCAGACCCATAACTTAAACTTGCCGGGCCTTTTATAACTTCAACGCGGTCGATGGAGTTCTGATCAACCTCAACCCCATGCTCGTCCCCCCATTGCTGGCCTTCCTGGCGAATACCGTCTTCGGCGGTAACAACCCTGTTATAACCTAAACCATGTATAAATGGTTTCGAGATATTCGGCCCGGTAGTAACCGCGCTCACTCCCGGTAAATTGGCTATTTCATCAATAACATTACCTGATGCAGATCGTTCGTCCAAAAAGGCTTTACCAACGGCAACCATAGGCACCGGGTCCCGCTTTATTTCGGTAGCCTTGCTTACACCGGTAATAACTACTTCCCCCGTTTCAATTGATGAGGCTTGTAATTGTACATTAAGTATCGTTGTTTTTGTAAAATCGACTTTTTGACTAAAAGTAGCATAACCTAAATAGCTAACCTGTACCAGGTAAATCCCCCTGGGTAAATTATTTAAACTGTAATGCCCGTCTACATCGGTAATTGCACCGCTTCTTATATCCGGGACACTCACTGTAGCGCCAATAATTGGCTTGCCATCGGCCTTGTCGGTTACTGTCCCGGTTAATGTCCCTATAACACCGTCCCCTGGTCCTGATTTCCCTGCAGCGATGGAAACTGTTGTAGTGAAAAAAAGAATTATGGATAATATTGATAATCGAATTCTGACCGGCATATTAATTTTAATGGAAATTTTATTTGAAAATGAGATTTTACCCCGAATAGCTTAATTAACAAAACCGTGATAAAATCCTCTGAGAAACTTTTTAATGCATGAATTAAAACTGGTAATAAACTATTTCAATTTGATGCTTCAAAAGGATTTTGGTTTTACACCAAATAGCCTGGCAGGGGAGGGGCGCGGTCGCCTGAGAGAACGAGCCGGATGTTCGTAAAGCTATATTCAAAGCTTTTAAAAACATGGCCAATAACCTTAACCGGGTTAACATGCAAAGCTACACCTGCAACCATCGCGTTATGGTGCATAACATCGCACAAATAGCATTTTTCCTTAACGGTTTGCTGCGTTATGTTTTTAGAAATTCCATGGGTTTTAGTGGCTCCATTGGAAATATTGTGCTGATGGGCATATACCATATACTGGCCTGCAACAAAACAGACCAGCAATATCCACGAACAGATAATATGATATTTAGTCCTTTTCAAACCGGGCTTTGCTCTTTTTATAAATTTCAACAAAAGTAGTTAATAAAAGTTTCCGCCTAACTGCCTATTGTAACAATATTGTTAAATGCAACTTTGTTGTGTCATTGGTCATTAGGTCATTGGGTCATTGAGTCATTAGGTCATTGTTTCAAGCATATAATGTTTAATAATAATCGCTATTCAATTTATATCTTACTGCCCAAATGACTTAATGACCCAATGACTTTAATGACTCAATGACCCAATGACCCAATGACTCAATGACTTTAATGACCCAATGACTTAATGACTCAATGCCTATCTTTGCCCCATGAAACCTGCGGAGATCAATTTAAAGTGGAGCGCGTTGCAGCAACGAATAGCTGATGAGTTTGATAATGAGAAACCTGACATTAAAGTAATGCTGTTTTTGATTGGGGTGCAGGAACTTGGCCAGGGACCAAAGAAATTCAGCAAGCGGCAAAAGGAAGAGCTGATGCATATTGCCAACTGCAAATTATTCAGCATGATGGGCTTTTATGAGCTCGAAGGATTAGACCAGGATGGCTGGCCACATTGGAAACTTGTAAAAACTGTTCCCAATTACACCATTTTGGAACAGGAAATGCTGATAAAATCGCTTATTATTAATTATTTTGAGGAGATTGGTGAGGGATAGTGAGTAGTTGATTAAGTTGATTAAGTGAGTGGTTGGTGCAAATTGGTGAGTAGTTGATTAAGTTAGATTAGGTTGATTAGGTGAGTGGGTAAAACCAATGTGCATCGTTCTGTCAGTTTTTTTTCAACCTATTCAACTTAATCAACCTAATCTAACTTAATCAACCAATTTAAACATGAAAAAACTTTTTACGGCAACCCTGTTACTTCTTGCCTTTTCAATGGCGTTTGCCAAAGGGCCGAAAAACCAATATGTGCGGATAAAAACCAGTTATGGCTTGTGTATTATCCGTTTGTATAACGAAACGCCAAAGCATAGGGATAATTTTATAAAACTTGTAAAACAGGGTTTTTATAATGGGACGCTATTTCATAGGGTAATACAAAACTTTATGATACAAGGCGGCGATCCTGATTCAAAGGACCCGCAGAAGGCAAAACCAGGGGCTGAACTTGGCAACGGCGATGTGGGATATACCATCCCGGCAGAGTTTAGGGACAGTCTTTTTCATAAAAGAGGGGTGTTAGCGGCGGCGCGCGATGAAAACCCGGCAAAGGCATCGAGCGGCTGCCAGTTTTATATTGTCGAAGGGAATCGTTTTACCGATGGGAAACTGGATACGCTTGAGCAAACACGTTTAAAAGGCCGTAAAATACCGGCCTGGCAACGGGAATATTACGAAACTGTTGGCGGGGTGCCGCACCTGGACCAGGGCTATACTGTTTATGGGGAAGTTGTTACTGGCATTGATATGATTGACCGCATAGCCGGCGTTAAAACAGATAAAAACGACCGTCCGCTGGAGGATGTGCCCATGACTGTTGAGCTATTGAGTAAGAAGGAATGTAAGCAGCTGGATAAGATCCTGGGCCCCCCGACCCCTAAAGGGGGAGTTGCAATGGCGGTTTTCAATTTTTACAATGGAGTTCCTATATTTACATCAATAAACAAAAACAAATAGTTCCCCCTTTAGGGGGTCAGGGGGCATGAAAATAATCACCTATAACGTTAACGGCATTCGCTCGGCGATGAGCAAAAACTGGCTGGGCTGGCTGCAGGCTACCGATGCCGATGTGGTTTGTCTGCAGGAAATTAAGGCTTCGCCCGATGTTTTAACCGATCTTGCTTTGGTCGAGCAATTGGGTTATGAGCACTACTGGTACCCTGCCGAAAAAAAGGGGTACAGCGGCACGGCTATCTTCACGAAAAAAACACCAAAGCATGTAGAATATGGCTGCGGCATCAGCGAATACGACCGTGAGGGCCGCAACATCCGTGTTGATTTTGACGATGTTTCGGTAATGAGCGTTTATTTCCCCTCCGGTTCAAGTGGTGATGAGCGGCAAGGTTTTAAGTACCGTTTTTTAGATGAATTTGGCCGGTACCTGGAGTTGCTGCAATCTCAATGCTCCAAACTGGTGGTTTCCGGCGACTATAATATTTGTCACCGGCCTATTGATATTCACAATCCAAAATCAAATGCAAACTCATCAGGCTTTTTGCCCGAAGAACGGGAATGGATGGAAAATTTCATCAACTCAGGCTATGTGGATACTTTTAGGCATTTGAACAAAGAGCCGCATAATTATACATGGTGGAGTTTCAGGGCAAATTCGCGTGCTAAAAACTTAGGCTGGCGTATTGATTATAATATGGTGACGAAAGCATTAGAAGGAAATATTAAAAGATCGGCAATATTGCCGGAGGCGAGACATTCAGATCATTGCCCGGTTTTGCTGGAATTACAGTTTTAACATTTAGCAAAAATACGACACTGAATATGCTTAAGTTAATGCCATTTAGCTAAGGAAAGATGATATGCGCCGTAGGTGCAAAAGGTCGGTAGCAAATACGATTAAAAATAATTTAGCATGCCGTAGGTATGCAACCACAGGCAAGTTTTGTACCTACGGCCAATGTCATTAAGTTAAGAAAAACTATTTTTTTTGCCCTCTTTTTTGCTTGCAAAAGAGAGGGTGGTCGAGCGAAGCAAAGACCGGGTGAGTAAACTATGGAAGCGGCATTAACGCAAATGCATGGCGCACAGTTTACTCACCCCGAATGCGCTGCGCTGTTCGACCCTCTCTCCCGCAAGCCGGAAAGAGGGTGAAGACGGCGATTTCCCTTAACTTAATGACATTGACCTACGGCACATTATCGTCGCTGGACATATTTTCTACCGACCTTTAACCCCGCTGGGGTTATTATCTAAATAGTTATGTCAGATAATTAAAGAGTAACCGTTATGAACAATAAAGTAATAGTCAATATTTATTATTCAGGCCGTAATTTTTCAGCCTGCGTACCGCTGCTTCCGGGATGCGTGGCAACTGGCGGCACCCCAAAAGAGGTAAATCAACGTATTAAGGAAGCCATTGATCTACATATTAAAAGCAGCATAGAAGATGGGGACGATATTCCTGCCATTTTTCACGGAGCTTATGAATTGGTTTATCATTTCGATGCAGAGGGCCTTTTAAATTATTATAAAGGAATATTCACAAAAACAGCTTTACACCGTTTAACAGGCATTAATTCAAAACAGTTACATCATTATGCGTCCGGCTCAAAAAAGCCCCGCAAGGCGCAAATCGAAAAATTGGAAAATGCCTTTCACGAATTAGGCAGGGAACTTATAGAAGTAAAATTGTGATTTAGATTTGACAACTTTTTAAAAGTTGTCAAATCTGCTATCAATTACCCACCACACACCTAAAGCCAATAGTTGCAGCCCTATCCATTCCCGGCGACATTAATAAATATTTAGCGTGTTTATTCACTTCCTGCGCCTGCGGGAAATACCAGTGCGAAGTTTGCGGGTGGTAATAACTTCCTCCTTTTAAAACGGCCGAGCGCGTGTGGTCATCAACATATTCATCTGTCCATTGCCAAACGTTTCCTGTCATATCCATAACGCCAAATGGGCTTGCACCGGCAGGGTAAGCGTTTACATCAGTAGGTTTTCGCATATCGCGGGTCGTGTCGGCGGGTGGTATTCGGGTAGTGTCCCGCTTTGCCCCCCACGGATATAGGCGGTCGTCATTTCTCTGCGCGGCATACTGCCATTCCCATTCGTGCGGCAGCCTTTTACCGGCCCAGGCGGCATAGGCGCGGGCATCGTCCAATGAAACCCAGGTTACGGGTTTATTCTCCCAGCCGTCCTGATAGTTTCCGTGCCGCCAATCTTTTAAGAAATTATGTTTGTCTTTTGGCTGATAGTGCGCTGCATCCATAAACTGTTTAAACTGCTCATTTGTTACCGGGAAACGGTCGATATAAAAAGAGTCTATTGCCATCGTTTTTTTATGATTCCTTTGCGGATGGCTTTCCCAGGGGTATTGCACGCCCACGGCATTTGGCAATTCGTCGCCCTCTATCATTACGCCATCTGTTTCGAAATTGTACTTGTTGGTTGCGGGGA
Organism: Mucilaginibacter sp.; assembly: GCA_036758125.1. Taxonomy (GTDB): domain Bacteria; phylum Bacteroidota; class Bacteroidia; order Sphingobacteriales; family Sphingobacteriaceae; genus Mucilaginibacter. The sequence goes on from DAIOXE010000012.1 coordinate 68,955, forward strand.
TCAATATCATGCCGGCCGGCGCCGATTTTAGCCTTTTGGTTTTACCTGCTTCTACAATATGCTGGCTAAGTGGTTTCCAATCTGCCGATAAACTGTACAAAGGCGTTTTTGCCCGAATTTTCATTTTTGCTAAAAATTGCGGCAAGCCATTAGGAAGTGTTTGGTTATCCAGTTCCAATATAGCCCCAAAGCCATTGCCCTCTGTAGAGAAACTAAGGCCTACTTTATCCTGAACTTTTACGGGATTAAGCGGTACGCCATTCCACAGATCGTAATATTTAACGCTCTTTTTATAAGGAAGCCATATTTGCAACCCGGACTTAATAGCGCTGTCGCGGTTTACAAACGTATAAACAGTTTCATTTTTACCGGGGAACTTTGACGCAAATATTCCCGCCTGAACTACGGGGAAGTGCGGTTCCCATCCGGCGCTGTTCCAAACATCGGGAAACTGGCGGTAGATCATCCTTATCCGGCGGATCGCTTCGGCATAACGGTCCGGTACCTGGTTCCATATCCCCCATACGTTTTCCCAGCTATTATAGCCAATGCCGTTAAAAAAAGCATATTGTAGATCTTCGGTCTTATTGATGGCCCAACGGTCGGTTACATGTACCTGGTGGCGGGGTTCAAGCCATTTATAAAGACTTACGCCGGGGATATAATCAAATTTAAGCACGTCCCAATTTGGAAAATAATATCCCCAGCTCATCCGGTTCCATTCGATCATTTTCAGGTCGCTCAAATTAACCTCGGGCTGCAGGGCGATGGGATAATTGATCTCTGTATAAGCATCCAGGAAATCTTTTGTGACGCCGTTCATCGTATCCCCATTTAAACCATCGGCGCCTAATTCCTTTATTTCATTGGTTATAGTTTTTGCAATAGTGGCTGAAATTTTACGCGTACCATTATCCCATATCATGATCGGGAAAAACACGCGGACGCCGCGTTTATGGAAATCTCTGACCATTTGTCTTAAACCTTCTTTGCCGCCGGGCATATCTGCGACGAGATCGAACTGGTTACGGTTATCAACGCCGATGTTGGGATAAGTTGGCCATACCAGCACAGCATCCAAACCGCCGTAACGTCTGTCCAGGTCGTTAAGAAAGCGGTCAACTGTATATTTTCCCTTCGCAGGATCATATAAATAACGGTCGTGCGCCATTATTTGGGCATATATAAAACAAGTTTTAACCCAGTTGAACTGTGGCCTGCGGTATTCCTTGTCATCGTATTTCAGCTTTTCCCGCTCGGTTGTACGCCATTGTTTAAGGGTATCAAGCCATTGTTTTTGCTGGGACGGGTCTGCAGGGCTCGCAATCATTTCTTTTGTAGCGCCTTGCAGGCGGATTTCCTGGGCGGAAACAGCAACAGGCTTAAATGTTGAAATTATGATGAATAGGAAAAGCAGCTTTTTCATTTTATTAGGTTTTGCATGAATTATTTCAATAAACAAATGCCGTTCTCACCCTCTTTCCGACGCAGGCGAAGAGAGGGTCAAACAGCGCAGCGCATTCGGGGTGAGTAAACTGTGCGCCAGGCATTTGCGTTTAATGCCCGGTTCCATAGCTTACTCACCTCCACAGGAGGTCTTTGCTTCGCTTGCGCCATGCATTAGGGTTAATGTCCGCTTCCGTAATTTACTCACCCGGTCTTTGCTTCGCTCGACCACCCTCTCTTCGCCTGCGGCGGAAAGAGGGGAAAAGAAAATCTAATATCAAAAATCTTCAAAAAATAAATCCGAAATCGAAATTCCGAAATCCGAAATCTCTTTCACACTCCCGAATAGATCAGCATTCCTAATCCCGCTATAAATAATATGAACATGGCAGCGATCAAACTGTTTGTTTCTGTACCTTTGCTATTGAATTCCTTCCATATAAAAACACCCCAGAGGGCGGCAACCATCGTAGCGCCCTGGCCAAGACCATAAGATATGGCCGGTCCGGCTTTTCCTGCGGCAATCAGGTTAAATGAATTACCAATTCCCCAAATAACACCGCCAAGTATACCGGTGAGGTGCATTGAAAATTTGCCTCTAAACAAGGCGGCATAACTTGTTGGCGTGCCGTGGAACGGTTTATAGATAAGTATACTGTTAAAAATAAAATTACTCAACAATATGCCGATCGAAAAAATGAAAACAGCAGTATAGGGTGTCATTTTGCCTATGGCAGGATGTTCAAAATTGGAAAGGTCCATGGACGATGTGATGAACCTGTAAAATAACGACATCAGCAAGCCGGCCAAAACCGATATCAGCAACCCTTTAAAGGACAGCTTCTTTTCATTTTTGCTTGCTTTTTTGTAAGCCACGGCATTCACAATTATAGCCGCTGTAATTAAAACGATCCCGATTATAATAAATTCAAGGTTACCTTGCGGAACGGTTATGTAATTGACGATAACGCCCAAAATCAAAGCGATGCCAATTCCAACCGGGAAAGCTACGGCCATGCCGGCAATGGCAATAGCAGCCGACAATAAAATATTCGCCGCATTAAATATAATGCCGCCTATTATGGCTTTGATGATATTGTCGCTGTCAGCCTGCTTTAAGTCGGCTAAAAAGCTTCTCCCTCCATGACCAAAACTGCCTAACGTTAATGCAGAAAATAGGGAAAACAGCAGCACGCCGATCACATAATCCCAGTAAAATAACTCGAAACGCCAGTTTTTACCGGCAATTTTTTGCGTATTTGCCCATGATCCCCAGCAAAGCATAGTGATGACGCAGAATATTACCGCAACAGGATAGGTTGAAATGATGAACATATCTTTTATAATTAGGTTATTGCAGGGAATTAAGGATTAAGAACCAAGAGTCAAGATACAAAAATCAAGACAAAAAAGGAAAATCCATTTTAGTTATTCATTGGGCAAAATAGTCCGCTATGAGGCGACTCCTGACGGAGTCTAAAACTTCCCCCCTTTTTTTTCTATAAACAGGGTGCTCCTATGGAGCAGAATAGCAATTTTGTCAATTCAATTTAACTCCTTTAGGAGTATCCTGTTTATAGAACTCCGCAACCTTAATAATTTGGCTCCATCGGAGCCTCCTTAACGTTCGCTATGCACCACGACCTGCTTAAAACCATTATAATGCAAGCCCGTGGCTATTCATCAAGTTCATCCCGGTACGGTGCAGATGCTTGCGCGCCCATCTTGCATACCGAAAGCGAAGCAGCCCGGATTGCAAAGGGCACAGCCTCCAATATATCTTTCCCTTCGGCAATAGCAACCGCCAATGCTCCATTAAAAACATCTCCTGCGGCTGTAGTATCTATCGCTTTGCAAACCGGAGCGGGGAAAAAATGCCGGGCGCCATCATGAAGCATGAACGCGCCTTGCGCGCCCATAGTGATGATCACCGTTTCAATACCCTTTTCGGCAAGCGCTTCTGCTGCCGTCTCAGCACTGTCTGTATCTGTTACCTTAATACCAGTAAGCATTTCGGCTTCTGTTTCATTAGGGGTGATGATGGAAACTTTACTTAGCAGATCGTCAGGAAGTAAACAGGCAGGAGCGGGGTTCAGCACTACTTTTACATTATTTTCAGCCGCCGCGCCGATAACATACTCAACTGTTTCGATAGTGATTTCCAGTTGCATTAATTTTAATGCTGCGTTTTTTATAATTGGTTCTGCTTTTTGCAGATCGGCCGGTTTCAGTGCAGCATTTGTCCCCGGAGCAACCACAATACAATTTTCGCCATTGGCATCTACCGTGATGAGGGCCACACCGGATGGGTTTTTAGGGTCCGCTATCATATAGCCGCTGTCAATACCTTCTTCTTTAAACAACTGAACAGCTTGTTCTCCAAAAATATCATTGCCAATTTTCGCAATAAAAATAACATTGCCGCCTAACCGCGCGGCGGCTACTGCCTGGTTGGCCCCTTTGCCGCCTGCGTTCATTAAAAATGTCCCGCCCAAAATTGTTTCGCCCGGAACAGGCAAATGATGGGCCTTAACCACTATGTCAGTATTGGAACTTCCAACGACAAGAATATACGGCCTCATGCAAAAATAAATAGTTGAAATTAAAGGATTTTGGTTTAAAAAGGAAACTTATTAATTACCGAGCCCAATCGCGAAGATCCTACGACAAACGTAACCGAAAAAGTGTAAACCCAAGCAAATGGTGTAAATCATACAAAAGGTTGATTATCAATAGAATAAAAGGATGTAAACCCTAAAATGTGTAAGCCTTTGTAAACCCTCTTTTTGTATTTTGAGGGTTTACAAATCCGAAATCGAAATTCCGAATTCCGAAATTAAAAAACAGTATTTTTACCGCATGGCTAACATCCAATCTTTTACAAACAACCCATACCAGGAAAACACTTATGTTTTATATGATGAAAGCGGGGAATGCGCCATTATCGACCCGGGCATGGAAACCGCGGCAGAACAAAACAAGGTGGTAAATTTCATCCGTGACAATCATTTAAAGCCCGTTTTGCTGCTCAATACCCATTGCCACATCGACCACGTGCTCGGCAATAAATTTATTTTTGACCAATATAGGCTAAAGCCAAAGTTCCATAAAGGCGAGTTGCAGCTGTTGGAAGCAGTTGTTGCCTACGCACCGTCGATGGGTATCCGTTACGAGGTTTCGCCGCTGCCTGATGAATATTTGCCCGAAACCGGCAATGTGCATTTCGGCAATACCGAACTCAGCTTGATCTTCGCGCCGGGCCATTCGCCGGCACATTTGTGTTTTTACGATAAAAATGGTAACATTTTGATAGCCGGTGATGTGTTATTCAGGAACAGCATCGGCCGCACCGACCTGCCGGGAGGTAGCTTTACCCAACTTATAAATAACATCAAACAAAAAGTATTGACTTTGCCCGATGACTGCAAGGTATATCCCGGCCACGGCCCCGAGACAACCATCGGCTTCGAAAAACAAACCAACCCGTTTATAATTTAATAAAATCACTGATTGATGCACAAAGAATCAAGAGTCAAGAGTCAAGAATCAAGACCAGGAAAGATCCCTATAGATTCGCAAAAATCACTAATTCACTAACTCACTAAATCACTAATTCACCAACTCACTATTCACCACTCACCACTCACTAATTGAATACTTCCGCCTACATAGCCAAAAGATATTTATTTTCGCGAAAGAAAATGCATGCCATAAATATCATTTCAGGTATATCCATGCTTGGGGTTTTAATTGGGAGCGCGGCACTAATTATTATTTTATCGGTGTTCAATGGTTTTGAGGTGACCATCCTTTCGCTATACAGCAACTTTACGCCCGAAATAAAAATTGAACCCCGCCAGGGTAAAACTTTCGACCCAAACACGCCGTATTTTAATGCGCTTCATCATGATCCCAGGGTTTTTTCATATACACAGGTTTTACAGGAAAAAGCCATGATAAAATATGATAACAAACCTTTTATAGGGACGATAAAGGGCGTAAGCAGCGATTTTTTAAAAGACCCATTGTTAGACAGTATCATACAGAGCGGATCTTTTACTTTAAAAACGGATGATCATTATTATGCCGTAATCGGGTCAAATGTACAAGGCAGCCTGGGAATAAACATACACGACCGGCTCTCTTCTATCGATGTATATTCGCCAAGCCGCAATGCTGGAAACGGTTCTAATCCTTTGAACGAATTTGTTGTGCGGTCAATCGTGCCTTCGGGCGTATTTGCCGTCGGGCAGGATTTTGACGATATTGTTGTTACCCCGATTGAATTTGCACGCGACCTGCTTGGTCAGCCCCAAAATGTATCTTCATTAGAAATTAATTACAAAAACGGCACTGACCTGGGAGCCATACAGGAAGATATAAAAGATAAGACCGGCAAAAATTTTACTGTAAAAAACCGCAGGGAACAAAATACCGAACTCTATAAAACGTTAAACTACGAACGCTGGTTTATCTTCATGATATTGATTTTTGTATTAATTATCGCTATATTTAATATAATTGGCTCATTAACAATGCTGGTAATTGATAAACGAAAAGATATTGCAATTTTAACCAGTCTTGGCGCCAACAAACAATTGATACAGCGGATATTCTTTTCCGAGGGAATGATGATCTCGATAATAGGATGCATTACGGGTATTATTTTGGGGCTGATATTTTGTATATTGCAGCAGCGTTTTGGCCTCGTAAAAATGGGGTCTAAAATGTCCCTGATTGATGCTTACCCGGTTTCGCTGCGAATAAGTGATTTCGGGCTGGTGTTTTTAACGGTAAGCGCAATTTCGGTTATTGCGTCGGGCATAAGCGCCAGGCTAAGTATTAAAGGTTTAAATGATATAAAACAGGACCTATAATTTTATCTAATGCAGGGAAAGCTGAGCAGGTATCTTTTATTAATGACGATTATCGGGGCATGCTCCTGCCACGGTAATTCCGGAAAAGCAACTCATTACGTTGTTTTTAAAGGGGTGTACAGTTTTGGCCCCGAAGTAAGATCGTTTAAAGATTGTGATAGTGGGGAGGAATTTTGGGTTACCGATAATTCCGAACAACTGGAATTAAAATATTCCCAGCTCAAGTTCGAAAAACCTTATGAGCCTGTATATGTTGAAGTGGAAGGTGTAAAGATACATTCGGGCAAAGATGGATTAGGCGCGGAGTACGACAGTACGCTGGTAGTGAAAAAATTAATAAAGATCACCAGGGAGATCCCGCAGGATATGTGTAATTAGGTGAGTGGTGAATGGTGAGTGGTGAGTGGTGAGTGGTAGGTGGTGAATAGCTGGGTGAAGAAAAAAAACGAGAAAGACATAAAAGAATTACAAGGAATTCGCGGGGAGATATTAGCTTTAAGCTTTCCGCTTTTACCTTTCAGCTTAATATCATGGAATCAAAACGTCAGCAAAAATTTGCAGGAGTAATACAACAAGACCTGGCCGCTATATTTCAGCGTGAAGGCATGAATTATTTGCCCAGTACACTTATTACCATAACCAAAGTAAGGGTTACGCCCGACCTTGCTATTGCAAGGATATTTTTAAGTTTCTTTAATAACAACAATTCGCAATTGGCTCTCCAAACCATCAAATTGCACTCGAACGAAATCAGGTATAAGCTTGGCGCTCGTATAAAAGACCAGGTAAGGATAATCCCCCAGCTCGAGTTTTTTGTGGATGATACCAGCGACTATGTTGAACGCATGGATAAAATATTCGATAAAATAAGCAAGGAAGACAGGCAGGCGGAATGAAAAGTCATTAGTCATTAGTCATTAGTCATTAGTCATTAGTCATTAGTCATTGGGTCATTAAGTCATTGGTCATTGGTTTCAAGCGCGATTCCTTCTTTTTATTAAAAATAAAGAACATTTTTAATTGACATGACAGTAGGAGGGGATGCATCTGTTCGATTAGCGACTTATATCAAGGCTCATCCAAATGCTGTTGGCAAAGTGGTTGATTTTGATATTGGTGCAGACCGCTTTTATCATTTAGACCTTACCGCCGGAAATATGGAGCTGGCTGCCGCAACTATTGCTGACATTGCAAAATGTGACCGCTGGGTAACTGGAAAACTTCGCGATAATAACTGCAGATATGGCGTTGGCGGCTACATGGAAAACCGTACCATTTATGCCGGTATCCCTCTATTTGATAATGGGGTGGATGAGCCGCGTTTCCTGCATTTAGGGGTTGACCTATGGGCCGAAGCCGGCACTGCGGTATATTCACCGTTGCCGGGCAAGGTGCATAGCTTTAAAGATAATAATAACCACGGTGATTATGGGCCCGCTATTATTCTGGAACATAATCTCGGGGGATTAACATTATATACGCTTTATGGCCATTTAAGCCGTAAAAATCTGAACGGATTAAGTGTTGGAATGCCCATCCATGTCAACCAAAAAATAGGAAACTTTGGCGATATTGAGGAAAATGGCCATTGGCCGCCCCACCTGCACTTCCAGCTAATGTTTGATATGGAAGGCAAACAAGGGGATTATCCGGGCGCCTGCCGTTTTTCGGAAAAGGGAAAGTATCTTAAAAATATTCCTGATCCGCAGTTGATGCTAAAGTTTCCGAAGGCGGTGAATGAAAGCTAAATTGTATTTTTTTTACCCCTCTTTCGAAAGTCTTAACTTATCAGCATTATAAAGTCAGGGCTTAAATTTGAGGCAATTGGTCGCTTTATTGATGTTTTTGAAAAACTCCGGGTTTTTTTCGTTGGTAAAACAAACTGCCAGTATAGTTCCGGTGTGATTTTTTTGAAGAGTTATCAATAAGGCATATTTGTAATGTTTTGTTGCCGGAAGATCAAGCAGGGTTAAAAGGTATGATTTTCCTGCATCCGCATTGTAACGGGCCAGTACATCCGGAGGGATAGTTCGTTCAAAATATTTCTGCTCTCCTGTAAATGCAATGGCATGTGCTTTACCCAAATCGTTATATGCAGAGTCGGGATTGGCTAAAGTTGCGTTTGGCTTATTTTGAGAATGTATGTAACTGGCCCAGTTTTCTTTTTCCGATTTTACCTGGAACCAAATCTCAAAATCTTTCCCCGGGAGTTCCAAAGCGTAATCGAATGAAAAATCTTCATTATTAGGCGCCTTAATTTCTTTAAAACCTTCCGGATATACAAAAGCAACGTTAGCTTGTGCAACTAAATGAAGGAATTCTTCAAGCTGGCTATTATGGTTGCGATGCTTCGCATGTAGTTTTGAAGAATGTCTTACCTGCGCAATTAACGGGTTGATAAAAAGCATAAGCGATGCCATAATTAATATTTGCTTAAATTGCTTCAAAATAGCTTCCATTATTACGCAATTTTCGTATTAATCAACAATTAATAGGGGGATTATAAATAGTAAGTAATTTAAGCAAAAGTAAAATATAAATTTAAAAAATAAACACGAAGATCAGTAAATGAGTATTCAACCGAAACTTAACCGCTTTGACCTGACTATGATCGTCATTAGCCTGGTAATAGGAATGGGGATATTTGCAACGCCCAGCGAGGTTGCCATAAAAGCGGGAAACGCCTGGATTTTTTTTGGCGCCTGGATTTTTGGCGGCCTGGTGAGTTTATGCGGCGCCCTTACTTTTGCCGAGATCGGCGCCAGGTATCCCGTAACGGGTGGGTTTTATAAAGTTTTTTCTTATTGCTATCACCCGGCGGTAGCGTTTATGATCAATTGGGTATTGGTGATCAGTAATGCGGCCTCGGTGGCTGCTGTGGCGCTTATTGGGTCTGATTACATTAGGCCCTTTTTATTACCGGCAAATTTGCAGAATGACCTGGGAACCAAGATCATTACCATTACTTCAGTAGCCGTATTATATGTCATCAATTTTTTAGGTATAAAAATGAGCGCCCGCGCCCAAAACCTGCTCATGATATTTAAAATAGGATTGATCCTGCTTATTTGCCTGGCCGTTTTTAAAAGTGATGTACCGACGGTAAGTATACCTGCAGTGCCGCATACAGGAAATTTGGTAACTGCTTTCGGGCTTAGCCTGGTGGCTGTATTTTTTACTTATGGCGGTTACCAGCAAACCATCAACTTTGGCGGCGATATTATTAACGCTAAAACCAATATACCCAAAGCGATAGCTGTCGGTATTGCTGTAATACTCTTTCTGTACTTGTCGGTCAATTATGCTTATTTTCATATTTTGGGGATAGGCGGCCTGCAGCAAACCCCCGCTTTGGCGTCAAAAATGGTTGGGGTGATATTTGGCGCGACGGGTTATAAAATAACCTCTATCATGATATTTGGTTCGGTGCTGGCTTATGTCAACGTAAATGTATTGTCGAACCCCAGGGTGTACTACGCCATGGCTGAAGATGGTATTTTACCGCCGATATTTAAAAAGGTGAACCCCAAAACGCAGGTACAGGAATTTGGGATGAGCTTTTTTATCGCGGCAATTATCCTTGTATTGTTTTTTGTAGCCAAATTCAGCGAGATGCTAAAATACGTGATGTTTTTTGATACGATAGGTTTATCAATGGCTGCGGTCGCTATCTTTCTGCTGCGGAAAAAAACAAAACATCTCGATGGAACGGGGATATATACTATAAAATGGTTCCCGCTTGTTCCGGCAATATTTATTCTCTCCTACTGGTTTGTAACTATTAATATTTTTATCACTTTTAGAGATAACCCTTATGCCGCGCTGATATGCCTTGCTGCTTATGTACTTGGGCTGATAATTTATTATGCCGGCACTTATAAACGGAAACCATCAACACCAATAAAATAATATGGACCTGTCATACATACTGAATGAATTAGGAGAAGAAAGAGAAAATTATTTTAATGCCGTTTCGCCCCCAATTATTCAAACAAGCAATTTTACTTTCAAAACAGTCAGCGATTTCAGGCAGGCTTTAAGCAATGAGTATGATACGCTGATATATTCGCGCGGACATAACCCAACCCTTAATATTTTACGGAAAAAGCTAGCAGCACTGGATGGGGCAGAAGACGCCCTGGTATTCAGCAGTGGCATAGCAGCTATAAGCGTACCTGTATTATCCCTGCTGCAGCAAGGCGATCATGCCGTGGTTGTTGAAAATCCTTATAGCTGGACCATTAAACTGTTCACTGATTTTCTGCCAAAATTTGGTATAACAGCTACATTTGTTGATGGATCTGAGGTCGAAAATATCGAAAATGCAATTCAATCCAATACCAAGCTCATCTATCTCGAAAGCCCTAATACTTTCAGTTATGAACTGCAGGATTTGCAGGCAGTGGCTAAAATAGCCAAAGCTAAAGGTATATTGACCATGATCGATAACAGCTATTGCGGCCCGCTTTACCAGCAGCCCATCAAGTTTGGCATCGACCTGGTGGCACAATCGGCAACCAAATACCTGGGCGGGCATTCGGATGTGGTAGCAGGCGTGTTGACGGGAAATAAAGAGATCCTGACCCGCATATTTAATAACGAATTTATGAATATCGGAACTGCGCTTTCACCGCATTCGGCATGGCTGCTCATCAGGGGGCTGCGTACTTTGCCATTGCGAATGCACCGCAGCTTTGAAACGGCCAGGACAATTACAGGCTGGCTGCAGCAGCATCCAAAGGTCGACAAAGTGCTTTGGCCATTCAGTCCCGGCTTTAAGCAAGTTGAATTAGCAAAAAAGCAAATGCAGGGATGCGGCAGTATGTTCAGCTTTACACTAAAAAATCCATCCATACAAAAAATAGAAACCTTTTGCAACAAGCTGCAGCATATTTTAATGGCAGTATCATGGGGCGGGCACGAGAGTTTGATCATCCCTTCGATAGCCGGGTTTGCAAAGGAAGATTATGATCCCAATAATAGCAGGCACCAGTTAATAAGAATGTATGCTGGTCTGGAAGACGCAGATTATTTGATAAAGGATTTGGAGCAGGCGTTGGGTTAGTTGATTGAGTTGAAATATCGGCTTTTTTAGACTAATCAACAACTCACCCATTCAACTTAATCAACTTTAACCCTATTTTAGCGCCTTTAATTAGATTCCGTTCGTTTTAATATGCATAAACCATCTGCCGCCACGTATGTACAAAGAAGTACTTTCATCATATTTATTTTCATTTTACTATTTGCCGGTAAATGCAATCGCGGTTTTAAAAAGATCGAAGAAGAAAATGCTAAAAAAGAAGCACAGGCGCTGCACACAAAAAATTTGCTAAAAGTCATCCGGGGCATTCATTATACCGAAGTTCGCCGGCAATTTGATAACGGCCTTTCGTTCAGCCCGGTGGGTTATCAATTGGTGCCCGAATGGCGCATATCTTTTCCATCCATTGATTCAGTAAACATTTACAGCCCTAAAAAGGGGCGCTTTCTGAACGCCCCCGTGATGTTCGATCATGATTCCATTTTCAATGTGGCCTGGGCATGGCTAAAACTTAAGTATATTAAAAAAGACAGCATGCAATTTATGGTGCTGCATGTTACCGACAAGGTGATAGACGATGAAAAGGTGCACGTTTTTATGACCTTTTACACCAACAGCTACATAAAAAATGTGTTACATTCAGACACTGATAAGCTAAGACGGCCTACCCGGAAAGATACGCTGTACATAAAGACCAAAGCTTTACTGGCGAATAAGACCCGCGACAGCGCCTTTGCCGGGACTGAACCCGCTAACCTCATATCAAAAAGCAGGTTTGTCACCGTAAAAAAGGAAGACGTGCCGGATAACGTCGATGGCGGTAAATCATATGATGCCTATCTTTCGCCCACTTATGATATTGAGATCCATCATGCCTACGAAAATTTTTCCTATTCGTATACTGCCTTTGTTGATGAAAAAGGCAACGTGACCTTTCGAAAGTCGGGGCAAGTGATTATGCCGGAATTCAGGGAATCAACGATAACGGCCATGAAAGGAATAACGGATGGCTATATTAAATTATACACGGATGTTACTCCCGGCAAAACACTAGGCATACCGCACACCAGCATTATTTTTTTGAATGTGGTTGGATATAAGAAGTAAAATAATGCCTAAATTGGGATCATTAAACCAATTAAAGTCATGACAAAAAGAATACTGCTTTGCCTGCTGGCCTTCTTTTTATTCGTTACCTGTAAAAAGGAGAAAAAACCGGCGGCGGTAACATACAGCGTAATAGGGAACTGGACATTATATTCGTACCAAACTAATTTTGGCATTGGTGTAAATGCTTCTGTAACTCAATATCCCTGTATGGCTTATAATACTTTTACTTTCTATAACGATCATACCTCAAGCGAGAATTATTCAGGGATCGATACCTGTTTCATTACAGCTACGCATGCCCAGGGCGCGCAGTACTATGGGCTTCCGGGGCTGTCGTCAATACCGTCCACGTGGAGCCAAACAAGAAATAATTTGCTGCTTACTTATCCCGGCAATCCCAAAAGTATACCTGGCGCGGTTAGTAGTATTAACGGTAAATTGCAGATTACTTTTAAAGACACTATAACAAGCGGCGCTAATACCTATTACATTACTGCCGTTGAGGTTAAGCAGTGAGTTTTTATAATGTAAATTAAAAAAATAACGAATCTGGTAATCTCGTTCAGGATCGCCGATGTTCCTAAAGAATAATAGTATCTTTAATTTAATGCTACAAGTAATTGGACAATGACGACAGACAAGGAGCCAGCCGATACCACAAAAAAGGAGCTATCCTATATTAGCAAAGTTTGGCAAACGGTTGCCATAGCAGCATTGCTGGTTGTTTTTATATTAGTTGTCCGGGTTGCATTTAATGTACTGCTGATGGCACTTGCCGGGTCGCTTATGGCTGTTTATTTTCATGGGCTGGGAGATATAATCCAGCAAAAAACCGGGCTGAGCAGACGATTCGCCATGCTCATATCCGTTGCAACGACTATTATTATTATTGGCTTGTTATCTTGGTTTATAGGCGCAAAAATACAAAACCAGGTAACCCAGTTGAGCAATAATTTGCCGCGTAATATACATACCGCCAAAGCCAAACTTGCCGAAAGTCCCGCAGGCCAAAAACTGCTTGATTATACTTCCGGAGATAATTCACAGAAGCTGGCAGCTACCGTACAAACTTTTTTCAGTACCAGCTTTGGCGTATTGGGCGATATGTATATTGTTTTATTCCTGGGTATTTTTTTTACTGCCAGCCCTTCACTTTATAAAGATGGTATACTCGCCTTGGCCCCGGCAAATAAAAAGCCGCTTGTTACACATATTATCGATCGTATCAGCCTGTCGCTTAAAGGTTGGCTCAAAGGAATGCTGCTTTCAATGGTGCTGGTAACTATCCTGATAACAATTGGTCTAACTATTATGGGTATTCCGGCTGCACTGGTATTAGGCCTCATTACCGGAATATTAGAGATAATCCCCAACCTGGGCCCATTGATCGCTATGATCCCCGGCGTTTTGCTGGCTTTCACCATAAGCACCAATACCGCTATAATTGTCGCATTGATCTATATTGTTTCGCAAACTATTGTAGCCAATATCGTAACCCCCTTAATTCAAAAAAAGATGATCAACCTCCCGCCGGCATTAACGCTCATCAGCCAGTTAATTATGGGCACTTTGTCAGGAGCCCTGGGGATTATCCTGGCTGTGCCGCTGCTTGCTATTTTAATTATTATGGTGGATGAATTGTATGTGAAGAAGATCGATCAGACAGGCGCTGATTAGCGCCCTGCCATTATCGAGGTCTTTCCCTCCTGCATACTATTTTTTATTCAGATACTTATCCAAAAACGCCAGTGTGACTTTGGCGGTTTTAATTTGATCCTCTTTTTTGGTAAAACCGTGTCCTTCGTTCGGGTAGGTAATGTATTCTACCGGTACGCCATTCTTTTTCACGCCCTCTACAATCTCTTTGCTTTCCACAGGCAGCACACGTACATCATTCAGTCCCTGGAAAACGAGCAAAGGCTTGTTAATGGTTTGGTAATGAAAAAGCGGTGAGATCTTTTTAAGATGCACACTATCGGCGGTATACGGATCACCGAGTTCATCATAAAGCGCTTTGCGTTCGGCTTCCCAATAAGGAGGTATACTGCGCAATGTGCGCAGCCAATTGGCTACGCCAAACAAGTCGACCCCAACTTTAAACTCATTGGGATGAAAAGCCAGCCCGCCCAATACCATACAACCGCCGTAGCTGCCGCCTTCAATACCTATTTTTGCTGTGTCGATGTAATCCTGCTGCTGAAGCCATTTTTTACCCCAGATACAATCCTTTAAGTCACCATTGCTATGGTCTTTAATATCCAGGCTTTTAAATGTTTTACCATAGCCGCTGCTGCCCCGGTTATTTACTTCAAGCACGGCATAACCATGATTTACCAGGAACTGTATCTGGTTGTTAAATCCCGGGGTCGATTGGCCACCCGGACCGCCGTGTATCCATAACATGGCTGCTACTTTATGATCTTTACTTGCATTAAGGGGTTTGTAATAAATAGCCGGTATCTCAAGTCCGTCGAAAGATTTGAAATGAATAACTTCAGCGGTCGCCAGGTCATCCTGGTTTATTTCGGGGTTAAGTGTACGTGTTATTGGTTTTAACTGCTTTTGTTCAAAATTGTAAACATATAAATTATTTGGGCTGCGGCTGCTCCCTACACTAAGCAGACATTTTTTTCACTTAAAGAAAAAACTGCGCTTTCGATCTCCCCATCTTTAATTTCGGGAAAATCTATCTGTTTTCCTGTGGCATGGTCAAACATCAGCATCTTGGTTTTACCATCTTCATTTATGTATATGGCATGATATTTTTGATGAAAGCTCAGGTCCATGCCGCTCACATCCCATTTAGTTGAATAAACTTTGGACGCGCTGCCCTTACTCAGATCATATTTCACAAGGTAAGTAAACTCATTGCCGTCATTAGTTGTATAATATAATGCGGCATCGTTCCGGTCAAACGCCTGCGGGTTCCAACTGGCATTGTGGTCATTGCTGAGCCGTTTAAGGGTTTTGGTTTGCAGGTCGCAAACGTAAAGTTCATTTTTGTTTGTAGTTACTGGCTTAGTAAGTGTAATATACCTTTCAGAATGTGAGATCTGGCCGGGCTGGTAACCCTCGTCATTCTGATAAAACATTGTGGGCGCCCAGCTTGCTGTATCCAGCTTATAGATATCAAAAAATTTAGGGTTGCGCTTGTTGCTGGATATGTAAATGTATTTTTTATCATCGCTCCAACCGGCAACGTTATTTGTGCTGTTGAGCCAGGGCGTGATATCTTTGACTGTTGTACTTCCCTGTTTTTGCAGATAAATATGATAGTTCTCATTACCCCCCTGATCGGCGCTGTACAGGAAATTATTTGTACCCGGAACATAATCCACCGCGAAATAGGAGTCCTTAACCGAATGGGTTAGAGGCTTCATAGCCGTATCAGTTACCGCGATGGCATAGATATTATATATCCCGGTATTATTGGCGCTAACAAGCACCTGGCTTTCATCAGCATTAAAACCGGCGCCGCTGATAGCTTTGTTGTTATACAACTGCTCAATGGTGTATAATTTTACTTCCCTTTGTACAGCCGGATGTTTACAGCCAAAACATATAGCGATAATGAATAAATAGACTGAGTATTTCATAAAAGCTTAATTTTTAGAAAGTTAAAATAAATATAATAAAACTCCAAATATCCGGGTGCTCTTTCATTAATTACCTATTGCGCCAACAAAATACATGGTTACTGCAAACACAGCTATCATTAAGCCCCATGTTTTTATTGAAGCAGGTTTCAATCCAATAAAAATAATGATCGGTGTAACTAAAAATCCTACGCCCCCTTTCATGTATTGATGATTTATGCAGGCGCCGACACCACCAATTATCAAAAAAGCACATATAATTATGCATACAATTCTGAAAGCAATCGTATTTAATTTATCAGGGGTCATTGAGGTGTTCATTTATTGCTAATATACTATTGTTGGCCATAAGCTACAGGCACAAGCTAATAAAAAGAAGAAATTGAGCTGAAATGTGGCAGATATATTGGTCGCCTCAAAAATATTACAGTTTTAAGGCGGACAAAAAAAATTATGATTTATACCTTTGTAAGGTCTTACTTGCCATTTAATTACTATTATGAAAATAGCATTAGCTTCGCCCCCCTTTCCAAAATCCATAAGCGACGGTTTATACTGGATTGAAAGATTGATAAAAAACGCAGTAAAACGACATGCTGAAATCATCTGTTTTCCTGAGTCGTATATTCCCGGCTATCCGGGAATGGAGTTTGAGGCCGAAGAGCGTTCACCCGAAAAATTACGGTCGGCGCTGGGTAGCGTATGCGAAATGGCTGCTGAAAATTCTATAGCGGTTATAATGCCTATGGATTGGTATCATCCCGGAGGACTTTTAAATTTGGCCCATGTGATATCCGGCACGGGCGAGGTATTGGGATATCAGACAAAAAACCAGTTAGACCCTACGGAAGACAATATATGGATTCCCGGTACAGAACGCAATATTTTTGAAGTTAACGGTGTAAAGTTCGGGATCACCATCTGCCACGAAGGGTTCCGTTATCCTGAATCTGTAAGATGGGCGGCCCGCCATGATGCCAAGATAGTATTTCACCCGCATTGCACCGGGAGCAATACTGACGGCATGCTGCTTACTGAATGGGGCGGCAAAGGTAACCCTTATTATGAAAAGGCTATGGTGATGCGGGCGATGGAAAATACCATATACTTTGCAAGCGCCAATTACGCATTTAGTTACCCTGATTCGGCCAGCTCGATAATAGGCCCTGATGGTGCTTGCATCGCCCACGAAACTTACGGAAAAGCAGGCGTAATTGTGGCAGATATTGACCCCAACCTGGCTACCGGCTTGCTGGCAAAAAGATTCAAGAATGAGCTTTACGCTTATTAAGAAAGATTTGACAACTTTTGAAAGTTGTCAAATCTAATGCTTTAAAAAATTAACTACTGAATATAATAAACGCTTCCCTGGGGTACTATTGTGGTGCTGCTAAATACTGAATATGGCATATAGTAAAATCCGTAGTAGCCCCAGGCGGTGCCCCATGAATTTTGCACCAGGAACACCTGCTTGTTATCGTCATACCCTACAATGGGCGTAGCATGGCCACCAAGTAAAACTACACCGCTTACAAGGGCGCCGCTGGCGGTTAGCGGATTATAAGTGTAGCTTGTTTTATTCAAACCTTCAAAATATTGGTAGGTGCTTCTATTGTCATAAACATTAAATCCCATCATTACAGGTATGTGATTTATCAAACATGTCTTAACAGCGGCAACAGGGTCAAAGGTTGCACTTTTTGCAGGTATCAAAACAGCCGCACTGCTTGTTCTATAGCCCAGCGCATTGGCAACTGCAGCTGTAGATGGAGGTGTTTTATAAGCTATTGACTTATCGCTGGTTGGATACGGATAAAGCGCCTCGGTGCAAATTCCGTAGGTTTGCAAAGCTTCACCTATGTCAATCATATATGCTCCATTGTCTGCCCCTATTCTCTCGTGGAGAATATCAACCCTTTCTTCGTAATAAAGACACGCGGGGCTTAACACCGGGGGAAATACCCCTGCGGAGCTGTATTTGTACCCTATTTCATAAGCCTCTGTACCGCAAAAAGCTGTACACGAACCTATTTGGCCCTGGTCCCTTACGTCAGGGGTTGCAAGAGTGTAAGCGGTCGGTGGCGGAGTTGTAGTAAAATCACTAAACTTAGTTTTAAATGCGGCTTCTGAATACACAGGTGCGTTTGCGTACATATCCGGGGTCATGGTCAAAAGCCCGTAGGCATGCTTGCCGTCTGCGGTCAAATTGGATGTTTGTTGCTGGACTGGGGTAACCTGGTTGGATTTAGAACACCCAAAAAGCATAAACATTGCAACTACTGCTGATAAAATTGATGATAGTTTTGGGTTCGATTTCATATTTTTAATTTTTAGTTTGTTAGTAATTGAGACTCTTATTTACGTTTCACTAATAATTGAACAATAAATATAAAAAATAATTTACATTAACAAGGGATAAAAGGAAATTATCGCAATTTTAGGTACTAAATATAACTATAATTAAACTTATTTAACCATAACTATACTTGAAAATTCAGTTATAGTACCCCCTCCGTGCCAGGGACGGCTTGCAGTAATTTTTAAAGTTGTTGTGGCTTTTCTTAATACGGTAAATTGCCAGGTCCCCCAGCCATGACTACCTAAGGCGCTATTGGCAGCTGGTAATCTTTCAATATATTTGTCCAGGCGTAATACCGAAGTGTCGTATTGTGCCTTATCAAACCTGTACCCGCCGGCAACCCTGTTGGGCAATGTTAAAGTAAAAATCTGGCCTTTTGAAATAGTTAATGTTTTCCCGGAATCGCTTTCGGTAAGATGCTTTACCTGCAAATTATGATTTTGCATTGTTTTTTGACAATAATTAATTGCTGGAAAAACAATTAAAGGGATTATAAATAATGCTTTAAATAATGGTTTCATAAGGAAGTACATTCTCCGCAGGGATCTCTAACAGAAGGGCCTGCGTTGCACAGTTTATTGGTCTCTAATATACGCAAGGACAAAAACATTGCCAAATAAAATCATTTTAAATAAGCCAGAAGGGTTTGACAACTCCTGGGAGTTGTCAAACCCGGCGGTGTTATTTCCAATTATCCCTTCCCCATTTAACCAGTGAATTTAACCCGCTGCCTCCCGCGAAGATATTTGTATACTCCGCCGAATCATTTTCATTACCGCTCAAAACACCGATAATCTGATGTCCGCCATCATTCCATACTCCCCATAATGGTCCTCCGGATTGTCCACTGGCTACGTCAGCATCGGTTTCCAATTCAAAAGAATCAAAATTATCACTATCATCATCATTAACTGTTATACCCGATTGAAACGATGGCTCAACTCCGTTCGCGCTCAAATCGTAAGGGTATCCAATGTGCGACCAATAAGGTTGGTTTTCCCATCCGTTGTCAAAGCCTCTCGATCCGAAATAACCCAGCCAGTCGCCCATTGGCTTGTCCAGTTGGCAAATAGCCATGTCGTAACCTACAACTGCATCTATCTCCTGCCAGGCTGCAATACCCGTTACCTGGGCTGTCCAACTTGCTCCTAACATAGACGAACCATCAAACATAGCGGGAACAAAGGTAATAGAAGTAGTAAGCGGCTGACCAGCTGTCCAGGTTCCTGCAACTACATGTGAAGCGGTTAAAACATAGTTTTCACCAACGAGCGTTGCAGTTCCCCATTCATTTCCCCAGGTTATTCTGCCTATGCAGCGCCATGGGTAGCTGTCATCGTAATAAACATAGCGGTTGTCCGGCCCAAAAAATGCTTCAAAGTTTGCAGGCCTTATTTTTTTGCCCGAAAACCTGCTTAACATCGGATGTGCTTTTTTCCCAATAGATTTTGGGTTGCCCGATAAGAGCTCATATTCCCTGGGGTTAAACGACTTATGAATAAGTTTGTTCCCTCCCTCCTTCAAATGATGCGGTAAAACAATTCCCCCCGCCGGCTCTACCCGCTTTTTCGCAGGCCGTGCTTCGCGCCTTTCGTTAAACCACTCCAAATCCGCATGTTTAACATTTTGAATTGCTTGCTCTAACATGGAAACCGGTACATCTGTCAGCAATGAATGATGCTGTTTTGACTTTGAGGGTCTTTCCTCTTTTTTCGTTTTTTCCATTTTTTCACTTTTTAATTCATTTTACCTACTCATTTGCTTTTCGGCAACCGCACCCTACTCTTTAAAGGATTTTCGGGGTAGTCCTGTCTGTTTTTAAAAAAATCAGGGAGTATTTTGGTGGTCTTGTTTCACTGGATGGAAACGAATAGCAACGCGGGGTTTTAATCAATGGACATGTAAAAATAAAGGGTTTAAATCTATTCTGCAAATCGTATAAATACGCAATTAGGTGCGTATTTATACGGTTTGTGCGGTGGAAGTGTCTTTCCTGCCGCCCGTTCCAGGCGTCCGCACTTGAACATTTAAAATTTAAGCATCCACGCTTAAATTATAGTTGCGATATTATCGTAAGCGCGGAAGCTTACAATTATTTTCATTCAAGTGCGGACCTCGAACGGGCGGGGGATTTGAGGATTGGGAGTATCTTTAAATTCTTTCCAATTCCCCGATGATCATCACAGCAATTACTATAACTGCTACTATTTGCAGCCAGGTTCTGAGCGATGGTTTTTGTAACAGTAGCAGGATAAAAATCCCCGAACATGTCATTGAAAATACTCCCTTAACATAAAGGTTATCGGACAGTATTTTCACCCCTATAAAGAATAAAGCTACAAAACAAATTATGCATATAGTTTTATGGGCTATTATGTTTATTCGGGTAATGTTCATTATTTGTTGCTAATAAATATTTATTGCTTGTCGCCCCCTCAAAACACCTGCTCCACCATCTTCTCCGGATAATTCACCTTCTCACTTTTCCTAACGCCATTTACAATGATATGCACGATATTTATCTGGTCGTCAAAAAGGTTATAGAGCAGGCTCACCTCCACGTCAACCTTTTTAACCGGCGGTATTTTATCCGATTCAAGGTAAACATCAGTAGCCTCGCGGTTGATCTCGAAACCCAGATAATTTAAGTTTACAGGGGCATCGTTTGCATTTATGTGCAGATTAGCAGCGACGTATTTTTTAACCAGGGCATCCATGGCGGTATGCATTTCCGCTTTGTTGAGGTCGGTTTTGGTGTTGTATTGTTTGGCCAGGGCGGCTTCAAAGTCGTCCGTAAAAATGGTACAGATCACTTCCAGCTTATTATCCTTGCTGTTGTATTCAATATTGCTGGTGCTTACATGTATGGGGTGCGGGGCTTTAATGGCATGTTTCGCGGGCACTAAAGCGGCGAAAAATATGTAACAATATAATAGCGGTTGACAAATAATAGTCCACATAGCGTATCCTGGTTTTAATACTTAAGAAAACGTTCTAAATTAGTGCTTTCAACGCTTAGTTCGCAATGTCCGACTTTGGTTTTTATTTTAAGATGGGCTGGGAACATATTATCAGCAAGGATGCGTTAGACCATCAGCTGTTTATCCTCGCCCTGGCATGTGTTTATACAATTTGGGACATTAAGCGGGTACTGATACTGGTTACGGCGTTTACCATAGGGCATTCGTTAACATTGGCCTTAAGCGTGTATGATGTAATCCGTTTCAGCAGCAAATGGGTTGAATTTTTAATACCTTGTACTATATTCATCACCGCGCTGAACAACATATTTCAAATTGATTCGCCCGGTAAGAGTGCAAGAATAAATTATTATCTTGCCTTGTGTTTCGGCTTAATACACGGTATGGGCTTCGCAAACGCTATCCGCATCATGCTGGCCCAGGACCAAACCATAGGCTGGGGCCTGTTTGGGTTCAACGTTGGGTTAGAGACGGGGCAAATTTTTGTAGTGGCTATAATTTTACTTATCGGCATATTGTTCTTAAACGGTTTAAAAGTAAAACGGCGCGATTGGGTATTTTTCCTATCGGCCGGGGTATTTGCGTTATCCATAAAAATGGCATTGGAGAGAATTCCTTTTTGATTTCGGATTTCGGATGTTCGATTTCGGATTTATTGAATGGGAAATGAGTTGAATGGAAATTATACTTTTTACCCTCTTTTCCGCTTGCGGAAGAGAGGGTGGTCGAGCGAAGCAAAGACCGGGTGAGTAGATATGCGAGCGAGGTTAGCCTCAATGCATGGCGGCGTTAACTCACCCCGAATGCGCTGCGCTGTTCGACCCTCTCTTTGCCTGCGGCAGAAAGAGGGTAAAAAAAAAGGATACCCCTTTTTAAAAAGTCTCTGCCATCTGGCGCACGAGATTTAAAGAGGGCTACATGTTTTGCGAAAAAGAACTTATAAGAATATAGAAAAAATCATCTTCCGGACTTTACCGACTTTCCGGTCTTCCGGAGTAAAAAAATAAAAATAAAGGCTATGAAAAAATTTATCACCGCACTATTTACCGCCTGCACCTTTATTGGCGCCGGTTTTGCACAGGATATCCAGAATAATCCGGGCAGCAATCACGGTAACAAGTTTGAGTAGCTTGGCACCATTTTGCCAACTCCAAATGAGCAGCGGACGGCAAGCGGCGCCCCTGGTGCAAAATACTGGCAGCAGCGTGCAGATTATGATATAAAATGTGCGCTCGATGAAAAAAATCTGAAACTTACGGGCGCCGAAACCATCACGTATTACAATAACTCCCCCGATCCGCTGGATTATATCTGGATGCAGCTTGATGAAAACCAGCACAGCAATTTAAACAATGCCAATTACCAAAGCAGCACCGTTATGCCAAAAGTAGCGGGAACCTCGGCGTTGGAAAGGGCAGAAATTAAGGCTGAGGATAATGGATTTGGTGATAAAATTTTAAGTATCACTGATGCTTTAGGTAAGGATTTGCCTTATACAATTAATAAAACCATGATGCGGATTGATCTGCCCGCTGTGTTAAAATCGGGGCAGCATATTGTTTTTAATATAAAATGGAGCTATAAAATTAGCGACAGGCTAACCATGGGTGGTCGCGGCGGCTATGAATATTTCCCAAGCGATGGTAATTATTTATTTACCATGACGCAGTGGTACCCGCGCTTATGCGTGTATAGCGATTTCCAGGGCTGGCAAAATCACCAGTTTGCCGGCAGGGGCGAGTTTGCTTTGACCTTTGGGAATTTCAGGGTGCAGATGACGGTTCCGGCCGATCACGTTGTCGGCGGCACCGGCGAATGTATCAATTATGCCGCCGTTTTAACACCTGCGCAATTAGCGTTGTATAATAAAGCAAAAACATCAAATGTTCCGGTACAGATCGTTACCCTTGATGAGGCTAAAAAACGCGAAACAAACCCAAGCACAGCTAAAAAGACCTGGGTTTTCCAGGCCAACAATGTGAGGGATTTCGCATGGACATCATCAAGGAAATTTATCTGGGATGGGATGAACCAGAACGTTGAAGGCAAAAACGTGCTGTGCATGAGCTATTACGGCAAAGAGGCTTATGGCTTATATAGCAAGTATTCTACAAGGCTTGTGGCGCATACCGTAAAAACTTATTCAAGTTTCACCTTCCCTTACCCGTATCCTGTGGCCCAAAGTGTCGAGGCTTCGAACGGGATGGAATACCCTATGATCTGTTTTAACAACGGACGTACCCAACCTGACGGCACCTACAGCGAAAGCACTAAAAATGGTATGATCGGCGTGATCATCCACGAAGTTGGGCATAACTTTTTCCCAATGATCGTGAACAGTGATGAGCGCCAATGGACATGGATGGATGAAGGCCTTAACTCATTTGTTGAATATCTTACCGAAGAACTTTGGGACAATAAGTTCCCCAGCAAAAAGGGCGCGGCCTATACCCAGGTTGATTACATGAAACTGCCCAAAAATGAATTGGAGCCGATTATGACCAACTCTGAAGATATAGTGAGGTTTGGGCCAAACGCTTATACTAAACCGGCAACCGCTTTAAACATTTTGCGCGAAACCATTATGGGCCGCCAGCTATTTGATTTCGCTTTTAAAGAATATGCAAGGCGCTGGGAATTTAAACACCCCACACCCGCCGACTTTTTCAGGACAATGGAAGACGCCAGCGGCGAAAACCTCGACTGGTTTTGGAGAGGCTGGTTTTATGGCATCGATCCCTGCGATATTTCGCTTGACTCGGTCAAGGTGGCAAAAGCTGATCTGAATGGCAACCTTCCACCGCAATTTGGGCAGGGCCGTGGCCCGGGCGGCGGCAATCCCAATAAAGTGGCTGCACCGATCGTGAACAGTTATGATGACATTTCAAAGGTCAGGAACCGCGAAGATAAGAAAATACAATTCTATGTTGATAAGGATACGACTGTCCGCGATTTTTACTGGAAGTACGACAGGGGGCTTGCATCTGTTGATAGCTCGAAATTCAGGGACATGACAAAAGCAAAAACTATGGCCGACCGACTTATCGAGCCTTTCACCGATGAGGATAAAGCTAAATATGCCAACAAGTTTTTCTATGAGCTGAACTTCAGCAACAAAGGCGGTTTAGTAATGCCGATCATCGTACAGTTTACTTACGCTGACGGTACCAAGATGATTGACCGCATCCCGGCCCAAATTTGGCGGCTAAACGAAAAGCATGTGTCAAAATTTTATGTGCAGGATAAGGAAGTGGCTTCGATTTTATTGGACCCTTATCGTGAAACCTGCGATATTGACGAGACTAATAATTACTGGGGCAAACTGCCCGAACCTTCCAAATTCCAGGTATTTAAGCAAAAGGTTGCGGCAGGTAATGCCCGCGGGCAATCATTAGGAGTTAATCCTATGCAGGTAGGCAGCGGGAAGTAATATCCGAATTCGAAGGTAAACTTCCGAAGTTTTCGAAACTTCGGAAGTTTTTTTCGTTCGTAATCCGGTAAATTTCCTTAAAAATCCTTTAAATTGTGTTTATGTTTTCCAAATACTTGTAGCCGCTTCCGGTGTTTATCAGCAGCACTTTTTCTCCGGGTTTTATCCATTGGGCAGCTTTTAATTTCTTAAAGGCCTGCCATAGTGCGGCGCCTTCGGGGGCAATGAGCATACCCTCCTTTCGGGATATTTCCCGCAAAGCAATTTGCATTTCCTCATCACTGACGACAATTGCAAAACCATTGCTTTCGCGCAATACTTTTAATATTAATTTATCGGCATAAGGTTTTGGCACACGCAAACCGTTAGCGATGGTAAATCCGCCATCAACAAATTCTGAAACAGTGAGCCCGGCATTAAAAGCTTTGACAATACCGTCGCAGCTTTCAGATTGAACGGCTACCATACGTGGGCGTTCGCGGCCAATCCAACCCAATTGCTCCATTTCATCAAAAGCTTTCCAGATGCCAATAAGCCCGGTGCCGCCGCCTGTCGGATAAAATATCACATCGGGCAATCGCCAGTTAAACTGTTCGGCAATTTCATAACCCATAGTCTTTTTTCCTTCAAGCCGGTAAGGTTCTTGAAGCGTAGATACCTGGAACCAACCATTCATCAGGGCATATTCATTTACCAGTTTACCGCAATCGCTGATATTGCCGTCGATCTCCACCAGATCGGCGCCATATAAGCGGCATTCATCTTTAAAAATCTTTGGCGTTTGTTTGGGCATGTACACAATAGCTTTCATGCGTGCCCGCGCAGCATAAGCCGCTAAGGCCCCTCCTGCATTACCGGCTGTCGGGGTAGCAACAACCGTTATTCCTAATTCTTTCGCTTTTGATATGGCAACGCTGATGCCCCTTGCCTTGAAAGAGCCGGTTGGATTTCCGGATTCATCTTTCCAAAAAATCTCGCTATCCCTGGTAATTTTTTTAAGGTTTTGAATCGGGATTATCGGTGTAAAACCTTCGCCAAGCGTCACTATATTCTTTTCATCGATAACAGGCAAAAGCTCCTTATAGCGCCACATGCTTGCAGACCGGGCCAATAATATTTTTTTATTTAATCCGCTGCTTAAACTATACCGCGCAAACAAGGCAGATCTGCACTTTTCATTACTGCAAACTGTATTAATAACCGATGCATTATGGATGGCCCCGCACTCAGGGCACGCTAAATAGGTTAATAATGAGCCTTCTTCTATCTCAATATGATTATCCATTGTTCTCGCTTGTACGCAAAGATGTTAAACTAAGATACCTGTAACCGGGCGCCGGAATTTCTTATTTGAAAAATTAGTTACAATCATTCATTGTATGAAGCATCACTGTCCTTTAGTTTTCCAATACATATAAACAATTCCTCCGATAACAATAATTGCTAATATAATAAGGCCCGTTTTGGCATTGCGTTTATCCTGGCGCATAAGCCATATTAAAAATGCTACCAGCGGCAGTACAAAAACTGCCCAGAAGATGAGTGATGGAAATGACATATTAATTATTGAATTACTGATTATTTTTCATTTATCGGGTTTTGATTTAACCCATCGTCCTTTTTTCTTAAATCAATAATTCAGTAATTCAATAATTCATACTTAAAAAAATTGAATTACTGATTATTTTTCATTTATCGGGTTATTGATTGATTTTGATTTAACCCATTGTCCTTTTTCTTAAATCAATAATTCAGTAATTCACTAATTCATACTTAAAAAAACGGCATTCGTGCGAGCGGCACAACCTCCTGCCCTACAAACTCGCCTTTTATATATTTGTAATATCCTGCAATGGCTATCATGGCAGCATTATCCGTACAATACTCTATTTTCGGAATAAAGCAACGCCAGTTGTTTTTTTCGCATAAAGCCTGAAATCCCTGCCGCAAGCCCGTATTGGCCGATACTCCCCCGGCTAAAGCGATATCCTTTATATTATATGCCCGCGCGGCTTTATTCAGCTTGTTGAGCAATATAGTGACTATCCGCTTTTCAACCGAAGCGCAAATATCGTTTAAATTTTGCTGTACAAAATCGGGATTTAGGGCGACATTATCGCGGATAAAATAAAGAATGGACGTTTTTAACCCACTAAAGCTAAAATCAAAACCCGGTATCTGCGGCTCAGGGAACTTATAGGCGTCCGGATTACCCAAACGAGCGTATTTATCAATCAAAGGCCCGCCGGGATAGGGCAACCCTAAAATTTTACTGGTTTTATCCATCGCTTCGCCGGCTGCATCATCAAGGGTTTGGCCGATCACTTCCATGTCAAAATAATCATTTACCAAAACTATTTGCGTATGTCCGCCTGATACGGTTAAACATAAAAACGGAAATTCAGGCTTGTTGTCGCCGATAAAATGTGCCAGCACATGGGCTTGCATATGGTTTATATCAATAAGCGGTATGTTTTTGGCAAGTGCAAATGCCTTGGCGAAGGATACACCGACAAGCAATGAGCCTAAAAGGCCGGGCCCCCGTGTAAAAGCTACCGCGTCAATATCATTTTTGCTTATTTTTGCGTTCAATAATGCTTGCTGAACGGCAGGGACGATATTTTGCTGGTGAACCCTTGAGGCAAGCTCAGGGACAACGCCTCCGTAAGCTTCGTGTATGGTTTGATTGGCAATAATGTTGCTTAAAATCACCCCATCAACGCATACAGCAGCCGAGGTTTCATCGCACGAAGATTCGATTCCTAATATGTTCATAATTAGTGAATTAGTGAATTAGTGAATTAGTGAATTGCCTGGCTTTGAGCTAAGAGTTTAAAGATTATTGAGATTGTAATAGCATTCGCTAAGTATTCAATCAGTAATTCAATAATTCAGTAATTCAATAATTAGTTAGTAAGTTGATAACTTATGGATTTATTA
The DNA here is from genome assembly GCA_036758125.1 of Mucilaginibacter sp. Classification (GTDB taxonomy): domain Bacteria; phylum Bacteroidota; class Bacteroidia; order Sphingobacteriales; family Sphingobacteriaceae; genus Mucilaginibacter. Next base: position 96,738 of record DAIOXE010000012.1, read on the forward strand.
ATGGTTTGCTAAACCTTCTTTTGCAAATAATGTTAAATATTTGATAAAGGACGAAAGCTATTAATTACTTAACTACTTAATTACTCAATAATTCAATAATTCACTAATTCACTAATTCACTAATTCACTAATTAAAAAGTCAAAGTTATTAAAAAACTACTCAAAATAGCGTTAAGTATAGTGTTGGTGATCTTATTGGTTATTAGCATTCTGCTATTGCTTTTCCAATATAAGCCGGTACAAACCTGGGCTGCAAAAAAGGCTGCCGGCTATTTGTCGGCTAAACTAAAAACCAAAGTTGATATAAAAAGCCTTTATATTGAGCCTTTTACCTCCGTGGTGCTCGAAGGTTTTTATGTGCTTGACAGACAAAAAGACACCCTAATAAGTACCCCGAAACTAACCGTTGACTTAAACGGCTTTTCTCTTTTTAGCAGCATTAAAAATAGGGTTATCGATTGCAAACTGATACAGCTTGATAACGGTTCATTTTATCTGCAAAAGCAAAAAGACAGCAGCACAAATCTTAAGTTTATTATTGATTATTTCAAATCGCCCGACACCACAAAAACTGTTGGTAAACCATGGAAAATTGATCTCGAAAAAGTAGCGATCAACAACTTTCATTTCCGTTATAAAAACAAATTGATCGATACGTTTATTAAGGGTGTTAACTTTAATGATCTTGACGTAAAAAATTTCAGCGCTGTTATAAAAAACATTGACCTGGCGCATCACCTGTTCAAAGGAGGTATCAGCAACCTTACACTTCGCGATAAAAGTGGTTTTTACCTTAAAAAATTCGATGTCAACGCCACCATTGATAGCAACCAGATACTGGCGCAAAACCTGTTTGTTTTAACTGACCGCTCCAGTATTAAAAATTATTTCAGGATGAAGTTTAAGTCCTTTAAAGATTTTGACCATATAGAGGATAAGGTTTATATGGATGGCGATTTTAAATCCTCTCAAGTCTCATCGAGTGATATATCGTATTTTACTGACGGCCTGGAGCATGTGAAGTTTGATTTAGGTTTAAACGGGCACATCAAAGGCTTTGTAAATAACCTCAGAGCGAAAGGCCTGTTGATTACTGGCGGCAAAGCGACTTATATAAAAGGTGATTTTAACCTTAGAGGCTTGCCTGATTGGAATAATACTTTCCTGGAATTAAATTTTGAGGAAATCGCCACAAATAAAACTGACCTTGATTACCTATACAATAATTTTGCGGGCACAAATAACAGGCACATGCCCGATATTATTTCGAAATTCGGAAATATAAATTTTACTGGCCGGTTTACCGGCCTTCAAAATGATTTTGTGGCTTATGGCACATTTAAAACAAAATTGGGCAGATTTGATTCGGACATAAATTTGAAAATCGGCAAAACCGGCGTACCTGCCTATAGCGGCAAGCTGGATACTTATGCTTTTGACATCGGCAGATTGTTAGATGAAAAAACGCTGGGCCGCACTACCTTAATTGCAAATATAAAAGGCGCGGGCGATAATCTTAAAAACTTATCTGAAAATGTTGACGCCCACATCAGGGCCGTCAATTTTAAGGGCTACAATTATCAAAACCTGACTGTCAATGGCACCTTTATAAAAAAGATGGCCAGTGCCAGGATAACCATTGATGATAAAAATATTAAGCTTGATGTAAACGGAAGCGTTAATTTAAACCCTGCTCTTCCTGTTTATGACTTTGCCGCCCGCGTCGACAACGCGCAATTGCATACTTTAAAATTGCTGGACGATACCATTACAGTTAGTACGCAGGTGACAACCAATTTCTCGGGGAATAAATTAAATAATATTACAGGCAAAGTTTCATTAACCAAATCGACGATAATTGACCCAAGAAATAATTACCCGGTTGATTCGGTTATTTTAACGGCAAACGGTGTTGGCAATTTAAGGGCCATCACCCTTAAATCTGATATTGCTGATGGATATATTAAAGGGAGTTATGACCTGGAAACACTGCCGTCCTATTTTAAAAGCATTGTAAAAAAATATATTCCGTCGTTTAAAACAACTGCGGTTAAGCCTAAGCCACAGGACTTCACTTTTAACTTAACGCTTAAAAATACCGACCCCTTTATTGCTTTTTTTATACCCAACCTTAAATTACCTGATGAAGGGACGTTTATCGGAAAATTTAATTCCGCTGATAAAACAGCGGATATTAATGCCTATATCAAAACCATACGATTTGGTAAAATGGTTTTCCATGATTTTATTATTGATGAAAGCACAAATAATAACTACCTGGGATTAAACGTATCATTGAGTAAAATCGACCTTACCGACAGTTTGTTTATTAAAGACATTACCCTCGTCAACGTTTTAAGTAAGGATAGCTTGAATTTCAACATCAAACTGGCAGACAAAAACGCTGTAAACCAGCTTGACTTGTATGGCCTGGTTAACTTTCGACAAGATAATGCCGCACTGCAATTACTGCCTTCGGACGTAACTTTGGAACGTGAGGATTGGCGGATACAAGAAAAGACAAGGATAAGGCTGCTGAATGGGAAAACGGAGGTGTCGGATTTTGAGCTATCAAACGGTCGGCAGAAAGTAAAGATAAATGGCTTTATTTCGGATAACCCCGCTGATCAGTTGAAAGTGTCGTTTGAAAACTTCAGCATGGCTACATTTGACCAGTTTAAACGCACAACGGGCGTACAATTAAAAGGTCTGCTCAATGGCAATCTTGTAATTAGTTCGCTTATTAAGTCGCCGGGGGTGGATGCACACTTAGATATCGACTCACTAATAATGAATAAAACCTTGGTAGGTAATGTAAAAATCGAATCGGACCTGGGTAACGACCGTAAACAGGCTAATGTAAAATTTAATATTACCAACCATGGTTTGGAGACCATGAATATTGCCGGAGTATACCAAATAGGACATGGTACTCAAGACAACCTGGATTTTGACGTGAAAATGAATCAGACAGAAGCTATAATCTTTGATCCTTTTATTAAGAACCTGGTTTCGAACGTCAAGGGTACTGTTTCAACTGATTTGAAACTAACCGGGGCGCCGTCAAAGCCTCAGTTAAACGGGAATATCGTATTATCAAATACTGGTGTTACCGTTAATTATTTGAAGACCGCCTACACCGTAACTGACACATTGAATGTTGCTAACAGCATAATAAAGATTGATAACATGGTACTTAGGGACACTAACAGCGGGTTTGGGGAAGTTAACGGAACGGTTGATTTGAACGACCTGGCAAATCCGGATATTGAAGCGGTGGTCACCGCCAGGAACCTGATGGCGTTGAATACAACATTTAAAGATAACCACATTTATTATGGTACGGCATTTGCAAACGGAAGGTTTAGTTTTAGCGGGCCGGTTGATAACATGAACATTGATATCAAAGCAAAGACCCAGGCCGGAACCGTATTTAATATACCCCTTAATACTTCTACAACTGTTGGGGATTATGATTTTATAAAGTTTGTTGCTCACAACGATACAGCGAAGGCTGCCGGGCCAACAGCCAGGGCTTTTAACGGGATTACTTTGAATTTTGATTTGAGTGTTGATGAAAAGACTACCGTAAAAATCACAACTGATTACGGCGTACTTGAAGGCAGCGGACAGGCAAATAATTTAAAATTGAATATAAACAGCCTTGGGGATTTTGATATGTTTGGCGACTTTTTAATTACCTCGGGTAAATTTGAGTTCACAGCAAAAAACTTCATTAGTAAAAACTTTACGGTAAACCAGGGCGGCACCATACGCTGGACAGGCAATCCATCAAATGCAACGATTAACTTGAATGCCATTTATGAGGTGAGAACCAACATTGCACCCTTATACCAGGCCGCAGGCTCGAAATCACCAAAAGGAGACGCGCTTGAACTGGTACAGGCAGAACTGATATTGACTAAATCATTGCTGCAGCCGACCATAGATTTTGACTTTAATTTCCCGCTTGATCCTTCGATAAAGGATGATTTGAGTAATTACCTTTCTGATGTTAATAACCGCAGTCAGCAAGCTTTAAGCGTTATTGTAAGGCGCCAGTTTTCGAACGGGGCGAATAATAACCTAAACAACGAGGTTTTAGGCACCGCCGGGGAAATGATAAGCGAATTTGCATTTAATAAATTAAACAGCTTTATTTCACAATCTAACATCAAAAACTTTGACCTGAACATACGCTCAATTAATGATTTCAGCACCTCCTTGAGATTTAAAGACGACCGGCTGGTACTTACCGGCAGCTTGTTTAATGCCACTGCAAACTCCAGTTCGAGCAGCGGTAATTTGTTTCAAAATAATGCGAATTTGTTTAATCCGAATTTTAGCCAGCTAACCAGGGATTTTGAAGCACAATACCGCATCCAGAAAAACGGCAATCTTAACGCAAAATACTCTTACCGGGTTTTAAACAGTACCACGTTGAATACCCTTAATGATCAGTTGGGAGTTCAATATGTAAACGGATTAGGATTAGTTTACCAGCGGGACTTTGATACTTTTGGTGAATTTATAAAAAACATGTTCAAAAAGCAGCAGGATAACAGAGAACCTACAAAACCAGCACCTATACCGCCAACCCGTGTTACTACGGGTTCAAAAAGACAAGCGGAAGCGAATCAATGATCGCGCATAATAGCATGATCCATTTTATCTCTTTTAGTTCTGAGGTACACTTCGTTGTGCGGGTTAGACGCAATTTCAATAGGTACATTTTCAACAACTTCCAGTCCGTACCCAATTAATCCGGCCCTTTTTTTTGGGTTATTGGTCATTAGCCGCATTTTCGATACGCCCAAACTACGCAGTATTTGCGCGCCAACACCATAATCGCGCTGATCCATTGGGAAACCAAGCTCAATATTGGCTTCCACAGTATCCCTGCCCTTTTCCTGCAAACTGTAGGCTTTAAGCTTATTGATGAGACCTATGCCCCGTCCTTCCTGGTTCATATAAACAATAACACCTTTCCCTTCATCGTTTATCATCTCCATTGCCTTGTGCAATTGAGGGCCGCAATCGCACCGGCATGATCCGAAAATATCCCCTGTAACACACGAGCTGTGCACGCGTACCAGGATAGGTTCGCCGGGTTCCCAGGTTCCCTTAACAAGCGCTAAATGGTGCTCTCCGTTATCAACCTGGGTAAAAGCGACCATTTGAAAATCTCCCCATTGCGTAGGCAGCTTTACGGAGACATCTTTATTTACCAGTGATTCGGTAGCCAAACGATAAGCTATAAGGTCTTTGATAGAAATGATCTTTAGGTCAAACTCTTTTGCTATTTCCAAAAGATCAGGTAGACGTGCCATTTCGCCGTCATGCTTCATTATCTCGCAAATTACACCGGCCGGTTCAAATCCGGCCATAACTGCAAGATCAATAGCCGCTTCGGTATGGCCCGAACGACGTAAAACGCCGCCGTCTTTAGCAATCAGCGGGAAAATATGCCCTGGCCGACCCAGGTCTTCGGGTTTTGTATTAGGGTCGATCAGCGCATGTACAGTTCTTGAACGGTCCGATGCGGAAATTCCCGTAGAGCAGCCCTCGAGCAGATCAACAGAAACGGTAAAATTAGTTTCATGCGAAGTAGTATTATGGCTCACCATTGGCTCCAGGTCAAGTTCCTTAGCCCGTTTTTTTGTAATAGGCGCACAAACCAATCCCCGTCCGTGGCGTATCATGAAATTTATCCTTTCGGGCGTGGCATTATGTGCTGCCGTCAAAAAATCACCTTCGTTTTCACGGTCTTCGTCATCAACCACTATAATTGTTTTGCCGTTCTTTATAGCTTCTATCGCTTCTTTTATTTTATTTAACATTATTTTAGAGGTTGGGGTTAGAGATTTGAGGTTAGAGGTTAGAGATTGGAGATTGGAGATCGGAGATTAGAATAAACTTTTTCTCCCAATCTCTAACCCCTAATCTCTAATCTCCGCCCTTTAATCACTTTTTTACAAAGTTAAGAGATAATAAACGCATTCAGGTCGGTGTTTTGTAAATTAGTACCGGGTTTAGCATGTAAATGGTTGCTTTTAGGATTAGTTGATTGAGTGAATAGTTTTAATTCGTTCAATTCAAATATCGCCAATTTAGTTAATTGCTCAACTTACTTAACCACTCACTTAATCAACCCAATCCAACTTAATCAACTTTCACCCGTTTAAACACTTTATTAAAAAAACGCCGGTATATATCCATATCAAATATAGCGGAATCGGTGGCAGCTTTATAGGATAGAAAAATACCTATAGGAGTTATTATAACAATGGCTATCCATGAACCAACTATCGGCGAAAGGTCGCCGTCCTTAACTGATTTTTCGCCAATGGTCGAAATTATGTAAAATATCAGGAAAAAGATTACCGAAACAACCACCGGTAAACCCAGGCCACCCTTCCTGATAATTGCCCCGAGTGGTGCGCCAATCAAAAACAAAGCGATGCAGGCTGCAGACAATGTGAACTTTTTTTGATATTCAAGTTCAGCCCTTTGCACATTTTTCTTTAATTCTACATGCTGGTCTGTACGGCTTTTTAGTAAATCCTGAACAGAGCGGGCTTCGCTTGCCGCGTTTGCCAATACACTCAGCTTCTCATTTGTTTTTAAGCCCGAAAAGGTTTTGTCTTTTGCCGAAACATAATTTTTAACAGAAACCGATTTTAACGGTACAGAAAAATATTTAAAATAAGCTGTTATTAACTTATAATTTACTTTAATGCCGCTGTCAATTTGCCTTTTTTTAAGTAGCTCGTCATTCTTAAGCTGCTTTAAATTCATCATCTGGTAAGCCGATTTGAATTCACTTTCATCCGTACGGTTAAATTTAAGGTTCGAGATATCTATTTTTTGTTCCGTTTCTTTAAAACGGTAGCGTGTTAGCCTTTCGCGCGCATTAAAATTATTCTCACCCGGGGTTTCCATGTATTTGACGCCGTCTTTAAGTTTAAAAACCAGGAACCGGCCGTTGGGCGTACGGTACATTTTGCCCTCATTTGCAATTAGAACATCAGTGTTATTTTCAGCCTGGTTTTTAAAATAGATCATAACGCCATGTAAGGTTTGTCCATCGGCATCCTTTCGTTTTACACGGATAGAGTAGCCAGGAAAACTATTGCTGAATACACCTTCGGGCAAAAAATTTGCTGATTTTTGCTGCCGCGCGTCATACAGTAAAGAATAATATTTAAGATTTGCCAATGGCAGCATATAATCTGAAAACATGAATGCCGAAATACTTAAAATAGTTATAATAACTACCATGGGGTACATTGCCCTGCGCAGCGATATGCCGGCAGCTTTGATAGCAACCAGCTCATAATTTTCGCCCAGGCTGCCATAAGTCATTATAGAGGAAAGAAGCACGGATAAAGGCAAAGCCATCTGTACGTTGGTAGCAGATGCATAAAGCATTAATTCGAGAATGATGTACCATTGAAATCCTTTGCCAATAAGATCGTCGATGTATTTAAACAAAAATAGCATCAATAACACAAACATTACAATCAGGAAAGTGACTATAAAAGGCCTTATGAATGATTTGAGTATTAAAAGATGTATTTTCTTCATCAGAATATGTGTCAAGTCAAAAGTCTAAAGTCGGATGTCAAAAGTCGGATTTTGACCCTTTGCATCGTTTAGAACTTGAGACTTTTGACTTAAGACTTCAATTTATGGGTGACACGACACTGCCTATAACGATACATGGCGGCTTTATCATACAAAAATAGGGATAATTTTTATTTAGGATGGGAGTGTTGTTTAGTCTGAAGTCGAAAGCGCTAAGTCTTAAGTAAAAAAGAAAGTCAGACTTCAGACTTTCGACTTCAGACTTTTGACTTAACATTATGCCCCTAAAACACTGACAAGATATTCAACCTGGTTGTCCCATATCAGTTTGCGTTCGCCAATGGTATCTTCTGTTGCAAAGTCTGTTATACTCAGGGCAACATCATTGGTTAGGTCATCCTGAACAATTTCCATTTCAAAATAATACTGCGGCTCGTCATCTATCCACCTGAACCTCACTATCTTATTTTCTTTTAAGGCCAGTAGTTTTGCCGTTTGCTGTTCATCGTCCCAGGTAAACGTATAAACCTGGTCCTTAACGCTCACATCATCCGCGAACCATTGTGTTAATCCGTTCGGCTCACTCAAAAAGCTGTACAGTATCCGGGGAGATGATTTTATTTCATACTCAATATTAAATTTTTTCTTTTCAGACATCAGGGTTTATACTATTACTTCTTCTATACAATTTAAAGTTATTTTTGCCGGGCGTCAGTTGAAGCTTCTTCCGGACTTTCGGACTTTACTGACTTTCAGACTAATCTGTAAATGTTAACATTTTTTCTAAAGAAAACTAATTTCTGCTATATTTGCAAACCTTTTTAAACAGGTATAATGTGTTTATTTTTTTTACCGCCTCAATTTGACCACAAGGCGGTTTACGATAAAAAATATATATCCGGCGGGGTAGCTCAGATGGTTAGAGCGCAGGATTCATAACCCTGAGGTCGGCAGTTCGATCCTGCTCCCCGCTACTGTCATGATAAATGCAATGAATTCCTATTTAAACAATAGTTTCATTGCATTTTTATCTTTTATGTATTCTATATAATAGGATAATTTCAATTTTTACTCCATTTTTAGTTCGATCCTGCCCCTGTTACCCTAAGCAGGAAATAGAATACTCTACTGTCGACATTTCTGTAACTATCTCTATATCAGTAAATAAAATTTCTGTTTTAGCCTTTTAAGCCGTTCGATCATTATTTAATCCGTCATCGTTTCTATTAAAATATTGCTCAAGGGTCAGTTCGGCAAGATTTCTTAAAAACACCAAAATTTCTTCTGCTTCCTTAATAGTAACAATTGAACCGTGCTTCTTTAATATTTCTACCGTTTGTTCCGATGTTAATGGTTTTCTTTCTGCTGACATATCTTTAAATTTTGTTTGAAGACTTAAAATCCTTTAATAACATAATATTGAATTTATTAACTCATACAAATTTCTCTTTTTGTATCCTTGTATTATAATGAGCATTGTAATTGTAACCAGATTATTAAAGCAAGCTGAAAATACCCGGCTGGAATTTAAAGAGGGCAGAGTGGCCTTACCCACTAACCTTTTTGAAACAATATGCGCCATGCTTAACAGGGAAGGAGGAGATATTCTATTAGGCGTTAATGATAGCGGGAATATTACTGGGATTGATCCTTCAAAGGTAAATTCTATAAAAACAGACTTAGTAAACCTTTCAAATAACCCTCAGAAACTTGATCCTCCCTTTATTTTATTCCCATTGATTTACAAAATCAGCGAAAAATACCTGATGCATATACAGGTACCTGTAAGTTCGCAAGTCCACAAATCAGCCAACCATGTTTATGATCGAAGCAATGATGGAGATTTTAAAATTGTTCAACCTAATCGGATAGCAGAATTATATAACCGGAAGAAAACACATTATACTGAAGGCACTATTTATCCTTTCTTAAAATTGGATGACCTGGATGTCGACATATTTCCAAAAGTTCGTACGCTTATCAGGAACAATAATCCCAATCACCCATGGCTTAGTTTGAACGATCAGCAGTTTTTCCAAACAGCCGGGCTTTGGCGTAAGGACTTACAAACCGGCCAGGAGGGTTACACCCTTGCCGCTGCCTTGTTATTTGGCAAAGAAGAAACTATTATCAATATTCTGCCACATTATAAAACTGATGCATTGATCAGAGTTAACAATACAGATAGGTATGATGATCGAGATTATATACAAAGTAACCTGATTAATGCCTACGAACGTTTAATGGATTTTATTACGCGACATTTACCTGATAAATTCTATCTCGAAGGTGATCAGCGGATTAGTTTGCGTTCAAAAATATTCAGGGAAATAATAGCTAACATTTTAGTACACCGTGAATTTACAAATGCTTTTCCGGCAAGTTTAACCATTTTTAGTAATCGTGTTGAAACCATGAATGCTAATGTTCCTAATGGAACAGGGCCAATTTCGGCGGACAAATTTGCTCCTTTCCCTAAAAACCCGGCGATTGCTAAATTCTTCATCCAGTTAGGACGTGTTGAAGAATTGGGTTCTGGTATATTAAACGTCAATAAATATTTAGCAGCTTATTCGCCAGGAAAGAAACCAGAATTTATTGAAGCTGATATATTCAAAACTATCATTCCACTAAATGATGATCTTTTAAAAGGAAGCACCGCCACAGTAAACGCCACAGTAAACGCCACAGTAAATGCCACAGTAAATAGTGCATTGGGAGGTCAGGTGGGTAGTATTGTTAAAGAACGTTTAGTCCGAATTGTTGAAATTATTAAGGATACTCCGGGGTTACGTTCAAATGCAATAGCGAACAAGCTTAATATTAATGAACAAACTATCAGAAAAGATATTCAAAGATTACAAGAAATAAAACTAATATCATTTAAAGGGACACCCAAAAAAGGCGGCTATTTCATTTCTGAAGAATTTCAAAAAAAGCTTGATGAGTAATATAAAGACAATAATGGATGCCTTTGCATAATTCAGACAATCGGTTAGATTTAAATATGCCTTTGCCGACTTTAACGGAAAAGAAGTTGAGTTTGAAATAGAGAATCTAAATGTCAGGCCAGAGTTTATAGTACTTAAGCCATACTTTATTCGGTTTCTAAAAAGTACGAGTGTGGAAATTAACACTCGCGCAACGTTTCAGCATAATCGATTGGCATTTAAATTGGCTTCATCCAATGATCTTGATAAAATAAACCGTGAAGTTATAGAAAGTGTGAAATTTCGGTTTTTAAGTAAAGAGATTATCAACGGTATTCCTGCAGGTGATGAAAACCTACTGGATTCCCAGCAAATACAAGGCGGCCAGGAGCAATTGATTTATACAAACGAAGAAGATTTACTTGAAAATATATTGGCACTTAAACCGTATAAGCATCACCGCCATCTTCGTTATCTTTCCCAAAAACATGAACGAACTATACTAAAACCTCGCTTTGTATTGGAGCCTTTTTCATTTGTGTTTTTACTTTTGGGCAATAATCAATACCACCTGATATGGGAAACATTGGATACTGAGGAGGCGACCTATGTTTGGCACATTGAAAAGTCCCTTCATGAACTTGAAAAGAGAATCAAGCAAATAGATAAATTGCTCAGATGGTTAGAGCGCGGGATTCATATCCGCCTTGAGGCGGACGGCAGCTCGATCCTGCTCCCCGGTACAAAAACATTAAAAGTCGAACCGCACAGTTCGACTTTTGACATAAATATATCCTTATCTGAAATTATCTCCCTGTCTGATACTATTTCCTTTTTATATTTCGCCAATACACGCTAATTTTAAGCCGTAACCTTTAAAAGATATGGAACTAACTCTTAAAAACTATGCGACGGCGCTGTCAAAGGATTTAATACTGCTTGCGAAAAAAAATAAAGTGAGGGAATGCGATGAAACAGAAAAAGGACATTTTATAGCTTACGTAGATGAGGGAAGTGAAAGCTTCGACGTTTCATTGACGGTTAAGACGGGCAATAAAATTGCACAGCATACATGCGACTGTGACAGCAACATCAGTTTTTGTCGGCACAGGGTCGCCTTACTGATCCATATTGCTACCGGGGAAAAAGCAAAAGACACCGTAAAAATCAGGAAAAAAGAAAGCAAGGCTGAGGCATTGCTTGGCGCTGTAGCTCCGAACGAACTGAAGGCGTGGGTAAAAACTTTGATTGAGAAGAATAAAGATATTGAGCTCTCATTTATACACCATTTTTCGGTTAAAGAACAACTCACACCTGCGGAAGTAATAAAAATTACAAACGATGCGATCAGGGCCGTTACCGGCAATAAAAAGAATATAGATCAGACACAATTAAAAAAACTTGTAGAATTGTGGTCAGAAATGCATGGTCCTATGGTAGCGCATTACTTAGAAAACGTAACCGATGAAAAATCGTTTTTGAATTTCCATACCATGCTTGAAACCTGCCTGGCTTTTCAAGTCAATGCCGATACCAGCAGCAACAGGATTCCAAAATTTGTTGCGGGCGTTTTACAAAAATCGCAAGAGCCTGTCAATAATCTGTATAACGAAGAAGCATGGGACAAAGCGGTTAGTTATTTTATTAATTATGTTCCTGAAAGTGCAAACAAAGTCAGACTGCATTATTTGCTTCATCTGAAAAGTATTATCAGTATCAGCAGCGAAGACCGGAAAATAAAAATAGTTGGTCTGCTGGCAAAGCAGTTCGGAAAAAGCAATCCCGATAAACTGATCAATGGCGCAACATACAGCAAATTTATTTTTGACACAACAAAAGAGCATAGGCTATTTTCTAAATATTACAATTTGTTTAAACCTATCCGTTTTGATAATGAGTACAATGAGAAACTGATCAGTTTATTGATCGAAAACGACAATTTAGACTTAGCGAAAAACTATTGTAACGAACAGATTAAAAACAATTTCAGAGAAGAATACAATATTCCATATTTAAAAAGTTTGAAAGAGATATTTACCATTCAAAAAGATGAGGAAAACCTTGCAAAAGTGTTGTCTGCGCTGTTCCCCTATACATTTGAGTTTGATGACTATCTTTTTATCGTTAACTCATTATCTGAAGAGGAGAGAAAGAAATGGCGTACCAAGATTTTATCAAGGGCACGCAATGCATCCCGCGGTCGCAACATGTCTGCCATGGAGTTTTGTTTCAAACTAATGAATTATGAAACAAAAAACCGGAAAATGATCGAGTACGTTGATTCATATACACCCTACGATCTTATTCTTCGGTATTTTGAACCAATGGTTCTTGCTGATAAAACCAAGTTGTTAGAGGCGATTATTCGCAAGTCGGATGATTATGGGTTTGGCCTGTCCGGACGCGCCGAAAATGATGCCGCTTGTTTTCCCGAATTGTTTACCCTGGCCGAAAAACACTATTCTGCCGACTATTTGAAGGCAGTCATCAGCAATGCCGAAAAAGATAAATGGCGTTATTATCGTCCCAACCGCTTTCTGGTTTACCTAAAGGAAAAGCTGACTTCAGCGTGATATTAAATTCCCAGATTCTACCGGTAATTTGGTTTCAGAAAACACAGGTAACAATTGAGGATACATTGGTTATAGTAAATAGTTTATACGTCCGAAAACTATAATTGAACATAGAAGATTCCCCTGATTCTACTGAGCAGGGCCAGCCTTAAAAACCGCCGTTTTAGCTTCATTTTGATCGAGGGAGGCATCAGGATCAGCAGAGCCGCTCACTTTATTCCAGATGGTGGTAATGGAGAACCTGCCATCGTTTCCTTTGTTGAGGTATCCCGCCCACACGACGATACTCCCGTACACATCCCACCGTATCATAAATAATACAGGTACCACATGGTCTTTTTTCGAAGCTGTCGAAATGGGATTTACCCATCCAATAAGCGGAAATATTGCCCCGGCACTTCCCGGCTGAAAGACATAGGTACCGGTGAGCTTACCGACAGGAGAAATGGCAGTAATAGTAAGGGTTGCGTTGACTTCATTATGCCACACACCAATAAGGTCATTGTTGCTTTGCCCGTAGGCTGCTCTCCCGATCAACAAAAAAACCCCAAGCGCGAATGGTAACCAACGTGATTTCATGGTGTAGGATAGATTGGTGCGGCAACAAAGCTATGAATACTTCCTGAATTAAAAATACCGTGAAAACACGGTATTTTTAATTGATATGCAAATGCATGGATGTGAAATTGATATGCAAATCTGCGGATGTGCAAATGAAAAAATATCTTTAATGTACGAATACGCAAATGGAAAAGGTATATAAAGCAAGCGCGTGTTTACAAATCCTCACATAATTTCACAACCTCATATTATTTCACATCCGCACATCTGCAATTCGCACATTTACACATTCATCGCCAGCCAGTCACCTACCTCGCTTGTTTTGTAAGCTTTATTTTTCCCGGCCAGGTCTTCTGTTACAATGCCTTCTGTCAACGATTTGTTTACAACTGCCCTGATCAATTCGGCTTCTTCTTTTAATCCGAAAGCGTCTTCAAACATCATAGCGGCAGACAGTACAGTTGCCAGCGGATTAGCAATATCTTTTCCCGCCGCCTGGGGGTACGAGCCGTGAATAGGTTCGAATAAAGAAGTATGTACGCCGATCGAGGCGGATGGCATCAGCCCCATGGAACCGGAAATTACGGAGGCCTCATCAGTCAAAATATCGCCAAAAAGATTTTCTGTGATCAAAACGTCATACGTATTTGGCCACTGAACCAGGCGCATAGAAACAGCGTCAACAAACTCATAACTTACTTTAACTTCCGGGAAATCCTTTTCCATATCCTGTACCGTTTCCCGCCATAAACGCGAAGTTTCCAACACGTTCGCTTTATCAACACAGCAAAGCCTTTTACTGCGGGTCATCGCCATTTCAAAACCTAATTTTGCGAGGCGCTGAACCTCTGCCCTTGTATAGGTACAGGTATCGAAAGCCGTGTTTCCATCATCTTTTCTTCCTCTCTCACCGAAATAAATACCACCGGTTAGCTCCCGAAGAATAATAAGGTCCGTGCCTTCAATACGCTCTCTTTTTAACGGTGAATTATCAATTAATGACGGAAAAGTAAATGTTGGGCGAATGTTTGCAAACAGGCCCAGTTTTTTACGCATTTTCAGCAGCCCTTGTTCCGGGCGAATAGTAGCTTTCGGATCGTTATCAAAACGTGGATGGCCGATAGCGCCAAATAGAACCGCATCGGCGGCCATGCATATCTCATGTGTTTCATCCGGGTAGGGCTCGCCAACAGCGTCTATAGCGCAAGCACCGGTTAAAGCTGGTGTCCAGGTAATTTCGTGATTAAATTTTTTTGCAATAGCATCAGATACTTTAACAGCCTGGGCAATAACCTCTGGCCCAATGCCGTCTCCCGCTAAAAGTGCGATTTTTAGTTTCATTTATTTGTATTTGTGTTTTAGTGTTTGTTATTAAGACTCGCCCCGCCCTCCGCTAAAGGCTACTCCCTTGCAGATGTTGTCACAAACGTCATTGTTCGCCACGAAAAGATGCTTTCAACCCGGCAAATTCCTTTTACCCAAAAACGCGGAATGTTGCTGACAAGGCCAATATTGGCAGGACAACTAATCTCTAATCTCTTACCTCTCATCACTAAATAATATTCAGCATTTTCTGCGTAGCCTTAATGGCGCACACTGTTTGATCGGAATCCAGGCCTCTGGTGATAAATTTTTTCTTATCGGTTTGCCAGGTAATAATAGTTTCGCACAAGGCATCGGAACTGCTGCCGGGCGCTATCCGCACCGCATAATCGATCAGCTTTGGCAAACACCTTTGTTTCTTAGCGTAAACCAATGTCAGCGCCTTCATAAATGCATCAAACTGGCCGTCTCCCTGTGCATTTTCTTCAAACTTTTCACCGTCTATCGTTACAGAAATGGTTGCCGACGGACGGAAGCCCATCGCATGCATTAATACATAAGATTCAACAATAACCTTCTCTTCATAAAGACTACTATCCAAAACGTCCGAAATGATATAGGGCAGGTCTTCTTTAGTTACAGTTTCCTTTTTATCGCCCAATTCAATAACGCGCTCGGTAACTTTCTTTAAGTCGGCATCATTTAACTTTAAACCTAATTCCTGCAGGTTTTTTTCGATGTTCGCTTTCCCGGAGGTTTTCCCTAAAGCGTATTCCCGCTTTCTTCCAAACCGTTCTGGCAGCAGGTCGTTAAAATATAAATTATTTTTATTGTCTCCATCAGCATGTATCCCTGCTGTCTGCGTAAACACATTGGCGCCAACAATTGGCTTGTTGGAAGGAATCCGTACCCCTGAAAACGTTTCGACCAGCTTACTCACCGTATAAATCGACGATTCTTTGATTCCCAGTTCAATATCGGGTGCAAAATCATGAATGACTGCAACGGCGCTGGCCATTGCTGCATTTCCCGCTCTTTCTCCCATGCCGTTCACTGTTAAATGCAAGCCATCTGCCCCGGCCTTTATTGCCTCCAGAACATTTGCAGTGCCCAGGTCGTAGTCATTATGCGCATGGAAATCAAAATGGATGTTTGGATACCTTGATTTTATATCGGTTATAAATCTGAAAGTTTCCGACGGCGTTAAAATTCCCAGCGTATCCGGCAATAATATCCTTTTTATTGGTTGTGAGGAAAGAAAATCCAATAACTGATAAACATATTCAGGTGAGTTACGCATGCCATTGCTCCAGTCCTCAAGATAAACATTTGTTAAAATGCCTTTGCTTTGGGCCAGTTCAATCACATGCTTTATATCGCAAAAATGCTGGTCCGGTGTCCGTTTAAGCTGATGTGTTAAATGATTTAGTGAGCCTTTGGTTAACAGGTTCTGAACTTTAACACCCGCTTTTAACATCCAGTCAATTGAAATGCCATTGTCTACAAATGACAATACTTCTATGCGATCGGCATATCCATTTTTTTCCGCCCAGGTTAAAATGCTTTTAACCGCCTGGAATTCGCCTTCGGATACACGTGCAGAGGCAATTTCAACCCTGTCTACATTGAGCTCTTCTAATAATAATTGGGTAATGGTTAGTTTTTCTGAAATGGAAAAAGACACGCCCGATGTTTGTTCGCCATCGCGAAGCGTAGTGTCCATTATCTCTATTTTCCTTCGTTCCATGTACTGGATATTCTTTGGTTTTATTGGTTTTTGCCTCACCTAATCCTCTCCAAAGGAGAGGACTTTAACTCCGCGCTTTTCTAAGAACCCTCTCCTTTGGAGAGGGCAGGGTGAGGCGTTAAAGCGGGAGATTTGCCGCAAACTCCTCAATTTCTGTTTTGATGCTTTGCAGATAATCGATATCATCAAAGCCATTTATCATATTATCTTTTTTGTAGGGACTAATTTCGAATGTTTCCTTTTCTCCGGTTGACAAGATCGTAATAGTTTGATCAGGCAAATTCACCTCTATTTCCGTTTTAGGATCAGCATGAATTGCGGCAAATAGCCGCTCAGCAAATTCCGGACTAACCTGGACCGGCAACACTCCAATGTTTAAGCAGTTGTTTTTAAAAATGTCTGCAAAAAAACTGGATACCACGCATCTGAAGCCATAATCGTAAACAGCCCAGGCAGCATGTTCCCTTGATGAGCCGGAGCCAAAGTTTTTACCGCCAACCAATATTTTTCCACTGTAAGCAGGGTTGTTCAATACAAAATCTTTTTTGGGGGTATTATCAGCATTATATCTCCAATCGCGGAAAAGGTTATCCCCAAACCCAACACGTTCGGTCGCTTTTAAAAAGCGTGCAGGGATTATTTGATCGGTATCCACATTTTCTATAGGAAGCGGGACTGCGGTGCTCCTTAGTATATTAAATTTATCGTATGCCATTTTATTTTTTTTGATTTCACCGATTATTTTTGATTTCACCGATGACCTATTGATCTATTTTTGTCTAATCTCTAATCTCCTGTCTCTAATCTCTACCCTAAACCAGTTCTTCAATTAATGTTCTTGGGTCTGTAACTACACCTGTAATAGCGGCAGCGGCGGCAACTAAGGGGCTTGCCAGCATGGTTCTTGCACCCGGGCCCTGTCTTCCTTCAAAGTTTCTGTTCGAAGTGCTTACAGCGTATTTTCCGGCGGGAATCTTATCATCATTCATTGCCAGGCAAGCCGAACAACCCGGCTGGCGCAGTGAAAAGCCGGCTTCGGTTAAAATATCCAGCAGCCCTTCTTCTTTAATTTGAGATTCAACGATATGAGATCCGGGAACCAGCCAGACTGTAACATCATCCGCTTTGTGCTTGCCTTTTACTATTGATGTAAATGCCCTGAAATCCTCTATACGACCGTTGGTGCAACTGCCGACAAACACAAAATCCACCTTTTTGCCTATCATGGATTCGCCTTCCGAGAAGCCCATATAGTTCAGTGATTTCTCGTAGGTCGCAGCCCCACCTTCAACATGCGCTGCGTCCGGGATATCATGCGAAATTCCCATGCCCATTCCAGGATTTGTTCCATAAGTGATCATTGGTTCAATATCGGCGCCATTAAATGTGAACTCCTTATCGAAAACAGCGCCAGGGTCGGTCTTTAATGTACGGTAGTACGCCAACGCCTTTTCCCACGCTTCACCTTTAGGCGTAAATTCACGCCCCTTTACATAATTAATGGTGGTTTCATCCGGAGCGATCATCCCTCCGCGGGCTCCCATTTCAATGCTTAAATTACAAACCGTCATGCGGCCTTCCATGCTCATATTTTCGAAAACATCACCGGCATATTCAACGAAATACCCGGTAGCGCCGGATGTTGAAAGCCTGGAAATGATATATAACCCGACATCTTTCGGAGTAACGCCTCTGCCTAATTTACCATTAACATTGATGCGCATTTTTTTAGGCTTTGGCTGCATTATACACTGGGTTGCCAAAACCATTTCTACTTCGGAAGTGCCGATACCAAAAGCTATAGCCCCAAAAGCCCCATGTGTAGAGGTGTGAGAATCTCCGCAAACGATAGTTGCACCGGGCTGCGTAATGCCGTATTCAGGGCCCACAACGTGAACGATGCCATTTTTTTGATGGCCTAATCCCCAATAGCTGATACCATATTCGTTGGAATTTGACTCTAGTGCCCGTAGCTGGTTAGCAGAAAGCGGATCGGCGACCGGCAAATGCTGATTTATTGTCGGCGTGTTATGATCTGCGGTAGCAAAGGTACGCTCCGGGTATAAAACTTTTATTCCCCTGCTCTTTAATCCTAAAAAGGCTACAGGACTTGTTACTTCGTGGATAAGGTGGCGATCAATAAAAAGCACATCAGGGCCGCCTTCAATTTTGCGTATTACGTGTGTGTCCCAAACCTTGTCAAATAATGTCTTGTTCATTTTTGTTTTTTCTTATTTATTACTCACTTTTGTAAAAGATTGATCGTACAAATTTTCGCCGCCAACCAGCAACAACAGATCATCGTCACTAATGTCCAGTTTACTGTCAGCTAATGTCAGGAAACGATGGTATGCTTCACTCAGCTCCTCTTTGCCCAGGCTATAGCCTAAACGTTCCAGGTGGTATTTTAAGGCATGCCTTCCGCTGCGGGCGGTAAGCACTATAGTTGCGCTCGGGAAGCCTACATCTTCGGGCCTGATGATCTCGTAATTTTCTCTATTTTTAAGGAAACCGTCCTGGTGAATGCCCGAACTATGCGCAAACGCATTGCTGCCAATAATTGCTTTATTGGGCTGCACAGGCATACGCATCTGGGTGCTTACCATACGGCTTATCTCGTAAAAATTCCGGGTATTGATATTGGTATGTAACCCCAGGTTTTGATGGGTTTTTAATATCATCACCACTTCTTCAAGCGAAGTATTTCCGGCACGTTCACCAATGCCATTTATAGTGCCCTCCACCTGGCGCGCCCCGTTTTGCAGGCCGGCTATGGAGTTTGCGGTTGCAAGACCCAGGTCATTATGACAATGAGCGGAGATAATTGCTTTATCGATATTTTGCACATTCTCTTTAAGGTAACGGATCTTATCGCCATACTGGTTTGGCAGGCAATAGCCATTGGTATCGGGTATGTTGACCACGGTTGCCCCTGCAGCTATCACTGCTTCAATCATTTTAGCGAGGTATTCGATATCCGCGCGGCCTGCGTCTTCTGCATAAAACTCGATGTCCTCTATAAAGCGTTTGGCATATTTTACGGCATCAACAGCGCGTTCCAATATTTCTTCCCTGGTGCTGTTGAATTTATGTTTAATATGCATATCCGATGAACCGATACCGGTATGGATGCGCGGCCTCTTGGCATATTTCAATGATTCGACCGCCACGTCAATATCCCCCCTGTTGGCCCTTGTTAAAGCGCAAACAGTTGGCAATGACACCGACTTTGATATTTCAACAACACTTTGAAAATCACCAGGACTTGATATCGGAAAACCTGCTTCAATAATATCCACTCCCAATGCCTCCAGTTCTCTCGCGATCTCGATCTTTTCGGGCGTTGTCAGTTGGCAGCCCGGCACCTGCTCGCCATCGCGAAGCGTGGTATCAAAAATATAAACGCGGTTTGGATCGTGTATCATCTCTTTAGATTTTTAGATGTGAGACCTGCCTGCCGGCAGGCAGGTATGAGAAATGGGACTTTTTGCAAAGTCTCCATCCCTAAATCTTACATCGGTTACTACTTATCTATTCTATTTATTCAAATTATAAATGCAGCTTCTTTCGGACTTCCGGACTTTACTGACTTTCGGACTATTCCTTAACAGCAACAAACCTTAGCCTAACATAATCGGCATACCATTCGCCGTTATCATTATAATCCGGCTCGAGCAGATCAGTTATCTCTGTTATTATTTGTTTCTTTTCAACTTCATTAATGCCTTCAAAAAACACCAGGCCAAACATGTTAAGCCATTTGGCGATGCCCTCTCTTTCGTCTTGCAGCAAAGTTTTGCGATCAAAATGCGATGCAAGCACCACCCTAAAACCACGGGCCTCAAGCTTGCTGGCATATTCGCCCAGGGAAGGAAAATACCATACCTTGCGTTCACCCAGCTTTTTGTAGCCATATTTTGTCAAAACCTGTTTGGCAGCAGCTATCATTAGCTCCATATTGCCCTTGCCGCCCATCTCTCCAACAAACCTGCCGCCATGTTTCAGGTTTTCGTAAACACACTTTATAACATCGTCTGCCTTTAGCATCCAATGCAATGCTGCATTTGAGAAAACCGCATCGAAGGCCTTATTAAAGTGAAAATTAGCAGCATCAGCAACTTTGAAATCAATATCGGGGTATGCTTTCGCAGCATGCTCCACCATTTCGTCAGAATAATCAATACCCATTACCTCAGCGCCCCGTTTTATAATCTCATTTGCCAGATGACCTGTACCGCAGCCTAAATCAAGAATGAGCTCACCGGGTTTTATATCCAATAAATCCAGCAAACTTTCGCCGTATTGAAATACGAAAGCGTGTTTATCATCATATAATTCTGCGTTCCACTTCATGGTAGTCATTTGCTTCGCGTCATTGGGTCATTTGCTTCGCGTCATTGGTCATTAGATTATTTTTTCTAACCTCTGGCCATTAGCCTCTAATCTCTATTCGTAATGTTCAATACTCGGAAATGGATCATAAAAATGATGTAACAGCCTTTTCCATTCCTGGTATTCTTTTGATCCTCTGAACCCTTCCGTATGGTCGGTAAGTTTTTCCCACTCAACCAATAATATAAAGCGGCTTGCATTTTCAACATCTTTTTAATTGATGTGATATGTAACCTGCCATTTTCGATATGATCTCCTTCGCTTCGGAAAATGCTTTTAAAAAATCATCTTCCCAGCCGGGGATTATATTTAATATGGCTACTTCGAGTATCATTATATTTTTTTGTCTGAACTCGAATTTTTAGAATTAACGAATTAGTAGAATTTTCTTTTGAATTCATATAATTCGTTTAATTCGAGTTCAGACGATATTTCTTATTTAGTAATCTTTTAAACTGTAAACTTTTGCTTCCGAAATTTATAAGTAACCCGATTTTCATATTGTAAGCTTCCAGATAATTAATGCCTTGTGCCAGATGAACATCTTCTAAGCTAATTAACGCTTTCAACTCAACCATTATCTCATCTTCAACAAAAAAATCTACACGTCTTGTGCCAATTTGCTCTCCTCTGTAAAAAATGGGCATTTCCATTTCCCTTACAAAACTTAAGCCTGCTAAACCCATTTCCATTTGTAATGCCTTTTGATAAATTACTTCCTGGAAACCGTTACCCAAAGCAGCATGAACGCGCATTGCACATCCAATTATTTTACTTGTGCAGTCATTAAATTCCTCCGGCGTCCTTTTAACAGTCTCCATTAATTCTCCATGCAACAATTAAATTCCATCAATTCAATAAATTCGCTTAATTCGAGTTCAGACTCCTCCCTACGCTTCCACCACCTGGTTTTCAGGCCTTAGGCTGCGAACCGTTTTGCCGGCCTGCCACATTTCGCTGTCGCGCAATTCCTTTAGTTCGACATTTAATTTTTCGCGGTAATCAGGCTTGCTGTTTGAATCGATTGATTTTTGCGATTCTACGCCTGTTGCCACGCTGTTGTATAATTCTTCAAATACGGGTTTGGTAGCATCGCGGAAGCGTTTCCACCAATCCAATGCGCCGCGCTGTGCGGTTGTTGAACAATTGGCATACATCCAGTCCATACCATTTTCGGCAACCAATGGCATTAACGATTGAGTAAGTTCCTCAACAGTCTCATTAAACGCTTCGGAAGGGGAGTGGCCATTTTTGCGCAATACATCATACTGAGCGGCAAATACACCCTGGATACATCCCATTAATGTACCGCGTTCGCCTGTCAGGTCGCTGTAAACTTCTTTTTTGAAATCGGTTTCAAAAAGGTAACCACTGCCTACGGCAATGCCGAGGGCAATAGCCCTGTCCTTCGCTTTGCCGGTTGCATCCTGGAAAATAGCATAGCTTGAATTTAAGCCGCGGCCCTGTAAAAACATCCTGCGTAATGAGGTGCCCGAACCTTTTGGAGCAACTAACACCACATCTACATCAGCAGGCGGAACTATACCGGTTTGCTCTTTAAAAGTAATGCCGAAGCCGTGTGAAAAATATAAGGCCTTGCCTTTTGTTAAATGTTTTTTAACAGTCGGCCATAACTCTATCTGGGCGGCATCGCTCAGCAGGTAACAGATAATCGTTCCCTTGTCAAGCGCTTCTTCGATCTCAAAAAGCGTTTCGCCGGGTACAAAGCCGTCGTTTACTGCTTTATCCCAGGTTTTTGTGCCTTTACGCTGACCGACAATTACATTAATGCCATTGTCTTTTTGATTGAGCGCCTGGCCCGGACCCTGAACGCCATAGCCGATTACTGCCACGACTTCGTTTTTTAATACTTCCTGTGCCTTTGATAAAGGGAACTCCTCGCGGGTTACTACGTTTTCTTCTGTGCCGCCGAAATTTAATTTTGCCATCTTATTGCTTTGATTACACCGATGTTTTTATGATTTCACCGATTTTTTGGTTTATTTTATATGATTTACTTTGATTTTAATGTTCGTCCAGATTTAAGGGGCTGATTGATTGGCCGCACGGCCAAAACAATCTTTCGCTTTTCATCTTTACCTTTGGCCTTTCACCTCTTTTTTGTTATAATCACTACCCCTGTTGCCCACCCCATTTTTGTTAAAATAATATCATCGCGGCTATCCAGGTCGTCTATTAGTTTTATTGCTTTTTCGGTATGCCCGGTCGGCCAGTTTTGCTGGGGCAGCATATCGTCAATAATATAAATGCCGCCTTTTTCAAGCATTTCAAGCACTTCATCAAGCAATAAATATTTTCCCGGCCAGGTATCAGCAAAAATAAAGCTGAACTTTTGCCCTTCATTTTGTTTTATCCAGTCACCGCCATCAGTACAAATTAATTTTAAGCGCTTATCAACCCCCAGGTTCTCTTTCGCAATATTTAACAATGTTTCATCATTATCAATTGATATTAATGCTGAACCGGAATCCATCCCATCCAATATCCAGGTAGTTGCCAATCCGGTGCCTGTGCCTAACTCCAAAAACCTGCCACCCGGTTTTGTTGCTGCCAGTGTTTTAAGCAATGAACACGTCAACACCTCCGAAGGCATGTTAAAACCGTTAGCTTCGGTAGCTTTTTTTATAGCATTGTATGCTATTGGGTATTTTTGTTTTATTTCTTCTAACATTCAGCCCAGCCCCCTCTAAATCTCCCCCGGTAGGGGAGACTTTTTTAATTAATTTGTTCTTAAAAGCCCTCCCTACCGGGGAGGGTTGGGAGGGGCTTATCACATGGTGAACACCTTTTGCCCCTGGTTTAAATATTCGTTTTCAACCACATCTTCGCCTGGCTCCAGCCTTTCAAATTCACGTAATTTGCTGTTGAAGCCTTCGCTGTCTTTAATAATAGCTACCCTTGCGCTGCGTACAAATTCAATCAATCCGTAAGGCTGTAAAATGTTGATGAGGTTATCGGTTTCCTCGCGGTGGCCAGTAGTTTCAAAAACAGTATAATCCTTACGGATAACCACAGCACGGGCGCCGTTTTCGCGCAGTAAACGCTCAACACTAACCTTTTCGGCTATAATATCCGTAGATACTTTGTACAGCGCCATTTCCTGCCAAATCACATCTTCGTTGGTATGATAATATGCTTTTAAAACTTCTACCTGCTTCTCTATCTGACGGCAAAGCTTGCGTACCACATCTTCCGACTCGGTGATCACAATATTAAAACGGTGAATACTGTCAATCTCGGATGGAGATGTATTCAAGCTGTCGATATTGATCTTCCTGCGTGTGAATATGATCGCTATCCTGCTTAGCAAACCGATCTGGTTTTCTGTGTAAACTGTGATATTATATTCCTGTTTACCGGATCCGGCCCCCTCTAAATCTCCCCCGGTAGGGGAGACTTTTATGTGGGAAATTCTATTATTTTTTTCCATTGCTTTAACTTCTTTTTTTTTACTCCTCCCTTCCGGGGAGGTCGGGAGGGGCTGGTGCTTTAC
The DNA here is from genome assembly GCA_036758125.1 of Mucilaginibacter sp. GTDB lineage: Bacteria > Bacteroidota > Bacteroidia > Sphingobacteriales > Sphingobacteriaceae > Mucilaginibacter. The sequence continues at coordinate 121,365 of DAIOXE010000012.1, forward strand.
TTCAACCTTATCTCCGCAACACTGCATCCCGCCGGTACCATCGGGAACACATTATTTTCTTTGGTTACCATCACTTCTAAAAGATATGGGCCTTTGGTATCCATCATTTCTTTTAATGCATCCGGCAGATCAGCCCTGTCGGATACACATTTACCGGGGATCCGGTAAGCAGCCGCTACGGCAACGAAATCCGGGCTTTCAATATCTACAAATGAATACCTGCGGTCATTAAACAACTCCTGCCATTGGCGCACCATCCCCAGGAAGCGGTTATTCAGGATGATAATCTTTATATCAACGCTGCTTTGCATAATGGTGCCCAGTTCCTGCAAGGTCATCTGGAAGCCGCCATCGCCGATAATGGCAATAACATCGCGCTCCGGCGCGCCAAATTTTGCGCCTATGGCGGCAGGCAAAGCGAAGCCCATGGTGCCTAAACCGCCGCTGGTAATATTGCTGCGGGTTTTGTTTAGCGTGGCATAGCGGCAGGCTACCATCTGGTGCTGACCAACATCAGTTACAATAACAGCATCGCCTTTGGTTAATTCGTTAAGCTGTTTGATAACTTCGCCCATAGTAATTTCACCGGAGGTTGGGTTTAATTCATCATGAATTACGGCATGTATTTCCTGCCGCATGTAATCTTTGAATTTGCCGAGCCAGTGGGTATGCGTTTTTTGTTCAACCAATGCCGTAAGCATGGGCAAAGTTTCTTTACAATCGCCCCAAACCGGCACGGTTGATTTTACATTTTTATCGATCTCGGCAGGGTCAATATCAAGGTGTACAACCTTTGCCTGTTTTGCATATTTGTCCAAACGGCCTGTAACACGGTCATCAAAGCGCATGCCTATGGCGATCAATACATCACATTCATTGGTAAGTACGTTCGGACCGTAATTGCCGTGCATGCCGAGCATACCAACGTTTAGCGGATGGTCAGTCGGGATAGCGCCGGCGCCTAAAATTGTCCATGCTGCCGGGATACCGCTTTTCTCGACAAAAGTTTTAAATTCCTGCTCAGCGCTACCTAAAATAACACCTTGCCCCCAAATGATGAATGGCTTTTTGGCCGCATTGATCAGTTCGGCCGCTTGCTGTATGTACTGTGGGCGAACAATAGGTTTTGGCCTGTAGCTGCGAATATGGTTGCACGGTGTATAACCATCATAACTGAATTTTTGTATCTGCGCGTTTTTGGTAATGTCGATGAGCACTGGACCGGGCCTGCCGCTTTTGGCAATATAAAATGCCTTTGCAATAACTTCGGGAATTTCAGTAGCATCCGTTACCTGGTAGTTCCATTTGGTAACCGGGGTGGTGATATTGATCACATCTGTTTCCTGGAAAGCATCGGTACCTAAAAGGTGAGCAAACACCTGCCCGGTGATACATACCAATGGTGTACTGTCTATCTGCGCGTCAGCCAAACCGGTTACCAAATTGGTTGCGCCGGGGCCGCTGGTTGCAAATACCACGCCCACCTTGCCCGATGTGCGCGCATAGCCCTGCCCGGCGTGAATGCCGCCCTGCTCATGGCGGACCAGTATATGGTTTAGTTTATCATTATAGTCAAACAAAGCATCGTAAATGGGCATAATTGCGCCACCCGGATAGCCAAAAATGGTATCCACACCTTCGGCGATCAAAGCCTCCAATAAAGCCACCGATCCAGATACTTCTATTTTTTGTGATTCCACCGATTTTTTTGTGATCTCACCGATTATTGCCTGCGATTTCACTGATTTTTTTGCTTGTGATTTCACCGATTTTTCTGCGATTTCACCGATTGTTTGTGTTTCCATTTGCCCCCCAACCCCCTAAAAGGGGAGTTTTTGATTGGCAATTCCCTAAATGGGAACTGTTATTCTTATCATTTATGTTTCAACTCTCTATTATTTGCCTCCATATCTGCCCTTTTTGGGGTCGGAGGTCTGTCCCACCATACTTCCCCCTTTAGGGGGTCAGGGGGCTAAAATTCATCGGTAACACAACCGTCTGCAGCTGTGCTAACCGTTTTGGCGTATTTAAACAATAATCCACTTTTTGCCTTTAACGCCGGCTGTACCCACTTGACTCGTCGTGCTGCAATCTCTTCGGCCGAAACTTTCAGGTTCATCGTGCGGTTAATCGCATCAATCTCAATCCTGTCTTCATCTTTTACCAGGGCTATCAAACCGCCATCATAAGCCTCGGGCGTAATGTGCCCTACAACAAACCCGTGCGTACCACCGCTAAAACGACCATCGGTAATCAAGGCTACCGAAGCGCCCAAGCCCGCGCCAAAAATTGCGCCTGTTGGTTTCAGCATTTCGGGCATGCCGGGTGCCCCTTTGGGGCCAATATTGCGGATAACCACAACATCACCTGCTTTAACCCTTCCGCTTTGTATACCGTGGATCAGCTCAAACTCGCCGTCGAAAACCCTTGCAGGGCCCTCAAAGCTGGTGCCTTCCTTGCCGGTTATTTTGGCAACGCTGCCACCTTCAGCAAGGTTGCCGTATAGTATTTGTAAATGCCCGGTTGCCTTTATTGGCTTTTCAGCCGGACGAATAACTGTTTGCGTTTCAAAATTAATTTCAGGCACCTCCTCCAAATTTTCAGCAATTGTTTTACCGGTAACCGTAAGACAACTGCCATTAAGCCAGCCTAACTTCAGCAGGTATTTCATCACCGCCGGAACACCACCTATATTATGCAGGTCTTCCATCATGTATTTGCCGCTTGGCTTCATATCGGCCAAAACAGGGATACGGTTGCTTATTTCCTGGAAATCATCCTGCGTTAATTTTACGCCAATGCTTTTTGCTATGGCGATGAGGTGCAGCACCGCGTTTGTCGATCCGCCTAAAACCATAACTACGGTAATAGCATTTTCAAATGCCGCGCGGGTCATAATATCGGATGGCTTGATATCCCTTTCAAGCAATAATTTTATTGCTTTGCCGGCTGCCAAACATTCGGCATTCTTATCCTCGCTTAAAGCCGGGTTCGAAGATGAGTAGGGCAAGCTCATACCCAAAGCCTCGATAGCCGAAGCCATGGTATTAGCAGTATAAATACCGCCGCAAGCTCCTGCACCGGGACAGGAATGCTTAATGATCTCTTTGAAATCAATCTCATCCATATTGCCGGCTATCTTTTGACCCAATGCCTCAAATGCCGAAACAATGTTTAAATCTTCCCCTTTATAATGACCAGGCTTTATAGTACCGCCATATACCATTATCGATGGGCGGTTCAGCCTGCCCATTGCCATAACCGAACCAGGCATGTTTTTATCGCAGCCTGGAAGCGCAACCAATGCATCATAGTACTGCGCGCCAACAACAGCTTCGATGGAATCGGCGATCACATCACGGCTTACCAGCGAATAGCGCATTCCATCCGTACCCATGCTCATACCGTCGCTAACACCGATGGTGTGAAATATCAGGCCCACAAGGTCTTCTTCCCAAATACCTTGTTTCACCAGTTTGGCCAGATCGTTAAGGTGCATGTTGCAGGTATTGCCGTCGTACCCCATGCTGGCAACGCCAACCTGTGCTTTTTGCATATCGTCATCCGTTAAACCAATACCATAAAGCATTGCCTGGGCGCCCGGCTGGGTGGGGTCCTGCGTAAATGTTTTACTGTAGCGGTTTAATTCTATCGCCTCTAAGGTGTCGTTTGATGAACTCATAATTATATACTATAACAGCTATCTTTATAAAAAATATTAATACTAATGGTGAATTACCAGGTTATGCGAATTGATATTTGTAAGGTAGAAATAGCTAAAAGGAATAACAAGCGTTAAAACAAAATTATTCAATTAGTATTTAATTTGGCAATTATTCATAAAATCGGTATAAAAAGTTGCAATAGATTGATTTAAAGATACAATATATGTAGATAAATATACCAAAGTTCAAAACGGTATTCGGTATGTTTTTTATGCATGCATAGTAAAGGGGTGGGATTTCGGCGTAAAATGGGGTGGGGGATGTGCGGATGTGCAGATTTGCGGATGTGCAGATGGGGGAAAATGATATGTTGGATGTGCAGAACATGCGCGCCAGCATTTTTTTTGCGAGGCGCTAAGTGGGAGACAAAGTCTCCAGGCATAGGAATCCGTAGTTTGAAACTACGGACAGCTGAATGTCCTTAAAATAATTTGCCGGAAATTTTTATTGATTTTAGCGTAAGAAGTAGGCCAGGCCTCAAGTTTGTCGTAACATCGTTCCAATTCGAACAAAAACAGGTCGCCCAAGCCGGCTTGCTGTTCTTCATACCAATCGTAAGCATCTTTTGCCATCTCAATGGCACGCGGCTTAATAATTAGCGTGTACATTAAAAGGCCCTTTGTCCCTTAATAATCTGATTTGCCTCCTCACGGCTATACGATTTGCTTTTACCGCTTATATGCATTTCACGCTCTTTTTCCAGTATTTGAAGTTGCTGGTCGGTTAATGCAAAAGTACCATCTTCCTGTATTTCCTTTTCTAAAAGGGTGTATAAGGCTTTTACCTTACTATCATCGGCATCAGCCAGGTATGTCATTAATTTTTGCCGGATAGCTATTGTGGTCATAGGTAATCAGCTTATGATGCAAATTTAAGGTTTTTTGTGCTTATATCAACCGGAATTTTTATAATTAATCGCATTTACCTAAAGCAGCATTCTGAAAAATCCGAAACTCGCTAAATTCGAGCTTAGACAGGAAATAAGGTTCATTGATTTGCATGTGTAGAGATAACTTTCCCGAAATAAAATCGAGACAGGCTGTTCCTCGCTATGACGCTTTGAGAGATTTATCCCATCAATGCTTGTCCACCATATTAAAACGATCAACTGATTCATAGTCCCTTGGGAATTTGTTGAAAGCTTCATAAAAAACGTATTTATTGTATTTGTCTATCCCCGGCAATAATTTGCTGAGCGCCTTTTTAATCTGGACATTTTCGCCCTTGACATCGTTCGTATCGATTATGCTGATGTGTGTCATATAATAGATTACCGGGAAGGTTCCCTCATCGGTGTCTTTGGTATAAACCCGCAGGATCATAGGCCTTGTAGGCAAACTATTAATTGTAAAAGGGAATTTATATTTGCCGTTGCTTTCGTTCAAAACTTTTAAGTAAAAATCTTTTATCCCGCTCTCGTCGGGGTATTGCCACACCGAAGCCGGTTTAACACAGCTGTTAGCTAAATTCATGGTATTCATGGCATCAATGAGGTATTTTTTATCATACTGCTCCTTTGCCAGCTTAAAAAGTTCGGGGGCTGTTTTACCATTTACCGTGTACGGCGATAAGTCTAAATAGCTGAGCTTCCAGCCGTAATTATATTTACCGTAAATGGTGGTAATCAGGTATTTATTATCAACCGTTTTTGGAATATAGAAAGCAATATATGTTTCCCTTGTTACGCCAGGGTATTTGATCTCTATTCCGGCGCCGCTTAGTGTTATAGTTTCGGCGTCCTTGTGTTTGTTAATAATATAATATTCGTCCAGCAGGCTGAATTTGTTGTCGGTTAAGTGATTGCTCATCAGCTCTACCGAATGCTCCGTACCGTGGTCGTCTATTAACTCTTTTGACATCATGAGCTTGAGGTGCGGCAGGTCATTTTTTTTCAGGTCGATAAATACCTGGTCAGTCATTTTGTGAAAATCTTCGCGTTTGCCGGCTTTAATTTCATCGTTCTTCCACGAACCGGGTTTATCATCCTTGCAGCTTTGCAAAACGATAATCAGCGTTAAAAAGCCAGACAGCTTTAGCAGGTAAGGTTTAATTGGTTTCATATAGGTGCTAAGATAATAAAAAACTAAAAGTAAATCCGGCATTAAATTCATCGCCTCACCTAAATCCTCTCCAAAGGAGAGGACTTTGAAGAGCAAGGCAGTTAATTTTGGCATCTTTTTTAACTCCCTCTCCTTTGGAGAGGGCTGGTGTGAGGCGCGACAGGGGTTTACAAAGGTTTACACATTTAAAGGTTTACATCGCTGTATATTGCTGTTATTCAGCCAATTAAATGGTTACATAGAAAAACAGGGTTTACAAAAATTCACCTCGCCCGGGCGCTGTTCAGGGCATAATAGCATTTTTAATATTTTAAATATATCTTTAAGCTATCATATTATAAAAAGCCTGACGCTCTGTTGAATAGGCTATAGACTGAACAGTATTAAAGATAAAATTATGCAACCGTTTTTCACCACCAAATCTACCGGGCAGGGAACCGGGTTTGGGTTTGAGTTTAACCTATGATATGGTGGTGAAGGGGCATGGAGGGAGTATACAGGTGGAAAGTGTGGAGGGTGAAGGGTCGGCGTTTATTATAACATTACCAATTAGTTAAGGACAAAACAATGCGTTAAAAGCCCGGCCTGTGCGGTTCCCCTCTTGAAAGGGGTGGAGGGGTGTGTTAACCTGCATATCGGCTGACACCCCCCCGCCACAACACATCCGGGCGCACCCCTCTCAAGAGGGGAGTTGCCATAACCTAATTATCTAAATAACATGAAGAGTAAACAGGAACAAAGCCTCAGATCAAGAAATGCTCAACTGGAAAAAGAGCTGGCCGCAAAGACCAGGGAGCTGGAAATTGAAGCCGCGCTCGAGCGGGTGCGGGCAAGGGCGATGACCATGCAAAATTCAGTTGAATTGACAGAGCTGATCGAAACGGTATTTAATGAGCTTACGAAGCTCAATTTAATCGTTACCCGTTGCCGCATTTGGATTTTTGATCCGTCTTCCTTATCCGGCATGACCTGGCAAGCCAATTCAGAAACTCCGACAAATCCGCTTAGTTCCTTCATAAAATATAATAACCATCCTTTTTACCTGGCCGCTTTAAAAGCATGGAAGGAGCGGAGCTCAAAATGGGTGTACGAACTAAAGGGCGATGAAAAGAGATCATGGGACGAATTTTTATTTAACGAAACAGGGTTGTCCTATTTACCTGAAATCGTAAAAGAAGGAATGCGGGCGCCGGAGCGCGTATTGTTATCTGCATCATTCAACAATTTTGGGGCAATTCAAACGGCAAGCCTTGATCCTTTATCCGATGAACAGGCGGAGATACTATCCCGGTTTGTAAAAGTGTTTGATATGACCTACACCCGTTTCAACGACCTGAAACTGGCCGAAGCACAGGCAAGGGAAGCACAGATTGAATTAGCGCTGGAAAGGGTACGTTCGCGGGCGATGGCCATGCACAAAACGGATGAGCTGATAGATGCAGGAGAATTATTATACAAAGAGCTTACCGGGCTCGGTATTTCAAGCCTTTCCGTTTGCTATGTGCTGGTTAACGAAGCGGACAAAACCGGTGTGTATTACGGCATCAACCCTGTTGACGGCAAAGTCATGAACCCACAGGTGATCATGCCGCATTCCGAAACCAAAGTGATGCGGTCGTTATGGGCCAGCTGGCTAAAGCAGGAACCAGTTCATTTTATAGCGCTTGATCGCCAGGCCTCCCTAGAGCACCAAACCTATATCGGGAATATCATGGCGGAGACCTTTAAAGCGCATAACACCGCTGAATGGTTTACGGTCGCGGGCTTCTTGGCGGTATCACCGGAAAGGATACATATTTATTCGTTGAATTTCAGGCAGGGATATTTATTCCTGGTAGGCGGGGCGGCATTGGCTGCTCCCGACATAGACATCCTGACCCGTTTTACAAAAGTATTTGAGCTGACCTATACCCGTTTTCTCGATCTGCAAAAGGCAGAAGCCCAGACGAGGGAAGGACGGATAGAACTGGCATTGGAACGAGTTAGGGCGCGAACCATGGCCATGCAAAAGAGCGATGAACTGCCGGAAGCTGCCAACTTATTATTTCAACAGGTTCAGGAATTGGGCATGCCCGCATGGAGCGCCGGTTATGCGATATGGGATGAAGACAAGAAAGCATGTACTTTATATATGAGCAGCGAGGGTGTGCTCCAGCCACCGTTTAGGGCGCCGCTTACCGACGAGGCATCATTTATCCATTTCTATGAAGCCTGGCAAAGGGGAGAAACCTTTCATGTAGAGGAAATAGGCGGAGAAGCGCTGGTTGAGCATTACAAGTACATGAGAACGCTGCCAGTGGTAGGCGAAATCCTGGATAAGATCATCGCTGCTGGCTTCCCGGTGCCAACATTTCAAATATTTCATTCAGTTTATTTTTCGCAGGGCTTCCTGCTGTTTATCACATACGAGCCGGTACCGGTGGCATGGGATATTTTTAAACGCTTCGGAAAAGTGTTCGACCAGACCTATACCCGCTTCCTCGATCTTAAAAAAGCAGAAGCCCAGGCGAGAGAAGGACAAATTGAGCTGGCATTGGAGCGCGTGCGTGCCCGTACCATGGCCATGCAGCACAGCGATGAATTAGCCGAAACGGCCTATATCCTGTTCCAGCAGTTTAGGGAGTTAGGTGAAAACCCCGATCAGGCCACCATAGGCATCATTAACGAAGCGGAAGGCGTAATTGAATATTGGGTCACCATTCATGGCAATCAAACTAACCGCGTGTTTAAATTTCCGATAGATGAGCCGAATGTTACCCACAAAATTTATAAAGCCTGGAAAGCGCACCACAAGTCGCTGGTGATCGACCTTGGCGGAAAAGCGCTTCACGATTTTTCTAAGTTCAGGGAAAGTATGGGCGGGGCGGGATATAACCCCGGGGAAAAACGCCGTATCATCAATGTGGCCTTTTTTTCCAAAGGCTTGATCAATGTGCAGTCTACTGTCGAGCGGTCAGTCGAAAGCCTGCGGCTGCTGGAACGGTTTGCAAATGTTTTTGAGGGTACCTACACCCGTTTCCTCGACCTTAAAAAAGCAGAGGCGCAGGCCCGCGAATCGCAAATTCAACTGGCTTTGGAGCGCGTAAGGGCGAGAACAATGGCCATGCAGCACAGCGATGAACTTGCAGAAGCTGCGTCCATCTTATTCCAGCAGGTAAAAGATTTGGGCATTAAAGCCTGGTCGACGGGTTTCGAAATATGGGAAGCAGATAGCAGCTCGTTAACTGACTGGGTGACCGGCCCGACCGGAAGCTTCCTGCCTCCCTATAAAATTCCGTTAAATGCATACTGGCTTTTTAAGCAATTGACGGCAGCCAAACAAAGAGGCGAAGAATTCCATGAGATCAAGCTGAATGCGCAGCAAAATCGGGAAACCTATACTTACCTGTCAGATCTGCCGGATGTGAAGGCGATGGGGGTCTTCGATTCCGGTCAGCTTACCGGGATTGAATTTCCGGAATTACAGGTTAATAATTATGTATTCTTCCCGCAGGGCAGCCTGTTGTTTATTACTTATGAGCCCTGCCCGGAAGCGCATGATATTTTCAAACGTTTTGGTAAAGTTTTCGAGCAAACCTATACCCGCTTTACCGACTTGCAAAAAGCAGAAGAACAGGCGCGCGAAGCCCAAATAGAAGCCGCCCTGGAAAGGGTGCGCAGCCGCACGATGGCGATGCAGAAAAGTTATGAGCTTTTGGAAGCTGCGTCGTTATTATTTAAACAAATAGCAGATTTAGGCACTACGTCATGGTCAAGTGGTTTTATGATTGGGGAACCGGAAGACAATTCTATTAATTCATGGATGAGTAAACCTGATGGAAGTATGGGGGTACCATTTAACATCCCGCTTACGGAAGACCCGTTCTTTATTAATATATATGAGGCCAGGCAAAGAGGGGAGGATTTCTACGTTTTGGAGTCGGCAGGCAAAGAATTGGAAGAAACTTACAGGTATATGTCTAGCCTTCCCGAAGCCAGAAAGGCTATGGGCGCTATTGAAAATTTAGGATTTCAAATGCCAACGTTTCAAATTACACATTGTGTCTTTTTTTCACATGGATTCCTGATGTTCATTACCTACCAGCCATGCCCGGAAATGTGGGATATTTTTAAACGCTTTGGCAAGGTGTTCGAACAAACCTATACCCGCTTCCTCGACCTGCAAAAAGCGGAGGCCCAAGCCCGCGAAGCGCAGATAGAAGCGGCATTGGAGCGCGTACGCAGTCGCACCATGGGCATGCAGCACAGCGATGAGCTGACGGCTGTTATCCAGGTGGTTTATGAGCAATTGCTTCAGTTAGGTTTCGAGATCAATAATGCGGGCTTCCTGGTGGATTTTAGGGAAAATGATGATTTTAACCTTTGGATGGCCGATGCTTTAAGCGAGTTTCCTATCAGGATGAGGATACCTTATATCGACCATCCGCAGATGAATTGTTTTAAGCAGGCAAAAGCAAAAGGCCTTGATTTTTTAACCTACAGTCTTACGCTGGAGGAAAAAAACAGGTGGTTTGAATATTGTCTTCCCATTCTGGATGTGCGGGAGGAAGTACAACAATTTATATTCGGCTGCCCCGGATTAGCAACATCTGCCGCATTGCTGAACAATGTTTCGCTTTATCTGCTCAACTTTTCGGGCATACCTTATTCCGAAGCAGATAACGTTACACTAATGCGCTTTGGTAAAGTTTTCGAACAAACCTACACCCGGTTTAAGGATTTGGAACAAGCAGAGGAACAAGCACGTGAAGCACAGATAGAAGCGGCTTTGGAGCGGGTGCGAAGCCGTACGATGGGCATGCGGAAAAGTGAAGAATTACAGGACGCCGCCCTGCTGCTGTTTCAGCAGGCCGAAGCTTTGGGTGTAAATGCCTTTGCCTGCGGTTTTAATATCTGGGACGACGACCGGAAGTTTGCTACCGCATGGATGGGTTCGGTGCAAGGTTTGCAGCAGCCCTTTAAAACGGACAGTTCAAAAGACATCTATCTCCCTATCTATGAGGCCGCACAAAGGGGTGACGCTTTTTTTGTGCGGGAACAGGCCGGTGAGGAACTGAAGGTTCATTATGACTACCTGGCCACCATTCCCATTTTCAGGGATATCTTTATGGTAAATTTGGCGAAGACGGGCTTTGCTATCCCATCTTTTCAGATCATCCATTGCGCATTTTTTGCACAGGGTTACCTGATGTTCATTTCGTATGAACAATGCCCGGAAGCCTACGATATTTTTAAACGCTTCGGCAAAGTTTTCGAACAAACCTATACCCGTTTTAACGACCTTAAACAAGCTGAGGAACAGGCAAGGGAAGCACTAATTGAAAGTTCATTGGAACGTGTCCGCAGCAAAACCATGGCTATGCATAATAGCCAGGACGTGGGCGACACTATTGCCGCGATGTTTAGCGAGTTTGTGAAACTCGGCATTGAAACAATTCGCTGCGGAATACTCATTGGCGATAGTAACGATGAAATGGAAGTGTGGACAGCAAAATCGAACCCTGATGGGGTAGCCACCCTAATTATTGGCCGGCTCGACATGACGATCCACCCCTTACTGCAGGGTATGAATAGTGCCTGGAAAAACAAGGAGTCGATTTTCGAATACAGAATGACCGGCGATGACCTGAAAGATTACTATCGCGCTATAAATAACGCCAATTACTACCCGGTTCAATTTGATATTGATTCCTTACCGGAAAAACAATTTCATACAGATTTCTTTTTTGCCGAGGGTGCGGTTTTTGCTTTTACCGTTGAGCCAATAGCTTATAGCGTAGCTCAAATATTCAAACGTTTCGCCGGGGTATTTGGCCAGACCTATAGAAGATACCTCGACCTCAAAAAAGCTGAAGCTCAGGCAAGGGAAGCCGAAATAGAGCTTGGCCTTGAACGGGTGCGCGCGCGTACCATGGCTATGCAGAAAAGCGATGAGCTGATAGAAGCATCGCATGTGTTGTTCAAGGAATTGACAAAATTAGGTATCGAAACCATCCGAACCGGCGTTGGCATCATCGACCCGGTAAACCGCACAGTGGAGATCTGGTCGCGCTCGGAAGTAAACGACCGGACAGAGAACAAAATCCTCGGCGTAGTTCCCGAAGGTGTTCACCGGGTGTTTGATATGATGATCAACGCAGACTGGGAAAACCAATCCTATTGTGTTGAAGAAATCATTGGCGAAGAAGTAAAGGACTATTATAAAAAGCTGGCGCCTTACCTGTCATACCCGGGGCGCAAAAAATACAATAAACGCGAAATATTCACGGCCTTCCTCTTTCCGGAAGGCTCGCTCAATGTCATTTCGGAGGAGCGGCTTAACGACGAAGAATGCAGGATAATGGTCCGCTTTGCGCGCGTGTTTGGTTTGATCTACCGCCGTTTCCTCGACCTGCAGCGGGCAGAAGAACAGGCCCGCGAAGCAAAGATAGAAGCTGCCCTTGAAAAAGTGCGCGGAAAAGCGATGGCCATGTATAACAGTAAAGACCTTTCTGCTACAGCCAGCATGGTTTTTACTGAATTAAGAAAGCTGGGCATTAACCCTTTACGTTGCGGCGTTGGCATGGTTAGCAAGGAGTCGGACAAAGTACAGCTTTACTCCGCAACCACATCAGCCGATGGGGACAGCCTGGCCTTGATGGGTTGGGTGAAGCTCTCCGGGCACCCGGTATTAGAAAGGATACTTGAATCGATTTTAAACTTGGAAGATTATTTCCCGGTATTAAAAGGAAAACAGCTTAAGTCCTATTACGAGAACCTTTTATCAGGGCTGTCACTTCCTTCTGTTCCCGACTGGCAAACCGGGTAATGAACAGTACGGCCATTTCTTCCCTTTTCCCGATGGCTGCCTTTATGCCTGGTCGGAAAAACCTTATGCCGATGCTGACATAAGAATTCTAAGGCGGTTCGCATCAGTTATTGACCTTACCTTCAGGCGATATATCGAATTGCAGAAATCGGAAGCAAACGCCCGCGATGCAATAAGAGAAGCCTCGCTTGACCGTGTCCGCGCCGAAATAGCCTCCATGCGTTCAATTGACGACCTGGGACGCATAACGCCGTTGGTTTGGAATGAACTGATCATATTAGGCATACCCTTTATTCGTTGCGGGGTATTTATTATCGATGAACAAGAACAGCTTATCCGTACCCATTTGTCAACGGCCGACGGCAAAGCATTGGCTGCATTCGATTTACAATTTGATTCTGAGGGCATCGGCCAAAATGTATTGCCTGCATGGCGTAAAAAACAAATTGCTACTATCCATTGGACTGAGGAAGAATTTGCAACCTATACCAACGACCTGGTGCAGCGGGGATCGGTAAAAGTGGATGAAAGATATGTAACCGAGCATCCCAATACCAGCCTTGACTTGCATTTCTTCCCCTTTTTACAGGGAATGTTATATGTGGGGAATCCAGCGCCCATTTCGGATGACGAAAAGAGCCTCGTTCAATCGCTGGCCGATGCTTTTTCAACCGCATATGCCCGCTACGAAGATTTCAACAATCTGGAAACCGCCAAACAGCAGGTGGATAAAACGCTTGCCGAGCTTAAAGCCGCCCAAACCCAGCTGATACAAACCGAAAAAATGGCATCATTGGGCGAACTGACCGCTGGTATTGCCCACGAGATACAAAACCCTTTAAATTTTGTAAATAACTTTTCGGAGGTGAATACCGAACTGATAGCTGAGATGAAGGACGAAATTGAAAAAGGCGACCTGGAGGAAATAAAAGCGCTGGCTTTAGATATTGAGGAGAACTCGAAAAAGATCAGCATACATGGCAAACGGGCGGACGGTATTGTGAAAGGCATGCTCCAGCATAGTAAATCGGGCAGCGGGGCCAAAGAACCCACTAACATCAACTCCGTTGCCGATGAATATATGCGGCTTGCCTACCATGGACTTAGGGCAAAAGATAAAGCCTTTAATGCCGAAATGCTAACCCATTTTGACCCTGCACTGCCCAAAATTATGGTGATAGGGCAGGACATCGGCCGGGTAATGCTCAACCTGTTCAATAACGCCTTCTACGCCGTCAACAAAAAGCAAAAAACCGCCGGTGAAGGTTATAAAGCCGAAGTATCGGTAAGTACCTCCGTCCAAAACGGGCAGGTGGTTATTAGGGTAAAAGATAATGGCGTGGGCATACCTGACGCGATAAAAGAAAAGATCATGCAACCCTTTTTTACCACCAAACCTACCGGCGAGGGCACAGGTTTAGGCTTATCATTAACTTATGATATGGTAGTGAAGGGGCATGGGGGGAGTATTAACATAAGCAGTAATGAGGGTGAAGGTTCGGAGTTTATTATTCAATTACCAATAAAAAATTAGTCTAAAATAAGGGCCTGATGTTTCGGCTAAAATAACTGTAAGAAATAAATTTAATTTTAACCACAGAGATCGCTAAGAACGCGCAGAGAACACAGAGAAAAAATAAATTGTCAAACTATTAAAACTTTGTGCCCTCTGTGTCTACTCCGTATCTCTGTGGTAAAACTTTTAATAGTTTAGTTATAGAGAAGTGAATAAGAGGCGCGGACTTATAATTATAAGGTATCGTTACACAAAGGGAAAAGACCAAAACTAAAGTTCGAAAAAAAATCAAAACAGCATGAAAACCCCCATCAAAATAGCATTGCTGCTGCTGATACCCGCTTTGGGCCTGGCACAGCAAAGCCACATCGACAGTTTAAGGCATAGCCTGAAAACCGCCCGTACCGACTCCGCCCGTTTTTCAATATTGATTGATCTTGGATGGGGTCTTGCTGAAACAAACAGGGATACGGCTCTTTACTTTCATGACCAGGCCATTAAGCTGGCGAAAAAAAATGACCAGCCACTGGCCGAAGCTGCTGCTTTAAATGGTAAAGGTTACGCTCTCATGCAGCTTGGTAAGTACCCGGAATCACTGCAATGTTTTCAACAGGCACTCAAACTTGCTGATGATCCTCAAAGCGAAAATAAAACCTGGCACGAGCACGTTCCCGGTTTAGGAAAATTTACACCGAATAAATATCGGCTTGATAATCTTGCTTATATTCACCATAACCTCGGCCATTTAATGGGCGCCACAAACAATATCGACCAGCAAATTGCCGAGTACAGGGTAACCAGGCAACTTGCAATGGAAGTTGAAGATAACTACTTGCTGAGTTTGGTCAATATGAATCTTGGTGATGTCTACCAGGGCCTTAACCGCTTAGATTCAGCTTTGGTGTTGGAACACAATGCCGAACAGATAATACAGCAAACAGGGTTTAAAAAATATCTTGGTCTTGTTTATAAATATATGGGGGATATTTATTTGAAAAAAAGCAATAAAGACCTCGCAATCCAATTTTTTCATAAAGCTTTAAATTCAAGCATTGAACAAAAAAACTATGCAGTTGCTGGTTATTGTTATGGAGACTTAACAGACTATTACCTTTCTGAAAAGCGAAAAGACTTCAGCCTGTATTATGCGAAAAAAACACTTGAAAATTTAAAGTCCATGGGTTCAAAGGCACTGGACCAGGCTTATGAAAACCTGTATAAGAGTTACAAACTGACCGGCAACAGCGACAGCGCTTATAAGTACCAGGGCCTTGCGCTAACCGCCAAAGACAGCAGCTTTAAAACCACAGTAAAAAGCCTGGCCGACTTTCAGAAACTGTCATTCCAGGCCCAAATCCATGCGCAGGACCTGGAAAAAGAAAAAGCAGCTACGCAAACCCGTATCCGGACTTATTCCATGTTGGCAGCTATAGGGGTATTGATGCTATTGGCCGGCATATTTTACCGCAATAACCGTCAAAAACAAAAAGTGAATAATGTACTGCACCATCAAAAGGAAGAGATCGTACAGCAAAAAGAGGAGATAGAATCGCAGCGGGATAACCTCGAAATAACGCTGCACAACCTAAAAACAGCCCAAACCCAACTCATCCAATCCGAAAAAATGGCCTCGCTGGGCGAGTTAACCGCGGGTATAGCACATGAGATACAAAACCCATTAAACTTTGTCAATAATTTTTCTGAAGTCAGTATCGAGCTCCTTGCCGAAATGGAAAATGAATTGAAAAATGGCGATGCCGCCGAAGCGATCGGCATTTTGGGGGATGTAAAGCAAAATCTTGAAAAAATAAACTTTCATGGCAAACGCGCCGATGCCATCGTAAAAGGTATGCTGCAGCACTCGCGCAGCAGCGGCGGACAAAAAGAACCGACTGATATTAATGCATTGGCTGATGAATACCTGCGCCTCACTTACCATGGCCTACGGGCTAAAGACAAGTCGTTCAATGCAACTATGGAAACCCATTTTGACGAACACATCGGCCAAATAAATATTAACCCGCAGGATATTGGCCGCGTAATACTTAACCTGCTTACCAATGCATTTTATGCGGTAAATGAAAAAAAGAAGTTGCAACCCAGGGATTATGAACCACTCGTTACTGTTACCACCAAGCTTATTTCTCCCCCTTCAGGGGGCCGGGGGGTTGAAATAACCGTGAGAGATAATGGCATGGGTATACCGCAAAAAATATTGGACAAAATTTACCAGCCTTTTTTTACCACTAAGCCAACCGGCCAGGGAACAGGGCTGGGCCTGTCAATGAGCTATGATATTGTTAAAGCCCACGGCGGCGAATTAAAAGCAGATACCAAAGAAGGGCAATATTCGGAATTTAGTATTTTGTTGCCATTGTGATGCGGTTAACACGACGGACTTACGCGCGACAGACTTACGAAGTTTTAAAAACTTCGTAAGTCTTAACAAGTCTACAAATAACATTTAATATATTAGCAATTCAATCGCTAACACTTGACGGAATTTCAGAAATTAAAAAAGCTCATTTTCGGCAAATTGGAAAAAGAACTGCCCATGCACTTTTCCTATCATAATATTGATCATACCATAGATGTTATGCAGGCTGCCGAAAGCATAGCCGGTAAGGAAGGCATTAACGGGAACGATAAACGGCTATTGCTCACTGCGGCCCTTTTCCACGACACCGGTTTTTTAAACAGCCGCGAGGAACACGAAACAATATCCTGCTATATTGCACGTCAGTATTTGCCGGACTATAACTATCAACCGGCCGAAATTGACCTGATATGCGGTATAATCATGGCAACCAGGATACCCCAGTCGCCGCAAAACCGCCTTGGAGAAATATTAGCCGATGCCGACCTGGATTATCTTGGGCGCGACAACTTTTTTATCCTGAGCCACCGTTTGTTTACCGAACTGCAGGCCGAAGGTATTATTAAAGACGAGGAGGAATGGAACAAGGAGCAGGCAGATTTTATTGGCGATCATAAATATTTTACGGAAACTTCGATAAAGTTGCGCCAGGCTAAAAGGGACCAGCATATTACCGTAATAAAATCAAAAATTTAACCCAAATCTCCATGAAAGCCGTTCATAAATCAATTTTACCACATATAAAAGATACAGCGTATATTGTATCGGGGATTTTAATTTGCGGATTTGCATTAAAAGGTTTCCTCGTTCCAAATAATTTTTTTGACGGCGGCGTAACGGGGATATCTTTACTTATCCATGAATTATACCGGGTGCCGATAGCCTATGTGATCATTGTGGCTAATATCCCTTTTATTATTATGGGGGTATTCCAGGTTAATAGCAGGTTTGCGTGGAAAACGCTGGCGGCAATTATTGGCGTGGCTATTTGCCTGCAATATATCCCGTACCCCGAAATTACAAAGGATAAATTACTGGTCAGCATTTTTGGAGGTGTTTTTATGGGAACCGGTGTAGGCCTGGCTATACGCGGCGGCTGCGCACTTGACGGCATTGAAGTTTTGGCGCTTTATACCCTTAAAAGAAGCAGTTTTACGGTAAGCGAAATTATATTGGGAATAAATGTGCTGATTTTTTCTGTCGCTGCCATTCAACTGGGCCTGCCAACGGCCTTGTATTCAATTATGACTTATTATGCAGCTTCGCGGACCATTAATTTTGTGATCGAGGGGCTGGAAGAGTATACCGGGTTTACAATTATATCAGGCAGGAGCGAATTGATAAAGGAAAAACTTGTTTTGGAACTTGGCAGGGGTATTACCATTTACAAAGGCGAACGTGGTTTTTTAAAGCAAAGTTATACCGTGAGTCATCCGGTTGATATTATTTTTACTGTTGTAACCCGTTTGGAGGTAAGGCGCTTAAAAAATATAGTTCAAAGTATCGATCCTAACGCTTTTATGTTTACAGGTACCATAAAAGAAGCCGCTGGCGGCGTGTTGAAAAAACGGGCAAGGCATTGAGGAGATGTGCGGATGTGTAAATGTGCGGATGTGCGGATGTGCAGATGTGCAGATTTGGGAATGTGCGTCCGGCCGCCTACCCAACTGCTACTGCTACTCACTCACCACTCACTCCTCACCACTCACCACTCACTATTCCTTCACCTCATAAATCACCACAGGTTTTTCTTTATTTTTAAGGCTTACTTCGCCGATTTTTGTACATTGAAATGATTCTTTTGCCTTTTCATAAACCTCACTTGAGATGATGACCTGGTTAGCTTTCGCGGTGGATTGAAGCCGTTGGGCGATGTTCACCGAATCACCTATAACCGTATAGTCAAGGCGCTTTAATGATGCTGAGCCAATATTGCCGGATACCATTTCGCCCGAATTGATCCCGATCGCAACCTGGGGTTTGAATGTCTTATCCCCGGTTATAGTTTCTTCAACCAATTTAAGCTGTTCTTTTATAGCAAGTGCAGTGTCAATCGCCCTGTCTAAATGATACTTGCCCCTGAAAACAGCCATTACCGCATCGCCCATAAATTTGTCGACATGCCCCTGCTGCCCAATGATCTCATGGACGATAATATCAAAAAGCTTGTTTATCATATTCACAATGGCGTTGGCCGGCAGTTGTTCGGTTACCGCGGTGAAACCGCAAATATCAATGAACATAACTGTTGCTTCCAATACTTCGTTGGCAACCAGGTTATTTTCGAATTCTCTGCGGGTCATAAAATTCAGTACGTTTTCATCAACGTACATTTTCAGTATATTGTTCTCCTTAATAGCTTTCAACGTCTCACGCATCTGGACAACATGCAGTATAGTTTTTTCAATGGTAAGGTCAAGGTCCTCAAAATCGACCGGCTTGCAAACAAAATCAAAAGCGCCGCGGTTCATGGCCATGCGTATGTTTGGCATATCGCCATAAGCCGATACCATTACGGCTTTAACTATGGGGTTAGCTTCGGGCAAGCGCGCCAACAGTGTCAAACCATCCATCACCGGCATGTTGATGTCGCTGAGTATGATGTCAACATCGGGATGCTCGGCAAGTTTTGCCAGCGCTTCCTCACCGTTTTGGGCAAAAATAAATTCGAACACACTTTCCCTGATCTTTCGGCGAAACTTTTGTTTGATCAGTAATTCGAGGTCTGCCTCGTCATCAACTACTAAAATTTTGGCCATCGGTTTATTATAAAAATGTATGAAGTTTTTCTTTTAACATGGTAAAATCAAGCGGCTTGGTTAAAAACTCATCGGCCCCGTATTCCATTGCCTGGCGCCGGTTTTCATCATCGCCGTAAGCGGTTATCATCATTACTACCGGCGGCGGTTTCTCATAGGCGTGCCTTATGTGTCCAAGCAGTTCGATACCTGTCATGCCGGGCATGTTGATATCCGATAAAATAAGTATCACTTCCGAGTGATGGCCTTCCAGGTACTCAAGCGCTTCTTCGCCCGAAAGGGCAAACGAAAAATCAAATTCGCCATTTTTTATTTCTTTTCTGAAACGTTGAACGAAGAGCGGCTGTACATCGGCCTCATCATCAACTACTAAAATTTTCATGTGCGTTGGGTTGAAAGTTTAAGTTTTATTTAAGTTGGTAATTTAATGATAAATTCCGTGTATTCGCCTTCTTTGCTATTGATGTCAATACTGCCTCCATGCCCTTTTACTATTATATCATAACTTATGGATAATCCCAAACCGGTTCCTTCCCCGGTAGGTTTTGTTGTGAAAAATGGCTGTAGTATTTTATCTTTTATAGCATCGGGAATGCCGGCGCCATTGTCTTTTACCTTAAGCCCCCCGACCCCCTGAAGGGGGAGAACGAAAGTTTCAACCTCTATGGTGGGCCTATAGCCGTCACCGGCCGTTTTTTGCTTTTGCTGTACGGCGTAAAAAGCATTGGTAAACAAATTAAGCAGCACCCTACCGATATCCTGCGGTACCACATTTGCCATAGGCAGCTTATCGTCAAAATGCGTGATCATCTCTGTGTTGAAACTTTTATCTTTTGCACGCAGGCCGTGATAAGCAAGGCGCAGGTATTCATCGGCTAATTTGTTGATGTCGGTAGGTTCTTTAACGCCGTTACTGGTGCGGCTGTGCTGCAGCATTCCCTTTACTATGCCATCGGCGCGTTTGCCGTGATGGATTATCTTTTCAAGGTTTTGTTCAATATTATCAGCAATATCAATGGCTTCTTCCTGGTTACCGGTTTTCAGCTCTAACTTCATTTCATCAAGCATTTCGATACTTACTTCCGAAAAGTTATTGACAAAATTTAGCGGATTTTGTATTTCATGCGCTATACCTGCGGTCAGTTCTCCCAACGAAGCCAGTTTTTCTGATTGGATCAGCTGCTGCTGTGTAGTTTTTAGTTCCTCCAGCGATCTTTTTAATTCAGCGGTGCGGCGCTCTACCTGTTGCTCAAGTTCGGCATTTTGCTTTTCGATCAACTGGCTACGCTCAATTTCTTTTTCTTTGGCCACGCGTTCCTTGTCTAAGTCGGCTTGAATAAGGCCTTGCTGCATCACCTGGAACCGCTTAAATAGTATTCCGGAAAAACCAATCACAAGCCACAAAAAGCAAATCAGTTCGATTACATTCCGCCATTCTCGCAGCCAAAAATAAAATCCTGAATAGGCCACGTTGTAGTTATCATGCAAAATATCTGATACCACGTCAAAACTATAGCCTACCGACAACCATGAAAACGCCGGTAAAATGGCGAATACACCCAATCTCCCGGCGCCCTTTTGCCGGGGGATAAAATAAATCAGGGTAGCTAATGCAAAAGGGTAGTAAGTATAAATGATTAGCGTTGATACGATCTGGCTGACAAAGTAATTTTTATAATTCAGTGTGGCTTGACCGAAAAGCGTCCATATCCAGGTAATGACAGCAATTACACTAAGAATGATTAAAAATTTATCCCATTTTGGTGTATAAACCATTGTGCGCAGAAAATGCCTTATAAAATGCATCATCGAATAAAACAGGGCAATGACGCTTATCCAGCCTAAATAGTAAATTAAATAAGGATATTCTTTTAATAACGAACTATGGGTTTGACTAACAAAAAAAAATAGCCCATTAAAAAAAACAAAAAGCGCGAAAAATAAAAATACTTTTTCGCCGACGATACGGTAAAATAAAAAATTAATGACGGCGGCAAGCAGCAAAAAGCCAAAAACCATCGAGTATGTCTCCGTTTTTTGGTGATCTGAAATATTATCTATGTATGACGCTTTTACGACGGCATCCCCAAAACCGATGGACAGCTCAAAAACTTTTGGTTTATAAACATTGAAATTAATAACATCCTTTTCATATAAAACTAATTCCTGGCCGGGATTTAAGGTAAGCAGGAACTGGTGAATCATTTTCAGTCCATTCCGCTCGCTCCAGGGCACAAAAGCTCCGTTGTTTTGAACCAGCCATTTGTTTCCATTGGGGATGTATAGCCAGGCAGATGCCACATTTTCGGGTATTGTGACCTTTACCGGGTGATTCAGTGTGTTTTTTAACCGGTAACGCAGCCAATAGGTGGTAATATCATAATTGTATCCTTTGGTACGGGTAGTATTGGTATGAAACTTTGAGGCATATCGTGCAGAGGCAACCTGGTTGATAGTCAGCGTTCCGGAGGGATCTTCCAGCAACTGCCAGTATTTATCGGGTATTACTTGATGCACGGCGGTGTCAACTGTAATTTCAAAAGCAGGAGGCAGGTTGTCCTGTGCTTTTAAATTATTAGCTATTACGACAAAAAGTATAATCAACAGATAAAATTTCTTCATTTGGGAGAAAACCAGTATTGGTGTTTATTTTATAGGGGTAATTTAATAATAAATTTAGAATATTCATCTTTAATGCTTTCGGCATTTATACTGCCGTGATGGGCTTTCACGACAATATTTCATATTATAGCTATTTGGTTGTAGAGGCGCCCCGATCCATCGCGGCGTCCCGGACCTGAACGTTTGTCAAATTTATCTTAAACGCTTCGCATTTGTTCAATGAAGTATATAACGAACTGAACAAGCAAAGCGAGGAAGCTACCTTTCTCTTAGTCTATATGATAAATAAGCCCGATAAATTTAAATGAGGCTAAAGGCCGAGATTTTGGGAATAAAGTCCCATAGGTGGCGTTCTGATAAAAATTAAAGCCTTCCGACTTTAAACTTCAGACTTAAATTAATTGTTCTTCAACCCTATCTGGTGGTTTTTATAATCCATTAAAAATTCATTTTCAGTAAAAAAGTCTATACTAAAAATAGTCCTGGGATCACCTGTGTATGATGGCTTTGCAACCTGTGTTACATTATTTGTACTGCTCGTGGTATAAGTGTACGTAAATCCGCTGCTGGTTGTTAACGTTACAGGGGTATTGTTGGGCAGTGTGCTTATATTGCTCGGGGCGCTATTGTTTTCAATCGTAGAGATCGCCGGGGTCCCGGTATCGAATAATACGGTGGCAGCAACATTTTGTCCGTTGTAACTTACTGTAGCGCCAATATCAGGCGAATAACCACCCTGGGAGTAATACGTTAGCGGGTGCATTATAAAGCCCGACGACGATTCCAGATCGGCAG
The DNA here is from genome assembly GCA_036758125.1 of Mucilaginibacter sp. GTDB lineage: Bacteria > Bacteroidota > Bacteroidia > Sphingobacteriales > Sphingobacteriaceae > Mucilaginibacter. The sequence goes on from DAIOXE010000012.1 coordinate 144,027, forward strand.
GTACAAGCCCTATAGTAAGCAGGTTAGATACATAGGTGCCGCTGACGCTAAATTGGGAGCTGCTGAGTGTGGCAAGTTTATAGCCGCTTGTTGCGCCTGTGCCCGATTTAAAATAACTCAATGGGCTCGCTATGGCGCTATTGGCATAACTAACTCCGGGGCCAACACCAAAAATGTCATTTGAATGCGCCGGTTGTTTCTGCCCTGTTTGTGTATCGACAATTTTGTAATACAAAAATATAGGGATTCGGCCGGTGGTTATATTACCGTTTTGGTCGCCGATGGTCACCGTGGTATATGCCAGGTTACCATATTCCTGTATTTCGCTCTGCGCATCGCCATAAGCTATTACCGCTTGTTGCGAGGTAACGGTGATCCCGTTTACAACTGTCGAGTCGCCTGCAACTGTTATACCCGAACCAGTGATCATTGATGTAGGCAGTATCCCGTTGGCATCAATCGTCATGCCGGCAGAGCCGGTATCAAACACACTGTAATAGGTGACTTTCTTTGTCCCTATTTGCGAAATAGTAATAAATGCCCTTTTATAAATACTGCTGTCTACTTCATATAATCCAAGGGTGGCTAGTGGAGCGGGCGCCGGTATCGGAGTAGGTGTATTATGATCCTTTTTACAGGACGCCATCAACATTGATAAAAACAGCGCCGCGATGAACAGCAAGCGATATTTTGCGTATATTTTTCTCATATTTTATTTTGTTCTGTCTGACGAGCAGAAATGTAACGAAATTTTGTGCCAAAACTGTATTTAACTGTGCAAAAGTAAAATATTACTCAGCTATTAAGTACACTGGATATACATAGGAAACAAATGGTTTAAGTTGTGTTTAAATAAAATTGAACACCATTTCACGAATTTGGGCGAATTTTCACGAATTGATTGCAGAAGGCCGCCGATTAATACATTCCAAAACTAAACAAGGGTTCTTGATCTGCACGCGCAGAGTTGGCTTCGTACTCGCCATGACGCTTGTATTTGTTATGTATTTACCCGCCCTCAAAACAGGCGGAATATGCAGATAGCACCCTATCCGTGAAAATTCGCCTTAATTTGTGAAGATCAGTGCCAATTATTTTTCACTTAACATTATCGGGCTGCCTTTTCCTCCACCGCCCATAATGATGATCTTTGTATTTGGCGATAAGGCGATCTCTTTTTGGGCAAGGATACTTTGATATTGCAGCTGCTGTGCGGTTAAGCCCTGTGATATGATCTTTTGATAATCGGCTATGCCTTGTGCCTCCACGCGTTTACGGTCGGCTTCCTGGCGTTCTTTTTGCAAAACAAACTGCATTTTTTGCGCATCCTGCTCCGCATTGATCTTTGATTCGATGCTTGCCTTTACCGATGCTGGCAGCGAAATGTTCCGCACTAATATCTGTTGCACTTCAAGGCCGTTCTTTGCAAAATTTTGCGTAATGGTTTGGTTAATTTTGAACTGGAATTCCTGCCTTTTTGTAGAATAAAGATCAACGGCCTGGTAGTTAACCGCGTTATCGCGTATAGCGGTGCGTGTAACGGCGCGTACTATCTTATCTTCATAGTTCTCGCCGATATTTTGCAGGATGAATGGCGCTTTGTCAGGATTTATCTTATATAATACAGAAAGATCGATGGTAACTTCTAACCCATCAGATGAAAGCACACGTATCGCATCGTCTCCCTGTACCGCGCCTTCACTTTCTTTGGCGCTCATGGTATAATTTTGAGTTTGGATGCTGAATGTAGTAACTTCAACCACAGGATTTATAACGTGCAGGCCACTCTCAAGCACGTTATCCTGCACTTTTCCGAAAATCACCTGAACGCCAACTTTACCCGGCTCAATGACCTTGACCGCCGATAGCGCTATTCCTACAAGTACAACGACTAATCCTACGGTTTTAACGGTATTACCAAAATGGCTGCCTGGTTCGGGTGAGCGTTTGAGCACTATACCCACAACGAGTATAATGAGACCTAAAATTGCGATAAGCATAATGTTATGGGGTTACGATTTCTTTTGAGTGTTTTTGATCTCTTTTAAGATTTTTATCTTGAGCATGACAAATATAGCTATTAATAAGATAGCACCGAACAGAAATACATATTGCCCTTGCTCAATTCCGTATGTATATCCATAAATAAGACAAACAACAATGCCTATAGTATATAATGTATTGGGTATTACCTTCTTCCACATGGCCTAATATACACTAATAGTTGGATCAATTTCATCGGCCCAGGCTAAAATGCCGCCTTTTAAATTGTATAAATTAGTAAAACCCAGCTGCTCAAGCTGCATTATAGCGGCAGCGCTGCGTTTTCCGCTGCGGCACATTATTACTACAGGTTTTGTTTTATCTATTTTTTCAGCTTCAATTAAAATGCCGCCCATTGGTATTAATATCCCGCCCAGGTTCGACATTTCATATTCAAAATCTTCCCGCACGTCGATTAATTGAAAATCTTCGCCCTTATCTTCTTTTTCTTTTAGCTCCTGTACGCTTATTTCTTTCATGTTCAACTATAAATAATTATCAAAGGTAGTGGTCTGCAGCAAATATTTCGGTATAAGTTTTGTAACATTCAATCTTTATGTGCGTTTATTATATGTTTGTAACATCGAAAATAACAATTGATGAAGAAAATCACCCGCTTTTTTTGGTTCTGTTCAGGAGCGCACATAGGGACATTAAAAAAATACCCCATCGAGCATAATAAATATGTAGGCATTGGGGCCACCATATTTTTCACCGCATTATTTGCCTCGCTATCCGGCGGTTATGCTATGTATTTTGTTTTTGCCGGTAACACCTTCGCGGTAGTGTTTGCTATTTTATTCGGATTGATTTGGGGAACGGCCATTTTTAACCTCGACCGGTACATAGTATCCAGCATTGACAAACAGGGTACCACCAACCAACAAATAATACAGGCTTCCCCCCGTATATTATTGGCCATAATGATAGGAGTGGTTATATCAAGGCCATTGGAGCTGAAAATATTTGACAAAGAGATCCGCCAGAAGCTAAAAACCGCCTATTTAAAAGGACAGCACCGCAAAATAGATACCCTTCAAAAAACGTACACAGAAAAGTACGCCATGGAGTTGGGTAAAAATAATGACCTTAAAAAGGAAAAAGACTCGCTGGAAAGGGATATAAACCGTTCGCGTTACCTGTTGAACCAGGAAGTTTTTGGCGACAAAACTAACCAGACCTCGGGTATAGTAGGCTATGGCACTTATGCCAAACAAAAACGGGATGTACTGCAGGAAAAGGAGGACCGTTTAAAAGCTGTTACAAATGATCAGGGAAAAATGGATCAATACCTTAGCGAACGCAAGGATTATGAAGGCGTAAACCAGATACGGCTGTTTAGTGAACACCAACTCGACAGTCTGTCAAATGTAGCAGGTTTTTCCGACCGTAACTGGGCGCTCGGCCAGCTAACCTATAATGAGAACGGCACCCGCGACCTGGACACTTATCTTGCCGAATCGTTCATCAGTTTCCTTTTTATTTTGTTTGAATGTTTGCCGGTATTTGTAAAATTAATGTCGCCGAAAGGGCCTTATGATGTAGCTATTTCAAAGCTCTCAGAAGCTGATATTTATTATGCCGAAAGGGATAAGGAACGCAACATTGAAGTAACCGACAGTGTTTACGACCATCATGTCAACAGGGAAATTGAAAAGCGTAAAAAAATAATCACGGCACAGTCTGATTATGATTTGGAAAGACATAGTTATGATTAGAATTGGTGAAGCCCCACCTAAATCCTCCCCGGTTGGGAGGACTTTAAACCGCAATTTTAAACTATCCCAAATAAACTTCTAAAAGTCTCCCTACCCCGGCGAAGATATAGAAGAGGCTGTCAACTTAATTCAAGTCAATCCACCATTTTTACCGATTTAATAGTAATTTGAGCGCAGTCAATTTTTTATACCGATGAAAAAAATATCATTACTCGCTTTTATTTTTTGTCTTGTATCCGTGGCATTAGCTCAGGATGCGCCAAAAGCTATTTTTTACACAGTTTCGTTCCCCAATGCGGTGCACCACGAGGCCGAAATTGTAATGACCATACCTAAGGCGCCGTCGGGTGAGTTTAATGTGCGGATGAGCCGCTCTTCGGCCGGGCGCTATGCAACGCATGAATTTGGCAAAAATGTTTATAATGTTGCTGCGGCCGATGCAAGTGGAACGCGGGTGCCTTTAAAACAAATTGAAGGCGATGTATATCGCGTTGGCGTTGATCATCCTGAAACTGTAGTAATTCATTATACATTATTTGGCAACTGGACCGACGGCACTTATGCCAGCATTGATCCCAGCCATGCCCACCTTAATATGCCCGCTGCATTTATGTGGGTACCAGGCCAGGAAAACAGGCCCGTAAAGTTTGAATTTAATGACCTTGATAAATATGGATGGAAAATAGCCACACAATTAAAGCACGACGGCGATAATGTTTACAGCGCGCCCAACCTGCAATATATGATGGACAGTCCTACTGAGCTTTCAAATTTTAAAGAAACAAGTTGGGATGTGGTAAATACAGATGGCAAAAAAGAGAAAATTAATTTAACCGTTCACTCAGATGATGCCCAGCCTGTTATTGATAATTTTGGTAAGATGGTGCAAAAAATGGTGCTGGAAGAAAAGGCGGTCTTCGGCGAATTGCCCTCGTACGATTATGGCGAATACACATTTTTGGATGATGTTTACCCTACCAACTCCGGCGATGGCATGGAACATCGCAACTCTACCTGCATAGTGCAACCGGTACCGAAAATTGAAGGCAACGAGGTTAGGCTGCTAAGTACCTTTTCGCATGAGTATTTCCATAGCTGGAATGTAAAACGCATACGTCCTAAATCGTTGGAGCCATTTAATTTTGCCCATGCTAATATGAGCAGTGAGCTTTGGTTTGCTGAAGGCTTTACACAATATTATGGCGAATTGCTGCTGGTGCGATCAGGTTTTCATACCCTTGATGAATATACACGCACTTTAGGCGGCCTGGTAAATTCGGTGCTGAATACACCCGGGGCGGCAAAATATACGCCGGTACAGGCCAGCAATAACTCGGTATTTGTGGATGCCGGGGTTTCTATCGACCCCACTAATTATAGCAATACTTTTACCAGTTATTATACGTATGGAGGCGCAACCGCTTTGGCCCTCGACCTGCGTTTACGAAGTGAGTTTAACCTGACGCTTGATGATTACATGCGCACAGTTTGGCTGGCGCGCGGAAAAGTAATGAAACCTTATACCATTCCCGACCTGCAAAATGATCTGGCCAAACTAACTAAAAACCCAAAATTCGCGGCCGACTTTTTCAATAAATATATCTATGGCATAGAGAAAAACAATTACGAAGCTTTGCTGGCAAAAGCAGGTTTATTATTGCGGAAGGCACAGCCAGGGAAGGCATGGGCGGGTTCTTTGGGGGGCAACCAGGGCCGCGGCAGGTCGGGCCAGGCACGGACTACCAGCGCAGAAGGCTTGCCTATAACATCAAGCACAATAATTGGTACTCCAATTTATAAAGCCGGCCTGGACGCCGGTGATATTATAGTAAAAGCCGATGGAAAAGAGGTGAAAGATACCCAAGCCTTTAACGACATTGTTGCCGCTAAAAATGTGGGTGATAAAATTGTTGTAAATTATAAAAACCGCACGGGCGACCATGAAACAACCGTTACTTTAGAAGAAAACCCATATTTGGAAGTTGTTACGAATGAAAAAGCGGGCAAGGAATTAACCAAAGATCAGGAAACTTTCCGCAATAAATGGTTATCATCAAAAGTCCGCTAAAAATGCAAGAGGCAGTACGATTATGGAGCGCGGTTCTATGACCCCATTGTTGCCAGATGGTCAGGCATTGACCCCCTCGCCGAAAAAAGCACTAGGTTTACACCGTATAATTATGCCGAAAATAATCCGATCAGAAATATTGACCCGGATGGAATGGATACACAAATAGCCCCAGGCATGACATTGGAGCAAGCGCAAACGATGTACGGGAGCAATAATGTACAAACACTTATATATTCTCCTGATGACGATGGAACTAAGCAAACACAGATAGTAGAAGTAGGACAACCAACTCCATTTACTGCTGTAAGTACCATTAATGTTTCAGATCCCGATGCAACTTCTACTGACAATACTACCAGTAATTCCTCTGGTGGTGGTGTTGAGGTTAACGGCAAGAGATATCCTGTACCAGGTATGACTACGTGGATCCCAATTTCAATTAAAGGCCCATTTGACTGGCATAAACTCGCTATAGGCTATTCAACGGGCGTAAGCGGAACATTCCAGATTTCCGTAGGTGTTTCGGTAACTGGAGTAGAAGTCCATGTGATGTATTTTAATTCGACTTTTGGAGGATACATACATGACTACGTGGAAGTTGGAGCGGCAGGAAGAGCGGGCGCCAGTGAACAAGCAACTGTTGATGCTATAGCTGCTATTTTTGTTGCCCTAAGTAGAACGGGAAATTATAACCCAGATACATGGGCTTATCGATCAGATAATATTGGTGCGGATGTTTCATTTCATGCTGAAATTGGGGGCGGGGTGAGTGCTCAGGGCTTTTGGAATAAAGATTGGGAAGGAATTGCAATAGGAGTGATGGCTGGATTTGGCCCTGGCTTTAATTTGGGAACTATTTTTAGAGGAGTAACGTATAGTTATCCAGAATATGGGAAACCAATTCCAACCGCTCAGCGGAATATCTTGGATAGGATATTAAATATAGCAACACATTTAATTAAACTTCCATTTTAAACTTGTATGTCAGAAGTCAAAAAAGTTTTAGTTCTGCTTTTATTTATATTAATAATCGCAATTATTGGTTTTTTTAATCTAAACAAAGAAGATGACGAGGAGCGGAAATACTTTTCTAATCTTAATTTTACATTCACGGGTTTAGTAAAAAAAGTTGAAGTCACGAATGAGCACGATTATGGGGTGATTTACGTGAGTGTAATTCAAAATAATAAGGGATCTAATTATGAGGCATTGTTCAAAGGAAAGTACCTTTTTTGTAAGATACGTGACAGCGAAGCTTTAATAGTAAGTCCTGAAATTGATGAAATACAGCCAGGAGATACCATAGTAATAAATACAAATCAATTAAAGAAATATTCAGTTTATAGAAAAGGAAAATTGGTTGACAATATTAATCCATGGATAAATTCCGAGGATTATTTTTACGATTATCTACAAAGAAAAGATTATTTGAATTTTGGTCATTACAAGTAGTAGAATTTCGAGAAATTCCGAAGGAAACATGGCAGAAATTATGTGTTCCGATGAGGTCCTATTCATTTCCCGCTGTGCGTAGTTTGCGCGGAATGCTGTCCGAATGTCTGTGACTTCGGACGGCTATGCTTGTAGTTTATAACTACAGTAACGAAATGCAAGATAGAAAGACAGAGCCTGGCCGAGCGCCGGGCTTTGTTATTTAATGAGCGTAAGCTTTACGGACTTTAGTATCCCTAATAATGCCCTTTTAAAGAATATACTTTTAAGATATTATTTTCGATTTGATAAACATACCTGTGTGTGTCGGTTATCCTGCGGGACCATTTACCGGCAAGGGCATACTTCAGCGCTTCGGGTTTGCCAATGCCCTGGAAAGGACTTTGAATAATAGCTTCCGTATGCCGCTTCTGTAGTCTACTCACCCGGTCTTTGCTTCGCTCGACCACCCTCTCTTTGCCTGCGGCAGAAAGAGGGTAAAAAAGTTCCCCCTTCAGGGGGTGAGGGCACTGAAAAAGTCCTTTGGGATTAAAGGATAAAAAAGGAGCGGAAAACAT
>DAIOXE010000013.1:0-32182 GCA_036758125.1 Mucilaginibacter sp.
CTTTGGACAAGGGCTTTTTGCGTTTTGGCACATTTTGCAATAATATTGGTAACTTTAGCCTATGAAAAGGAGTTTATTTCTTATCGCAACATGCTTTATATATACGCTTGCAAGTGGACAAAAGGCCAAAGATGTCGTAATAATTCGTAAATCACATCAAGAAGCCAAAGAACCATTTATTAAAGACGACGAAAAATACCCATCCTACCCGGGCGGCATGGCCATGTTTTACAAATACATAAGTCAGCATATTATTTATCCGAAAAAAGCACAAGCCAGTAAAATTGAAGGGAAAGTTATTATACAGTTTATTGTGGAAAAAGACGGAAAAGTCTCCAACATAAAGGTAACTAAGTCACCATCAATTGATCTCAGTGATGAGTCCGTCCGCGTATTAAAGGATATGAGATCTGTACCCGGTACCGTTAGCGGAAAACCAGCACGGATGGCTCTTCAGCTACCGTTCGCCTTTCAGTTGAACAATCCGAAACGGCATCTTTAACATATCGTTTGATAAATCTCCGCTGCTAACAATACCCGTCACTAATCTCCAGTCTCCAACCCTAATCATCAAAAATCTTATATAAAACCCAGTCATCGGTTTCATAAACTCTCATGAGCTTCAAAGTACTGTTGGCCTTTTTTATGACCGGGACATATTTGTTATTTAGCTGTGTAAAGCCGGTGACTTCATTTTTTTCGGTAGCAAGTAGTATATAGTCGTCATATTTATCAGGGGCTTCAATAGCGCTTAAAAATACACCTTGATAAGGCAATGTTAATCTTTGAATATTATTAGTAAAGGCAACCACAGGGTAGGCAATTGCATCGTCAACTAAAACATGCGAACCTTCAGGCAAACGGTTTAAATAATTTGCCAGGTCGCGATTCTGATCCTGGCGAGTGTCAGGAGCCCGGTTAAATAAAACGGCAATAAAGTTTCGCTCCCCGCTAATTGATGAGTTTTGAAGAAAAATAAATCCGGTAAATAGCTGTACGAATGCTAAAACCCCCACCAATAGTTTTAAAACATATTGATTTTTAATTGTTTGTGTCTTATACAGAATACACAGTAAAGATAAAATTAGAAATATAAGATAGTATTGGTGCGCCAAAAATACTTTCTCATATTTTATATGCAAAAACTCTACAAAGGCAAACGGCGTTAAAAGCGTTAAAATTTGATAAGTGCTATCCCGAAATAAGTAAAGGGCTACCAATATCATAGGGCAAAAAACAACGATCTTCGCCGATATTAAGATAGAGGTTTCCGGCAGTCGATAAAAGGTGCTGGTCGATAACTGGTCAAAGCTCAGTTTATCCGCTAAAACAGTCCACGTTGCGTAAGGGCTCTCATTAAAATAATCTAAATCATTGGAATGCGTTAGATTGAGCAATTTATAGCATATTACGCAGGCCAGCGGCAGCACAAACAGGATGATATAAAGCGCGAAAGTTTTGTTGATCAGCTTACGTCGTAACGAAGGGTTATTGAAACTTTGAGACAGCCGGAATATTGACTCTCTTTCGCTTAAATTTAAACTTTGTAGCGTTATAAATAATACAAGAGGGATAAAAAATAAAGTAAGCCAGATGAATTTGTAATCGCAGAATATGAGTATAACCAGGCAAATACTGGCTATAGAAACGTGGAATGTTGTGTTTGACCGGTAAAATTTAAGCAGGTTAAAAAAGAAAAGGAAGAAAAAGATCAATACAATGGCTATTGATTTTCCTGAACAAGCGGCATATAATATTCCGGGATGGAATGCAAACACGATCAATAATATAAATACGTAAAAAATATCATTCGCCCTTTTTATCAGGACGCTTGCCATCAAATAAAAAAGTATGGCCGTACAAACGGCTGATGCTATTACGGGGGCAAGGATGCCGCCTTTAATTGATGAAAAGATAAATGACGTATAAAACGGTAATATAGGCGAAGTTAAGCCCATTACTTTTAACCTGTTACCTAATCCTTCCAGGATTATTTTTGTTTTTTCAATATAAAAAAGAGCTTCCTGACTAAAATAGCCCAGGCTGTTTAGGTAAATGCCCAGCCCAATATAATAAAGCCCCAATAATATGGTGATAATCAGGAGGTATCTTGATTGGTTCTTCATTTAACGATATTTATTGGGCTGGTAACCTTACTTAGTCCATGGTCGGTTTTTTCCCAGTAAAAGGGCTTAACAATTAATTGATACAAGCCTTTAAAAGCGGCAACCGAATGCATTAACCAATAAATGGGGTTAGCAATTGCAAAAAGGATCAATTCGTAAAAGCGCCTTTTAAACACTGCCATCATATTTATATAGATCATTAAAATATTCCCCACCATTAAATTAAAGATGGACATAAATAATACCCAATCGGGAAATAATGTTCTGATCGTCGACAAATCAAATACAAGATAGCTAATAAATATAGCAAGCAAAAACGGGTAAATTAAAAATGTAAGGGGCGTAGCCCCGATAAAGAAGCTGAACCCTAAAAAGCCCCGCCATCCAAGTTTTTTCCACAGGGCCACAGGGTTCCGCATGTGTACCAGGTAGGTTTGCATATAGCCTTTTATCCACCTCGAACGCTGGCGTATCCAGTTAATAGTCTCATTATTTGCCTCTTCGTAGGTAGTGGAATTGATAACCGCTATTTTATACCCTTTGGCGTAAGCCCGTACACCAAGGTCGGCATCCTCTGTCACGTTAAAGGGATCCCATGCACCTAATTCAATTAAGTTATCAAGTTTAAAATGGTTGCTGGTTCCTCCCAATGGAATTGGGATATCTAAAGTATCCAAACCGGGCAGCATATAGTCAAACCAGTACGAGTACTCAAGCGTAAACATCCTTGTCAAAAAATTCTCATTCCGGTTATAGTAATTTAAGGCGCTTTGAATACAAATGTAATTTGACGGCAATTTGCCAAACATCGAAACCACTTTTCTGAGTTGATCAGTATCGGGAATATCTTCCGCATCGTAAATAGTTAAGTATTTACCTCTTGAAAAATGAAGCCCGTAGTTACATGCTTTAGGTTTTGTTTTTGGCAGGAAAAACGGTACAACAATAACTTCAAATACTGCCGGGAAATCAAGGTTGCGAACTGCGTTTAGGGTGTTATCATCATCTTCCTCAATGAGTAGCTTAATATCAAGCAATTCGCGCGGATAATCAATTGCCTGTAAATTCCATATGAGCTTCTTGATCAGTTTGTTTTCTTTATACACCGGCAGCAGAATAGTATAAACAGGCAGATCATTCTCTTTAAGTTCCTTTAAATCATCCCTTGTTACTGCCTGGTGTAATTCAAAGCGGGAGCCCACCAGGGCCAAAAATAGCTTAAATAATATGGCTATCAGGAAAAACAGACTTATGGCCACATTAATGATGATAGATGTATTTTTGAAATTTATCTTCATTCCTATAGCTATGCACGCCAGCACCAGAAAAATCGAAATAAGCTGTCCGGACGAAAATGTAATAAAGGCAGAACTATCAGGATCGCGGTCGAAAAGTTCGAAAACTGCCGACTTTACGTATTTATCGCCCAGTAGTTTATGGCTCAGCCAAACAATATCCAGGTCAGCTGCAACAATGATTTCGGGTTCGAGATCATAAGTAAACCTTATGAAATCGATGAAAAGCAGGTTGCTTGGGTCGGCCATTACGGTTACAACCTTGTTGTTCTCGATGTATAAAGGTATCGCGACATGCTGATCGGCAAATTTTAGTTCAATTTTGCTCAATATTTCACGATCAAAAGGGAGTTCCCTTATCTCCTGAAAAACATGCCCGGCATTTATCATTGAACGCTCATAATTCTTACGGGATATATAACCGAAATTTAGCGCTACTTTAATAAAAGAAAGCCCCGACCTGGCTGAAAAATCATCAATCTTTTCCCGATCCCGTTGTGTAATAAAACCATCATTGATCAAAAGTTCGGGGATTGACATATTTTTTAGTTTCGATAAAATGTAAGAACCTTAATTAGTCGTTATATAATTCCTGCGACCTTTGAACTTTCGAGCGTACATAAAGGAATGATAGCAATATCAGTATCAATATGCCCAGCAATATATATATACTATAAGTTTCCCAAAAACGGGTAAGAGAGCTCTTGGATTCAACATACTCAAGGTTATCGCCTGATTTATTGATGTTGAACAGGTATTTATTTGAATTAATATCTGTTACGCAGACGTTGCTTGAGAGCGTTGAAAGCTGTTCTGTAATTGATCTGGCCACTGCTAAAAATGCATCAGCTTGGTGGGATCCTGTCGCGGTAAGTACTAAAGTGGGGTTGTTGCTGAGTCCATAAAATATTTGCGCCAGCCCGGTCGAAACTGTATCAGACAATGAATATACTGTTTCATTATTATCTGTATTATACAGCCGGAAGTTTCGGTTAAAACTAATTGGCGCATCCCGGAACTTCTTCATTAACGGATCGTCTTTATTTAACAATGCAATAATATTGTATTTCTTCATGTCGCCCGTAGCTATCTGATCTGAATATACAAAGTCAGGAAAATTATTAGAATTGATATTATTATTTAGCTCATAAATAATTTCACCGACAGCGCCTGCGGTATATTTAGCATCTTGTTTTGATATTACAATCTTAGTAGTGCCACTGTTAAATGCTTCAGGATATTGGTAGAAGCTTAGGTCATTGGATATAAAAGGATTTTTTGATTCAAGATATGATTTATCAACATCAATCTCTCCGAAAAAGTTTATAAAGCTGTTCTTGCATTCGCCGCTGGTAGGGAAAAATCTGAATTCGGATTCGAGTTTATTATATTTATGATGCTGGTAACGATTAATAGTTACTGAGGTATTTAACTTACCTGATGCATCTAGCTTTTCACTGCTAATTAATAAACCATTAAGATAAATATTAAAATAGCCCCTGTCGCCCGGGTTTAATCCGCTGTAATTTCCGATGAACCTAATCTCAATTTCTTTTGGCGTAAAGTTAAAATCACTGTTTTTAAAAGTGTATGCATTCTTTAATGAACCAATTCCTGACAGGAAATCACTCGACCCGCCAATCTGTTTCAATGTTAACTTTGATCTGTTTTCGTCAATAGTTTTAAAATAAGTGTTTTCCGCCTGCGCTATTAACAGGTAATCGCCAAAGCTGGAGTTTAAAATATTGACGTTACTTAGCGAAGTGATCGCTTTTTCATATCCATCATCGCTCCCGCCTGAGACAAACAGTATTTCTTCGGGAACGGTTTCAGTTGAAACCGATTTATGGGTTACCGGCTTCCCTTTTTCATTAACCATTTGCGTTACCGTATCGGTTATAGTGCCCATTGATTTAGTGAGGTAAAATATACCCTCGTTTGTTTGAGGGGTTACCTTTATCAGTGATTTTTTATCATCAGGTAATGAAGCCATATTACCTACCATGATATAATTTTTTACGCTGTCGGGAACCTGGCCGGCTTCAAAAATTAATATGGTCTTATTCTGTGTTTTTTTGAGCCTTGCGTATGCCCATGCAACTGCTTTAAGATCGTGAAGGCTTGGATTGGACGGATAAACGATCGCTCTTTTTGAATCAAAGCAATTGCTGATATTTATGCCGCTTAATCCGGTTTTAGTATTTTTGATCAACGATAAATACGAATAGTTTTTCACCTTGAGCCACATAGCCGGATTATCCAGATCCCTGCATATATCATCGGTAATGGTTAGTAATGTTTTAATTTGTATCTTTAAAAATCTATCGGGCGAAAGATCTTCTTTTGTTAAGGTAATGGAGACTTTATCTATCGAATCTTTAGAAAGGCGGGCGCTATAAACGGGCCTGTCATTGAGAATGACATTAATAAAAGAATGGTCTTTTAATAAAGCCTGCGAAGGCTCAAAATATAATACCAGTTTACTCCCTTCAATTTCTGCCGTCGGAGATATTTTAACATAGAAAGAAATAGCGCCACTCATGCCGTAAATGGCATCGTCGTCATTATGCCCCAGTGATTTTAAGGAGACGGTATTCTGTGCCAATGATGCCTTACTTAAAAGAAATACAAGGGCTAATAAGGTAAAAAATTTATTCATTGGGTTGTCAATATTAATTAATTACGTAAAATTCTACTCTGAAATAGTTTCCATTATCATCGCTGCGATAAAACAGTTCGCCGCCCATTTCCTGGGTCATTAGTTTTGCTATCGAAAGCCCTAATCCAAGCCTGCTTTCTATATAGCCTGATGCTTCGCTTAATGTTTTTAATTTGTTGAACATCATATCAAGCTCTTCCTGCCCGATAGGGATACCCTCATCAATTATCTCAAAAACAAATTTCTGACGCTGTAAGCTCGTTACCACGCGGATGTTGTTATTAGTTTGCGAAAATTTAATGGCATTCGACAAAAGATTTTGGAAAACCTGGCCGGCAAACACCCTATCGAGATTGACATTTAAAGGTAGTTTTAAAATATTATCAACCAGGTGAATGTTTTTCATCTGCGCCGTTTCAACTAATCCCTTAAATACATGGGTAACTTCAGCATTAATATCAAAAACCTCAAGGTTAAATTTCATTTCCGGCGATTCGATCTCCTTCACATCCATTAACTTATTTAGGAGGTATTGCATTTTTTCAGATGCTTCTGATATATAGCCTATTAATTCCAATTGGTCGGCGCTTAAGCGATAGTCTTCGTCTTTTAACATGTTGTTGCTCATAATAACAGAGCCAACCAGGTTTTTGAGGTCATGCCCGGCTATGTTTATAAAGCTATTTTTCTGACTATCCAATTTACGTAACTGCTCATATTGTGCATCAATAATATTGTTTTTTTCGTTAATATCCCGGTTTTGCTCTTTTAACTGCTCATTTGATTTTCCAATTAGCATCTGCGAACGAACGTCCCGTTCAATGATTTTATAGCGGGCTCCGGGTACCAGGCAGGAAATTAAGGCGATAATGAAAAAGACCTGTCCGCCATTACCAATAACTAAGTCGAATGAGTACTGGCTAAAAAGCTTGAAAAATATGGCAAGCAGCAAAAGCGCTAATAAAGCCTGGATGACCGAATTAATAGGTTCCCAAAATACCTGGAGGTTAAAGAAAAGAAAAATAGCCGCGAAAAGTAAATAATAAATATTTAATTGCTGCAGGTCAACTATGTTACAAAGTAACGCCGAAGTAATTGAAAGCAATAAAAGCGTAAGGTGCAGTAATATCCGGTAATCATAATTTTTGCGCTGAAATAAGCTGTAAAGCGCCAGAATAAGAAGATCAGTGATAATACGTACTATAAACAACTGGAGCCAGATGTCATTAGCAAAAATAAAATCAACAATAGATAATAACGGATAGACAAAGATTATAGTCCAAATAATGTTGTTGGTCTGATACCAGGCTTTCCTGGAGATCTCTTTTAAAAACTCTTCTTTGGGAATTTGGACAAACATTCTTAAATTCTCTTAGGTTGTAAAATAATTTTACTTGCCGATAAATTTAGTTCGTATAAAGTAAAAGAAAATAATGAAAAATCAGGTAACATACTTATGCACATTTAAACATGCTATTCGCATCTAAATATATCATGTTCAGCGGGCATATTGCAAAACTTTTCGCAACTTTATTAAATAGACTTATATATTTTTAAATTACTAACTTTGTGTCCTATTGATTTTTTATGAAATTTTTTGAAGAACAGCGACGGGAAGTAATGATGCATATCGAAAAATTCATGCTTGAAAAAAAGGATGAATATTTGAAACCGATTGATTCGATTTGGCAGCCGTCTGACCTTTTGCCAGATTCTACCCGTGATACTTTTTTCAGCGAAATTAAGGAATTACAGGAAAGCGCCCAGGGATTATCTTACGATTTAATTGCAGTTTTAATAGGGGATACCATTACCGAGGAGGCCTTACCTACCTACGAATCGTGGCTATCTATGGTTCAGGGAGTGTCGAGAGATGAAGAAGGCGGCTGGATGCAATGGACCCGGCATTGGACCGGCGAAGAAAACCGGCATGGCGATTTGCTTAATAAATATCTTTACTTATCTGGCCGGGTGAACATGCGCAAGATGGAGATATCTACCCAATATCTTATTGCCGATGGTTTTGACATAGGCACGGGACACGATCCATACCGTAACTTTGTTTATACTTCATTCCAGGAGCTGGCGACCAATGTTTCTCACCGCCGCGTTGCTTCCCAGGCAAAAAAGGATGGTGATACCTTATTGTCAAAAATGTGCGGTGTTATTGCCGGCGATGAAGCCCGGCATGCAAAAGCCTACAAATATTTTATTGAAAAGATATTTGAGGTCGATCCTAACGAAGCTATGCTGGCTTTTGAAGATATGATGCGTAAAAAAATCGTTATGCCCGCGCATTTTTTGCGTGAGGTTGGTTTAAAGATAGGTCAAACCTTCGGCCACTTTACTGATGCCGCACAACGATTGGGCATTTATACAGCAGTTGACTACGTTGACATATTAAAAGAACTTATTGAAGACTGGCATATTGAAAGTGTCGCCGATTTAAGCGAAACCGGCGAAAAGGCGCGTGATTATATCATGAACCTGCCCACGCGTTTACTGCGGGTTGCAGAAAGAATGAAGAACCCAATGCTGGAGTATAAATTCAGTTGGATAAATGGTTGAGGTTGGTTGATTGAGTTGATTAAGTGAATGGTTGATTAAGTTGATTGGGTGAATGGTTGATTGAGTTGATTAAGTGAATGGTTGATGGAGTGAGAGTCCGAAACTCAGGAAAGTCCGGGAGCCCAAAAAGAAACTGCAACGTTACAACCCTTACAACTTAATCAACCTAATCAACCACTCACTTAATCAACCCAATCCAACTTAATCAACCCAATCCAACTTAATCAACCATTTTCTCACCCTTCCAACACAAGTGTTACCGTTCCATCGCCTGCAAGTTCTGCAAAAATTTCATTAAGTACAGATTCTAAGGTAAGCGCATTTACATCGTCAATATAATCCCCGCGCCTGGTAATCCGTAATTCCCATCCTTTTATTTCGATCCTGAATAAAAAACCTTTGTATAGATCAGGTTGTGAAATTTCAATAACACCTCCTTTATTTTCAATTATAAAGTCGATATCGGTTTGTCTGCGCTGCTTAAATAATGGGTTTAGCTTTTGCTGCAAAACTTGCAGCAGTTGATCGGGTGTAATGGTTTTATGGATGTTTAAAATTTTCATGGGAGTAATGTTTCTTAAATAAATTACAATTGCATGTCCTTATTGTTTTTAGCTTTGGCCTTTCAGGTTTAAGCATAAAACATCAACACTATGAAATACAAATTATTGGGCCGTTCGGGCCTTAAAGTTTCAGAATTATGCCTCGGCACGATGGGCTTTGGCACCGAAGCGGGCTGGGGGGCTGATAAGGAAACCAGCTTTGCCATCATGGACGCTTTTGCAAATGCGGGTGGCAATTTTATCGACACCGCCAACATGTATAAAGTGGGAACCAGCGAAAAAATAATAGGCGACTATTTGGGCAGCCACGACCGGGATTATTTTGCACTGGCAACCAAATATACACTAAAGGATAACCTCGTCAATCCCAACGCCTCTGGCAATAACCGCAAAAACATGATGCGCAGTGTTGAAGAAAGCCTCAAACGGTTGAAAACGGATTTTATTGATATTTTATACCTCCACATTTGGGATGATCTGACGCCTGTGGATGAAGTTTTGCGAGGAATGGATGACCTGATCAGGCAGGGAAAGGTAAATTACGCGGCGATCAGCGATACGGCCGCATGGGTAGTTTCCAAAGGAAATACTATGGCTGAACTGATGGGCTGGAGTCAGTTTATAGCTTTACAGGTTGAATATAGCCTGATTGCCCGTACTCCCGAGCGCGAACTGATCCCGATGGCTAAACATTTCGGAATGACGGTTACTCCCTGGGCCCCGCTTGCCGGCGGCGTATTAACCGGAAAATACCTTCGCGGTGAACAAGGGCGCATAAAACCCGAAAGCAAACGCCGTAATGAGCAAAGTGAAGCTATAACAAAAGCAGTTGTGGCCATTGCCGATGAGCTCGGCGTTTCCCCCGGAAATGTAGCGTTAAAATGGACCATGCAGCAAGGATTTTCATCAATACCCATTGTGGGAGCGACAAAACTTAATCAGCTGGAAGACAACCTTAAAACCATTGATATTATTTTAGATAGTGAGCACCTTCAAAAATTAAACGAAGCAAGTGCAATTGAACTAGGCTTTCCCGGCGACTTTTTTAAGGAAGAGGGTATTAAAATGAATACTTTCGGCGGGTTTTATGATAGGGTGGAGAAGAGGGTTTAATTGAATTTGTGCGAAGCAATTGTTGTTCTTCCGTTTATTTAATCTTACATTAGGGGTTAATAAACCTAATGAACCCCTGCGCCAAATTAAACGACGAGCAATTGATTGTCCTTTTAAACAAAGGTGATCAGCAAGCTTTTGCCGAAATTTATAGCCGGTATGCGGAGAGCCTCGCCGGGTTCGCCGGTTCAAAATTATATAACCTTGATGATGCGCACGACATACTGCACGATATGTTTGTTAAGCTATGGGAAAGCAGGGAGCAGATCAGTATTACCTCTACTTTACAATCGTATCTTTTTGCAATTATCCGCCACAAGATCATCGATAAGATCAGGCAAAATATAACACGCGAAGAATATGCTTCGCTGCGGCAATCTTTAAACGCTGTTTATCAGGACAGCGCTGATAAGCTGGTTGAGGTTAAAGAACTTCAGCAAACTATCGAAAAGTCACTTGATGAGCTGTCGCCCAGGGTTAAAGAGATATATAAACTGAGCAGGGACGAAGGCTTAAACAATCATGAGATCGCTGAAAAACTTAACTTATCTGAACAAACTGTTAAGAACCAGTTATCAGTCGCATTAAAGCACCTGCGGAAATCCCTGACAGGTGCTGCCACTCTTGTTCTTGTACTTTGGTTATTATCATAACCCGGCATTTAGTACAAAAAACCAAACAGCCAAAGCGGGGCTTTAATGCCAAATCCGGTTTCAATGTCATCAGCTGCCACCAGGTACGCATCAGTATTTTTTACCTGTTTTGAAGTTTTTGATTTACCGCCAACCTCTATCGTTAGCCCCGATGTAAGAAAATCACCAGTCACAGGCGCGTAAACATCTGCTCCGGTATTGATGAGTTGATTCAGCAAAAATGTTTCCCGAATGTTGCCTTTATCCGGGCTGGGATTTATCGCATAGGCAAAGTTAGTATTCTCTAAAAAAATCTTATCAGGTTTCTGTAGCCTGGATACACCTTTGCCTTCTGTAGAAAGTATATTCAGCAGTCTGGCGTCTTTAAGCTGGTAAATATATTCGTATATGCTTTCACGGTGTATTTCCAATTTACGCGCTATCGCTGACATATTGGGTTTAAACGGAGCTGACTCAGCAATCACCCCTAAAAGCCGCTTCACTTTTACAGCCGTACCCGCATTATAAGAGGCAATATAAGCAAGATCAGTATCTACGATGGCATTGATCACTTGTTCCAATCGTGGCAGGTACTCCGCCTCGCCTTCTGCTATAATAGGCAGGTAGCCGTTTTTAAGGTATTTATTAAATAACGGAAGCGGCTGCAGTTTTTCGAGGATGTGCATGCTCAAATCTCTATGGCCTGACCGGAGATCCTGAAGGCTGACAGGATCAAAAAATAAATTTTCAGTAAAAGCAAGGTATTCCCTGAATGATAATCCAGCGAGAGTATGGCTTATCACCCTGCGGCTTAAATCTGATTCCCCACGATAGATGTCCAGGGCTGATGACGCCGAAAAGACGACCCTCATTTCAGGTAAGCCATCATAAATATTCTTTAATTCCCTTGACCATTGGGGATACTTATGTACTTCATCAATGAACAATATTCTGCCGCCCTGCTTAAACCAGTCCATAGCAGTATCCAATAGCGTGTGATTATAAAACCAGGTATGATCAGCAGTTACGTATAACGCTTTAGATTTGAGGTCTTTTAAATCGAATTTCAAATGCTGCAGCATCATCGTCGTTTTCCCGGCGCCCCTTGGGCCTTTAATGCCAATCATTCGCTGATTCCAATTTATATTGGGAAGGAGGTAGCGTCGAAAGGAATTATTAATGGTTTTCAGCAAATTATCCTGGTAAAGTAATAAAGGTTCCATTATTTCTACAATTGTAGTTTCAAATGTACAAAAACTAAACAAAATTGTCGGTACAAACCGACAAAATATTAGACACCACTATATAATTTTCAGATTGTTTAATAGACTCGGATTTAATATTATCCGATAATTTTAAGATTGTTAATTAAAAATATCGGATATTACATTCTCAGAACCTAATTTTTTTTATTTTATTATAGTACAATTTGCCCACTCATCCGACTATTGACAAAATATAGATTAAATGAGCCGTATTGATATTGAATATTTGTTAGATCGTTACTTAAAAGGCGAAGCGTCCGCTGAAGAAATTTATAGTGTTGAAACCTGGCTGGATCAAACCGGGAACCCAGGTTCCGAATGGCAGCAAATGGATAAAACAACCCGGGACCAGTGGCTGGCCGGTGTGTTTAATGAAATTGAAGCCAGTGCCGGCATTAACGGTTCAAAAGTTATTATGATGCGGCAGCGAAGAATATTATGGCGCAGCATAGCTGCAGTAGCTGCGGTACTTGCGATATTTTTTACAATTTACCTGGAACGGCCGACATTGCAAAACGTGTCGCCTGCCGGCCAGTTAATATCGCTGACTGTTCCTATAAATCAAAAAAAGCAGGTCATTTTGGCTGACGGGAGTAAAATATGGGTAAATTCACTATCCCAATTAAAGTATCCGGAAGAATTTTACGGTAAAACAAGAGAAGTTTATTTATCTGGTGAGGCATATTTTGATGTTCAGCACGATGCTTCGAGGCCATTTATTATACATACCGGCAAATTAGTTACCACCGTTTTGGGAACTGCTTTTAACATTAAAGAGGATAACCTGCGGCACACGGTAATTGTAACTGTAACGCGTGGGAAAGTAAGTGTTGCCAATGGAGATCAGCCATTGGGAATTATTACTCCAAACCAGCAAATAAGTTTTAATGTAGTTAGCCACCAGCATGTGCAAAAAGATATTAATGCCAAAAATGTAACAGTCTGGCTGGATCGCGATATTCATTTTGAGAATATCACTTTTGCAGAGGCTGCAATGCAACTGGAGCGGCGATTTAAAGTTAAGATCAGCTTTGCGAATGATAAGGTTAAAAGTTGCCGGTTTACGGGCTCTGTATTAAAGGAAGACCGGCTGGATAAAATGTTGAAAGTGATATGCGCCTTTAATAATGCAACCTATCGAACCAAAGCCGATGGAAGCATAGTGATTGACGGGCAGGGGTGCAATTGATGCCAGGGGGTGTAAATTAAATTGTCGCGCGCATATTTTACTCACCCCGACGTTGCTTCGCTTGTCTACCCTCTCTGCGGCAAGTCGTAAAGAGGGTTAGCTTCAAGTATTTTTATTTTTTTACCCTCTTTTTTGCTTGCAAAAAAGAGGGTGGGTGAGCGAAGCGATGACCGGGTGAGTTGAGTAGGCGGCAATTTGAATTTAAACCTTACTATAGCAAATATTAGAATAATCATAAAAAAATGCATTTCAGGTCATCGGTAACTGTTTTATTGGCGATCATTTTAGCTTTGTATGCTTTTGCAGGCAAAGGGCAAAGCATTTCGACAGAGAAGGTAACCATTGGCCTGAAAAATGAGCCGCTGAATATTGCGCTAAAAGAGATAGAACAGCAGTCCGTTTTCAGATTCTTTTACCGGGATGCGGATATAAACCAGTTTAAGCACCTGAATTTGCCTCAGGCGACACGCACCATTGACCAAACGTTGCAGCTTTTGTTTCAGAACACGTTGCTCAGTTTCCGGCAAATGGGCAATAGTATATTCCTTGAGCGAACACCGCAGAAAGGATCTTTTGATGTCAGGGGGCGTGTAATCAATGGAACTGAAAAAAAACCGCTCGATAATGTCAGCGTATTTATCACTAACGCTACTATCGGCGGAAAGACTGCGCCCGATGGAACGTTCACCCTTCGCAGCCTAAAACCCGGCGAATATGATATCGTCGTTTCCATGGTGGGGTTTGAAACTTACAGCCGGCATATCGCTATTGAAAATAAAGATATTGATTTAGGCGATATAGAAATTTTTCAGCGACAGATAGTATTAAGCGAAGTGAAGGTAAAGGCGGTGAACGACCCCGATTGGGAACGAAATTTTGCATGGTTTAAAGAAGAATTTTTAGGAACTTCAAAATCTGCTGCAGCCTGCAAAATATTGAATCCGGAAGTGCTCGACTTTAATTATGATGAGGACAACGGCGCGCTTACCGCATCGGCGCAGGATTTTTTAATTATCGAAAATTATGCGCTTGGCTACCGGCTCAAATACCTGCTTACCGACTTTGTGAAAGACACCAGGATTAAAAACCAGCAGGACATATTTTTTGAGGGCTACGTATGGTTCGAGGAAATGCGGGGTAGCGCTGCACAGGAGGTCCGCTGGAAAAAAAAGCGAAGAGGGGCGTATGAAGGTTCAATGATGCATTTTTTACGTTCCGGTTTGAGTAATAACCTGGATGAACAAGGTTTTTTGGTTTACCGGATAAAAAATACGCTTAACCCGGCGCGGCCTGCCGATTCCGTTATCGTATCTAAAACAACACGCTTTGAGCGCCTAAAAAAGGGTACCCGAAGATTCAAAGATTCACTTAACTACTGGAAAAAAAAATCCGACCTGCCAAAGTATCTTCAAACGCTTGAGCATACGCCATTAAAACAAGAGGATTTTATCAGTCTTACCAATCATAAAGGCATATATGCCCTGGCTAGTAACGGCGGGTCAATTTACCTGGATTTCGATAAGAAACACCACTTTAGAGGTAACGAACGATTGGAGGATGTCTATTCGACAAATGCACGTAAAACGCTCATTGATTTTAATGCTCCGTATGTCTTGTTTGATAAAAACGGCTGCCTTCTCGATCCGAGCTGCATATCCCTTATCGGCGCTATGACAAAGGAAAGGATAGCAGACCTGCTGCCTGTGGATTATGACTACACAGATGCAGGACCATCGGTGAGCGATGAGATCAGGATATTCTCTGGTCAGTCGCGCTCGCTGAAATCCGGGTTGCTGAAGCTGAAAGCCAGGTCGGATAGTTTAAGCGAATCCAATACGTCAGAAAAACCCTGCCTGCAATTTGATAAACCTTATTATGCCGCTGGCGATACGATATGGTTTAAGGCTTACTTATTTAACGCCGCATCACTGACACCTTCGGATAAAAGCCGGATCATGTACCTGGACATTGTAAACGACAGCGCCAAAATCGTAAAACGTTTAAGTATCCCGGTGAGTAATGGCCTCGGCTGGGGAAATATCGGCCTTGATGATATAAATTTCTCGCCTGGTACCTATACACTCAGGGCTTATACTAACTGGATGCGTAATTGGGGCGACGACCACCTTTTTAATAAGACATTTTATGTAGCCGGAACCGGGGAGAGAAACTGGCTTGTAAACAAACAGGTAATTGATACCAACGGAACAGCAAATATAAGATTGCAGTTCAGCAATATCGACAGGATACCGGCCGCGAATATCCCTCTGCAGTTACAGGTTTTTGCCGGAAACAAACATTTATACAGGCAAACAATTTTGACTGATAAAAATGGCCTGTTGAATTTTAACTTAAAATTTCCTGAAAAGGAGGCCGGTTTAATAATTAATGCTGAAAACACAACGGGAGACAAAAAAGTTATCATCCCCATTACATTAAATCGTTATAAAAATGCCGATGTACAATTTTTACCCGAAGGCGGTGACCTGGTTGCTGGCTTACCCGCCCATATTGGCTTTAAGGCAATCGGCGAAGACGGGAAAGGTGTCAATGTTGCCATTATTATTACCGGTCGTGACCAAAAGAAGATAGCCGAGTTTAAAACGCTGCATAACGGTATGGGAAGTTTTGACCTGCCGGTGCAAGCAGGCGAAAATTATACGGCGAAGTTGACTTTTCCCGATGGGTCAATAAAGGAATACCAGTTGTCGGCGGCTAAAAGTTCGGGCAGTGTTTTAAGGGTACGAAACCGGTTGGCAGACGATTCATTAGACGTATCTGTTGAAGCGACCAATGACATTATACAACAAGGAGATAGCTACTTTTTAATTGGCAGGGCAAGGGGGATAATCTGCTATGCGGCTGTTGTGAATTTTCGTGATAATCATTTTATAAAAATAAATATTGCCAAACAATTATTTCCGACCGGAATAGCACATTTTACCTTAATGACGGCAAAAGGCCAGCCCCTGAATGAGCGATTGGTTTACGTTGACCGGCATGATAACCTGGATATAAAAATAACCGCTGCCAAGGACCGGTACATTGCAAAGGATAGTGTAGGATTACAACTGAGAGTAACCGATAACAGCGGAAAACCCGTTTCCGGCAATTTCTCGCTTGCCGTTACCGACGATGCACAGGTTAAAACTGATACGTTAAACAACGAAAACATAATTACCCGGATGCTGCTGACATCCGACCTGAAAGGGTACGTTGAAGCGCCGGGATACTATCTTTCATCAAAAACCGCTGAAGTATGGCAAGCATTGGATAACCTGTTGCTTACCCAGGGCTGGGTTGGCTACGACTGGAAACAAGTGTTCGATCCGCCGGTTATTTCTTTTCAGCCAGAGCATGAACTTGAGGTAAAAGGGAAAGTTATAAATGTTTTTAATAAACCTGTTAAAGGAACTAATGTACTTTTATTCTCAAAAACGCCCGCCATTTTGATGGATACCCTTACGGATAAAGAAGGCAAATTTATTTTTGATCATTTCCCTCGCGTTGACACGCCAATATTTGTGCTAAAGGCTGTAAATAAAAGCGGAAAAAGTTTTAATGTCGGCATTAATGTAGATGAAGTAAAGCCGCCAGATTTTATAAAACCTGCCGGCCCCTTAATAACGCCATGGTATGTGAACAGTGACAGTACTTTGCTTAATTATACCAAAAACTATGCTTTATTAAAACAACAGGAAAACTTTCCCGCCGGCGGCCATATATTAAAGGAAGTAAAAATAACAGGAAAGAAAATTATAAAGGGATCACAAAATTTAAATGGTCCGGGTAATGCCGATGTAGTTTTAGATGAAAAAGATTTGGAAGCGGCCGGTAAAAAAACATGGCTTCAATTATTGCAGGAAAACGTACCCAAATTTACAGATGGTTTTTTTGCCGGGGGGTCAGGTTTAAAGGCACTAAAAGATTTGTATCTGGCTTATTTTGTGACCGACGAAAACCCATTTATAGAAAAAGTTGCACCACCAGAAGAGTGGTATTTTGTGGATGGTAAACCCTTGATGCTCATTGTTGACGGTATTTCCGTTAACCAAATTATCACAGTTGCAAGTTTTAGGGATATGACAGATTATCTCACGAGTCACTCGGCTGAAGATATAAAAGGTTTTGAAATTATACATTCAACTCAATATACGTCTGCTTATTTTAATAGATACCAGCCGCATTCTCCGATAGACCTGGTACTTGCCGCTTCCAGTGGTTTCCCGCCTGTGCTTATCGACCCCTCGGACTTTGCTTTCGTTGAGATCACTACCCGTTCCGGCCATGGGCCTGCTGTTGGTAACACCCCCGGTATGTATCTGTACAAGCCTTTACCACTCAGCTGGCCGAAACAATTTTACAAACCAAAATACGCTGTGAAAGATACCGCCAGGCATTTACCGGATTTACGCTCAACCATTGATTGGGAGCCAAATATTACCACCGGCGTAAACGGAGAAGCAAAGCTTTGGTTTTACACGGCTGATAAACCATCAACTTATACCATAATTATTGAAGGCACTGATATGAACGGTAACTTGGGCTATAAGCGAGGAAAAATTAATATGGACAAGCCAAAAGAAAAAGCCAAATAGGACTAATTAATTTTATGAATATAAAAGCCGTCATCTTTTTTTTCATCTTTTTCCCGCTTATCTCATTTGCCCAAGTGAAAATATCAGGCAGGGTTTTAGATCAGGCTGACACAAAACCCGTAGCCGACGCCAGTGTATTTTTAAGCAACTCTTCTGTCGGTACCAAAGCTGCTAATGATGGCACTTTTAATTTAAAAAATGTAAAACCGGGCAAGTATGAATTAATAGTATCAATTGTTGGATTTGAAAAGTACAATCAAACAATAATAGTAGACAATAGCAATGTCACTTTACGTGATATTTTGATATTTCCTAAAACTATTCTCTTAAATGAGGTAAGGATAAAATTGGTAACCGATGCCGACCGGGAAAAATACTATGATTGGTTTAAGGATGAGTTTTTAGGGACTTCGGCCCTCGCCGAAGAATGTAAGATTGTTAATCCGGAAATACTTGATCTGGATTATGATGAAAAAACCAAAATCCTGACAGCCTCCTCACCGGACTTTTTGGAAATTGAAAACGATGCCCTGGGTTATAACATAAAGTATTTGTTGAAGAAATTTAAGCTCAATAGTAGCCCTTCTGCAAAATTTCGTCTTGATTACGAAGGTTCTGTTTTGTTTGAAGAAATGAAGGGTACGCCTTCACAGGAAAAGCGCTGGCAAAAACGGCGGCAGGAAGTTTATGAAGGTTCGATGATGCACTTTTTGCGTTCAGCGCTCAATGATCAGATAGAACAAGAGGGTTTTAGGGCGCTCAGGTTAGAGAAATACGTCAACCCCGAACGGCCATCCGACAGCTTAATTGAAACTAAAATCGAATTTTATAAAAAGCTAAAGTCAGAAGGGAATGACCAACGCGATTCATTATCTTATTGGAATAAAAAGGCTAAACGGCCAAAAACGCTTGAAAAGCTGTTGCCCACGCCTTTAAAAAAAGGGGATATTATAAAACCAACAGACCAGAAGGGACTTTTTGCACTCTGCCCGGGAGGCAGCAACGATGCGCTTTATATTACCTATAATAAAAAGAATCATTTTTTTATAAATATCCAGCCAACCTATATAGATAACCCATACAACAACAAGGAAACCACCCTGATAAATTTTAACGCACCGTATGCATTTTTCGACAGTAATGGTTGGATCGAACCTAGTAACCTGGCATTTAGCGGGATATGGAGCAAGGACAGGGTAGCTGAGCTTTTGCCCGTTGATTACGAGCCTCCAGCAGATATAAAGAATCAAAATGATAAAAATGGATTAAATGCTGAAATCCCGGCTCAATCGGGCCCGTTGAAAGATGAACTAATAAAACTAAAAACGGTATCAGACAGTTCAATTATCAGACGTCCTTTAGAAACACCTTACCTTCAGTTCGATAAGCCATACTATGCATTGGGCGATACGATTTGGTTTAAGGCTTACCTTTTAAATTCTTATTTAATGGCTTCCGATAAAAGCCGGATCATTAATATCGACATCGCCAACGACAGCAATAAAGTTATAAAACAATACCGGCTGCCTGTACAAAGCGGCCTTAGTTGGGGAAACATTAGCATTGATGAAAAAGAGTTTACAGCCGGTACTTATACCATCCGGGCGTACACTAACTGGATGCGCAATTTTGGGGACGATTATTTTTTTTATAAAAGTTTTTATATCAGCAGCGCCAATGAAAATAATTTATTGGTAAACACCCTGTTCAATACATCAATGGTAAATGGAAGTAATGTATTAACCGCCAAATTACTGTTCAGCACGATGGACAAAATTCCTTTTGCGGTTAAACCGCTGACTTTACAGGTAATGAACGGGAGCAGGCATTTATATAAACAAAAACTACAGACGGGCGTGGATGGGACGCTGGATATAAATTTTAACATTCCTCAAAAATCATCCAATCTGGTTATCATTGCAGAGAGTGAACAGAAGGACAAAAAAGCCATTATCCCCATTAATTTAAACCGGGCCGAAAATGTTGATCTGCAATTTTTGCCCGAGGGCGGCAATTTAGTGGCCGGTTTACCGGTGCATGTCGGTTTTAAAGCAGTCGGCGAAGACGGGAAAGGAATTGACATATCGGGTGTCATTACTGATCGCAGTCAAAAACAGATAGCTGAATTTAAATCGCTGCATAATGGTATGGGCAGTTTTGATCTGGCGGTAAAAGACGGCGAAGGCTATACAGCAAAAGTGAATTTGCCGGGAGGGGCAATAAAAGAATATCCTCTACCTCCCCTAAAAAGCTCCGGGACTGTTTTACAAATAAAGAACATGGTTGAAGATGACTCGCTGGAAGTGTCGGTTAGGGCTACTGACGATATTGTTCAATCGAGCAACAATTATTTTTTAATAGGAAAAGAAAGGGGGATTGTTTGTTACGCCGCTGTCTTCAACTTTCACAAGAGTAACTCGATACAAAGAAAGATAGCAAAAAGTTTGTTTCCTACCGGGATAACGCACTTTACCATAATGACCACAAAATATGAGCCATTAAATGAACGGCTGGTTTATATTGACCGCCATGACAACCTGGATATAAAGTTTACTACAAACAAACCGGATTACCATTCAAGGGATAGCGTAGCATTAAGAATAAAAGTAACCGATAACACCGGGCAACCTGTTGCCGGCAATTTCTCGCTCGCGGTTACCGATGACGCACAGGTTAAAACTGATACGTTAAACGGCGAAAATATCATTACCCGAATGTTGCTGACATCCGACCTAAAAGGATATGTTGAAGCGCCCGGATACTATCTTACATCAAAAACCGGTGAAGCATGGCAGGCATTGGACAATCTGTTGCTTACCCAGGGTTGGATAGGTTATAACTGGGATCAGGTGTTTAACCCTCCCCATAATTCTTACCAGCCCGAGCAAGAACTTATGGTAAAGGGTAGTGTTTTTAATGTCTTTAATAAACCCGTTAAACGTACCAATGTGCTTTTGTTCTCAAAATCGCCAGCTATATTAATGGATACCCTTACGGACAAGGACGGCAAATTTGTTTTTGATCGTTTCCCTAAAGTTGATACGCCCATATTCGTATTAAAAGCAGTTAACAAAAGCGGAAAAAGTTTTAATGTCGGCATTAATGTAGATGAAGTAAAGCCGCCAGATTTTATAAAACCTGCCGGCCCCTTAATAACGCCATGGTATGTGAACAGTGACAGTACTTTGCTTAATTATACCAAAAACTATGCTTTATTAAAACAACAGGAAAACTTTCCCGCCGGCGGCCATATATTAAAGGAAGTAAAAATAACAGGAAAGAAAATTATAAAGGGATCACAAAATTTGAATGGTTCTGGAAATGCCGATTTAGTATTAGATGAAAAAGATATGGAAAAGGCGGGTAAGAAAACACTTTTGCAAATGTTGCAGGAGAATATAAAAGGGTTTAAAATAGGCAATGTTCAAAAAGGGTGGTTTTTTATTCAGGACATCAGAAACCCAATACAAATCGACCCGGGTATGGTTGTTGTTGGTAACTTTGAATGGTATTTTATAAATGATAAACCTGTTAAGTTTTATATTGATGGAATATCTGTAACCGATATATATGCTGCTCCATTACCCGAAGTTTTGACTGATTATTCTGTAGGGTTTCTTAATATGACAAACTACTTAAACGCCAATTCAGCAGAAGACATAAAAGGAATTGAGGTGAATGTTTCCGATAAATACACCGGCACTTATTTTACTACGCATGCAGGAGAGCATATGCCTTCCTTAAGTCCCGATGATTACGCTTTTATTGAGATCACTACACGAGGAGGGCATGGACCAGTAATTGGTAACACCCCCGGAATTTATTTGTATAAGCCTTTACCACTCAGCTGGCCGAAACAATTTTACAAACCAAAATACGCTGTGACAGATACCGCCAAGCATTTACCGGATTTACGCTCAACTATCGACTGGGAGCCAAATATTACCACAAATATAAATGGCGAAGCAAAGCTATGGTTTTACGCAGCGGATAAACCATCAACTTATACCATAATTATAGAAGGCACTGATATGAATGGCAACCTGGGCTATAAAACGGGAAAGATTAATGTAAAATGAATTTGAAAATGTGCCAAATTGAAAATTTGAAGATGAAGAAGTTATCCATATTCAAATTTTCAAATCATCAAATTAACTAATTTTTGGCGGCCTGATACTGGAGCACAACAATGCCACTACTAAACGGTGTTGCTTTTACCAGCTTTAAATTTACCTTTTGGCCTGCTTCCTTAAATATGGTCATGCCGTTACCAATAGCTGTAGGGTTGATGAAAAGATGGTATTCATCAATCAGGTTGTATTTAATTAAACTGGAGGCAAAGTTTGCGCCGCCATAGGCAATGAGGTCTTTTCCAGCCTGTGCTTTTAGCTTGTTTACTTCTTCGGTAATATCGCCCTTGGCCAATACAGTATTATGCCAGGTCGATTTTTCGATTGTTTTTGTGAATACAACCTTGGGTGTATCAACCATCTTTTTACCGAATTCAGTCCCTCCGACTCCATGCTGAGGACTTTGTGGATCAGCCACAACCGATTCCCAATAGGGCACGAAACCGGCAGGCATGTGCCCTCCTAAAAGTATGCAGTCACTGCTGTCGATTAGGTCGTTTACATAGTTTTTAATTTCATCGTCCCAGGTCCAGGTCACCCAGTCCATTTCGCCGTTTGGCCCTGCAACAAATCCATCTAAGGATAGGTGCATTTGTAATTTTAGTTTTCTCATTTCAAGTTTTTTATTAGCGCAGATATTTGTTAATTGCTTCATACAAATGTATGGCAGTTAATTAAATGCGGCAGGGTGAAAAGATGACTTTTTAAAGGGGGAATTAGAACAATAGATCCGCCTTTCCGCCTTTGTTGGTGTTATCACCAACAAATCGTAATGTCTCGATTATCCTGTCCTCGCGTGAAAAATAATTGTAGGTAATGGGGCAAAACCGCATCGGAAATCCCGCTAATAGCTGATGTACGGGGCTTGTTGGTGACAACACCAACAAGGGCGGAAATGAGGCAAACCGCATCGGAAATCCCGCTAATAGCAGATGCACGGGGCTTGTTGGTGACAACACCAACAACGGCGAAAAAAACCCCCGCCATGCCTGTGCATAACGGGGGTTTTAATCAGATTGGTTGATTGCAGCTTCTTTCGGACTTTCCGACTTTACTGACTTTCGGACTAATCAATTATTTCTGCTCTTCTTCTTCGGGCTTTTTGCTTTCGCCCTTGTTTTTGGCAACTATTTTTATTTCGTTGGTCTCTTTATCCAAATCAATTTCCATAGTATCGCCCTCGCCAAGTTCGCCTTTTAATATTTCTTCAGCAATAGGGTCTTCCAGATATTTCTGGATGGCCCGCTTTAACGGGCGCGCACCAAACTGCGAATCATAACCTTTATCGGCAATGAACTCTTTGGCCGTCAATGTAAGCTCAATTTTAAAGCCTAACAGGTTAACCCTGTTAAACAGGTAGGCCAGTTCTATATCGATGATCTTAAATATTTCGTCTTTTCCAAGCGAATTAAATACGATCACATCATCAATGCGGTTCAAAAACTCCGGAGCGAAAGCACGTTTCAGCGCATTTTCTATCACGCCTCTTGAATGTGCATCGGCCTGGGTGGTTTTAGCGGCGGTAGTAAATCCTACACCCTGCCCGAAATCTTTCAGCTGCCGTGCGCCAATGTTCGAAGTCATAATGATGATGGTATTCCTGAAATCAACCTTGCGGCCCAATGAGTCGGTAAGCTGGCCTTCATCCAATACCTGCAATAGTATGTTAAATACATCAGGATGCGCTTTTTCAATTTCATCCAGTAACACTACCGCATATGGCTTGCGCCGTACTTTTTCAGTCAGCTGTCCGCCTTCCTCATAACCCACATAGCCCGGAGGGGCGCCAATTAAACGCGATACGGCAAATTTTTCCATGTATTCGCTCATATCTATCTGTATGAGGGCATCCTCCGTGTCGAACATAAAGCGGGAAAGCTCTTTGGCCAGTTCTGTTTTACCAACACCTGTAGGCCCAAGGAAAATAAATGAACCGATAGGTTTTTTAGGGTCCTTTAAACCGGCACGTGTCCGCTGTATGGCACGGGTTAATTTCTTTATCGCCTCTTCCTGGCCAATAACTTTGCTGCCCACGGTTTCGGCCATATTTAACAGCTTGTGGCTGTCGGCCTGGCCGACACGCTGAACAGGGATACCGGTCATCATGGATACTACCTCGGCAACATTATCTTCGGTAACCGTATAACGTTTTGATTTTGTTTCGGCTTCCCAAATTGCTTTGGCCTGTTCAAGTTCCTCAAGCAAATGTTTTTCGGTATCGCGCAGTTTAGCCGCTTCCTCGTATTTTTGGCTGCGAACTACTTTGTTTTTCTCGACCTTTATTTGCTCTATCTTTTGCTCAATATCCAAAATGTTTTGCGGCACATGGATATTGGTTAAGTGAACGCGCGAACCTGATTCGTCCAAAGCATCAATCGCTTTATCCGGTAAAAACCGGTCTGTTATATACCTTGTAGTTAAGGTAACACAAGCAGTTATCGCTTCAGGCGTGTAAGTTACACCGTGATGTTCTTCGTATTTTTCCTTTATCCTGGTTAATATCTCGATGGTTTCATCGGGTGTAGCAGGTTCAACCATTACCTTTTGAAAACGGCGGTCTAAAGCGCCGTCTTTTTCAATGTACTGGCGGTATTCATCTAATGTTGTTGCCCCGATGCATTGTATTTCGCCGCGCGCCAGGGCCGGTTTAAACATATTGGATGCGTCAAGTGAGCCTGAAGCGCCGCCGGCGCCAACTATAGTATGTATTTCATCAATAAATAAAATAACATCAGGTGATTTTTCCAGTTCGTTCATTACCGCTTTCATGCGTTCTTCAAACTGTCCGCGGTATTTGGTACCTGCAACGAGTGATGCAAGGTCGAGCGTAACGACGCGTTTATTAAACAAGACACGTGAAACCTTACGCTGTACAATACGCAATGCCAAACCTTCGGCAATTGCTGATTTACCGACCCCAGGCTCACCTATCAGGATAGGATTATTCTTTTTACGACGGGAAAGAATCTGTGAAACCCTTTCGATTTCTTTTTCGCGGCCAACAATTGGATCCAAACGGCCATCTTCGGCTGCCCTGGTCAAATCGCGGCCAAAATTGTCCAATACAGGTGTTTTTGATTTAATGTCTGATACTTTCTTAGGCTGGCTGAATGATTCTTCTTCTTTAAAATCATCGTCACCCCCGGTTGGTGAACCTGGCATTTCATCAGTGACACTATTTTTATGCGATTCAACTTCGCTTTTGAAAATTTCGTAATTCACGTTAAACTGCATTAATATTTGCGATGCTATGTTATCCTCGTCCCGAAGTATTGAGAGCAACAAGTGTTCGGTACCTATCACATCACTCTTAAAAATTTTAGCTTCGAGATAAGTTATTTTTAATACTTTTTCGGCCTGCTTGGTCAGTGGAATGCTGCCAATATGCACGTTAGTGCCGATCGTTCCTTTAACGGCGTCCTCAACAGAACGCCTTAATTTAGTTGTATCAACAGTTAATTCCTTTAATAGTTTTATTGCTACGCCGTCTCCGTCTCTTATCAAGCCCAGCAAAAGATGTTCGGTACCAATATAGTCGTGCCCGAGGCGCAAGGCCTCTTCTCTGCTATATTGGATGACATCTTTAACCCGCGGCGAAAATTTAGCTTCCATATTTATCCTTCCGATTATGAACGCCCTAATGTATCAATTTGTTTTATTAATTAGGGCGACTTGTTTTACACATATCAACAATATTGCTGCCAAATTTTAAACTTATCTGTAAAGCAGACATTGAAATGATATGCCTTAGCATAAACTTAAATATTTTTTAGCAATTTTATAAATAAAACCCATAATTGCAATGATTTTTTTAAAAAAATCATTTATTTATATCTATATGATATAATAAAAAGCAAATAGTTTAATTACAGGTACATATCATTTGCCATTAAAGTGACAATGGCAGACAAATAAATCAACACTATGACAATACGGCATTAACATTAGTACTAAAGGTGATTAATACAAATGGTTGGTTAAGTTAGTTAAGTTGATTATTGAGTGGTTGAAGAAATTAATACGTTTTTTATCAACACTATAAACAGAGCCAACTTAATCAATAAACGTTTAACACAATAATAATTGTATACGTTAAATGATTGGTAAATGGTTTGCTAAAATTATATTTATTTCATCGGTTATTGGTTCATTGGGTCATTAAGTCATTAGGTCATTGAGTCATTAGTTTATTAGTTCAATGGCGGATTTGTCATTTGATCATTAAATCATTGGGTCATTAGATCATTGGTCCGTTGGGTCATTGGTGGGCTGGTCTTTGCTTAATAGTCCACTGGGTCATTAGGAAAGGTTAAGTAGTTATTGATGACGTCGTTACGACTAATTTCCCCGATATAATCACTGCGTCAAAAGTTTTACCGCAGAGATACGGAGAGGATGCGGAGTGCACTGAGTCTGATTCTTAATTCTTATTTTTCGCTGCGTTCTTTGTGCCTTCTTTGTGCTCTTAGTGGTTAAATATCAACAATGCTTTTTCCTTCACTATTCTGGGCGTTCCCTGCGGGCCGGGCTATCCGGCCCGCAGGGAACGCCCAAATGAAGCTTTTAACACGGACGATTTTTACACACGTCTATGTAAAAAAATAGCCGGAGACACAAAGCATTGTGTCTCTACAAAATTCTACGCCAAAAAAACAAACAACAATCCAATTTTCTCAACGGATTAAACCGACAATCCCTATCAACATAATCCAACGCAGTCAGGTTAACAAAACCAAATCAACCACTTACTAAGTAAATCCAAATTAACTACTCGCTCAATCACATAAATAACTCAATCAAGCTAATAAACCTAACTAACTTAATCAACAATTCCCTAATTTAGCCCATCAATCTCAAATAAATCGATAAGTCAAAATTCACTAATTCACTAATTCACTAATTCACTAATTCACTAATTAATACAAATGGCAGACGAAAAAATTATTTTTTCAATGGCAGGGGTTAGTAAGATCTACCCCCCGCAAAAGCAGGTTCTAAAGAACATTTATTTATCATTTTTCTATGGCGCAAAGATCGGTGTTATCGGTTTAAATGGATCCGGTAAATCATCCTTATTAAAAATAATAGCAGGAATTGACAAAACAAACATAGGCGAAGTTGTTTTCTCGCCCGGTTATACTGTAGGATATTTGAGCCAGGAGCCTGAACTTGACCCTCAGAAAACGGTGAAAGAGGTTGTGGAAGAGGGCGTTGCAGAAACCACTGCCTTATTAAAGGAATATGAAGAGATCAATGAAAAATTCGGCCTGCCGGAGTATTATGAAGACGCGGATAAGATGGATAAGCTGATGACGCGTCAGGGCGAGCTGCAGGATAAAATAGATGCTGTAAACGCCTGGGAGCTTGACGTTAAGCTTGAAAGGGCGATGGACGCGCTGCGTTGTCCGGATCCGGATGCCAAAATATCGGTGCTATCCGGTGGTGAACGCCGCCGTGTGGCGCTGTGCCGTCTTTTGTTACAGGAGCCGGATGTTTTGCTGCTGGATGAGCCGACTAACCACCTTGATGCCGAGTCGATAGACTGGCTGGAACAGCATTTAAAACAATATAAGGGAACAGTTATCGCGGTGACACACGACCGTTATTTTTTGGATAATGTTGCCGGCTGGATACTGGAGCTGGACAGGGGAGAAGGCATCCCATGGAAGGGAAATTATTCCTCGTGGCTTGAACAGAAAGCCAGGCGCCTGGCGCAGGAGGATAAAACAGAAAGCAAACGTCAGAAAACTCTGGAGCGAGAGTTGGAATGGGTACGGATGGGGCCGAAGGGCCGTCATGCCAAATCAAAAGCCCGTTTGTCAAATTACGATAAATTAGCATCGGAAGAAACGAAAGACAGGGAAGAAAAACTGGAGCTCTTCATCCCGCCCGGTCCGCGGCTGGGGAATATTGTGATTGAAGCAAGCAGTGTAAGCAAATCTTATGGAGATAAATTATTGTTCGATAACCTGAACTTCTCTTTACCGCCAGCGGGTATCGTAGGAATTATCGGCCCTAACGGCGCTGGTAAAACAACGCTGTTCCGCCTTATAACCGGGCAGGAAAAGCCGGATGCGGGCATTTTCCGTGTTGGGGAAACGGTGCGGTTAGGTTATGTCGACCAGTTGCATGATGACCTTGACCCCAATAAATCTGTTTGGGAAAATATTACCAACGGCCAGGAAACAATATTAGTAGGCAACAAACCGATCAATTCGAGGGCCTACGTCTCCAAATTTAACTTTAACGGCGCCGACCAGCAAAAAAAAGTGGGCATTTTATCAGGCGGAGAGCGGAACCGGGTGCATTTATCTATCACCCTAAAAAAAGGCTCCAATGTGCTGCTGCTGGATGAGCCTACCAATGATATTGATGTGAACACATTGCGTTCCCTTGAAGAAGCCCTGGAAAACTTTGGTGGGTGCGCCGTTGTGATCAGTCACGACCGCTGGTTTTTGGATAGGATTTGTACACATATTCTGGCTTTTGAAGGTAATTCGCAAGTTTACTTTTTTGAAGGAAATTATTCGGATTACGAAGAGAACAAGAAGAAAAGGTTGGGGGATGTGGCGCCGAAAAGGATAAAGTACAGGAAGTTGACGGTGTAGGCCCCCTCTAAATCTCCCCCGGTTGGGGAGACTTTTTAAATTTTAAAAGCTAATTGGAAAATCTGCCTCAAAACATTTACCTTATTTTTCAAATTTTCAAATCGCCAAATTTTAACATCTGCACATCTGCACATCCACGCATTTGCACATCAAAATCCCCAACTTGTTAATATTCAATAAACTGTTAACAAATAAATCATACTATCTTTACGTTTATACCCTATTTAATCGCTTATTTTTATAGACCCATAAAAAAGGTCGTAAAAATTAACCCATAAACGAGTTTTTATGATATGGAGAAAATTTAGCGGCGAGATCATTCAATCGCCCATTATCGAAGAAGTAGAAAGGGCTATTGAACGAGAAACCAACCTTGGCAACAAGCTCAAAGTTTGTATCGGCACCGATTCGCAAGTAAAAGGAACTGTTACTGATTTCGCCACTGTGATTGTTTTTTTGCGTGAGCAAAGGGGGGGCTTCATGTTTATCCACCAGGAGCGTACCTCGCAAAAAATGAGCATTAAAGAGCGCATGCTCAGCGAGGTGCAAAAATCAATCGACATTGCCTATAAACTTTGCGATTTGCTTGACCTTTATGATGTTGACCTTGAGGTGCATGCCGATATCAACACCAATCCTATGTTTAAATCGAACCTGGCATTGCACGAGGCCATGGGGTATATTTTAAGCATGGGGTTTGTATTTAAAGCCAAACCGGAGGCATTTGCAAGCTCCTATTGCGCTAATAAAATAGTTCAGTGAGTTGAATAGGTTGATTGAGTGAATAGTTGATTAAGTTGACTAAGTGAATAGTTGATTGAGTTTAAGTTTGATAACGCCTAATCAACTTAATCCAACTCAACAAGCGAATAATTGATTAAGCTTTGATAAAAAACGATCAACTTGATTCAACCCAATCATCCACTCACCCAATCAACTTAATCCAACCCAATCAACCAACTCACCTGTAATCCAGCCGGTAAATAAAGGCGAGTGTTACAGAAGTCCCGGCGCCGGTATTGTGTCCGGTTAAAAACTTTCCCCCGCTTATAAACAGCGCCGTTTCCCTCGTAAATGAGTGTCCATAACCTAAAGATGCCTGTAAAAATGAAAAATCTTTGTTGGTTTCAGGTATAGGTGAAAAGGCTTTATTGTTGCTAAATGAATTTACTCCGCTGACTGTCGCAGATATCATGTTCATGAATTTTTTATCGAGTGATAAACCATAAGTACCGCTATACCTGTTTTGCCAGGGCCCGTCTGTGCCAAAATATTGGCGTACGCCATCGGAGAGATTAAAATAGGAGCTTTCGCCAAATAAATGCCCGGAACCTGAAACGGCCAGTTTTAACTCGGCGCCTTCCTCACCATAGCCTAAACTTGGATTATTTGTGTATAAAGGCGTAATCGCGGTGCCTTGCAAAGAGAAGTAGTAAATAAAATTAATGTTCGCAAGATAATACCTGATGCCTGTTTCCAAATCGGTTAAACCCTGACTTATTGTACTTTTTGGAGAAACACTTTGGGTATAATTATTAAAAACGTAGGGAAGCGTAGCAACAAAAGCCCAGCGCCTGCTTATGCCGTATTCCGAATAAAATGTAACGCCAACCGAGCTAAACTGTCCATTATTGACAAAAGGCGCCTTTACCCCATTGGCATCCCACCCGGAATTGGCAAAGAAATAACTTATTGAGGGAGATATCAAAAGCCGGCCCGGGCGGACAGGGAATCCGCCATCAGCGTAACTTAAACTTTGTCCGGTTAAAAAAAATATTAGCGTGATTAATAGAATTCTTGATAAAGCCTTCAATAGGTCCATGGTTATTAATTATTAAAACAATGCAAACTGGTCCCGCATCCATCTGCCTTCATATAGCACATATTTCTTTCCGATCTCATGCGCCAGGTCCCTGAATATGATGACATGTTTAGGCGCCCTAATATCATTGTATAAAGTATAGACGTTATTAGGAGGCGCTATATTGTCAACCAGGCCCATGCCAACCAAAGTTGGACATTCAATGTCGGAGGCGAAATTTTTAGCATCAAAATAATCCAGCGTATTCAGCACCTTTTCCATCGTTAATCCGGGCCTTGTATTGATATACTTTTTAATATCGATAACAGGCCAGTCAACCTCATGTACCAAATTGCGTACATCGCTAAGTATAGGGTTTGCAGCCGAACAGAAATTTATACGTTTATCAACGCCTGATACCGCGAGCGCTAAAAATCCTCCTAAACTGCCACCGGCAGCAACTATATTATCATGCCGCAGCTCGGGGCGCGTATAAATAAAATCAACCGCGCGTACGCAGTCCATTATCGCGCCTTTTAAAACATATTTGTTCTTATCTTCTATATTCAGCAAAATGTAGTTTTCCCGGCGTACATTGATCACATCACGGCTATATCCCGAGCCCCTTATGTTTATAGTAAATATGGCAATATCCGGGTCAGAGCCGAACATGGGCCCGAGGGTAACCTGGTAACCCGGCAGGCCAAGCAATACGGCAAATTTCTTATTTTTATTTTTGTCTATCGGCTCAGTCAAAAATCCGCGGATCAATAAATTGTCCAATGATCTCATTTCCACTAAAAACACCCGGCGGCCATCCTTGCTGGAGTCGGGCAGTTCAGTTACTTTATATTCCGGTTTTACTTTAGCTAAATCAAGCGTCGCATTATGCCAGAATGATTCAAAATCAGCGGGTTTACCATATTGAGACCTGATCTCAGCAGGCTTTATACCAAATGCTTTACGGGTTGTATCATCATAGTCTGATACATTGATCATGAAATTTATTTTATAAAAACCGGGGCTCAAACCAGCTATATCAAAGTCAAAGTTCCTGGTATCTTGTGCGCCAATGTTTACATGAATCGAATCTGCTTTAACTTTTTTACCGGCTTCTGTAGTTACCAGGTAGGATACCTTTCCACTTTCAGCATTTTGATAAGTGTTGTTAACCTGGAAGGTATACGATGCAGTCGAATTAAAAATGCCGTCGCTGCTATGTGGTTTTAAAACGGTTGTTACCATCGCCTTGCCCTGCGCGAAAGCCTGCTGGATGCCAACGGTGGCTACCAATGCATAAACTAAAGTTAGAAATTTAGTAAAAATACTACCCATAGCATCAAAATCTTGCTTACGAATATAGATATTATATTGTTCCTGTAAGTTAAAAAAATAGCCGTTTTCAATCTTCTGGCAATTTGTCCGGTAATTTAGCCCCCTCTAAATCTTCTCCGGTTGGGGAGACTTTAGCGGCAACCCTGATTGTTGCAGCTTCTTTCGGACTACTGGACTTAGCCCCCTCTAAATCTCCCCCGGTTGGGGAGACTTTAGCGGCAACCCTGATTGCTGCAGCTTCTTTCGGACTTAGCCCCCTCTAAATCTCCCCCGGTTGGGGAGACTTTAGCGGCAACCCTG
>DAIOXE010000013.1:32282-144079 GCA_036758125.1 Mucilaginibacter sp.
CCCGGTTGGGGAGACTTTAGCGGCAACCCTGATTGCTGCAGCTTCTTTCGGACTTCTGGACTTAGCCCCTCTAAATCTCTCCCGGTTGGGGACACTTTAGCGGCAACCCTGATAGCTGCAGCTTCTTTCGGACTTAGCCCCCTCTAAATCTCCCCCGGTTGGGGAGACTTTAGCGACAACCCTGATAGCTGCAGCTTCTTTCGGACTAATCTACTATCCCTTTCGGCCGGGGTTTATACTTTATCAAAAAGTTCGACCTCCGGATGTAATGATTCAATGGCTCCTCAATCAGTTTAAATAATGTAACCGCAATGGTGTTCAATACAATAAAAATGTAAATGAGATTTAACCAGTCATACTCAAAAGGGGAATGCCAGTCAACACCCCATTTGTCATACCATGAAAAAACGGAATCGTTTAAATGGTTAAAACCAATATGTAAAAGTGTATACATCCATCCTAAATGAATAAGATAAAAGATATAGGAGCTTTTGCCCAGCAACTCAATAAAAGGTGTTGCCAGGAATTTTTTGAACAAGGTAGTTTCGGTCAGCAGCCCGTAAAAAAACAACGCCACTGCTATGCAAAGAATGTAATTGTTGGTGACGATGCCTATAGGGCTTTCCAGGCCGGCGTTCCAGGGCTTGGTAATTGGCTGCAGCGCCATAACAAAAACGCAGCAGAAGATCAGTATAAAACCGATGGGTGTGAATTTTATCTTATTTGTCCGGTCCAAACCATTTTTAATAACATGCCGGGCTAACTGTACCCCTACAAAAAACTCAAAGCACCTTCCAAAAAAAGTAAATAGCATCACGAAAGTGAAATTGCCAAAGAAACCATGCCAGTCGGCATTTCGGAATATCAGTACCATCAAAATAGCGAATAGCGTAATGATAACCGGCTGGATATAAAACTTATTGTATTTTTTCGCGACGAAGAAAATGATCGGCGCCGAAAAATAAAAACATTCCTCAACCGTAAGCGACCATCCCTGCGCTATGCCTGTATCCCAAAACCGGTAAAAAAAGCCGCGTAAAAACGTAATATTCAAAAACATCAGCGCAACGGGGTTGCCAGTTCCCTTGGTAATACTTTCATCTTTAGTTATAAAATAGTAAGTGAAGGCCGCGATGGTGAGCAAAAAATACATGGGGTAAATACGCGCCACGCGGTTTTTAAGATATTGCTTAAACCAATTCGTTGTTAAATGAAAGCTTTTATAGTACCGGAAGGTGATCAAAAAGCCCGAAAGCACAAAGAAAATACTAACGCCGATGTGGAATTCGCCAAAAAAACGCTGTAAAATATGCGGGAAGCCATTATCAAATATATAGCAGAAGTGGGATATAAATACCAAGTATGCAGCCATTGCGCGTACCCCTGTTAGTGCCGGTATATAATTTTGTAATGACTTTTGTGACAAACCGCTTTGGTTTAAAATTAATTTCTAAGATAGTTTATTTCGGGGATGTTTACGCAAAAAATTAGGTTGGGTTAGCCCCCTCTAAATCTCCCCCGGTTGGGGAGACTTTAGCTGCACTCATTTTTAAAGCCCTCCCGACCGGGGAGGGTTGGGAGGGGCTGCCGACCCCTGCACCACGCCCCTTTCCAGTATCTTTTGGTCAATATAATATTGAATTTCGGATTTTTTTAAGCCCCAGTTGGGCGCGATCAGCAACGCGCGGTCACTCAAGCCGAATAGGCGCTGGATAACTAAATCCGGGCGCACTAACGGCAAAAATTCGCATAAAAAGTCGGCATATTCATCCAAACTGAAAACCTTAAATGGTTCGCGTTTATATTTTACGCCCATTACCGAACCCTCCACGATATGTAAATGATGGAACTTCACAAATTTTATTTGCGGGAAACGATTGATCTCAGCGGCGTAGCGCAGCATCATTTCTTTCGTCTCCCAGGGGAATCCAAAAATAGTATGCACGCAAATATCCAGTTTGCTATTCTCAAGCAGTTTTAAAGTTTTTATTAAATCATCATGACTGCAGCCCCTGTTGATCTGCGCCAGGGTATCATTATATATGGATTCCATACCCATTTCCAGGTCGACATCAAAGCGGTCGGTATAGCTTTCGAGCAGGGCTACTTTTTCGGCATCAATGCAATCCGGTCGGGTGCCTACTGACAGGCCCACAATATCTTCGGTATGGTAGCTCAACGCCTCGTCATAAAGCGTTTTAAGATAATGAACCGGGGCGTACGTATTGGTATTGGGCTGAAAATAAATGATAAATTTATCGGCCTTATTTCCCTTTCTGGCGCGTTCAACGCCTTGTATTACCTGTTCGCGCACCGATGGGTTATTACGGGACACCGATGGCGTAAACGAATCAACATTGCAATAAGTACAACCTCCGTACCCTTTGGACCCATCACGGTTGGGGCAGGTAAAACCGCCATCAACAATCACCTTGAATACACGCTTGCCTTTATACTTTTCGCGCAGCCATGCACCGTAGTTGTTGTAGCCTTTGTAGCCTTGTTTTACTGCTTCTTCCGTTACCTGCATTTGCTGCAAAGATAGGCTTTTTTACTTTACAGCTTTTGATTGCAATCCTTAGCGCAGGGCAGACGCATTAAAAGGAGACCCCGATGGGGTCTAAGCACACGGTTTTAGGGTTTTCTATAAACAGGATACTCCCAAGGGAGTTAAAAACCATCAGGTAAAAGAATAAATGGCTCCGGAGGGGCCACCTGTTTATAGAAAATTTGTAATAAACCTGAAAGACTCCATCGGAGTCACCTATGAATTCGCTTGGAAGCCATGACTGTAACCAATTATTTTAATGCGTCTGCCCTGATCCTTAGCGTGCAATTCAAATTGTCGCCAGCGATATTCGCGAAAAGTTTAAAAGTGACTGCCGTCATTCCGCGCCTTATGGAAATGTTACAAATTGCGTCTTTTTGAACCATGACAAAATGCTGAAAGTTATTCCTAAATATCCGCAGATAATAATAAACAATAAAAATAATACCATCGTAATTGCCTGGTTAAGCATTGGAGTGGGTATGTTAATGCTGCAGATATTGCTGGGCGGCATAACCCGTTTAACCGGCTCGGGCTTATCAATAACCGAATGGAAACCTCTTATGGGCGCTTTGCCACCTTTAAACCAGCATACATGGCAGCAAAGTTTTGACAAGTACCGGCAAATAGCACAGTTTAAAAAAATAAACAGCCAATTTACACTGGCCGATTACAAATCAATTTTTTTTTGGGAATGGCTGCACCGTGAATGGGCGCGGCTGATGGGCCTGGTGTTCATTATCCCCTTCATGATTTTTATTTTTCAAAAAAAGATAGGACGGGAAATGGTTAAACCGCTGATCATCCTGTTCCTTTTGGGCGCCTTGCAGGGAGCCATTGGCTGGATAATGGTACAAAGCGGCCTTAATGACACTAATATTGCCGTTAGCCACATCAAGCTGGCCATCCATTTTATGTGTGCACTTCTTTTGCTTGTTTACCTGGTTTGGTTTACCTTAAAATTGGGCATACCTGCCCGGCAGGTTTTGCATGCCCCAAAACTAAAGCGCATTAATGTGATACTGCTGTTGATGTTGTTTTTTCAACTCGTTTACGGTGCTTTTATGGCCGGAACGCATGCGGCGCTTAGCGCCCCAACATGGCCTGATATAAATGGCGCCTATATTCCGGCGGATATGTTGGGAAATGGAGATGTGTTTTATAATTTACATTCCAATCCCATAACCATCCAGTTTATTCATCGTTCCCTGGCTTATCTGATTGGTTTTACAAGTATAGCATGGTTTATTAATGCCGGTAAAATGCCCGCCGGGTCATGGCTGCACAAATTTCGCCTCGTTCCGCTGCTATTGGTTTTTTTACAAATTACGCTGGGAATATTAGCCTTATTGCACAGTATGTTAAAAACAGCGATCTATTATTCTGTTATCCACCAGTTTATAGGGATGCTGCTCTTAACAACATTTGTCATTACATTATTCCTTTGTAAACCGATGCGGAAGACATGAAAATTCTCCAATATTTTTTATATTTGAGGGAGTGTGCCTGGACCCACTATCATTAAAACATGAAAAAAGCATTTTTTTACATCATCCTGTTATTACCCCAATTTACACTTGCTCAGACTACCGATATGTATTTTGATAAGGGTGTTGAATTGTATAATAGTAAAGATTTTCAGGGCGCTTTAGATTATTTCACTAAAGAAATTGAATTAAACCCACAAAACATTAATGCTTACAATTATAGGGGAATTATTAAGGGCGGGCTTGGAGACCCGAATGGCGCCATTGCCGATTTTTCAAAAGAAATAGCCATAAATCCGGGAGCATTTTTAGGCTATAGCAACAGAGCTAACGAAAAAAATAATCTTCATGATTATAAAGGCGCCATTGCCGACTGTGATCAGGCTATAATT
This sequence comes from Mucilaginibacter sp., assembly GCA_036758125.1. Taxonomy (GTDB): domain Bacteria; phylum Bacteroidota; class Bacteroidia; order Sphingobacteriales; family Sphingobacteriaceae; genus Mucilaginibacter. The sequence goes on from DAIOXE010000013.1 coordinate 36,710, forward strand.
ATCAATCCTAAATTTGACCTTGCTTATAATAACCGGGGAAATTCAAAAAATAACCTTGGCGATTATAATAGTGCAATTACAGATTTTAACAAGGCAATTGAGTTAAACTCGAAAAATGACCTGGCTTATAATAACCGGGGAAATGCGAAAAATGGGCTTGGAGATTTTAACGGTGCAGTTGCCGACTTCAATAAGGCGCTTGAACTAAACCCTCAATTGGCAGAAGCTTACCTCAACAGGGGCCTTTCAAAAAATAGCCTTAAAGATAATTATGGCGCGATCGCCGACTTTACCAAGGCTATTGAATTAAACCCGCGGCTTGAAACGGCATACACATTAAGGGGAATAACCAAAAGCGGGCTTAATGATTATAACGGCGCCATGGCCGATTATAACCAGGCTATAACCATAAATGCCAAATTTAAACAGGCTTACGAAAACAGGGGGGAATTAAAAACAAAAATGGGGGATTTCAATTCGGCCGGCCTTGACCTTTCGCAAGCTATTTCGTTAGATCCTCAATATGCGGAAGCTTATTATAACAGGGCGGAAGCAAAAATTAAGCTGCAGGATAATGACGGCGCCATTGCCGACTTTACAAAAGCTATTAGTATTGCCCCGGATTTTTCGCCCGCTTACAACGACAGGGGCATTGTAAAAGCTGCAATGAATGATTTTAGCGGCGCTATTGCTGACTATTCCCGTTCCATTGAACTAAGCCCCGATTTAGATATGGCCTATTTTAACAGGGGTTTAGCCCGCGTAAACATGCGTCAAAGAAGTGAAGCCATTGCCGATTTTACCAAGGCTATATCATTAAACCCCGATTATAAAGAAGCCTATTATTATCGCGGCGCATTAAATGTGGATGCGGGCAACTTTAACTCGGTAATTACCGATTTAAACAAAGCGATAGGCTACAACATAAACCTGCCTGTTTCTTATTCATTAAGGGGTTATGCAAAATTTGTGCTGCATTATTATGATGGGGCGATTGCCGATCTTACAAAGACCATTGAGTTAAACCCGGCAAGCGATGAAACCTATAACTTAAGGGCAAAAATCTATTTTTCGCAAAAAAACAAAAATGCCGCCTGCGCCGACTGGGCCAAGGCAGCAACCCTGGGCAATAAAGAAGCGGTTTTTTCATTGAAACAATTTTGTGAGAAACATAAACCGGCCCACCCCCCGGGCTGGGTAGAGTGGCATTAAGGCAATTAAGAGCCAAGAGCCAAGAGCCAAGAGCCAAGAATCAAGATAAGAAGATTATAGTTGAATGACGAGGTATAGATTTTATACTCCGGCTCTTGACTCTTGGTTCTTGATTCTTAATATTTTGACTCGCACGCTATTTGTTCAGATTGTTGTAATCCTTAAAAATTAATTTAGCTTTACAGGAAACTTAAACTTAAAAACATGAAAAAAGCCTTCTTATCATTACTATGCCTTATGGGCATTATCAGTTTTTCATTAGCACAATCAATAAATGTTGGTATTAAAGCTGGTGTAAATTTTTCAAAATTAGCCGCATCGTCAGGCGGTTTAACGCTCACTTCCTCAAGCACAACCGGTTTCCATGTCGGCGCCGTTGTCGATCTTGGATTTGATAATTGGTCTCTTCAACCGGGTCTATTGTATTCAACCAAAGGCGGAACCTACGGAAGCGCAGCCGATGGCGGAACTGCTAAGCTCACCTTAAATTATGTTGAAGTACCTGTAAATCTTTTGTACAACATTCCACTGGTAGTTGGTAAAGTATTTATAGGTGGAGGACCTTATTTTGGTTATGGAATTTCGGGCAAGGGTACTACTACAGGCGCTTTTACCAGCACTGGCAGCGGCACCGAGACGCAAAATCTAACCTTCGGCAGCGGCCCTGGCGATACCAAAAATCCTGATTATGGCGTCAATTTTATCGGGGGCTTCCGTTTTAATACGGGTTTGTCATTTAGTGTGGGTTACGGATTAGGTTTAGGCAATCTATCTAACGATAGTTCCGCGACTATAAAAAACAACGTAGTTAGTGTTTCTGTAGGTTACTTTTTTCTTTAGCCCAAAGTTGATAGCCAACATAGTCCATAGTCGATAGACCATGGCAATTACGGTCAAAATCTGATATAACAAGTTTTACTTTTTCATCTATGGACCATGGACTATCGACCATGGACTAAATATTATGCACGCATAGCTTTTGCAATTTTATTTTGGTTAATTTTGCGTTGTACCAATTTTGCACGCTATGGAAAGCATTGCGCCCTATCATTCAAAATACAAGATACGTTTTGTAACTGCCGCCTCATTGTTCGACGGGCATGATGCTACTATTAACATTATGCGCCGGATTCTGCAATCGTCAGGCGCCGAGGTCATTCACCTGGGCCATAACCGCTCGGTTGAAGAGGTGGTGAACTGCGCCATACAGGAGGACGTGCAGGGCATTGCCTTAACCAGTTACCAGGGCGGCCACGTGGAGTATTTTAAATATATGCACGATCTCCTGAAAGAACGCGGGGCGGGGCATATCAAAATATTCGGAGGTGGAGGCGGTGTCTTTTTGCCCCATGAAATCAAAGAACTGCAGGATTACGGTATTGCCCGTATCTATTCGCCCGATGATGGACGGACCATGGGTCTGCAGGGCATGATCAACGATATGCTGAAGCAATGCGACTTCCAGACGTTCACCAAATTAAACGGTGAATTGAAGCATTTACCCGAAAAAGACCAAAAGGCTATTGCTACGCTTATTACCCTTGCAGAAAATGACCCTGAGCAATTCAAAATAGCAAATATAGCCTCGTCTTTAGAAAAAGGTGTAAATAAAAAAGTCTCCCCAACCGGGGGAGATTTAGAGGGGGCTGTGCGTCCGGTATTAGGCGTAACAGGCACGGGCGGTTCGGGCAAATCATCCTTAGTTGATGAAATTGTCCGCAGGTTTTTAATGGGGACGGATAAAACACTGGCCATTATCTCTGTAGACCCCTCAAAACGTAAAACCGGTGGCGCGTTGCTTGGCGACAGAATACGGATGAATGCTATAAACAGTCCGCGGGTGTACATGCGCTCATTGGCTACACGGCAGGCTAATCTGGCATTATCAAAACATGTACAGGAAAGTATCGATATTTGCAAAGCCGCCGGATATGATCTGATCATTGTGGAGACCTCCGGTATAGGACAATCAGATACGATGATCACCGATTATTGCGATTTGTCGCTATATGTGATGACCCCTGAATTTGGCGCGGCTACCCAATTGGAGAAAATCGACATGCTTGATTTTGCTGACCTGGTGGCCCTTAATAAATTTGATAAGCGCGGCGCACTGGATGCCATCCGCGATGTGCGCAAACAATACAAGCGCAACCACCAGCTTTTTACGGCGAAAGACGAGGAAATACCCGTTTACGGTACCATGGCCTCGCAATTTAACGACCATGGTATGAATATCCTGTTTGAAGCGCTGATGAAGATGATCAAAGCGAAAACCGGGGTGGATTTTATGGGCGGACAAGTAGAGACGCAATGCATTGCGTCTCTACGGATGGCCGAACCGGAAAAAATATACATCATCCCGCCCGACAGGGTCCGTTATCTGGCTGAAATTGTTGAAAGCAGCCAGGCCTATAAGCAATGGGTGAATGAACAATGTAAAATTGCGCAGCAGTTGTTCCAGGTGCAGGGTACGATAGACCTTATCAGCCCCCACCTAAATCCTTCCCCGGTTGGGGAGGACTTAGAAAAGCGCGAAGTTAAAGTCTCCCCTACCGGGGGAGATTTAGAGGGGGCCGGTGAGGCGTTGCGGGACATCCAAAAACACCTCGAACAACACCTTCACCCGGAATGTAAGCGCCTGCTAAATCAATGGCCCGAAACGATTAAACAATATACCGCCGAAAACTTTATTTATAAGGTGCGGGGTAAAGAGATCAAACAGCCGCTGTATTACACGTCGCTTTCGCAATTGCGAATCCCCAAAATCGCCTTGCCAAAATATGAGGCTTGGGGCGACATTTTGCGCTGGCTGCTTACAGAAAATTTGCCCGGCGAGTTCCCATATACTGCCGGGGTATTCCCCCTAAAGAGAGAAGGGGAGGACCCAACCCGCATGTTTGCCGGTGAGGGCGGTCCGGAACGGACAAACAAACGCTTTCATTATGTATCGTTGGGGCAACCTGCGCATAGGTTATCTACTGCTTTTGATTCTGTTACCCTTTATGGCGAAGATCCGCACACCAGGCCGGATATTTATGGTAAAGTAGGCAACTCCGGTGTAAGCATCGCCACGCTTGATGATGCCAAAAAACTGTATTCCGGGTTTGATCTTTGCCACGCTTCCACATCGGTATCTATGACCATAAACGGCCCGGCGCCTATGCTGCTCGGCTTTTTTATGAATGCGGCCATTGACCAGCAATGCGAGAAATATATTAAGGAACATCAGTTGGAACATTTAGTTGAAGCGAAGTTTAAAGAGTTGTATGATGATAGGGGGTTAAAGCGACCTGCTTACCAATCAGCCCCTCCCAAACCCTCCCCGGCAGGGAGGGCTTTAAAAACGGTAGCGGGTGCCGCTAAAGTCTCCCCAACCGGGGGAGATTTAGAGGGGGCTGGTACGCTCCCTCCCGGCAACAACGGCCTCGGCCTCATGCTCCTGGGCTTAACCGGAGACCAGGTTCTTCCTTCCGATGTTTACCAAAAAATAAAAGCGCATGCCATCTCTACCGTCCGCGGTACGGTACAGGCTGATATTTTAAAAGAGGACCAGGCGCAAAATACCTGTATCTTCTCAACTGAGTTCGCCCTGCGGATGATGGGGGACATACAGCAATATTTTATCGACCAAAAGGTGCGTAATTTTTATTCGGTTTCCATATCCGGTTACCATATTGCCGAGGCGGGTGCTAATCCAATCACCCAGCTGGCATTTACTTTGTCAAACGGATTTACCTATGTGGAATATTATCTGAGCCGGGGAATGCATATTGATGATTTCGCCCCAAACCTGTCGTTCTTTTTCTCCAATGGAATCGATCCTGAATATTCTGTAATTGGCCGGGTAGCCAGGCGAATATGGGCAAAGGCTGTAAAAAATAAATACAATGGTAACGACCGCTCCCAAAAACTAAAATACCATATTCAAACCAGTGGGCGCTCTTTGCATGCCCAGGAGATTGATTTTAATGATATCCGAACCACTTTACAGGCTTTATACGCTATTTATGATAACTGCAATTCCCTGCATACCAACGCTTACGATGAAGCCATAACCACCCCTACCGAAGAATCTGTGCGTAGGGCAATGGCTATCCAGCTGATCATCAACCGGGAACTGGGCCTCGCTAAAAACGAGAACCCCATCCAGGGCGCTTTCATTATCGAAGAACTGACCGACCTTGTAGAAGAAGCCGTATTAGCGGAATTTAAGGCCATCAATGAACGCGGCGGCGTATTAGGCGCCATGGAAACCATGTACCAGCGCAGCAAGATACAGGAAGAATCCCTTTACTATGAAACCCTGAAACATAGCGGTGAATATCCAATTATCGGTGTAAATACTTTCCTTAATAAAAAAGGCTCACCTACTATTGTACCATCCGAAGTGATCCGCGCTACAGAAGAAGAAAAGCAATTCCAGATAGAAGCGCTGCACGAATTTCAACACCGGAACGAAGAAATCGTGCCGCAACTATTAAAGAACCTGCAAAAAACCGCCATTGCCGGTGAAAATATTTTTGAAAGTTTGATGGAGGCTTGCAAGTATTGCTCATTGGGTCAAATCTCACATGCGTTGTATGAGGTGGGAGGGCAGTATAGGAGGAATATGTGAGTTAGTGATTAGAGGTTGGAGGTTAGGTGAGAAATCAAACCCCGAACATTTCCCGTTGCCACAGGGACAAAATACATTCTGCAGCATGATGCCTGATATAATTATAGAAGACAAATCCTTCACAAAATTTACAGCCGCTGACGTAACCGGCGCCAAACGCACTTTTGAAAACTGTAAGTTTATAAGCAGCGATCTTTCCTATGCTGATCTTTCAGGAATGGTTTTTATTGATTGTTATTTTGAGGACTGTAACCTTTGGCTCATAAAATTATCAGAAACAAGTTTACAAAATATTCAGTTTAAAGATTGCAAACTAAGCGGCGCCGATTTCAGCAAAAGCCAGGATTTTTTGTTTGAGGTAAGTTTTGATAATTGCATCCTTGATAACGCTATTTTCTACAAAAAGAAAAACAAAGGTGCAAAATTTACGGATTGTTCGATGGTTGAAACTGATTTTACCGAAGCTGACCTTACGGATGTTCAATTCAATAATTGTAACCTTAACCGGGCATTTTTTGAACGCACTAATTTGAAAAACGCTGATTTTAGAACATCATTTAATTTTATTATCGACCCGGATACTAATAACTTAAAAAAAGCAAGGTTCTCTGTTCATGGTTTGCCGGGGTTGCTGGCTAAGTATGATATTAGGATAGAGGGATAGCCCTGAATGAAACAGACTTCCGAAGTTTTTAAAACTTCGGAAGTCTTTCGTTATTATGAATAAATGCAGTTAAGTATTATTAAATGATATAGAAAATGAGAATAAAGACAATAATACTTCACCCTGGATAAGCACAGCGATATTTTATACGGAGAACTGATTGATAGAATTTATCTCAAAAGATTTGAAAACTGAATTTATCGGAATCCTGACTTCCGACCTCTGATTTCCGACCTCGATCCTCTCACTCCGCTTTCTTCGGCTGCACGATCACAAAAACATCCTCATTATCCTTCTTCATCAGATATTTTTCGCGGGCGAATTTTTCGAGCATTTCGGGGTTTGAGGTGAGCTCGTCGAGGTCTCTCCGAACTTTTGCCGTTTCTTTTTGGTAAAAATCGCGTTCAAGTTTTAATTTGCTTACCTGCTGGTGATATTGGTATTGGGAGAACAGATCATTCTTGTCAAAAAATATCATCCATACCACAAACGCCATGGTAACCAAAAAATATTTGTTTTTGAAAAGGTTGATCAGGCGTTTCATACCGTAAAATTAAAAATATCTTTTAAAACTATTTAAAAAAATCAGTCAATACAAATTTCGTTTTAAACTTTTCAACATTAATTAGTTGATTAAGTTGATTGGGTGAGTGGTTGATTGGGTTTGGGAAAAGAACTTGATTGAATTGATTGAGTGACAAAAAGGAAACCTAATCAACTTAATCAACTCAATCAACCATTCACTCACTTAATACCTTCTTCTGTCCCTGCCACTGCTTCTGCCACTCAAACCACTGTTTCCGCCCCTGCTATTGCCGCCTCCAAAACCACGACCTCTTTTATTAGCTGAACCATTGTGACTGCCGGAACCATTTTTCAAGCCATCCTGGTGTTTTGCCACAATACTTTGCGGGCTCATCGGATAGGGGTGGGCCTCATCAACCGGGATCTGTTTTGAGATGAGTTTATGAATATCCTTCAAAAATTCAATTTCTTCCTGATCACAAAAAGAAAGCGCTATACCACTTAAGCCGGCACGTCCGGTGCGGCCGATACGGTGCACGTAAGTTTCGGGAATGTTTGGCAACTCGTAATTAATAACGTGGGTAAGTTCGTCAATATCAATACCACGTGCTGCTATATCTGTAGCTATTAGTACACGCGTTGTACGGTTTTTAAAATTGCTTAAAGCGCGCTGGCGCGCATTTTGCGATTTATTGCCGTGTATAGCCTCGGCGGTTATGCCTACACGAACCAAATCCTTTACCACTTTGTCCGCGCCGTGTTTGGTACGGGTAAATACCAGGGCGGTTTTAATGGCTTTGTCTTTTAATAAGTGGATCAGCAATGCCCGTTTATCCGATTTCTCCACATAAAACAAAGATTGCTGTATAGTATCGGCAGTTGACGAAGGCGGCGTTACTTCTACCCTTTCAGGTTTAGTCAGAATGGTATTGGCTAACTGCTGAATTTCATTTGGCATTGTCGCAGAAAAAAACAGCGTTTGTCTTTTTACCGGAATTTTAGCAATGATCTTTTTAACATCATGCACGAAACCCATATCGAGCATGCGGTCGGCTTCATCTAAAACCAGCATACGGATATGCTCCAAATGTACGTATCGCTGGTTCATCAGGTCGAGCAGCCGGCCGGGTGTGGCTACCAGGATATCAACGCCTCTTTTTAAAGCATCGGTTTGCGGGTTTTGCGATACCCCGCCAAATATAACCAGGTGTTTCAAGCCGGTATGTTTACCATAAGCGGCGAAGCTTTCGTCAATTTGTATGGCCAGCTCACGGGTTGGCGTTAAGATCAGGGCTTTTATGGTTTTTTGCTCTTTGTGCTGCAACCTGTCCTGGTATAAAAGCTGCAGGATTGGGATGGCAAATGCCGCAGTTTTACCGGTACCGGTTTGGGCGCAGCCAAGCAGGTCTTTGTTTTGTAATACAATGGGGATAGCTTGTTCCTGTATGGGGGTTGGCGTGGTATAACCCTCGGTTTTTAAAGCCCTTAATATAGGCTCAATTAAATTTAAATTTTCGAATGACATGTAATGTGTGTAATGTATTTGCTAACGCGAAGCATAAGCGGGGATCTGAACTATCTATCGGTGATCAACCTTAAGCGAACGGGTAATTTTTTACAAAGATACTGTTTTTTATTGATAAGTAGGGTTTTTGAGGTGAAAGCTAAAAGCAGAAAGCCGAAAGCTGTTGGTTTTACTTTGTAATTCGCAGAGATTTGACAACTTTTTAAAAGTTGTCAAATCTACTTCCCAAATTTCCTCTATATTTATCCTTTCCTTTCCCGACCCTTAAATTATTTATTGAACCAATTATGGATACAAAGATCACTACTGAAAACGCCATGAACCGGCGCAAGTTCATCGAAAAAGCATCGGTAATGTCGGCCTTTATGATCGTGCCGCGCTTTGTGCTGGGCGGCAAAGGATATACTGCGCCAAGTGATCTGATCACATTGGGCTTTATCGGTACAGGTAAGCAGGCTGGCGGTTTACAGGGATCCTTTTTGGATACCAATGAAGTAAAAATTATCGGCGCCGCTGATGTTTATGCCATAAAATTGCAGCAGTTTGCTGCACAGGTTAATCAGCGTTATGCCGCCAAAGCCGGGCAAAGCCAATATGCAGGATGCGCGACTTATGCCGATTTTCGCGATCTGTTAGCGCGAAAGGACATCGACGCCGTTATTATTGCCGTGCCCGACCACTGGCATTCCGTGTGCGCCATTCTTGCAGCCAGGGCGGGGAAGGACATTTATTGCGAGAAGCCATTGTCGTTAACAATTAAGGAAGGCCGGGCAATGGTAAGCGAAACAAGAAAACATAAAAGGGTATTTCAAACCGGGAGCATGCAGCGTTCCTGGCCCGAATTCCGGCAGGCGGTGGAGCTGGTGCGCAACGGCTATATCGGCGACATTCAAACGATAAAAGTAAATGTCGGTCCGCCGCCAATACCTTATAACCTCCCCGCCGAACCAATGCCGGATAGCCTGAACTGGGATTTCTGGCTGGGGCCGAATTCGCCGCAGGTTTATAACCATTTTTTAGATCCGGGACTTACAGACGATTTTTGGGCCAAATGGCGCGATTACAAGGAATTCGGCGGCGGCGGCATGACCGATTGGGGCGCGCATATGTTTGATATTGCCCAGTGGGGCCTGGATATGGACGGCAGCGGTCCCGTGATGGTAACACCGCCGGACAAAGACCATCCTTTTTTAACTTACCAATATGCAAGCGGAATTACCATGACCCATGAGCCGGTTGGCGGCGACAATGGGCTAACTTTCATCGGGTCGGCAGGCAGTATCCATGTGGTAAGGGGCAAGCTGGAAACGATGCCGGAAACTTTAAAAGATAAGGTTATCGGCCCCGATGAAAAACATGTTTATTTGAGCCTTGATCATTATAAAGATTTCCTGCAGGCTATCCGCAACCGTACAAAACCCGTTGCAGATGTAGAAATAGGCCACCGCACCGCAACCGTTTGCAATATTGGCAATATCGCCTATGAACTGAGGCGCCCGCTGCAATGGAACCCGCATAAAGAAGAATTTAAAAATGATGACGAGGCTAATAAGCTAAGGAGCCGCGACATGCGGAAGGAATGGGTGGTTTAAGCGAAAAGCGGAAAGTTTTAAGAGATTCTAAACAGTATTTTTAAAAGCAAACTACCCATTCACTGCAAACTGCCTACTGCAAACTGCCCACTTCCCCCACTACCCAATCATCTCCAGCAACTGGTCATCATTGATAATGGGTATATTCAGCTTCTGCGCTTTCTCTAATTTGGCTGGTCCCATGTTCTCCCCGGCAACCAGGTAATTGAGTTTGGTGGAAATGCTGCCCACTATTTTGCCGCCATTTTGCTCGATGATATCTTTCAGCTCATCCCTGGAGTATTTTTCGAATACGCCTGATATGATGAATGTTTTGCCGCTTAGCACTTCGCTTGCCAGGGTTACCTGTTTTTCTTCGCTAACAAACTGCAGGCCCTGCGATTTTAGTTTTTCTATTTCTTGTTTATGATCTTCATTGCTGAAATAATCTTTCACACTCAGCGCTATGCGGTCGCCGATTTCTTCAACGGCGTTCAACTCTTCAATGGTAGCAGCCTTCAGGTTATCGATATTTTTAAAATAAGCGGCTAGTTTTTTAGCCACTGTTTCGCCAACATAGCGGATCCCCAGGCCAAAAAGCACCTTTTCAAAAGGCATTTGCTTTGATCTTTCAATGCCGTCCAGCATGTTATTGATTGATTTTTCGCCAAACCTTTCTAATTGCTTTAACTCATTGCTGTGCAGGTGGAGGTCGTATATATCGCTGATCCTTTTTATCAGGCCCTTTTTATACAGCGTTTCTATGGTCTCCGCGCCAAGACCGTCGATATTCATGGCCCTGCGGCCAATAAAATGCACCATCTTACCCACGATCTGCGGCGGACAGCCATCCTCATTCGGGCAATAAAAGGCGGCTTCGCCCTCTTTGCGCTCCAGCGTGATACCACAGGCCGGACAGGTGGTGATATAATGGATTGGCTTTGCGCCAGGCTTTCGTTTTTCCAGGTTAACCTTAATTATTTTGGGTATGATCTCTCCGCCTTTTTCTACGTAAACCCAATCGCCCTCATGTAATTGCAGGCGTTTTTCTATCTCATCGGCATTATGCAGCGTTGCCCGTTTTACGGTTGTGCCCGCTAACAGCACAGGTTTTAAATTGGCTACCGGCGTAACTGCGCCGGTGCGCCCAACCTGGTAGCTTACTTTAAGCAGTTCAGTTTCCACCTGTGCCGCTTTGTATTTATATGCAATGGCCCAGCGCGGCGATTTAGCCGTAAAGCCAAGTTCGTGCTGCTGTCCGTAGCTGTTTACTTTTATCACGATGCCGTCAATGTCATAACTAAGCCCGAAACGGTTTTTATCCCAGTAATTAATAAAATTAAAAACCTCGTCGATATTACCGCAAAGGCGGCTATTTTCATTGGTTTGGAAGCCCCAGCTTTTTACAGCCTGCAAGCTTTCCCAATGGGTTTTAAATAAAAGCTTTTCGGTGTACAGAAAATACAGGAAACAATCTAAGGGCCGGCGGGCTACCTCACTGGAGTCCTGCATCTTAAGCGTGCCCGAAGCAAAATTACGCGGGTTAGCATAAGGCAACTCGCCGTTCTCTATGCGTTCGGTATTCAGCCGCTCGAAGGCTTTGAGGTGCATAAATACCTCGCCCCTTATCTCAAAATCATCAGGGTATCCGCCGCCCTGTAATTTTTTAGGGATAGTATGGATGGTGCGCACATTGATGGTAACATCGTCGCCCTCTATGCCGTCGCCGCGGGTTACCGCGCGTACAAGTTTACCCTCCTGGTAGGTGAGGCTGATGGATAAGCCGTCGAACTTCAGCTCGCACACATACTCAAAGTTATCCCCGATGGCTTTACGTATGCGTTGGTCAAAATCAAGTAGTTCTTGTTCATTATAAGTATTGCCCAGCGACAGCATGGGCCACCGGTGTTTAACGGTGACAAACGCTTTGGTAATATCGCCGCCTACTTTCCTGGTGGGCGAATCGGGCTCCGCATATTCCGGAAATTGCTCTTCGAGCGCGGCAAGCTCTTCCAATTTTTTATCGAAATCAAAATCGGAAACGGTAGGCATTGCCAGCACATAGTAATTGTAATTGTGCTGTTTTAATTCGGACGATAAGGCATCTATCCGTTTTTTTGCTTCTTCAGGTGACATGGAGCGAAGATAGGAAGAAAGTGGGAAAAGTCCGAAAGACAGTAAAGGCCGTAAGTCAGAAAGAAGCTGCACCAACTCTTACAACCTTTACAACTCTTCCAACAATTACAACTCTTCCAACAATTATAACTTAATCAACCTAATTTAACTTAATCAACCCAATCAACTAAAATTTCTTAAGTTTGAAAACGAATAATCCAATCCAAACCAATGAAGTTAGTATCCTACAAAACCGAAGACCGTGAACATCTGGGTGTTTTTATAAAAGGGAATATTTATAACCTGAACTCCTGCGATAAGCTGATCCCTGATAATATGAATGAATTTTTATGGGGCGGCGATGAGCTGATGGAACGTGCCCATCGTATTAATAAAGAGATTGTCTCCGGTAAACTGGAGGCTACGCAGGAATTATTTTTCGAAATGATGGCCCCCGTGCCGCACCCAACTTCGTGCCGGGATGGCTATGCGTTCAGGCAGCATGTAGAAGCCGCCCGCCGTAACCGCAAGGCGCCGATGATCCCGGAGTTTGACCAATACCCCGTATTTTATTTTACAAACCATAACGCAATTCAAGGGGTAGGTGAGATTGAGTGCATGCCCGATCATTTACATAAACTCGATTTCGAGCTTGAGGTTGCTATAGTGCTCAATAAAAAAGCCCGCAATATTAAAGCTGCCGATGCGGATAGCCTTATAGCAGGATACATGATAATGAATGATATGAGCGCCAGAATTTTGCAGATGGAAGAAATGCTGCTGAACCTTGGGCCGGCAAAGGGTAAGGATTTTTGCACCGTTATCGGCCCCTGGCTGGTAACCCCGGATGAACTTGAAAAATATAAGGTAGCGCCAAAACCGGGCCATACCGGAAATAGCTATAATTTGGCGATGAAGTGTGCAGTGAATGGCAAAGAGGTATCCAAAGGCAATATGGCGGACATGGACTGGACATTCGCCGAAATTATTGAACGCTGCGCGTACGGCTGCGATGTGCTGCCCGGCGATGTTATAGGATCGGGCACGGTAGGTACAGGATGTTTTTTGGAACTGAACGGTACCGGCTTGCTGAATGATCCTGATTATCAACCCCAATGGCTGCAGCCCGGCGATCTGGTTGAAATGGAAATAACCGGGTTGGGCATGCTGGGAAATATTATTAAAAAAGCGGATAGTGATTTTTCGATACTGAGTTTGAAGAAGTTGTAAGGTTGGAAAGTTGAAATGTTAAATTATACATTGTTTTTGATTAATGAGCAAGATTGAAAGATTTGAAGACTTGGAAATTTGGAAGATAGCGAATTCAATTGCAGTCGATATTTACTTTTTATGTGACAAAGAGCCGCTTAGATCTTATTGGGGTATGAAAGATCAAATAAGGAGGGCAGCATGTTCCATGTCAGACAATATAACCGAGGGCTTCGAATATAATAATAATCCTGATTTCATTAGATTTTTGAATTATGCCAAAGGCTCGTCCGGGGAGTTCAGAAATAAATTGACAATATTGAATAAAGCAGAAAAAATCGATGACGCGGTATTCGAAGATATGTATTCAAAAAGTATAGAATTTTTAAGTAAAACCAAAAAATTCATTGACTATTTAAAAAAATTTGAGGCGGCAAAAAAAATAAAAAAATAACTTTACAACTTTTCAACATTACAACAATTGCTGACCATAAAAATACCGGATCTGTCTGTCGCCGAACTACAGGGTTATCTGAATGCAGCAATAGCGCCCCGCCCTATTTGTTTTGCATCGACTATTGATAAAGACGGGAATATCAACCTCAGCCCTTTCAGCTATTTTAATTTGTTTAGTGTAAATCCGCCGGTTTGTGTTTTTTCGCCTTCGCGCAGGGTGAGGGATAATACCACTAAACATACGCTGGAAAACCTGCATGAAGTACCTGAATGTGTGATCAATATTGTAAATTACGATATGGTACAGCAGGTTTCGTTATCGAGTGTTGAATATGGCAAGGGTATAAATGAATTTATAAAATCGGGCTTAACCATGCTGCCATCGGAGCTGGTTAAACCGCCGAGGGTCGCAGAGTCCCTCGTTCAGCTCGAATGTGTTGTAAAGGATATTATATCATTGGGCGACCAAGCCGGGGCTGGTAACCTGGTGATCGCGGAAATTAAGCTAATGCACATTAACGAAACTATTCTCGACGGCGAAGGGAAAATCGACCAGCTCAAGATCAATCACGTGGCGCGCCTCGATGGTGACTGGTATTGCCGCGTAACCCCTGATAACCTGTTTAAAGTTGCCAAACCAAATAAAAACATAGGCATAGGAGTTGATGCGATACCATTTGCCATACGTAACTCGAAAGTACTTACCGGCAATAACCTGGGCCAGTTGGGAAACGTGGAAGCTTTACCGGGTACTGATGAGATATTAGCTTATGCGCAATTGCCCGGCATAAAAGAAATATTGGAGGCAACAATTGGAGATAACCAAGCCCGGGAATTACAAATACACTTAAAGGCTAAAGAATTGCTGGACGAAGGCAGGGTTGAAGATGCATGGAAGATTTTGCTTATTGATAGATAAGCGTTTAATTGTCTCTGTCCACTTAGAATTCCAAATTCCGAAATTGAAATTCCGAAATACCAACAATCCGAAATCCGAAATCCGATATCCGAATTCCGAAATCACTCCGCCATATTATGATACACCGCCTGCACATCATCATCTTCTTCCAGCCGGTCAATCAGTTTCATAACATCTGCAGCCTGTTCCTCAGTCACTTCATGAAATGATTGCGCAACGCGCTCAAGTTTGGCCGATTTTACTTCAATACCTGCTTCTTCCAGCGCTTTTTGCATCTTTCCGAAATCTTCAAAAGCAGCATGGACAACGGCAATGTCGTTACCATTCTCGTCTGCTTCAACAAACAAGTCCTCCAGTCCGGCATCGATCAGTTCAAGTTCCAGTTCTTCAAGATCGCGGTCGCCAGGTTCAAAAGTAAAAACAGATTTGCGGCTAAAAATAAAATCAAGCGATCCCGTTTTACCCAGTGAACCGCCATATTTTGTAAAATAGCTGCGTACGTTGGCTACCGTGCGGTTAATGTTATCGGTAGCGGTTTCAACCAGGATAGCAACGCCATGAGGCGCATAGCCTTCATAAACTATTTCCTCGTAATCTTTCTCATCCCTGCTGATCGCCCTTTTTATGGCAGCCTCAACGCGGTCCTTAGGCATATTTACAGCCTTGGAGTTCTGTACCGCAGTTCTCAGGCGCGCGTTTGTGTTCACGTCGCCGCCGCCGGCCTTTACAGCCATTACAATTTCTTTGCCCAGCCGGGTAAACTGCACCGCCATTTTACTCCAGCGCTTAAGTTTTCTTTCTTTTCGGAATTCGAATGCTCTTCCCATATCTTTTAG
Organism: Mucilaginibacter sp.; assembly: GCA_036758125.1. Classification (GTDB taxonomy): domain Bacteria; phylum Bacteroidota; class Bacteroidia; order Sphingobacteriales; family Sphingobacteriaceae; genus Mucilaginibacter. The sequence continues at coordinate 52,360 of DAIOXE010000013.1, forward strand.
TTCATGGTTCATAGTTCATGGTTCATAGCCGAACCGCACTAATTTGCCACGGGTAAATATAATATTTGTTTTATATTCAGTTTATTAATTAATTTCATCCACTCACCACTCACCTCCTAAATAATTTCCTTCAAATTCGCCAGCATGTCTTCCACCATTTTTGGCAGATCATATTCTAATTTCCAGCCCCAGTCTTTTTGAGCATAGCTGTCATCAATTGATCTTGGCCAGCTATCGGCGATAGCCTGCCGCGGGTCACTTTCTGTATAGCTTATTTCAAAATCCAGGATATGTTTCTTTATCTCATCAGCCAGTTGGGCCGGTGTGAAGCTGATTCCTGCCAGGTTATAGGCCGAACGGATGCTCAGTGAACCCGCGGGCGCATTCATTAACGAAATGGTCGCGCGTATGGCATCTTCCATATACATCATTGGCAAGGCTGTGCCGGCTGATAGAAAGCTCTCATATTGCGCCGTTTTCAATGCCTGGTGAAATATATTGACCGCATAATCAGTAGTACCGCCGCCTGGGTTTGACCGCCAGCCGATCAACCCCGGATACCGGAGGCTTCGTACGTCCAGCCCGTACCTGTTAAAATAATACTCGCACCAGCGTTCGCCTGCCAGCTTGCTGAAACCATAAACCGTATTGGGGTCCATTATACAATATTGCGGCGCTTCCGAATGCGGCGAATGCGGCCCGAAAACCGCTATAGAGCTTGGCCAAAAAACTTTATCGACCTTAAACTCTACCGAAAAATCGAGTATATTCAGCAAGCCGGTCACGTTCAGGTCCCAGGCGGCCTTTGGTTTTTGTTCACCTACAGCTGATAATATTGCCGCCAGCAAATAAACCTGTGTAGGACGGTGCTTGTCGAAAATAAAATGAAGGTTATCTTTATCCAGGACATTAACGATCTCAAAAAGGCTGCCGCACTTCCTGATGGCGTAATTTGGACTTTTTATATCGGATGCGATAACGGCATCGGGCCCATAAACATCGACCAAAGCGGTTACCAGTTCGGTGCCTATTTGCCCGTTGGCGCCAATAACCAATATCTTTTCGCTCATGCAGTTCCGGTTTGCGGGCAAAGGTAGAAAATTGGTTGGAATGTTGGGAAAGGTTGTGAGGGGTAAAAAAGTTGTAAAGGGAATTGCTGTGAATATATTTGCGTTTTTATTTTCCCTTAAATTAATTTTTTTGAAATAAAATTATATGTCTACCTTTGCAATCCCAATTAACAAATTGGGAAAAGGAGAAAATTTATTTAATGGCAAAAAAACAGGAAGCAGAAAAAGAACTTAAAGCTAAGGAAGCTGAACTCGATGTAGTTACACTTCCGCAGGAAAAAGAAACGATTGAATCAGAAGCTGACTCAATCTCGATCGATGAGATCAAATCAAATGTCACATCATCCAACGATGATTTCGATTGGGATGCTGACGACAAAAAGTTCGGCAACTACAGCGACAGTGACCGTGCGGAGCTCGAAAAAATGTACGACGGAACATTTAGTTCTATCACTAAAGGCGAGATCATAACGGGTACGGTTGTAAATGTTAACTCAAAAGATGTGGTATTGAACATCGGGTTTAAATCTGATGGTTTGGTATCCGTATCTGAATTCCGTGATACGCCTGATCTGAAGATCGGTGACACCGTTGACGTTTTTGTGGAGTCGCAGGAAGATGCTAACGGACAGTTGGTACTTTCGCGCAAACGAGCAAAAACCCAAAAATCATGGGAGCGTATTAATTCTGCATTAGACAATGATGAAATTATCACCGGTTTTGTTAAAAGCAGAACAAAGGGTGGTTTGATCGTAGATATAATGGGCGTTGAAGCCTTTTTACCCGGCTCACAGATCGACATTAAACCGATAAGGGATTATGACATTTATGTGGGCAAAACGATGGAATTTAAAGTTGTTAAGATCAACCACGAGTTTAAAAACGTTGTGGTATCGCATAAAGTGCTGATCGAAGACGATTTAGAAAACCAAAAAACTGAAATTGTCGCTAAACTTGAAAAAGGACAGGTACTTGAAGGGACCGTTAAAAACATTACGGACTTCGGTGTATTTATCGACCTTGGCGGCGTTGACGGTTTACTGCACATTACAGATATCTCGTGGGGCCGTATTGAGCATCCGCGCGAAATTTTATCATTGGATCAAAAGATCAACGTTGTTGTGCTTGATTTTGATGATGAGAAAAAACGTATCGCCCTCGGCTTAAAACAATTAACACCTCACCCTTGGCAAAGCCTTGACGAGAAGATACAGATCGGCTCGAAAGTTAAAGGTAAAATTGTTACCGTTGCCGATTATGGCGCGTTCCTCGAGATCATCCCCGGTGTTGAAGGTTTGATACATGTATCTGAAATGTCATGGTCACAAAACCTGCGTAACCCGCAGGAATTCCTGAAAGTTGGCGATGAAGTTGAAGCACAGGTATTGACGCTTGACCGCGATGAGCGCAAAATGTCGTTAGGTATTAAACAATTAACGCCTGACCCATGGCAAAATGCTTCTCAGCGTTATGCAATTGGCACAAAGCATCTTGCTGCAGTTAAAAACATGACCAACTTCGGCGTATTTGTAGAATTGGAAGACGGCATTGACGGATTGATCCACATTTCGGATCTGTCATGGTCTAAAAAAGTAAATCACCCTAATGAATTCACTAAAGTTGGCGAAAAATTAGACGTGGTTGTTTTAGAGCTTGATGTTGAGAACCGTAAATTAAGCCTTGGCCACAAACAACTGGAAGAAAATCCATGGGATACTTTTGAAACCATCTTCACTATTGATTCAATACACGAAGGTACCGTTATAAAAATAACCGAAAAAGGCGCAATTGTTGCTTTACCATACGGTGTTGAAGGCTTTTGCCCGACCAAGCACTTAGTTAAAGAAGATGGCAAGAGCTTAAAGGCCGAAGAAGCCGCTGAGTTTAAGATCATTGAATTTAACAAAGAAAACAAGCGTATCGTTATCTCTCATTCACGCATCTGGGAAGAGGCCCGTGCCGAAGCAAGGGTACAGGAATTTGAAACCCGTAAAAAGGAAGCAAAATCTGCAAGCAATGCCGTGAAGAAAGTAAAAGAGTCGGTTGAAAAATCAACTTTGGGCGATCTTAGCGTATTAGCTCAATTAAAAGAGCAAATGGAAGGCGCCGAAAGCAAAGCCCGCAAAGCTTCAAAAAAGCCAGCCTCTGAAGAGGAAGCAAAATAAGTTTAATTAAATTTAATCCTTATAATCCTCTCTGGTCATTCCAGGGAGGATTTTTTTTGAATATAGTTGTCAAAAATGGTTGGTAAAACCGTTGTAACTATACTGAATATCGTTTTAATATAATAGGTCATTACGGAACCAATCTGTTTGGTTTGGGAAGTGGATCAGGTAAGTGAGTTTTCTTGGCCATCGGAGGATATAGCCAACAAAAAAGCCGGAAGTAAAACTCCCGGCTCCGGCTCTAATCCTATAAAGCTTATTGCTGACAAGTAAAAATTGCAGTTGCTGAAAGCTACCTATAATAAGCCTCACTCCACCGCAATTCTTTTTTTAGCTGGTGTAGCCGGGTATCCTTATCTATCAAAACATACTCGATCCCTGCCATCTCTGCAAAATCTTCCAGCTGGGATGACGTTAAATTTTGACTGAAGCCGGTATGGTGTGCGCCGCCGGCCAAAATCCAGGCGGCACAGCCGGTTTTCATGTCTGGGTATGGTTTCCATAAAACGCGTGCTACCGGCAGCTTTGGCAGTTCGTGTTCGGGCGCAACTGCTTCTACTTCGTTCACCAGCAGCCGGAAGCGGTTGCCCATATCAATAATGGAAGCATTTAAGGCCGGGCCGCCTGCCACATTAAACACCAGGCGGACAGGATCGGCTTTGCCGCCTATCCCTAAAGGATGAATTTCAACTTTAGGCTTGCCATCCGCAATTGATTCGCATATTTCCAGCATATGCGAACCTAAAACCATCTGGTTCACCGGATCGAAATGGTAGGTATAGTCTTCCATAAAAGAATTGCCGCCTTTAAGCCCGCTTCCCATAACTTTCATAGCGCGTACCAGTGCAGCCGTTTTCCAGTCACCTTCGCCGCCAAAGCCATAACCTTGCCCCATTAGGCGTTGCGCGGCAATGCCAGGCAGCTGTACAAGGCCATGCAGATCTTCAAACGTGTCGGTAAAGCCTTTATAGTTGCCATCCCTTAAAAAGGCTGATAAGCCCAATTCAATTTTAGCAGCCGCTTGCATGGAGCTGTAATGCGCACCGCCTTTGTGCAGAGAAGGTACAACAGCATATTTCTCTTCGTATTCAGCCATAAGCTTATCGGTTTCAGCATCGCTTATCTCGTTGATAACCTTTACCAGATCGCCAACGCCATGCGTATTTACTGAATAGCCAAACTTTAATTCCGCCTCAACCTTATCGCCATCTGTAACAGCCACAAAGCGCATGTTATCGCCAAATCGGACAAACCTGGCGCCCTGCCAGTCGTGCCAACCGGCAGCAACGCGGCTCCAGGCGCCTATTTGACTTAATACATCAACATGTTCCCAGTGGCCAACTACAACTTTGCGGTTCAAACGCATCCTCGACATGATGAAACCAAATTCCCTGTCGCCATGGGCGCTCTGGTTCAGGTTCATAAAATCCATGTCGATGCTATCCCAAGGTATATCGCGGTTAAATTGTGTATGCAGGTGCAATAACGGCTTCTGCAAAATTTTTAATCCGCCGATCCACATTTTTGCAGGGGAAAAGGTATGCATCCAGGCGATTATGCCGATACAATTCTTTGCCGTGTTAGCTTCCTGGCAAACACTGTAAATTTCTTCGGTAGATTTTACAGTCGGTTTAAAAACAACCCGTACCGGTATTTGCTTATCCTCATTAAACGACCTGGCAATTTGCTGCGAATGTTCAGCAACCTTCCTTAAAGTTTCTTCCCCGTATAAATCCTGGCTGCCGGTGACAAACCAGATTTCGTATTGTTTTAGATCGATCATCCTGTTTAATTATTGAATTGGTGAATTATTGAATTAGTGATTGAGTGCAATTATTGAATTAGTGAATTATTGAATTAGTGATTGAAAGCAATTACTGAATTAGTGAATTGTTGAATTATTGATTTTAGAGATTTTGTACAAACCGGCGCCATGAGGGTTGATGTAAGCGGAAAACTCTCGTTTGAATTGGCCGATGTTTATTTTGCTCCAAAGGTTACGAACTTTGCAATCGCCGCTAAAGCCCAACTGCTGTAACTGAACTGTTATTTTCATCGGGCTGGTATTGTCAGTGGGATTAAACAATGCCAGGTATTTATCACCCGTTTTCTGATCATCAGCTACCCAGGCTATTGCATTATTAGTTCTGAACAGCTCTTTGTTATTTGCACTATTTTTTAACATCGCTATAACTTCTTTATTATCCAGGAGAGATAAAGTGAAAGCGTCATTATCCGGCAAATTGCCGCCAAACATTAAAGGAGAGCGAAAGATGCACCATAGGGTCATAAGGGTATATTGTTCATCCTTAGTGAAAGCTGTCATTCTCGGATTGCCTCTTTCTGCCCGTAAACCAATACGGCCAAGCGGCAGCATATCGCCATCCGGCCACGCACCCGGTAACCTGTATTGGTTCCATCGTTCAAAAACATCAAAATGATCCTTCAGCATTTTCCAGTTATCCCAAAAATCGTCAACCGTACGCCACATATTGGCATGTTGCTGTACATGTTCTGCATCAGCAATTGGTGTTTCGCCGGGAGATGTGCTTAAAACTATTTTTCTGCCGCACTGGTCAATCGCTTTACGGACCATTTCAACTTCGGTAGTATGATATGGCCTTGAAAGATCGTCAACCTTTACAAAATCAACCCCCCACGAAGCATAAAGTTTAAAAAGAGAATTATAATATGCCTGGGCCCCATCACGCCCGGCGACGACAGTGTACATATCTTTTAGCCATTCGCACTGGCCGTCAGTGCTGTAAATGTCCCTGGCTGAAGCTTTGCTGCCCAATATCGGCAGGTTACGTTTCACGGCCAAAACCGGTATGCCGCGCATAATATGAATGCCGAACTTTAGACCTTTACGGTGGATATAATCTGCCAATGGTTTAAATCCCTTGCCTCCTGCGGAAGAGGGGAAACGGTTTACGGCAGGCTGAAACCTTCCATATTCATCGAGCACATAATCGGGGTTTTGTTCATTATAGCCGTGTGCCTTATCATTACCTACATACCAGCGGATATCCACAACTATATATTGCCAGCCCGCTTTTTCCAGGTATTTTGCCATATAATCGGCATTGGCCTTTACCTCGCTTTCAACAACGGTAGGGCCATAGCAGTCCCAACTGTTCCAGCCCATCGGAGGAGTTGGCGCCCATTGGTGAAAATTACTGCTTTGTGCAAGAGCCACGCTTGTAAGAATTATTAAGAAAAATGCAGAACAGGTATATTTCATTGGTCATTTGTCATTAGGTCAGCCCCCTCTAAATCTCCCCCGGTTGGGGAGACTTTTTGATTATTGATTATTGATTCATTGGTCACTTGGTCACTTGGTCATTGTGTCATGAGGTTATCGTTTGAAATTCACTAATTCACTAATTCACTAATTCAATAATTAGCTTTGTCCGTAATAACTGTCCGGCCCGTGCTTGCGCTCAAAATGTTTTTTTATGAGCGAATCTTTTAACCGGGGCGCTTTCGGATTGATCTGCTCGGTTAAATATGCCATTTGTGCAATAGATTCAAGCACAGCGCTATTATAAACCGCTTTCTCGGCAGTTTTGCCCCATGTAAAAGGGGCATGGTTTCCTACCAGTATCATTTCAACTTCTTTATAGCTCAAGTTTTTTTCTTTTAAACAATTGAGTATCTGGAAACCGGTTTGATATTCATAATCGCCCTTGATCATATCATCATCCATAGGCGGCGCACAAGGGATGTCAACTGTTTTATGGTCGGCATGTGTTGTGCCATAAATAGGGATGCACCTTTGGGATTGCGCCCATGCCGTTGCATAGACAGAATGGGTATGGCAAATGCCGCCGATCTCCGGGCATTCTTTGTACAAAACCGCATGGGTTTTTGTATCTGACGATGGACGCAGTTTGCCCTTAACTATCTTACCATCAAAATTAACGATCACCATTTTTTCGGGTGATAGTTCATCATAAGGGACACCGCTTGGCTTTATGGCGAATACGCCCAAGTCCCTGTCGGCGGCGCTTACGTTGCCGAAGGTGAAGAGCACCAGGTTGAGCCTGGGTAGCTCCATGTTGGCTTTATAAGCGAGTTTTTGTATATGTTGATATTTGCTCATGGTTTATATAAAAATCGGTCGTGCGCAAACGCGTTCGCAATGTCATTAAGTTATAAGTTAAGGAAGGCTACCGTCTTTACCCTCTTTCCGGCTTGCCGGAGAGAGGGTCGAACAGCGTAGCGCATTCGGGGTGAGTAAACTGTGCGCCAGGCATTTATGTTAATGTCGCTCGTATATTTACTCACCCGGTCTTTGCTTCGCTCGACCACCCTCTCTTTTGCAAGCAAAAAAGAGGGTGAAAACTTATAAAGATTTGACAACTTTTCAAAAGTTGTCAAATCTATTTATTAATCATTTTTCGTAATGTCTTCCACAAATTTCCCTAATGCCGCATATTGCTGATAGCGTTTTGCATATAATCCAGCATTTTGCTTGTCCGGATGATATTCAGTGTCAAACCCGCCACCCATGGCTGCCATCGCTTCTTCCACACTCGGATATATTCCAGCGGCAGTAGCGGCAAACATGGCCGCCCCCAGGGCGCAGGTATGCTCAAACTGGTGTATGCGGATAGGCATCTGCAGCACATCGGCCATCATTTGCATAATGTAAGGTGATTTTTTAGCCACCCCGCCAATACCTATTAATCCTTTTACAGGTACGCCTTCGCTTTTAAAGCGGTCAACGATACTTTTTGCGCCAAAACAGGTACTCTCCGCCAATGCCCTGAAAATACGCGGAGCATCACTGCCGAGACTTAAACCACTAATCGCACTTTTTAATAATTGATTAGCATCGGGCGTACGGCGGCCATTCAGCCAGTCGACAGATAATTCTGCGTTTTCATCTAAGGGCAGTAAGCCTGCCTGACGGCTAAGTTCTGGGATGATTTTAGACGCTATTTCACTTTTCAAGGCCTCCGCTGTTTTACTATCTATAACTGACGATTGAGTGAGCAAATCATTTAATGGCCAGGAAAGCAGATTTTTAAACCAGGCATATGTATCGCCAAAAGCGGATTGTCCCGCCTCCAGGCCAAGCATTCCCGGAATCACTGAACCATCCACCTGCCCGCAAATGCCTTTAATGAGTTTACCCTTCAAATCGGCATTAGGGGCTACCAGCATGTCGCAGGTAGAGGTTCCCATTACTTTACTTAGATGATACGGCTCGATCTGACCACCAACTGCGCCCATGTGTGCGTCAAAAGCGCCTACACCTATAATAACATCCGTACCTAAGCCTAAACGGGTTGCCCATTCTTCGCTGAGCGTTCCGGCAATCTGATCAGAAGTATAAGTATCTTTATATAACCGTTCAGTAAATCCTGTTAACAGCGGGTTGAGGGATGAAAAAAACTCATCAGGTGGCAAGCCACCGTATTCGGCCGCCCATATTGCTTTATGGCCCGCCGAACAGCGCCCTCGTTTCATATCTTTTACATGCTTGCCGCCGCTTAATAAAAAAGGTATCCAGTCGCAATGTTCCACCCAGGAGTAACAGGCGCCCCTTATCTTTTCATCCACCTTTAAAACATGCAGCAATTTGGCCCAAAACCATTCGGAGGAATAAATACCGCCTACATATTGCAGATAATTGACAGCAAATTTTGTGGCATGATGGTTTATATCGGCAGCCTCTTTTACGGCGGTATGATCCTTCCATAAAACAAACATGGCATTGGGATTATTTTCAAAGCCTGGCGCCAATGCTAATGGAATGCCCTGTTCATTTACCCCTACAGGCGTTGAACCGGTAGTGTCAACAGATATTGCTTTGATCGCGGATGCAACCGCGGCGCCGCCGGCCTTTTTAAGACAATCTTTTATGGTGTATTCGAGCCCTTCAATATAATCAAGCGGGTGCTGCCTGAACTGGTTTTCCGCAGCATTGCAGTATAAACCCTGCTGCCAGCGCGGGTATAAAAAAACAGATGAGGCTAATTCCTTTCCATTCCGGGTATCTACAATTACAGAGCGCACCGAATCGGTACCATAATCAACGCCGATAACAAATTGGTCTTTATTCATTTATTATAATTGGTTCGTGAATGGAGAAATACGTTCGCAAATTAAAGCAATTTTACAAGTAAAATTATTATTAAATGTTTTTTTTACATTTATTCCACGGTTAAATATTTATCACTTGTTACAATTCATTAAATATATCCGTATTTACACATACATTTAACCACTATGAACCTTAAACAATTACTATCCTCATGCTGCGCCGCAATATTGCTTGCATCGTGCTCCCATATTTACGAACCTGCGCTTTATCACCAGGATATAGTTTACCAGCCTAAACCAACCTCGTTTGATACGATAAAAACCGCAAATTATATTTCAGGCGGACTTAATTATTATTCAAATTCAAATTTCAATGATTTCCTCATAAGCGGCCAGATCAATTTAAGCCGCGGCTATGTTTTTAAAAATTTCAACATAGCTTACGGGGCCTTCGGTGTTTTTGGCCAATACCAGAGTGACCAAGCGAACAAAGGCGAAACGAATTATTTTAGCGATAAGTACTTTGAAGCAGTTGGCGGCAGGTTTTCGGTCAATGCCTTCACTACTTCGGGCAGAACAAATTTCAGGTTTATCGGGGTAGAAATGGCTTATAGTCATGAATTTGGTACATACGCTGATTTCAGGCGGTATTTAAATACGCAGCCTGGCTATTTTGTCGACCCAAGAACAAATCTTTTAACATTGGGATTAACTTCGGAGGTAATATTCCACAACGTTAACGATAAGGGTTTTCAGAACGGGATACGTATTTTTTTTGGAGGAACATTTGGCGATAACAATTTGTATAACAATCCCGAAGTGAAGCAAAACTACTTTAGTGATATTACTGGCGGGGGATTGAACATTTTTCCTAAAGTCAGCTATTTTATTAAAGTCAAAAATTATTTTGGAACAGTTGAAGCCGGGAGCGCCTTTTTTTTAAGGTTCGGCCTTAAGTTTTAGCCTGTACGGGTAAACGCTCCCGCTCTACAACTAAGGCTGCATTTTTCTATTGCTGACGGTTAATATTGCTGAACAGCCTGATTAAAGCTGAATTTCAAAATAGATGAAGTTTTCATTTCATTCCGAATATACGCTCTCTACTTTATCCCTCAAATTATAACCCGAAGCCATTACCTCGCCATAAGCCCCGGTAGTGCGGATAGCGATCAGGTCGCCGCGATAGGATTGGGGCAGTTCCACATCTTTCCTGAAACAATCCGTGCTTTCACATATCGGGCCGACAACGTCATAGTGAGTGGTGAGTGGTGAGTGGTGAGTGGTTTCTGAACTCTGACTTCCGATTTCCGACTTCGCGCTTTCACTTTCGGACTTTCGGACTTTCGGACTTTCGGACTCCCTCTGACTTAAATTTTCTATCTGGTGGTAGGCCTGGTATAGCATCGGGCGGATCAGCTCGGTCATGCCGGCATCTAAAACCAGGAAATTCTTTTTTAGACCATTTTTTACATAAAGCACCCTGGAGATAAGTGACGCGCTTTGCGCAACTAAGGCACGGCCCAGCTCAAAATGAACCTCCTGACCGGGTTTTACATTTAAAAAGTTTTTAAAAACCTTAAAATAACTTTCAAAGTCACTTATGCTGTTGATATCAGGATTATGGTAATCAACACCCAAACCGCCGCCGGTATTGAGCAATTTTACTTCAAAGCCATGGTCTTCAAACCAATCCTGCATCTCGTTAATGCGGATGCACAAACTTTTATATACCTCCAAATCTGTGATCTGCGACCCGATATGAAAATGTATGCCTAAAAATTGCAGATTCGGACATTGGCGCAGGGCGTCTGCCACATCCATCAGTTGCCAGGAGTTAATACCGAATTTATTCTCTTCCAGGCCAGTAGTTATAAAATGATGCGTTTGCGCATCCACATTTGGGTTGATCCGTATGGCGATGTTCGCTTTTTTATTTTTGGCTTTCGCCAGGTCATTAATGACATACAGCTCCTGCACCGACTCGGCATTAAAACAGAAAATATCAGCATCTAATGCTAAATTGATCTCTTTATCTGATTTACCAACACCCGCAAAAACAATTTTATCTTTACCAAAACCATGTTCAACAGCGGCCTTTACTTCGTTGCCGCTTACGCAATCGGCACCAAATCCATAGGATTGGATCATGTCCAAAACCTCCGGATTAAAGTTGGCTTTCATTGCATAATGCACATGAAATCCATGTTTGGATGATGCCTCGCGGCAAGCAGTTAAAGTTTGGCGCAAAACATCCAGGTCATAGTAATAAAATGGTGTTTCTAATTGTTGAAAATGAGTTATCGTATTTGTATTGAACATTTGGCCCCCTCTAAATCTCCCCCGGTAGGGGAGACTTTAAAAATTCGTGTTTTAAAATTGTAGTTTTCATCTTTAAATCATGCCCCCAAACTCCTTCTAAAAACTCTTTTGATAAAGGATTCTTAAAAGTCTCCCCTACCGGGGGAGATTTAGAGGGGGCAGATCCGAAATCAAAAAAGCCTGTTATGCAAACTTCTTAATATTTCTGTTTTATCTGCTGTTTTTATCAGTATTGACATATTATTTTCACTTCCGCCGTAGGATATCATCCGCAATGGGATGTGTTTTATAGCCTCGAGTACACGTGCCGCATAACCATGCTTTTCGGCGCCGAAATCTCCTACCACACAAATAATGGTTTGATCTTTATCAATATCCACTGACCCAAAGGTCAATAATTCTTCCGTGATCTCGTTAAGATATGCAGTATCATCAATCGTTAAGGATACAGCAACTTCGGAAGTGGTGATCATATCGATCGAAGTTTTATAACGCTCAAAAACCTCGAATACGCGGCGTAAAAAGCCATGCGCCAGCAGCATCCGGCTCGATTGTATTTTAATAGCGGTAATACCATCCTTGGCGGCAATTGATTTTATCTGGTCCTTTTCGCTGGTATTAGTAATTAGCGTACCCGGCGCTTTTGGGTCCATGGTGTTCAATAATCGCACGGGTATTTTGTATTTCTGTGCCGGGAACACGCTTTGGGGATGCAATATCTTGGCGCCAAAATAAGCAAGCTCGGCAGCTTCATCAAATGATAGCTGCGCTATTGGTTTGGTGCCCTTTACTATCCTGGGGTCGTTATTGTGCATCCCGTCAATGTCGGTCCAAATCTGTACCTCGTCGCTGCGGATCCCTGCCCCAATTAATGATGCCGTATAGTCGCTGCCGCCACGGCGCAGGTTATCTATCTCGCCAAAACTGTTGCGGCAGATGTAGCCCTGGGTAATAAATAGATTGTTTTTAGGATGTGCCTCCAGCAATGGCATTATGTGTTCGGAAATGTAATCAACTATTGGCTCATTATCTTCATCGATCTTCATGAAATCAAGCGCTGGTAGTAAAACCGATGCTATGCCAATTTCTTTGAGATAAACATGGTATAATGTTGTTGACAGTAACTCCCCCTGCGCAAGTATAATTTTTTCCTCAATAGTAGTAAAAAGGTCGTTTGCCAGGTTGCTTAGCAGGGAAAAATGATAATCGATCACCTCTTTGCCCTGCTCCAGGTATTCTTTTTTTGTAAATAGTTCTTTGACAAAAATTCCATACTTATCTTTTAAAATATTGATCAGGGCCGCCGCTTTATTTTTTTCGCCCGACAGGTAAGCCTGCGCGATTTCAACCAAACTATTTGTTGTACCCGATATGGCCGAGAGCACAATGATCTGCCTTTCGGCGGGGTCGATAATATCCAGCAGCTTTTTCATCCTTTCAGGATTTCCCACCGATGTTCCGCCAAATTTTAAAACTTTCATTTTTTGTTTTCTTTTACCACAAATGATTGATATTCTTGTATCAATTTTGAGGCGCTAAAAATAGGATTTTAAACCACGTATATCTAATGATGAGCAAAATTAAATTTGGCACCGATGGCTGGAGAGCCATTATAGCCGACGATTATACCGTTGAAAATGTAAAACGCGTAGCCTACGCCACCGCGCTATGGCTAAAAAAAGCCTTTGAAAACCCATCCGCGGTTGTAGGCTGCGACCCGCGTTTTGGAGGGCCGTTGTTCGCCGACACTACCGCCTGTGTACTGGCATCGCAGGGCGTAAAGGTTTACCGGGCGTCGAACCCTTTTATTTCAACCCCGATGATATCGCTCGGCACAGTACGAAAAGGCGCATCGGCAGGTATTATTATTACAGCAAGCCATAACCCGCCATCATACAACGGTTATAAAATAAAAGCTTTTTATGGCGGCCCGGCTACGCCTGACGATATTGCACAGGTTGAATTGGTTATCCCTGATACTATCGATCTTAAACTAAAATCGGTTGATGAGTATCATAAAGAAGGCATTATTGAATTTATCGACCTTGAGGATATGTATGTGGCCCATGCCAAAAACAGTTTTGATATTCCGGCGATCCGCGACAGCGGCCTCGTTTGGGCTTACGATGCTATGTACGGCGCGGGCCAGAATGTGATGCGACGTCTTTTCCCGGACATTACTTTCTTACATTGTGATTATAACCCCGGCTTTGACGGCCAGGCGCCCGAACCAATACAGCGCAACTTGCAGGAGTTTGAAGACATCATCAAAATATCAGAAGGCGAGATTGCATCGGGTTTGGTTACCGATGGGGATGCAGACCGTATCGGCCTTTATGATCAGGATGGCAACTTTGTTGATTCGCACCACATTTTGCTGCTGCTGATCCATTACCTGTATAAAGTTAAAGGTCAGAAAGGCGAAGTATATTCCACTTTCTCCTGCACCAGCAAAATCCAAAAGCTTTGCGATGCTTATGGTTTAAATAACACAGTCACAAAAATTGGCTTTAAATACATCTGCGATCTGATCGTCAACTCCGGGAAGCCATTTTTGGTGGGGGGCGAAGAATCGGGCGGTATTGCGGTTGACGGCCATATTCCTGAGCGCGATGGTATATGGATCGGCCTTATGATATGGGAATTTATGGCCAAAACCGGTCGCAACCTGAGCGATCTGGTACAGGAAATTTATGATATCGTAGGCAAATTCGCTGTTGAGCGTTACGACCTGCATGTAACCGAAGATGTAAAACAGCAGATCATAGCCAACTGCAAATCCGGATACAAAAACTTTGGCAATCTTAAAGTAGTTAAAACCGAAGACCTTGATGGTTATAAGTTCTTTTTCGAGGACGAAACCTGGGTAATGATACGCCCATCCGGCACCGAGCCCGTGCTACGTGTTTACGCAGAGGCCCCGGATTCGGCGGCATCGTTTAAAATATTGGATATTGTTAAGGGGGAGTTGCTGAAATAGATTGGATGTAAGTTCGATATAAGCCTGTCGCGCCTCACTCCGGCCCTCTCCAAAGGAGAGGAAAAAAAAGGCACTGAAATTAACGCCCTGCTCTTCAAAGTCCTCTCCTTTGGAGAGGATTTAGGTGAGGCGACGAGTGTTTGCAAAAAAAAGGGGAATGTTAAGCAGGGTTTGAAATAAGTGCCAACCAGGGTACAACTTGTACCCCGCTTGAAACGGCGGCTACTCAAAAGCCGAAATCACTTCCCTTTCCTCGCCGCTTTTTTTAGGGCCTTGGCCATTTGTTTATCTTTTCGTGTTTCGTAGCTGATATAGCGCACCACTCTTGTTGCGAAAAAAAGCAACAAACTTGCCGCTATAAGAAGAATGCCAATAACCAAATGCCCCCATAAACTATATACCTTAAAAAGGCCGCCCGAATGCAGAAAAATAGCATGAACACCGGGCAATTTTAATACTAATAAATTTTCAAGTAAAAACATCGCCACAAAAATGACCGTCGAATTTATCCAATGCCAATTTCGTTTTAATGATATGGTCCAGGAGATAATATAAGCGATCAATAAACCGATATTACCCGCCTGCTCAATAAAAGTCATGTCTGCTTCAAACCTGCCGGGGAAATTTAATCGCATAAGGCGCTGTGATCCATAATATAAAAATTTATAATCATGTGAAAAAGCAAGTGTCTGGGAGCCGTACATAAAAAGCCATAAGGCTACAAAATGAATGATCAGCAGCCTGGTGTTCAAATTTGAAAGAAGACTTTTCATAATAATTTTAGGTGAACTGCAATATTAATATTTTGGATGGAAATTGGGGAAAGAATTATTGAATTATTGAATTATAGATTTCGTGATTGGGAAAATCAAGATATTCGCTAATTCAACATTATGGATAAGGTTTACTTTGTGGCCGGAAAATTATAAACGAAAGCAGGCTTGAAAATGCGGTAAATGAAATCATTTGACAATCGGTTCAATCATATTATCATATTATTATCTTTGCCATCCCGATAGGCCTGATAGCTATCAGGGAATTGAAACTGGATACACAATGAACTTTGTTGAAGAATTACACTGGCGGGGCATGCTGCATGACATAGTGCCCGGAACCGAGGAACTGCTAAATAAGGGTATGGTTTCGGGTTATATAGGTTTTGACCCTACAGCCGATTCGTTGCATGTGGGCAGCCTGGCCCAGATCATGACCATGATACATTTTCAGCGTGCCGGGCATAAGCCATTCGCACTGGTTGGCGGGGCGACAGGAATGGTGGGCGATCCTTCGGGCAAATCCCAGGAACGTAATTTATTGTCGGAAGAAGCTTTACAACATAACCTGGAGGGGATAAAAGATCAGCTTAAAAAATTCTTAGATTTCAATTGCGGCGCCAATAGCGCCCAAATGGTGAATAACTATGATTGGTTCAAAAATTTTACTTTTCTTGATTTTATTCGGGATGTAGGCAAGCATATCACCGTTAATTATATGATGGCTAAAGATTCCGTAAAGAATCGCATTAACAGTGAAACAGGGATGTCTTTCACCGAGTTTACTTACCAGTTAGTACAGGGCTATGATTTTTATTATTTGTGGAAAAACTATAACTGCACGCTGCAAATGGGCGGCTCGGACCAATGGGGCAACATCGTTACCGGGACCGAATTAATACGACGCAAAGATGGCGGCGAAGCTTACGCTCTAACTACCCAACTGATAAAAAAATCAGATGGCAGTAAATTCGGTAAAACCGAAGGCGGCAATATCTGGCTTGATCCTGGAAAAACATCGCCCTATAAATTCTACCAATTTTGGTTAAATACCACCGATGAAGATGCCAAAACATACATCAGGATATTTACGCTGTTTGACCGCCAAGCCATTGAAAGCTTAGAGGCTGAGCAGGATGCCGCCCCTCATTTGCGCGTTTTACAAAAAGCACTGGCTAAAGATATTACCATACGTGTGCACGGCGGGAGTGAATATGAAAAAGCCATAAAATCGTCCGAATTCTTGTTTGGTAATACTAAAATAGAATTTTTAACCGAATTAAATGATGCAGAGGTACTGGCATTGTTTGAAGGCGTGCCAAATTTTAGTATAAGCTTAAGCGAACTGCAAAGGGGAATCAACGTTGTGGATCTTTTAGCGGCTCATACATCAGTTTTTCCGTCAAAAGGAGAGGCAAAAAAAATGATACTGGGAGGGGGCGCCGCAATTAATAAATTAAAGATTGTTTCGCCGGATGATACTTATCAGCGCGATGATTTAATAAATGACAAATACCTGGTAGCCCAAAAAGGAAAGAAAAATTATTTTTTAATAATTGCTGAATAATTTGGAAATACGACAAATGGTATATATATTTGTATATATGTCGTATAAAATAAAAGATGATGATGCTAAAAATGTGGTTAGCGAACCAATGGTCGCTTATGCTTCATCGGGTTCATTAAATCCTTTTTATAATTTATTGGGCGGTTCAAAATCGATAAAATTAGCCAATGATTTTGATATCATAAAGTTTGCCCGCGAGGGTTTCCCCAAACGTGTTTTACTGGCATTGGCAAAAAAAATATCTTTAAATCTCCAGGAGTTATCTTACATCCTGCATATTTCTGAGCGCACCCTGCAGCGTTATGATGATGATGCCATTATAAAAACTGAGTATGCCGAAAAAGCTGTTGAGCTTGCCCGCTTGTATACCCGCGGTGAAGAAGTATTCGGCTCGATGGATAAGTTTAAATTATGGGTAAAAGCGCCCAGCCTGGTTTTTAATGGCGAGGCCCCGGTTTCAATGCTTGATACTTCTGCCGGTTTTGATATGGTATTCAAAGAGCTTGGCCGCATTGAGCACGGCATTTTTGCCTGATGGTACTTTTTCGTATTGTAAAATGCAGTTATGCCAATGACCTGAACGGAACAGGTGCCCGCTTATATGGCGGCAGGTGGAACAGTGAAGGCAAACCGGCGATCTACCTTGCATCATCACGTTCTTTGGCTGTTTTAGAAGTACTGGTGCATTTACCATCGTTGATGATCCCCGATGATTATTGCCTGGTTGAAATTGAAGTGCCTGATAATAGCATTACGGATACACCAATTGATAGTTTACCTGATGGCTGGAAAGATGTATCTCCGCCCCTGGCTTTAAGGCAAATAGGCGATGAGTTTTTAAAAAAGCAGGAGCATTTATTAATGAAAGTGCCTTCATCCATCGTACCAATGGAATATAATTATCTGCTTAATCCGCTACACCAGTCTATCAAGAAAGTTAAAATATTAAAGAAATTGACTTTTGATTTTGACGCAAGGCTGGTTTAGTCATTGGGTCATTGTGTCATTAGTCATTGGTTGATACCGTTTTATATCGAATATCCCAATGACTAATGACACAATGACCAATGACGCTTATAAGTCATTCAGTAAATCCAGTTTCTTGTGGTTATATTCTTCCTGCGAAATAAGGCCATTATCAAACAGCATCCGCAATTTTTTTAGTTTTTCGGTAAGTTCGTCGGGCTTTGGCGTTTCCTGCACGACGGGCGGCGGAGCCTGTTCGGGTTCGGGGGTTGGTGCGACTGATGTTACAGGCTGTTGGGCAGCTATCCGGCCAGTACTATCAAATTGAACAGCGCCTGATTCGGCGCGTTTTTCTTCCAGATCGCGCAGGCGGCGGGCTTCACGTTCGGCTTCTTTGCGTTCCTGCGCATACTGATAAAGTTTGCGGGCCTGTATCTTAGGCAGGTAATCAACACCCATTTCGGCGCCATTGGTGGTTTTTACGCTGAAAATTGCGCCTATAATTTCTTCTTTCGTATATACATCAATAATGTCCTTCCAAACAAAATCAACAAATTTTATGGTAAGCCCCAGGTTGGCCGGGGTAAAAAACAAAATGCGTTTGTTGGTAAGTGCAATACAATCGGGGAATAAATTTACTATAGGTTTTTTTTGAACAGCTATGTAAAGTATTTCTTCCCCGGTAGTGAGCAGGTCTGTTAGACGCAGATAAATCTTTTCGACGGCTTTTGGATCCTGTTCTTCATTCAAAAATTTCTCGATCATGGCAAATGATTTTATAATAATTGCAAAAATAATAATATTATATTAGTTGCATATAAGTTTTAAGTAATCAGCAAATTACAACCCCGGATGTCCGAATTGTCAAACCTGCCCAATACTTCAAACGAATTATCCGCGTAGATCCTGCCCAAATCCTGTGTTGCAATAAACGAGCATGAATTTATATTTGCCAGGTCGATTACGTTTATTCCACCGGCCTTACCATCGTCAAGGACGGTCATTGGATCGTTGGTATCGCGGGCCATAATCTTCATCCATGGCGGGCAGCTGAAAATACCATTTCCTTTCGAGTAAGCCTGGGATAGCAATTCAGTCATGCCATATTCTGAATGTATTGCATCAACGCCAAAGCCCCTGCATAATTTTTCGTGCAGTTCTTCCCGGATCATTTCTTTCCTCCGGCCCTTCATGCCGCCAGTTTCCATTACAATAAGTTCAGGGAAATTTATGGGATAATGTTCGATAAAATCAAGAAGTGCGAATGTTACCCCGATCAAAAGTGTGTGTTTTTGCGCTTGCTGCTGTTTTTTAAGCTGATGATAAAGCTCATCATAGTTGTACAAAAAAAATCCGCTATCGGGATTATTTGATTGTTTGATCATGTCATTCGCCATATAAATAAGCGATGAGCCTTCGCGTTCCAGGTAGGAAGGAAGCAGTGCCAAAATGGTGTAGTTTTCTATAGCGCCATAAAACAACCTGAATGCTGATCTGAAACTTTCAATGTACCAGCTCACATCAGTAATAAAATGAGTGCTGGTGGTAATTCCTGTTGTACCGGAACTGGTAAAAGTAATTTCAACAGGATCAACCGAGCTTATAACCGCATGAGATTTGAAAAATTCAATAGGCAAAAAAGGAATTTGTGATACTTCCCGAATGCTTGCTGGATCAATTTTTAAACCTGCAATAAACTCTTTGTAAACAGCACAATTTCCAGCCTGGTGGCGGAACACCCGCAGGGCAGTTTCATTAAACTGTTCTTCGTTTTTTATTGAGAATACCTGCTGCTTGTTCATTTAGGGCAAAGATAGATCGGGATTAAGGAGATTTTAGCGATTTTTTGGATTATTTCCGTTCGCCATCCGACTAAATCCTTAAAATCTGTTTAATCCCGGTACATGTAAGCAAGTTCCGGGTTTTAACGGGCGTTTGTTATCCTGAAATTTGTTTTATAAAATTAATTAACGATGAACAAATTTAAAATTGTGCCAATTTCAAAGGCATACGCTCAAAAGTTTAGATCAGCAATGCGGGATGATTTCGGCCACCAGGTAACTGAAAAAATTGCAACCGGTTCCGGGCCCTGCCGTGTATCATTAAAACCATTTAAAAAAGGTGTTGACAGGCGCTTACTGTTTACCCATAGTCCGTTTGAAATTGATAACGCCTTTAATCCACCAGGTGATATGGTTGAGGAATATTCTGATGTTTACCGTTTCCCGCCTGAAATAAAGGCCGATAAAAAAAGTTTCCCTTTAACATTGGTGGGGTATAACGATGAGCAGCAAATGGTTTTTACAAAATTGGTTGGCGACGATGATGTTGACGAACTGATAGCGGAGATATTTGAACAACAAGCCGATGTTGAATACCTGCACGCCCGTAGTGCACTAGCCTGTTGTTTTATTTGTAAAATTGAAAGGGTTTAGTAATTAATAATTAATTAAATAAAACAAGCGGTTAATATTGGGGTTGTTAGATTGATATTCAACATTTGTTTTTGAAAGTCATTTATTTTAAACCAACCCGATGAAAAGATTAAGATTGCTAATGCTTCCATTTTTATTATGTACTCTTTTTATTCTTGTCTCAGCAACGACGGAAGAAAGTAAAGAAACCGAAAAGATTCATAAGGCTGTCAGTGTGTTAAAAGATTTTGGAAAGATGAAAGAAAAGATTCCGCATGAACTGCTGGAAAACTACCAGGGAATTATTATTATTCCCAGGCTGTTTAACGCCGGTTTTGCTATAGGCGGTAAATTTGGCAAAGGCATAGCCATGGTGAAACTTGACAACGGAAAATGGAGCGACCCCGTTTTTGTTAACCTGACCGGGGGCAGTTTCGGGTTCCAGTTTGGTATACGGTCTGTCGACCTTATATTAATTTTCAGGCATAAAGGCATGCTTACAAAAGTAAAGAATGGTGATTTTAAAATCGGCGGCGATGTTTCGGCCACAGCGGGCCCTCTTGGAAAAAATTCAACCGCCGTTACCGATTATGACCTGCAGACGGAAGTTTATTCTTATTCCCGCGGCCGGGGGCTGTTTGCCGGGATAAGCATCAACGGATCGGATTTATCCATTAATAAAAAGGCCAACGCCGAATATTACGGACCGGATATGAGTTCCCATGATATATTCGAAACATCAAAAAGTAATACCGAGGCTGTTAGGATACTGAAGGAAACTTTGAGAGGCATTTAAAAATAGATCAGGTAAAAACTAAATGCATGGGGTTTTACCTCTGTGCATTTTTTTTTGCTGCTTCGTGCTCAAATTTTTGAATCTCATCCACGAAATCCATTGCCAAATTAATAGACTGCCAGCTGGTACTTTGCAGATAATTTTGAAACCCACTCCGAAGTTGAATAGCTGCATGTTCGTAACACGCAGGCTTGCTGCTTTATAGGTAAAATTGAAAGGTTAAATTAAACCGATGCCAATAAATGGAAACAACTGTTCGTTTTAAGGGTTGTTGAATTAATATTATAATATATTTTGCAGCTTTTTAATTTAAAATAACTCTATGAAAACATTAAAATTTTTACTTCTTCCGCTGTTGTTAAGCTTCCTTTTTGTCCTCGCGTCCGCAAGCATCGACGGAAGTAAAGAGACCGAAAGAATACACAAGGCGACAAATGTGATAAAGGATTTTGGTAAGATGGAAGAAAGTATACCGCATGATTTAATAGCAGATTGCAAAGGAATTGTTATTGTCCCTGAACTTCTGAATGCCGGATTTGTGGTAGGTGGTAAGCGCGGCAGAGGTGTTGCCATGGTAAAACTTGACGATGGGGCCTGGAGCGACCCGGTTTTTATTACTTTAACCGGCGGCAGCTTTGGTTTGCAAATTGGTGTTCAGTCGGTCGACCTGGTATTAATATTCCGTCATAAAGGTGTGCTTACCAAAGTGAAGAACGGTGATTTTACTATTGGCGGTGATGCATCAGCAGCGGCAGGCCCTGTTGGAAGAAGCACTTCTGCCAGCACCGATTACAAAATGGAGGCCGAGGTTTATTCTTACTCACGCAGCCGCGGCTTGTTTGCCGGAATCACTATTAACGGTTCAAATTTAGGTATTGATAAAAAAGCGAATGCCGCCTATTATGGAAATAGCATGAGTTCGCACGATATATTTGAAAGCGCAAAAAGCAATACTGAGGCGGTTAAAATGTTGAAAGAAAGCTTAGCGACGCTATAAGAAATTATCCGCTAAAAAATGCCCTGTAAGTTTTGCAGGGCATTTTTTCGATATTATTTCCCAAACGCCTTCTTCATCAGCACCCCTGATAAAGCTCCCATGCCTCCCACCAAACCGCCGATTAATGCGGTTACCAACAATAAAGATACCCAGCTTTTGGGCAAGGGAAATAAATAAATCACGCGGTTGGCCAAAATATGGTCATTCGGGATGCTCTTAAACAAGGCCAGCACCATCCAAACAACAAATACAGCAGCAAAGCCCGACCAAAACGATTGCCCTGATCTTTTACCGATAAAAAAAGCCGCCAAAAATGCTGCGATTGCCACTACCCACCAGGGTAAAAAGTAGCTGCTTACGAAGGATAAGATAAGGATGATTAAAAATAGCATAAGCAAGCCCTCCCAGCCCCGTCTAAATCTCCCGCGGTAGGGGAGACTTTTTTAGCTGTATTAATTTTTTTAATATTCATTTTTTAAAATCTCTAATTTCTTATCTCTTACACTAATCTCTAATCGCTAACCTCTAACCTCTAATCACCCAACCTCTAATCTCTCACTTACCGCTCAAAGTTAAAGTCGACTTAACCCTCGCTGAATTTTCATCGGCCGACTTAAGGAAAAGCAATTCATTTAACTTGCCATCTCTCCAGGTTTCGAACATATCCTTGTAATAGAAGCTGCCTGGGTTGCCTGATTCGCCGCCGGGAAAAACGCCATAACCTTTTACGGTGGGCCCCATCTGCACTACCATACGCCAGGACGGGCCATTATGTCCCTTCAATGCATCGATAACCCCTCTTACGCCGCCTGCTGAA
Organism: Mucilaginibacter sp.; assembly: GCA_036758125.1. Classification (GTDB taxonomy): domain Bacteria; phylum Bacteroidota; class Bacteroidia; order Sphingobacteriales; family Sphingobacteriaceae; genus Mucilaginibacter. The sequence continues at coordinate 75,278 of DAIOXE010000013.1, forward strand.
AAGTTGCCCGTGCCGAAACCACGCAAATTAGCAAGATGATTAATATGAGTTTCTTTTACCAAACCCCATTGCCATTTTTCGCCCGGCTTACCGTACTTATGTACCATTTCGTCAATAGTTGCATTAAAGGCAAGATTAACTATATCAGCAGCATTCTCTTTAACCTGGGTATGTACATTGTCAAACCATACGGAGTTTGGTTCAGTTAACAGTAATTTTTCAGTACGATCATACGAAGGTATTTTCATGAATACACCTTTAACGTTGAAATGGGTCCGCCAGGTGGTATCGTAAAACTTTATCCACCATTTATCAAAAATACTGGCGCCAATGGAGTTTGCGTCATAATATTTATTCCATTTCTTAACAATATCAAATGCTTTCAACTGCTCATCGTCCATTTTTGAAGGGTCGAGATATTTGATCATTGCAGGCAAAACATCCTGTGCCAGTATACTGTAACTGTCCATTTGCATGATGCGCATGCTGTCAACCGTCGCATTTTTCATGGCGGTTAGCTTGTCGCTAATGCGTTTGCCCCGGTAATATTGTTCAAACCGCCAGTTGATATAATATGGGTAAGTAGTGTCTGCTGGCGATTCATTAGCAGAGCGTACGAATCCAATTGCCGGGTTTTTAACGGTTGGCTTTTGATCATCGGGGATCCAGCCATGCCAGTCGTTGGCCGGATCGCTGCCATCTAATATAAATTTACCCTGGTCCTTAAACTTTAGCGGGAACTTACCATTCGGGGTAATAGCAATGTCATTATCATTACTTGCAAAAATGAAGTTTTGCGCGGGCGCTGTAAAATATTTTATCGCTTCGCGGTAATCGTTGTAATTCTTGCCCCGGTTTAACAGGTAAAAGCACATAAACTCGTCCGACTCATCGTGGGCTATCCATCTCAGGGCATCTCCTATTGGAACAGTTTCATCCTGGCCGGCAGGCTTTTTCGAAGCATCTTCGTACACAACGGGGCCTTGATGCGTATAAAGTATAGTATCGATAACCGGTTTACGGCCACGTATATTGATTACTTCAATACGCTTTTTTACCTTGTTCCATTGATTATTGTACCAGTATTCGTTTTTTGTTTTATCCCTAAACTTAACCTGGTACCAATCCAGTATATCGGCGTCCACGTTGGTAACTCCCCAGCTAATCTTTTGATTGTAGCCGATTACGATACCCGGCGCACCCGGCAGGGATACGCCATAAACATTTACCGTTGGCGATGACATTTGCAACTGGTACCAGATAGACGGAAATGTTAGATCCAAATGCGGATCATTTGCCAAAATGGGGTAGCCCGTAGCCGATTTACTGCCGCTGATGGCCCAGTTATTGCTGCCGATCCCCGGCATTATTTCTTTGGTCTCGATGCCTTCGGTCATTTGTGCCAGGAAACTTGGCGATGGTTTCGGGGCGGGCATCGGTTTAAAATTCCACTTGGTTCCGGCAGGGATGATGGGATCTTCGTGAAAAGGATAGTCAGGGAACAGGTCGCTGACGTTCTTCGCTCCAAAGCGTTTTAAATCATTGGTCATCGCAAACTGGTCAGAGCCGCCGGCCAGCGTTTCGGACATCAATTTAAGAAGAAAGGCACAGTTAATGGGTTTCCAGTCTTCCGGTTTATAATCAAGCAGTTTGAATTCAATGGGATAGTCTTTTGGTGTAAGATGATGTATATAATTGTTGACGCCTTCAGTATATGCCGTTACCATCATTTTTGATACCGGGTTTTTCATCATTCCCCGAAGCGTATTTTCAGCGCCGTAAACCATACCCATCCTGCGCGAGTATTGGTCGGCATCCAGTGCGGCAAGGCCAATAATTTCTGATAACCTACCTGATGCCTTGCGTGTTTGGATGTCCATTTCCCAAAGGCGGTCGCGGGCGGTAACATAACCTTGTGCGTAATACAGGTCGTGATCGTTTTTGGCGAAAATATGAGGGATACGGTGATCGTCAAACCTGATGATCACCGGCTCAAGCAACCCGGTTAACTCAAGATTTTCGGAGGGCAATGTATGTTTGCTTTCAGCATTTTGCCAAAAACCGGTAGTCGGGTTCAGAAATGCGCCGATAGGCGGTACGGCGCCAAATTTGGTATTTAATGCCCATATTAATACAGCTGTGATAGCAATGGCAATGAAAGCCTTCGTAAACTTCATCGAGGTTTTTATTGGGGCAAGATAAGAAAATAATTAAAACAAAATCCGGCGACTTCCTGAAGAGTTCTCGGATGAGTTACAAGATATATATCAGCTATTCAGAAGTTGTTTTTTAGGCAAAACCAGCCTTGAAAAAATTAATTGAAATAATCTTAGTGGTGTTCACGCAGCACCAGGGTAAATCTATGGCTTCCGTATGAAGCGGTATCGGCCTTATAAAGATTAAAAGCATAGCCAGGGTTATTCCGGATATCAAGCGAATCCTTTTTATATTTGTCCATAAGCCATATATCAAACAGTTCCGGAATGGCATCTATTGCAGTCAAATTTAATTTATAAATACCGGTTGTTTTGGCGCCTACTTTAAGGCCTATGGTAAGGCCCGTTGCAGTCAATGGCATCGTATTAATGGCTAAGGCTACATTGTCGCTTGATAAACTGGAAAGACTTACCGAACCAAACCCCTGCAAAGTTGGTGCATCTTCATTTCTGTTAAATGTGGTTTTACCCAGCGGATTAAAATCGATTAAAATGTTATCGGTGTTAACCGCGTCTTCAGCTAACTGCAGGCGAAGATATCCTTTTATACTCCCGCCAACTGTATCCTGACTTAGGCCTACGGTTGATTCGGTCACTTTCTGGCTTACCGGGCTTTGTGTAACTGCCGGTGTTACGGTATCCTTTTGACATGACGAAAAACCTATAGCAGATAATATTAAAAGCGAAAAAATTCCTGGTTTCATTGTGTTAATTACTTAATCAAATCCTGCATCAGGTGATAAACTAATCTCTGATACAGGCACTTATACGGAGATACTTAATATAAGGTTATTATTTTATGGATAGAATACGGGTTTTAGGGAATTAAATAAAATAGTTAATTTTATATTTCTTCAATTTGGTTAAAACATTTTTTTATAGACATTCAAATTGGTTATGAAATTAAAAATCACCTTCGCCTTACTTTTATTGATCGCCTGTGCCAAGTTAACCTTCGCCCAGCAAGCCAAATCAGCATTTGATACCACCATGTATGGCCGTAATCCGGCGGTTGGTAAATATGCCGATATACGGGGCTTTAAAATGTATTATGAAACCTATGGCACAGGCGAACCGCTGCTAATCATCCATGGCAACGGTGGCTCCATCAATAACTTTTTATACCAGATACCTTATTTTGCTAAAAACTACCAGGTAATTACTGCCGACAGCCGTGCCCAGGGAAAATCAGTTGACCCAACGGATTCGTTAAGTTATGAAATGATGACCGATGACTTGAACGCATTATTGGATAACCTGCATTTAAAATCATGCTATGTTATTGGCTGGAGCGATGGCGGCATTAATGGTTTACTATTAGCTATCCGCCACCCCGATAAAGTGAAGAAGCTGGCGGTAACGGGCGCTAATCTTTGGCCCGATACTACAGCCGTTGACCCATTCGTGTATAACTATGCTTTGAAAATGAATATTACGGTGAGTGATTCGCTTAAAAAAATGAAAACGGCATCGCCCGAATTAAAAAACGAACATAAACTACTTCATTTGCTTACTTAAGAGCCGCACATTAAAATTGAGGATTTAAATAAGATCACTTGTCCCACCCTTGTAATTGGCGGCGACCACGATGTAATATTGCCAAAACATACCATGCTGATAGCGCAATCAATTCCAAATTCATATTTGTGGATATTGCCAAATTCGGGGCATTCAACGCCAATATTTTATAAAGACCAGTTTAATGCAGTAGTCGGAGACTTTTTTAGCAAGCCGTTTAGAAAGATCGACGGCTATGGGAGGTTTAATTGATTGTCCAAGCTGGGATTGCGATTTAATGGATATTAGGAAGAGCCAATTGCTAAATCGTAATTCGTAAATCTAAAATCGTAAATCAGTGCTTAACCACTCGCTTAAGCACCAGCAAATTCTGCGCATTAACGCCGTACCCCGAAATATTATTCTGATAAAGGTTTACCCGCTTATCGTAATATAATACCACCACCGGCGATTGCTGCATTACCAGGTTATCCATTTGCCGGTAAAGGGCGTAACGTTTTTCATCATTTGGCTCGTGGTAAGCCTGCTCAAACAGGGCGTCAAAGTGTTTATTATTAAAGCCGGTATAGTTTGGCCCCCAGGGTATCTTGTTTTTTGAATAAAAAACCGAAAGATAATTCTCTCCATCAGGATAATCAGCAATCCAGGTGCCGTAAAAAAAGTTAACGCCGTTTTTGGATACCAGCTCGCGGAGGCTGGCGCCCTGGGTAATCTCCACGCTGGTTTTAATGCCCACCCTGTCCAACTGGCCCTGTACATATTCGATCAGGCTGCGGTAGCCTACAGTGGTATGCAGAACGATCTCCGGCAGGTTATTACCGTCGGGATACCCGGTTTCTTTTAACAATTGTCTTGACTTGTCGGGGTTATAGGTATATCCGTGAACTTCTTTGGCATCAAAGCCAGGCATTCCCATCGGTATAAAACCAGCAGAGCCTTGTGTGCCCATGCTGTTGCGCAGGTATTTGATCATCTTTTGCTTATCGATTGCGTAATTGATGGCCTGCCTTATTTTCAATATTCTTAATGGGCTGCCTTTAACAATGGCCAGGCTGCTGTCTACCAGCATACCGAGGTAAATGGTATTAAGATAAGGGCCCGTGCTTAAAATAAATTTACCCTTGTACTTTTGCGTGATCTTTCCAGATTTGGTGAGAATATCATCACGGTAACTGCCATCGATATCATTCAAAAAATCGAGTTTTTTACTGATAAATTCCATAAACTCCGTTTGCTTATCGCCGATAAAAGTGGCGCGGATAGCATCCAAATGAGGCAGGGGACTGCCATCTTTGTCTTTTTCCCAATACTTTTCATTCTTCAGCAAAACCATTACTTCGCCATCTTTCCAGTATTTAAATTTGAAGGGGCCGGTACCTATCGGGTGCTCCCTAAAATCTTTACCATAATGATCGACCACTTCATGGGGAACAACCGAACAATATTGCGCGGTAAGCATGCTCAACAACGGCGGGAAGGGTTGTTTTAATTTTACTTGTAAAGTTGTATCATTTATAGCGGTAAAAGCATTTTTTGCGTCCACTTTATCACTAAATATCCATGATCCTGATGAGGCTACTTTTGGATCGATGAGCCTGCAAAAGCTATAAACAAAATCGGCTGCCACCGCTTTTCGGCCCATGCCGTTTTTAAACAGCGGGTCATCGTGAAAATAAACATCGCTGCGTAAATGAAAGGTGTAAAGCTTACCATCTTGGGATATATCCCAGCTTTTAGCAATGCAGGGGCGAATTTTAAGGCTATCGTCAATCTGCACCAGGCCATTATAAACCTGGTTAACCATCCAAAGCGAATTTTGGTTACGGGCAAACGCAGGATCAAGCGAGCTAAGGCCCTCGTTAAGATTGATGTTAAAGATTGCTTTTTTGGAGGTGGTTGTATTTGTAGTGCAGGATGCTAAAGCAAAAAGGATTATTAATTTGAAAATGTGTTGATTTGAAAATTTGAAAATTATTGGAAAATGTTGTTTCGTAACCACGCTTTAAAATTAGTCATTTTCAAATCTTCAAATTAACTAATTTTCAAATTGACAAAATCTATTATCTCCTTTTCCAGTTCAACCGCCTTTTTCTCAATTTCACTACCCTCAGCAATAATGGCATCCGTAAAATCCTTATCCTTATACCCCGAAGCATTGATCTTAACATTCAAAAACGCACCTATTACCGCACTACGGGCGCAAAGGGCCGCGACACCGACGTCACTTAAAGAGTTGGGGTTGCCTGTTTCGGCCATGTCTTTTATAACTGTCATGCTGCCATAAGCAGCCTGCATCACTTTAAAGGGTATTTCGATGGCGTATTTGGTGGCATCCTGCACGGCTTGTGTTCTTATGGTTTTTTCTTCATCAGTTCCTTTTTGGAGATTAAATGCCTCCATTATTTTGTTAAAAGCAACGGTATCAAGATCAACTAACTTGAGCAGTTCATCCTTGTACTGCTGCCCTTTTCCGGCCCAGTCGCTAAACTCCTTCCAGCGATTGTCCCAGCCTTTTTTGTGAGACGATAGGTTGGCTACCATCGTGCCTAAAGCAGCGCCCAATGCGCCGATATAGGCGGATATTGAACCACCCCCGGGCGCAGGGCTTTCGCTGGCGGTTTCATCGGCAAAATCAATCAGGCTCATGTTTGCCAGTTTGGACGATGCTTTATCTTTCAGCAAATATTCTATTATCCGCTCTTCCGGCTTAAATGGAGCCAGTTCGGATAATCCCATTGAGAGGATGGCTATCCTTATCAGCTCTTTTTCACTTACCCCGGCCGAACGCTGCTGTTTGAGCAGGAAGTATTTGCCGGCATCCAACATTGCTTTTAAAGGGATCAATCCTACCAACTCGCTGCCGGTTACCCTCATGCCCCGTTCGGCTGCTTTTTTGCAAACCTCATCAAATGCGACGTGCAAAGGGGTTATTTCGATATTGGTAAGGTTCATGGAGATCTGCGCAAGGCCGTATTCCTCAATGTACCAGCCTATAGCCTTCACTGCTTTTAATGTGCCGGGGATTGATTTTGGCTTGCCGTTCTCGTCAGTTATTATCTTTCCGTTTACCGGGTCGCCTTCCCGAAGTACCCGCCCGGCTTCGCGGACGTCAAAGGCTACTGAATTTGCCCTGCGGGTGGACGTAGTATTCAAATTCACATTATAAGCAATCAAAAAATCACGCGCGCCAATCACCGTTGCCCCGCGTTTGGCATCGTACTCCGCCGGACCAAAATCAGGTTTCCATTCGGGTAGTTTTATTTTCTTAAAAAACCCTTCGTATTCACCTGCCCTTATCACAGAAAGGTTGCTACGCTTTTTATCCGGTTGGGCGTATTCATACAAATAAACCGGGATATGTAATTCTTCACCAACACGTTTGGCCAATTGCCGCGCATAGCCGGCAGTTTCCTCCATGCTAATATTGGCAATCGGTATCAGCGGACAAACATCTGTAGCCCCCATCCGCGGGTGTTCGCCTTTATGCTTGCTCATATCAATCAGTTCGCCGGCTTTTTTAATCGCTAAGAAAGCGGCTTCGATCACTTGTTCGGGTTCGCCAACGAAAGTTACCACGGTACGGTTAGTTGCCTTACCGGGATCAACATTAAGCAATCTTACACCCTCAACAGATTCAACCTCATCCGTGATCTGCCGGATAATATCAAGGTTTACACCCTCGCTGAAATTTGGAACACATTCTATTAGTTTAGTCATTGGGTCATTAGTCATTAGTCATTAGTCATTAGTCATTGGTCATTGAGTCATTATTTCATCGGTGAAATCTTTAAATAAAAATCTGTGATCTAAGTTTCCCCTGGTTATATAATATTTCCCTATAATCGCCGCAAGGATAAGCTTGCAAACTGGCAGGCGCCCCCGTTGATATTGTACCACGATTGGTTAGCCTTAATGCCTGGGCCGCCCTGTAGGTTAACCCTGCAAACACCTCGGCATTGCTTAACTTTTCAGATGCGCTCATTACTGCCGCCTGCATCAACAGGTCGCCCATAGGGGCTGAACCAGGGTTCCAGTCGCTGGCAATGGCGAGGCATGCCCCGGCATCCAACAGTTTTCTTGCCGGAGCATAGGACATTCCCAATCCTAACGAAGCGCCGGGTAAAGTTACGGCTACCGTGTTTGAATTGGCTAATAATTTTATTTCTTTATCCTTGCTTGCCTCCAGGTGGTCAGCCGAAACCGCTCCTGCTTCGACCGCGATAGCGCTGCCGCCGGTAGTGAACTGATCAGCATGTACAGTTATATCGAAACCCATTTGTTTGACTTTATTGAGATAAGTTAATGCATTATCCGGCTTAAAAGCGCCTTCCTCGATAAATATATCAATTCGGTTTGTTAAGTCCTCCTTTTTTATGACCGGGAGCAAATCGTTTAAAATATATTCAAGGTATTCCGATTGCCTTCCATTAAAATCCTTCGGGAGTATGTGTGCGGCCAGGCAGGTGGCAATTAAGGTAGCTTTAGTTTTGGATGATGCCGATTTTATGGCCCTTAATTGTTTAAGCTCACCCTCAACCGATAACCCATAACCGCTTTTTACCTCAATGATGGTAACACCTTCGGCCCAATGTCGTTCAGCTCTTTGAACCAGCAATTCAGTTAATAAAGTCTCCCCGGCATTACGGGTTTGTACCACCGATTCCCAGATACCTCCGCCAGCTCTGGAAATATCAAAGTAAGTTTTACCTTCAATCCGCATGGCATAATCCATTGCCCGGTTCCCTGCGAAACAAATATGCGTATGACAATCGATAAATCCGGGCAGCAATACATACTTGCCTTCAATTTCCCGTATTTGTGCCGATGGATGCTCTTTATGAAGCCTTTCAAAATTACCAACACTTACTACACGCCCATTACTGGTCAGCACCCATCCGTTTTGAATGATGTGCAATTGCTCGTCCCTTAGCGGGCCTTTAAGCGGCAGGCCTGTTAAAGGCAGGATTTGAGTGAATGGGCCTGTTAGGGTTTTCATTTGTTAATTTTTTGTCTGAACTCGAATTTATTGAACTAAGGAATTTTTAGAATTGATAATCTGGTAGAATTCTGTTAATTCTCAAATTCTATAAATTCGAGTTCAGACATTCACCATACCTTCAAATCAAACTTCTCCGCCCATTCTTCCGCTTTTTCATAACCTGCATCGGTATGGCGAAATATACCCATTGCCGGGTCATTATATAAAACACGTTTAAGGCAAGCTGCGGCACGGTCTGTGCCGTCAGCCAAAATCACCATACCGGCATGCTGCGAATAACCAATCCCCACACCGCCGCCATGATGAAAAGATACCCAGGTAGCGCCGCCGGCCGTGTTTGCCATTAAGTTTAACAAAGGCCAGTCGGATACCGCATCCGAGCCATCTTTCATGGCCTCCGTCTCCCGGTTGGGTGAAGCTACCGAACCGCAATCTAAATGGTCGCGGCCAATCACTATCGGGCCTTTTACCTTGCCGTTTTTCACCAAATCATTAAATAAGAGCCCAGCCTTCTCGCGTTCGCCCATTCCAAGCCAGCAGATACGTGCCGGCAAGCCCTGGAATGCTATTTTTTGCTGCGCTTTTTCGAGCCATTTGATCAATGGCTTATTTTCCGGGAATGCCTTCATTAACGCTCGGTCGGTAATAAAAATATCTTCCGGATCGCCAGACAAAGCCACCCACCTGAACGGCCCTTTGCCTTCGCAAAACAGCGGACGGATGTAAGCCGGGATAAATCCCGGAAAGTCAAAAGCATCATCTTCGCCGCCTTGTTTGGCAAACTCGCGGATATTATTGCCATAATCAAATGTGACGGCCCCAAGTTTTTGCAGCGCGAGCATAAAGCCTACGTGGCGCGCCATACTTTGTAAGGAGAGTTTTTTATATTCATCCGGGTCGCTTTTGCGCAATAACGCGGCCAAAGTTAAAGATAAACCATTCGGAATATAACCATTCAATGGATCATGCGCTGAAGTTTGGTCTGTAAGTATATGAGGTACAATGTTATCCTGCAATAGCTTTTCCAGCATATCGCCCGCATCGCTTACCAGGCCTACGGACAGCGTTTCCCCCTTTTTCATAGCATCCTTTACCCAGGTTATGGCTTCCTCATATGAGTCTGTCATTTTATCAATATAATTGGTATCCACACGTTTTTGGATTCTCGAAGCATCTACATCCGCGCCTAAAAAAACACCGCCTGCCATTGTTGCGGCTAAAGGCTGAGCGCCGCCCATGCCGCCTAAACCAGCGCTAACGATCAATTTCCCCGTAAGGTTATTATCAAAATGCTGTCGGCCGCATTCCACAAAAGTTTCGTAAGTACCCTGCAAAATACCTTGCGAACCAATGTATATCCAGCTTCCGGCTGTCATCTGCCCAAACATCATCAGTCCTTTGGCACGTAATTCATTAAAATGCTCCCAATTAGCCCATGCCGGTACAAGGTTGCTGTTTGCAATAAGCACCCGCGGCGCTTCGGGATGACTGCGGACAATACCTACAGGCTTTCCCGACTGCACCAGCAGGGAATGATGCTCATCCAACTCCAACAAAAGCTCAATAATTTTGCGCAACGATTCCGGGTTGCGTGCTGCCTGGCCTATGCCGCCATAAACCACCAGTTCAGCTGGGTTTTCAGCCACCTCGCTATCCAGGTTGTTCAGCAGCATCCTTAAAGGCGCCTCTGTTTGCCAGCTTTTAGCATGTAAAGTCATACCCCGTGGCGCTTTGTAAACCGGATGATTGGCATAGGTTTTAATAAATTCCGAATTCGTCATCTTTTAAGTCAATATGATGTTTGATGGTTGCATTATCAGCGGTCGCCAATAACAAGCCATTAGAAATTACCTTGTGTAACCGGTTTATGTCATCCGCAAAAATACGGTCATTCTCTATAAAAGGAACATGCTCACGCACCAGCGCATGGCATGCTTCAATAACCGGGGTAGATTTTAACGGATGCCGGAAATCCAATGCCTGTGCGGCGTATAAAAGTTCTATCGCCTGTATATATTCCAAATTATCGATCACCTGGTGCATCTTTCGCCCGCTGATAGATCCCATGGAAACATGGTCTTCCTGCCCCAGCGATGTAGGAACGCTATCGGCGCTGGCCGGAAAACAAAGTGTTTTATTTTCGGTGACCAACGCTGCGGTAGTGTATTGCGGTATCATTAGGCCAGAGTTTAAACCTGCATTATTAGTTAGGACTTTTGGCAGACCATAGCGTCCCTCGCTCATCAGGTAACAGCGGCGATCGGCAATATTGCCCAGTTCCGCTGCTGCGATGGTGGCGTAATCTAATGGGATCGCTAAAGGCTGCCCGTGAAAATTACCCCCGCTTATGGTGTCTTCGGCGTTAAAAATAATAGGGTTGTCTGTTACTGAATTGAGTTCAATTTCGGTCAGCTCTTTTAAATGCAGCCATGCATTCCTTGAAGCGCCGTGTACCTGTGGCATGCAGCGCAACGAGTATGGATCCTGCACCCTGTCGCAATTGACATGGGAATTGCATATTTCCGATTCATTTAATAAAGTGAACAATCGTTTGGCGACAAATATGTTCCCTTTGTAAGGCCGCAATTGATGTAAACGTTCGTCGAACGGCCGTTTAGAACCCATCAATCCCTCCAATGACATTGCGCCGATCAGGTCGGCCGCATTCAAAGCATCGTTTAAACGCTGAACCGCTTTTACTGCCAATGCAAGGATAAACTGCGTGCCGTTAATCAGTGCAAGGCCTTCTTTCGGCCCTAAAGCCAACGGTTGTAAACCGTGCGAAGCCAATACATTTCCTGCCGGGAAGCGGTCGCCATTTGCGTACACTTCACCCAGGCCGATCAATGGTAAAAACAGGTGAGCGAGCGGGGCAAGGTCGCCGGAAGCACCAACCGAGCCTTTTTCGGGCACTATAGGGATAAAATTATGATCGATATGCCATACAATGCGCTCCAAAGTTTCCAATGCAATGCCTGAATAGCCTTGCGCCAGGGCATGTACCTTGCTGATAAGCATAAGTTTGGCAATTTCCTGCGGGATAGGCTTACCCACGCCAACGCTATGACTTTTAAGCAGGTTAATTTGCAGCTGGGATGTATCCTCCTCAGAAATACGGGTATCGCAAAGCGGCCCGAAGCCGGTGTTGATACCATAAACAGGCTTTTGGACATGTACAATTTTTTTAACCTCGCGCCATGATGCCTGCACCTTTTCGGCGGCCGCGCTATCAATAATGCCCCTGGTTTTGCCCTGGGCAATATCAAGGCAGATGCCTATCGTTAAATGGCTGCTGCCATAGTTAAATGTGCTGCTCATGTCCTGTAGTTTTTAATTCAAAGGCGAGTTTGCTACTGATCCTGTCAGCCAGGTTGGCAGACTTGAATGCATTTTCCAGTGCACTAATAGATGGTAGCAACTCGAGGCAGGTAGGTTCATTAATGACCAAGTCGTCCATAGCCAATAAAATAGCATTCCACATGGGTAATATTTGCTTAAGCAGTTCCCTGCCGCCTTCGGTTAATTGCACTAATTGCCGGCGGCCGTCTTCAGAACAAGTGGCGCTGGTAACCAGTTTTTTATTTTTTAAATTGGCGATGAGCTGACTTGCGGCGGGATGTGAAACCTCTATTTGTTCGCTTAACTCTTTGATGGAAAGCGAATCATTTTTGGATAATAAATAAAATACGGGGAACCAGCTGGCATCAAAATCAATACCTTCATTTTGGTAGGCCCTGTTAATTTCCGCCAAAAAGCTTTCACTCAACCGCCTTAAGCGACTGCCCAAAACAAGGTATCCAAGGCTTTGATATAAATTCATGGTGCAATTTATATAAGTGCTTATATAAATGCAAATCTGGACCGCAGATTAAGTTGATTTTTTTGATTTCACTGATTTTTAAAAAAATCGTAAATCGTAATTCTAAAATCGTAAATATCGGTCACAAACCCCCTTTACTATGTTGCTTACCCCATTTTATCATTTCATCAACCACCGGCGTCAGGGTGAAACTATAGGTAGTGAGCTTATATTCTATGGCTATCGGGTGGCTGTCGCGTACAATACGGATGATTAGTTTGCTTGCTTCCAGATCCTTTAGCTCTTTTGAAAGTACTCGGGTTGTGATTTTTGGAATATTGCGCTGTATATCCCTGAACCGGCTTTTGCCTGCATACATCGACATTAAAATCGGCACTTTCCATTTACCGCTAATGGCTGCTAATGTATTTTGAACATAAGTGATACGGTTTATAATATCATTAGTTTTTTCTTTCATAGTTGGTGCAATTTGGCTTGTTGGTATCAAATATATATCAAAATATTCGATTTCCAATTATGCTGACATGGGCGCTTATATCGTGCGGACTTTTGTAAACCCTGTTTTTCAATGTAAACCATTAATTAGGTGACCAACAGTAATATACAGCGATGTAAACCTTTAATTATGTAAACCCTTGTGAACCCTTTTTTTGCGTTTGCGAATTTATGCAGGTATCAATAATAATTTTTATAAATTTAAATGTCCTAAATTCTTAACCGTTATCGAATGGAAAACACTGCTTCATCAGGCCCTGTACAGGAAAAGTTTCTGCAGGTCGGCCGGATAAAACCTTTCGAAAATACCGCCCTGGCCTTTTCCGGCGGCGGCTTTCGTGCTGCAATCTATGCACTTGGTGTTTTGTCGTATTTAAACAAAGTGAAATTTGAGGATGACACAGACCGGCTCAAAGGCAAATCGCTTTTGCAGCAGGTAACTTATATGTCGTCTGCCTCGGGAGGAACGATCACCACAACATTATACGCGTGGTACAATGCAGAAGGCAAGACGTTTGAACAGTTTTATGTTAAGCTGTTTGAAACACTTACCGGCGATCGGCTTTTAGAAAAGGCCCTTGTAATCCTGGCGGATAGAAGCCGATGGGAAAAAGGCTCCGTAAAGGCGCGAAATATTATCAATGCTTTTTCGGTAGCGTATGATGAGTCTATTTTTGAAGGGCACACGCTGCAGTCACTTGCTCATAACGCAACAAATGGCGCTCACCTGCAGGAAGTGTGCTTTAATACAACCGAGTTTTATACCGGCCTTTCTTTCAGGCAGGATATGAAGCTGGTCCCTGATCCGGGCGCTGACCCTTATTATAAATATGGGAACGAAAATATTTTCGTAGATCATTCCATCGCACAAAAAATAAAATTGGGCGATGCTCTTGCCGCGTCTTCCTGCTTTCCCGGCGGCTTTGAACCTATGGTATATCCTGATGATTTTACGCATTTGGGCTTAACGGGGGAAGAACTAAAGAATGCAATAATCCTGAAAGAACAAACCGGCGATAACGAAGAAAAAAAGTTTGTTGCCGGGAAGCAGGTCGGTTTTATGGATGGCGGCATTACTGATAACCAGGGGTTGCAAAGCATGATGTATGCCGATGGCAGAAGGATTAGAGGTGAAACATCCTTCAGCCCATTTGATTTTATGCTGGTGAACGATGTGGGTAGCTACTTTATAAAGCCTTATGTTATGCCGCCGCAGCCGAAACATAAAGGAATAAATTTAATGGGCGTAAACACCATAATGATGATTGCTTTTTTAGTGGCGGTACTTTGTGCAGGATTGGGGATCTTTTACCACTATCCGATTTTCGACCTTGTTGGCGGGATAGTCATGGTAATCCCGGCAATTTTTTTGTGGATTGTCATCTGGTTAAAGAACCAACTGATGGGCTCTTCAAAGTCGTCTTCGGTTGTAAAGAAAAGGTTTACCGAAAAGATCATTCAATTGTTGCTGCGTTACTTTACCAAAACCCCGCTTGTTGTGCTTAAACAAATGCTGCAGGCGCGGACAGATTCGGTACTGCTGTTAAATATGAGCGTTTTTTTAAAACGGATAAGGCAGCTGCTTTACAATAAATTTTACGACTCGCCCCAATGGAGAAATCGTGGTAAAGGCAACCATATTTATGATCTTGCATTTTCAAGCGATATTTATAGCGAGAAAAACCCGCCCCCGGCAGCGTTTTTAATGCCGAACGAGCATATAAAGATCGTTGCCCAGACAGCCGTCAATATGGGAACCACCTTGTGGTTTGATGAAGAAAATACGACCCAGCAGCACAGCGAAGCATGTATAATTGCCTGCGGACAATTTACTACCTGTTATAACCTGCTGGAATATATTGAACGTCTTTTGCTTAATCCGTCTGTTTATGATCCGGTTTATCAACCGAGATTGTTAGACTTAAAAGAACAAATGCAGCAGGATTATGAACGTTTTAAAAATGATCCGTTTTTTATGTATAACCAGGATGGGATAGATTACCGGATCGATAATTTTAAGCCGTTAAATGTAAATGACATACCGTTTCCGGGAAATTGATAAACCGGAGGGAGGCTTGCGAAGTTTTTAACACTTCAAGTCTGATATCGTGTTAAGCCTGTTATTATTCTTCCCCTTTTATCCTGAACACCATACCATCCATATCTTCGCTGATCCTTAACTGGCAGGCTAGCCGGCTGTCATGACCAGCATCAGGGAGGGTGTCCAGCAGGTCAAGTTCGGTATTTGAAGGATGGAAATATTGTTCGGGGCCTTCCACAACCTGTACATGGGAGCCTGCTTTTGCCGTCATACATCGACATTAAAATGGGCAGTTTCCATTTGCCACTGACGGCTGATAACGTATTTTGAATATAGGCAATCCTGTTGGCAATATCATTAGCTTTTTCTTTCATGGTTGATATATATTGGTGCGTCAATATCAAATGTATATCAAAAATTCAACATTTCAAGAAAAGCTTTTTTAATTTAAAACCAATGATGTAAGTGACATTTCGTTTCCGGGTAATTGGTGAGAATTAGCGAAGAAAGACCTTCTTTATTCTGGAATATTGACTATCTTAACAAAATCTTTAATCGACCTAATTTAATCACTCTAAAAGCAACAATAATGGAACCAAATATTGAGGAATTAAGAAAAAACTATGAAAGTTTTGCTGATGAAAAATTAATCCGCGTGGCAACCGAAGATGCAACAGGACTTAGGCCTGAAGCGTTAGAATTGCTTAAACAAATTATAAAAGAGCGGGGGCTTTCACAAAGCGTTACAAAAGGAATTGATGCGCAGTTTAAAAAAATTGATGAGAAGACTTTGTTAGAATATTGTGAACTTTTGAGGCGCCTTCCCTGTCCGATTTGTAATTCCGAATATGATAAGTTAAATGCTACTATAACGGGAACTGTTATCAGTTTCATTGTTATGACAAGTTATCGGAAAGAAATAAAAATTGCATGTCCAACATGCCTTGATAAACAAAATAACAACGCGATGATTAAATCAGCTTTATTGGGGTGGTGGGGGTTGCCATGGGGTGTAGTCAGGACTCCTAAAGCATTACTGTTTAACAATAAAATGAAAAAGCAAAATCATCGTTCGGAAGCCAATGATGTATTAAAAGCCTTTGTTTTGGAAAGAGTTGGACGAATTGAAGCAAGTAGAAATAACCAGGAGGGGCTTAACGATATTATTCAATACATCAGGTAATCAAATCATTATTCTTCCCCTTTTAACCGGAATACCATCCCATCCATATCTTCGCTGATCCTTAACTGGCAAGCCAGGCGACTATCGTGGCTGGCATCGGGAAGCGTGTCCAGCAAATCCAGTTCGGTATTAGTTGCATGGAAATATTGTTCGGGGCCTTCCACAACCTGCACATGGCAGGTAGCGCAAAGCGCCATGCCGCCGCATGTAGCCAGTATATTGTGGTCCGACGCTTTTAAAACCTCCATCAGGCTCAAACTTATGCCTTCCGGTATCTCTACCGGTACGCGATGGCCATTTCTATCTTCAATTGTTAAATTAATCATATTATTTTGAGCTGAAAGCGGAAAGCAGAAAGACCAAAGCTTTTCAAGCTTTCGGCTTTGGTCTTTCTGCTTTCAGCTTAAAAAGCTGTTACGCCATAAACAGTGGTATATTTAAAACTTAATTTCTGATCGGGATACACGAGTTTAAAGGCGCTTTGGGCCATCAGCGCCGCCTCATGGAAGCCACATAGAATAAGCTTTAGCTTACCGGGATAGGTATTAATATCGCCAATCGCGTAAATGCCTTTTATGTTGGTGCTGTAGTCCACGGTATCAACCATAATAGCGGATTTGTCGATGTTTAAGCCCCAATCAGCAATAGGCCCCAACTTTGGGGTAAGGCCAAACAACGGGATCAAATGGTCGGCAGCAATTACCGAAGTTTCATCATCTTTGCCGGTGACTTCCACATTCTGTAAATGGCCGTTGCCATTAATGGTTTTAATATGGGACTGAAGGATGAGGTTAATACGCCCCTCCTTAGCCAGGCCAAACACCTTTTCGGCAGAATCAGGTGCACCCCGGAAGGTATCACCACGGTGAATTAATGTCACTTCATCGGCAATATCGGCTAAAAAGATGGTCCAGTCCAAAGCGGAATCACCGCCGCCGGCCAATACCACCTTGCGGCCACGATAAGTCTCAGGATTTTTCACCATATAGGCTACGCCCTTGCCTTCAAATGCTTCAAGGCCCTCAATGGCGGGTTTTCGGGGTTCAAAACAGCCAAGACCGCCTGCTACCACCACCACTTTGCTGTGTACTTGCGTGCCGTCGCTTGTTTGGGTAATGAATGAGCCGTCTTCCAGTTGTTGCAATTCGTTAACTCTTTCGCCTAAGGAGAAAGAGGGTTTAAAAGGTTCGATCTGTTCCATTAAACCGTCAACCAGCTGCTGGGCGTTGATGGTTGGGAAACCGGGAATATCATAAATCGGCTTTTGGGGATATATTTCAGATAACTGGCCACCAACCTGTGGCAATACGTCGATCAAGTGGCAGCGCATTTTTAATAAGCCTGCTTCAAAAACCGCAAATAAACCAACCGGACCAGCTCCTATAATGCAAATATCAGTAGTTATAAGTTCCATTTTAATGTTCGTATAAGAGTCAAGAATCAAGAGCCAAGAATCAAGACAAAAAAGAAATGACTGATGATTATCGGGTCCGTTATATAATAAAATATGGATCACCGTAGAGACGCGATGCATCGCGTCTCTACCCACCGTAATACCGCAGCCATTTTTCTTGGCTCTTGATTCCTTGCTCTCAGCCAAAGATCGGCTCTATTATAACCGGAAACAAATGATAAATAGTAATCAGCGATTACTTTACATTATAATGAGAAAGGCAAAAGCGTTTAAAAAGATCAACCAGTTTTGATTTTTTGCCATGCAGCTGGATGAACTGAAAGGTACGGAAAATCTTCAATCCTTTAATTTCGATAATGCTCAACTCGTTATACTTTAATTCGCTTATCACCGACTGGATAGACAGGAAAGTGGCGGTTTCAGAATATAAAAGGTATTGCTTTATGGCAATGCTGCTCTCCAGTTGTATTTCGATTTGCAGCTCCTTAGGATTTATGCCCACGCCATTAAGGGCGTTAAAAATCACATCCAGCGTCCCCGAACCGGCTTCGCGCAAGATCAAAGGTATATTTAATAATTGCTTTGGTGTTATTTCGGCTTTTTTTGAAAGCTGATTATTTGCCCTGGTTACCAGCACGATCTCGTCCTTCGCAAATGGGGCGTAAGCAATTTGCGGATGATGGGCGGCGCCCTCAACAATGGCAATGTCTATTTTTTCGGCCAACACCAGGTGGGTGATCACATCAGTATTACCTTGTATAAAGGTAAAGTGAACGTCGGGGTAAGTTTTTTTGAACAGCGCCAGTATTTTGGGCAGGATAGTTTGGGCAACCGTAGTGCTTGCGCCAATGTGTAAAATGCCGGCCGCCATATTGTTTAACCGAGCCAGCTCATTTTCAAGTTCGGTATAAGTTTGGAATATCTTTCCGGCGTATTGCAGCAAAACCTCTCCGGCAGTAGTTAGCACGATACTGTTGCCATTACGCCTGAACAATTGCACGTTCAACTGGTGCTCCAGTTCCTTAATATGCTTGGTAATGGCCGGTTGGGTAATAAACAGTTCTGCAGCCGCTTTGGTAAAGCTTAATCTTTGCGCAACGGTATAAAATACTTTTAGCCGGAAATCGAAGTTCATTGCAGGGACGCAATATTTTGCGTTTCTGCGAAGGTAATTATTATTTTTGCCGGATGATGGAACAGGCCAATAATCCCCTCCACGGCAAAACTTTAGAAATGATCCTGAATGCCCTGGTAGCCCATTATGGCTGGGAGGAATTGGGCGAACGTATCCGTATAAACTGTTTTATTAGTGACCCAAGTATAAAATCAAGCCTTAAATTCCTCCGCAAAACACCATGGGCGAGAAAAAAGGTGGAAGATCTGTATATGGCTACCCCTTATTTATCAGATATGTAAAAATCGTAGAGACGCGATGCATCGCGTCTCTACGATTTTAAACAACCTGCCATTCAATATCCAAACTGTTTTGGAGCGTTGCAGGAAAAGTTGTGCCGGGAGGAATATCAAGGTAAGGATAAGTAACCTTTGAAAGATAAAGCCCCTGCGGATGTGCGGGGATAATTACCTTCGGCGTTTGTTTATTGGCCAGATAATATTCAAACTCATCCGGGCTCATTTCCCCGCGGCCAATTTCAAGCAGCCTGCCCACAATTATCCTTATCATTTTGCTTAAAAAGCGGTTGGCCGAGATCTGAAACCTTAATTTGTCGCCATTTATATCAGCAAATAAATTTGCCGAGGAAACATAGCAAAGTGTATGTTCAATTCTGTCGGGGCATTTGCAAAAAGCCCTGTAATCGTTATAAAGCGGGAGCAGGGCAACTGCAGCCTTCATTTTATCGAGATCTAGACTCCGTTCAGGATAAAGCGAACTAAAGCCGCTTAAAAATGGGTCTTTATAGGTATGGATAAAATAATCATAACTTCTTTGTATGGCATCAAAGCGGGCATGGGGCCGGCCTTGCATAGGGATGATATCAAAAACGGCAATATCATCCGGCAATACTTTATTCAGCCTGAAAAATAGGTCGAAATCCCAGTCCCTTTCAATATCCGTATGAAAAAAAAACTGACCCGCATGTACCTGGGCGTCCGTCCGTCCGCAGCCAACAATAGCAATTGGCATTTTTAATAAACGGCTAAGCGCGCTTTCCAAAACCTCCTGCACGTTTAATATACCCGGATGTTTTTGCCAGCCGCTATACCGGGCGCCATGATAGGCTATGTGAATGAAATATCTCAAAGGTTTTGCTTTTAAATGCTGTCTTTCGCAATAACACTCCAGTCATCATTCCCATGCCCGTTTTGTATCCAGCGATCCATTTCAGCTGCGATGGCGGGAATTACAGACAGTTTAGTTCCTCCCTGCTTTGCCGTTTCTATCATCAAACGGGCGTCTTTCCGGGCCATATTTAATTCCCATGAAGGCTGCTTGAAGTTTCCTTCGGTTATCCTTTTAAGCCTTGCGGGCGCCATTGCTCCCGGGTTCCATGTGTCAAATAATGCCAATACATCCGCGGCAGGGATACCCAAAGCTTTAGCCAGGGAAAGGGTATCTGAAAGTCCTGCAGTGAGCGAAAGAAGGAATAGGTTACCGATAAGTTTTATCCCGGCAGCTTTGCCTTCCTCCGGGCCAAAATTCATCACCTTCCCTGTCATTTTTGATAATTCGGGTTCGAGCTTACTGATCACAGCCTGATCCCCGGATACCAGCATCGTGCCGGTGCTTTCCAGCGCATTTTGCGGGCCCATAAATACAGGGGCATGGAGATAAGTGTACCCGCGGTTTTTCCATGCAGCAGTTCTTTCGGCAGCCCCTTTTGCTGAAGTTGTGGTATGATCGATGATAACCGCACCCGCCTGAAATCCGGCGCTCGCCTTAGCCAGCACTTCATTCACCGTGTCATCATCCTTAAGCGTAAGATGAATGGTGTCTACCCCCTTCACAGCCTGCACAACATCATCGAATGCTTTCGCGCCATATGCTTCCAGTGCTTTAGCTTTAATTGCCGTCCGGTTCCATACTTGTACCTGCTCACCCTTCTGAGTCATTGCCCTTACAAAATTTGAGCCCAAGAGCCCCATTCCAAGAAATGCTTTCATTTTTGTTTTTTTTATCAAAGTTAGCAGTACTCGGCACAAAAACAATCACTGCTTTTTTGACGCCCTACGCCTCTTGCATTGCATATTCTCCAACCTTATACCCGCCGGCTTTAATTTTGAAAGCTATATTAATCCGGTTGTAGCTGTTAATGGTGGTAACGGCCAGCGTAAGATCGATCAACTCTTCTTCTGAAAATTGATTTCGCGCATCTTCATAAACTTCATCCGGCACGTTGCCGCCTGTGATTTTTGTGACGGCTTCCGCCCATGCCAGTGCGGCGCGTTCGCGGTCAGTATAGAAAGGGGCTTCGCGCCAGGCATCTAATACATATAACCGCTGCTCAGGTTCGCCGGCTGCGCGCAGGTCTTTCGAGTGCATATCCAAACAATAGGCGCAGCCATTTATTTGCGATACCCTGTAATAAATTAAATTTAAGAGTGATTGTTCAACGGGCGATTTTGCAAGATATCTCCCTAAGCCGTACAGTGCCTGCAAGGCTCCCTGGCCTTTTTCATAAGCATTAATCCTCTGTTCCATTTTTTTAATTTTTAATGTCTGCCTCCTCAAGGAAGTCCATGGAGACCGGCAGACAGGGTTAAACATTTGATGAATTATACTATCATAACGACGTATGATAATGAAATTGGACAACGAGGAAGAAGAATTTTTATTGGTTCATTACCTTTTTGCACTAATCTCCAACTCCTGGCCTCAAAAGTTATTTTAACCGAAACGTCAGTTGTAGCTTCTTTCGGACCTTCGGACTGACTTTCGGACTAACCTCTAATCTCCAATCCTCCGTGATTGCGGGCGCAAAGCCCACGATGCAATGGTGAGGCCGGCATATACGCCGGCAAATACCATCGGGCTACCCATGTAATCTGCTAATAAATGAGACGCGACAGCCCCGCCGAATATAAAGAACGTACCCGCATAAGCCCATTCTTTAAGCCTGGGTAAACCTGGTAAAAGCAATACCACTGCAGCCGGCAATTTGCAAACACCTAAAATAAGCGAATAGTAGGCGGGGTAGCCAAGGTGTTGCATGATCGAGCGAACATATCCCTTATTTACAATGTCAAAGTCCCATAATGCGCCGTAGATCAACTCAAAGGTTACTAATCCGGTGGTGATCCAGTAGAAGATGTTTCTGGTCCGCGAGGCGACAGGTGATCCCTTGTTTTTACTTTCTTTCATAATTTTAATCGTCCCGTCACGATTACGATTGTGAAACCTAAAATTGGACAATCAGGAAGAAATATTGTTTTTAAAGATAGGGAAAGGGAGACTTTAAAGCCATTCGATCCCGATCTTTAGGGTGATAATTTGAATCCCTAAGGCTTTCGTCCTGGTAATTCTTGGAATTATTACCGGCTAAATGTATTTAGGCGGTGATAATTTTTGCATTTTCCCCGGCTAAACGCGCTTAGGCGGTGATAATTTTTGCACTTTTTTCGGCTAAATGCGTTTAGGCGGTGATAATTTTTGCGATTTTCCCGGCTAAACGCGTTTAGGCGGTGATAATTTTTTGGGCATTTTAGCCTGGTTTAGAGAAAAGATTCACAAAAACAAGGTATAACTACCTGTATAACAACGTGTAAAATAATTTAAGTCCAGGCGTTAAAATGGCACGAAACTTGATTAAGGACACCTTTTTTTATTTGAACGCGGTTTAAAAAAGAAATAATTATTGATAAAGTGCTTATACAAATATACAAAATCCGGCTAATATAATTAGTATATATTGACGATTTAGAGCACCCTGTAAGAAATACCAAAGCGCAGCAGTTCGCTGTGCACTATTTGCGGAGCAGATGAACCACCACCGGCAGTCATACCAATAAGGTTTGATGTGTAATTGACGAGGCCATGTGCACAGCCGACAATAATTCCAAGTTTTTTGTAATATGCAGCAACTCCCAATGTCAGCCGTACATCAGTGGGCGCCTTTTGCAATTTATGGTTAACCCTATAAACAGTGCCGTCTGATGCAGTCGCGCTTCCTTTATCATAAGAGTTAATATTAATTCCAAAATCCATCCCTGGCATAATGTCTATTTTTATCTTTTTAAAAGGTAAACGATAACCTAAATAAGGATTGATGTTGATGTTTTGATCCTGCAAAAAGGTTTGCCCTTTTGCCGGCGTCGGGCCATTGTAATAATTTCCGGTGGTGAAGTAATAGACATTATAGGGATATACCGCATTGATGTCTGTTTTACTTCTTAAAATTTCATAACCAGCCTGCAGGCCCGCAATAAAACCGGTTTTACCCACGTACTGGGCTTGTATATCACCCCCGTAGCTAAAACCATTTTTATTACCATAAGGGTTATTTGTATAACCTTGCGGACTCCCTGCCGAATTAATAAATGAAGTGGATGCGGCCCCATTGCCCGAATAGTGAAACAAGCCTGAATTTGCCTGAATTGAAACCTCGATCTTTTGAGCGGATAAATGTGTTGATAAAATAATTGTGAACAAGGCCAATAAGGTTTTTTTCATTTTTTTTGTGATTGCAAATTGAATTTCAGGTTAACGCCCCCCGCGCCAAAGCGGATGTTCTGCGCCCCCAATCCACCGAGCGGATATTTTAAAAATGGCTCAAGGATCAGGTGGTTTTTTCCTAATGGATATCCAAGTCCAAAAGCCAGGTTTAGGGTTTTCGCAAAATAGAAGCCGTTAAACTTTTTACGCGAAATTTCTTCCTGTGTTTGCTGTAAGGATGGTGAAAGTAGGGCAGGATAATTATATTGATAGGTATAGGTTTCGTTAATAAACGTACCGGAGCTAAAGCCGGCCAAAACGTAAACATTATATTTTTTAGGGTTAAATTCATATTTAAGGTTCAGCGGTATGTCCAATCCAAGCAGGTTAGCATCATAATTTTTAAATGCAGGCACCGAGGCTACATTGACGGCGTTTTTTATGCTAAATGCGCTTGCAGCGCTTGCCGGCGCCTGTGCACCAGGCGCAGCAAAAACAGCTAAATTGCTTTGTGCGGTACTGGTGGGTACCGCGGAGCTGAAATTTAAGGAGTTTTGCCCGATCGTTACACCCGTAACCAATTTAAGATTTTTAGCGATCTTGATGTTCGATGCAATACCGGCGCCTATGTTTGCCTGGTTATTGCTCCCTTTGGCATAATTAAAATAAGTGCCGGCATATATCTCAAAATAAACTCTTTTTGAATTGTCCTCAGTTTTTTTATTCTTTACAGCCTGGTTTTCGGAAAACATATCAGTTATCGATTTTGCAGGCTGTTTGGGCTTGACAATAACCGGATTTGTTGTTGAATTAGCAATTGAATTATTTGGCTGATCAGTTTTTGCAACTTGTTGGGGTGGTGGCTGATTGATTGCTTTCTTAACGGTATCAGCTGTTTTAGCAATAAATCTTTTTTTGCCTGTAGTGTCATTTAAAATCAAGGCTGTTTTCGGAGCAAATATGTTGTTTTTAGCTTTGTTTGATATTTTAAAAGGATTTAAATGGGTTGCCAAAGCATTATTTTCAATAGCGTTAGGATGTTTGTGTGCATGAAATGGTGTGGTTTTAGTATTTGTATCCTTGTGGCTTTTAACTTTAGTTAAATTTTCGGGCTGAGGGTGTTTCTGTGTTTTAACTGCATATTTTTTAAGCTGGTCATTTGTACTGTACATCCAAAAGCCAATGGTCAAAAATAAAAGTAAAATTGCAGCGGCAGCGCCCCACCATATCCATGCAAATGCGCGGCGGTTTGATTGCTCCTCAGGAAATTTTTTTCTGAGCTGCAACCAGCCTTCATCTGCAGAGGGGTCTTCAAGATTTTCGAATACCTCTTTGATGCGGTCCTTTAAGTTGTTATCCAACTGATCGTCCATGTCTTTGTTCTTCTGATCTTAAAACATTTCTTAGTTTTTCTTTAGCCCTGCTCAAATAAACCCTTGACGAACTCACCGGTATAGCTAAAAGCTGCCCGATCTCATCATGGTTATACCCGTCTATCTCATATAAATTAAAAATGGCGAGTTGTATTGGCGGTAATTGCTTCATCAGCCTTAAAATATCCTGCGCATTAAGGTTTTCAATTACATTTGAGCTGCTTACCGGTGTCGCGTAATCCAGCTCGACATTTAGTTGAAATTTTAAATCTTTGCGCCGGCGGTCAATGGCAGTATTAACTAAAATAGTGCGAAGCCAGGCTTTAAATGGCCTATCGCTGTTAAAATTGTTTATGTTATTAAATATCTTTATAAAAGCATCATTCACTACCTCCAAAGCATCGTCGCGGTTTAAACTGTAGCGTAAGCTTATACCCATGGCGTAGCCATAGAAATGCTTATAAAGCAGTTCCTGGTATTTTAAGCTGCCCGCTTTGCATTGGCTGATGATTTCTTCTTCAGCAATGCCCCCCGATTGATGCATTAAATGTGTTTAATTCAGCTTTAATTTAATTTGTGTTCTATCCAATACGGAATAAAGGATCATATCGCTACAGTTGGTTTTGGAAATTAGTTGATTGGGTTGATTAAGTTGATTAAGTGAGTGGTTCATTAGTTCATTAGTTCATTGGTTCAACGGTTGTCGGCGGTTGAGTATTTAGGAGTTAACAGCCAACATTACAACCCAATCAACTTAATTCAACTTAATCTAACTTAATCTAACTTAATCAACCCAATCAACTTAATCAACCTCAAACTAATTTCCTATTTTCTTCAAATTGTAGTAATAACTAAGTGTATCAAAGGCTCCATAGGCAACCAATTGTAAAGTCGTACCATCGTACGAATAGGTATAGACACCGTTTAAGTGATTTTTTGCAGGTACGCCCGTGGTTGGATAAGTATGGTCAATAAAGTCGACATTGCTGTAAGGTGTGCTTACAATATAACTGCCGTAACTGCCGGCATGTACTGTCGAGGTATCGCCCGTAACCTGGAAACCCGTTGCCGTTTCCATTTTTAGTTGAATGTTTGCTGTGGCGCTGTCAACTGCACCTGTTTGTGCATGTATATGGGTAAACTTGAATTTTCCGGCAAAAGTCCCTTCCGGTGCATTAGCAGGGGTTGGTGCATTGTTTTTATCAGTAAGACATCCGCTTGCAAATACGAGTAATAATGGTAATAAATAAGGTAGTTTTCGTTTCATATTATTTGTGATTTAATAGGGATACGTAATTCCGTTATAAACGCTACAATATATCAGCTTATTTTAGTTCTCTTCGCTTCTTCCCAAAATATATCCATTTCGGCAAGGCTCATATCGTGCAATTGTTTGCCGTTTTCCAGCGCCTTGCTTTCGAGATACTGGAAGCGTTTTATGAATTTACGGTTAGTTTTCTCCAAAGCGTCTTCCGGATTAATATTTATAAAACGGGCATAGTTAATTAATGAAAATAATAAGTCGCCAAACTCGTTTTCAGCTTTTTCATGGTCGATCGTTGTTTCGTCTTCTGCGTTAAACTCATTTCTGAACTCCTGCATTTCTTCTTCCACTTTGGCCCACACCTGGCTTTTTTCCTCCCAATCAAATCCAACCCCTCTTGCTTTCTCTTGTATGCGCGATGCTTTTACGAGGGCGGGCAGCGATGCCGGCACACCGCCCAATACCGAGCTATTGCCTTCTTTTAGTTTTATCTGCTCCCAGTTACGTTTTACATCATTTTCATCCTGCACCTCAACATCGCCGTAAATATGCGGGTGACGGTTCACCAGCTTGTCACAAATGCTATTCAGTACGTCAGTAATAGTAAAGTCGTTGGTTTCTGAGGCTATCCGGGCATAAAAAACAAGGTGCAGCATAATATCGCCGAGCTCCTTTTTTATTTCGGGCATATTGCCGTCAAGTATCGAATCTGAAAGTTCATAAGTTTCTTCGATAGTTAAATGACGCAGGCTTTCAAGCGTTTGCTTTTTATCCCAGGGGCAGTTCAGGCGCAGATCGTCCATAATGGTAACGAGCCGTTTAAAAGCAGTTTCGGGTGTGAGCGCTGCGGGTGGGGGTATTAATGGCATCTTTTTCACTAATTGAATTTGCACTAATTGCACGAACTTTTTCGAATTACACGAATTAGCGTGGTAAAAGTAGGGTTTTGTTGGGGAAGTCCGAAAGACGGGAAGTAACTATGTAATAAACCCAATCAGTTACGCCATAAATGTGATTAGATTTAACTTTTTAAAAGTTGACAAATCTTTAAAATCGGAAAGTTAATTTTATTGAAAATGATAATCACCTAAATTTAATCATGGGACAGGATATTTTATTAGAAAGCAATGTTATAAGACATTTTATAATTAAAGATAAGCAGGAGCGTTACTTGAATTTTATTTCAGATAATGCCAAAAGGAAGAAGTTCATTGCTGAATTGGCACATTTTAAAGACTTGAATTTTTCAAAGTTTAATAAAATAAGTTCTGCTATCGAATATAATGTAAAACAAAGAATTGGTGGCATAAAAGAATGTTACGTTATTTCAGAAAATGCGCACATTGATACCAAGCGAATAGCTATTGATTTGGCTCTTTCACAAACCATTGGTTATGGTATGGGAACTTTATTGGTATTTGGCAATGCCGAATTCGTTTATTATGAAGGCGAGGAGAAAAATGATCGTTGGCTTACAAAATGATCCTGCATTATAAACTTACACCAAAGAGAAATCATGTAAATCTTTTCAATCAATAAAAAATTAGCCTTGTCAACTTTTAAAAGTTGACAAATCTTTTTAGAAAAGGAATCGGTGAAATCCTAAAATCACATTAATCTGTGATCATTTTCACCGCCCTTAACATTTCCCTTTTGCCTGGCGCACCTGGCGCTTTCTCAATATTACAACCCAACGCCTTTAGCGAACGTTTTAGGTTGCCGGTAATGGCATAGGTAACAAACACCCCTCCCGGTTTTAAGAAATGTACAGTGTGACTTATGGCAGTTTCGTCCCACATTTCAGGTTGATAGTTTGCGGCGAAAGCATCAAAATAAATAATATCATATTGCTTTTCGGATTGGAAGTCTGATAGTTTGCAGTTGGCGATTTGCAGTTGGCAGCATGGAAGTAATTTAACAGGCAACAGCAGATTCGTTCCATAATTGATTATGAATTGCCGCCATAATTCTTCGGACACATATTGATGATAACCGGTTTGGCTAATCATTTCCAGGCTTAACGGATATGCTTCGATACCGGTATAATCCAAGGTTATTCCCTTATCAGTGCAAAAATCAGCGCTAAGCAGAAAGTTTAAACCAGTACCAAAACCGACTTCTAATATCGAAACACGAGCCCCCTCTAAATCTCCCCCGGTTGGGGAGACTTTAAAAGAAACCGCGGTCGCAGCTAAAGTCTCTCCACCATCAAGCGGAGGAGATTTAGAGGAGGCTTGTGCGTCCAAAAAGTATACTAACCCCGAATTTAAAAACACGTGCCTGCTTTCTGCAACTGCACCATGTTTTGAATGGTAATTTTCACCAACCTGCGGGTTGTAAATGGTATTTGAACCATCGGCGGTTTTTACTATCTCAAGCATCTTAACTGGTTACGTCCCTATTGGTGTGATTAAAGCGATAGCCGGATAAAAATAGCCCGATCAATGCTCAGCCTGGTAGCGGCCGATTTCCAATACAGCGTCGCTTAGGTCCAAAACAGGTACAGCCGATATTTTTCCTGCCACGATGCTGGCAGCCGCCGCTGAACGATAGCCCGCTGCGCAGTGCACCACTATTGGTTTATCATCAGGTATTTCGTCAACCCGTTCCCGCAACTCAGGTAAGGGAATTACAATAGCACCATCGAATATCAAACCTCCTTCTGTCTCGTTTGGATTACGCACATCTACGATCGTATATTTTTGGGGGTTAGTCGAAAAACGTGGGAGATTAAAATTCCTGGCCGGCAGTTCGGGGTATTCAGGCCTTGAGATTCCAGCTGCCAGGTTCCTTTCATAACCGATCTTCGCGGCCTTCACGATAACTTTTTCCAACTCTTCTTCGGTATCAGCAATTAGGTAAAAGCGCTCATTCGGGCTCACGATCGAACCCAGCCACGTTTCAAATTGTCCGCCATTCTGAAGATTGATGGCGCCCTTTTCATGTCCTTTTTTGAATTCGGCATTCGGTCGCGTGTCTATAACCACTGCATGTTTTTCAAGCGTTATGCCGCCGCTTAGCCGCAAAACATGGTCAATGCTGGCTGAAAAAGCAGGCGCCCCTTTTTTATTTAGCTCCACATCGCTGCCAAAGTATTTCGGTATAAATGGCTGGTCGGCTATGATCTTTTTTACAAATTCAGGCTCAGTCATCAGCTGCAGCGCATAATTCTCGCGCAGCTCACGCCCGATGGTGCTTTGCAGATCGGGGCTCATGTTTTTTCCGCATAACGAGCCGGGGCCGTGCGCCGGGTAAATTGCGATATGGTGCGGCAAATTCATTAGTTTTTCGCGGGTGGAATGATACATTTGCCGGGCCAGCTCCTCTCTTTTGGCAGTAATATTGCCCACATTTTCACGCAGGTCGGGGCGGCCAACATCGCCAACAAATAAAGTATCGCCGGTAAACAAAGCCTGTTCATTACCGTTTTCATCCTCAACCAATATGCAGATAGAGTCGGGCGAATGACCAGGAGTATTAATCGCTTTAAGCTTGATATCGTTTAGCCATATTACATCGCCTTCGTCAAAGGTTTCATGCGGGTATTCGGCGCCCACAAGTTTGCTTACATAAATAACAGCGCCTGTGGTTTGATGAACCTCAAGGTGTGAGCTAACAAAATCGGCATGAGGATGCGTTTCAATTACGCCCACGATGTCAGCCTCGTTCAAAGTTGCAAAATCGTAGTAATGCTGCGGGTCGCGGGCCGGATCGATCAGGATCATTTTTCCGGTCCTGACCACAGCGTATGAGCCCTGGGCCAAATCCTTATCGTAAAATTGGTGAATAATCATAGTCTGATTTCGGATTTCGGAATTTCGATTTCGGAATTTAAGAATAATAATTTAGGAATTAAAATGATAAGCAAAAATAAAATAAATCCGAAATCGAACATCCGAAATCCGAAATCACTCCACCTCTCTTTTCACCAGCAATACTTCGTCACCTTCTAAAGGCAGATAACCGTATTCATAACAAAAATGGTAGGTTTTGCCATTTTGGGTTTGATAGCTTCGGGTATGATACTCAAAGTCAAATCCTTTTGCACTTAATTTTTTCCCTGTGGTTTTTGTTTTGCCTGAAGGGTTTAACTCTTCCAGTATCCGGCGGTTACGGCGAAGGATATTATTCACATTGCGCACCAGGTTATAATTGCTGCTGTTTAGCTGGTTGTTATAATTGTTACGGCAAAGGTCGTTACAGAATTTTTTGTCGGCCCTGCCATGCAGAACGGTGCCGCAATCCAGGCAAACTCTTTCTTCATTCATTTTTTAAAGGTACACCAAATACTATCCGTTTGCAAACGGTTACAAACGGAAATTGTCGCCTATAAATGGGTACTTATATACCGCTTTAACCCAAAAAAATAAATTATCTTGTGCTTTGATACCTCAAAATATTGTTTTATCTTGTGTTTTTCGGGCAATACAGCCAACAAAAAACAAGATGGACGCATTGGATGCACAAGTATTAACACAACTTAGAGTAAAGAAAGCACGACTAATGGTTGAGCTTGAACGGGTTAATATTGCCATTAAGGCATTTGAAAACATCAGGGATATTGACCCACTGGACGCTTTGCCTTACTTAATGGATGAAGTTGTAGATGATGTTGATGAGCTTGCAATAGCTACGTTAATGTACAATCCTAAATCAACCATTGAAAAGAAAATACAGTTTGTATTGTCTAAAATCACAAGAGGCGATGCAAGGGACATAACCGAATACATTACAAAGATTGATAAAAGCGTTGAAGATGTAAAAGCACTTTACGACCGTGTTACTTATGTGTCGTCAAGATTATACAGGTTGGGGAAATTAAGCGCACAAAGAGAAGGTAAAAAGAATGTGTATTGGTTGAAGGTTTAAATATATTGGCGTTAAACTTGTACATAATGTACATAATGTATCTAATGTACTATATAGTGTATCTTATAAACTATATAGTACATATATAATCTATTAATACTAATACTATTGCACACCACATTAATAATCAAGTCAATAACTAATAATCTTATTCGTGTGTTTGAATTTTTAGCCATGTAATTAATCGTATTGTTTTTATATCAAATAAAATTTGGAAATATGGACTATTTTGCATTACCTTTGAACGTTCCTTTAATTCGAGACACAATGAACGAAAACACTATTCAAGACTTACAAAGTCTTAAAGAACAATTATTAGAAAAGATAGCGTCAATAGATGCGGTTTTATCATTAAATAGCGGGTTATTTTTAACCCCGCATCATGGATCAATCCAATCAGCTGTTTTTAATTCTAAAGATAGCTATAAGGAAAAAATAGCAAAGGTGCTTAAATCGGAAAATAGATTTTTAAACATCACCCAGTTAATTGATATTATCCATGCTGGAAGTCCAAAGATTTCACGGGAGGACGTAAAAGATGGCGTTAATAGTGCAAAATCTGCTTTGTTGAAGGATAACGCAATTGAAAAAATAACTGTTGGTACGTCTAATCAAAATAGCTTTTATGGCAGTCCTAATTGGTTGGAAGCACCAAACACTCCAAAGCAGGAATATATGTACGATAAGGGTTTAATTAAAGAAAAGAAAAAAATAGAAATTTAATAAAAAACCCGCCAAATGAGGTTTCGAGACACAATGAGGCGGGTTTTTAAGAAGATATAAGGGAGTGACGGTTGGTGTATATAGCACATCGGACTTTGAAACCGAAGGACAACCGTTTCCCTTTAATACTTATCGCAAAGGTAAGTATTGTTAACGAAATAACCAAATAATGCTTACAACCATGCAACCATTAGGAAAATCTTTACCCTTTCGTACAATCAACGATGTAGCGATACACTTTCAAGAGAAATCAACCTGCATTGAGTATATAACTCAATTACGGTGGAACGGTCAACCTAAATGCGCTTTTTGCGGACACGATCACGTTTACCAGTTAAAGGGCGCAAATGTTCGTTACAAGTGTGCAAGCTGTAGAAAGCATTTTAGTGCGCTTAAAGGCACAATCTTTGAAAACAGCACAATACCATTATCCAAATGGTTTATGGCTATATTCATTCTTACAACCCATCGTAAAGGCATAAGCAGCGTACAGGTAGGCAGGGATATTGGCGTTACTCAAAAATCCGCATGGTTTATGATGCAAAGGGTACGTAATGCCTTTAAGATGCAATCTTTTACTTATGACAAAATAGGCGAAAGTATCGCAAAAGATAAGGACGGCAAAGATATTCCAGGAATTGTAGAAGCGGATGAAACTTACATAGGCGGCAAGCCCGGCAATATGCACAAGCACAAGCAAGAACAAATTAAAGAAATAGGAGCGCAAAGAAAAATTGCCGTTGTTGGTGCGGTTCAAAGAGGCGGAGAAGTACGGTTAAAGGAAATTGATAAATCAGATTACGAAAATATAATACCGTTCCTTGTTAAATCGGTTCATCAAGGTACAAAGCTAATGACAGATGAACACGTGGCATACAGTTCAATGGAACGCCTGTACGATCATCAAACCATTAAGCACATGCTTAGGGAATATGTGAGAGGCGAAGTAAGCACAAATAGTATTGAAAATTTTTGGAGTTTGTTAAAACGCGGCATTTACGGGACTTATCATTTTATAACTCCCTACCATGTTCAGAACTATTTAGAAGAGTACGCTTTTAGGTTTAACAGCCGTGAAATTACAGAGGCGCAAAGATTTGATAAAATGGTATCTTTGTCTAATCACCGCATTACTTACAAGCGGTTAACAGCACATGGCAAAAATAAAGCAAACGAAAAAAAGGAAGCCAAAAGAAAAACCATCGCAGGTTATGGACGGCCTAAATGTACCGTTTGAAGAAGCTATGAAGATATTAAGTCATCCCGAAAATAAAGGAGATAAAAACAAAAAAACCTCTAATTAAGAGGTTTTTTATTCGGAAGTTTTCTTTACAGATTAGTTCCTTAAATTAACACTGTGTCTTGATTCATAGTGGGACATAAAGTTTTCAGGAATGGTTTTACAATTATAAAAAATATATTAAGAAACAACAAATGTTTTGCCAAAATTAAATAATCCGTTTTTGATACAACTCTTTTTAGTGTAATATTTCTGTTCGAATGATCTTGACATTCCACTAAACGACTGTTTGCCATGCACCTTTATTACGAGAAATTGAGCATCATTGTTCCAAATCTCTTCTAAATTATCTCTGGTTGCAACTATCAATGCATAAGCGGCCTTATCATCTTTTTTCCTATAACGGGGAAAAAGAAGGATATGATCGCGCCGCAATTTTATCCACTCCATTGCATTATTTGTTCCGCCATTGGAGTTAAAAGGGGACATTAATATAACTTCAACTCTTAAATCTAATACGTGGAAGTTTGAATTATTTAGTATTTTAAATCCGTAGAAAACTCCTTTGTCGTCTTCTGATTTACAGATAGTATGACTAATTTGTAAATTAGGCCTTAATGTCGAGATAAAATAAAAAAATATTCCAGATGCAATAACGCCTGAAATTATGCCCGAAATTAAGGAGATAAAAAAATCATTAAGGGTCATGCTTAATAAGGATTTAGTTTACAGGCTATAAATATAAACTTTATATTTATATAAACAACTTATCAAATGACCGAATTTCAAAGAACTTCTATTAATTGACTATATGACGCTAATATAGTTTAATCGTTACAACAAATAAATTATTGTTTTAAACTTATAAACATTTCATGCCCTTTGGGTTAAACTGGTATATAAATGCCTATAAATGATTAATAACCGGGTAAGTAAGTTTACCATCCACACTTTTGTATCATCAATTTAAAAAACGGAATTAATTTTTAACAACATGAACACATTAAGAAACAGCGTACGCCTGGTAGGCAACCTGGGTATGGACCCCGAAGTAAAAAGTTATGATGGCAACAAGAAATTGGCCAAACTTTCATTAGCAACCAGCGAAAGCTACAAAAACGACAAAGGCGAAAAAGTAACCGAAACCCAATGGCACAATTTAGTTTTATGGGGGAACCAGGCCAAATTCGCCGAAGAAGGCCTAAAAAAAGGCGATTCGGTAGCCATTGAAGGCAAGCTAACCAATCGTAACTATATTGATAAGGATGGCATTAAACGCTATTTCTGCGAGGTGGTGGTTAATGAGTTTATTAAGTTGGGGGCTCGGAATTAGTGGGTGGAGTTAGTGAGTGGTTGATTAAGTTGGATTGAGTTGATTAAGTTTTGAAGGTAGCCCGAAGCTTATGTTTCCTACTCAATCAACTACTCACGCAATCAACTACTCACTTAATCAACCAAATATAAAATTGAAATTAAATCCTTAATCACTACATTTGTTATGTACTTAGAAGCAAAAGAAACAGCCCGGCTGTATAAATTACTATCCGAAAAATTAGGTAACGATACTACCGAGGCGATGTTTAAATATATCGATAATAAAACAGAACGATCTGTGGAAGCAACCATTAAAACATTGGCTACGAAGGATGATATTGCGAATCTACGCAAAGAGATAAGCAATGATCTTACAAAAGTCCGAAACGAAATAGCCGATGTTAGGTATGATCTTCGTAAAGACATAGGTGAATCTAAAGCCGACAATATCAAATGGATGTTTATTTTTTGGATTGGGCAGGTCGGGGCAACATTAGCTATAGTCTTTTTGTTTCTGAAAAAATAAAACAGAACGATCTGTGGAAGCAACCATAAAAACATTAGCTACGAAGGAAGACTTAGCAGGCGTTAAATACGATCTGAGCAGGGAAATTGGTAAAGTTAAGGCTGATACAATTAAGTGGATGTTTGTTTTTTGGATTGGCCAATTTGGGGCGACAATGGCAATATTATTGTTGTTACTTAAAAAATAAATAACAATCAATGGAAGCAACCATTAAGACATTAGCTACTAAAGATGACCTCGCAGATATTGTCAGGGATATTCGCAAGT
The DNA here is from genome assembly GCA_036758125.1 of Mucilaginibacter sp. Classification (GTDB taxonomy): domain Bacteria; phylum Bacteroidota; class Bacteroidia; order Sphingobacteriales; family Sphingobacteriaceae; genus Mucilaginibacter. The sequence goes on from DAIOXE010000013.1 coordinate 110,151, forward strand.
CAGTCAGTAATGTTATTACATGGATGTTTGTTTTTTGGATTGGCCAATTTGGAGCATCAATGGCAATATTATTATTGTTGCTTAAAAAATAGATAGCAATATTTATCTTCCCTATGAACAGAATTTACCTGCCCTTCCAGCTTTAAATGCTATTTTTGCAGTAACAAATCAACCCCCTTTTGAACAACAATGTGCGCTAAAACCAAAGAAGATACCAACGATAATTTATACAAAAGTTTACTTGACGGGAATAAGCGGTTCGTTAAAAATGCTTTAAAAATTGACCCTGAATATTTTGAAACACTTGCGCATGGCCAGGCGCCGCCGGTATTGTGGATAGGCTGTGCCGATAGCCGCGTTCCGGCAAACCAGATCACCAACACGGCCCCCGGACAAATATTTGTGCACCGCAATATTGCCAATATGGTTATCCATTCGGACATGAACATGCTTTCGGTGCTTGATTATGCGGTTAGCGTATTAAAGGTGAAACATGTTATAGTTACCGGACATTATGGCTGCGGCGGCGTGCTGGCGGCGATCAGTAACCAGCAGTTCGGTTTAATTGATAACTGGTTAAGGCATATAAAAGATGTTTACCGTTTACATGCCAATGAGCTTGATAAGATAACTGACATGGACAAACGCTGCGACCGCCTGGTAGAGTACAACGTAATTGAAAATGTTTACAATCTCTGTAAAACGTCTATAGTACAAAACGCCTGGCAAAGCGGTCAGCCATTGGGCGTACACGGCTGGGTGTACAGCCTCAGCACAGGTATAATTATCGATATGAACGTAAGCGCTTATGATAACGCCAATATGGATAATGTGTTTAAGTTTAAGTAGTTCATAGTTCATGGTTCATAGTTCATAGCAGCTGCGGAAAATCCGGCCATGAACTATGAACCATGAACTATGAACCAAATTATATCTCCTTCCCCAAAAACGGATACCTGTAATCTTTCGGCGGATCAAATGTTTCTTTGATAGTTCTTGGCGATACCCAGCGTAATAAGTTGATCATGGAACCGGCTTTATCATTAGTGCCCGATCCCCTGGCGCCGCCAAATGGCTGCTGGCCGACTACCGCGCCGGTTGGTTTATCGTTAATATAAAAGTTCCCCGCGGCATTACGCAAACGGTGGGTTGCTTCGGCAATGGCATACCTGTCCTGCGCTATAATGGCTCCCGTTAAGGCATAGATGGATGTTTTATCTACAATATCGAGCACCTCATCAAACTTTTTATCCTCATATACATAAACGGTAAGTACCGGGCCGAAAAGCTCTTCACACATAGTTACATAGTACGGATCGTTTACCCTCAATACGGTAGGCTCAATAAACCAGCCTTTTGTTTTATCATATTTACCGCCTGCAACAACCTCCACGTCTTTATCAGCTTTCGCGGCATCTATATATTTTGCCAGTTTATCAAATGATTTCTCATCGATAACGGCATTAATGAAATTCTCAAAATCCTCTACCGGGCCCATTTTAAAGGAGGTAATGTCCCGCTGCATTTTTTCTTTAACGGCAGGCCACAATGAAGCCGGAATATAAGCCCTTGAAGCCGCCGAACATTTTTGCCCCTGGTACTCAAACGATCCGCGGATAAGCGCGGTATTTACTACGTCGGCATCAGCGCTTGGGTGCGCCAAAACGAAGTCCTTGCCGCCCGTTTCGCCGACTATGCGGGGGTAGGTTTTATATTTATGGATGTTGTTGCCGATGGTTTTCCATATATTTTGAAAGACACCGGTTGATCCGGTAAAGTGGATACCTGCAAAATCGGGGTGATTAAATATAACCTCGCCGGCGGTTGGCCCGTCAACATAAACCAGGTTGATCACGCCTGCCGGTATGCCTGCTTCGCGGAAAACCTGCATCAGCACATTGGCAGCATAGATTTGGGTGTTGGCGGGTTTCCAAACCACTACGTTACCCATCAGGGCTGCGGATGTTGGCAGGTTACCGGCAATGGCGGTAAAGTTAAATGGCGTTAAAGCAAAAACGAAACCTTCCAGCGGGCGTTGTTCCACGCGGTTCCATACGCCTTTGCCGGATATGGGGGGCTGTTGCTGGTATATCTGCACCATGTAATGCACATTAAAGCGCAAAAAGTCTATCAGTTCGCAGGCGCCGTCAATCTCCGCCTGGTAGGCATTTTTTGACTGGCCGAGCATGGTGGCCGCGTTTATCTTTGCCCGATAGGGCCCGGCAAGCAGGTCGGCAGCTTTTAAAAATACAGCCGCCCTTTGTTCCCAGGGCAGGTTTTCCCAACCGGCCTTTGCGGCTAATGCGGCATCGATAGCAGCGGCCACATGGGTTTTATCACCCGCATGGTAAGTAGCCAGTACATGTTTATGATCATGCGGCGGACGTATTTCGGCGGTTTTACCGCTTCGTATTTCCTTGCCGCCAATGTACATGGGTATATCGATCTGGTGGGCGCGGGCCTCATCCAAAGCAGCTTTGAGCGCCGCGCGTTCCACGCTGCGCGGACCGTAATTTAATACGATCTCATTCAACGGCACGGGAACGTTAAAAAATCCTTTAAGCATAGAATGTCAGTTACTATGCCGCAAAGATAAGGGTTTTGATTTCGGATTTACCTGATTTCGGACTTCGGATGTTCAATTTCGGATTTGTTTACTGGAAATTTACAACCAAAAATTTTTCCGACTTCCGACTTCTTCTTTTCTTCGTCTGACTTCCGCCTTCCGACTTCCGACTTCTTACTCATTCTCTAAAGTATATGTTTTCCGTAAAAAATCCAGTATCTTCCGGTTGGCTACAATATAATTATTCAATTGAAGGGTTTGTGTTGACAGCAGCATTTGTTTATAAAAAATCATCATGTTGGCTGCTTCAACCCTGTCCACTGATGCGACATTTAAGATATTGCCTTTAATTTCGCGATTGCTTTGCCGGTAGGCATTTATCTGGTCGAGTATACTACTGGAAGCTTCCTCCTGCCTTAATTGGTTGAGCCAGCTAAAATCATAATATTTCAAAAGAAAAGCTTTAAGCGGACTGGCAAAAAACTGGTATTCCTGGTCGTTACGATAGCGCATATTATTAATGGCCACGCTCAGATCGCCCAATAACTTTTGCAGGGCCACACTTTTAAAATACCGTTCGGAGCCCGAACTTCTCAGTTGGCCCAGCACACCATCTTTTGGTTCAAACTGATAACTATTGATCAGGTACAATCCATTTGTAAAAGCCGGATAAAACCTGCGCGGCAAAACAGTTAACGAACTATCTTTAAAATAAGCATACAAATAATCCAGATCCTTTGCTTTTCCGATGCGCAGGAGCAGATTATTGGCTGCAACAACTGAATCGGCTGACAATTCGGCATATAGCGCTTTGGCGAACTCCTTTTCACGATTACTGTCGCTGATATGCTCCCGCAGGTTCTCGGCAAAAAAGCCCATCGTTACAGCGAGGAATATCATTAAACCTTCAAGAATATATTCTTTCCAGGGCTTCTTCGCGTGGTGCAGGTCGGGGTGGTGATGTACTTCCATGTTTTTGATTTCGGATTTCGGATGTTCGATTTCGGATTTATTTTCGATTTCGGATTTATTTTCTTCTTCCGATTTCGGACTTCGGCCTTCCGCCTTCCGATTTCTTCTTCCCATCACTCATCTTCTAAATTATATTCTTTTTTAATAAATGTGATTAATCTTGCAGCACGCGTATGCGTACGCTTTAAACTCGATAAAAAGGTATGGCAAAGCGCTTCATGAATAAAAAGACTATTGTAGTAGGAAGAAAGCAACTCTTTGTCCGTTGTTACAAATGCAGGTTTACTTGTTCGGGCAAAGTCAGTCGGGCTAAAGCCCCGAATATCGGTATTTAAGTTATTTAAGTCCTTGTAATAAATAACTTTTGCCTCGATATTCTTATAGGTCATCAGCGTGCCCTTTAGATCGTTATATTGATTGAGAATAAATGCATTTTCAATATTATCATATTTTAAAATGCTGTCCGCTACTGCTTTGTCCTGGACCAGCCTAAAGTTACCTGAACTTTTTAATTGCTGAACGGTATGGTTATTATAGCTGAAACCTGTATAGGTCCAAAAGTAATTGGATACAGCACGATTAATGATAGCCGGGTCCGGCCTATCTGATTTTAAACAAGTAAGCATGGTATCGATTACTGAGCAAGTAAGCTTAAAGTCTTTTTCAGATCTCCTTATTTCAGTGGTATCAGCCCTTAGATCTTGCACCATGCTGCGCATATATTCTATTTCCTTTGCACGGTCGCCCAGGTGCTCGCGGTAGCTCTCGGCAAAAAAGCCCATTGTTACGGCTAAAAATATCATTAAGCCTTCCAGCAAATATTCTTTGAGTCCTTTCTTTTCAATTTCCGGGTGGTGATGTACTTCCATTGTTTCAGTTTGCAGTTTTGAGTTAGCAGTTTGCAGTGGTTTTATTTCGGATGTTGGATATTCGATTTCGGATTGTTTTTGAATTTCGAATTTATTTTCGATTTCGGAAGTATTTTCTTCTTCCGAAGCGCCGGACTTCCGGCTTCCTGCTTGCTCCGGAGTTTCCGACTTTCGGACTTCCCGACTTCTCCCATCTTCAGTCATCATTTAAGTCATATTCCTTTTCTATATAAACCATAAATTTCACTGCGTTATCGAACACCTTCTTTTGAGACTTTATCATATCTTCATTAAAATTTCCAATCAATACCATATCCATACTAAATTGAATAAAATCATGCTGGGTGACATTACGCATTTCGCCGTTCACCGGGGGTTTCCCGTGCAAGGTTGCATATAGATTAGCCGGAGTGAAATGCAATTTAAAAAATGGCGTCACATTATTACCCAAGTTATCCATCTGTATTTTTTCTAATGCCTTTAAAATGTCGATAAACTATCATTTTTTTTCACCAGGGCCGATTCATATTTAATTCCTTTTTTTAGGTTTAATGTATCAGTTTTAAGATCCTGCATCAATTGTTCACATAATTGTTTTACTTTTTCTCTATTGGCAATATTTTCCCTCAAACTCTCTGCAAAAAAGCCCATGGTTACAGCAAGGAAAATCATTAAAAATTCAAGAAAATACTCTTTCCAGTGTTTCTTCTTATGATGCAGATCGGGGTGGTGGTGTACTTCCATGGTTTTTATTTCGGATTTCGGATTTTCAATTTCGGATTTATTAATTTCGGAGGTCGGAATGCCGATTGCGGAATGTTCAATCTCCAGCTTCAAAGCGCATTTCGCCTTTGACCTTTTGCCTTTCACCTCTTCCGGCTTCGGACTTCTTCTTTTCATTCATCTTCTAAGTGATATTCATTATCAATTTGTTTAATCAGTTTTTCAACCAGTTTTTTGATTCCCATCAATTGACGTGTTTCACCCAAAAAGCTTGATTTTCGCTCGTGAAGGTAAAAGATCAACAGGTTGATCTTCTCCCTGTCACGACTGATTAGCTGCGGATTGCCCGGGGGCCGTGCTATTACGCCTATTGACTGGCTTGCATATTCCCGTTCTGACAGTATCTTGTTTTTATTTAGCATCGTCATTTTGTCAAACACGACGGCGTCAAAAAGCTGCCCAAGCAAAGGATAGCTCAACACATCTTCCTTCTGTTCAATATCCACCAGGTTTTTGTATTGTTCCAGCAATCTTTCACAATTCATCAGGTCGTTAACAATTTCTCGGTTTTGGATCAGCCGCAGGTTGCCTGAACTTTTCATTTCAAGAATGGTATTATCACTTGGTTCAAATATGGCATTGCGGGTCGATAACCTCGCCAGATAATACATATTGCTTCCGTTATTTACAGGTCCCGTGGTTTCGAGATAAGAAATAAGTGTATCAAACTTAATAATCCTTGCATAAATAGATGGTATCCAAATATTTAAATTGGCTGTTTCCGTTACCAGGTCTTTCCTGATATTAACGATATATTCCCGCTCTTTTGAGCGCTCATTTATATGCTCGCGGTAACTTTCGGCAAAAAAGCCCATGGTAACAGCGAGGAATATCATTAAACCCTCAAGTATATATTCCTTTAGGCCTTTTTTTTCTACTTCGGGGTGGTGGTGTACTTCCATTTGTTCAGTTTGCAGTTTTGAGTTGGCAGTTGGCAGTTCGTTTGTTTCGGATTCAGGGTGTTCGATGTCGGATTTATTTTCTATTTCGGATTTAGCTTTCTCTTCCGACTTCTTTTCTTCTTCCGACTTCTGACTTTCTTGAATATCTTTATTCATCTATTTTGGATTAAAGCAGCTCTCAATCCTGTGAGGATAAGTATCAATTGTTTCATAAGGGCCGGCTGAAAATTTATCAGCTATAAATATATTTAAAATACCGGGAAGCTGTTTAAAAAATAGATTATTTTCGTAGAGACGCAATATTTTGCGTCTCGGACCTCAATGTTTATGAAATTAATCTTAAATGCCATCATTTGTTCAGAGACGCAAAATATTGCGGCTCTACAATTTTTTGTTAATTTTGAAACTGAAATATTCCCACTTGATTATACCCCGATGAGAAAAGCCGCTTTTTTTATAATTGTCCTGCTTTTTACCTTAAAAGCATTTGCACAGGCCGAGCCGGCTAACTACATAACCATTGTTACGAAGTTTAAACAATTTTATAACAATAACCAGCCCGACAGCATTTTTGGCATGTTTAGCCCTGAATTTAAAATTGCTTTGCCGCTGGATAAATTTAAACCAACTACCGAACAATTAAAATCGCAGTACGGCGAACTGGTTAAAACGGATTTTGTTAAATATGGCGGATCATTGGCGGTTTATAAGGCTACTTTTAAAAATAGCGTCTTTTTGCTAAACGTTTCGTTAAACGCACAAAATAAATTAACCGGATTGCTTTTAAGTCCTTACCAGGAAAACGCTGCGGCTAATGGGGTAATCGATCCTTCCATAACTGAATCGCCGGTATTGCTAAAAACCTTATCAGGTTCAATTTCGGGCACGCTGGTAATGCCAAAAAATGTGAACGGGAAAATACCCGTGGTATTAATTATTGGCGATGCCGGACCTACCGATAGGGATGGCAACAACGCCAAATTAGACATTGCGGCGAATACCTATAAGCTGCTGGCTTATGATTTAGGTAAAAACGGCATAGCCTCGCTTCGATATGACAAACGCATGGTCGGCGAAAGCGTGAGCACTACTAAAGAATCGCAGCTGCGTATCGATGATTACGGCGATGACGCCGTTAGTTTGATAAACATGTTAAATGACGACCAGCGGTTTTCAAAGATCATACTGTTCGGGCATGGCGAAGGGGCACTGGTAGCCATGTTAGCTATGTTTGATGAGCCTGTAAAAGCATATATTTCTGCCGAAGGCGCCGGTGAACAGGCCGATAAAATATTAACTGAACAAATGAAATCAAGGCCCAGGTACCAGGCTGATGAGTTTAAAGGTATTTTAGACAGCCTGAAAAAAGGTAAAAGCGTCCCCAATGTCGATCCTTCATTGTATTATATTGCAGGCCCGAACCGGCAAACTTTTTTAATGTCGTGGTGCCGGATAGTTCCTGAGCGCGGGATAAAAAAAATAAAATTGCCCGTTCTGATTATACAGGGAACCACCGACCTGTCGGTACCAACCGAAAATGGTGAAAAATTAAAAAAAGCAAAATCAGACGCCACCTACCTGCCAATTAAAGGCATGAACCATGTACTAAAAGACGCCCCGGCAGATGAGGAACAAAACCTGGCTACCTACAGCAAACCCGACCTGCCGCTTAGCGCTGCACTGGTGCCAGGCATTGTTGAATTTGTGAATAAGGTGAAGTAAGCCCCCTCTAAATCTCCCCCGGTAGGGGAGACTTTTTAATGTCGCTTCTTTAAAGAAATGTCTTTTTTTTAAATGCTCCTTAAAGTCTCCCCAATGCTATTAAGTTAAGCATTTAATATCGATTAATGAATTTCTTCACTTTTTTCTTAAAGTCTCCCCTACCGGGGGAGATTTAGAGGGGGCTGGCCTGCGCCCTACTTCCAATCTCCCAAAAACCTCCTTATAGCAATGATCTCACCTAAGTGATAGGCATTATGATCAGCTATTTGTAAGGCTTCCCGCAGAATAGTTTGTCCATCGCCATGCGGTATTTCCTGATAAATATCGCTATGCTCCAACAATTCAATAAATTCATCAAGGTCGTTTTCTATTTGTAATATGGCCCCATTCCAGATTTTATCATCTGCCGGAGCGCTTTGCGGCGTCCAGTATTCTTCCGGCCACTTTGGCGATTTATAATCAGCCGCCTTGCAAAATTGAATCATATCCCATTGCGCTACACTGATATGCTGAACTAATTGCCAGATGCTATACGGCATATTGTCGGGCTTAAGGCCGCGCAAATCGGGATTTAGATTTTTTAAAGCATCATGTAATGAAACATGCGCCGTACCGCCAAGCAGTAACTTTTTTAATTCGTCGATAATTATTTTATGCCGGTCATCCATGTTGAGAAAAGTTTGCAGTTTTTAGTTTGCAGTTTGCTTAATAAAAGTTGCCAGTTTTCAGTGGGCAGTTTGCAGAATTAAAGCTTAATGCCTGCTGCAAACTGCAAACTGCCCACTGCTAACTGCCTGCCGCCCACTGCCCACTCTTAACAGTAACAAATTTTCTTTAAATTGGTTGAAAAAATAATTTATTCCGGTTAAATGTTTTAAGTTTATCCATCAAAAGTTAACCTGGCAACCTCGTGGTAAAAAAAATATTATATACAACTCTTGTAATTGTTACAGCATGTACCGGATGTAAAAAAGATGGAGGCGTAAGCCCTCAGGCAGACAGGGACGATGCCGCATTTTCCGTTTATGAGAACTCTTTCCTGGAAGGCCTTTGGAAATTAAATCCCGATTGGGCAACATCCGTAGGCTACCATAAATATGACAGTTTATTATTTGTACCTGATGATAAGCACAGGGATAAGATGGTCAATTTTGCAAAGGTTCAAATCGACTCATTGAGCAGATTTGAAGTAACTACCTTATCGGATGCAAATAAGATCGATTATCATATAATGCAAAATCAAATGGAGTTGATGGAATGGAATATCCAGCAATTAAGATCGTACCAATGGGATCCTTCTTCCTACAACATTATCGGCACTTTTGCTTACATACTTAATGAACATTATGCCCCGCTTGCTAAACGTTTGCGCAATTTTTACGAGAAAATGGCCAATATACCGGCATACTATAAAGAAGCCGAAAAACAGATCAAAAACCCGGCTATCGAGTTAACTAACCTGGCCGTTGAACAGCACCTTGGCGGTATTGGAGTGATTGAAAAAGATTTCGCCGACTCGCTGAAGAAAAGTAACATCCCGCAGGCCGAGCAAAAACCGATGCTTGAGCGGGCCCGTGTATCAGCCGAAACGATAAAAGCTTTTGCTGAATGGCTTAAAGCCTTAAAAAACGACCATCCGCGAAGTTTCAGGCTGGGCAAAGAACTTTACGAGGCAAAATTTAAATATGAGATCCAATCCGAATCTACTGCTCAGCAGATATACAATGCCGCAGCGGAAAGCAAAAAATCTATACACCGGGAAATGGCGAAGATCAGCAAAAAATTATGGCCCAAATATTTTGGTACAAAGCCAATGCCTGCTGATTCGCTTGATCTGATCGCACAAGTTATTGATACGCTTTCTTCAAAGCACGTTCAACCCGGCGAATTTCAGTCGGCCATTGTGAACGAGCTGCCCAAACTCACCGCCTTTGTGAAAGCAAAAGACCTTGTTACACTCGACGCTTCAAAACCATTGATCGTGCGTAAAGAGCCGGGCTATATGGCCGGAGTTAACGAAGCTTCAATGAGCTCACCGGGCCCGTATGATAAGACGGGCAATTCATATTTTAATGTGGGCAGCCTTGCAGGCTGGCCGTCCGCAAAAGCTGAAAGCTACCTGCGCGAATACAACAATTATACGCTGCCGATATTATGTATCCACGAAGCCATTCCTGGCCATTATGTTCAGTTGTTATATGCCAACAAGGCGCCGAGCCTTATTAAATCGGTTTTTGGAAATACCGCCATGATCGAGGGCTGGGCGGTTTACAGTGAAGAAATGATGCTGGATAACGGATTTGGCAATGAAGAGCCCGAGATGAGGCTGATGTGGTACAAATGGCATTTGCGCTCGGTTTGTAACACTATTTTAGATTATCGGGTACATACCCAAAATATGTCGAAACAGGATGCTTTAACATTACTTATACACGAGGCATTTCAGCAGCAGGCCGAAGCGGAAGGAAAATGGAAACGGGTAAGTGTGACAAGTGTGCAACTTGACAGTTATTTTACCGGTTATAAAGAGATAATGGACTTGCGTGATGCTTATAAAAAGAAGATGGGCGATAAGTATAAATTAAAAGATTTTAACGAGAAATTTTTAAGCTATGGCAGCGCCCCGGTAAGGTATATTAAGGAAGCAATGCTGGCCAAGGGTAGTAGCAGTAGCAGTAGCAGTTTGCAGTAGACAGTTTACAGTAGCAGTAGCAGTTTGCAGTAGGCAGTTTACAGTTTGCAGTAGGCAATGGGCGGTTTACAGTAGCAGTAGGCAATGGGCGGTTTGCAGCAGGCAGTTGTCAGCCGCTCACGACTCACCGATTGGCACTTATATTGCAGTATTTAATACTCCGGAATAAATTTTTATTATTAGAGCTTTTCAGGAAATGTTTATCAATTTGCTATTAAGCTCACAGTTAATATGTAAATTAATAATTAAGCAGAAAAAAACAAGTATCGTTTACCTTATTTATCTAAACATTCTGAAAATTCACTAAGCTTTAAAATCATTAATTGGCTTGGCAGTGTTGGTTTTTTGTGTAATTTTTTGCACAATATGGGTAATTATTGCTGTTATTTTCCCCGTCTTTATCATAGCGAAATTGAAATTATAAAATAATTGTTTCAGGTATCCGTAACTAAGGCATTTCTGATTTTGGGGTATGATTTTTGCGCGATAATATAGTTCACACTCACATTATTAATCAACATTATCAATTATCATGAGTACTCTCGCTTGGATCGGAATAATAATACAGGCAGTTCCTGTTTTTTTCATCATCAGAACAAGTATTTCAATGATTAAACGTAAGACTTTGCATTAATAATTAGTGCATTCTAAAGTTTAATTTTTGCTTTCAACGTTTAGATTTTAATGACATTCTATCATAGGTATGCTTGGGCTCAAAAGGCCGGGCATTTTTTTTGTAACCCTGATATAACTATTACGTATAAGTGCCGGAGTGAATATTTAATGATAATGTTAGTTTGGTTATAGCCAGGGTTGAGAGCCTGGCTATTTCTATTTAACCCCCCAACCCCCTAAAGGGGAGCTTTAACTTTTAGTTCTCTTTTGTAACGCCATTAAATAAAATAAAAATATAAGGTTAAAATAATGTCGAATATTGAATTCCTTAAGTTAGCAACATTACTCCCCCTTTAGGGGGCTGGGGGGCCTACCTCCAAAAGCCGCCTACCCAGATATACCCGCGATGGCGGTGCCTCCAGTGACCTGCCACCCATATTGTCCCGGGACGTGGCGGAAGCGCCCAATAACCCGCATGGTAAACGTAAGTTCCGCCGACAGGTGTCCATTCTTCCGAAACCCAAACATGACGAGGTGAAGGACGGAATGTCCTTCTAATCAAACGAGGATGGACAGGACGCACCCCTACAACAATCTCCTGCGCCTTAGTATTTGTTACAGCAAACAGTGATACAATTGATAACAACATTAAAATTCTGATGATCTTTTTCATGGTAATATTTGTTTGATTTTTATTAAGACGAAATGAAATTGTGAGGGTTTAATGGAAGGCCGAAGGTCCGAAAGCAGTAGCGGAGGAAACTCGAAAGTTCGGAAAGCCAAATTGTCCCGCACCACTTTTAACCCCCTCAACATTCGGACTTTTCCGACTTTACTTTCGGACTGCTTGCTGGAGGGTGTAAAGTCCTGATGTTGAAGCTTCTTTCGTACTTCTTTGCATATTAAAAATAATAGGCATAATTTTGTTCATCCAATTTATGAGCATACAACGGCATTTTCTTCTTTCCCTTGGGCTCACTTCCATGAGTGATGCGTCTTCTTTCAGGGATGCTGTGCTCACTAAGATCGTGCTGGCGCAGTACTGATTTGTGTTAAGGTTGTAATGTTGAAAAGTTGTAACGTTATATCTTTCCATTATAACTTAAAACTAATCCAAGTATTAAATCGTTATATTTATTATGCTGATTTGCTTATGGTTGAGAACTTTTTCAACCTTACAGCATTTCAACTTTACAACGTTCTAACCAAAAACATAGCCATGCCTGTTTATCATACATTAGGAGCTATCCCGCCAAAGCGGCATACGCAATTCTGTAAGCCCGATGGTACTTTATATGCCGAAGAGTTGGTGTCAACCGAAGGCTTTTCAAGCTTGTATTCGCTTGTATACCACGCCTATCCGCCTACCCTTGTGAAGGAACTGGGCAAGCCATATTCTGTCGAGCCAAAGATCGCCCGCGAAAAACACCTGAAACATACCAGCTTGATCGGGTTTAAAATTAAGCCTGAAGATGACTACCTGAAAAGCCGCAAACCGGTGCTTGTAAACAGTGACCTGCATATCTCATTAGCGGCGCCGCGCAAATCAATGACGGATTATTTTTATAAAAACAGCCAGGCCGATGAGGTAGTGTTTATCCATGTGGGATCAGGAACCCTTAAAACCGGCTATGGTAAAATCAAATTTGCTTATGGCGACTATTTGATCATTCCCCGCGGCACCATTTATCAAATGGAATTTGACACGGCTGATAACCGGTTATTTATCATAGAAAGCTTTAGCCCTATCCGTGTGCCTAAACGTTATACCAACCCATATGGACAGCTGATGGAGCAATCGCCCTACTGTGAGCGTGATATTAAACGCCCGGCAGATTTGGAAACGCATGACGAAAAAGGGAATTTTAAAATACTGATAAAAAAACAGGGCCTGATATATCCTTACACCTATGCAACGCACCCCTTTGATTTTATTGGCTGGGATGGCTTTCATTATCCCTGGGGCTTTTCTATCCATGATTTTGAACCGATAACGGGCCGCATTCACCAGCCGCCGCCGGTGCATCAAACATTTGAGGGGCACAACTTTGTGATCTGTTCTTTTGTGCCGCGTAAATATGATTATCACCCTCTTTCTATCCCTGTGCCATATAACCATAGCAATGTAGATAGTGATGAAGTTTTATATTATGTCGACGGCGATTTTATGAGCCGTAAAAGTGTGGTAAAAGGGCAAATTACCCTGCATCCGGGCGGCATCCCGCACGGGCCGCATCCCGGCGCGGTTGAGCGGTCTATCGGTAAAGAATCAACCGACGAACTGGCGGTGATGATAGACCCGTTCAGGCCTTTAATGCTTACCGAAGATGCTATAAAAATTGAAGATGAAAATTATTATAAGAGCTGGGGGTCAAGTTAAAAGGGTTGTAAGAGTTGTAAAGGTTAAAAAGGTTAATAGCCGTGCATCAACGACAACTCTTATAACCACTACAACATTTACAATTTCTTACAACTTTTTACAACCCTTACAACATTTACAACTTTTACACAACCAAAATGGAAACACAAACTATAGATAAACCATCAAAAACAACCGATTTTTTACCGCTAAACGGTACTGATCATATTGAATTTTATGTGGGCAATGCCAGGCAGGCGGCTTACTATTATAAAACCGCGTTCGGATTTCAGGACCTCGCGTATGCCGGCCCCGAGACGGGCCTGCGCGACAGGGTGTCGTACGTTTTACTGCAAGGGAAAATACGCCTGGTATTAACTGCTCCGCTGCACTCAACGCACCCGATTGCCGAACATATTAAAAAACACGGCGATGGTGTAAAGATACTCGCGCTATCGGTTGACGATGCATACGATGCATTCAAGCAGACAATAATTCGCGGTGCAACACCTTACCGTGAGCCTGAAACGCTGACAGACGAACATGGTAAAGTGCGTATAAGCGGGATAAAATTATACGGAGAAACGGTTCACCTTTTCGTAGAACGGAAAAATTATAGCGGTGTATTTTTACCCGGCTATGAAAAAATGGAGTCGCATTATCATCCCGCAGCCATAGGCTTGCTTTACATTGATCATTGTGTAGGAAATGTGGGCTGGCACAAAATGAACGAATGGGTGCATTTTTACGAGGAAACAATGGGTTTTAAAAACATATTGACCTTTGACGATAAAATGATCTCCACCGAGTATTCCGCCCTGATGAGCAAGGTGATGAGCAATGGCAATGGTTACATTAAATTCCCCATTAATGAGCCAGCTGAAGGCAAAAAGAAATCACAGATAGAAGAATACCTCGAATTTTACGAAGGCGAAGGTGTGCAGCATCTGGCCATGGCCACCGATAATATCGTCGAAACGGTAACTGAACTGCAAAATCGCGGTATAGAGTTTTTAACTGTACCTAATACCTATTATGATGACCTGCTTGACAGGGTTGGTCACATTGACGAGGATATTGAACCATTAAAAAAATTAGGCATATTGGTTGATCGTGATGACGAAGGGTACCTGCTGCAAATATTCACCAAACCGGTTGAGGACAGACCCACTCTATTCTTTGAGATCATCCAGCGCAAAGGGGCCAAATCTTTTGGCGCCGGGAACTTTAAGGCCTTATTTGAAGCCATAGAACGCGAACAGGCGTTGAGAGGAAATCTTTGAGAATCGTCAGAGGTCAGAAGTCGGAGATCAGAGATCAGTTATGTATAGGTCTGACTTCCGACATCCGACTTCCGACATCCAACTTCTGACATCCAACTTCTGACATCCGACATCCGACTTCCGACATCTGACTTCGAACTTCTTACTGGGCATTCCAATCCCCGAATTGAGGAAGCTTGCCGGAGTCATAAAAAATGGCTATACTCCGGCTTTACGACTTTGGGAAACAGATTTACGTCAAGCCTGCGACACTTGTTTCGATGAAGTGGCTTTAGCCCGTGTTATTCACCTTTATTTTATCAAACTTTCAATCAAAGCCAACTATTTTTAGAAGATTTCGTAACAAGCATCCCTGACGTTTTTGTAACTTCTACTTTTGGCACAGATTTTTCTATACCACCCCGAACTTTGATTAAACTAGACATGGTCACCCCGTTGATATGAGTATTTTGGAATGGAACAATTTCAATAGCGACGACGCATCCCATCTTGCTCGAATAATTGATAATTTAAATGTGGGTGTCTGGGAATTTAACATCCTCACCAAAGAGGTTAAATGGTCCGCTGGTTTCTATTCAATTTTGGGTTATAAGCCCGGCGAAATAGAATGTTCCTACAATTTCTTTCTCGAACAGCTGATCTATCATCAAGACAAACCATCATTTTTAAAAGCTATTGATTCCCGCAATGAGGATTCAACCAATACTGCCCATATCCGGCTCTTAACAAAAATGTCTGGTTATCAATGGTTTGAAAGCACAACTAAAAAATGGGAAGACAATAATGTTCCTAAATTCACGGGATCATTAATTAATATTCACCAGGCAAAGATTTTAGGGTTACGCTCGGCACAAAACGATTTCTTTTTTAATGAAACAGGTACAATAGCCAAAGTTAGCGGCTTTGAAATTGATGTGACATCAATGAGTTTATCCCTGTCGAAAGAAGCTTTTGATATTTATGAATTAAACGACCAGGCAAACTTAAGTATTGATGAAGCGGTTCGTTTTTTTGAACCGCAATACCGCCCGATATTGAACGAGGCGATTGATAATGCCATTAAATTTTGTAAGCCTTATGACATGGAACTGCTGTTGCGAACAGCTAAAAACAATGTAATTTGGATCAGGGCTAAAGGGATGCCTATTATTGATGATTATGGCAAATGCATAAAAATAAGAGGCATTTTCCAGGACATTGACAATATAAAAAAGAAAGGCCTGGCTTTACAATCGTCCGTCAATTTATTGAACGACCAAAATAAACGCCTGCAAAATTTTGCATATATCGTTTCCCATAATCTTCGCTCGCATACCGGAAACTTGCAGTTTATGGTTAATTTGTTCGAAGAAAGCGAATCGGAAGATGACCGTACAGAAGTATTTGCACATATAAAATCGATCAGCAGCAGCCTTATTACAACCATAGAACACCTGAATGAAATTGTTAAAATAAATACTGAGACAGACCTTGAAAGAAAAATACTTGTGTTTGAAGATGTATTTAAAATGGTTGTTTCGGCATTAGAAAGCAACATTGAAAGCGCAAATGCTAAAATTGAATACGATTTTACCAAGTGCCCGGTGATCAATTATATCCCGGCTTATCTTGAAAGTATCTTTCAAAATTTACTTACAAATTCATTAAAATACCGGCATCCCGACAGGCAGCCCGTGATTAACTGCCGCACCGTTCAAGATCATAACCATATCTATATGATATTTGAAGACAATGGCATCGGCATCGACCTGGAGCGTTATGGCGATAAAATTTTTGGTATGTATAAAACATTCCATCAAAACACTGATGCGAAAGGTATAGGGCTGTTTATTACCCGTAACCAGATAGAATCACTTGGCGGTTCGATAAAGGTAGACAGTACCGTTAACGTCGGGACCCGGTTTACTGTCAAGCTGATTTAGCTTTAGAGATTAGTCTGTAATAAGGGGCCTGATGTTTGTGCAAAAATAACTTATTTAAAAGAGAGCATGGCTGATTTTTAAACACAGAGAACACTAAGAAGGCACAAAGAACGCAGAGAAATAAGATGAAAACGGAGAATTAATTAAACTTGGCGCACTCCGTGTCTTCTCTGCATCTCTGCGGTAAAATTTTAAAGTTATATAGAAGAAACTGGAGATTAGAGATTAGTTTAACGTGAGTTCGATGACAATATATTGAAGGTCAATTTGTTGCGACATTTTGCGAATGACAGTAAGAAATTTTTATAAACATCACGTGAACTTGATACGGCCCGGTATTCGCCTCACCCCAACCCCTCTCCAAAGGAGATGGGCTTAAAACGCTGAAATTTAACCACTTTGCATCGAAGTCCTCTCCTTTGGAGAGGATTTAGGTGAGGCGAAACGGAATGCCTGAATTAAAAAACTATATCGAACTCATGTTAGTTTAGAAAAAGTATAAGAAACCAAATTGCAGCTTCTTTCGGACTCTTCTGACTTTCGGACTTCTTCCAATCTCCAATCTCTAACCTCTAATCACCCCACATAGCTTTCCAGAATTTTAAATCCATCAACCGTTTCCAGCTCAACTTTATCTATGTTTTTTGGCAGCAGCATGCAATCGCCGATCTTCACGGGGTAGCTTGTTTCGTTATATTTAATTACAAATTCTCCTTCGATACAAACATAAATTACAAATGAATCAAGGCCTGAGTAATCTTTTGGCGTGCTTTGGGTGAAATCGAGTAAATTAGTGGTGAAGTACGGACAGCTTACCAGTTTAACGGGTTTATTTTTTTCGGGCTGATATTTGGTTTTATATTCCGGGTAATGTTTATAATCTATGGCAGCCAAGGCTTCTTCGGTATGCAATTCACGTTTGTTGCCTTTATCATCCACACGGTCAAAATCGTAAATGCGATAGGTAATGTCTGATGTTTGCTGTATCTCGGCTATCAGCAGGCCTTTGCCTATGGTGTGTACCCTGCCGGCCGGTAAAAAGAAAACATCCCCGGCTTTCACATCTTCTTTATTCAAAATATCCATGATATGGCCGCTGTTGAATTTATCAAGGTATTCCTGCTCGGTAAGCTCTTTATTAAAACCAGAAATTAAGGTCGAGCCGGGGTCGGCCTCTATAACGTACCACATTTCGGTTTTACCAAAGGAGTTATGGCGCTTCTTAGCCAATTCATCATTGGGATGCACCTGGATAGAAAGGTCATCATTCGCGTCAATAAATTTCACTAGCAATGGAAAAATGTTTCCAAAGCGCTCATAAACTTTTTTACCAACCAGATCGGCCTTGTATTTTTTCAGCAGTTCAGCAAGTGATTCGCTTTCCAATTCGCCATTTGCCACAACCGAGACATCCGATTTAACGCCGGATATTTCCCAGGTTTCACCGCAGTTGGGTAAGGAGCCAAAATCTTTGTGCAGGTAGGTCTTGATCTTTTGGCCACCCCATATTTTGTCTTTGAAAATGGTTTTGAATTTTAGTGGGTATAATGATGGCATCAGGCAGTTATGTTATGTGTGTAAACTAATAGGTATTAATTAACTCCTTTATTTGAGCAATTAATTCAAATATAAAGCTTATCTGATAAATAACGGCATTGGTTTTACTAAACAAAAAAATCCTGCCGGGTGACGGCAGGATCTCTGTAATATATTTTGTCAATACCGGCTATTTAAATCAACTCAACTTCATTGGTGTCCAGTATCAGCCTTAAGGCATCCAACAAATTTTCTTGTAACTCTTCAATAGTTTTACCTTGAGAAATCGCAGCAGGCACTTCCTCTATCTGGCCAACATACCAACCATTTTCACCTTGTTCAATAATTGCTGTAAACTTCATATTCAAATATAGCCAATTTTATATGTAAATTATTTGAGGATCGATTAATTTTAAATATTTTGGGTTAACTCCTTTAAAAAAAGGATAAAAAAAGTCCGCATAATCACTACGCGGACGTTCAATTTATTTCAAAAACAATTGTTTACTTCCCCAACTTCTTCTTCAAATTCTCATCAATAGCAGCTAAAAACTCTTCGGTATATAAAAAGTCTTTGCCGTGCTCAACTTTATGTTTAATGGTAATCGCCAAATCCTTTGTCATTTTTCCGCTTTCCACGGTTTCAACACAAACTTCTTCCAGTGTTTTGCAGAACTTGATCAGTTCCTGGTTTTTGTCAAGCAAACCACGGAACTCGAGGCCACGTGTCCATGCGAATATGGATGCAATCGGGTTAGTTGAAGTCGGCTTACCTGCCTGGTGCTCACGGTAGTGGCGGGTTACGGTACCATGTGCCGCTTCAGCTTCCATCACAGTGCCATCCGGCGTAACCAAAACTGAGGTCATCAGCCCCAATGAGCCAAATCCCTGCGCCACGGTATCCGATTGTACGTCGCCGTCATAATTTTTACAGGCCCATACAAAGTTGCCATGCCATTTTAAAGCCGAAGCCACCATATCATCAATCAGGCGGTGCTCGTAAGTTAACAGGTTGGCTTCAAAGTCGATCTTAAATTCCTGCTCATATATTTCCTCAAAAATATCTTTAAAGCGACCGTCATATTTTTTTAGGATGGTATTTTTGGTCGACAAGTACAGCGGCCATTTTTTTAACAGCGCCTGGTTAAAACAGGCACGTGCAAACCCTTTGATAGATTCATCAGTATTATACATGGCAAGCGCTACACCATCGCCTTCAAAATTAAACACCTCAAACGATTGTTCCTTGCCACCGTCCTCGGGGGTAAAAGTAATAGTCAGCTTACCTTTTCCTTTGGTCACAAAGTCAGTTGCACGGTACTGGTCGCCAAAGGCATGACGGCCTATGCAGATCGGGGCTGTCCAGTTTGGCACCAGGCGGGGAACATTTGCCATTACGATGGGCTCACGGAAAACAGTGCCATCAAGTATATTACGGATAGTTCCGTTTGGCGATTTCCACATTTGTTTTAAATTAAATTCTTTTACACGCACTTCATCGGGTGTAATAGTGGCGCATTTAATCCCTACGCCATATTTTTTAATGGCATTGGCAGCATCAATAGTTACCTGGTCGTTGGTTTCATCACGATGCTCAATACCAAGGTCATAATATTTAATATCAATATCCAGGTATGGGAATATTAATTTGTCTTTGATAAATTTCCAGATAATGCGGGTCATCTCATCGCCATCCAGTTCAACCACTGGGTTTTCTACTTTAATTTTTGACATCTTTTAAGCTACTTTTTTGATCGCGGCAAATATATAAAATTGGTTGATTAAGTGAGTGGTTGATTAGGTTGATTAAGTTGAGTAGTTAGTAAGTCAGCAAAGCCCGGAAAAAGTGGCAAATGTTACAAACCTTACAGCAACTGCAACCATTTGTAACCTTACAAATCTTTACAGCTCTCACAAAACTTTACAACTTTTACAACCCTTTACAACTCTTACAACTTTTACAAACCTTATAGTCTTTAGAACGTTTACTACCCTTACAACATAATCAACCATAAACATTACTTTTATAAAATAAATTAATGCTATAAAATAAATTAATGCAAAAGGGAGTTAAACTTGTTAACTAAAAACGCCAAAAATAAAATATGATAAAACTCATACGAAAAACAACAGTTTTAATTTTTATAATTTGTTGTACTGCACTCACGGCAAAAGCGCAAATAGGTTATGATTATTCACAATATGAGGGGGGGGTGGCCGTAGGCTTTAACCAGGTTTATGGCGATGCGCAAACACAAACCACTACCCAGTCCATTCATTTTAATTTTACTTTTAATGCTACTCCTTTTACCAATTTTGTTTTTGAGGTCCAGTTAGGAAAACTAAGAGGCGGTGATTCATTAAAAACATCGACCGGCAGATACTTTAACAATGATTTTACTTCTTTTATTTTCAGGGGACAATTGCAATTCGGGGAATTTCTTGATTATTCGACCAGCCAGTTTAATAATGCAGTTAAAAATTTATATGTATCAGCGGGCGCCGGGTATGTAATAAATCGAATCGGTCAAATAAACCGGTATTCTATTCAAACGCCGGGACTTTATACCGGCGGCGTAACCAGAAGTAATGAGCCATTTATTCCCTTACGAATAGGGTATGAATTTAAAATTTTTAATAAGTACCAGCAACCCTCAACTAAATTTGATCTTGGTTATGAATACAACTATGTATTAAGTGACAACCTTGATGGTTTTACGACAGGACACCATCAGGATGTTTACACCCAGTTTACTGTTGGCGTAAAGTTTGCCCTCGGCGGTGCTATTATTTCGTATCGAAAGCAAATCCATTATTGAGTTAATTATTGAATTATTGAATTATTGAATTATTGAATTATTGAATTATTGAATTAGTGAGTTATTGAATTAGTGAGTTAACGAATTAGCGAATTGTGTTTGATTGTTGATGGCGGCTTTTATTAATTATTCATAGTTCATACGCACAGTTTGAAAAGATTTTTAGGATATTTGTAGTAAATCTAAGGTTATGAAGAAAGAAACATTTTATCCTGGCTTTGATGATGAGAACGAAGACAGGGACCGGACGTTAAAAGACGATCTGGGCGAAACAATCGACAACGAGAACCTCACCTATAATGCTGACGAAAACAGCTTCGAATATGATGTAAAAAGTGATGACCCCGATTACGTACATCCCGATCCGTATAACACATCGGTAAAAAATGGCGAGGATATGAATTCAACGTATGATGAGGCAAACCCTTATGATACAGTTGACGAATACATTCCCAATGAGTCGCTG
This sequence comes from Mucilaginibacter sp., assembly GCA_036758125.1. Taxonomy (GTDB): domain Bacteria; phylum Bacteroidota; class Bacteroidia; order Sphingobacteriales; family Sphingobacteriaceae; genus Mucilaginibacter. Next base: position 131,657 of record DAIOXE010000013.1, read on the forward strand.
GAAACTGATGTTGATAAATTGGGGATGCATATTGACGATGGCGATATTACGGAACTTGATCCAACGGACAGGGTACTTGGCCATACCGCCGAAGATGACCGTAATGATTTGGATGAAGAAGGCTACCCGAAAAATGATAAACCGTGATTGGCCGAAAAATAGAATTGGTAACCCCACAATCATTAAGTAATACATAGCCCCCATATTCTAAAGGAGGTCCAAAATGTATACCTTTAACTTAGCATTACTGCGACAGGGAGCCGAAAGCTAAAAACTGAAAAGAAGTTTGTCCGAAAGGATGGAGCTGTCGGAAGCCCGGAGCAGAAAGCGAAAAACTGTTTCGAAGTTGGAAGAAGAAACTAAGTCCGGAATCGAACATCGGGAATCCAAAATATAAATCAGGCAACATTTAAAATCAGAATTCGTTTAAGACTTTCTGTGCATCAGGTTAATTATTTGTTGCTATATTGTGGCCGAATTTTAATTAAAAAGTAAGTTTATAGTAAATTTTCTACAAAATAGATTAATGAAGTTTTTTGCCGGATGCCTATCCTTAGCTTTCTTAGCAGCCTTATGTACTAACGCCTGTGCCCAGGCACCGGGTTCGGCTATCCGGGGTAAAATAGTAACCGAAAATGCCTCACCAGCCGAAGGTTCAACTATAGTTTTATTAAAATATAAAGATTCATCCATAGTAAGCTCAGCAATCACGAATAAAGACGGGTTGTTTCAATTTTCCGGTATTCAGCCAGGCAACTACCTCCTGCTGGTGCGCGCGGTCGGTTACATTAAATCATATACAGGCCCTTACCGGGTTGCCGCCGGCCAGGCCATTATCACAGCCGATATTATATTAAAAGCATCGTCCACAACTTTAAAGGAAGTATCGGTGGTAAGCAACAGGCCGGATATTGAAGTGGCACCCGGAAAAATTACGCTCAATGTTCAGAATAGTTTACTTGCCGAAGGCAACTCTGCATTTGATATTCTGAGAGGATCGCCCGGGGTAAGGGTAGAGGATCATAATATCAGCATTGTGGGGCGCCAGCGAGCTTTAGTCACTATTGACGGAAAACCAACCAACTTATCAATTGAAGACCTTATCGGTGTATTGAAAGGAATGCAGTCTAACACTATCGACCGCATTGAACTGATCACCGGCGGATCAGCTAAATACGATGCATCAGGCGGGGGAATAATAAACATTGTATCAAGGAAAGGGAAAAACACCGGGATAAATGGCGCTGTTACCGGCACCGCTGGTTATGGAAAATATTATAAAAGCAATGCCGGTATAGTTTTTAACGATCGTACGGACAAATTCAATGTTTTTGGAAATTATAATTATAGTGATAATAAAACCTTTCATGACTTTACGAATGACCGGAGTATTAATTTTAATGATATTATAAGTAGTTATAATACAGGTTACAATAGCGTTCAAAAACACAGTGATAATGTCTTTAGTTTAGGCACGGATTACTATTTATCGCCTGATCAAACCATCGGATTTTTAGTGACCGGTTTAATAACAGATGCTAATATTATAAAAAACAACAACTTAAAAATTTATAATCAATCAGTATTAGATTCAACTATTACGGCAAATTCCAACCTTAACCGGCATATCAGCAGGGTAAATTATAATTTTAATTATAATGGCAAACTTGATAAAGCAGGTAAAACCCTTTCCGGCGATTTTAATTACACTACTTATAACCGAAGTTCGGCTGAGTATATCACCAACGATTTTTATAACGCGTCGGGAAATACTTATCGTGACCCGCTGCTGCTGCAAAACTTATCGCCATCAAACATACATATCTGGCAAGCACTAGTTGATTTTACCGATCCGCTGTCAAAAACGTCAAAACTTGAGGTCGGCCTGAAATACAGCAACATAGTAAGCAATAACGACTTAAGTTTAGATTCGCTTGTAAACGGCGCCTACCAAAGCTACCCGATGTTTACTAATCACTTTATTTATACTGAAAATGTGAATGCGGCCTATCTGAATTATGATAATAAGTTTGATAAATTTGACCTGACAACAGGTTTACGCGCTGAACAAACCATTGCGAAAGGAAACTCGGTAACATCGGGCCAGATTGTTAACAGCAATTATACTGACCTTTTTCCGCATGTGCTGCTTACCTACCAGTACGATGAAAAGCATGATTTTTCATTTGGTTACAACAGGGGGATAAGAAGGCCTGATTATGAAATGATCAACCCATTTTTGTATTATGTCGACCGTTATGATTACAGATCGGGCAACCCATATTTAAAGCCACAATATGCCAACGCCATCGAATTATCTTATAATTATAACAAAACACTTGTAACAACCTTATACGGTACGATAATCAATAATGCTTATGACTTTCCCTTTTATGAACAAAATGATGCTTCGAAGGTAAACGTAAATACAAATGTGAATCTGGGTATAGTTTATAACTATGGCGTCAGGTTTTTTGCCCCGGTGGTATTTACCAATTGGTGGAATGCTGATTTTAGCGTTGATGCATCCTATCAGCGTTATGTTTCTTATCCTATAAATGGAAACCTGGATAAGGGCTCACAGGATATCATCTTGACAAGTAACCAGCATTTTATTATCAGCCAAACTATTTCGGCCGAAATTTTTGGCTGGTACGAGTCCCCCAACTTTTATGGCGTCAACCAAATTAAGGCCGAGTATCATGTTGACGCTGGTATCAGCAAGCAATTGTTTAATAAAAGAGGAAGCTTAAATTTAAGCGCCACGGATATTTTTAATACCTTGCGTGACAGGACCTATACCAATTATCAAAATTTGAACATGACAGGAACGGATAAAGTAGAAACCCAGGTGGTAAAGCTCACTTTTACCTACCGTTTTGGAAAAACTTCGATAAAAAGTGCATCCCATCATACCGGGAATGAGGAGGAGCAAAAAAGAACTGAATCTAAAAATTAAATTTTGCCGGTGAAAAAGAGTCAGCCCGCATGCCCGCTCATCGTGCTCATAAAAATGATGAATAGCACCAGCAGGCTTATACCCAAATACATATAGTCCTTTTCGAACACAAAACCAATGGCCGAAAACACCACACGAAGTACTGGAGTAGCGATTAGCAGAATAATGCCAATTTGAATAATAGCTTGTCCTTCAAAATTCAGAGCGCCATATTTAAGTCCCTGAAAATGCTGAATAAAGGCAGGCACGCCTATAAATGCGTTATAGTTTGCGACAGTGTTACCGTGCCTGAACAGGTAAATGATACCTCCCAAAAAGACTATACTGACAGATATCGCCGTACCTGCCCTTAGTACCCGGCCAAGCATCAGTTTCATATCCCTGTCTTTAAATTTTTTCATTGCGATTTAGTTCATGGTTCATAGTTCATAGTTCATGATTCATAGTAGCTGCTTTATTACTCACTTTATCGATGGCATTATTTGTGATTATCTTCATTCAACAGTAATTTGCCTTTTTTCGCTATGAACCATGAACTATCAACTATGAACCCTTTATTTCTTTCGGCCATGAACTATGAACTACGAACTATGAACTTCCCCCTATATCCTCCCTGTAATCCCTTTATAGATCATTTGTACTGCTAAAAAGCTTATTACAAATGCAAATACCCATCGCAGCCATTCGGACGACTTAGTATTGACCAGTATTTTTGAACCCGTTAATGCCCCAAGCAATACCCCTATAACAACCGGCATAGTAAGCCCCGGGCTAATATAGCCACGCTGCAGGTAAACTACGGCGCTTGCCGAGGCGGTAACCCCAATCATAAAATTACTGGTAGTTGTTGACACCTTAAAAGGAATACGCATAATACTATCCATAGCGATTACTTTTAACGCCCCCGAACCAATACCAAGCAAGCCAGAAATAGTCCCTGCAAAAAACATCATAAAAAAACCGCCGCCTACTTTTGTTACAGTATATTCAACGGTACCTTTACTGCCAGGGTAACTGCTGTTAAGCTTCAATTTTTGGGCCAGGTAACTTTTCCGATGCGTAATATATTCCGCTTTTTTTTGCAGCGATATTAGCGCGGAAAAAATCAAAATGACACCAAATATTACGGCTATATACTGAGCAGGGATATACAGTGCCAGGATTGCGCCGCATAAAGCGCCGGTTGTAGTCGCGATCTCTAAAAACATGCCCAGCCGCAAATTAGTGATCCCCTCTTTAACATAAGCGGCCGCCGAACCTGACGATGTCGCGATCACCGAAACCAGTGAGGCCCCGATAGCATAATGTATATCGACTTTTAGCAGCAAGGTAAGCAGCGGTATGATGACTACGCCGCCGCCCAAACCCGTTAATGAGCCTAATAAACCGGCGAAATAGGAACCAATAACTATAACAATAGTAAATATTAATACAGACATAGACGAACCAGGTTGCTGACGCCGCAAAAGTAATAATAACTTTTTTTAAGCGCTTTATTTAATGTTTGTCTATAGATTTAGTGAAGAATTAGCCGCTATAATAAACAGCGTAACCGGAGAGCAAATAAATCATACCTTAGACAAGTACATCGTTGGTTTACAATGGAGTTATCTTGACAACCCCAAACTTGGTGATGATGCAGCAGATGCTTTTAAGTAGTTCGTTAATTAATTTTTTTATCGCTTAGCTCGTATCCAAATTTAGCTACTTTTGGCATTTAAATTATTTACCTGCCAATGGGTTACCCAAGTTTACAAGCCTGCATTGCCGACCTCGAAAAACACGGCCATCTGATCCGCATAAAAGAAGAAGTTGATCCTTACCTGCAAATGGCGGCCATTCACTTGCGCGTATTTGAGCATAAAGGCCCTGCTATCCTTTTCGAAAATGTTAAAGGCAGTAAATTCCCGGCGGTATCCAACCTTTTTGGCACCCTTGAGCGGTCAAAATTTATTTTCAGGGACACACTTGAAAAAGTCAAAATACTGGTCGATTTAAAGACTGATCCCATAAAAGCTATAAAACATCCATTTAAATATGCAAATGTTGCATTAACAGCTTTATCGGCTTTGCCAATGAAGGTGGGTAGAAATGCGCCTGTTAATTTTGGAAAATGCCGTATCAGTGACCTCCCGCAAATTGTAAACTGGCCCAAAGACGGCGGCCCTTTTATTACTATGCCGCAGGTATATACCGAAGACGCAGATAAGCCGGGCATCATGAATGCCAACCTTGGCATGTACCGCATACAGATGGCCGGTAACGATTATATCCTTAACGAAGAGGTTGGCCTGCATTACCAGATACACCGCGGCATAGGCGTACATCAAACTAAAGCCAATGCAAAAGGGCAACCATTAAAGGTAAGCATATTTGTAGGCGGCCCGCCATCGCACCCGGTTGCTGCAGTAATGCCGCTGCCAGAAGGTTTATCAGAAATGACATTCGCAGGCGCCCTGGGCAATCGCCGCTTTCGTTATTTTTATGATGATGAAGGCTTTTGCATTTCGGCGGATGCTGATTTTGTGATTACCGGTACAGTAATGCCGCACGATAATAAACCGGAAGGCCCTTTTGGCGATCATTTGGGCTATTATAGCTTAAAACATCCGTTTCCGCTGCTAAAAGTGCACAATGTGTATCACCGTAAGGATGCCATCTGGTCGTTTACGGTAGTAGGCAGGCCCCCACAGGAAGATACCAGCTTTGGCGCACTGATCCATGAGATCACAGGGGCGGCCATACCAAAAGAAATACCCGGCTTACATGCGGTAAATGCGGTTGACGCCGCCGGCGTACACCCTTTATTATTTGCCATCGGCAGCGAACGTTATACCCCGTACAGTAATGAGCGTAAACCTCAGGAGATATTGACTATTGCAAACCATATATTAGGGAAAGGACAGTTAAGCCTGGCCAAGTACCTGTTTATCGCAGCCCATGACGATGATCCGTCATTAAGTGTAAATGATATTGATGGATTTTTAAAGCACATGCTGCAAAGGATAGACCTTACCCGAGACCTGCATTTCTATACCAATACTACTATAGATACGCTTGACTATAGCGGCAGCGGGTTGAACTCGGGGAGTAAAGTAGCAGTGGCAGTGGCAGGGGAGGTGAAAAGAGAGTTGTGGACCGACCTGCCCGCCGGGTTTAGTTTGCCGCCGCCGTTCGAAATTTATAAAATGGTTATGCCGGGAGTACTGGCTGTGGAAGTACCAAAAAACATAAAACACAGCGATACGCCATTAATTTTTGAGATACTGGACGAGCATTTTAAAGATGCTAACCTTGATGGCCTGCCATTAATGGTATTATGCGACGATGTCGCTTTTACAGCTCAAAATACGAACAATTTTGTTTGGGTAACCTTTACCCGCAGTAATCCTTCGCATGATATTTATGGGATAAACAGTTTTACCGAACATAAGCATTGGGGATGTAAGGGGCCGTTAATAATTGATGCCCGCATTAAGCCGCACCATGCACCGGTTTTAGAAAAAGACCCGGAAGTTGAGAAATTGGTTGACGAAATGGGGATGAAGGGTGGGGCTTTGTATGGGATTATTTAGGTGAGCTTTATAAACCCTCATTCTTTAGTATTTTTAATCCTGAAGTTCATCAAGCCAGGTTTTTGCGTCTTTTAATACGACCTTCCCCTCCACGGACGATTTTACTTCACGAATGCCATCTCTAAATCCTTCATAAAATTCTTTAAGATCATCTTCTTTATTTGTTACTTTATGCCGGGTTTTAAACAAAGATTTTACAGCCCTGATAATATTTTTATCATCAGTGTCAAGTATCATTCTAACTACTTCAAGTTTTTCAGCCTGTAAGTTCATAATATCAAATTTACAAATAATTTGAGCATTAACAAAGTGCAGAAGTCTATGCTTACTTATTTTGTTTTAATTAACTTACAAAGGAAAGAGCTTTATAAAGTAAAGGTCAAAGTGTATGATTTGGATTAAGCAATATCCATTAGTTATCTGTCTGATGATGGCCATTTTTGCCTGCGGTGAAAAACCGAAGAACATTCCTCATTACACTATTTCTAAAATTTTTAAAAGCGATACCATTACCATAGTAAATGTTCATATCGGCAACCGGATGACACCCGATCAACTTTTATTGATAGCCTACAGACTGAAATCTGACAGCGCCGGTCTGCGCAACTTAGAAATACATTACCTCCTTCCCGGCAATATGGAAACCAGCGCAGGGGATCACAGCTATTACGCATCGGTCAGGTATTTAAAGGATGATGAGGTTAAACCGACCGATACTATAAAGGATTATAATGACGAAGTAGTACGGCTGAAAATGTTTGGTTTAAGCCGCGACCGTGCCAAACAATTGTTAAGCTTTCAGCCTAAAGAAATTGCCGCGAAAAATGTGCTGGGCAGATTTATTGATGATTATAACCACACCGTGATCATCCCGTTTAAAGACACATCAGATACCCTGTACATTATTGAACTCGATTCAACAGCCAAAGTAGTTTCGGCAACCGTGCCGCAAAAAGTTGTTGAGGATGGTATTGAAAAATGGCTGGTAAGCCCCAGCGGCGATTATATAACCCTGAAAAATAATGTCCTTACCCAATATGCTGCCGATGGTTTGGGTATGCCGTTTAACAGTATTAAATCAGGCATTTGACCGTAGACGCAATGCATTGCGTCTACACGATATCTTAATCAACGTTTTCTTCCTCCTGCATCACATTGCCCACCTGCTTAAAATTGCTTTTAACAAAATGGCACCAGTCGCACTCCTTTTTGCCGCAGCCTATATAAAAATCATGCGCCATTATTTTCTGATAAACGGTTTTTATCTGGCCGGTTACTTCGGCTGTATCATCGGGACTAATCACAATTTTCTCCTTGTGGTATTCCCCGTCATTAACAGGCTCCACAAATTCAAATATTGTGCTGTCAACCTGCCAGTCAATTGAGCGGTCGTTGTCTATCAGGATTTTATAAAAAACGGCCTGCCGCCAGTAATCGCCGCCGTTGGGTTGTTCTTCATCGGGCCTTTTTAATTTATCTTTGGCATTTTTTAACTTGCCTGTTTTGTAATCGACAACAGTAACCTGTTTGCCAATAAATTCAATCTTATCCAGGCTGCCTTTAATGGGTATGCCTTCAACTTCCACATTTTTTATTGGCCGTTCGGTAACAGCTATTTTATTCCAGACATTTATATTTTGGTTATAATAAGCAGGCAATATCTTTTCGCCATAGTCGAGGCGCAGTTTGAAATCTTCTTTTGTGAATGAATCCCGGTTACGGTACATGTACCAGCGGAATTCCTTCATAAAATCTTCCGTTAACGGGAATTCATCGCCATTGTCTTTCAATTTTTTGAAAACTTTATTTAAGGCCCAGTGAACCGCCTGGCCAAAAGTCGCCGCCGGACTTTTACCGGATGGAACCCTTATAAGGCACTGGAAATAAAACCTTAGCGGGCAATCGAGATAATTACTTAAATGCGTTACCGAAAGTGTGTAATCCTGTAGCAACTGGTTGATATAGTTTGTATCCAGCAATTCTATTTTTGGCTGGATCGTTTCTGTAAACTGAATCGCTAAAAATTCCATCATCGCATCTTCGCTTACTTTCGGATGCTGTAATTGCAGGTGTGTATCCGCTAAAATCTCACCAACAAACTGCGATGCTTCCTGCTCTTTGCCGTTTTTATCTTTGTTAGCATAAGATATGGAAAGGCATTGTTTAGCGCGGGTAATAGCCACATAAAATAAGCGCCTTGCTTCTTCTTTTTGGGCGATGTCATCGTCCGAAGCCTGGGTTAACGTATCGGGGTAACTAAAACCAAAATTACGCCCTTTGCTATCCCATATCTTTTTGCTGCAGCCGATAAGGAACACATGCTCAAATTCAAGCCCCTTTGAGCCATGGGCCGTTAGAAAATTAATGCCGTTTTCCGAAAATATAACCTGGTTTAAATCAAGCCTGATCTTGTTTTCCTTCATTAGTTTGATGATGGCGATTAACCCGGCTAATTTAATTTCGGGATTTTTGCGGCTTTCGTCTTTTAAAAAATCAAAAAAGTTGGTGAGCACCTGCATATACCAGCCTTTATCGGGTTGCTCCATAACATATTTCAGGATGCCCATTTTGGCGATCACCTGCTGGAAAAGTTGCTGCAGCGTATTGCTGACGGAGTATTTTAACAGGTAATCAATATCGCTCATCAAAAATTTCATGCCCTGGTTGGTAACCTGGTCGAACAAACCCGGCTGTGCGGGAGCGCGCATTTGGCTGATATACCGGCGCAGGGAAGTTTTAGGCTCATTATAATTAGAAGTAGCATAATTTTCTTTTGCTACCGCAACGCTTGCTTTGGCGATCTCAATTGGCGGAATATCAAAAAAATCGTAATGCATGATCTCAAACAATAATTCATCGCCGCTATAGGGTGAATCCATTTCCATTGCGAGGTAGCGCAATATATTGGTGATTTTCTCACCAAAAGGATGTGTGAGAATATCAATTTTTCTCTTCGTGTTTACAGCGACTCGTTGCGAATCCAGGTATTGAACCAAATCATCTACCTGGCTGTGGTTACGGTAGATTACTGCTATCTCCCCCGGTTCGGTTCCGTTGGTCAGAAGGCGCTTTATTTGCATGGCCACGTCTACCAGTTCCTGTGCAGGGTTTTCGTATTCGCAAATAACAGGTTCAACAACCAGGTCATTAAAACGTTTATGAGCGGCCTCCAGGTTTTTATCCAGCGCCAGCTGAATAGTTAAACGCTCCCGGTTATTATTGATCAGCGCTTTAGAAATATTTAGTATATGCTGGTTTGAGCGATAATTTTGTGTTAAAACAACGGTGTGCAGGCTCTTTACATGATCGTTTGCGAAATCAAGGATGTTCTTCATATTCGCACCCTGGAACTTGAAGATAGACTGGTCATCATCGCCAACCACAAACACATTCGGCGTATCCCAGTAATTGAGCATGAATTTTAACAATTCGTTTTGCGAACCGCTGGTATCCTGGAACTCATCTACTAATATGTACTGATAACGCTCCTGGTAACGGCGCAGCATATCTTCATTTTTCTTAAATGCTTTGAGCACCCATTGGATCATGTCATCATAATCATAACGGCCACGCTCCGTCATCTTTTTATCAAAATTCTGGTATTCGCCTGTTGCAGCCAGCAACTTTTTCATAAGGTCATGGGCCTTATCAATCTCACGTTGGTTTGGGTCGCCAACTTTTATTCCTTTAGTAGCATTGGCGCGTTTATAAAAAAAGCCGTCGCGCAGGTGCAGGTCTTTCAAATATTCTGTAACTGCTTCAATGATCATTGCCTCGCTCCAGTTTTCTTTTTTCATGGTCGAGAAAAGATCTTTTAACCTCGGAGCGTCATAATAAACCTCGCCGGTAAAACGCTTTAGCAAATGATCGTTAGGGAATTCGTCCACCAGTTCCCTGAAAAGCATGGCCGATTCCAGGTCTGACAAAGCCTCCAGGCTCAATTTGCCAAAATAGTCCAGGTTTTCCTGGATGATCTCGTTACAGAAAGCATGGAAAGTATAAATATTAACCCGGTAAGCATCCTGCCCGATAAATTCGAAAAGCCGTTTGCGCATGGCAACTGCCCCGGCATCGGTATAGGTAAGGCATAAAATTTCGTGGGCGTTGGCATCGGTTTCCGTCAATATTTTGCCGATACGCGCAGCAAGTATCTGTGTTTTACCCGTCCCCGGGCCGGCAATTACCAAAACAGGGCCATCCATTTTATTAACGGCAGCCAATTGTTCAGGGTTAAGCTGGGCAAGGGCCTCTTTGAATTTTTCGTTGTATTTGTTGGGGGTGGGGTGCATGGTAAAATAAAAAGATAGGTAAACTTATGATTAATCTTTTTGAGATCGAGGAAAGATTTGACAACTTTTCAAAAGTTGTCAAATCTAATTGTTCATTAGGAACTAAAATATAAGTTAATAACTTACTTCATTAAACTCTATCCCGTATTTAAAAAAAGCCTTTTCCGCTTTATAAAGTTTAATATTTCCATTATAAATCGAGCAAAAAAAAGAATTAGATAGAAGATACGATGACTATATGAACGGGATTGGCGAAACCTACACCTGGGAAGAAACTGTTGCTATGGTTGAACAAGCCTTAGCAGCGCGAAAAAAGTCGGTAAAAAGATCTGAGCAATCTTCTGAATAATAGCACGGGATTTACTTAAAACAAAAATTAAATGTAAATTTGAGATATGAACGAAGTGTTTTTTTTAGTTGAAGAAGCGTTGGAAGGCGGCTACATTGCTAAAGCCATCGGCGAATCTATATTTACCGAAGCGGAAACCATGGATGAATTGAAAATTAATATCCGCGAAGCGGTACATTGCCATTTTGATGATGATAAATTACCTAATGTTAAATTTTAATTTTCTTTATATTGAAAGAAACCCGACCTTTATTAAATAAATTTCAATTTATGGCTACCGTTGACACCTTGAGGAATGATTTAATTGACAAATTATTCTCTATTTCGAACAAAGAATACCTGTTAGCATTAAATAAGCTGATCGATAACAGCGTATATCAAACCGAACCCGTTCAACTTAGCGAAGAACAAATTACCATGCTTAAACTTAGCGACAAAGATATAGAGGCAGGCAACCTGATTCCACATGATGAGGTAACTAAACGCGATCTTCAATGGCTAAAAGAATTGTAGTTTGGATGCCTCAAAATCTTTACTAAGTGTCACGGATGAAGCTTCCTTTTTATAACCACCGTTTTATCCAAGCGCTGACCAGGTTTCAGGCTGTGAGACCGCAATTGGGTTACGGCAGCAATCCGTTCCTGCGGCGGCCTTGATAGCCAATATAGCATATCTTCATATTCTTCATCTATATCTTTTAATACAGCTTTTCTTACAACCGGAGCAATTTTCATAGCATACTGATCAATATATAAATGTACAAAATATTCATGATTTAGTACAATTGCCTCTCAACTTTTCACCACCGCCCTCATCGGATACCACTCATAGGTGTTTATTTTTGTTGCCGGATCATTAGCAATAAAAGCTTTAACTTCTTCTTCATTTTCTGCCTCAATTATACCAAGACCGTACACTGCTTTGGGATCCATTACCGGGCCAAAAACAAGCACTTTCCCTTTATCCATCAAGTCGCGCCAGTAAACAACGTGCTGCTGCATAATGGCTCTTTCTTCGTTGGTCATGTCCTGCGCAAAAGTGGGGCGACAGGGTACAAGTTTTAATGCAAAGTGTTTTTTGTCCATGCTTTTTTTAACTATTAACGTTTCGCGCCTCACCCTCTCCAAAGGAGAGGGAGTTAAAAAAGACAACGGGATTAAACGCGTTGCTTTTCAAAGTCCTCTCCTTTGGAGAGGCAATGCTATTAAGTTAAGCGATAAATATTTGTTATTCAGATATTTATACGTATAT
>DAIOXE010000014.1:0-122776 GCA_036758125.1 Mucilaginibacter sp.
CAATGACCCAATGACCCAATGACCCAATGACCCAATGACCCAATGACCCAATGACTTAATGACCCAATAACCAACCATTCACTTAATCAACCCATTCAACTTAATCAACCAAGACTCCCCTTCTTCAATTCATCCACGGCAAAATTAGCGGCCCTTGCCGTTAATGCCATATAAGTTAACGATGGATTTTGACAGGCTGATGAAACCATAGAAGCGCCATCAGTTACGAATACGTTTTTGGCATCCCATACCTGGTTATGGTCATTTAATACGGATGTTTTGGGGTCGCGGCCCATGCGGGCTGTTCCCATTTCGTGGATGCCATCCCCTACATTATGCCCATGGTCCCATGTTTTGACATTTTTAATTCCCGCGCTTTCCAGCATTTCCTTTGCTTCCTTCACAATGTCAACGCGCATCTTTTTTTCGTTGTCCTTTATCTCCGCGTCCATTGCTAAAATGGGTAACCCCCATTTATCTTTTCTGTTTGGGTCAAGGGTGATTTTATTTTCGTGGTAAGGCAATAATTCACCAAAACCGCCGATACCTATTGTCCATTGCCCAGGCTCGGTAATGGCTTCTTTAAAAGCAGAGCCAATATTTAATTCGGCTACATTCCTGCTCCATCCTTCGCGGCCTGCTGCGCCCTGGTAGCCAAAACCGCGCATATAATCGCGTTTATCGCCAAAAAGATTCGCAAAGCGTACCACGTAAATGCCATTAGGCCGTCTGCCAAAATAATATTTATCCTCGTAGCCCTCAACTGTTCCCGAGGCGCCCAGGTTATAATGGTGATCCATAATATTATGCCCCAGTTCGCCGCTGCTGCTGCCGAGCCCATCCGGCCATACATCTGTAGCCGAATTCATTAAAACCCATGCACTGTTTAAAGTCGAGGCATTAACAAACACAATTTTTGCGTGGTATTCATAAGTTTGGTGTGTTTCGGCGTCAACAATTTCTACCCCTGTAGCTTTTTTTGTGTCTTTATCGTAAATAATTTTGGTAACAATAGAAAAAGGCCTCACCGTTAAATTACCGGTTGCCACCGCAGCAGGTAAGGTAGAAGATTGCGTACTGAAATAACCGCCAAACGGGCAGCCCTCCCAGCAGCGGTTCCTGAAATGGCAGGCTGTCCTGCCCGGAATTGCCTCCGTAAGATTGGCGCTGCGGCCGATGATCATGTGGCGGGTATTGTTATAATGCTTTTTGATACGCTCCGATACATCTTTTTCAACACAATTCATATCCATTGGCTTTAAAAAATGCCCGTCAGGCAATTGTGGCAAACCTTCTAAGGAGCCATTTACGCCTGCAAATTTTTCCACATGATCATACCATGGGGCTAAATCTTTATAGCGGATGGGCCAGTCGATGGCCCAACCATCTTTTAAATTTGCTTCAAAATCAAAATCGCTCCAGCGGTAGCTCTGTCTGCCCCATAAAATAGAGCGGCCGCCCAACTGATAAGCCCGCCACCAATTAAATGGTTTTATCTCGGTATAGGGTGCATCCTGCTCATTGGCCCAGTAATCCATTATAGGTTCAGAGGCGCCCCAACCACGCGAAATAACCGGGCGTACCTTGCGCTGCGCCTGTGTAACGTCTCCCCGGTGTTCAAATTCCCAGGGGTCTTTTGCCGCTGATTTATAATCCTTTAAATGCTCAAAATTGCGGCCGCGCTCCAGCATAATGGTCTTTAAACCTCTTTCGGTCAGTTCCTTGGCCGCCCATCCACCGCTTATGCCCGAGCCGATAACGATAGCATCGTAGGTGTTGTTAGCCTTAGCCTTGCCGTTTACATGAAGGGTATCTGTTGACATATTAGTTTATAATTGGAGCATGAAAAAGTGGACGAATAATTGGTAACACAATAATATTAATTAATGCGGCTATTAACAAGTAATAATTGTGATAGAAACAATTTGTAATTTGCATGGCGCATAGTTTACTCACCCGAACATCGCTTCGCTCGTTCACCCTCTCTTCCGCAAGCGGGAAAGAGGAAAAAAAAATAATTAAAACTAAATTTTTTGTTATCAGGCGCAGTACAGTTTTTGTATCATCCAGTATTTGCAGATTATTAAACCTGAGTATCTTCAAACCTAAAGAAATCAGGACTTCATCACGATTTTTATCATATTCCTTTTTATAAAGATGAATTGGTCCGTCAGCTTCAACGACCAATTTTGCTTTGTGGCAATAGAAATCAGGAATGTAATACAGCCTTTTACCATGGATCGAGTCAATATAAATTGGGTATTGCCTTAAAAATTTATGTTTAAACAATCTTCTGTTTCTAAGATGAAACCATAAAAGCTTTTCAGCAGGTGTTTCACGCTGTCTTAATTCACGGCATAATTCAATAATGGATGACATGGTGAAAGGTAATAATATTTCTAAATTTCTTCACCCTCTTTCCCGCTTGCGGAAGAGAGGGTGATCCAGCGAAGCGCAGATCGGGTGAGTAGAATATGAAAGCGACATTAACGCCAATGCATTACGCAAATGGCATCAGTGTAATTGCATGGCGGCGATTTACTCACCCCCACAGGAGTCCTTTGGACCGGACATCGCTTCGCTCGACCACCCTCTCTAAGGCAAGCCATAAAGAGGTAAACAGCATTATTTTAAATTTTGTAATTTGCAGGTCTATCAAATAAAATGAGTATCACCACCTATGGCTTACAGGATATAAAAAAGGAATTGCAGCATATGTCGTCGTTGCAAATTGCCGATTTATGTATTCGCCTTGCCCGTTATAAAAAAGAAAACAAGGAATTATTGGCCTACTTATTATTTGAGGCAGACAATGAGCAGGCTTTTATTGAAAAGATAAAAGCAGAAGCCGGTTTTATGTTTAGCCAGTTGCCTTCACAAAATTATATGGCTGCAAAATATATCCGGAAGATTTTACGGCTGATTGGCAAGTACGTTAAATTTATAGGCTCGAAAGAGGCAGAAATTGAATTACTTTTAAATTTTTGCTATAATTACGTACAATATACCGACAGGCGCATTTCGTACAAGCCGCTTCGACTGATACTGATAAGGCAGGTACAAAAGATAAAAATCCTGATCACTAAATTGCATGAAGACCTGCAGTTTGATTACATTCAGGATTACAATTTAATGCTTATAGAAGCTGAAAAAAAGTTCCCGTGGTTTTCTTACTAAGTCAAAAGTCGTAAGTAAACGTGAGTTCGATATAATTTTTTAACTCAGGCATTCCGTTTCGCCTCACCTAAATCCTCTCCAAAGGAGAGGACTTCGATGCAAAATGGTTAATTTTCAGCAGTATAAACTCGTTATTGGCTCCCTCTCCAAAGGAGAGGGCTGGGGTGAGGCGAATGGTGAGCTTATGTCGAACTCACGTTAAGTTAAGAAAGAAGACAAAATTCGACTTGAGACTTGAGACTTTCGACTTTGGACTTAAAAGTGTAACATCTGTAATATATTTACATCTAACAATAAAAATTAACTGATAGTGGCGGATAAAGAAGCAGCTTTTAAGAAAATTTATGAAGCCAATTCAAAAAAGATCTACCATTTGTGCCATGGTTATACCGGTGATGATGATGCTGCGAACGACCTTTTGCAGGAAACCTTTTTAAAGGTTTGGCAAAACCTTGATAAATTCCGGAACCAGGCGATGATTTCGACCTGGATATATCGCATTGCAGTAAATACCTGCCTAACCTATCTCCGTTCAGAAAAACGACAGGCTAAAGACGAATTAACACCATTGATAGCTGAAAATAAGAAAGAGGAAGTATCTGACAAAAATGAACAGGTTGCCCTTTTGTATAAATGTATATCGAAGTTGGAAGAATCGGAAAGAATTATTATTACCATGGTGCTTGATGAGGTGCCATACCCCGAAATTGCAGAAATTTCGGGTATATCAGAGGGGAATTTAAGAGTGAAGATACATCGCATTAAGCAGAAATTGACAGAATTATTTAACCACTATGAAAGAGTTTGAGCACTTGATGTCGGTTTGGCAGGGACAACCGAAACCCGACAAGCTTTCGGTGGATGAGGCGCTGAAACAAGTAAAGAAGGGGATACGCGGCATAACCCAAAAACTTTATTGGGGTATTGTTGCCATGATCGCCCTTATTGTCTGCGCTTTTATCATAACATTCTTTTTTGCATTCCGGTCGCCTGCAACTATTGTTGGTATATTGATAATTTTGATTACCATGCTGATGTACTTGTCCCTCATAGTAAGTCAGTACCACATATTAAACAAACACGACCTCACTCAAAATCCAACAGATTACCTCAATACGCTTAAAGAATACCAAAAAAAGCGAAGCAAAGTTATCGGGTGGTTCTATTACGTTTTTATGTTGCTGATAAGTACCGGTCTTGCTTTATATTTTATCGAAGTACTTGATGAGGCTCCGTTTTATTTTAAGCTGATCACCTACGGCTCCACCATTTTATGGTTCCTTTTTATTACCTTTTATGTGAAGCCCCGGATGTTTAAAAATGAGGAGGAAAAACTTAACCTGATGATCGACAGGTTAATTCGTTTGCAGGAACAATTTGATTGATTTAATTTGAAAATTTGAAAATGTGCTAATTTGAAAATGTTAGATTACCTTCAAATTTTCAAATCATAATGGTTACAATTCAAAAAGTTAAGGTTGCTGATTTAGACAAGTTACTCTTCTACAGCAAAAAAAAATTTTACGATTTTTTTGCTGCGGTGAATGATCCGGCAAATATGGAAGCATATTCGGCGGTTGCGTTCACCCGGCAAAGTATGCTGAATCAAATAACAAATCCGGACTCTGAATTTTATTTTGCCCTATATGAGGATAACGTAGCCGGTTACATAAAACTAAACTTCAATGATGCGCAAACAGAGTTTAAAGATAAAAGTGCCTTGGAAATTGAGCGCGTTTACGTCTCCGGCGAACATCATGGGAAACATATCGGCAAACAACTGTTAAATTTTGCGATTGATATTGCCCGCGACAAACAGCTTGATTACGTATGGCTCGGCGTATGGGAACATAATTACAAAGCCATCGGTTTTTATGAGCATAACGGATTTGAAGTATTTAGCAGCCACGAATTTTTATTGGGCGATGACCGGCAGACGGATTTACTGATGCGCATGACACTTTAACTACTTCACCATCACGTCATTGCGAGTGGTAAAATCTCGAGGAATTCTAAAGGAGAAATGACATATTTTACAAACATGTCATGGGTAGGAACGAAGCAATCTCTGAACTATCCCAGTCAAACAGACAAATGTCAAGTAGAAAACTTTCCTCTCAGTAATTTTGGTTCGTGATATGCATGTGGAGAGATTGCTTCGTTCCTCGCAATGACGCTTTGTTATTGATTACCAGTATTTTACCGCCTGCAGACGGATTAAAACCTCTGATGCTTAACCCCACAAAATAAATCCGAAATCGAAATTCCGAAATCCGAAATTCCCTCACACCCGCAAAAACGTTTTCTTTTCGTATAAATAGCGTAAAAACAGCCATTTTACCAATACAAAGGTTATGGCCATTATTACCACATTATACGGGCTGCCAATTAACTGGCCCAGCCATTGAAAGAATCCATGGTTGGTGTATCCCCAGTTAATGAAGTGGCCTGAAACATAGATAAGTATGGAGTTCATCCCGATCACTTTGAAGAAAAATGCCCACTTTTTGTAACCCAATATATCAATCACATAATAAAAAAGGGACATGAGCAGTAAGCTGATCCCGCCAACCAGGAGCACAAATGAGCTTGACCATAGGTTTTTATTAATCGGGAAGTCAAGGTTCCATATCTGGGCCAGGATGATAAAAACAATTCCAATCAAGGCCATGCGGATAGCTTTAGTTTCCTGCGTTAGATTTTTGTTTTTTAATAATGTACCCGTTAAAATACCCAGCAAACCGGTACTGATGGCAGGGATGGTTGAGAACAGTCCTTCCGGGTCGTGCATGTTTATATGCGTGCCGGGGTATGGTACATATAGGTGCCCGGGCAATATGGTGCGGTCAACCCAGGAAGCTAAATTACCTTGCGGAGTAAGGTCGCCGGGATGAAAGCCAGGGGCCGCGGTAAATTTAAGCAGTAGGTAATAACCGATGATGAGCGCCCAAAACCAGATCATTTGCGCCATTTCTTTCGAATACAAATAAATGATATTGGCTAACATATAAGCGATACCAATCCTTCCCAATACACTCGGGAACCTGATATCGGCAATCGGCTGAATTTTAAGCCCGTTGTTTACAACAAGGCCCAAAAGCACCAGTATTAGCCCCCTTTTTACAACCCGCCATACCAGCTGACCGCGGCTTTTCCCTCTTTCCAGTTCCCGGCCCACAGAAAAGGGAGTGGATACACCCGCCATGAACAGAAAAAGCGGGAATATCAGATCATAGGCATGAAAGCCATTCCAGTAGGGGTGCTCAAATTGATTGCCAATTGCAGCCCAAAATGGTGATTTTGTTGTATCCCTTAAAGCGTGAAAAATTTCGTCGGCACCCATGATCCAGAACATGTCAAAGCCGCGGAGCGCATCTAAGGAATACAATCGGGTAGGGGTGGAATCGAAATCATCGGTTCGCTGGGCGGTTTTTACTGTTTGGGCCATTTTGGTTTGATAATTAGGTTGTAATTGATACAGGCAAGGTAAAACTTTTTAAATTAATTTACAAAGATGGGATGTAACAAGTTGATTAGGTTGATTGAGTGAGTGGTTGATTGAGTAGTGCGCCGCCCGTTCCGTAAACGTTTGAAACGAACCTTTGAATGAGCGGCCAATGAATGGCGAATTAATCCGTAGACAGGATCCTGATCTCCCGCTGCACCCTGGCTAACTGTTCTCTTAAAGTAGTGATCTTTACCACTACCCCGATCTTTTCTTCCAGTCCGGCGTCAAAACAGCGCTGATTCAAAACCAATTTCCTTATGTTTAAATTGATCTCAGCAGCTTCCTTGTTTAATTCCTCGAGCGACTTCATTTTCCTAAAGGTCAGTATATTTGGGTTTTCCTGTAGTCAATAGTTTTCCACATGCTGCGCAAAACTCCACTAATGGTTCAGATGCACACATCATTTAAAACTAAACTCACCCTTTTATTGTTAGCATTTGTTTAATAAAGGGCAGTTTTAATTCACATTAGTTTTCGGGAAAAATCAATGGCCCCGGAATTTTCTTTTTCACCCTCTTAAAACGGCCTGTTATTTAAGATTTGGAATTTGTTTGGTAATGGAAGACAGCACACGCATCATAGTAGCCGGCGCATCGGCCGGTGGTTTTCCGGCAATTGCGCAGGTCATCGGCGGATTATCCGGCCGGGCGAATGCCGCGATCTTTATTGTGCCGCACATATCGCGCAAATCAAACGGCCACTCAATTATAGTCCTTAGACCATTAATCACTGCAGCAACAAACCTTTGTCCATCGACTGTGGACTCTAAGTAGTATACCCCAACAGTTTCATCACCTGTTTACTATTCTGTTCCTCGCCAAAAACCTCGAAATTAAAGGTCTCATCCCGGTTACGGCGTATGATGACATGCTTTGGTGAAGGCAGCAGGCAATGATGGATGCCGCCATAGCCGCTCAATACTTCCTGGTAAGCGCCGGTATTAAAGAAGCCTATATATTGCACTTTGCGCGTTTTTGGCATAAAAACGCTATTCATGTGCGCTTCCTGGTTGTAATAGTCTTGTCCGTCGCAGGTAATACCGCCTAAATTAACGCGCTCATATTCTGAGTCCCAGTTGTTTATTGGGAGCAGTACATATTTTTGGTTAAGCGCCCAAACATCAGGCAGGTTAGTGATGAACGAACCATCAAGCATCAGCCATTTTTCACGGTCGTTTTGCTGTTTACGGCCCAAAACCTTGTATAAGATGCCCGATGCTTCGGCAACGGTGTATTTACCAAATTCGGTTATAATATCAGGTTCTTCAGTATCATTATCGGAACATATCTCCTTTATACGGCTCACAATTTCATTGATCATGTATTCATAATCAAAATCAAACACCAATGAATCTTTAAAAGGCATGCCGCCGCCAATGTCAAGCGTATCCAGGGCGGGATTTATCTTTTTGAATTTACAATATAAGGTTACATACTTTTCAAGTTCGTTCCAGTAGTAAGGTGTATCGGAAATACCCGAATTGATAAAGAAATGTAAAACCTTAACCTGGAAATTAGGGTTGCCTTCTATCTTATTATAATAAAAATCGATAACATCCTCTATGCGCACGCCTAAACGCGAGGTATAGAATTGCGAGGTTGGTTGTTCTTCTGCAGCTATCCGGATGCCGAGGTTACAAGGTGTATCCAATTCAACTTCGTCATCGTAAAGGTTAAACTCTTCCTTATTATCCAATACCGGTATAATGTTTTTAAAGCCATCATGAAGCATGTCAATAATATAGGTTTTATATTGGAAAGTTTTAAACCCGTTACATATTACCGTAACATCTTTGCTTACTACTCCCTTTTTTTCAAGGATATCAATCATCGGCATATCAAATGCAGAAGATGTTTCCAGGTGGATGTCGTTTTTTAGCGCCTCTTCAACAACATGTTTAAAATGCGAGCTTTTAGTGCAATAACAGTATTTATAGCTGCCACGATAGTTGTTTTTTATAATCGCCTGCTGAAATAACAATTTTGCCTGTTGAATCTTTTTCGAAATTATGGGCACATAGGTAAAGCGCAGGGGGGTGCCATACGTTTCAATCATTTCCATTAAATTGAGGTCGTGAAAGTATAATTCATCCTCAATGATCTCAAAACCTTCCTGCGGAAAACCTACACTCAGGTCAAGAAATTCCTCGTAACTCTGCATTTTTTAAAATTTTGCCAAAAATAGTAAATTAGTTCATAGTTCATGGTTCATAGTTCATAGTAGCTGCAGTTAGTTCATAGCTCATGGTTAATAGTTCATCGTAGCTTCATTTTTGCTATGAACCATGAACCAAATGCATTAGTTCATAGTTCATGGTTAATAGTTCATGGTAGCTTCATTTTTGCTATGAACTATGAACTATGAACTATGAACCAAATGCACTTCCGCCATCATACACCGGGCGCTCCCGCCGCCATTATTTTCGATGGTGTTTATATCGAAATAAACCAGTTTCCCAAATTTTTCAAGCGTGTCTTTTTGTGATTGGTTTAGTGAATCGCAGGCATTTTGTGACATTACGATCAATGTTTCTCCCGCTTGGTTTTTAACTTCCAACATATTGCCGGCAAACCGGTTCATTTGCTCAAAAGATATACTAATAATCTCTTTATGTGTCAGTTTTAAAATGGAGATAACCGCATTTTTTTCGTCATCATCGGAGATGCTATCCAGGCAGATAATCGCGAACTTACTACCGATGCACATTAGTACATTGGTATGGTATATGGCCTGGTGATATTCGTCGTAAGCGTGAAAACTAACTTCTTTATAGCCTTCCTGCGCACAAAATAAGGCCAATACTTCACGATCGGTACGGGGCGAGACACAGGCGAAAGCAATTTTGTTTTCCCTGTCGAGCACCATGCTGCCGGTACCTTCAAGGAATTTATTTTCCAGTTCAAAACGGCTAAGGTCAATAATATGCTTTACCTCAAAACTGTCCTCCAATTGGGCGACGACATCCTCACGGCGTTCAAGCCTCCGGTTTTCAGCCTGCATAGGGTACAAAAAAATAGTGCCATCGGCATGAAATGAAATCCAATTGTTCGGAAATATGGAGTCGGGGGTATAAGGTTCCGGAGTGTCTTCAATGACTATAACATCCACTCCGTTTTCGCGCAGGATATTTACCAGCCCGTCAAATTCTTGCAGTGCCTTTTCTTTAATGCTGTTTTTATCGGCATTTCTCTTTTGAAAAGCATTGCTTGCGGCAGTTTCTTCGTTAAACCCGAAATTAACCGGCCGGATCATTAGTATATGGGAGGTGGATTGATTATTAGTCATTGGGTCATGAAGTCATTAAGTCATTGGGTCATGAAGTCATTAAGTCATTGGGTCATTAAGTCATTGGGGCATCGGTGGCTTTGTGAAACCATTCAATGACACAATGACCCAATGACTAAATGACTTTATCTCTTTGCAACGGCATGCTCATACAATGGAAACCACCCCGGGCCCGCGAAAGCTCAGCAGATGGCATTAATATAAGTGTATCAGTCAATGTTTCTGGTTTAAGTTCGTCATTTTCAAATTTCTGTAAAAGATCGGCAACTTTTATCACTTTAAAGCCTTTTTCTTTAAAAGCTTCCACAGTTTTATCATTACGGTCATAAGCCAAAACTATGCCTTCTTTTATGGCGAGCAGGTTGCAGGAGTCTGTCCATTGCTCCCTTGCATCGTAGGGGAAAGCGTCGCCGCCAGAATAAATGAACCTGGTTTTTTCTTTGCTGCCGAGATCATTTTCGCTAACATCCGAAAGCAGGTCTTCTATACCGGCAAATGTTTTCGGCCTTTTTCCTCTTTCAAACTGAACAATTTCAGGTTTGTCTTTGCTTTTTTTGTCTGCAAACCACGAGGCAGGTTCCCGGCTTTCAGCCGCGCTTTCTTTTATAGCTAACGAACGCAGCAATATCCAGGTATTGCGTTTTACCTGCGTGAAAACAGTATCGATATGCATATAATCGCGTTTATGCGGGATTTTTACTATCGTAACTTTCTTAACTACATTATTTTCGAACAGCAGTTTTATAGCTTCATTGGCGCCGCTTACCGAGGTACGTTCGCTGCATCCAATTATTAAATGCTGCGGACTTATCATCATTACATCCCCGCCTTCGAGGGTCGTTTTTCCCTCATTGTCTTCACCGGGGCGTAAAAAATGCTGTACAGTTTCAGGTATTTCAAGGATGTTATCCCGGTAGGCGGCAAATAACGGGTGATTGAAAAAGATATACCGTGCCAGTAATGTTTCGCGCGCCCTCGCCTTTTTAGCCGGCTTGTTCAGTAGCATGTAATTATTTACCGCAACCCCAATATCCCTTGAAAATATAAGATTAGGGATTGGGGCGAATATCATTTCAGTTTTATTTAACGAGCCCGAAATAATGATCTTTGCAAGTTCAACCGGGGGAGTATCAATCAATTTTAACTGCAAACGGTAGTTGCAGTTTTCAATAGCACATACCGAAGCAACTAATTTTTTACGAATATCCGCTTCCTGTAAAATATCTTCCAAAAGCGTTTGGATTTCAATTACTTTATTAGAAGCATGAAAATTTTTATTATCCGGTTTAAAGAAGGCACGGTTACTTTGGGCCAAATCTATCTGCGCAAGCTTGCCCTTTATTTTCTCAGGATCAAGAAAATACATTAACAACTTAATATAGTAGTCGTATTCGTTTTTACGCATGGTATCTAAGTGTACAATGTCTTCAAACAGCCAGTCCTGTGCTTTCGATGGCACTACTTTTCCCAACCCGTTATCCGGACTGTGAATTAAAACCGCACGAAGGTTGCCAATTTCGGAAGTTACGTCTAATTTAAAATCGCTGGTACTTAGTATCATAAATGGTTTTGAGAAGGGACAAATCTACGAAATTGTGTCTGCACTAAGATTTTTAAGATTTTAGGAATTTCGGGTTAATGGTGCTGACCATAGGAATTCCTGTTTCAAAAAAATCCTGCAATCCTTTAATCCAACAAATCTTAGTTATTTTTGCCCGATGGATTTTATTACCGAAGCTACCCTTAAAGCAGTTAAGCGCCTTTATAACACTGATATTGCGGCAGGCGATATAAGCCTGCAGGAAACCCGTAAGGAATTTGAAGGGCAGGTCACTATCGTTACGTTCCCGTTCACAAAATTTTCAAAAAAATCACCGGAGCAAACCGGGAATGAAATAGGCGCGTACCTGCAAGGTGAAATAAAACAAATCGCGGGATTTAATGTGATCAAAGGATTTCTAAATATTTCCTTATCCGATAATCATTGGATAAATATGTTATTTGCTGAAATTTTACGTGACGACTTTGCTGTTTTTAAACCAAACGGCGAAAAAGTAATGGTTGAATACTCGTCGCCGAATACCAATAAACCATTGCATTTAGGGCATGTTCGTAATAATTTATTAGGCTTTTCGGTGGCTGAAATTCTGACGGCTGCCGGATATGAAGTTACAAAAACCAACCTTGTTAATGATCGCGGCATTCATATATGTAAATCGATGCTGGCATGGCAAAAATGGGGTAATGGCGAAACGCCGGAATCATCCGGCTTAAAAGGCGACCATTTGGTAGGTAAATATTATGTGATATTCGAGAAGCATCAAAAAGTAGAAATCCAGCAATTATTGGATCAGGTTTATTGCAAAAAGCCTATAGAATGTAATAAAGCCGATAACGAACTTATTAGCGTAAAACTCGCTTATACCGAGAACTTAAAAGACCTTATAAAACAATCGTGTAATTTAGTTTCTCCAGGGGATATTGCGTTTTTAGGAGAGCGATTTGAGATAATTTTTGAATCAGTTGCTGATGGAAATCTAAATTCTGATGGCCTTTTGAAAAGATTTAAAGAAGAATATTCACCGAAGGATAAAAATGATTTAGAAATAAAAATTAATTATATAAAAGATTTATTCGAGACAAGAGCTGATCTTGAAAAACATTTAAAACAAGTAGAAGAAGAAATTAAGGACGTTATTCAAAGAAATACTCCTTTAATGAAACAGACCCAGGAAATGCTGCAAAAATGGGAAGCCGGGGATAAGGATGTAAAAAGCCTTTGGAAAACCATGAACAGTTGGGTTTACAGAGGTTTTGCCGAAACTTATAAAAAGCTTGGTGTTAGTTTCGATAAGTTCTATTATGAATCGGACACTTATATATTAGGAAAGGATATCATTGAAGAAGGCCTTCAAAAGAGTGTATTTTTTAGAAAAGCAGATAATTCGGTATGGATTGATCTTACGGATGAAGGGCTTGATGAAAAGTTACTTTTGCGTTCGGACGGCACCTCTGTGTATATGACCCAGGATTTGGGGACAGCTCAGTTAAAATATAATGATTTCCACATGGATAAATCTATTTATGTGGTTGGTAATGAGCAGGATTATCATTTTAAGGTTTTGTTCACAATCTTGAAAAAGTTGGGGAAGAAGGGTGCAGACGGGTTATTTCATTTATCATATGGCATGGTTGACCTGCCATCTGGAAAAATGAAATCGCGGGAAGGAACAGTGGTTGATGCTGATGATTTGATAGACGAAATGGAACAAACTGCCAAAGAGCAAACCGAAGCGATGGGAAAAGTGAAAGATTTTGGCGGAGAAGAAAAGCAGCATTTATACCATATTATAGGCATGGGCGCATTAAAGTATTTTTTGCTGAAGGTAGATCCCAAAAAGCGCTTATTATTTGATCCTAATGAATCTGTAGATTTCCAGGGGCATACAGGACCATTTATTCAATACACGCATGCACGTATCAGGTCCGTTTTAAATAAGGCGGATACTTTTGATATTGGTGGGGCAAAGGAATACAACCAGTTGGCCGCTGAAGAACGCGACCTGATCGCTTCTTTATCCAAATTCCCGGAAATCATTAAAACAGCGGCTGATACTTATAGCCCTTCGGTTGTAGCCAATTATATGTATGAACTAGCGAAAACTTACAATAAATTTTATCACGAAAAATCAATACTGCAGGCAGAAAATGAAGCGGCAAAAAAATTCAGGCTGTTCCTATCCACTGCATCCGGCAAAGTAATCAATAAAGGAATGGGCTTGCTTGGAATTGATGTACCGGAACGCATGTAAACCCCCACGCCCCCTAAAGGGGGTGTTTAAAAAATAAGTCCCTAATTGATACAACCAGGGACTTATACTTTATCTAAATAATTCCCCCTTTAGGGGGTTAGGGGGCTTAATTCCAATGGCCTCTGTGCCACCTGTAGCCGCGGTTGGTATGTTCCCACGACCCGCGGGCATAGGTATGCCCTGACCTTGCATGATCCCAATGGCCGCGCGTATAAACGTAGGTATTGCCATCCCATCCCCAATCCCCGCCAATCCAAACGGCATCGCCATAAGGTGCAACGCCCTGCTCGTAAACCGGCTCTACGGGCTGGTCGGCTATGTAGTAACTTCCTTCACATGATGAAAGGAATAAGGCCACTGCTATAAGCAATAACCCTAATTTTGATAATGTTTTCATCTGTATCTGTATTTGTTTATAACAACTACAGATACGACAAATGACCGTAAGAAAAGTTTAAAAAATTATTGCCGCTTAAGTTTTTAGCAATATTTAAAAGAGATACCCGATACCAACTTTTACACCCTGGTCTACCAGTGAGCCGTTGCCTTCATTACGAAAAGAGATAATGGAATGGAACTGTAAAAATGGATTGATGAATATGAACATTTTTTTAAAATTGTATTTCCCGCCAATGCCCAGGCCAATACCTATCCCGCTTTGATCGGAAACAATCGCATCAGAATGATGATCAGTCTCAAAATCAGCTATCAGGCCTCCATCAGCAAATAAGTATTTTAAAAAAGTAATTTTGGCATAAACGGGAACCGAAAGCATCCTGATACTGGCGTCCTGCGGTTTGAAAGATGGCCTCGGGGGATCTACATAATCCAGGAGAACGTTGTTGAGTGAATATTCTAATCCTGTTTCTATTGAAAACGATTTTGTTAAACTTCGGGAATAATTTAACCCATATATTGTCTCACCTTTCCCCTGGTAACCGGCGCCGCCTATGCCAATCAGGAAAATGCCATTTCCCGCAGTGCCAACTACAAAACACAGGCTGTTTTTTGACTGGCAATATGCTCCTGCGCTTAATACAGTGAAAGCTAAAAGCAGCAATTTGGTTTTCATTTGTGATTTGATATTGAGCGTATTTTTAAGATATTATAATTATAAATGATTCTTTATTGCTGCAACTGAATTACATAAATATGCCTTCCGCTGCTACTATCCAATTTTACCGGCGCATTATTAAAAGTAAATACTTTTGCTTCCTGCCAGTTAGAATGCTGTTTAACAGAATCCAAATAAATATTCCCCAGGTCTTGCCCTTTATAGCTTAATTTAAAGGTATGTATAGGGTTTGGCACCCCTATTCCGGCGTTTAATTGAAGCATTTTGCCATCAAATAATGTTAACCCTGGGGGAGTCGTCGTTATTAATTCAAATACATAGTCATAGAATTGCATATTATTATAAGTCAGGGTTATACTATCCTTAGGTGAGTTAAGAATATTTTCACCATCTTTATTTATAACCTGATATAAAAGCCCTGGCGCTGCTCCAATGCAACATTCTTTTTGTTTTTTACAGGAGCTTGCAATAAACAGAAATATTGCAAATAAATACATTAATGTTTTCATAGGCTATTCAGGATAGCAAAGCTGTAAAAATTACGTAATTACCTTTGTAACAATAAATTCTACCTCTACTCATTGCACTTGCAGCACGGCCTATAACTATATTATTCCATCGTTTCTTGTCAACATATAGTACCCCCTTTTTACTACAACTGTAATACGTAAATGTGCGCTCCGGTTGTGCTGTCCATTTTTGCAGGCACATTATTAAAAGTAAATACTTTTGCCTCCTGCCAGTTAGAATGCTGGCGTAAATATTCAAAATAAATAGTTCCAAGACTTTCACCATGATAACTTACTTCAAATGTATGTACCGGGCTCGATGTCCCGATCCCTGCACTCAATTGAAGTATATGACCATCACTAACAATACCTCCATTATATTTTTTTATTAATAATGAATCAATAAAATGCAACGCGTTTAAGTCAAGTATATGATCATAGCATTGACTGTTAATGTTATTCATGTTATAGGTTAGTGTAAGGCTGTCATCAGGGAGATTCTGAGTAGAAGTAAGCAAGTTGTTGCCGCTCTTATCCAAAATCACATAGTTAAGCGGGGCGCTGCCGTTGTTTGGTTGTTTCCTGATGCTATTACCTGCTTTTTACATGCGCTTGCGATAAATAACAATATTGCAAGCAAAGGCGTTAATGTTTTCATGGTCGCTGCTTATTTAAGGGTGAATATTGTAAGCTTCCAAATTTGCCCTTTTTGTTGCTATAACTGTATTACATAAATATGTGCCCCTGAAGCGCTATCTATCTTTACGGGCAAATTATTAAAGGTAAACACTTTTGCCTCTTGCCAGGACGTGGTTTGGCTGTGATTCCAACCTAAGTATTCAAAATAAACGGTACCTAAAAAGGTTCCATGATAACTTAAATTAAAGGTATTTACAGGGCTCGTCGTCTGTAAAGGTGACAAAGCCAAGACACCGGTACTCAACAAGATCATCTTATAATCAAAAGCCACAATCTCATTATTTTTTTTAAATACGTAAAATATTGAATCGCAGAATTGTGTATTCACACCACTTACACTGCAGGTTAGTGTCACACTATCCTTGGGCAAACCAGGAGTATCAAGAATATTATTACCGTTTTTATCCAAAACGACATACATAAGCGGCGGTGGAGTTGATGTTTGGTTTCCTGCATTTATTATTGGTTTTTTACAGGAGCTTGCAATAACCAACAATGTTGCAAGTAAATACATCGATTTTTTCATAATTATTCCTTATTTAAGGGTGTATATTATAAGTCATGCTTTGGTTGTACTGATAGTTTTCCTGATCGCCATAACTATCAACGTCCCATTGGTCAAAAGGAAACCACCCATCCACATCGTAGGGTACATTCAGTTCGTTCCAGCCCCAATTCATGTGCAGATAAAGAAAACCTTCTCCTCCTCCGGGAGAGTCACCTGAGGGGCACCAGGTTGTGTATATCTGTTGGTACCCATCGCAAACCCATTCATGGCCGAGGTAATACCAGTTCCAAAACAAAAAAGTATGGTTATCAGTTGAAGCTGAAAGCAAAACAGGTTCACTTGCATTTAAATTATTCAAAACTGAAAGATAGTCATAACTGCCTTCAGTTGAAGATGAGTAATGATACTCGTTTTTGAATGCAAAAGTACAAGAAATGCCCGGATCAAGAAATCCATTGGACGGATCAGACTCGGTAGCTCCGTAAGCCATGTTGACGGATAATCCAACAGACGACATCAAACCAGCCACGGCATTATTGCCTGTAGCATCACCTGGAGAGATGGATGTCAATGGCATTGCACTCCAGTTAAAATACGTTGGGGCTTTCCAGTAGTACATTACCTGTGCCATAGCAGTAGCCACGCAACCTGCGGGGCTTTGGCTTTGGTTTAATGAATAATAATATGCGCCAGGTGGGCATAAAAGATCATAAGGATAGCCCTGTGCCCATGCTGTTTGCAATAATGGGCCGACAGTTTGAATGCTATAAGTGGGTTGGCAAGACGAGGGCGGCGGCGGAGGAGGTTGGGTGACATTAATAACTTTATTTCCGGTATTAACCGAATTTGAAGTGGCCAACTCGGCCCAAAGTTTCGCCACTCCGGGTGTTACTTTTAAAGTTGTGTCTTTGCGCAGTAGCTGCATGTTTTTATGGTTTACCGAAAGCCAGTTACCTAAACCTGATGGCAAAGTGCCCGAATGCGGGAAATAGCCATTATTTGAATATGCGAATATCGGTTCCACTCTTTTATCGGCAGGCATAATTACAAAACCGCCGCCTACATAATTAAAAATATAGTAGGACGGGTTTACATTATCGGGCACTGCAAGCGAATCCAATATTTGTTTGCCTGATAAACCAATAGTTGACTGAATAGCTTTTTAGCTACTATACCGCTAACCAGGTGGCTGCCATTAACCTGTTGAGCCGCTTTAGCAGCCACAGCAAATGGTACAAAGTTTGCATCTTTTGGGGCTGTAACGTTACTCGCATTTAAAGATACGGAGTTTTTAACGGCTAATTCTTTTTTACAGGGAAAAAGTATGGTTAAAAGTAAAACTGCGATGGCAGGAAATAAGATGTTTTTTCTCATTGTGATTTGGTTTAAGCTGTAAATGTATAATATATATTTTTTATATTTACAAATAATATTGAAAATAACAAAAAATATTTCTGTCCGGAGATTTTAATTGCACATATACGTGTCAACTCATCCGCATATCTGCATTATTGTTTTCTTTTAAACCTATCAGCCACGGTCAACTCCTTGCTTCCGGCTGCATATTTATAAAAACCGCTTCCCGATTTAATGCCTTTATGCCCGGCTGCAACCATATTTACCAGCAAAGGGCAAGGCGCATATTTTTGATTGCCAAAACCGGTATATAATACATTTAATATAGCGAGGCATACATCCAAACCTATGAAGTCAGCTAACTGAAGCGGCCCCATGGGATGCGCCATGCCCAATTTCATTACCGTATCAATTTCTTCAACTCCGGCAACGCCTTCATATAAAGTATAAATGGCTTCGTTTATCATCGGCATTAAAATCCGGTTGGCGACAAAACCGGGATAATCATTTACTTCAACCGGAACTTTATTCAACTGCCTGCATAATTCCATAATGGTATTAGTAACCTCATCGGTTGTGGCATAACCCCTGATCACTTCAACCAGTTTCATTAATGGCACGGGGTTCATAAAATGCATGCCTATAACGTTGCCGGGGTTTTTGGTTACAGAAGCAATAAGCGTTATTGAAATCGATGAAGTATTGGTGGCAAGTATGGCACCATCCTTACAAAATTCACCAAGCTGTTTAAATAAATTTAATTTGATCCCCCGATCCTCGGTGGCGGCCTCAATCACAAGGTCGGCATTGGACACAGCGGTTTTCAAATCGGTAGAGGTTGTAATATTATTGAGCGTAGTGTCCTTAACCTGTTCGTCGATAGTGCCTTTTTTTATTTGCCTGTCGAGGTTACCGGTTATAGTTTGAATAGCCTGCTCTAATGCTTCCCGGTTAATATCAACCATAGCTACCTTAAATCCATGTTGTGCGAAGGTATGCGCTATCCCGTTACCCATTGTTCCCGAGCCGATTACAGTAATGTGTTTCATGTTGGTTGACTAGTTGATTGAGTTTATTAGGTTGATTGAGTTGATTAAGTTAGGAAAATGGCCATTACAAGGTTATATATTTTCCCGCATCTACAATCGTTTTTTTATCAATTACGTTATATTCAGGAATATGCCCCAATAGCGTAAGCCCAGAATGTTCTAAAATAAATTCTTCTGACGAAATATCCTTCACACCATTAAAAATAATACCTTTTACAAGGATTTGCTCCTTTTTTAATGCATAAACGGATAACAATGTATGATTTATACTGCCGAGGTAATTTTGCGAAACCAATATAACCTCCGCATCCAATTGCCTGATCAGGTCGATCATTAAAAATTGCTTATTTAAAGGTACCATTAAACCTCCTGCGCCCTCAATAATTAAGGTATTATTAGTTAAAGGTGTGATTATTTTTTTTGGATCTACAGCGATGCCATCAATAGCCGCCGATTTATGCGGCGAAAAAGGCTGCGATAACCTATAGGCTTCAGGATGAAAAAAGGATGTTTTATTAGTTACCAGGCTTTGAACCTTATCGGTATCGCTGTTATCGAGATCACCGGATTGCACGGGTTTCCAGTAATCAGCTTTTAGTTTTTCAACTAAAATTGCGGACACGATTGTTTTACCTATCCCGGTGCCGATCCCGGTAATAAATATGGGTTTACTCAGCATTTATTAACTCATTTATAGCGTTGGTTAGCTGCGTTATTTCATCTTCGGTGTTAAACGAATGCAAACATATTCGAATTCTTTCACTTCCGGGTGGTACCGTAGGGCTAAGGATAGGCCGGACATCCAACCCGGCACTTTGCAAATGCCCTGCAATTTCTTTCGCCTTTTCATTGCTCTTTAAAACCAGGCATTGTATAGCACTGTCACTGTTTATTAACGGGTACGTAATGCACCTTTTTATTTTTTGCTTGAACAGCTTTATGTTATTTCGAAGCAATTCTATCTCATGTGACGATTGCTGTAATAAATAATAGGCCATTTTTACAGAAACCATCTGATGGAAAGAGGCTGCCGTTGTATAAATGAATGACCGCGCAAAGTTTACAAGGTACGCTCTCAATAAATTACTCCCCAATATAATTGCCCCATGAGCGCCCAACGCTTTCCCGAAGGTTACAACCCTCGCGAAAACCCGGTTTTGAATTTGCTCGTTAATTAAACCAAAGCCAAACAGTCCGACCGCGTGCGCTTCATCGACTATCAGATGAGCATCGTACTGATCGGTCAATGCTAATATTTCATTAATTGGCGGCATATCGCCATCCATGGAGTAAACACTTTCAATGGCTACGTAACAATTTCCCTTTGCCTGTTTCAATTTATCCTCAAGGCTTTGCAAGTCATTGTGCACGAATATGTAGCGGTTGGCGTGGCTTAAACGCGTTCCGTCAATTATTGAGGCATGTATGAATTCATCGGTAATAATGGTATCACCGCGCTGCGGCAATGATGAAAACAAACCCAGGTTGGCATCGTAACCGGAATTAAATATCAATCCGGCTTCGCTTTTATGAAGGGTGGCAATGTATTGTTCTAAATCTTCGGTATAAATGGAGTTGCCGGACAATAATCTTGAGCCGGTTGACCCATTGGATATCAGGCCGCTGTTTTTTATTTCTTCATCAATTTTACTTTTCAGTACCGGCGAGCGGGCAAATCCCAGGTAGTCATTCGAGCAGAAATCAACCAGTGCGTTACCAGGCTTTAATGTTCGGTAAGTACCGGTTAAGCGCCTTTCTTCAAGTTTTTTTTCAATAAATATTTCCGAAGGTTTCAAATTTTATAATTTCCCGCTAAAATAAAGAAAGCGCCCCGGTTTAATGGAACGCTTTCTTTAATAATTAGTTTTTTAGAGGGGTTAATTGCCGCCGCCGCCTTGCTGCATCCTTGCACGCATTTCGTCCATCATTTTTTGATAGGCTACAGCCTGGTCAGGTGTTAAAAGAGCTTTGATCTGCGCAGTTGTAGCCGTCCTGATTGGCGTCATACCTGCCCGCATGGCATCCCTGTCGCCGTTTGCAGCGGTCCTTATACTATCTATTTTTGTTTG
Source organism: Mucilaginibacter sp. (assembly GCA_036758125.1). Lineage (GTDB taxonomy): Bacteria > Bacteroidota > Bacteroidia > Sphingobacteriales > Sphingobacteriaceae > Mucilaginibacter. The sequence continues at coordinate 21,048 of DAIOXE010000014.1, forward strand.
CTGTGTTTGCAAAATGGCAGTTATTTTGGCTGTCTGGTCGTCGGAAAGCTTTAATTGCGTTTGCATCGCTTTAGCCCTATCAGCAGGACTCATTCTCTGGCCGCCACCTTGTGCACGGCTAATGGCTGTAATTCCTAACAGGAAACAGCACATCAACAAAATTTTTCTCATCATTTTTTCAGTTTTTAATGTTTTGATAAATATAAACCCCTTAAGGTTTAATAACGAGGATGTAACTTAATTGTTGCTTTGAAAAATTGGTGAATAGTTGATTGAGTTGATTAGGTGAGTAGTTGGTAAGTTGTAAAGTGCCAGGCTCTTTCAAAGAATCAACCGATCAACTACTCACCTAATCAACCTAATCAACCCAATCAACTAATTCCCCCGCAAATTAGAAATCGACCGCTGCATTTGCGCCATCATACTGGTCAGGCTTTCTAATGTAGGCTCGGGGGTTGGCATTGGTAAATGGGTGGAGATATATGCCTTTGCTTTCCAAATTTCTAAAATATCTTCGCCGCTTATTTCGTAAGACTCATATACCGGGTTATCAGAAATCAGCTTTAGCTTTTTGTTCTCCTTAAATTTATTGCCGATGCGTTTATACACCACGCCTTCGCTTTTTGATATGATGACATAGGTTTCACCTGTTTTCACATCTGCCCAGTTTTCTACATATTCGCCTATAATAATAGTGCCCGACACCAGCGGGAGCATAGAATCGCCTTTTATTTCAAAGGCCCTGTAAGTGCCCTGTTTAAACATCGGCAGATAAAACTTTGGCAATTGGGCGACGTATTCAGGGTCGGCGTAGCCGTTCAAATATCCGGCGGCGGCTTTTAAGGGCACAAGCTCGATATTCTCGTTATCCTCTTTATCAACCGAAATACTTAATACACGAAGGTTTGCAGGGTTGCCTTTTGGTTTTGGCGCCCATTTTTCGTTAATAGTTTCATTAATAAAATCATCAATTGAAACATCAAAAAATAATGCTATTTTTTTTAGCAAATCATATTTCGGATCTGCTCTTTCTTCCTCATAGGCGCCTACAAGGGATCTTTTTATGCCTATCTGGTCAGCGAATTGCTGTTGGGTAAGGCCTTTCTTTTTGCGAAGAAATTTAATATTTGAAGGAATATTTGACATAAAATTTGGAATTGCTAAAATAATTAGTATTTTTATGCTCATAAAATTAGTAATTATTTTTTAACAAGCAAATTTTTTTATCAAATGAAACGTTTTATTTATATCATCACCGATAGAAACCGCAATAATTTACATGTAGGCCTATGCTCGGACCTGTTAAAGACCCTTGATTTTTACCGCCAGATGCCAACCTTATTTTTCGACAGCGCACAACAGCTTAACCGTTTGGTTTATTTTGAAGAGATAAATACTGAAGAACAGGCGATGGAAAGGTTTAAAGTTGTAAGCACCTATACAAGGCCCCAAAAAGAAAAAATGATCAGACCTGTAAACCCTGACTGGGTAGATCTGACCATTGGTTTAAATTTTGAAAGCGGGATAAGGGCAAGGCCCCAATTGCGTCCGTCAATCAGTGCATTCAGGAAAGCCGTTACTTTTTAATGAATTTTAACGCACCCGAATTCATGCAATATCTTTTGCCGCCTCTGTCTGCTGGCCCATCGTCAAATACGTGGCCCAGGTGCAAGCCTGTGCTTTTTTCAATAACCTCATCGCGCACCATGCCGTCACTGTTATCGCTTACTATTTCTATTTTTTTGGGATCGACCGGTTTTACAAAACTTGGCCATCCTGTACCGCTATCATATTTATCATCCGAGCTAAATAATACCTCACCCGTGGCGGCGCTTACATAAACCCCTTTTTCGTGATTGTTATAATACGGATTCTGGTAAGGGGGTTCAGTCCCGCTTTCAACCATGATATAGTACTGGTTTGGGGTAAGAGTTTTTTTCCATTCAACAGGCGCCTTGCTCATTTTACGTTTAGGGTCATACTTCTTTAATTGCTGGCCGCTGCTCAGCTGGCAACCAAATGAGATAATAAGGCACAGGCTTATCATCGCTAAAATTGATCTTTTCATTTTAATATTTTTTGTTTAATTAATATACGTCGTTTTCTACCTGACGAATATCAATAACTACGAATTTTTTTGCTGAATGGTTTGTCATCCAATGGTCTTTATATGGCCTTGGGTTTTGGGATCAGAACCGAGTTTACTACGTGTAACAAGCCATTACTTTGCTGAACATCAAATTTACTTATAACACTTTCCCCGCCATTTTCGTCAATTAGAATTATGTTATGATTAGTATCAATTTTTGCGGTTAGCTTACTGCCGGCAATGGTTGTAAAAGTAGCCTCGCCATTATTTGAATTAATTTTTTTTTCGATGTCCCTTGCGGATACCCTCCCTGCAATCGCATGGTACGTCAGCAAATAATTTAAATCGAGCTTATGGTCCGGCTTTAAGAGGCTATCAAGTGTGCCTGCAGGTAATTTATTAAATGCCTGGTTAGTAGGGGCAAAAACGGTAATAGGGCCTTTGCTTTTAAAGGTTTCTGTCAAGTCTGCCGCGTTAATTGCATTAATTAATGTGGTATATTCTTTTGACAGCGCCATATTTTCAATAATATCGTTAGAAGATATCATTGCAGTGCCGTCAACAATTTTAATTTTACCCCATTTTGCTTTCACCGTGTCAATTACAGGATTAATGACATTGGTTTTTTGGGCAACTAATAATGAGCTGTTTAAAGCAAACAAAACAAAAACGATCCATCTTTTCATGCGCGCAAAACTACTATAAAAAACATTGTAACTATTCAGATGCCTCATCAATAACAAGGCAAAAGTAATTAACCCATAGGTTATCAACAAATAAAATTGCGGAATTTTATACCCTATCTTTAATCGCTAACTTTGACACTGAATATTTAGGAACCTCTCAAATAAAAATACCGTGTTCAAGTACATCGATAATTACCGCGAACAAGGCGCACGAAAACAACTGGTTGAAGAGCTGCGGAAAAAAGGCATTGAAGACGAAAATGTGCTGAAGGCCATAGGCAAAGTACCGCGCCATTACTTTTTTGACGAAACTTTCTGGAACCAGGCCTATAAAGATATCGCATTCCCGATAGGCGAGGGGCAAACCATTTCACAGCCATATACAGTTGCCTATCAAACACAGCTTTTACATATTCAAAAAGGGGATAAGGTGCTCGAAATAGGTACAGGCAGCGGCTACCAGGCCTGTATATTAATAGAACTTGGCGCGAAAGTTTTTACCATTGAGCGCCAGGAAAAATTATATGAACATACAAAACAAGTTTTGTTATTAATGGGATACAGGCCCAGGTTCTTTTTGGGCGACGGCTCAAAAGGGATTGCCAGGCATGCCCCTTTCGATAAAATAATTGTGACCGCCGGCGCACCGACAGTTCCCGATGAATTGTTAAAACAACTTAAGGTCGGCGGGATTATAGTAATACCCGTCGGGGATCAAAGCACACAAAAAATGGTTACGATACTGAAAGTTGGTGAAAACGATTACGAAAAAACAACGCTGGATACCTTCAGGTTCGTGCCGTTGGTGGGGGATAAAGCGTGGTAGGGGATTTCGGAATTCGGATGTTCGATTTCGGAATTAATCGACCCTATTGTATTTTTTAATAAAACTTATTAGAACCGGAAAATATCCTTTGGGATTATCAACAAAACAAATATGCCTGCATTGGGTACAATATTATATTGAGCGTTTGAGAATTTTGTGCTTAAATTCTTTCATTTAATTGTTGTGCCGTTGGATCTTGTGAAAAATAGGACCCGAATTGATCATAGTAATAGATTGTAATTCCGTGTTTAGGAAGGTATTTAGAAAATATTTCAAAATATTCATGGGATTGTGCAGGACCGCCGTGAAGTAATAAAACATTAATTTTCCCATCACCTATTTTTTGGGTCCAAACCCAAAATTTTCCATCTATTAATATTTTTTTTACCCCTGGTTCATTTTGTTTTTTATAGTAGGTACTATCTTTAACCTGGGATTTACTGATTAACGGCGCTAAAAAGAGACTTAATACCAAACTATAAATTAAAGTTCTGACAATCATGATCACGAATTTTCATCTATGACTCTCAAATAAACTTTTAGGTTACATATGAAAAATAAATCCGAAATCGAAATTCCAAAATCCGAAATCAACCTATCGTTTCATCGCTCTATCCATCTCCACCTTCGTATCCCGTTCCTTCATCGTTTCCCGCTTGTCAAAGGTCTTTTTACCCTGGGCGAGGCCAATTTCTAATTTGGCAAAACCGCGCTCACTGATGAACAGGGCGAGAGGGACAATTGTTAACCCTTTTTCTTCGCCGCGGGTTTGGAGTTTTTTTAGTTCTTTTTTATTGAGGAGTAAAATGCGGTCGCGTTTGGCTTCGTGGTTGTAAAATGAGCCATAGCTGTATTCGGCTATGTGCAGGTTGCGCACATAAAGCTGGTCGTTTATAAAAGTACAGAAAGCATCATTGAGGTTGGCCTTGCCTTCGCGAATGGATTTAATTTCGGTGCCCAGCAATTTTATCCCTGCAACATATTTATCCAGTATATGGAATTCGAAATAGGCTTTTTTATTCTTTATATATATATTCTGCTCCATTTGCTGCAAATATGCGAATTAAATAAGCACGAATTTACACGAACTAATATGCACGAATTACATGGATCGATGGGTCTTCGTCACTTTTGGTGGTATGTTATGGTATCCTCGTTAGAAAATATCTGAATGACTGCCCGCCCTTACCAATATGATCTCGTTTTCCCTGGTGATTTCGATCCATATAATCAATAAATCCCCCTTAACATGGCACTCCCAGTTGTCTTTATAGTTTCCTGATAATTTATGGGCGCGAAATTTTGGGGGAAGACCCGCAGCGCCTTTTATGGCCAATTCATCTTTGAGAAAATCATGAATAAGACTAAGGTCTTTTAAAGATTGCTTTTTGATCAGTTTTAGATCTCTTTCAAACCTATTAGTGAAACTTAAAGCGTACATTAAAGGTTTTTGAAGAATAAATCAAGGTTTCCGATCTTTTGGGTTTTTCCCGATCTGGCATCGGCAATAGCCCTTTTTGTAACGCTATTCGGTTGTGCATCTTCTTCAACAGCTTTAATGATTTTACCATTAAGCCTCTCCGCAAGTTTCTCGAACAAGTCCCGGTCTTTATCTGGTATTTGTATGGTTAAAGTTGTCATGATATTTTTAAGGAAATTTTATCCATCCGCTTTAATACAAATTTAGATAAATTTTTCTTAAAGCCGGAACATAGTTTTTATCTTTTAACTTGTTGGTTTGTGTTCTGTTATAATTTGCTTCCACCAAAAGTGTCGAAGACCCGATTGATGTCTCCGAATTTATTGCGGTTTAACAACCAATACCGGCACATTTACTTTATGGCGCACTGAATCAACAGTTGTACCATAAATGAGGTCTTTAAGAACTTTATGGCCGTGCGAACCCATCACTATGAAATCTATTTTATCGTCAGTTACAATTTTTGCTATTGCACTTGCCGGACTGCCAAACCCGATGTGCGCATTAGCGCTATAACCAAGCTTGCTCATTGCTTCTGCATATTTGTTAAGATTATCCGCGTCGCTTTGTGTTTCGTGATCCATCACATCGGTGCCGTAATACCGTGCGCCTGCCGTTTCTACCACGTGGATTAAAGTATATTTGGCTTCTTTGCCCCCCTGCATAATGGCATGCCTGATGCAATCACGGTCGTTTTTTGAAAAATCAATGGTAATCCCGATATGTTTGTACACAACCGGTTTTAGCTCATGAAAGGCGGTAGCCAGGCCATGCGGTACCCGGGCCGGCCTGTCACGATGTTTAAACAGTATGGGCCTGAAAAATACGTAAAGTAATAATAAGGCAATTGCGGTGATTAATGGGATAACAAGCATATATATCCATACGCCGGCCGAAGGATATTGTTTTATCCAGTCGCCGAGCTGATCTACGATCAATTTTGCATTTAAGGCTATAATTAGCGCCGCGCTCATCCAGGCCAGTATCTTTACTTTTAAACTGATGGCGAATTTTCCCATACGTTTACGGTTGGATGTAAAATGAATCAGCGGAATTACGGCAAAGCCTAATTGCATGCTAAGTACCACCTGGCTTAGAATGATCAGGCTGCCCAGTCCCGATTCTCCTGAATAAATAATGGTAAAAACAGCCGGAACAATGGCCAGCAGCCTTGTCAATAACCTGCGCAGCCAGGGCTCGATACGCAGGTTAATATGCCCTTCCATAACAATTTGACCTGCAAGCGTACCTGTGACGGTTGAGCTTTGGCCCGATGCAATTAAAGCGATGGCAAATAATGTTGGCGCAAGCGAACCAAAAATATGCTGCAGCAGTTTATGGGCGTCCTGTATTTCGGCAACCTGGAAATAACCGTTTTTAAAAAAAGCGCCCGCCGCCAGTATTAATATGGCAGCGTTTACCACAAAAGCCAGGTTTAGGGCAATCACGGTATCAAACAGATTGAACCTTATGGCCGTTTTTAGGCCGGTACCGGTACGGGTGATCTGCCGGGTTTGTACCAGGGAGGAGTGAAGGTACAGGTTATGCGGCATTACGGTCGCCCCGATGATGCCGATGGATATATATAGCATATTCTGACTAATCAAATCCTTTTTGAACAAATTATTCGGAATAAATCCTTTGGCTATCTCTTTAACATCCGGACTGACTATAAACATTTCTATCAAAAAGGACACACCCATGATAAATATCATCGACATGATAAATATTTCCAGTTTACGCATCCCCCTGTTCATTAAAAACAGCATTAATACCGTGTCAGTCAGGGTAAGCGATACGCCCCAGATCAGCGGCAGGTGGAACAATAGTTGCAATCCGATGGCCATACCTATTACCTCGGCAAGGTCGCAGGCTATAATGGCTATTTGTGCCAATATGTACAGACAAAAATTTATTAGCTTTGGATAGGCATTTTTTGAGGCTTGGGCCAGGTCGAGGCCGCGTACAATACCCAGCCTGGCACTTAATGACTGTAGCAACAACGCAATAAGATTCGATGCGAACAACACCCATATTAACCTGTATCCGAATGCGCTGCCGCCTGCAATGTCGGTAGCCCAGTTACCGGGATCCATATAGCCGACGCTTACCAGGTAGGCTGGGCCGATAAAAGCCAGCATTCTGCGCCAGCCTAATTTATTTTCAGTACTAATAGAGCTGTGAACATTACTTAATGACGGATTATGGGTATTTATATCATTCATAATGCGATCAATAAATTATTGGCCACTTCGCGGCTGATCTGTATTTCTTTGTTTTCTGTTTGCAAAATCACGGAATGATCGAATTCGATGATTTCAGCAACTGTAATTTTCTTTCCGATAGTAAGCGCCTGTTTTTCCAGATATTGTAAAAATGGGGTAGAATGGTCGCGTACCCCGCATATAACGCCGCTTTCATTAACGTTGACAGCGGAAACCGGCTTAAGGTTATGTATTTTAAACAGCCCGTTACAATCGGGGATAGGATCTCCATGCGGGTCATATTTCGGATAGCCCATAAATTTATCCAGCCTGTCAATCAATTCATTTGAGGAGATGTGTTCCATTTCCTCGGCCACTTCATGCACTTCGTCCCACTTGAAATTTAACTTTTCCACCAAAAAATATTCCCATAAACGGTGCTTGCGAACAATATTTACAGCTATTTTTTGCCCTGCATCCGTCAATGTAACGCCCTGGTAGGGGGTATAGTTAATTAACTCTTTATCGGAAAGTTTTTTTAGCATATCCGTTACCGATGATGCCTTGGTATTCAGAAATGCCGCAAGTTGGTTGGTACTAACGTTTACATCATTCAATGAAAGATGATAAATTGATTTTAAATAGTTTTCTTCGGCTAAAGTATTCATTTCTGCAAAACTAATAATAAATTTAGGCTTGTCTAAATTTATTCAATAAAAAAATTTATTTTTGCTAAAGCACTTTTTGAAGAAATTTTATTTGGTGAATTAACTAAAATCATATCTTTGCCTGCATTATGGCTGCCGAATTAGATAAAATAGACCTGCAAATACTTAAGATACTGCAAGAGAACGGAAGGATAACTAACTTGCAGCTTTCAAACGAAATAGGGCTTTCACCAGCGCCGACATTGGAGCGCGTGCGCAAGCTGGAAAATGCTGAATATATCAAAAGTTATCATGCCCTGGTTGACGAAGAAAAATTGGGCCTGGGCATAAAAACATTTATACAGATATCGCTTGATTTCCATCAAAAAGACACCATACAAAAGTTTTTAGAAGAGATACAAAACATTAAAGAGGTTACCGAATGCCACCACGTAACCGGGCAGTGTGATTTTTTACTGAAGGTTTATGTACGGGATATCAAATCATACGAGCAACTGATCATGGAAAAGATCAGCCGTATTACTGTGGTTAAAACTTTCCAAACTATGATGATCATGTCGACCAGTAAGAAGGAGCCGATTGTGCCGCTGGAATATTAGCCCCCCGGCCCCCTAAAGGGGGAGAAAAAATCACTCATCAAAAACTCCCCCTTTAGGGGGTTAGGGGGCTAATATATTTGCCAGTTTATAGGTATTTCCCCTTCCTTCTCCAAAATCTCATTCGTTTTTGAAAACGGCTTTGATCCAAAAAAACCCCGATCTGCCGAAAATGGTGACGGGTGCGGCGATTTAATGATATGGTGTTTGGTTTTATCTATCAACTCCGCCTTAGCCTGTGCGAAGCTTCCCCATAATATAAATATGATCCCTTCCTTTTTATCTGATATTGTCTTTATAACATTGTCGGTAAATTCCTCCCAACCCTTTTTTTGATGTGAGCCGGGTACCCCAGCCCTAACTGTAAGGCTTGCATTTAATAATAACACGCCTTGTTCGGCCCATTCGGTAAGATCGCCGTGGTTAGGTATCTTAAAGCCAGGAATATCTTTCTCTAATTCTTTATAAATATTTCTCAGGGATGGAGGAATGCCAATGCCCCTCTGAACAGAAAACGACAGGCCATGCGCCTGGTTTTCGCCATGATAAGGGTCCTGCCCGAGGATCACTACTTTTACTTTATCGAAGGGGGTTTTGTTAAAAGCATTGAAAATATCGCCGCCTTTCGGGTATATTTTATTGCCTGCTTCTTTTTCTTCTTTCAAAAATTTCTTCAGATCAACCATATAGGGTTTACCGAATTCATCCTCTAAAACTTCCAGCCATGCGGGCTCCAGGTCTGCTGCCATAAATATTTTTATAGATGTTGATTTAGCGTACAAATAAACGGATATTTGTATGCTAATTTATAGTTTACAACGATGGCAAATATAATAAGGTTAATTATTGCTTGTGTGGTTATGGGCGCCGGTGTTGCGCTTTGTGCATTTGGCTTTTGGGGTTGGGGGATATTGGTAGTTTTTTTAGGCGGTTTGGTATTGCTTACCTTCTTCTTCAATGAAAATATGCTCGTTGCACAGTGGTTCCTGCGCAAAGAAAAGATGGATAAAGCCGAAGCATGGCTGTTAAAGATCACTGATTACGAAAAGCAATTGAACAGGAGCCAGCATGGCTACTATAATCTGTTAATAGGCTTGATAGAATCGCGCAAGCAGCCTTTAAAATCTGAAAAGTATTTCAAGAAAGCGCTTTCCCTGGGCATGACCATGTCGCACAATACTGCTTTGGCTAAATTAAGCCTCGCCGGCATTGCAATGGCGAAACGTAATAAACGCGAGGCGCAAATGTATCTGCAGGAAGCAACCAAGGATGATAAAAATAAATTACTTGCCGACCAGATAAAGATGATGAAGGGCCAAATGGCGCAGATGGATAAGCAGCAGGTTATAAGGGGTGGGTATCGCCAGTTTTAGGATTATTGTATGACCCAGACGCAAAGCATTGCGTCTCTACATTTTTGCTTCTTAGTTCTTGCTTCTTTTCCGTCTCTACTTTTCTTCGATGGAACCGTAATAATCAGGTTCAGCGGAATGGTTTTGATTTGAGCCGATATATCTTTCGGGAGTATAATAGCCGTCTTCTGATGGGTTTGCCACCTCAACTATTTTTAATAGGCTCCTGATAAAGGATAAATTAAAATTGCTCCTGTTCAGCTTTATCAGGTATTCGTTTTCTGTTATTTCGAGAATAGAATCAGTCATAACTTTACTAATTATTGTTTACGCAATGATAAACAACATAATTAATACCAAAGTTGAGTCTATTTTATGCTTGTATTAACAAATTGTTATTAAATGGCAGGTTCCCAATTCCAATTTATATTATTAATACGAATCATTGTTATTCAAACCAGGCCATCACAACTTCTTTAGCAGGCATGGTAATTTCCAGCTTTAGTTTCTTACGCATCCCGCCAAGGTCATTAAAAACTTTATTCGGGTTAGCTGATTTTAGCTCTTCAACCGTACTAAATCCCATTTTATTAAGCACGGGTACCCATTCGGCGGGAACGCCTATATTTACAAAATCATCCGAAGCAGCCACTCTTGCCTTTTTCTCAGGGCGCATTTGCGGAAAGAACAGCACCTCTTGTATTGCGCTTTGATTGGTCAACAGCATTACAAGGCGGTCGATACCAATACCGAGGCCGGAAGTTGGCGGCATTCCATATTCGAGGGCGCGTAAAAAGTCATCGTCCATAGCCATCGCTTCAACATCGCCGCGGCCGGCAAGAACTAACTGTTCTTCTAACCGCTCGCGCTGATCGATGGGGTCATTCAGTTCTGAGTAAGCATTAGCTATTTCTTTGCCATTTACAAAAAGCTCAAAACGCTCAACCAGACCTTCTTTTGTGCGATGTTTTTTAGCGAGGGGCGTCATTTCAATAGGATAGTCGGTTATATAGGTTGGCTGGATGAGGTTGGCCTCAACTTTGGCGCTGAATATCTCATCGACTAACCGGCCTTTACCCATTGTTTCATCTGTTTCAATGCCCAGCTCTTTGCAAGTTTGACGTAAAGCTTCTTCGTTCATGCCTGAAACATCAATATTTGTATATTTCAGAATGGAGTCATGCATCGAAAGCTTTTCGTATGGCCCGGCGAAATTGATCTCATTGGCTCCAACCTGTACAACAGGGATGCCATGCACCACCCTTGCTACGATTTCAAGGCATTCTTCAAGCATAGCCATCATCCAAATATAATCTTTGTAGGCTATGTAAATTTCCAAAGCAGTAAACTCAGGATTATGCGTTCGGTCCATTCCTTCGTTGCGGAACATTTTGCCAAATTCGTAAACACCGTCAAAACCAGCTACAATTAAACGTTTTAAATACAGTTCATTGGCTATGCGTAAGAACAGCGGCATATCCAATGCGTTATGATGCGTTACAAAAGGCCGTGCTGCCGCGCCGCCATGCACCGGTTGCAAAATGGGGGTTTCAACTTCCATCCAGCCATGCTTGTTAAAGTATTCGCGCATGGAGCTGATCACTTTCGAGCGGTTGATGAAAATTTGCTTGTATGACGGATTAACAGTAAGATCCACATAACGCTGGCGGTAACGCAATTCAGGATCGGTAAAGGCATCGTGAATATTACCCTCTTCATCACGTTTAACAACCGGCAGCGGTTTTATTGATTTTGAAAGTAGTACAAGTTCCTGCACATGCACTGAAATTTCACCTGTCTGGGTTAAAAAAACATATCCTTTAACGCCAATATAATCGCCAATGTCCAGCAGTTTTTTAAATACTGTATTGTATAAAGTTTTGTCCTCGCCGGGACAAATGTCATCGCGTTTAAGGTAGATCTGTATTCTGCTGGTTGAATCCTGCAGTTCGGCAAAAGATGCGCTGCCCATAATGCGGCGGGTCATAATGCGGCCTGCCAGTGTTACATTTTTGTAAGTTTCAGGAAAACGGTTAAAATTGTCGTTAATATCCTGCGCCCAGGCAGTTACCTTATATTCCTCGGCGGGATATGGGTTTATACCTAAAGCGCGCAGTTGCTGTAATGATTCGCGGCGTAAAATTTCCTGTTCGGATAGTGCAGTGCTCATATTTTTATTAAAGCTGCAAAAGTAGTGATTAGAGGATAGAGATTGGAGGTTAGAGATTAGTTTTTTTAGTCGGAAAGTCAGAAAGATCGGAAGGAAGGGTTTGTAGCGAAAATGCCAACCATTTGTTATATTTGTAATATGGAAACCAAAGAATTAAAATCAGATTCTTTAAATGAACAGCAATTGCTCATGCTGCGTTTGTTAAGAAAACCATTGCCTGAAGATTCCTTCACTCGGATCAGGCAGCTTGCTGTTGAGCTTTTAGCTAAACAATTGGATGAAACTATTGAGGAATGGGAAATTCAGAATGGGATCACTGAAAAAGATTATGAGGAGCTAAGTAAACAACATTTTAGGAGCACCTTCAAAAAATCTTATTGAGAATCGTACTGGATTCGAATATTCTGTTAGTGGCCATTGGGAAAAGAAGTCGCTATCGACCTATTTGGACTGCTTTTATTAGCGGAAGATATAATCTTATCGTTTCAGACGAGATTATCTACGAATATGAAGAGATACTTCAGCAACGCGCATCGTCAGGAGCCGCAGAGATAGTAACAGATATATTGCTTGAATCATCAAAAGTCATATACCAGCAAATTTATTATTCCTGGAACGCAATCAGGCGAGATCCGGATGATAACAAGTTTTTTGATATCGCCGTGGCTGGGAATGCTGATTATTTGGTTACTAATGATGCTCATTTCAATATACTAAAGCAATTACACTTTCCAAGTATTAAGATTTTAACTGCTGATGAATTTTTAGAAGTACTTAATCAAGAATAAGCATAGAACACCTTTACCCAATGAATTTAAAAGTGATTGCTTTTGATGCTGATGATACCCTTTGGGTAAATGAACCTTATTTCAGGCAAACAGAAGAGCGGTTTTATGATTTACTGAGCGAATATTCGTCCCAACGTACCCTTGAACGCGAATTACTGAAAACGGAGATCGAAAACCTTGCTTTATATGGTTATGGCATAAAGGGTTTTATGCTGTCGATGATCGAGACGGCCATAAGGGTAACCGATAACAATATAAATGTTGATATAGTTGACAGGATTTTGAACTTAGGCAAACAAATGCTTGATAACCCCATCGAACTGCTGGAAGGGGTGGAGGAGGTGCTGATAGCCTTAAAAGATAAATACCGATTGGTTGTCGCCACCAAAGGCGACCTGCTTGACCAGGAAAGGAAATTAAAAAAATCCGGGATAAGCCATTATTTTCATCATGTCGAGATCATGTCTGACAAGGATGATGCAAACTACTTAAAACTTATCAGGCATTTGGATATCCAGCCTGATGAATTGCTGATGGTTGGCAATTCCATCAAAAGCGATATATTGCCCGTGTTAAATGTTGGAGGATATGCTGTGCATGTGCCTTATCACATCACCTGGGCGCATGAACATATCGAACATAGCATTGATGATGAAAGGTTTAAAAGCGTGGAGGGCATAATGGATATTTTGGGATTTTTGTAGAATTAATTAAAAACAATATTAAAGAAACTGTCTTAAAGTTAAAGGAACAGCCAAAAAAAATGGTAATCCCGGGCAGTGAAAGTATCGTATCGGTTTTACACAAATGGGCATGATTGATAAATACAGGACAATAAATAATCCTGTTATATAAGAGGCCGGAAAACTTCATTTACCCGAAGCTTAGATAAAAAATGCTGAAACTCACTGATGAGAAAAGATTTAGTTCCAGAGTAGTAATGCTTTATTATCTATCATTCAATAACCTTAAATCAAAAAACAAATGAAAAAAGTTAACATCATTTACTGGATCGCAACCGGCATTCTGCTGGCGCTAATGTTGTTTTCGGCCATAGGAAGTTTTATGAATAATCCCGATGGCGCAAAAATGATGGACGCCTTGGGGTATAAACCTTACATAATTCATTTTTTAGCCGTTGCGAAAATATTAGGCATCATTGCTATCCTGGTTCCCGGTTTTCCAAGGGTAAAAGAATGGGCCTATGCTGGGTTTGCGTTCGACCTGATCGGCGCAACCTATTCGATGGTTTTAAACCTCCCGTTGGGCCAGTCGGCGTTGATGCCAATATTCCTCGCTATGTTGGCTGTTTCGTATATCTATTATCACAAAAAATTAAAACTAAAGGCAGCCGCCACAACATAATTTGGGTATGACCGGACTCACAGCTTCGGCAAAATTTAAACGCTTTTTCTTGTTGTTTCGCCAGGCTGTAGCAGGTAGTGAGCAGGATTATACGGTTGGAAGTATCCGTAGGGCGGTATTCCTGCTCGCTATTCCAATGATCATGGAAATGGTGATGGAATCAGTTTTTGCCGTGGTCGATATTTTTTTTGTAGGCAAACTGGGTAATTCGGCCGTAGCTACCGTTGGCCTTACCGAATCAGTGCTTAGCCTTGTTTATTCCATAGCGATAGGTTTAAGCATGGCGGCGACAGCCCTGGTGGCCAGGCGGGTTGGCGAAAAGAACTTCAGGGAGGCCGCACACGCGGGTATGCAGACCATCCTTTTTGCGGTGGTTGTTTCAAATTCCGCTTGCCTGGGTACTAAGTCAATATTATATAAAAGAACCTAAGGCAATTTTTATTGCCATTGTTATATCCTCATTCGTTACAGCTTTGTTAAGCCTGTACCTTTTTAAACGGGGAAAATGGAAAATGGTGAAGGTTTGAGTTTTAGTGAGTAGTTGATTGGGTTGGATTAGGTTGATTGAGTTGAGGAAATTAGTGAGTAGTTGAATGGGTTGATTAAGTTTTGGATTATTCTAACATAGTCAACTATTTCAAGTAATGTAATCAACTACTCACCTAATCAACTGAATCAACCACTCACCAACTCCTTCAACCGCTCTCCAATTCAATCCACCATCTTTATCTTAATTACCAATTTTTTCACCACATCATGGCCATCGACCCTTATATTTGGGCGGTGCACATCTACAGGGAAAAAAAGAAAAAATGTACCGGGTTCGGCAATATAATATTCTCCTTCGGCGCTGTAATTGGCAAAATCTTTGGCTTCGTCGTATGGTTTGGTTACGGTAGCGGATGATATTTGCACCAAACCAATTTTTTCTCTACCAGCTATAACATATTGCAGGTCGATATACTTTTTATGCGATTCCCAGGCCGATTGCTCAAATTCTTTTGATGGGGCTTCGGTTATAATTGCGTAAACATTATCGTCATCTATCGGGTATTTTCCTGGTTTTAAAGTAACAAGGTCGTTATTCCTCAAAAAAGCGGACATTTTATCCCATTCGGCCTTGTTTTTATGATATTGCTCTGCAAAGCTAACTTCGTTTACAGTGGCGTGAGCTACTAAATTGAGCCCTTTTTTCCATTCATGTTCGGCCAGCCATTTGGCCGCGGTTTTTTTATCCCAGTTACTTGTATCCATATTTTGCGTCATAGCTGTGCCGGTTAAATCTAAAAATAATTAACCAAAGCATTTTTGTGCAAATGAAATAAACTTTTCATGATAATTGTTGAATAGATTTTAGACGAATAAATTTTAAGCCAATGTAAAGACAATTTTACCATTTTTAAGGTAAATTCTAACTTTGGGTTTGATGTTGATTGAATATTCTAATACCTTCGTCACTTTATACTTTTACAACAATTACAACCCTTACAACAAAACAACTACCTTGAAAACACTTCACAGCGTACATCCTGACGATTTTAAACAATACGACACCGCATTGATCAGGGATCGGTTTTTGATAGATAATATCGTTAAAAAAGATACCGTTAACTGCGTTTACACGCATTACGACAGAATGATCATCGGCGCGGCAAGCCCGGTAAACGAACAGCTTTCGCTTGAAAATTATACAAACCTTCGTGCCGAATACTTTTTAGAGCGAAGGGAAATTGGAATTATCAACGTTGGGGGCGAGGGTAACATCACAACCGATGCACATACATATGATCTGAATAAATTTGATTGTTTATACATTGGCAAAGGAGTGAAGCGCGTTGTGTTTTCCAGTAAAAGCAACGAAAACCCGGCGGTGTTTTATTTACTTTCTGCGCCTGCGCATACCTCGTACCCAACTACTTTAATGAGCATTAGCGAGGCTTCAAAAGTTAACGCGGGCAGCGTTGCTACAGCTAACCAGCGCACAATAAATAAATATATTCACACCGATGGTATTAAAAGCTGTCAGCTGGTGATGGGCCTAACTACATTACAAACCGGTAGTGTTTGGAATACTATGCCCGCCCATACGCATGACCGCCGGATGGAAGCCTATTTTTATTTTGATCTGCCGGCTGGCCAAAAAGTGGTTCATTATATGGGTAAAGGGGATGAAACGAGGCACATTATGATGAATAACCATGAAGCTGTTGTTTCGCCGCCATGGAGCATACATTCGGGCAGCGGAACCAGCAATTATAATTTTATATGGGGCATGGCAGGTGAAAACCTGGATTATACGGATATGGACCCGATTACAATAAGCGATTTAAGATAAATATATGACAGACCAATTTTCACTAACTGATAAAGTAATCATCGTAACCGGCGGAACCGGTATTTTAGGGAATTCATTTGTAAACGGAATTGTTGAAGCGGGCGGAACGGTGGGAATTTTGGGTCGCAATAAAGCGGTGGCAGAAGAACGGGCTGAAATCATTAATTCAAACGGCGGCAAGGCCATAGCTTTAGTGGCTGATGTAATGAATTCCGGCGAACTGATTGTGGCTAAAAAAAAAATATTGAATGCTTTCGGCAGGATTGACGGGTTAGTGAACGGGGCAGGGGGCAATATGCCATCGGGCGTTTTGCAGTCGGAAGATGATATTTTTAGCATGAACCTGGATGGGATGAAACAAGTGATGGAGCTTAATTTATGGGGCACGCTTTATCCTACCCAAATATTTGGCGAGGCAATTTCCAAAACCGGGAAAGGCAGCATCGTTAACATATCATCCATGAATTCAAAACGGGCCATAACAAAAGTTCTGGGCTATAATATGGGCAAGGCTGCTGTTGATTGTTATACCCAATGGTTTGCTGTTGAACTGGCTAACCGTTTTGGCGATGCCATCAGGATGAACGCGCTTGCGCCTGGTTTTTTCCTGACAGAACAAAACCGTAATTTGTTAACGTTGCCGGAAGGCGGTTATACCGACAGGGGAAGCAAAGTGATCAGGAATACGCCTTTTAAACGTTTTGGGCATCCCGATGAATTAATAGGAGCCCTGGTTTGGTTATTAAGCGATGCCTCGGCTTTCGTTACCGGTTCAATGATCTGTGTTGATGGAGGGTTTTCGATATTTGGAGGGGTATGATGTGGTGAGTGATCAGGTTGTGAGTGGTGAGCGGTCAGTAGTGAGTAGAATTAAAAAACTCACCACTCACTATTTCACCACTCACCAATAAATTGTTTGATAAAATTTATACATTAGTTGAATTATAAGATGGTGAGCAGTAATGAAACAACTCACCATTCACAACTCACCAATTAACTGCTATGATAAAGAAGATCCCTATCTTATTGTCGCTTGTATTGATTTCTTTGAAAACCTTATCACAAGGAAGCGCCCTTCAGCCTGGTAGTCCTATTGACGAAAAATTTTCACCGGAAAGGCTTCAGCGCATAGATAATCTGGTAAAGCAGTACATCGATTCAGGCTGGGTGAAGGGTGCTGATGCTTTTATAGCGCGCAATGGAAAAATAGTTTATAATAAAGCTTTTGGAATGGCGGATGCGGAAAAAAATATTTCAATGAAATCCGATGCGATTTTTCGCATCGCTTCGCAAACGAAGGCAGTTACAAGTGTAGCGGTAATGATGCTTTATGAGGAAGGGAAGTTTCTATTGGATGACCCTATCTCTAAATATATTCCGTCATTTGCACATCCGAAAGTATTGGCTGAATTCAATCCCAAAGATTCTTCTTACACTACCATCACAGCTCAAAGAGAAATTACGATAAGGGACTTGTTAACACATACGTCGGGCATTGATTATGCGCAGATCGGCTCTGATAAAATGCAGGCTATTTATGCAAAAGCGGGTATTTACGCAGGTTTTGTAAGCGATAAGTTGGTTCTTGCTGATGCTATTAATAAATTAGGGGCCCTGCCTTTGGTTCATCAGCCCGGAGAGCGATTTACCTATAGTCTAGGCGTTGATGTGTTGGGTTACCTGGTTGAAAGGGTCTCCGGAAAAAGCCTTGATGAGTTCTTTAAGGAAAGAATATTTCAGCCTTTAGGTATGAATGATACTTATTTCTATCTTCCGAAATCTAAATATAACAGGCTTGTGGCCGTCTATACACCCGATAAGCAAAAGCATTTAGTGAAGTGGGACCCATCAACATTTAAAGGTGTATCGGCAGATTATCCATTGGTAAACGGCACCTATTATTCAGGCGGAGCTGGTTTAAGCTCAACTATTAAAGATTATGCTATCTTTTTACAGATGCTTTTAAATAACGGTGAATACAATGGACATCGTTTGCTGGCCAGGCACACCGTTGAACTAATGACTTCTAATCAAATTGGTAACCTGGTGCTGGGGGCGGACAATGAGAATAAATTTGGGCTGGGATTCCAGGTAACCACCAAAGCAGGGCAGGTAAAGATAGGTGAAACTGAAGGCTCATTTAGCTGGGGAGGTTTCTTTGGTACGATTTACTGGGCCGACCCTAAGGAGCACCTGGTTTGTTTGTTTTTTGCACAGGAGGCTCCATATCCGCACGGTGAATTGAATGAGAAATTTCAGGCTTTGGTTTACTCGGCGTTAGAGGATTAGTTTAATTAGTTGATTAAGTGAGTGGTTGATTGGGTGAGTGGTTAAATAAAAAAGTTGTAAAGGTTGTAAGTTTCTACTTTTACAACTACTACAACATCTTCAACTTAGTCAACCAATTAATTTAACTTAATCAACCCAATCAACATAATCTAACTATTAACCAATTAAACATGATCAATCGTCGAAAATTCATTAAAACAACATCGGTTGCCGGGACAAGTTTCCTATTGGCGCCGCATCTGGGTAAAGCGGCAGGGTTTTTCAAAGGATCCCCTAACGAGAAAGTGGTAATTGGCATGATGGGGACGCATAGCCGTGGCCTTTATTTGGCGCAAAATTTTGCAAAAATACCAAATGTTGAGATCGGGTATATATGCGATGTGGATGCAAATGTAGTGGCAAGCACTATTGCCGATATTTATAAACGTACCGGTAAAAAACCCGCAGGGATAACGGATATCCGCAAACTATTAGAGAAAAAGGATGTGGATGCCATTGTTATTGCCGCTCCGGATCATTGGCATGCACCGGCAACAATAATGGCTTGCCAGGCAGGCAAGCATGTTTATGTGGAAAAACCCTGCAGTCATAACCCGCGTGAAGGAGAACTGGCCGTAGAGGCTTCGAAAAAATATAACCGGCTGGTTCAGATGGGCAGTCAGCGCCGGTCATTTTCCAATGTGCAGGGAATGGTAAAGGAACTGCACGATGGCGTCATCGGAAGAACTTATTATGCCAAAGGATGGTACACCAATCACAGGCCAAGTATAGGCATTGGCAAAATTGTGCCCGTACCGCCAAACCTTGATTACGAACTCTGGCAGGGCCCGGCGCCGCGCAAGCCTTATAAGAATAATCTGATCCACTATAACTGGCACTGGTTCTGGAACTGGGGGACAGGCGAGGCCTTAAACAATGGCACCCACGAGCTTGATGTGATCCGCTGGGGCCTGGGGGTTGATTTTCCAAGTAAAGTGGTTTCTACCGGCGGCCGTTTTCATTTTAAGGACGACTGGCAAACACCTGATACACAGAATATACTCTACAATTTCCCGAACAATACAGCCGCCGAATGGGAGGGAAGAAGCTGCAATGGTTATAACATTGAGGGTTTGGGCCGCGGTGTTATATTTTACGGTGATAAAGGAACGGTTTTTTACCAGGGAGGAAATGGCTATACCGTATATGATGGCGATAATAAATTTGTAAAAGAAGTAAAGGATAATACCGTAGTTGATGCTACTAACAAAGTAAGCCCGACCGAAGCGTTGGATGGTATGCACATGAAAAACTTTGTCGATGCTGTCCGGGGCGTAAAACCCTTAAACTGCCCGATTGAAACCGGGTTTAGGTCGACTTTACTGCCGCAGTTGGGTAATATATCCTACCGGGTTGACAGGGTTTTGCATATCGACACATCAAATGGCCATATTTTAAATGATCCAGAAGCAATGGCGCTTTGGTATAGGGAATATGAAAAAGGGTGGGAAGTGAAGGTGTAGGTTAAAACCGATCGAAATTAACCCCTCTTTCCCGCTTGCGGAAGAGAGGGTGATCTAGCGAAGCGCAGATCGGGTGAGTAAACTATGGAAGCGGCATTAACGCCAATGTACGGCGGCGTTTACTCACCCGGACATCGCTTCGCTTGTCCACCCTCTCTTCGCCTGCGGCGGAAAGAGGGTAAAAAAATGGTCTTTAAAAAATAAAACCAAATTATAAAATCATAATAATGAAAAAGCTAACATATAAATATCCGGCTATCTTATTACTATTGGCAACTTCTGTTTTACCGTCCACATCCCACGCCCAAAGCACCCCCGGCCTCTTCGACGGCAAAACCCTTAAAGGCTGGAAACGCCTTGCCGGTACAGCCGATTACAAAGTTGAAAATGGCGCCATCGTCGGCACAACAGTACTTAACTCGGGCAATACTTTCCTGGTAACAGAAAAAGAATACGGCGATTTTATTTTGGAAATGGATACAAAAATCGAAAGCCCGCTGAGTAATTCGGGGGTTCAGGTGCGCAGTCACTATGATCCCGCGGGCAATAATGGGAAAGGAAAAGTGTACGGCAGACAATTTGAGATCGATCCATCGGACAGAAAATGGTCGGGTGGTATTTATGATGAGGGCAGGAGGGACTGGCTATACCCACTTGACTTGAATGCCAAAGCGAAGGAAGCTTTTAAAGTCGGTGTTTACAACCATATTCGTATAGAATGTATTGGCAATGAGATGAAGACATGGATAAACGGTACTCCTGTCGCTGATATGGTGGATACCATAGATAGCAAAGGTTTTATCGGTTTGCAGGTTCATGCGGTTAGCAAACCTGAACAGGCCGGTAAGAAGGTGTATTTTAAAAACCTGCGAATTCAAACTAAAAATCTGAAATCAATTCCTTTCCCAAAAAATGTGTACACTTTAAATTATAAGCCAAACTCATTGTCCGCCCATGAAAAAGCAAGTGGCTGGCATTTATTGTATGATGGGCACACTTCAAACGGCTGGCGGGGCGCGACAATGACCACATTTCCTGCTAAAGGCTGGGAATATAAGGATGGTGTAATGCATGTGCTTCCGTCGGCAGGAAAAGAAGAGTCAGGCGGCGGGGATATTGTTACTAATGACATGTACAGCACGTTTGACCTGTCCTTTGAGTTTAAAATTACACCCGGCGCCAACAGTGGCGTTAAATATTTTGTAACCCTATCCGAAGTTACAAAGGGATCGGCCATAGGATTGGAGTACCAGGTTTTGGATGATAAACTGCACCCCGATGCCAAACTTGGCCGTAATGGCGACCGTACAATGGCATCTCTCTATGATCTCATTCCAGCTAAAAAACCCGAGCGTTTTATAAGGCCTATCGGGGCATGGAATACGGGACGTATAATCGTCTATCCCAATAATCATGTGGAACAGTACTTTAATGGCGTTAAAGTGCTGGAGTATGAAAGAGGTTCAAAAGAATTCCGCGACCTCGTAGCTATCAGCAAATATGTGATATGGAAAAACTTTGGTGAAGCTAAAGAAGGGCATATTTTACTGCAGGATCATGGGAATGAGGTATTTTTTAGGAGTATAAAGGTTAAACGGATCACAGATTGAGAAGATTAAATGATTTTCGCCGATTTTTTTAATCTGTGAAAATAACAATAATCAATTTAAATCAGTGATCCTTCTTTTGGAAATTATAATACAAATAAAATAGCGAAGGCAATATTAAAAAACTGCCGATAAAAAGCCCCCAACCTAAGTCATTGATAGTTTTTAAAGGTGCATGAAGAGATAGCAGTGATAAGTTTTCTCCGCCTTTTATCATGATAAAATAAGGAAAATGCATATACCCGACCGCTAAAAGAATCATCGTAATCTGGAATGCGGCAAATACTCGTATTATTTTCTTTTTCCCCCGGTAGATCAGCGCCCAAAGCAACGCCAATGAAATGAATGCGGCGATCACGGCGATAATACTCACCGGGTTTCCAAATATAAAATGGGACAGGCGGATGTTTTCTAATTCAGCTGCCAAAAATACTGTGCCGCCAAAAATCACGGCAAGAATGTTCATGAGCTTAGCTTTTTTTATAAACCGGTTCGCATCTATTTCATCATCGGCCTCTCCGATCAGATATACTGCTGCCAGGTATCCGCTTAGCGCAACTGTAAAAAGGCCCACCGCAACTGAAAAATAGTTTAACCAGCTAAAAATATAAGCTGAAAGAAAAGTAGTGGCATGAAGGTCTATCTGCCTTGAAATAGCACTCCCGGCTATGATCCCTAAAAACAGCGGTGTTATAAAGCTGGAATAAACAAAGATATGGTTATAAAAATTTTGTGTTCGTTCACCTTTTATGGCATCATAACTTCTGAATGCGAAAGCCGTCCCCCGCGCCGTAATGCCAAGCAGCATAATTAATAGAGGGATGTGCAGGTAAGTGCACATATCGGCGTAAATCACGGGGAAGGCTACAAACAAAATTACTACTGCGATAACGAGCCACATATGGTTAGCTTCCCACACGGGACCTATGGCCTGGTACATGGTTTTGCGCGTGCTTGATCTGTTGTTTTCTGATGTAAACAACTCAATTATTCCTGCGCCAAAATCGGCCCCGCCAAGCAGGAAATACAATACGATAGCTAAAAATAAAAAAGCGATAACAATATATAACATAGGTTATAGTTTAACGGTCATATAATTCAGGAACCATTTTTATCTGCCTGCTCAATAAAAAGATGACGGCCACACTTAAAGTAAAATAGATAGCTGTAAAAAGATAAAACGTATAATGGATACCGGGCATTGGCGTTACCGCTTCGCTGGTGCGCATTACTCCCTGGATGATCCACGGTTGCCTTCCGACTTCGGTAACAGTCCAGCCGGCCTCTACTGCAATAAATCCAAATGGGGTCGAAATAATAAATAGGTCAAGAAACCAATTTTTGGACAACCAGCTTCTCTTTTTCCATAAGGCGATAAAATATAATATCCCTATTCCCATCATCATAGAGCCGATGACGATCATTAGTTCAAAGGCAATGTGGGTAATGGTAATTGGGGGCTGGTTTTTAACAGGAATTTTATCGAGCGCATTAACCGGCTGTTTGAAATTATCGTTCACTAAAAAACTTAATAAGCCTGGTATTTCTATGCCATATTTAATTTTTTTGTTTAAAGTATCCGGTAAGCCCCCAACGACTAAAGGCGAGTAGGGTTGCGTATGAAAGTAGGATTCCATCGCCGCTAATTTGGCAGGTTGATTTTTAGCTGCATTCTTTGCAGATATGTCGCCGCTAAAGGGTTGCAAAATGGCTGCGGCTGCCCCAAAAACTATAGCAATCTTAAATGCTTTGGTATGAAACAGTACATTTTTTTTCCTTGCGATCATTAAGGCATGGATGCCTGCCACCGCAAACCCTGTTGCCGAAAACGCTGCAAGCGTCATGTGAAGGGCCTCGGAAAACCATGAACCATTAAACATGGCTTTAATGGGGTCGATATTAAGGTATTGACCATTTATATAATCGAAACCGGCGGGATTATTCATCCATGAATTTGCCGAAACCACCAAAATACCAGATGCGATCCCGCTTACACCTACCAAAATTCCGGTGCCCCAATGAAACCAATTGTTAAACCGGTCCCATCCGTAAAGAAAAAAACCAAGTGCAATGGCTTCGATAAAAAACGCCACTCCCTCCAATGAAAACGGCATGCCAAATATGGGCCCTGCATGTTCCATAAACTTTGGCCAGAGCAAACCTAATTCAAACGATAATATCGTACCGGACACAGCGCCCGTCGCAAAAAATATCGCCACGCCTTTGCTCCAGGCTTGTGTGATGTTTTTATAAACGGTATCACCGGTTTTTATCCATTTATAATGGGATATCGCCATAAACACTGGCATAACCATTCCGATACATGAATATACAATATGAAAGCCCAGCGATATAGCCATTTGCGACCTTGCGGCGATAAAATCATTCATATTTTGAGTGGTTGATTATGTTGATTAAGTGAGTGGTTGATTATGTTGATTAAGTGAGTGGTTGGTCATTAAGTCATTAAGTCATTAAGTCATTGGTCATTGGTCTTTGTTTTAACATTTCAACTTTACAACGTTCCAACTTTACAACATCTGCAACCCCTACAACATTTACAACTCTTTTAATAAACTACTCACTAATCAACCAATCATTCACTCAATCAACCAATTCCTAATGCGGCAATTTATCGCGCAGCAAACCATAAACCCAGGTGCCCGCAATGGCGCTTAACAGTGTAACAGCGATAACAAGAAAACCGCTGCCTATTTGCGCAAACAACGGCCCGGGACACGCGCCGGTAATGGCCCATCCCAAGCCAAAGATCAACCCGCCGTAAACATTTCCCCAGTGGAATTCTTTTTTTGGAATTACGATAACATCACCGCTTACAGTTTTAAGCTGAAAGCGTTTGATAACCAAAACCGAGATCATACCTGTTACTATCGCACTTCCAATGATTCCGTACATATGGAACGCCTGCAGCCTGAACATTTCCTGTATCCTGAACCACGAAATAACTTCCGATTTCACAAGGATAATTCCGAATAAAATCCCTAAAACTAAAAACTTTATATTACGGATCATAGCCGAATAAGATAGGGTAAAACAAACCATGTCATGGCAAAGCCGCCAATCATAAAACAAACTGTGGCAACTACAGATGACCATTGAAGGTTGGCTATGCCCATAATAGAATGTCCGGATGTGCATCCCCCGGCGTAGCGTGTACCAAAACCGACAAAAAAGCCACCAAAAACGGTAAAAATAAGTCCTCTCCACGTGAGCAGTTGCTGAAAGCTGAAAATATCTGTTGGTAATAGCCCGCTAAAATCTTTTACACCCTCATGTTTTAACAATGATATTGTGTTCGGGTTAATATTAACCGGATGCTGCCCATTTAGAAACCGGGCCGCAATAAATGCCCCAATTACAATGCCGGCGACAAAAAATAAGTTCCAGATTTCTTTTTTCCAGTCGTGTTTAAAAAACGAAATATTTGCGGGCAAACAGATAGCGCAAATATGTTTCAGGGAAGACGATATGCCAAACGGTTTATTGCCTGCGAATAACAGGGCGGGTACTATAAGGCCCATTAACGGGCCGGCCACATACCATGGCCAGGGTTGTTTTAAAAATTCCATAATGTTATTAAACACGGGCTGCGATGCAAATATACCAAACAATAATAAACTGTTCAGTCTTGCGAAAACACCTTCCAGTCAAAATAATGTTAAACAATTTTTGGTTTCATCGGGAAAAATATTAAAAAAGTGATACAAGTTTTGCAAATTATTATATACATTTACGATATTGAAATAAATATGAGCCAATACTTAACTGATTGAAACGATTTTTTGCTATATCATTATTAAGTATCCACCTATTTTACATAGGGGGCTATACCTTATTTTTCCAGTATTACATCCATCAGTCTGACGTTCAGATGGTAAAGCAGATATTCGATAATAAAATAGACAATACAAAACTTATCGAAATAAAAATACCGGTAAATATGCCAACCGTTACCGATTGGACGGAATATGAAGTAATTGAAGGCCAGATACAATTAAAAGACGCCTATTATAACTACGTGCGGCTAAAGATGACACATGATACCATGTATTTTGTTTGTTTAGCCAATACTGCCAAAACGCGCCTTGTAAATGCAAATATTATTGTAGCCAAACAGATAAGCGACGTTCCGTTAAGTAAAAAAGGGGAACAGTCCGCAAAAAAAGTAAATACCCTTAGTGAATATAATTTACAAGCTTTCCAATACCGCTATTCAGCATTTGGTATTTTCCTGAAACCAAATAACAAGCTCGTAGCCTTCAAATTAGATAAACCCTTCATCGAATCCCCGGGTAAACCGCCAAATTTCATCAGCTAAAACTGCTTTTTAAACTTTATTTAGGCGTTTTATAATTTTATAAGACTGTGTTTTCAATTCGTTTATAGCAAAACTCGCATTGTATACTTTGTATGAATTGTGCCGGTTTTATATATGTCAATTGTTCAAGTTTTGAAGTAGTTGCCTTTTCTACTGACATGTCAGATATGTTTATCGCGATATGGCGATAACATCCTGTCAGCATTCTTAAATCCTTTTTATTTACTTTTTTAACAAAGATTATGAAGAAATCTTTACACCTGTATTTTTACAGGTACTGTTTGACTATATGCTGCTCATTAATTTTTGTCCAGTCAACCAGCGCGCAAACAGATGCAGATGCGCTAATGATTCCAAAGAATTTTTATTGTGCCGGCGTAGTTTACACGCACAGCGACTGGAATAACTATTGGGAGGGGACTTTTAAACGTGATAACGGCAATATTGGTACTCTAAGCGCCAATTCGTACACAATTATTGGTAACTATGGGATTGCCAAAAAACTCGACATTTTGTTTTCGGTACCATACATTACAACAAACGCATCAGCCGGAACTCTTAAGGGCCAAAGTGGCTTCCAGGACCTGACCCTTACCTTAAAATGGCTTGCATTTCAAACTGAAATTGGTAAAGGAATGTTTAGTGCGCATGCTATTGCTTCAGCATCAATACCACTGAGCAACTATGAACCCAATTTTTTACCGGTGTCTATCGGCCTGCACAGCGAAGCAGCCGCGCTTCGTGGTCTCGTTAATTACCAGGTCGGCAGGTTTTTTGTAGCGGCAGCCGGCCAATATATCCAGCGAAGCGATGTTACCATCGACCAGAATGCTTATTATACCACCCAGCTAATATACAGCAATCGTGTATATATGCCCAATGTTAACAATTTCATTTTTAGTACCGGGTTCCGCAGCCTGAAATTTAACGCCGAAGCTATCTTCTCTCAAACTACTACGCTGGGCGGTTTTGATATCCGTAAAAACGACATGCCTTTTCCAGGCAACACGATGAACTGGACAACTGCCGGAGCATTATTTAAATACAGTTTTTCTACATCCGGCCTTGAACTTACGGCCGGCGGCAATTATGTTTTAACGGGCAGAAATGTTGGGCAAAGCACAACGTTCTTTGGCGGTGTATTTTACATATTTGATTTTTCAAAAAAGAAAACTAAATAATTTAACAATGAAAAGAAGAATATTCTATCTGATGTCACTAATAGGTTTAATGGTATCAGTTCTTATTGGTTCATGTAATAAAGCGGTAGTCGACCGCACAACATCATATCCAGCCCTTACACCGGCAAATATTGATTTGAATGCAGATACGTGGAAACCGGTTTTGATCACCGATCCAACTGTATTTACTGTAGCCGCGCCCGATGCAATAGGTTCGCCTGCATATACAGCGGACCTGAATGAAATCAAGGGGTATCAAAGCGGTTTAACCAGCACTCAAAAGGCGATAATTAATTATTGGAGTGCTGGCGCTGTATTACGCTGGAACGAAATTTTGCGCAATCTGGTGGCTAAACATAATTTGCCACCATATCAAAACTCAGACGGCTCTTATCCTGCGCCAAACTCTGCAAATCCATTTGCGTATCCGCAATTCCCTTTTTCAAATCCGCCTTACGCAGCGCGTGCCTATGCTTATGTAAGCGCAGCCGAATATGATGCACTGGTTGCAGCATACCACTTTAAGAAACTTTATAACCGTGCCGCGCCTTATAATAATCCGGGTGTACAGGCGCTTATACCAAAATCAGCACTGCCATCTTACCCAAGCGAGGATGCAGTAGTAGCCGGCGCTGCGGTTGAGATGATGAAATTATTGTTTCCCACCGAAATAGACTACATTCAGCAAAAAGCTGCTGAAGAAATGCAATACCGCATTATGGCAGGGGCGAATGTACGGGGAGAATTAACCGCGGGACAGTCCTTAGGTGCGCAGGTTGCAGATGTTTTTGCCGCACGTGCGCGTACCGACCGGGCAGGCAAAGCCATTGGTACCCCCGCACAATGGGCGCTATTACCGGCCCGTGCAACTTCCAGGGGTGACCAATTCTGGATTAGCCAGGAATCACCATTGAGACCACCGATGCTGCCTTTGTTTAGTAAAGTGATCCCTTTTTTATTTGATACGCTTACTGTTGTCGCATTGCGCCCCGGCCCCCCTAACCTCGCGGGTTCCCCTGCATTTGAACAAGAAAAGGCCGAGGTGCTTTCGTACAGCCAGCACCCAACACGTGCCAATCAGGCTTTGGTTAACTTTTGGGCAGATGGTGTTGGTACTTACACGCCAGCCGGTCATTGGAACGCCATCGCAGCAGACGAATTTGTAAAACAGAATTACAGCGAAGTACGCTGGGCACGGAATTTAGCATTATTAAATATGGCCGAAATGGATGTCGCTATCTGTTGCTGGGATACTAAATATTTTTACTATAACCAGCGCCCGACACAAGCTAATCCTGATATAAAAACTTTAACAGGTATCCCGAATTTTCCGTCATATTCCTCTGGTCACTCCAACTTCAGCGGAGCCGCCTCAACCATATTAACTTATTTATTGCCAGACCGGGGCACAAAGTTTACAGACATGGCTAACCAGGCAGCAATGTCAAGGTTGTATGGCGCTATACATTATCGGAGTGATTGTGAAGTTGGTTTGGTAACAGGCAATAAAGTTGGCCAGTATGCTATACTCAGGGCACAAGCAGACGGGGCAGGAAATTAAAAAGAGGCTATTAAAAGAAAATATTAAAATTTAAAAATCAACAAACAACAAACACAATTTAAACCCATTATGAAAACAATTTTAAAAACTATTTTAGGAATTTGCTTATTTATTTTACTTACGCAAACAAAGGTTTTAGCACAGGGCTGCGTGGCCATCAGGAGTACTGGCGGGATTTGCGAAATGAACGAACATGCCGACAGTGCAAATTCTGGCGGTTACTGGCTATATAATAATAACGACCGGTATTATAAATCATTCAGGCACTTTGTAGGCAAACAGGAGCAATTTCAGCGTATAGCTTTGCACAATAACGTAATTAATACGGTTTTTACACAGGATAATTCCTTTTTTCGTGTATTTAATGATCGCTGGTCGTTAGGGGTTGACGTTCCGTTTGCAGACAACGGACGTTCGCAGTTAAACCACACCACAGGAACAAGGTTTAGTACGCATTCGTTTGGCGTGGGCGATATTAACGCTACCGCGTATTATTGGTTATTTAACCCTGCAAAAGCTAAGAAAGGAAATATACAGGCGGGTTTGGGGATAAAATTTCCTACGGGGGCCGATGATTATCAGGACTATTTCGCCAGCGGCGCGGGAGGCGCCAGGACACTCGGCCCGGTTGACCAATCAATACAATTAGGCGATGGCGGCACCGGTATCATAGCTGATATAAATGCCTACTACAATTTTACCCATGCTTTTGGCTTTTATGGCAACTTTTTCTACCTCGCCAATCCCAGGGATGTAAACGGGGTGCCAACTTCATCAACTCCCCCAACCGCTATTAAAACAGCCATAACAAGCGATGTAATGAGCGTACCCGATCAATACCTTGTAAGATTTGGGGCAGACCTGATGGTCAATAAATTTAACTTTTCCTTAGGTGTGCGCGATGACTGTTTGCCGGTACATGATCTGGTTGGCGGCAGCGATGGTTTCAGAAGGCCCGGCTATATTTTATCAGCTGAACCCGGAATTACGTACGAATTTAAAAACATTGCATTATATGCTTATGTGCCTATAGCTATCATCCGCGACCGTACCCAAAGCGTTCCCGATATAAGGCAAACAGAAATGACAGGCGTTTACGCACATGGCGATGCCGCTTTTGCAGACTATGTAGTTAATGTGGGCATAACCGTTAGTTTTGGCGGGGTTGGCCATTCGAAAGGAAATAAGGATCAAAACGTAGAACAAATTCATGTTACACAACCATAAAAATTAACAAATGTTATGAAAATACCTACCGAACCCATTGGAAGCATTCCGCGGCCGGCCTCGCTGGTAGCCGCTATTACTGCACCGTCAAACGGCGCAAATTTAGCTGATCTTTATAATGATGCGATCAGTGATACTTTGAAAGAACTTGAAAAAACAGGTTCGCCCGTAATAACGGACGGTGAGCAAACAAAGTCGAGCTTTGCAACCTACCCACTGGAGGGCTTAACTAATTTAGCTCCCGAAGGGATGGTCATTAATTTTGAGGATGGCCATTCGCGCCAGTTGCCTTTACTGACAAGGGGGCCGTTTAGGTATGGCAACTATGCAGTAAAGTATCTTATCGCCGCCAAAAAGCAAACAAACCTGCCTGTTAAACAGGCTGTCATCTCCGCCTCCGCGCTAAGTTTAATCTATCCGCAGAATGGAATCGAGGGTTATACCCAAGCCGAATTTATGACCGATCTGCTGAATGAATGCGAAAAAGACATCAGGCAATGTTTGGAGCAAGGCGCCTACAAGGTTCAGATGGATTTTACGGAGGGCAGGCTATCTCTTAAACTTGATCCGTCAGGCGGGGTTTTAAAGCATTTTATTGATCTTAACAACCAGGTATTCAATCGGTTTACCAAAGAGGAGCAGCAAAAGTTAGGCGTACACGTGTGCCCCGGCGGCGACCACGACTCTACCCATAGCGCTGATATTGACTATGCAGATTTTTTACCGCATCTTTTTGATATGAATGTGGGCAGTTTTTACCTTCAGTTGGCAAGTGAACCAGACCGGGTTAAGGTTTTAAAAATAATAAAGCAATACCTTAAACCCAATCAGACGGCCTTTATCGGTGTTATAGATGTGCTGGACCCCGCAATCGAAACAAATGAAACGGTAAGGGACCGGGTACTGGAGGCAGCGGATTACATCCCGTTAAACCAGTTAGGCACTACAGACGATTGCGGGTTTTCCCCGTTTTGCGATGATGTATCCACCACCCGTGAAACTGCTTTTGCAAAAATCAAAGCCCGCATTGAAGGCACAAAACTCGCGGAAAAAAAGCTGTTTTCTTAATTTGATTTAAAAATGCAATTAATAAAATAATTAAAATTCATGTTGCAGAACGACAGAAAAATATATTATACGCTTCGCATTGTATCAGCGATGTGTTTTATAGGGCATGGCTCCTTTGGTATAATTACCAAACAGTTATGGTGCAATTACTTCGCTGTTTTCGGTGTAGGCCACGATATGGCCTATAACCTGATGCCCTGGCTGGGCGCTGTGGATGTTTTAATGGGAATATCATTGCTTATTTATCCCGCACGGATAGTTGTATGGTGGCTGGTGGTGTGGGGCATTGTTACAGCGCTGCTCCGGCCGCTGTCGGGCGAGCCGTTTGCTGAATTTATTGAGCGCGCCGGTAATTACGGGGCTCCGTTGGCACTGTTAATTTTATGCAGCAACGGAACGCCGCTTATTAAGGGGCTGTTCTCTCTGGTAAGCACCGATCAGGATATTAAGGCGGAAGCACTTGCTAAAGTGGTCAAATGTTTAAGGGTGGTTGTTTTTCTTTTATTTGTCGGCCACGGATGGCTGAACCTGATCGAAAAAAAGGGGCTGCTTGAACAGTATTCGTCACTAGGTTTTTCAAACCCGGCGCAGGTTGCACATATCGCGGGGCTATTTGAGATCGCGGCGGCATGTACGGTATTGATCAGACCCTTACGCCCTCTAATATTTGCCCTGCTGATATGGAAAATAGGAACCGAACTGATTTACCCGCAATGGGAGTTATTTGAATGGATTGAACGCGGCGGGAGCTATGGCGCTTTGCTGGCGCTGTGGCTGGCGTTGCCGCGAATTTCACTGCGAACACGAAAACCGCTGTTTACAACATGACTTTGCATTTACAAGCGGTGAATATATCGGAATATTACACGGTAATTACACAAACGACAATGCCGCTTTTGCGGATTATGTTGTCAACGTGGGTATAACGGTAAAATTTTGATTGTTGATTAATTTGGTTTAAGGAGAAGCCGGGCCTGAGATACCCGGCTTTTTATTTTAATTTTGCCGGTAAATATTTTTTAATAATGAATACAGCCGATCAAAATTTTGCTGAATTAGGTCTTAACCTCCCACCTGCCCCCAAGCCTCTTGGCGTTTATAAACCTTGTTTAATCGATGGAAAATACCTGTATGTTTCCGGTCATGGAACAGTTAAGGATGACGGTACGCTTGTCATCGGGCGCATAGGTGATGCACTGACTCCGGAAGAAGGGAAGTTAGCCGCCCGCCAGGTCGGTTTGGCCATTCTGGCAACCATAAAGGCTAATTTAGGTAGCTTAAACAAGGTGAAACGGGTAATTAAAGTGCTGGGAATGGTTAATTGTATACCAGATTTTGAAAAACATCCGTTTATTATAAATGGATGCAGTGAACTTTTTGCTAAAGTTTGGGGGGAGGACAACGGAATTGGTGTACGCAGCGCCGTGGGCATGGGTTCATTGCCTGATAATATCTCTGTGGAAGTAGAAGCTTTATTTGAACTTTTCTAAGTCGCAAGCCTAAAGGCTTAAGTCGAAAGTCATAAAGAGACTTAGGACTTAAGATTTTCGACTCAAGACTTTTAATTTAATTTTTACAAGATGACAGAACAAGAATGGTATATCATCAATGACATTGAGAAATTGGATACTCCGCTTTTGGTGGTCTATCCCGAAAGGGCGAAGCAAAATATCGGCCTGCTTAAAAGCCTGATCGATGATGTGACACGGCTGCGTCCGCATGTAAAAACCTATAAAAATAAAGAGGTTACATTATTAATGCTCAAAGCGGGTATCAAAAAGTTCAAATGCGCCACCATTGCAGAAGCCGAAATGCTTGCAATGTGCAAGGCTCCTGATGTTTTACTGGCTTATCAGCCTGTCGGGCCTAAACTTAAAAGGTACGTAAAACTGATTTCGGCCTATCCGGCTACGAAATTCTCCTGCCTTGTGGATAATATAGCCGTGGCTATGGAGATATCCGCGGCAGCAGTAAAAAACAAAGTCATCACAAAAGTTTATATTGACCTGAATGTTGGCCAAAACCGTACCGGCATAATTCCTGGTAATGAAGCTTTGCAGCTTTATACTGATTGTGAGTTGCTGCCGGGAATAAAACCTGTTGGCTTGCATGCTTATGACGGCCATCTTCATGATGCTGATATTAATATTCGCACCGAAAAATGTGAAGCTTGTTTTGAGCCGGTAATTAAATTACAAGCCGAAATTAAACATTTGGGCTATCCCGAACCTGTTATTATAGCCGGCGGCACACCGACTTTCCCCATCCATGCCAAAAGAGAAAAGATTGAATGCAGTCCCGGAACGTTTATTTATTGGGATAAGGGTTACCAAACCATATTAAGTGAGCAGCCATTTTTTACCGCGGCTTTGGTGGTTACCCGGGTAATTTCATTGCCAGGCGAAACTAAGGTTTGCATAGACCTAGGCCATAAATCAATAGCGGCAGAAAATGAAATAAGCAAACGGGTTTATTTTTTAAATGCGCCCGAACTGGTAATGTTGGGGCATAGCGAAGAACATTTGGTAGCTGACGCCGGCAAAGGCCATAAATATAAGGTTGGTGATGTGCTTTATGGGTTGCCATATCACATTTGCCCGACCATTGCACTTTATGAACGGGCCATTACTATAGAAAATAACAAGACAAGCGGCGAATGGAAAAACATTGCCCGCGACCGGAAAATAACGGTATAAGGTCAAAGGGAAAAGGTTAAAGGCAAAAGGTTTTCCGTTTCGAAAATCAATTACTTTTTCATGCGAGCAAACTAACTTAATCAACCTAATCTAACATAATCAACCAATCAACATAATATAACCCAATCAACTAACACACCAATGTTCACAATAGACGCCCACCTTGATTTAAGTATGAATGCCCTGGAATGGAACCGCGACCTGCGGAAGCCCGTTGCAGAGATAAACGAGCGCGAGAAAGGCCTCACTGATAAGCCTGATCGTGGAAAAGCAGTAGTGTCATTGCCCGAATTGCGAAAAGGTAATATCGGTTTGGTTGTTGGCACCCAGATTGGCCGTTATGTGGCTCCCGGGAACCCATTGCCGGGCTGGCATTCGCCCGAACAGGCTTGGGCACAAACACAGGGCCAGATAGCCTGGTATAAAGCCATGGAAGAGGATGGCGAAATGGTACAGGTGAATGATCTTCAGACGCTCGAAAAGCACATCAAGCTTTGGACTGACGGGATATCTAACCAAAATAAGCCTGTTGGATACATTTTAAGTTTGGAAGGCGCTGATTCAATTGTGACAATAGGTCATTTGGAAAGGGCTTATGATTACGGTTTAAGGGCCGTTGGCCCGGCTCACTATGGCCCTGGCCGCTACGCACAGGGAACGGATGCAACAGGCTATATGGGGCCAAAAGGTCACGAACTTTTAAAAGAAATGGAGCGTTTGAATATTATTTTGGACGCTACACACCTTTGCGACGATAGTTTTTGGGAGGCGCTTGATCATTTTAACGGCCATATATGGGCTAGCCATAACAATTGCCGGGCTTTGGTTAACCACAACCGCCAGTACAGTGATGAGCAGATAAAAGAACTGGTAAGCCGGGGCGCGGTAATAGGCGCAGCGCTTGACGCCTGGATGATGGTGCCCAACTGGATTAAAGGCTTTTCTGATCCCAAGGCAATGAACTGTAACCTTGAAGTGATGATAGACCATATCGACCATATTTGCCAGATCGCCGGTAATGCCCTGCATGTAGGCTTGGGTACCGACCTTGACGGCGCTTTCGGGCGGGAGCAATGCCCTTACGACCTGGAAACAATAGCTGATCTGCAAAAAATACCGACATTGTTAAAAAATCGTGGTTATAGTGAAATGGATGTTGAAAACCTAATGCACGGCAACTGGCTCCGGTTTTTGAGAAAAGCCTGGGGATAAGAGCTAATGTCATTCATAAAACAATTTTTATTTTTTGTTAAGCCAATATCCGTGCAATAAAATCCACGGTCACAAGTTAAATATTTATATAGGCAGTTGATGCCTGATTACTCCCCTTTTTAATTGACCTATAGCGGTACCGGCATATAGTATTTCCATTCGTTTAGTCCGAAGCTGATTATTAATTCGTCATGATATGAGAAATATATTGTTATTTATTGATAATGTCGCTGAGGCTGAAAGCCTTGCAAAAAAAGCGCTGAAAATTGCCGGGCAATGCAAAGCAAACCTGAAGCTTTGCAATATTGTAACAAGCCAGGTAAAGGAAAAATTATTGGCTCATCATTACGACTTTGTGTTATTAGATGAGGAGGGTTTTGATCTTAGGGACCTGGCCCACCAATTAAGAGTTACTGAACTGGAGGAAAGCGGATTCATACCAACTATCGATTGCTTTGAGATAAACAATTTTAATCCCGGGACAATCAGGGAAATGGTGATCAAACATAATATATGGCTGATTATTATGGATGAACCGCAGCTTAATCACATTAAAAATACTGATTCAGGAAATTATGCCTTAAAAGTGATTAATAATAATATAAATTGTCCTGTATTAATAATGCCGCAACATTTTGACATAAGCTATTTTAATAAAATTGCTTATGTTACCGATCTTCGCTACTGTGATTTAGGCGTGATAAGATTTCTAAAAGTTTTTAACGCCATGGTATTTGTTACGCATATATCGGCTCCGGGCCTGCCTGATATGGAGGAACGGTATGCGCAGGAAATATTAGCAGAAGAAGTTTCGCTTAAAACCAATTACTGGAAATTGTTTTTAAGAAATATAAAAAGTGGAAACATAAAAGCGTCTATTGATAAGATTTTGGACACGCTCAAAATAAAAATGATAGCGCTTGTAAACAAAAAACACCAGACATTTGAACGATTATTTGACAATTTCCCCGATAGAGCCCAAATTTATCATAACCTGCCTACGCTGATCTTTCCATATTTAAACTGGTTTAACCAGTCATCCTTTTAGGCCAATTGAGATTCGTTGCCTCACCCAACCCTGTCCAAAGGAGAGGGCTTTGAAGAGCAAGATGGTGCCGTTAACTCCCTCTCCTTTGGAGAGGGCCGGGGTGAGGCGAATAACCGATTATTAGCGGATTACACCTGATATTATTGGATTGCACTGACTATCTTTATCGATCATAAAGGCATCAATGTAATCACCAAGTAAAAATCGGTGTTACCACTTGATAATCGGTGAAATCGTTTATCAAAAATCGGTGTAATCATTTATATAAAAAATCGGTGTAATCATCTGCATGAATAACGAACAATCGAGATTAAAAGACCCTGCCTGGAAAAAATGGGGGCCCTATGTTAGCGACCGCCAGTGGGGCACTGTCAGGGAAGATTATAGCATTGACGGCGATGCGTGGAATTTTATTACCCATGACATGGCCCGCAGCAAAGCTTACCGCTGGGGCGAGGAAGGTATAGCCGGAATATGTGATCATGAACAAATACTTTGCTTTGCAGTTGCTTTGTGGAACAAAAAAGACCCCATTATTAAAGAACGTTATTTCGGTCTGAGCAATCCGGAAGGCAATCACGGAGAGGACGTAAAGGAATTATATTACTATCTTGATAATACCCCAACACATTCCTACCAAAAAATGCTGTATAAATACCCACAGCAGGAATACCCATATGCCTGGCTGGTTGATGAAAATAAGCGAAGGACACGTAACGACCCGGAGTTTGAGCTGATGGACACCGGTATATTTGACCAGGATGCCTATTTTGATGTTTTTATTGAATATGCCAAAAACACGCAGGAAGATATTTTGATAAAAATAACCGTTCATAACCGCTGTGGACAGGACGCGGCTTTAAACGTTATGCCAACTATATGGTTCCGCAATACCTGGGCCTGGGGATACTCCGGCTACGTACCAGAGCTTACCGCCGATTCGCATGGGGTGATTGAAGTTTATCATAAAGACCTCGGGCAACTGTGGTTAAACGCCGAAGGATCGCCTGGTCTACTGTTTTGCAATAATGACACCAACACAAAACGCCTCTATAATTATGATGATGGTAAGCTTTTTTATAAGGACGGCATTAATGACCATATAATACACGGCGCTAACACTATCAACCCAAAAAAAACCGGGACAAAGGCATGTGTTAATTATGATGTAACCGTTCCGGCAAAACAAAGTATTGTCCTGCGTTTAAGATTATCAAAAGATGCCGCGAACGGCTTTGCTGATTTTGACCAATTGTTTAATGCAAGGGCCGCTGAGGCTGATCAGTTTTATAGTGATATACAGCAGGGCAACCCTGATGCTGACCGCCGGATGGTACAGCGACAGGCTTTTGCCGGCATGTTGTGGAGCAAGCAGTTTTATTATTATGATGTAAGGCATTGGCTGGACGGCGACCCTGCCGAGCCTAAGCCGCCCGCTGAAAGGCGGAACGGCAGGAACAGCAAATGGATACATTTGAACACAAGGGATATTATATCCATGCCCGATAAATGGGAATATCCCTGGTTCGCATCCTGGGACCTGGCGTTCCATTGTTTGACTCTTGCAACCGTTGATATGGCTTTTGCAAAAAATCAGCTTACCAATCTCATAAGGGATTGGTATATGCACCCAAATGGTCAATTGCCTGCTTACGAGTGGGATTTTGGCGATGCCAACCCCCCGGTGCATGCCATGATAACCTGGAAAATTTATCAAAAAGACAAAGCCGCCAATGAGGGCAAAGGTGACACCTACTTTTTGGAGCGGATATTCCATAAACTAATGCTCAATTTTACCTGGTGGGTTAACCGCAAGGACGATCTGGGCAACAATATTTTTGAAGGCGGCTTTTTAGGTCTTGACAATATAGGTGTATTTGACAGGGATGCACAACTCCCGGGGGGCGAAACCCTTGAACAAGCCGATGGTACCAGCTGGATGGCCATGTACTCATTAAACTTATTGCGGATAGCTGCCGAGCTTGCTGTAACTAATCCGGCTTACAGGGATATTGCCTCCAAGTTTTTTGAGCACTTTATATATATTGCCGGCGCCATTTCAAATCTCGGTCAGGATAACCAGGGTCTTTGGGACGATGCCGATGGCTTTTTTTATGACCAGCTGCGTTTGCCGGACGGCAGCACCAAAAAAATACGCGTCAGGAGCCTGGTAGGTTTAATACCCTTATTTGCTGCCGAAGTGCTTGATGATGCTGATATAAATAATAACACCATCTTTAGCAACCGTATGAACTGGTTTGCCGAAAACCGCCCCGACCTGGCTTCGCTGGTATCGCGCTGGGCCGAAACAAGAGTGCCGGGGAAACATTTGATAAGTTTGCTGCGCGGCTTCAGGATGAAATCATTGCTGAGGTACATGCTTGATGAAAATGAGTTTTTGAGCCCCTATGGCATACGGTCAGTTTCCAAATATCATTTAAACAACCCTTACAATGTGAAGGTCGATGGTATGGAATTCAGCATAAAATATATCCCGGCCGAAAGCGACAGCGGTTTGTTTGGCGGTAACAGCAACTGGCGCGGCCCGGTATGGATGCCCATGAATTACCTGATAATATCAAGCCTGCATACTTTTTACCAATATTATGGCGACGATTATAAAATAGAGTGCCCTACCAATTCGGGTATCTTTATGAACCTGGAGCAGGTGGCCAATGAGTTGTACAACCGGGTATCGAACCTTTTTTTACGCGATAAGGATGGCAAACGCGCCGTATTTGGCCATTACACCAAAATGCAAACCGACCCTGATTTTAAAGACTACATCCTGTTTCATGAATATTTCGACGGCGATAACGGCCGTGGCGCTGGCGCATCCCACCAAACCGGTTGGACAGGACTGATCGCTAATTGTTTGCACCAGTAGTTTAGAATCTGAATGAGCCTGAAAGACCATTGTCACCCTGTTTTCTGTGCCCCCACAGGCAACCGTAAATGCCGCCTGTGAGGATACAGTTAGTGGGGTTGGTATGAGAATTATGACGGCCTAACTTGGTTTAGCCCGTCATAATTTTTGCGTTTTGCCAACCTAAACACGTTTAGCCCGTCATAATTTTTGCGTTTTGCCAACCTAAATGCGTTTAGCCCGTCATAATTTTTGTGTTTTGCCAACCTAAATGCATTTAGCCCGTCATAATTTTTCTATTGGCAATTGATTTAATGTACTGTAAATCAATTTGATATACAAAAAACATCTAAGAAAGGCAACGAAATTGATGAAAAATGGGGCGCAGAGCGCTTGTTTTGCTGATGAAAGCGTAAATTTCCAAACCCTGGGATTGAATCAAATATACGAAATTTAGGGCGGATTGGCGGACAAATGAATGAAATATATTATCATGAAAAATAAAATATCAATTTGCCTTTTATTACTTGTTACTTCCTTAAAGCTATTCGCCCAGGATGCCCCTTATGATACCCTTGTCAAACCCCAACTGATCTCCAAACAGTTCAGCTTTACCGAAGGTGCTTCAGTAGATAAAAAAGGGAATGTGTTTTTTACCGATCAGCCCAATGACAAAATATGGGAATATAGCACAGATGGTAAATTATCGGTATTTTTAGATAGCGCAGGCCGCTCCAACGGGATGTATTTTGATAAAAAAGGAAATTTGGTTACCTGTGCCGATGAATATGAACAGCTATGGTCGATTAGTCCTGACAAAAAAGTTAAAGTTTTGCTGACGGATTACCAGGGCCATTTGATGAACGGCCCGAACGATATTTGGATTGATGACAAAGGCGGCATTTACATGACAGACCCTTATTACCAGCGCCCCTGGTGGACACGCACAAAACCCGATCTCGACGGTGAAAAAGTTTATTACCTGCCAAAAGGAAAAAAACAGCCCTTTATAGTTGACGCCGATTTAAAAAAACCGAACGGTATAGTTGGTACCCCCGATGGCAAGTACTTGTACGTGGCCGATATCGCCGATAACAAAACCTATAAATACACCATTAACAAAGACGGCACCCTAAGCGACCGCAAATTATTTGTGGAACAAGGCTCGGATGGAATGACCCTTGATGAAAAAGGCAATGTGTACCTCACCGGCAAAGGCGTTACCATATATGACCCGCAGGGGAAAAAGATCGGCCATATCGCTATTAATGAGTCCTGGACAGCTAATTTATGTTTTGGCGGGAAGGATAAAAATGTTTTGTTTATTACTGCCTCTACGGCGATTTATACGGTGAAGATGAATGTGAAGGGGGTGGAATGAGGTAATTTATAAAGAATAGAGGGGGAGTGCGCATCAGGCAACTGCAAAAGGTTTGATATGATCTAACTCGTCACGCTTTTCATCCAATTCCGCCTCTATGTCAAAATCATCCTGCAATCCAAGCCAGAACTGATAAAAGCCAATGGCTGCATGGGAATCTAACACATAAACAACTGATCGTCAGTAATTTATAACTTTTGCTATTCAGATGAGATGCGAATAATCTTAGCAAAACCATATAAACAATAAATGCAAGTTGTTGATAGTCAAACTATTACAAACTTGCATTTCTATCAGTGTACAGACAGTGGGAAATTAATCGAACACATTTATGGGTTTTTGATGGTTGTAGAACGGATTTTACAAAAATACGATGACAATCAATCTAAGGAAATCAGCGAATAATTGATTGTTTTTTTTTGAAAAAGGTGTTCAAAAAATCTAACATGGGGGATTTTTTGAACACTTTAGCTCCTTTTAGAGTCGTTAACACAAATATTAAAGAAAGGCTAAAGTAAAAAAATAAGAGTTTGATTTTAAATTGTTACCCTCGCTTTTGACAAATGCAAATGGTCACAAAATGCCCCTCAAATTGTCACGATTTCCCCTGGTGCGTGTACCTCGTCCGTTTTAACTTTGTACAAACATTAAACTAATAGCAAACAAAATGAGAAAGATCAGGATCATGGAACATATCTCGCTGGACGGCGTGATCCAGCACGAAGACGGCGAAGGCTTCGCGC
Source organism: Mucilaginibacter sp. (assembly GCA_036758125.1). Classification (GTDB taxonomy): domain Bacteria; phylum Bacteroidota; class Bacteroidia; order Sphingobacteriales; family Sphingobacteriaceae; genus Mucilaginibacter. The sequence goes on from DAIOXE010000014.1 coordinate 62,327, forward strand.
ATGGCGGATGGACGGCACCGTATCGAAGCCCTGCTGGGCTGGAGGCCGTCGTCGAGGCACAGGGCAGGAGCTTCGATCTGCTGCTTGGCCGCCGCACCTACGATATCTGGTCCGGCTTCTGGCCGAAGGCCGGGAACAGTCCGATGGCGGACAGTCTGAACGCCGCGACGAAATACGTCGCGACCCACAGGCCTGACAGCCTCGAATGGGGCCCGGTGGGGGACCTGGGCGAAGACATCATAGAGGGTATTCGCGGTCTCAAGTCGACGGACGGCCCTGACCTGATCGTTTGGGGAAGTTCGATGCTGACGTCCGTGCTGCTCGGGGAGGGACTGGTCGACGAGGTTGTGCTGATCGTCTACCCGGTCTTGCTGGGCCGGGGCAAACGCTTCTTTTCGGACGGCACTGACCCGCGCGAACTCGCTCTCGTCAGCACGAAGGCAACGTCCTCGGGCGTGCTCATCAACACTTATCGACACGTGGGATCGCTGAGAACCTAATCTTTCGCCGACGCGGGCGGCTGAGCGGGCGCCCAAGTCTATTAATTATCGGTTTATTCAGCCTATAGTCGGTGTTATCACCGCACCATCAAAAACAAAGCCCTGATACGGGCATGTATCAGGGCTTTGTACCTAGGGCGGGAAATTAATTGAACACATTTATGGCTTCCTGATGATTGTAGAGCGAATTTTAGCGAAATATGATGAGAAAAATTCGGATAACCAAAGTGAATAATTGCATTAAGTTTTCTTTAAAAGGTGTTCAAAGAAATTGACATGGGGGATTTTTTGAACACTTTTATTTGTACTTTTGTAAACTCCCGTCGAGAGAATAGTGTTTCAAATCCGCTAATTTAAATTATCAGGTATACAAGTTATTTGTGATCCTGTTTCCCTTTAAAGTCGGTAATGGTACTTCCATCATAACGATACACCCCATCTGAAGCGCCAAACCAAATACTCCCATCATTAGCTTCTAAAATCCCACAGATCATTCCTTCTTCTGGCTTTATTTCGGTTACAGTGGGCCTTTTATTGGACAAGGATTTTTCATCATAACGGGAAAGCACCCATTGGCCCTTAGCACTTACAAAACCCGACAAGGACTTTCCGTCATACTGGGAAAGTGCCCAAGCTTGGCTATTATCCCTTTCTGAACTAGTCCAAATATTGCCTTTTTTATCTTCGTAGATATATCCAACAAAATTCGGCGTGAAGTTGGTAAATGTCTTGCCGTCATAGCGCCAAAGGCCATCATTGCCCCCCAGCCAGATATTGCCTTTTTTATCTTCGATTATAGAACGAACATTCGTAAAAGGTTTACCGTCATGGGTGAAAACGGTAAATGTTTTTCCATCATACACGAAGGTATTGCCCCTTGTAGCAAACCAAAACTTGCCTGTTTTGTCTTCAATAATAGAATTAACATCATTATTGGACAGCCCTTCTTTCGTTGTAAAATTTCGAAAGGATTTCCCATCGTAACGACTTGCACCGAACCAAATATTGCCGATTTTATCTTCATAAATACAAGTAACCCCATTACCGGCAAGCCCCTCTTTTGTTGTAAAATTTCGAAAGGATTTCCCATCGTAATAATAAACTCCTGAGCCGATAGAGCCGAACCACAAGTTGCCTTTTCTATCTTCTAAAACAGAAAAAAATCTAGCCGAACTTACTTTACTTGTGATATTAGTAAACGATTTTCCATCGTATCGAAAAATACCATCAAATGCAGCAATCCAAATGTTGCCCTTTCTATCTTGTATGATATTCCGAGTGATTTGGTTAGGCCCGGCGGAAGTGATTACGCTTTTGGTTTCGGACTTAATATTTTCTTTTTGTAGGTCAGTTTTGTTTTGTCCTCTACAGGAAGTGCAAAAAACAAACACTAAGAACAACATATAAATAATCAGGCTGGACAAAACGTTTTTTTTATTTTTCATATCATATCAAAATTGATTCAGCGAATCTACTTTGATATTTTTCGGCTTGAGAGATTTGGATTGTAAATAAAAATGTAAACTTTGTAAATAAATCGCAAATATTATGTTTGATAGCCGAAATCTCCTCTCCGGGAAACGCAAGTACCTGTGTGGATTGATATTACTCTCGTTTATCTCTGTAATCTGCGCGGCTTTCAGTATGACCGGGAGTGACGACTTTGATATCGCCAGAAGGGAAGTTTTGCTCCGCAGGATCGGACATGAACTACTCTTACAGTCTGGCGACAGTACTTCGAGAGTGCTGCCGGTAAAAAAGATCGCAGAAAATGAATACCAGATCACGTTTGAGAATGATCTTACTTTTCAACCGGACTCCCTGGTGAATACTACCCGGCGTTTGTTGGCCAAAGACCCGCTCGCACGTGATTATGTTGTTAACGTTCTGAACTGTGGCAACTCCAGTGTAGCCTATGGATACGCTATATCCAAAAGTAATAAAGATGATATTGTAGCATGTATAGGAAGAGAGCAACCCAGAGCATGTTACATGATCAACATTAAATTCAAACCGTCGGGCATAAATACCGCAAAGAATGGATATCTTCTGGGCAGCCTGCCATTTTTAGCTTTTGTTGGTTTTATTTTTTTGAGATCTGTTAAGCCGCGAAGAGCTTTACCTGACGGTCAGTATACTAGTATGTTCACTTTGGGCTCGGTGTTGTTCGATGCGAAGAATCGGAAGCTCATAATAAAAGGAAAGACAATAGACCTGACCGGAACGGAAACCCGTGTATTGCTCATTTTCGCGTTGTCTCCTAACGAGACTATAGAGAGAAGCCGGCTGCAAAAAGAGATATGGGAAGATGAAGGTGTTATTGTGGGGCGCAGTCTGGATATGTTCATATCAAAACTTAGAAAAAAATTGGAAGTTGATCCGAACATCAACATTATTGTTATACGCGGCAAAGGATATAAACTTGAAGTTAACTCATAAGAAAAACTCCTCACCCAAAAACTGATCTTTTAGACTTCAATTTGGCATTTGTAAAACTTTATCGTTAACTACTAATATGGTATCATTAAAAGAATTATCCTTACAAGAGATCGAACCAAAAACGATGTTTTCCGTGCGCTAAAGCCATATTAGATATGTCACTAAAAACAAAACCCCTCTTTACGGCTTGTAAAGAGGGGTTTGTACTCGGGGCGGGAATCGAACCCGCACGCCTTTGACGGGCACAGGATTTTAAGTCCTGCGTGTCTACCAGTTCCACCACCCGAGCGGATATTTAAACCTTTTAACAATAAATCCCTTCTTGCGGAAGGGATTTGAGCGAAAGACGAGATTCGAACTCGCGACCCCGACCTTGGCAAGGTCGTGCTCTACCAACTGAGCTACTTTCGCTTTTGCGGAGTGCAAATATAGACAGAAATGCCTATTGTGCAAATGATAAGTTTATTTTTTTGTGGATTAGTTGATTGGGTTGATTAAGTGAGTGGTTGATTGGGTTGGATTTGGTTTGCTTAAGTTGCTGTGCGTCAGGATGATGATTGACAAACTTACGAAGTTTCGAAAACTTCGTAAGTTTTTAGGATTGTAGAGACGCAATATTTTGCGTCTCCGAACGAATGCTGGCATTTAAAATTTAACTTCTCAAACATTAAGGTCAGAGACGCAAAATATTGCGTCTCTACAGGGAAATATACATGTTTCAGCAGCGTTCATTTTTTTGATTCACGCGAAATGAACATGAATACTTTATTTTAGACAGTCATCACTTAATCAATGCATTAGGCTGAACATTGACAAACTTACCTTTCCAAAAAATTTAAGTTTTAACCACTCACCTAATCAACTTAATCAACCAATTCTCTCAAAACATCCAATATCAGATCGTTTTCATATCCCCGGCCAATAGCATATTGCTGTAATTTGTACTTTCTTTTGTAGGCGTCCTTTTCGCTTAAAACCTTTTCCTTTTTTGTTAAAACCTTTTCCAGCATCTTTATATAATCATCATCAGCTATATTTTGCAGTGCTTTTTTTATCAAAACATCAGGTACCTGCTTAAATTTTAAGCCTTGTTTAATTTTTAGCTTGCCCCATCCTTTTTGCCTGAACTTACCCTGCGCGTATGCTTTTGCAAAACGTTCCTCGTTTAAAAAGTTATCGATGATCAGTCCGCTGATGATGTTTTCAACGGCTTTTGCGTGCAGGCCCCATTCGTACAATTTATCGCGAACTTCCTGCTGCGAGCGCTCCTGGTAGCTGCAATAATGCCCCGCTTTTGTACAGGCTGCATTTTCATCAATAATTTTATTTGGTTTCGGGCCGTCCATTAAAAGTCAAAATTCGTTAAAAATTCTTCTATTGGCAGAAATATAAGCAAATTCGTACCATGACTAACAATCAATACGCCATAACTGAAGTTCAGCAGGTTATAAAAGCCGGCGGGAATATCGTTAAGGAATATATTATCAGCACTTTATTAACCGATAGCCGCAGGATCAGCAATGCGCCCGAAGGATTGTTTTTTGCCTTGAGCGGCAGGCGCAATGGTCATGAGTTTATTGCCGAAGCCTATGCGGCAGGCGTACGTAATTTTGTAGTTAAACAAGGCCCGGAAATGATGATGCCCGAAGCCAATTTTTTAATAGTGCCCGACGTGCTTGCCGCCCTGCAAACGCTGGCTGCTTATCATCGCAGCCGCTTTAACCTGGAAGTGATCGGCATAACAGGCAGTAACGGCAAAACTATCGTTAAGGAATGGCTTTACCAGCTTTTGTGCAACGATAAAAGCATCGTTCGCAACCCTAAAAGCTATAATTCGCAAATAGGTGTGCCGATTTCGGTATGGCAGATCAACGAAAAGAACGACCTGGGCATTTTTGAAGCTGGCATCTCCACTACCGGCGAAATGGAAAGGTTGGAGGTTATTATAAAGCCATCGATAGGGATATTAACACATATCGGCCCCGCGCATGACGAGGGATTTGCCGACCGCAGGCAAAAAGTACTCGAAAAACTTATCCTGTTTAAAAACTGCCGCCTGCTTATCCATAATTACGACCAGCTTATTGGCTTTAAAGATGACATCCCGGTTGAAAACTGCTTTACCTGGAGCGCCAATTTTAACCAGGCCGACCTTTATGTTTTTAGCAGCACCGTGATCACTAAAAACTTTTATTTACGTGCCAGGTTCAGGGGCAAGGAAATTGAATGCCTTATCCCTTTTTTAGACGAAGCCTCGATAGAAAATGCCATCGTTTGCTGGGCTGCTATGCTGGCCCTGGGCTATAAACCTGCTGAGGCCGATAAACAGCTTGAACATTTAAGCGCCGTAAGCATGCGCCTGGAGCTTAAAACCGGCATAAACGACTGCTCTGTGATCGATGACTCTTATAATTCGGATATACAGTCGTTAGAGATTGCCCTTAACTTTTTAACCCAGCAGAATCAGCATGCAAAAAAAACGTTGATACTGTCGGATATATTCCAGTCTGGTTTGCAGGCTGATGTTTTGTACAGGCAGGTGGCGGCAATGATCGGCGAGAAAAAGATAGACAAGTTTGTCGCCGTTGGCGCGGCATTGGTGGACCACCAAGATTATTTTGATGTACCTGAAAAACACTTTTATGGGGACACATCAACCATGCTCCGGCATTTGCGGGCATTAAATTTTAAAGAGGAAACCATCTTGATAAAAGGCTCACGCAGCTTTGAGTTTGAACTTGTAAGCCATGCCCTGGTACAAAAAGCCCACGAAACGGTGATGGAAATCAACCTGAACGCCTTGCTGAACAATCTTAATTTTTACCGGGGCAAGCTAAAACCAGGTGTAAAGGTAATGGCGATGGTAAAGGCGTTCTCGTATGGCAGCGGCACGTTCGAGGTTGCCAATATCTTGCAATATAACAAGGTTGATTACCTGGCTGTTGCTTATATTGATGAGGGTGTTGCCTTGCGCAAAACGGGTATCACACTGCCGGTTATGGTACTCAACCCTGAAGCGTCTGCCTTTGATAAATTAATTGAATATAAACTGGAACCGGTAATTTATAGTTTTGATTTGTTCGACGATTATATAAAGTACGCACAGCAGCAAAATGTATTGAATTACCCGGTTCATCTCAAAATTGATACCGGTATGCACCGCCTGGGGTTTGAAAATTTTGAAGTTGAAATGCTTTGTGATTTGTTAGAAAAGAATAAGTATGTCCGTATCCAATCGGTATTTTCCCACCTGGTTGCCAGTGAGGCAATAGAGCACGATGCCTTTACGCTAAAGCAGATTGGGAATTTTGAGAAAGCCTATAAACAAATAGAAAAGGCGTTGGGCTATAAAGTGATCAAGCATATTAGTAATACCTCTGGTGTCGTACGCTGGCCCAATGCGCAATATGATATGGTGCGGCTGGGCATTGGCCTGTATGGGATTGATGCGGCAATTCCGGCTGCTGACAATGCTTTGCAACCTATAGCGAGTTTAAAGACAAGCATCTCGCAGGTAAAAAAAATAGGCGCCGGTGAAACTATTAGTTATAACCGAAGCGGCAGTATGGCAAAAGGCGGAAAAGTAGCAACAGTACGTATAGGTTATGCCGACGGCTACTTGCGGGCTTTTGGTAATGGAGTCGGCAAAATGCTGGTAAAGGGCGTACTGGTACCAACCATAGGCAATATCACCATGGATATGTGTATGCTGGATGTTAGCAGTGTCGACGTGAGGGAAGGTGATGAGGTGATCGTATTTAATGAGCAGCAGCGCATTGAAGCGCTTGCGGAACAGATAGGCACCATATCTTATGAAATATTGACTAATATTTCGCAAAGGGTAAAAAGAATATATTTTTATGAATAGAAATTGATGTTAGATGAAAAAGATAGCTAAAGCCTTATTGAATTATTTTGTCAAGGGATTATTAATAGTAGTGCCGCTGGGCCTGGCATTTTTCCTGATCTACTGGGCCGTGTCAAGTATTGATACCGCCCTGAATTTAAGCGATGTAATATGGCCCGGAGGCAAAACCGGCAAGCCTGTTTACATTCCTGGTTTAGGTATTTTAAATGTATTGCTGCTTATTTTAATAGCCGGGATATTAGTTACAAACGTAGTAACCGACCCGATAAAACGATGGTTTAACCGCTGGCTTAATCGTTTGCCCTTGTTTAAATTTTTGTATTCGTCGATAAAAGACCTAACAGAAGCTTTTGTTGGAGAGGAAAAGAAATTTAATGAACCTGTTATTGTTGAAATAAATGAATTTGGTTTGAAAAAAATCGGCTTTCTGGTACAAAAAGACCTTACGGCATTGAATTTACCGGGAGAAGTTGCAGTTTATTTTCCATATTCCTATTCATTTGCCGGGCAGGTAGTCATCATAGCGGCCGATAAGGTAAAGCCTATTAATAAGAGCGCGGCAGATATGATGAAATTTGTAATATCGGGCGGTGTGAGCGGGCTGGAATGAATTAACGCTTGTCATGCCTCACCCCAACCCCCTCCAAAGGAGAGGGAGTTAAAAAAAGGCACAAAATTAACAGCCTTGCTCTCTTCAAAGTCCTCTCCTTTGGAGAGGATTTAGGTGAGGCTGAAAGCTGAACTAAGCTTTTTTAAAACTTCTGATAACTATAAATGTGCTGATAAGCATCAAAAGCGCCGCAAGCAAATACGGAGCTCCCGGAAAATAAACCGTTGAGGTTTTTTTCGTAAAGAAGAAAAATATATAGCTAAATAAAAGCGGCCCTATAATAAGACTTAAGCTATTCAAAGTCGCAAATGCACCTTGCAGTTCGCCCTGTGCATTTTTGGCCACTTTGGCGGTTGCGAGGCCCTGCAATGCAGGTCCGGATATGCCTCCTAAACAATATGGTACCACAAACAAATATAGCATCCATCCCTTGCTGGCCAGGGAAACGAGCAGTAAACCAATAACATAAAATATCAAACCCGCTATAACATTTTTTTGCTGCCCGAATTTTGGTATGGTGTACCTTATTAGCCCGCCTTGTATACCTACCAAAACTAAGCCTATAAAAATCCCTAAAGTTCCAAAACTTGCCGGTGTCCAGTCAAACTTTTCATAAATAAAAAATGATAACAAATATTCCACAGCTTTTTGCGCAATGTATATAATTGCCGAAACGCCTAATAAGGTTGCCAGCGCGGGTAGTTTTTTATACATCCTCCACAAGGATAAAAGCGGGTTGGCGCGTTTCCATTCAAATTTTCTGCGATGTTCCGGCGTTAACGATTCGGGTAAAACAAACAAACCGTAAAGCCCGTTGCTAAATGCAAAACCCGCCGCTGCCATAAAGGGCAGCCTTAAACTGATAGCTGAAAGGTATGCTCCCAAAGCGATCCCAAATATTAATCCTATGGCGGATGCTGCGCCTACCAGGCCAAAGTTAGCCGCTCTCTTATTACCGGTGCTTACATCGGCAATATACGCAGTTGCAGTTGACGTACTTGCGCCGGCGATACCCGCTATGGTACGGCCAACAAATAACCATGCAACAGTTGGCGCAAAGGCCATAACCACGTAATCTATTCCAAACCCAAACAGCGAGATGAGCAAAATTGGGCGTCGGCCAAACCTGTCGCTGAGGTTGCCCATTACGCTTGCAAATATCAGCTGCATGGATGCATAAACAAAAGTCAGCCAGCCATTATACCAGGAGGCTTCCCGGATATCGATATGACCTAATACCTGCAGTAATTTAGGCAAAACCGGGATAATGATCCCCAAGCCGAGCACATCGATAAAAATGGTAACAAAAATGAAACCGAGTGCTGCTGATTGTTTGGACTTTGCCATGGGTTGGTGATTGGGTTGGATTGAGTTTATTAAGTTGGATTAAGTTAGATTAAGTTGATTGGGTTGATTAAGTTAGATTAAGTTGATTGGGTTGATTAAGTTGATTAAGTTAGATTAAGTTTGATCCTGACAGCCATCGGGGTATTATCTGCATTGTAATAGTTTTATATTTTAAATTATTTTTTTCAGTTAACTTACTCACTCAATCAACCACTTACTCAATCAACCACTCACTCAATCAACCAATCAATCAACCAACCACTCACTCAATCAACCACTCACTCAATCAACCAATCAACCACTCACCCAATCAATCAACCAACCACTCACTCAATCAACCATTCACTCAATCAACCATTCACTCAATCAATCAACCATTCACTCAATCAACCACTCACCCAGTCACCTAATTCCTCCTGAAACTTCTAATCGCCAATAAGGCGCTTAAAAGCATTAATACAGCGGCAATTACAAATGGCGCCCCGGGAAATTGAATCGGCGCACCGGCCCTGGTAAAATAATAAAAAGACCACGTCATTAATATTGGTCCGAAAATGGTGCTTAAACTTACGAGGCTTGTCAATCCGCCCTGCAATTCGCCCTGCTCATTTGCAGGGACACTGTTACTCATGTACCCCTGCAAGGCTGGGCCAGCTATTCCGCCTAAGCAATAGGGGATTAAAAAAGCAAACATCATCCAGGTCTTTGATGCGAATGCAAATAAAATTAAACCCAGGGTGTAAAGCAGCAGGCCGATCCATATACTGCGCTCTTGTCCTATTTTTGGGATAATGACCCTGATAAGGCCTCCCTGCACAACGGCTACCAGCAAACCGACAAAGCCTAATGAATAACCCACCATGGCCTTACTCCAATGAAATTTTTGAAAAGTGTAAAAGGTCCATACACTTTGTACTGATTGCACGGCAAAATAAACCAGGAACAGCGAAAAAGCCAGCCCGATAACAGCCTTGTACTTGCTCAGCTGTATAAGCGAACCCCAGGGACTGCATCTTTTAAGGTCAAGCGGCCTGCGGTTTTCTTTACTTAGTGATTCAGGTAGTATAAAGTAACCATAAGCAGCGTTTAATAATGCTAAAACGGCAGCGGCTAAAAAGGGGTAGCGTGTATCGTAACTTCCCAGTATACCGCCAATTACCGGGCCGACGATAAAGCCGATGCCAAAAGCAACGCCGACGAGGCCAAAATTAGCCGCTCTTTTTTCGGGTGTGCTTATGTCGGCAATGTAAGCGGAAGCTGTGGTAAAGCTTGCGCCGGTTATTCCTGCTATCACACGGCCAACAAATAGCCACCATACAGTTGGGGCAAAAGCGAGAAATAAATAATCAACACCAAAACCAAGTAGCGAACTTAATAAAACCGGCCTGCGGCCAAACCTGTCGCTTAAATTTCCAATGACCGGCGAAAAAATGAATTGCATAAAAGCATAGGCAAAGGCTAACCATCCGGCATAGGGGGCCGCCTCGCTTATAGTGCCGTGAATAAGATGCTGAATTAACTGGGGCAACACCGGGATAATAATACCAAACCCAATTACATCAACTAATAAGGTAACAAAAATAAAGCCTAATGCGGCCTGGCCCCTGGGTTTGATCATGCCTGCAAAATAAAAATTAAACTTTAATTATTTTTTAATTATTAGATTGCATTTAATAATGTTTTTAACAATTAACGAAAAGCTATCCATTATGAAAAAAGCCTGAAAACCTTGTTATTATTGGATATAACCAATATGGTTGAGATGGCAGCTAATCCCAAGGCAATCAGTTCAAACCAGGTGAATTTGAATAAATAAAGAACCTACTTCGTAAAAGGGCTGGGGATGCCGACGAAATTGTTAATGGCCAAGTACAGTAGAAATTATTTCACTTTTTTTTATAAATCCTATATAGCGGGAATCAAAAGCGTAAGGACGTTCATCCCCTAATAAAAAATAGCTGTTTGCAGGTATTTTTATAGGGCCCAAATTGTCCTTATTAAACCTTTTCTTTTTAAAATCAGCATAGATACAGATGTCTGCGCTTGTATCACCCTTTTTAGAAATATAAGGCGGTAAACTTAAATGATATGTCTTTAGTTCTAGACCAGTTAACGTTACCTTATTTAAGGTATCGCTCAGTGGAACAAGGTAATTTTTCTCAGTAATATTTTTCTTTATAGTACTTAACTGTTTTTGTGTAATGAGATAATCATTAATGGTAAAATTTTCGCTCAGTAACTTTGAGTTACGATATACACTGCCATCTTTTATTTCAATAATATCACCAGGCATACCGATGCATCTGAATATCATTATGTCATATTTTGGTTTTTTAAATACGATAAACTGATTGTATTTTATTGGTTTTAATCGTGAAGCAAAAATTATCTTCCCCTCAGCCATTGTGGGAAGATTATAGTTTGAAGGAACCCTATAAATATATAGTATGTCAGTTAAACGCAAGGTCCAATATAACACACCCAGGCAAGCAAAAATTATCGCTGCTTTTCTCATAAAATACTCTAAAAATTCGGTTTCAGCACATATTTTTCATAGAACTTAAAGATGTGCCCGGCGGCTTCCTCGGCGGTATCTACTACTCTGTAAAGGTTAAGGTCATCCGCGTTTATAGTATGCTCTTCGTTAAGCATCTTTTCTTCTATCCACGTAAAAAGCCCCTTCCAATAATCAACACCAACAAAAACGATCGGGAACCTGGCTACTTTACCGGTTTGAATCAGGGTCATCGCCTCAAAGGATTCATCCATAGTGCCGAAACCTCCTGGCAGGATTATAAAACCCTGTGAATATTTCATAAACATTACTTTACGGACAAAAAAATAATCAAACTCCATTATTTTATCCCTGTCGATATACTTATTATGAAATTGTTCAAATGGCAGCTCGATATTTAAGCCTACTGATTTGCCGCCGGCTTCATAAGCGCCTTTGTTTGCCGCTTCCATAACGCCCGGGCCGCCGCCTGATATTACGCCATAGCCCCTTTCTGTTAATAAGCGGGCGGTATCTTCGGCCAATTGGTAGTATTTATTATCGTTATGCATACGCGCTGACCCAAATATGGATACGCAGGGGCCAATTTTTGCGAGCTTTTCAAAACCATCAACAAATTCGGCCATGATCTTAAATATCTGCCAGGAGTCAGTTACCTTAATTTCCTGCCAGTTTTTATTCTCAAAGGCTTGCCTTATTTTTTCTTCACCGGTCATGCGTAATTATTGAATTAGTGAAATTATTGAATTATTGAATTATTGAATTATTGATTTAACGGTGTCACGTGGAAAATGTTCCCAATATCAAAAACTTTCGGACTTTCAGACTTCCGGTCTTTCGGACTTCTTCGACGTTAGCAATAAGCCAACAAATGTAATTAAACCGTTAACCAATATCAGCTCATTATCAAAAACGTAGCCTCCCAATAGTGTTGCTGAATTTATGCTCAAATAATAGCATACTGCTGGTGATATTAAACAAATAAACGGCACCAACTTATCATTTACCTGTCTTTTACTCATAAATAAACCAAAAGAGTAAAGCCCGAGTAATGGCCCATACGTATATGATGCTACTTTAAAAATAGCGTTCACTACCGCCGTGTTATTTACTGCGTTAAATATAAGAATGGTTAAAAACATACATCCCGAAAAGGCAATATGGACGTAATGGCGGATGCTTACCATTTTTTTGCTATTAGTAACTTCCTTTTTATCAAACCCCAAAAAATCAACACAAAATGAGGTAGTGAGCGCTGTTAAGGCCGAATCGGTAGTGGCGAAAGTGGCCGCGGTTAAGCCCAGCATAAACACCATGGCGGGTGCAAGGCCCAAATATTTCAAGGCGATGGTTGGATACAGGTAATCTGTTTTTTCAACCTTTATGCCATATTTATTGGCATATATCCAAAGTAAAGCCCCCACACTTAAAAAGAAAATGTTGATCACCACAAATACGGCAGTAAAACTGAACATATTTTTCTTCGCTTCGCGGATGTTTGTAAGGCTCAGATTTTTTTGCATCAGGTCCTGGTCAAGGCCGGTCATGGCGACAGTAATAAACAAACCGCCCAAAAATGCCTTTACGAAATGAAACCTGCTTCCTAAAAAGTCGCTGAAAAAGAAAATTTTTGAATAGCTGCTTTTCTTAATTGCATCGGCGGCTTCAAAAATAGTGTAGTGCAAACTTTGGCAAATAAAGTAGATGGATAAAAATACCGATGAAACTAAAAACAGCGTTTGCAGGCTATCAGTAATGATGATGGTTTTTAATCCCCCTTTAAATGTGTACGACCATATCAATACCAGGCATATTAAACCGGTTATGGCGAAAGGAACATGATAACTGTTAAAAATAAACTTTTGCAGGACAATAACCACCAAATAAAGCCGGAAGGACGAGCCAATAATGCGGCTTATCAAAAATATGCCTGCGGCCGTTTTATAACTCCATACGCCTAATGCCCCTTCAATGTAACTATAAATGGATGTTAACCTAAGCCTGTAATAAAGCGGGAGCAAGACCGTGGCTATTATCACAAACCCCGCCGCATTTCCCAATACAAACTGGAAATACTCAAACTGGTCGCCGGTAGGGGCGCCAACTTTTCCCGGAACTGAAATGAAAGTCACGCCGCTCAATGCGGTGCCGATCATCCCAAATGCCACCAGGTACCATTTTGAATTGCGGTTAGCTATGAAGAAAGTATCGTTATCTGATGATTTACGCGACGTTAGCCAGGATATGATCAGCAATACTAAAAAGTAACCGACGATGAATGAGAGTAGTATTGCTGGAGACATAATTTTTTTGGGTCCGGAAGATTCTTCTTAGTTCAGTGTTATTTCTGCCGACAAGTTATCAAACAAAAATAACTTAATGTCCAAAAATTCAGTTCGACCCCAAAAAATCTTCCGGACTTCCCGACTTTCGGACTAATACCTATCTTTACACCATGAACTTTTCGTCGAAGTTGCTGGAAGATGCGGTTGCCGAATTTGGGAAATTACCTGGTGTTGGACAGAAAACCGCCTTGCGCCTGGTGCTGCACTTGCTTAAGCAGGATAAAGGCGATGTAGAGAAGTTTAGCGCCGCTATAAGCAAATTGCGCAACGAAATTCAGTTTTGCCAGGTTTGCCTCAATATTTCTGATCACCCCGTTTGCCAGATCTGCGCCTCACCCAAACGCGACCATAGCATGATATGCGTTGTTGAAGATACCCGCGATGTAATGGCCATTGAAAATACAAGCCAATACAATGGGGTCTACCATGTTTTGGGGGGATTAATTTCCCCAATGGATGGCATCGGCCCTACAGACCTTGAGGTAGACTCATTAGTAGAGCGTTTGAAAGATGATGATGTGAAGGAGGTCATTTTCGCATTAAGCGCCACTATGGAAGGTGATACCACCCTGTTCTATTTGCACAAACGGTTAAAACTTTTCAACATAACCATATCAACCATTGCCCGTGGCATAGCTTTTGGTGGTGAATTAGAGTACGTGGATGAGATCACCCTGGGGAGATCCATTGCTACACGCGTTCCATACATCAACTCACTATCGAAATAAATATGAGGCTATCTGTAGTCGTTGTTAATCAAAATGCTTGTCCAATGCTTAAACAAGCTTTAAATTCAATAGTTAATGCTTGTAATAGCATTGATTACGAATTGGTTATAGTCGACAACGCTTCTGCCGACGGATCACAGGAAATGGTTAAGAATGATTTTCCACAGGCCCGTTTAATTGCCAACAGTACCGATCAGGGTATAGCAAAATCAAATAACCAGGCATTAAGGCTTACTGCCGGGGAGTATATTTTACTGGTCAATGCGGATACAATTTGCGGCAAAGACTCCCCGGAAAAGATGTGCGCATTCATGGATGAGCATATTGATGCCGCTGGTCTTAGCGTAAGAATGCTTAGCCCGAAAGGACGTTTTTTACCAGAATCAATACATGGTCTAACTAAAACATGGGCGGCGTTTTTGAAATTTACCGGCTTCGCCAAACATTTACCTAAAACACGTTTATACGACCGCAATCGTAAAGAATGGGTTGAAGAGTTCCAGGTTACCGAAGTTGATATTGTAAACGGGGCGTGTATGCTGTTGCGCCGTTCTGTTTTAAATGAAACAGGCTTATTTGACGAACGCTTTTTTATGTTCGGGCATGACATCGATCTATCGTACCGCATCAGGCTTGCCGGGTTTAAAAATTACTATTTCCCAAAAACATACATCATAAACTTCGAAAGCCAGCCATTGGCTAAACTTAGCTGGACTTATATTAAGTATTATTATGGCGCTATGTTTATTTTCGCCTGTAAATATTTATTAAAAGTGCCTGAAATAAAAGTAGGCATACCACAGCTGTTCCATTCATCGTATGAGGTTAAATGATAGAAGCTGGTTAAAAATGATTTTATATTGTAGAGACGCAATATTTTGCGTCTCAAACCTGATTGTTTGTGAAATTGACCTTACATAATAAGGTCATTTGTTCCAAGACGCAAAATATTGCGTCTCTACAAAATCAAACCTCGAACACACTTTTCATCTTATGAGCCTAACCAACAAAATTATAATCATAACCGGCGCCTCCTCGGGCATAGGGAAATCACTCGCTATAGAATTTGCCAAACGCGGCGCTAATCTTGTATTAGGCGCGCGCCAGTTTGTTACTTTATGTGAGATAGCCCAGGACCTTGAACGGCAATATCAAATTAAAGCAATCGCAGTTCAGTGTGATGTAACCATTGAAGAAGATTGCAGGCACCTGATCAACCAAACACTTACAACTTTCGGTAAAATTGATGTGCTGGTAAATAATGCCGGGATATCCATGCGGGCATTATTTAAGGACGCAGACATCAGCGTGTTAAAAAAAGTGATGGATGTGAACTTTTGGGGAACAGTTTATTGCACGAAGTTTGCATTGCCTGAGATTTTAAAAACCAAAGGTACAATAGTCGGCGTATCGTCCATTGCCGGTTATAAAGGTTTACCAGGACGTACCGGCTATTCGGCATCAAAATTCGCAATTAATGGTTTCCTGGATGCCTTATGGGTTGAAAATTTAAAAACGGGGATCCATGTGCTAACGGCTTGTCCCGGTTTTACAGCCTCAAACATTCGCAATACCGCTTTGGATAAAAAAGGGGCGCAGCAGGGGGAAAGTACCCTTGAAGAAGATAAGATGATGACGGCAGACGAAGTTGCCAAAATAATTGCCGACGGCGTTGAAAACACAGCACGAACATTAATAATGACCCGCCAGGGAAAGTTGCTGGTTTTCCTAAATAAATTTTTACCCAGACTGGTTGATAAACTGGTTTACAATACGATTGCAAAGGAAAGAAATTCGTTGTTGAAGTAAGGGTTGGTTTTGATGGGCGTATAAATTAGTCAATTTCTAAAAACGCTATTTCAGGATTTGTATTCGAAATAAATTCCTTTATTGTATCTGCATTTGCAAGCAATTTATTGGCAATCTTAAGATTTGTAGAATTACCAAATCTCAGCCAAATAATCTTCGGAGGACAACCTTTCAAATTGGCCAGGTCAATAAAATCACTGTCAAATGTAATAATGGTGTAATTATTTTTGAACGCGTAGTTCCATATTTCGAAGTCTGAAGCGTCAATCAAATTAAGCTCTTTGACTTGTTTTACATTGTGGAATTCGTCTAAAAGAAGCCGTGTTACCCTATATGAAATATTTTGATCAAGCAGAATATTCACGAGACTACTCTTAATTTGTGCTCTTTATCCGCAGCATATGATAAACAAGCTTTTATTTGATCCTCAGTCAGTTCAGGAAAGTCCTGAATAATGTCGTTAGCCGACATTCCTTCCGCTAACCAACTAAGCACATCATAAACAGTTATCCTGGTACCAATGATAACCGGCTTACCAAATCGCTTTTCAGGATTAATCTCAATGTATTCGGTATAATTCATACGCTAAGATACCTAATAATTTAAAAAAGAAAAAATTTGCCATGAACTATGAACCATCAACTATGAACTATACTAAATTTTCAACAAAAAATCCATCGTATCCACGCCGTCAGCGTAATCCCATAGCATCGGCTGCTGGCTCATGCCAAAATCAACTACCTGCGTTTTTACCTGTAAAGAGGCCATACTTACAACGCATTGTATTTTGTCACTGTCGGCTTTCAATTGATTTTGTGCCGATTTAAGATCTTTATAATAGCCGTAATACAAAACAGCCAGCGGCGAAGCAAGCCTTTCATCTTCCTTTAGCAACAAAAAACCATTATCGAAGTGTTTATCACTGTTTACCAGGTAGATAGATTTATTGTAATCGTAGTTGTTATTGTATTTATGATGATTTATAATGGGCTGATACGCCTCAATCGACTCAAAAAAGAAATTGAAGTTATACCCTTCTGGCACCAGTAGTTTTGATACATTACGGCATCCAAGCCCGTAGTAATCAAAAATAT
Source organism: Mucilaginibacter sp. (assembly GCA_036758125.1). Taxonomy (GTDB): domain Bacteria; phylum Bacteroidota; class Bacteroidia; order Sphingobacteriales; family Sphingobacteriaceae; genus Mucilaginibacter. Next base: position 79,582 of record DAIOXE010000014.1, read on the forward strand.
CATGCCCCAATGCAAAAAGTTGTTCCTGTGTTTCAGCGCCGGTTAATAAGGCCAGGCTGTTGCGGTTTTTGCGGATAATATTGGGCACTTTGCCAAAATAATATTCAAAATAACGCGAGGTGTTGTTGCTGCCGGTAGCTATCACGGCATCGAAATTTTCCAGTCGTTCCACAAAACTATATTGATAAGTAAAATTACTGTCTATGGCAGCCAGCATTTCTAAAACATGTTTAATTAGCCGGGTATCTTGTGAAGACGCCTTGATCAGTGCGTGGTGACCACTTATAAGCACGCATAATACATCGTGAAAGCCAACCAGCGGTATATTCCCGGCCAATATTAAGCCTACCCGTTTGCTTGATTGGTTTTGACTAATGCGATACTTGTCTATCCAGGTTTCTAAAGCTTGCGGATTTAGCATATTGCCGATCGCCGTTACTGCCTGTAAAACGCTTTCGGGTGTAAACCATGCATTGTAATGCCGCTCATCATTTATAATTTGGGATAGTTGTTCATTTGGGTTGATTAATTGTGCCCCCAGTTCCGAAAACGCATTTAGTAAACCCCGTTTGATAAATTTTGACATATATATGGTTAGGATTTAAACCCTCAAGTCCTTTTTTTGTTATATTTGTATGCTTGTTTATTCGGGCAAAGTTAATTGAGATTATAAGATATTAAGAAATATGGCGATTAAAATCACCGATGAATGTATAAACTGTGGAGCTTGTGAACCTGAATGCCCTAACAATGCTATTTATGATGCCGGCGCTGGATGGCGTTTTTCGGACGGTACAGGGCTAAAAGGGCTTATCGATTTCGGCGATGGCAATACTTTGAATGCGGAGGAAACACAAGCCGCATTATCTGATGATATTTACTATATTGTACCCGATAAATGTACTGAATGCGTTGGATTTCATGATGAGCCTCAATGTGCCGCGGTTTGCCCGGTTGATTGCTGTGTTGATGATGAGGATGTGCGTGAGACCAAAGAGGAGCTGCTTGCAAAAAAAGAGTGGCTGCATATGAACGAGTAATATTTTTTAACATAATTGATAATTATTGATGTGGAACAGATCACGATAAGGTATCGGGATGTTTCCTACTTTTTGTAACTTAAACCTCTAAAAAGCACCTTTTGGCCTGATTTTATGGAGTACGGTATTTGTAACCTTTCTGTGATCCCGCTCAGGGCCGAACCTAACGACAGGAGCGAAATGGTATCCCAGGTGCTATTCGGTGAAATATTTGAAATTACTGAATGGAAAGAAAGGTGGGTAAAAATTATTACTGCCCACGACAATTATGCCGGCTGGATCGGGCGGTTGCAATTTACCGTGCTGGGTCACTTAGCTTATAAAAGATTTAAACAAACACCTCCGCCTTTAACTTACCGCGCTGTTACACAAGCCTGGAAAATAGCTAATAACAGTATTTTGTATTTGCCTATGGGTAGTTCCCTTGCCTTTTTAGAGGGCACTACCTGCCATATTGGTGATGAGCGTTTTGAAATAATAGGTGAAATTGGCGAAACTGAAAATATAGCCGTTACTGCCATATCTTTTTTGAATACCCCTTATTTATGGGGCGGGCGTACACATTTTGGCATAGATTGTTCAGGTTTTACCCAGGCGGTTTTAAAATCGCAAGGAATAAAGTTACTGCGCGATGCCGACCAGCAAGTTGAACAGGGTTACATTGTAAATTCATTACACGAAACCAGATTAGGCGATCTGGTTTTTTTTGATAATGCCGAAAGTAAGATAGTCCATGTTGGGATTTTGCTCAATAACGAGAAAATTATTCATGCCTCGGGGAAAGTTAAAATAGATTCTATCGATGATCAGGGAATTTTTTCGGAGGAATCGAAGCGCTATACCCATAAATTAAAAGCGATCAAAAGGATGTTTTAATCGCTAAATCTGATATCCCAAATCATTACCTTTTTATCATCGCTGACAGAAATAAGCTGATTGTCATTCCATACAATCTTGTTGATGGACAAGGCGTGACTTTCATATCCTTTTTCGCGGCTGATGACCATATACAATTTAAAATCATCGGCGCCCCATATTTTTATGCTTTTGTCCATACTAGCGGTAGCAAAATAAGGCAGAGAAGGATTGGTGGCAATGCAATTTACAGCAAATAAATGTGCGGGTATGTTGTGTACGAGATCATAGGAAAGTGCATCCCATATTTTCAATTGTGCATCGCGGCCCCCCGAAATCAGATAATTGCCGTCGCGGGTAAATACCAGCGAAAAAACAGACATGGTGTGCCCATGAAGGGGTTTTATCAAGGTGTAATCTTCCAGGTCGTAAATTTTTATCTGGTTATCACGGCAGCCAAACGCAACGCGTTTCTCACTGGGCGAAACACTTATACACCGTACCGTATCATCCGAAACACGTACTGAATGCAAAAATTCCAATGTTTTAAGGCTCCATACAGAAACAGTTCCATCCTCAGATGCTACCAATAGTTCCTGTTTATGACCAACTGATGTTATATCAAACACTGGCTTTTGATGATGTTTCAGTGTAGTAATTAACTGTTGTTTTAAAAAGTCAAAAACCATCACGTCGCCATTCCTCAAACCGGCAAATAAGAAGGGGTAACCCCCCGGGCAATGAATAGCGTATATCGACGCCGTAACCGGGAACAACACTTTTATGAAAGCGTAGTTTTCCAAACTCCATTCCACTACGCCTTTATCATTGCCGCCGGTAAATAATATACCGGGCTTCTGCGAAAGCTCAAGTGTAAAGATCGGGTTTCCGTGGCCGGTCAGTTCAGCTGTTTTCGTTACGGTCATTTTTTAGTTCATAGATCATGGTTCATAGTTCATGGTAGAATTGGAATCAATACAGCTCCTAGCTATGAAGTGGCTATGAACCATGAACTATGATCTATGAACTACTTATGTCTTTCTTCTAAATTCTTAGCGATCACCTCAAGGCCTAACCCTTTTTCGCGCAATAGCACAAGCAGATGAAAAATCAGATCGGAAGATTCGTTTATAAAGTCAGTTTCTGTTTCGTTTAATGCCGCTATTACCGTTTCAACAGCTTCTTCACCAACTTTTTGCGCTATTTTATTCAAGCCCTTATTGCGCAGTTTATTTACGTACGAGCCTTCTTTTGGGTTGATATACCTGTCGTCAATTATATCTTCTAACTGTAATATAAAATTTTTGTTATAATCTGTATTAAAGCAGCTGCGGGAGCCTGTATGGCATGTCGGGCCTTCAGCTTTAACTTTTATCAGCAGGGTGTCACTGTCGCAATCTAAATGGATGTTTTTAACATGCAGGTAGTTGCCGCTTGTTTCTCCTTTTGTCCATAACCGTTGTTTTGAGCGGGAAAAAAAAGTGACTATATTTTCCCTTATGGTTTTATCATAAGCTTGTTGGTCCATATAGCCAAGCATAAGTACTTCCAATGTTTGCTCATCCTGTATAATTACCGGGACAAGCCCGTCTGTTTTGTTGAAATCGATGTTCATTATCTTTATTTTCTACCGTATATCTGAGTCTTTACAGACAGCATTACCGGGAGTTGTCTGTGGGGACACAGACAACGGGTTTGTTTTAATTTATTTGTTTAGACCTCTCTTACCTCTATATTGTGCTGCTTCAAAATCTTTTTTAAATCCGGTATCAATATCTCGCCATAATGAAAAACCGATGCCGCCAGGGCGGCATCAACATTGCTTTGTTCAAATACATCCACAAAATGCTGTACCGAACCGGCTCCGCCTGACGCAATAACGGGGATATTTACGGCATTATTCACTGTTTTTAAAAATTTATTGTCAAAGCCGGCTTTTGTGCCATCATGATCCATTGAAGTTAGCAATATCTCGCCGGCACCACGACTTTCAGCTTCTAATATCCAGTTCAGTGTTTCTTTTTCAGTTGGGATACGGCCGCCGTTTAAATGAACAATGTTTTTATCAGCAACAACCCTTGTATCAACAGCGATCACTACAAACTGAACCCCGAAGGCTTTTGCAAGTTCATCAATTAACTCCGGGTTGCGCACTGCAGCCGAATTAATGGATATTTTGTCGGCTCCCGCATTTAAAAGGGCGTCCGCATCAGCGATTTCGTTAATGCCTCCGCCAATTGTAAACGGGATATTTATTTGCCTTGCGACAGCCTTTACAAGTTCAACCATGGTTTTTCTGCGCTCGTGCGTAGCCGTTATATCCAAAAAAACCAACTCATCAGCCCCTTGCCGCGAATAATTCCAGGCAAGCTCAACCGGGTCGCCGGCATCGCGCAGGTCCACAAAGTTTACGCCTTTTACAGTGCGGCCGTCTTTTACGTCAAGGCAGGGGATGATTCGTTTACTAAGGCCCCCTAACCCCCTAAAGGGGGAATTGATAGTTTGTTTAATTGTGTCCAAGACTTTTTCTAACTGATTAAATATTTCTTCGTTTTTAAAACGGAGAACTCTGATTCCATCGTTCTCAATATTATGCTGTCTTTCTATATCATTTTGTATGATTTCAGGAAGATCGTGTATGCCGCCGTCAACTTCGACTACGATTTTATGTTAATGGCAATAGAAATCTGCTATGTAAATGCCTAATGGATGTTGTCTTCTGAATTTGGTATCAAGTTGACTGCTCTTTAAATGCCCCCATAGTAACATCTCAGCCGGAGTCATGTTATTTCTGAGTGCGGCTGCGTTCTTAAAAATCAGGTCGCTAGCACCAATAAACATTTGCTTTTTCATATTGAACTATAGTTCCCCCTTTAGGGGGTTAGGGGGCTTATATGGAGATCAACGATTCCAGATTCCAGTTTTTTATTTCTTCTATGGTTATACGGCCTTCATAAATCGCTTTACCAACTACGCAGGATTCTACTTTAATATTGCTCAACTGTTCAATATCCTCCATTGAACTTACTCCGCCTGAAGCGATTAGCTTGATAAAAGGGGAGTGGTCAAGCAGTTTTTCATAAAGCTTAATACCTGCCCCGCCAAGTTTGCCATCTTTTCCAATATCTGTGCATAAAAAACGGAAAAATCCGAGTGACAGGCATTTATCAACATAATCCATCAGTTTTATTGGTGAGCTTTCCATCCATCCGGAATATTTGATCACTTCATCAAGCACGTCAATAGCAATTACTACCTGGTTTGAGCATCTATCGCGGCCACAAATTTCTTTTGCCAGTTCTTTCAGAAAAGAAGGGTTGGTTAAGGCCTGCGTACCCACAATTACCCGGTGGACACCCGCATCGATGAGCTCTTTTACCTTATCAATACTGCGGATACCGCCTCCATATTGCACTTCCATGTCTGTTTTTTTGATCACGTCAAAAAGATATTGCTGGTTAGAGAAGTCGTTTTTGGCTCCGTTCAAATCGATAACGTGAATTAAATTTGTGCCGTACGACTGGTACTTTTCGATCATTTCCTCTAAGGAAACATCATATTCAGTTACCTGGTTATAATCACCTTCGCGCAGGCGGACAACTTTTTTATCTAAAATATCAATTGCAGGGATTATATACATGTCTTTAAAGTTTTGAGAAATTTTTTAGTAAGGTTTCACCATAAGCGCCTGATTTTTCGGGATGGAACTGTACTCCATAGAAATTATCCCGCCAAATTGATGCCGAAAACTTGTTATTATAAATTGTTGAAGATAAAGTGTATGCGATATTATATTCAATAAAGTATGAATGTACAAAGTAAAAGTGTGATCCGTAAGGAATATTTTCAAAAAGCGGATTTTCTTTTTCAGGAAATACCCTGTTCCAGCCAGTGTGCGGTACCTTATAGTGGGCATTAGTCGTAAATCTTAAGGTTTTAACCGGGATGATGTTCAACAGGTTGGCATCGCCTTCTTCCGAATGGGATGTTAACAATTGCATACCCACACAAATACCTAAAGTTGGTTTTGTAAGGGATTTTATCGTAGGTACCAAACCTGTTTGTTCCAGTTTATTCATAGCTGTACCTGCATGACCTACACCTGGTATAATATAACGATCAAACCGGTCAAAATCTTGTTCAGTTTTGATCATGCCATAGGGAATGCCCAGGCGTTCTAAAGCCGCAGTTAAAGAAAATATATTCCCGGCGCCGTATGTTATGATGCCTATGCCCCCCGACCCCCTGAAGGGGGAGTTTATCGTCTGCTTAATAGTGGCTAATACGTTTTCCAATTGATTAAATATCTCTTCGTTTTTAAAGCGAAGAACTCTGATTCCATCGTTTTCAATGTTAAGCTGCCTTTCTAAGTCATTTTTAACAATCTCTGGAAGGTTATGTATTCCGCCATCAAGCTCAATTACTATTTTGTGCTGGTGGCAGTAAAAATCGGCAATATAAATCCCTAACGGATGTTGCCGTCTGAACTTTGCACCGAGTTGGCTTCCCTTTAAATGTCCCCACAATAACATCTCGGCTGGAGTCAAATTATTTCTGAGCAATGCTGCATTCTTAAATATCAGCTCGCTTGCACCCATAAACATTTTCTTTTTCATTAGCCCCCTAACCCCCTAAAGGGGGAATTTTATATGCTTATAAATTTTAACCGACCCATTCAAAAGCTCCCCCTTTAGGGGGTTGGGGGGCCTCTACAACATTCCCTTCGTGCTTGGTAAAACCATATTATTCACATCTCTTTTAACCGCCATTTTTATTGCTTTTGCGAATGCCTTAAATATAGCTTCAATTTTATGGTGTTCGTTTTCGCCTTCGGCTTTTATATTTATATTGCATTTTGCAGCATCAGAGAATGATTTAAAAAAATGAAAAAACATCTCTGTCGGCATTTCTCCAATCTTTTCTCTTTTAAATGTGGCGTCCCAAACTATCCAGTTCCTGCCGCCAAAATCAATAGCTGCCTGCGCCAGGCAATCGTCCATCGGCAGGCAAAAGCCATAGCGTTCAACCCCCATTTTATTACCCAAGGCGGCGGAAAAAACCTCACCGAGTGCAATACCGGTATCCTCAATAGTATGGTGCTCATCAATATGGAGGTCGCCCTTTGCGATGATTTCCAAATCGATATTGCCATGCCTTGCTATCTGGTCGAGCATGTGATCAAAAAAAGGAAGTCCTGTCGATACTTTAGCTTCGCCTTTACCGTCAAGGTTTATCTTTATATATATATTTGTTTCTTTGGTGCTGCGGCGATGTTCAATAACCCTTTGCCCAAGCTTTAAAAACTCATATATCTTTTGCCAGTCAGTGGTTTCAAGGACAACCGTGTTTTTGACCTTTTCTTCTTCGTCTTTGCCACTAAATTCATGACTGCCCAAATTAGAATTATCATTCAGCCAGATTGCTTTTGAACCAAGGTTACAAGCCAGTAATACATCATTTTTGCGATCACCAATAGTGTATGATCCCTTGAGGTCGTATTTTTCTGTATCGAAATATTGGGTAAGCAAGCCAGTTGCCGGTTTGCGGGTAGGGGCATTTTCGCTCGGAAACGTCCTGTCTATGCAAATATTTGAAAAGACTATGCCCTCGTTCTCCAATGTTTTAAGTATGAAATTTTGAACCGGCCAAAAGGTATCCGCAGGATACGATGACGTTCCCAAACCGTCCTGGTTGGATACCATTACCAGCTCATAATCAAGTTCCCTTGCTATTTTCGGGAGATACTGCAAAGCGCCGGGATAGAATTCCAGCTTGGCAAACGAATCGATCTGTTCGTCGGCAGTTTCTTTTATAATGGTGCCGTCGCGGTCGACAAACAGTATTTTTTGCAGTTTGCTCATTTAAAATCTTGTAAAGTTTGAAGTAATATACTGTTTTCATCGGGCGTACCTACTGTTATGCGAAGGCAACCCTGGCATAATTCCACTTTTGAACGGTCGCGCACGATAATCCCTTTTTGGACCAAAAAATTGTAGATGCCTTTTGGGTCAGTTGTCTTAACTAAGATAAAGTTAGCGTCGGACGGATAAATATCCAGCACAAAATCAAAATCTTTTAATCCTAAAACTAATTTATCCCGTTGCATCAGAATTTCTTTTATCCAGGTGTTTATCTGGTCTACATTGGCTAATGCTTCCAGGGCCAGTTGCTGCGAAGCCTGGTTTATATTATAAGGCGGTTTAACCTTATTCATCACCTCGATAATTTCCTCGCTGGCGAAAGCCATGCCTACACGCAAGCCTGCAAGGCCCCACGCTTTGCTAAGGGTTTGCAAAACCACAAGATTTGCATATTCGGTTAGTTCCTGTATAAAAGTTTTTTGCCTGCTAAAGTTGATATAAGCCTCATCAACAACTACAATGCCGTTAAAATTGGCCAGCAAAGTTTCTACATCAGCCCGGTTGATAGAATTACCTGTCGGGTTATTAGGTGAGCAGATAAAGATCAGTTTGGTATGCGCGTCAATAGCTTCGGCAATGTCCTCTAAATTAAGCTGGAAATCTTCAGTAAGGGGAACATTGCGCGCCTCCACATCATTAATATTGGCGGAAACTTTATACATGCCATAAGTTGGCGGCACCAATATCACGTTATCTACACCCGGATTGCAAAAACTGCGGAAAAGTATATCAATGGCCTCATCACTGCCGTTGCCCAGGAATATATTCGGAATTGGCACACCTTTTATTTCGCTTAAGCGCTTTTTAACCAGGTATTGCAAAGGATCAGGATAGCGGTTAAATTGCTGTTCTAAAGGCGAGCCGAACGCGTTTTCGTTCGCATCCAAAAATACGCTAGCCTCACCCTGGTACTCATCACGTGCGGAAGAGTAAGGGACAAGATTTTTGATGTTATCTCTGAGTAGGCCCCCTAACCCCCTAAAGGGGGAATTGCCGTCAGGGCCGCTATAATATTGTTTATTTACTTCTTCATTCATTGCATTAATTATTCATTAGGACGTAACTCCCCTTTTAGGGGGTTTGGGGGCTTCTTCTAACTGTCATCGCATTCTTATGCGCCGTCAACCCCTCTAGTTCCGCCAATATCTCCACAGTCGGCCCTATATTTTCTATGCCTTCCGGCGTTAGATGCTGGAAAGTGATCTTTTTTACAAATGAATCAACCGATACCCCCGAATATGCTCTTGAATAAGCGCTTGTTGGTAAAGTATGATTTGTTCCAGAGGCGTAATCACCTGCGCTTTCGGGCGTTAAATTACCGAGGAAGACTGAGCCGGCGTTTATTATGTTTGCAGTTATCAGTTGCCAGTTTGCAGTGGCAAGTATTAGATGCTCAGGGGCGTAGTGGTTACTAAACTGCATTGCCTCATAAAGATCTTTTGTTATTACGGCGTAGGAATTTTCCAAAGCCTTTTTCACAATTTCGGCACGCGGCAATACCGGTACTTGTTTTTCTACCTCGGTGAAAACTTCCTCAGCTATTTTATTAGAGGTGCAAACCAAAACAGACTGGCTATCAATACCATGTTCTGCCTGTGCAAGCAAGTCTGCGGCAACATAAGCGGGGTTTGCAGTTTCATCAGCAATTACCAATACTTCCGATGGCCCGGCAGGCATATCAATAGCTGTGGTTGTTGTTGATTGGATAATTGTTTTAGCTTTCGTAACAAACTGGTTCCCGGGGCCGAATATCTTATCCACTTTAGTGATGCTTTCCGTGCCGTAAGCCATTGCCGCTATAGCTTGTGCACCGCCGGCAAGATAAATTTTATCAATATTCAATAATAAAGCCACATAAGCGATAAACGCATTTACTTTTCCATTTTTTTGCGGTGGTGAGCAAACCACAATTTCATGACAGCCGGCAATCCTCGCAGGGATACCCAGCATTAAAAAGGTGCTTGGCAAAACCGCGCTTCCACCGGGTATGTATAAGCCAACCTTTTCTATCGGCCTTAATTCGCGCCAGCAGGTTACGCCAGGCATGGTCTCTATCTTGTCTTCGGCTTTTAATTGCGGCTCGTGAAATTTATAAATATTGGTATATGCGGTTTCAAGGGCAGCTTTTTGTGCAGGTAAAACAGCGGAGGCGATTTCTGCTAATTCTTCCTTATCCAAATACAATTTATCCAATTCAACTTTATCAAACTTCAGGGCGTAATCAAGTAAAGCGCTATCACCATGCTCCCGCACTTTGGCAATAACATCTTCAACTATCGCACGAATCTCATTCGCCGGATCAACATTGCGTTGAACCAGGTTTTGGATGTCGGTTTTGTTTAAATTGGTGTAATTATATCGCTTCATGCCTGTTTAGCCCCTCTAAATCTCCCCCGGTTGGGGAGACTTTAACTTCGCTCTTTTTTAATTGCCCATTTTTAAAGTCCTCCCAACCGGGGAGGATTTAGGTGGGGCTTTTCTTACAGTATTATCTTCTCGATCGGCATCACAACAATGCCTTGTGCGCCGGCTTGTTTTAGCTGACTTATTTTGTCCCAAAAGTCGCGTTCAGGGATCACCGTGTGTACCGCGACCCAATTTTCTTCTGCCAAAGGCACAACCGAAGGGCTTTTAACTCCCGGCAGCAGCTTTGTAACAGCCGCCAAGTTGTCCTTTAACACATTTAATACCACGTATTTGGTCTCTTTAGCCCTCAATACTGATTGTATGCGCTGAATGAGCTCTTTAACAAGTTCCTCATTTTCACTGCCTGCGCGCCCTATCAATACAGCTTCCGAAAACATAACATCAGCAAAGGGTTTCAACCCGTTGCTTTTTAGCGTGCCGCCGGTGGATACCAGGTCGCAAATAGCATCGCTTAGCCCGAGGCCAGGTGATATTTCGACCGAGCCGGATATGGTGCGGATATCAGCTTGTATGTTATGTTTTTGCAGAAATTTGCCTAAAATAGCAGGGTAGGTGGTAGCTATTGATTTGCCGTTCAATTCATTAATATGCTGAATATCATAGGTATTGGGCACTGCTATTTTGAGCGAGCATTTGCCGAAACCCAGTTTTTGCAGGTAGCTAACCTCAACTTCGGTTTCCTGTATCACGTTTTCGCCAACTATGCCCAGGTCCGCAATGCCATCCTGCACATATTCGGGGATGTCATCGTCACGCAAAAAAAGGATTTCGAGCGGGAAGTTAGATACAGGGGAAATGAGCGAGCTTTTATAATTCTCGAAGCTTAAGCCGCAATTTTTTAATAATTCAACTGATTTATCGTTGAGCCTGCCAGATTTTTGGATGGCTATTTTTAGTGTTTTCACTGATTAATTTTAAAAGGAAATAATAAAAAAGTATAAACGGGGTTTGTTATTTCGCGAAGAAACATACATTATCTTGTCACCACATGGTGGTGATGATGCAGATGAAGATGATATAATGTATAACCGTTCATTTTTTATCGTTGCAGCAAGAGACGCAATGCATTGCGTCTCTACGGGGTTGATTATGCAAATATAGGGAGTTGTTTGGAAATACAAAATAAAAATCGTTCGAATCTAAGAGACCAATAATCAACAAGCTGTATTTTATCCACAAAAATGATTTCGATGTTCATATCACGTAACTTTACGAAAATATGTTTCCAAAAGTTTTCAGTTCCGCTATGGAGATATCTGATTATTTTTTGTAAGATTGCTAAATATTTTAGTTTTATACTTAGATGACTGAAAAGAACACATACAACAAATCGGTCGCAGAGTTTTTTGCAGGCATAGGGTTGATGAGAGCCGGGCTTGAACGATGCGGCTGGAAAACAGTTATAGCCAATGATATTGACCCAATAAAACGCAGGCTTTACTTAAACCATTTCACAGGTTCATCTGAACACTTTATTTTGGATGATATACATAATTTATCGCCAGAATTAATCCCCAATATTGATTTAGCAACAGCTTCTTTTCCTTGTACTGATTTGTCACTAGCCGGACGTCGGGCTGGCTTACAAGGCAAGCAGTCGTCTGCTTTTTGGGGGTTTATTAAGGTACTAAAAGATTTGAAAAAACGCCCTCATTTAGTGCTGTTGGAAAATGTTGCCGGTTTTCTAACGTCACGCAAGGGCCAGGACATTAATGATGCCCTTTTAGCTCTTAACGATTTGGGTTATGCGGTCGATGTCTTTATAATTAATGCTATTCATTTTGTACCCCAGAGTCGTGTTAGGCTTTTTATAATTGGGAAACAAAAACAACCCGAACAAATCAGAATAAGACATTATTTACAGGAAACCGATTTACGTCCTTCCAAACTGAGAGATTTTATTTTTGACCATCCTGAAATTAACTGGGATATAAATCATAATTTAGATAGTTTGCCGAATTCAGATGCCAAATTGGAGACTATTGTAGAGAATATCGGTAAGGGTTCTAGCATTTGGTGGACTACAGAAAGAGTCGAATATCTGTTGAATCAAACATTTGATCGACATCGAAAAAAGATTGATGAGTTAAAAAAATTGAATAAATACACCTATTTAACTGCATTCCGGAGAGTGCGGAACGGAAGATCGATGGCTGAGATCCGATTTGATGGAATTGCAGGGTGTTTAAGAACTCCGAAGGGGGGGAGTGCAAGACAAATTCTCTTACGGGTCGGCAAAGGGGAAATAAATATTCGCCTGTTGACACCGAAAGAATGCGCAAGGCTTATGGGAATTGCCGAATTTAAGCTTTCTGGAACTGCTAATGAATCGTTATTTGGTTTTGGTGACGCGGTTTGTGTTCCCGTTATTTCTTGGATAGCAGAAAACTATCTAAATCCTGTATTCGAAACGCTTTTAGATAATGGAAAGTTGGAATTAGAAAAGTATGCAAAACCTGCCTGATCATTTTATACAATGGTATAACGCCTTAAAGGTCGTTAAAGCCAATAAAGGACCTGCCAATGGAAGTATTGCAGCCTCCTTAGTGGTTTTAAACCGCTTGATAGAAGATTTTAATTTGGATTTTAAAGCTCATATCGCGGAAGGCGGTATGCAAATTAAAGGTCTTAGCGGCGCTGCTGTTGCAGCAATTTTAAGATCTTTTGGCGAAGAAAGGCCATTTTCTAGTGAAGGTGGTCGCACCAATCGAGGCGGCCCGGGCGAAATTCAATTACTGCTTAAAACACTTTCTAGTTTGCAGCTTGAAACTTACGATATTGAAGAAAGGAATAATATTCTCCATTCAATGCAGGCGTTTTTGGTTGACAGGGTAAAGGATTATCATAATCGTCAGAAACTAAAACTTACATTTAACCCAGCTCTCACTACCTGGTACATTATACATAACTTTTTACTTGTAGCAACCGCCGAAGGAAAAGCTGGATTTGTCGCCCAACATTTAGTAGGCGCCAAGTTAAAATTGCGTTTTAAAGATATTGAGATTTCGAATGAGTCGGCTAGCACAGCTGATAAACAGACGCAACGCCCGGGAGATTTTCTAATCGGCAATACCGCTTTCCATGTGACCGTTGCACCTATGCCTGCAGTTTTTGAGAAATGCAAATATAACATTTCACAAGGGTTGAAACCATTTTTGCTCGTTCCAGATAGCAAATTAATGGGCACGAGACAAAATGCCGAGCTAATCAGTGAACAACAAATTGCAGTTGAATCTATTGAATCATTTGTCTCCCAAAATATAGACGAAATCGGCGCGTTCAATAAAGATAATTTGGTCGGTAACATTAAAGAATTGGTTGCTATATATAACGCACGCGTGGACGAAGTCGAGACAGACAAATCTTTGATGATCGAGTTGCCATCTAATCTTAAATGAAATGACAGACTCTTTTTCTACGGCAGAAAGACGTTTGATAATGCAGAAGGTGAAAGGAAAAAAAAACCGCTCAACCGAATTAGCTCTCATCTCGATTTTTAAAAAGCACGGTATTAAAGGCTGGAAAAGAAATTATTCGGTAATTGGCAAACCTGACTTTGTTTTTTTAAATAAAAGAATAGTAGTGTTTGCCGACGGGTGTTTTTGGCATGGACATCATTGTCGAAATATAACTCCAAAACAAAATAGTGAATACTGGAAAAAAAAACGGCAGAGAAATACGGATCGGGACGCTAAAATAACGCAGCTATTTGAACATAGGGGGTGGACCGTTGTAAGGTTTTGGGAGTGCGATATAAGAAAAGAAAATTTGAACTTAACCGAATTGATGTAATTGTGAAATAACTATTTGTCAACATCATTTCCCATCACAATAATAAATTTCCCCCTCCTTAGCCGCGCCTATTTTAACCAGCTTTTTGCGCTGCCTGATGGCCGATAAGGGCAGCAGCTCATTATTGTACAAATTATCAAACCATACCAGGTAAAACTGTTTCTGCGCATAAAATTTTCGCACGTCGGCTTTAAAAAACTTATGTGGTATTAACTGGGATGACATTCCTGTAAATAAATATACCGCCTCATCAGCATCAGAATAAATAGGGACGCCCGGTTTGAACAAGTTTTTATGCTGTTTAAGATATACTGCAAATTCCGATTTGTTCCAGCTATCGTCACTGTAGCCAGGTACGCCGTAGTCGTTCTCATCATCGTAACGCTGCCAGTCGGTTTGGTAGATGGAATATTCAAAAGCCAGCATTAAAATGATGGCCACCCCCGTAAGCACATACCTGGTTTTTGATTTTATGAACAACAAAACATCCGGCACCCAGCTGGTACAGGCGATAAGCAATGGAATAAACATGGGCGCCAGCAAACGGCTGTTGATACGCTCGTAGCGGGATATACTTGCCGATATCACAATGAACAGGCCATAAACAATAGCAAACGCAATAACAATATTTTCGTAGCTGTTGATGCGGCCTTTAAATGCTTTCCACAATAAAACAGCTATGAGCGCCAATAAAATAACCGAAGTTATTTCTATGGCGAAAGGATACGCTTTATTACTTAAGCTACCCCAATCGATTATAACTGTGCCAAAATAGTACAGGTTATCAGCAAATGGAGTGATCGAAGGTTCGCGTGTGCCGGTACTTAATCCGGTTGAAAGTCTGTTCAATACCAGGTTACCAACCAGCAAGGAAATTGATATTCCTCCGTAAAATAATATATGGCCGATTTTTTTTCTGACAGGTAACTGATTATCAAGCAATAACAATAACCCACCTGTGCCTATGATGGTAACACCCGCGTAACGGGTAATACAGGCGATAGCTGTAATAATGCCAACCCAAAGCATTGATTTGAGCGTATGGGTTTGTAAATAGCGCCAGTAAGCGATAATGAAAAATAATATTTCAAATATAAACAAGGTTTCGGACCATAGATAGGTATAGATTTCCAATAAGCCCGGGCTTAAAATAATGGCGATCAATATAAGCCATTTATATATTCTTGAATGTGCAACGAATTTTGACATGATCCAGCCGCTGGTGAATATTACCGAAGCGAACAGGAAGGCGTTGATAGCAGCCCCGGCCCTGATGGGATCGGCGCCCGAAAAAAACTGGACGATCCCCAGAAAAAAAGGATAAAAAACCGGGAAGAAAGTGAGGGGCGTTTTATTAAACGTGAGTAATGAGCCATGGGCCTGGATATTGGTTGCCGCGCTGGCATACATAATAGAATCCGGCGAAAGGCCGACACCGCTGTATTTGGTATAAAGCCAGATAACATAATAGCCAATGCAGGCAGCTATAAATGAATCAAGATTATTTAAATAGCGGTTGATATTCATTGTTGGAATGTTAGTTGTTGAAATGTTGCAATGTTATTAAAAATTTCAATTTTTACAACTGGTTTGCGTCAGAAAGGTTACCTGTATAAGTATTTGTGCGAAAGCTATACATATTACTAACGTTGGAGCAATTCAACATTCCAACCTTGCAACGTTTCAACCTTACAACATTACTCAATCAAATCCAGCATCTCACTTAAAGGTTGATCACTATGAACCAATATTCCCTTAACACTGGCAGCAGCAGCCGCTTCCATATCCCGCTCACGGTCGCCGATGAAGTATGATTTTGAAGGATCGATGTTATATTTTTCAATCGCCCGCAGTAATAAACCCGGTTTAGGCTTGCGGCAATCGCATTCGCCGGTAAAGTCGGGATGGTGCGGGCAATAAAAAATATCTGTGATCTTTATACCATGCTTTTCGTATTCCTGTGTTAAATAGCTGTGCATTTTGGCCAATTCGTCTTCGCTGTACCATCCTTTTGCCAGGCCGCCCTGGTTGGTGGCAACAATCAGCAAATAGCCGCGGTCTTGCAATGTTTTTATGGCATCAAAATTATCAAGGAGATGAAAATCCTCAAAGCGACATACATAATCACCCATTTCCTGGTTCAGCACTCCATCGCGGTCTAAAAATATAGCTTTATTTTTTTCGGGCATCTTTTTTAAGGCTAAAATCTGAAGTTGTAAGTCTGAAGTCCGAAGTCGACTGAACTTACTAAGTTCTCGCATGACTTTCGACTCTCGACTTAAAACTTCACACCTAGTTACTGTTAAACGTATAAGGCATATTATTAAATGCACCTGCTATTATTTGCGAAATGGTAACAGAGATGACGTTGCCATTATCATCGTAGTTAAATTTCTTAGCGGTAAATGAAAATGTTCCGGTTATAGTTTTTTTCACAGAATCAACTGCCGTTACAGTAAGGTTGCCAGAACCACCAGAAACCGTCCCCAGCGGTGCAAGCACAAAAACACCTGAAGAATTTTTTTGCGAGGTATAATAAGAAAACGAATTGCCATTTGCCGAATCGGCATTAAAAGTGGTCAAAGGGAAACCGGCTGTATTAAGTACATTGGTTGTTTGTGTAACAGACCACTTTAATTCTTTATTCTTAGCTATAGCTGAACAGTTAAATACTTTTGTTTTTGCAATTGAGTTATAAGTAATTGCCGCGTTTACTGTATCAGCATTCCAGGAAGTATCATTAATAACAGCAAACAGTAAGGTGTTTGAGGTAGTTGATGCTGATACGGTGTCTTTTTTACATTTTTGCAGTAATAAAACTGTTAACAATAAGGTAGCAATAAGTGAAAGTTTCTTCATATATGATTATTTAGCAAAAGAACGACTTTTACTTAATATTAATATAGCAGGCATTGGTTTTTTTACACAATTTAACATTGTGAGTGGTGAGCAGGCAGTTTGCGGTGGGCGGTTTGGCTTAAACTAAAGACTGTAAAACTGCAAACTGCAAACCGCCCACCGCAAACCTCTTACTTAAAGTACGACATCGGTATTTCTTTCCACATACCATGGGAAAGGTGGCCAATAAGTAATTCATAAATAAGGTATATAGGCCAAAATATATAGCTGATCAAAAGTACGATAAGGTTATGATTGTAATACCAGCTTATCATTAGTGCATATATCCCTAATACACAGTAGAGAATACTCGAATCTCTGTTTCCCATGGTTGTTAAGTTTTTATTGTATTAAGATATTAAACTAATAAAAATGTTAATAGTTTGAAATATTAATTAGTTGATGCTAACAACGCTAATATATAATATTGCAGCCTTAATTTAGCGATGTGTTAATAACAATTAAATAAACTCTCTTGTTTGTTGCACATAATTATATATCTTGCCTACTTGTTATACATTATTAAATGTTTAATAAATTATAACAAGCTAAACCAGTTATAAAACAAAATGCCCCAACAAGGGTTTACTTAAAAAAAACAAAAACTTATCATGGCAACAACAAATGGTATTACTGCTTATTCAGTAAAAACAAAAACAAAAAATGTACCGATGATCAACCCGGTTATTGACATTAAATCAGGTAGGTACATTGCAACAGGAACAGACAGTGCGGGCAATAAAATGGCTGCAATTATGGGAAAAGCAACCGCTGAAGAACATGTAAAAAATGGCAATGCCAAAAAAGGCTCCGGCTGGTAGGTTTAAGTCCCGAGCCTAAAGTCTTAAGTCGTAAGTCAAAAGCCTGAAGGTAAATGAACTTTTCGACTTAAGACTTAGTACTTAAGACTTAGTACTTAAGACTTAGGACTTGAGAAACCGCTTCATTTAATTACATCCAATTCGCGGATCTGCGTTTTATAAGCTCGTGGAAGCAGGACATCTTTTAATGATGCTTCAAGTTTTACCTTTCGGAGGAGCTTGTATAGCCAAAGGACAGGGAATGACCAGGAAATACTGCCGATGGGGAGCATTTTTTTTATATTGTCCGGAACGAGTTGTAGCTGCACCTGTTTTAAAATAACATATCTTATCGGGCCCAGGCTTTTTTTATACCGCCGGTACAAGTCGGTTGTAAATTCGCTGTTGATGAGGTTTTGCAGCAGGTGTCCTTCACGCATCACCTGCCACTCGGAAAAGGTTTTGGGTAAACCTGTCAATTGCATGCGTTTGCCTACCCGGTAAAAAACATCAAATATTTCGGTTTTTTCAGTTTCGGTAAGCTTCCTGTCGAGTAGCTCGAAAGAATTGATGGAATAACCGATCAGTAAAAATAATACATCCCGATAAGCCCAGTCGGGAATTTTAGCGCCGCGGTTTTTCTCTACAGTTTCATGAATGGCCTTGATCTGGTCGATAGCCTTCAGTGCCGTCTCTTCGTCCGAAAAAACAATTTCCCTGGCGTAACCAACTGTCGAAAAAAGCCTGCCCAACGGATCGGCAGGGAGGCGGCCTGTAAAATACAGCCAGTCGACTGCTTTGTTCAAAGCAAACTCGGCAGCGGCGCCCGCGAATATGAACAGGCAGGTATCGGCCCGTCCCCATATTTTCCTGACTATTGAATCTTTCTGAACAAACAGTTTCTTCATTTTTTATTTAAAAATTTTTCAGGCTGGCCCTGAAGTTTTCCACAACAATTACCAGCAATATGCCCATGGTATAGATGAGCATATCAATAAACGAAAATGAAGTGCCTAACAGTATTTTTGCCGTTTTAGAATACTGCATGCCCAACAGGTTTACCAAATGAAAATATTGCGATACTTCAACCATGTACGCAAAAACCAACACCCAGCCCGCGGTAAGCATAACCGGGAAGTTGATAAAACTTTTCACGAAGCAATAAAGCAATATTACTACCAAAAAATCACCGCCATAGGGGCGGACGAAGCCGTCATGCATATAAAGCCCAATTAATATTTCCGTTACCAGTAGGAAAATAGCAAGGAGAAAATAAAATAAATGGAATTTAATCATTTGTAAAAGTACTTTGTGTTTCAAAGTAACTGATAATTGTTGGGATTGGCAAGTGGCCGCTAATTTTTATTAGCAGCAGCGCACTCCAAAAAGATTTTGATATACAGCTGACTTATTTATATTCTTTTGCCCTGAAAGGACCTAATATATTAGCGTAGCGCGAAGTCCTGCGAAAAGGTCTCACATGTCAGTGAAAGGCAATATATATATATAGGGATGCCAACTTCTATCTCTTTTTTTGCTATCTTTGTGGAATCAGGCCTGTTTGATATTCGTTCGGGCTTTCCGGCCCGGAATAGCACATTCAGCTCAAAGGCCATCTCACTTAATAATAATATTATGGCAAAGTCACAGGCAACCTTCATGAAGAAGCAACTCGAAAAAAACAGGCAGAAAAGGAAAGAAGATAAAGAACAGCGCAAGCTTGACCGCCAGCAAAACTCATCAGGGGGGGCAATGGAGCTTGCTTATGTGAATGAATTTGGCGAAATTGTTTCAACGCCGCCAGAAAATTATAATAAACAGCATAATTAACAAATCCGGCTTTTTCAATTCTCCTGAAAACACTTTTGCTTTTCGTGAAACTCAATAAGTTTTAACATCACGTCAACGGCGATTTCATAGTTTTTAGCGCCGACGAGCTTTTTATATTGTTCTTCGAGCTCATATATTTGAGTTTTTACATACTGGTAATATTTTTCGCCATCCTCAGTAAGAAACAACATTACAGCACGGGCGTCCGAGCGACTTTTTTCGCTTCGTACCATATTAATCACCTCAAGTTCTTTAATAATTTTGCTGGTAGCCTGCTTGGTTACATTTAGTTTTTCGGCCAGTTCGTTATTTGATATACCTGCTTTGCCAATGCTCATAAACAAAGGCAGCTGCGCATAATTAAAACCAAGGTGATGCAAACGGCATAGTTTCTTTTCGTTCCATTCGTCCATTAGGCGTTTTAACAAGTATACAAGCTTGCAGGTAACTCTATTTGTATTTTCAGTTTGCGTTGTCATTTTTTAGGGGTATTAACGTGTTTAACGTATAAATAGTCAACTTAGTTTACAAATACATTTATTAAAAATCAAACTTTACACGTGCCCTTACTCCCCATTGTGTTACTCCAGGATTATCAAGATAAGTAAAGCGCCTTACCAAATCTACTCTAAGTAATTTAAAAATATTACCCACGCCAACGCTTCCTTCCATATATGGCCCCCTATTAAGCGAATTCGTAATAGGCGCGCCTGTACTGCTTACCGGGAAACGGAGAAGTGACGGGTCGTTTACAGGATTGTTTTGGCTCCTTACACCACCCCATAATCCCTTAAAATCAATTATCTCCCTTAATTTCAATTTTTTAAGCAAGGGAATTTTATTAAAGAAAAAGCCATTAAAATCATGATCAATATTGATACTGGCATAATGGTCACTCACAAATTCCTGGAAGTTCATCAGGTTATACGAATCAAGCTGCAGCGAGTAAGTTTGATTGGCATGATGTATATCCAGCAATGGGAACGGCGCCTTGCCGAAAATATAATTGCCTTCAATTACAACATCCGAGTAACCAAGCTGCGAAAGATAAAATCGTTTGTTGATATTACCAGTCAGGCTTTGGTAATTGTAGCCGCCGCCAAACAGGCCCTTTATACCTTCGTTATAACGCAAAGTAAAGATGGGGTAGCGGTCAATTATCGGTATACGGTAAAGCTTACCCTGGTAAAACGTTTCGTGCGGCGCATAACGAAGCTCAAGCGAAAGCTCCCTAGTTTGCACTGTGTTTACAGTATTCAGGCGGTTCCCAACCAAATTTTCAAAATACAGGGCGCCCGCAGGGCTTTGGCCCCAATCTTTGAATCCCAGCTTATAAGAAAAATGACTGTCGAACTCATGCACATAATCCAGGCGGAAAATATCATTATAGAGCCACATGTCATTACTGCCGCGTTTAAATGATAAAAGGAAGTTATCTTCCTGCACAAATTGCAATTCCTGGCCCGGGATCTTGGTATCGTGCTGAAAGCTGGCCCTTATGTAATTTTGAGGAAACGAATAAATCGATTTATTATTGAGCGAATAGGTACTGCTTAAAAAATACTTAAACCGCTGGTCAGTTGTGCCGTAAGCGCCATAAGTTTCAAAATAATAACGTTTACTTAATTCGGGGGTTGAACGGCCGCCTAAACGCACGCGGAAACCTTCAACCGGGTTAAAGCTATAAAAAGTGCTTGCCGGCCCGCTTTCAAACGCGCCGAAATTTTTGTAACCGGCCACGGCAAAAGTAACCCAGTCCATAGTGCGTTTCACCGAGCCTATGCTTTGTAGGCTGTCAATATTTTTATAGATACCGTCCTTCTCGGGGCTGAGCGAATCCGGCCTGTTCTCCATCCAGAAGAGGTCGTTTTTATCCGCTGAATTCATTGCAAATACCTGTTGGGGACCGTCATAAGTTTGCTGCGGACGCGGGCTGTTGATCAAAAAGCTTTTGATGATCACTTTTCGATCGCCGTAAATGCCGCCGCCTTTATTTTTGCTGATGGCAAACTCCATCTTCAGGTCGCTTTGGTTTAAATGATACCTTCCATCGGTGTTCTTTTCAAACGATAAGGTAGCCTGCATCTGGCGTACAAAATTCAGGTTAATATGTTTGTTAACGGTTAGTATAGCTTTCTCAACCGCGTAATTCCCATCCATGGTTACATAAAGCTTGCCCGCAAAAAGAAGGTCTTCGGTATTGCGCGGCGTAAAACTCAGTTCAATAAGCTGCGGCGACTGATCTTTTAGGGTATCCGTAATAAAAAACTTATAAAAATCAGGCGAATGATCGGCAATAGGACTAAGCAACTGGTTGGTAACCAGCGTAATATTGTTATTATAGATATCAATATCCTGGTATAAACGGTTAAAATAAGCTGTCAGTCCCTGGTTATCAATAAATCGCTCGTCGTATTTAACCTGCTTATTAGCTTCAATAACCTGTTTTTTAGTATACGGAGATTTCCGGTAGTAATTTTGAGATAACTTTTCTTCCATGTAAATAGGAAGGAGGTTTTTACCGCCAATGGCGGTTGAGTCCTGCTCACGAAATAAAAATTGATAATTTTTAAAGATGCGTTTGTTTTTAAAGTTCTCCGAGAGGTTGCTCAGGTAAATATTCATTACCTCGTATTGCTTGTATTCAGCATAATCATAATTTTCAACACGGTTGCTTTCTTTATGGGCTATAACCTGCCTTATAAGCTCAACTGCCGGGTTGTTTTTATTCTTGTATTTTGTTTTTCTGCTTGATTTTACTACCACCTCGTTTAACACCTGCTTGTCTTCAGTTAAAGCAATATTAGCTTGCTGTTCTTTACCCGGTTCAATTGCCCTGATCACGCTTTTATAACCTATATAAGATATTTTAATTTGCGTATAATTTTCACCGGATGCTATATGGAACTTACCCTGGTTATTAGTAACAACGCCACCGGTACCGCCAACAAATACTACCGTTACATAAGGCAATGTTTCTTTAGTCCTGGCATCTGTTACAGTCCCGTTTACAACGGTGCCTTGTGCAAACGACCAAATTGCTGATGAAAGTAATAAAAACAGCAGTAAAATATTTTTATGTATTGGTGAGATTAAAATCATTGAAAAATAAGTTTAAGTGGATTATTAAATGGAGGATCATTTGAGATATGTAATGTGCCATTTCTCGTTACTGGCTTATCGCCAGTTCGAACGCTTTTCGGATAATTGACGTCAAAACTTGCAAACAGGATTATATAGACGCGGGCAGAAAGTATCAGGAACTCCAGGTTGATGGCAGGCCCCAGTAAATTCTGTTTTAAACTTTCTGCAAGGGCATCATACAAATAGGCGCGGGCGGATTTTAATGTGAGTTTACTCCCCGCCGCTTTAACGGGATTTTTAGGGTGATTTCGATAAGCAATCGCCATTTCAGGTAAATTATCGGATATTTCCGGTGCCGGGCTTAAAACGTTCATATCTTAAATTTGATGGTGCAAATGTAAACTTGGTTGACTATATTAGTCAACTAAGTTTACGATTATTGCATTATTATAACACCATTATGACGTAAGGATGATGATTGGAATTAAGGATGCCAACTGACTAAATAAAACAGGATATTGTTATGGTAACGCTATCCATTTTTATCCTTACTTTAGTTGATGTTAATCTGTAATCTTCGTATCTATGTCAAATTCCGTTAGAAACGCTAAAGGCCAATTTTTCGGCCTATTCCTTAGGTTATTACTTGTCTTAAACCTGCTTTTTTCGTTTACGGGCTATTCCCAAACTGTAAACAAAGTAGCGGCGGTAAAAAAATGTTTAATCGTTTCCGACATCCACTTTGACCCTTTATTTGGTGCGCACAGGGATACAGCGCTGAAAAGAAAATTAGAAAAATCGTCGTTTGATGAATGGAAAAAATATTTTGAAAGCTCAAATGCTCAGATTACCATAAATGCGAACTTATTATACCAGGATGCAAACTATGGTGTTTTAAAGTCAGCTTTAGATAATATGAAGTACAGGCTACCCCATCCAGCTTTTATCATCATCGCCGGCGACTTTATCTGGCACAGGGCAACCCCGGCAGATTCGATATTGAAAAGGAAATGTATCCGGTTTGTGGCCCAATTATTCAAGGAGCGTTTTCCCGGCGTAACCATAATCCCGGCGATGGGCAATAATGATACCTACGGCGCCGACTACGCATTGCAGGATCCCAAATTTTTAAAGGATTTCGCGGAGGCCTGGGAGCCAAATCTCCCGAAACCTTCAGGCGACGAATTAAAGGCACAGGGTTATTATAGCAGTACAACCGGCAATTTGAAATTAATTGTAATAAACAGCGCTTTATTAAACGCCGGGACCCATTATCCGCAAGCCGAAACAATGCTCAATTGGCTGCAAACAAATTTATCCGGCGCTGACACTAAAAACGTGTGGATCATTACACATATTCCCCCCGGATTAAACGTGTATAGTAATTCTAATTTCTGGAACATTGATTATACCCGGACTTTTATAAATATGGTGGTAAAATATTCGTCAAAAATTAAGTTCAGCATAGCAAGTCATACGCATTTTAATGATTTCCGGGTGTTTTATAATGCTTCAAATGATCCTGTTTCATTTATGCGTATCGTGCCGTCAATTTGTTCAAATCATGGAAATAATCCATCTTTTGAGGTGGCTGAATTTAATAACG
Organism: Mucilaginibacter sp.; assembly: GCA_036758125.1. Lineage (GTDB taxonomy): Bacteria > Bacteroidota > Bacteroidia > Sphingobacteriales > Sphingobacteriaceae > Mucilaginibacter. The sequence continues at coordinate 103,835 of DAIOXE010000014.1, forward strand.
GCACCGGCCGGGTGATGAAGGAGACCAATTACTACCTAAACTTAGTTACTGTCCCAAAAGATAAAAGTGCAGGACTATTAGTGTGGAATGATACACTTAATTTGCCGTCAAGTCTCAAATTGGGTGAAATTAATGCCGGGGATTTTTCAAAATTTATGGATAACCTAAAAGCTGATCAATCATGGCAATTGCTTGAGGATTATAAAAAATTCTATACCGTAGGAACCAAAATAGATAGTTCAATAAGAATTAACCGGGTTAATTATTTAAAGTATTTGAAGGCGGATTCGTTGAAGGGTAATTGATTTTTCGGTAATGTCTCCTGCGGGAACGGTCATATAGCAATATAATAAATAAAAAAATTATGAACCAATACTCACGCCGTCAATTTTTGCAAACATCCTCCATGCTGGTAGCAGGAGCGGTAATTTTACCATCATTTAAGCCGAAAAAGTATAAACCACTGTTGTCTTTTTCCACGTTGGGCTGTCCCGATTGGTCTTTTAAGCAAATTACAGATTTTGCGGCCCTGCATGGCTATGACGGAATTGAACTTCGCGGTATTCAGCGCGAGATGGATCTTGCCAAGGCCAAAGAATTAAATACTCCGCAAAGCAGGCAGGAAACCCTAACAATAATGAAGGATAAGGGCCTGCGCTTTGTTGACCTTGGTTCGTCAGCCACGCTGCATTTTGCTGATCCGACGGAAAGACTTAAAAATTTGGACGAAGGACGTCGGTTTATCGACCTGGCGCAGCAATTGGAATGTCCCTTTGTGCGGGTGTTTCCTAATAATTTCCCTAAAGATCAGGATAAAGCAGCGGGTATGGAGCTTATGATAAAAGGTTTGCTGGAGCTGGCTGATCATGCGAAGGGAAGCAACGTATCTGTTTTGATCGAATCGCATGGAGACCTCGTAAAAATAAGCGACCTTGAAATTGTGATGAGATCGGCCCGGCATCCAAATTCAGGCATGATATGGGATGTAACCAATATGTGGACGATAACCCATGAACCGCCGGCTGATGCTTATAAAGTTTTGCAACCCTACATAAAGCACACCCATATCAAAGACGCAAAAATAATTGACGGTAAAATACAATACGTTCTTTTAGGGCAGGGCGATGTGCCTATTTTTTCGGCTGTAGATGCTTTATCAAAAGGCGGATATAAAGGCTATTATAGTTTTGAGTGGGAAAAATTATGGCACCCCGAAATTGGCGAGCCTGATATCGCGTTTGCTGATTATGCCAGGGTGATGAAAACTCATTTTTTATAAGCATCATTTTGTAAGATATTTTGGATTACCTGTCGATTATTGGTACTGGAGGTTTCGGAAGACATTATGAAATATTGCTAATAAATTTAGTTTAATTTAAAATAGAACTAACACAAAACAATTATATATTTGCAATATAACATGGTGAACAGATATAAATCAATTGAAATTTGTGCGGGCGCCGGAGGGCAGGCTTTGGGTCTTGAAGAAGCAGGATTCGAGCATTGTGCTCTCGTTGAATATGAACATTTAGCATGCCAAACTTTGAGATATAATCGCCCAAATTGGAATGTTATAGAAAAGGACGTTCGTGTTTTTTCTGCAAGTGACTTTAAAGATATCGATCTCTTTGCAGGTGGAGTTCCCTGTCCGCCTTTTTCAATTGCCGGGAAACAACTTGGCCGGGATGACGAACGAGATCTTTTCCCAGAAGCATTAAGATTAATAAAGGAGTGCAACCCCAGGGCTGTAATGCTTGAAAACGTTAAAGGGCTATTATCTAAAAAATTTGAAAGCTATAGAAAACATATTATTGATGAACTTAATATTCTTGGTTACGAATGTAGTTGGCAGGTAGTAAATGCTTCAGATTATGGCGTTTCACAACTTCGTCCGAGGGCTATATTAGTCGCGTTGAAAACGTGTTATTTTGAATTTTTTACATGGCCGGTAAAGAATCCTTCTTTCCCCCCCTCAATTGGGGAATTATTATTTGAAGAAATAAGCGCATCAGGATGGGATGCAAGGCAATGGGCAATCAGGGCAAAAACTATAGCACCGACAATAGTTGGCGGTTCTAAAAAGCATGGTGGCGCTGACCTTGGCCCGACACGGGCAAAAAAAGCGTGGGCTGAAATGGGAATTGATGGAAAAGGGTTAGCTGATACCCCCCCTTTGCCAGGATTTAATGCTATGCCCAGACTTACCTTACAAATGACGGCGCTTATTCAGGGATTCCCTTTAAATTGGAAATTTGCTGGCAGAAAAACCCCGGCATACCGGCAAGTTGGCAATGCTTTTCCACCTCCGGTCGCCAAGGCTGTAGGGAAGTCAATATTTAATGCGTTTGAATTATATGAAAGAAAAAAAGACCAGGGAAAAGGGTTCGAAGGAAAAGCTGCGTGATTTTTTTATAGAAAATGTTGGTAAAATCGTGGACAAGGATATTCTCGGAAAAGTTGCCGGCAAAAGTGAGTGGGGAAGGCGTGTGCGCGAATTGAGAAATGAAGAGGGAATGAATATTGTTACCCATAACGATAGAAGTGAACTAAAACCAGGACAATATCTTTTAGTAGATCTTAAGCCTTTGCCAGCATTCGAAAGGGGAATTTCAAAAGAAACGCGCGCCTTTGTTTTAGATAGAAACGGGTTTACTTGCCAAATGTGCGGAGCAGCGGCAGGAGAACCCCATCCTTATGACGCCAATCGTAAGACACGCCTTCATCTTGGTCATATAATTGATAAATCAATGGGTGGCACGGATGACGCTTCTAATTTGCGTGCCATATGTTCAGTTTGTAATGAGGGCGCGTCTAATTTAACGCTGGACAGGCCACGGGCTATAAAGCTTTTAGCGCAGATAAGGCGCGCGCCAGCAACTGATCAGCTTGAAGTTCTAAAGTGGATAATTCAAAAATTTCCAACTCAGGCAAAAAAATTAATAGATAAATAAAGCTCTTCCAATAATACAATATGACACCCATTTACAATGTTGAAAAGCTATTTGACTGGGATCAAATTAACATTGCCCTATCGAATAACCTGACTTGATAACCGGTCAAGTGTTTCTATTCGTTTAGATTTAACTAATTCACATTCCCAAATAGTCAGTACTTTATAACCGGATTCCTGTAATTTCGCTTTAGCGATTAGATAATTGGTATAATTTCTGCCTATTTTATTTTTCCACCATTCCGTTCTAGTCTTGGGCATTTTGAATAGTTTACATCCTTCATGACCATGCCAGAAACAACCATGCACAAGAATAACTGTTTTATATTTCGGGAGAACTATGTCCGGTTTACCTGGCATATCCTTTACATGTAATTTATACCTGAATCCATTTTTATGAAGAAATTGTCGCACTAACATTTCAGGCTTGGTGTCCTTACTGCGTATTTTAGACATATTAAAACTTCGAATCTCTTTGCTATGAACATCAGTCATAATATAAGTAACTCAATTACATTATCTAAATTATTTAATTTTAAGATAAAACAATAACAAGTTGCCGGAAACAACACGAGCTTAAAATATGATGTACTTCAATCAAGTGTGCAATATTTATTTATAAGCCGTTTGCCGGAACAAAGAGGCTATTAAATGGTTATACTGTAAAACACTTAATAAACTCAAGATCATCCTCATGTGGCAGGAAACCAACAACAAACTATACCGTTCCTTTGAATTTAAAAATTTTTCAGAGGCATTTGCATTTATGACAAGGGTAGCCTTGCTGGCCGAGAAAATGGACCATCATCCTACCTGGACAAATACCTGGAACAAAGTAGAGATATGGCTCAGCACGCATGATGCCGGCGATATGGTTACGGATAAAGACAGAGCATTGGCTTTGGCTATTGATAAGGTTAGTCCTAAGGCTTGAGTCTGAAGTCTTAAGTCGAAAGTCGTTAAGTCTTAAGTGGGAACTTATATCGTCAAAATCTGCAGCCAAAATTTTTTTATGGGCTTGGGCTACGTGTTTGCTGCTTTTTAAGGTGTAACACTAAATTTCACAAAGCTTGCCCTGCAATTTTCATCTACATTAAATTCCCAGGTACTGCGGCCGATACAGCCGGCCGGGCAATCACCATAACCAAAGCTAAAATCTATTATTCTTTGGTTGCCGTTTAACCGGTAAGTGATGTTGTTTCCATCGCCCGCGCTGCCATCTGCCTGTGCGCCCAATATAAATGGAAATGATTTAAAAACGGGCAGTATCGCCTGTAAATTGTACCAGGTATTGGTTGTGAAATTAATAAATGGCAAAGTGGCGCCCGGCGGAAAAGCGGTGTTATAGCTAAAACCGTATTTGGCAAGAAAATCATCAAATAACACGTTCCCGCTTGGATTTCCCTTGGTAAGATTTTTTATTTCGGGGGCGTTAATATCAACCTGCAATATAACGCTGTTTAAAAGGTAACGCCTAAAAGCATGGATTTGGTAAATATTAAAAATAGAATCTGTTTGTGCGCTGTGAAGGGCATATACGCTTTGGATAGCGGATAAAACCCTGTCCAGTTCCTGTTGGTTAAATATTGGCTGATTGCTGTCCGACACATGGTCGCCGCTTAGTATGCGGCTGTAAACAATCTCTTTGGCATCGTTTAAATAATTTGTGCTTATAGAACTGTCAACCGGGCAGCCATCGATAGATTTATAAATATCCGATTTTTTGCAGGAAATTGACAACAACAACGCGGCAATGAAAATGGGAGGTATTATTTTTTTCATTAAGTAAAATATTATAACTAAACATAATACGTATACTTAAACCGAAATGCGACAAGTTAAAAAAAATACCTCACAACAATCCACATCAACCTAAATTTTCCACATTATGGCTAAACGTCGGCCAATGCATTAACTTTACCAACCTTAAAAAAAAGGAGTAAACCACTTGGCAAAAGACGCTACCAAAGAAACGCCGTTAATGCAGCAATATAACCAGGTAAAGGTTAAATACCCCGGTGCTTTACTGCTTTTTAGGGTGGGGGATTTTTATGAAACTTTTGGCGAGGATGCTATTAAAGCGGCGGGCATACTCGGCATTGTACTTACCCGGCGCGCCAATGGAGCGGCTACACACATCGAGCTGGCGGGATTTCCGCATCATTCGCTGGATACTTACTTGCCAAAGCTGGTCAGGGCCGGTCAGCGGGTAGCTATCTGCGATCAGTTGGAAGACCCTAAAACCACCAAAACCATTGTAAAACGCGGTGTTACTGAATTGGTTACTCCCGGCGTGGCTACCGGGGATAATATATTGCACCAAAAGAGCAACAACTACCTGGCTTCGCTATATTTTGAAAAAAACAGCATCGGCATAGCCTTAATTGATATTTCGACGGGTGAGTTTTTAACTGCGCAGGGCAGTAATGAATATATTGATAAACTGCTGCAAAGCTTTTCGCCAAGCGAGGTGATCTATCCCAAAAGCCGTCAGCATGATTTTAAAAACACCTTCGGCGACCGCTTTTATACTTACACGCTCGACGAATGGCCCTATAGCGGTGATTACGCCAACGAGGTATTGCTGAAGCACTTCGGCGTAAAATCACTTAAAGGGTTTGGAATTGATAAGCTGAACCTGGGCATCATTGCCGCCGGTGTGGCGCTCCATTACCTGAATGAAACCGAACACCGGAACCTGCAGCACATTTCGGCCATCAGCAGGATAGAGGAAGACCGTTACCTTTGGCTCGACCGTTACAGTATTCGCAACCTTGAACTGGTAGGCTCGGCCAATGAAAATGCCCATACGCTGGTTGAAGTGCTTGATCAAACCTGTTCGCCCATGGGTGCGCGATTGTTGCGGAGATGGATTGTGATGCCGCTTAAAGAGATCAAGCCTATTAACGACCGCCTTGGTGTCGTTGAATTTTTGATTGAACATGAGGAACTGCGCGAGACATTGAAGCAGGATATCCGCCTGATAGGGGACCTGGAGCGGCTGATCTCAAAGATCGGCCTGCAAAAAGCTAATCCGCGCGAAGTATGCCAGTTAAAAAAAGCGTTGACCGCCATTGGTACCATCAAAAAATTGGGAGAAACATCGCCCAGTTTGCCTTTGCAGGCGATCAGTGCGCAACTGAACCCATGCACGCTCATCATAGAAAAAATAGAAAATGAACTCAGCACCGAACCGCCGGTAATGCTGGTTAAAGGCGGCGTGATGAAGGAAGGGGTAAACGCAGAACTCGACCGCCTACGCAAGATCGCTTTCGGCGGCAAGGGCTATTTATTGGAAATACAAAAGCGGGAGGCCGAAACAACGGGCATCCCATCGCTCAAAGTGTCGTTTAACAATGTGTTTGGTTATTATTTAGAGGTTACCCACAGTCACCGCGATAAGGTACCCGCCGACTGGATCCGTAAACAAACCCTGGTAAATGCAGAACGTTACATCACGCCCGAACTAAAAGAATACGAAGAACAAATATTAGGCGCTGAAGAGAAGATCCTTGCGCTGGAAACACAACTTTATAACGATCTGCTTTACCAGCTTACCGAATATATAAAACCTATACAGTTAAACGCTCAATTAATAGCCCGTTTGGACGTATTGCTGAACTTCGCCACCATAGCCATAAAAAACTACTATGTTAAGCCGGAGATCAATGATAGCCGGGTAATTGACATAAAAGGCGGACGGCATCCGGTGATTGAGAAAAACCTGCCATTGGGCGAGGAGTATATTACCAATGATGTTTACCTCGATTCGGAAACGCAGCAGATCATCATTATTACCGGACCGAATATGGCCGGTAAGTCGGCGCTGCTCAGGCAAACGGGGCTTATTGTGCTAATGGCGCAGATGGGCTGTTTTGTACCTGCTAAAGCGGCTAAGATAGGTTTGGTCGACAAGATATTTACAAGGGTTGGGGCCTCGGATAACCTTTCATCTGGTGAATCTACCTTTATGGTGGAGATGAACGAAACGGCCAGCATATTGAATAACTTATCCGACAGGAGTTTGATACTGCTTGATGAAATAGGTCGCGGAACGTCAACTTACGATGGTATTTCCATCGCTTGGTCCATAGCCGAGTTTTTGCACAACCAGCCGCAGGCCAGGGCGAAAACGCTGTTCGCCACGCATTACCACGAACTGAACGAGTTGAGTAACACCTTTAACCGCGTCAAAAATTATAATGTTTCGGTAAAAGAGGTAGGACAGCAGATCATTTTTTTGCGCAAGCTTGTTCCCGGAGGCAGCGAGCATAGTTTTGGTATCCATGTTGCCAAGTTAGCCGGCATGCCCCAAAAAGTACTGAGCCGTGCCAATGAAATATTAAAAAAACTCGAAGCCGAACGGACGGGAGGGGAGCATATTAAAGAAAGTATCCGCAAAGTGCAAAAACAAGCCGTTCAAATGCAAATGTTCTCGATAGATGACCCTGTATTGGTAAAAATACGGGATACGCTTAATAACCTTGATGTAAACACCCTAACGCCTGTCGAGGCGCTGATGAAGCTGGATGAGATACAGCGGGTGATAAAGGGATAGATGGAATTACGATTTTAGAATTACGATTTACGATTTTTTATTTCGGATTTTTCGCAGTTGTTTATTTTTTTAAGGCGCTCAAGAGGGCTTCGCCGTTTCGGAATTTCGATTTCGGATTTTAAATTGCCTGAATCAGAATTTTCAGAATTAAAGAATTTTCAAAATACTCAGCGCGTAAATCGTTCCTTGTATTAAAATAAAAAATACAATTCTGTAAATTCTAAAATCCTGTAAATTCTGATTCAGACAACTTTCGGACTTCTTCCCCATGTTAACATGTTAAAAACATCCGTGTAACCTTAATTGAGGTTTACACGTATTTTTACTTGATGAAAAAAATATACCCCTTATGTTATATTTTATTGGTTTTTGCGATCATTTTATCCTCTTGCCATTCCAAAAAAGCGATGCTTGAAGGTAAGCCTGGCGAGGTGGTAAAGCCGCAGGCAAGCGTTGCGGAAAAGTATTCCGCTATATTGGGGGTTGATAAAGGCGATATACAAAACGGGCGTTTATATGCCTTTATAGATATTTGGATGGGTACACCTTACAGATTTGGTGGCGAGGACAAAAACGGCGTGGATTGCTCCGCATTGGCTCAATTGCTGGAACAGCAGGTTTATGGGATCAACATCCCGCGCTCAACCGGTCAGCAAATAAATATTATCAAACGCAAATACGAAGAGGAACTAGTAGAAGGCGACCTGGTTTTTTTTGATTACGACGGAAAGAAATTCAGTCATGTGGGCGTGTACCTGCAAAATGGGTATTATGTGCATGCCAGTTCATAAAAAGGTGTGATTATTACCAAACTGCACGATCCGTTTACTTATAAATATTTTTCAAGATGCGGTTCTGTTGTAGCCCCGGACGATACTTCGGCAGCGGCGGTGGGCGGTGTACGATAGCGAGGCTTTCCCGGCAGGCAATGCCAAAATAAACCCAGAAAATATTCCGGAAGGCAACAAAATTTGTTGTATAAATGTTATGTTCCTGCAATGAGTTATTATGAAAGTCCGCCGGTTTTTATTTACACTAGTATTAATTTTGCTTTGTTCTAACACACGTTCACAAGTTAGGCTGATCAGTATTTCTGAACTGGAAAAGCGGATCAGTAATCCGGATACACTCTACCTGATTAACTTTTGGGCAACATGGTGTGGTCCTTGTGTAGAAGAGCTGCCAAATTTTGATAAACTACAGCGTGTATATAAAGATAAGCCGCTCAAGGTTTTACTGGTAAGCATGGATTTTGAGTCTGAGTTGAAAACTAAAGTTGTCCCGTTTGTAAAAAGTCGTAAGCTGCTGGCGCCTGTTTATGTTGCTGCACGCAAAAGCGACCAGGACCTGATTGATGAAATAGATAAAGACTGGAGTGGCGCATTGCCCGCAACTTTGCTTGTGAATACTAAAAAAGGGATTCATGAGTTTTATGAAAAGGAATTCACGTATGACGAACTGAACAAAATTTATCAAACCAATAGATAACAAATACCATGAAAAGGATGATCGTTTTATTATTGATCGCTGCTTCCGGATTTGCTTTTAAACCTGCCGGGGGCGGTTATAAAGCCGGTGACCTGGCTACCGATTTTAAATTGAAAAATGTTGATGAAAAAATGGTTTCGCTCTCCAATTATCCTCTTGCAAAGGGCTTTATTGTGGTGTTTACCTGCAATCACTGCCCGGTGGCAAGGGCTTATGAAAAACGTATAATGGCGCTCGACAAGGAATATGCTGCCAAAGGTTACCCGGTGATCGCTATTAGTCCAAACGATCCTCTGGCCGAGCTGGCCGACTCCTACGCAAATATGCAGAAGCGCGCCGCCGAAAAAAGGTATACCTTTCCGTATCTGATCGACGAAACACAGAATATTACCCGTACATATGGAGCGCAGGCCACACCAACCGTATATGTTTTGCAAAAAACCGATATCGGTTTAGAAGTAGAATATGTAGGGGCTATCGATAATGACCGCGAAGATATAAAACCCGCAAAAACCAAATATGTAGAAAATGCAGTTAATGCGCTACTTGCCAACAAAAAGCCCGCAATAATCAGATCAAAGGCCCTTGGCTGCAGGATTGTTTGGAAAAATGCATGATTTTTCTTGAATCAAGTTGATTAGGACTTCCGTATTTTGCACTTGCGAAACCTAAAATTCCATAACTTTGCGGTATCATGGCTCAAGGAAAAGAAAAATACGGTTTCTGGACAAAATATAAGAAGTTTGCGGGCACCGAGATACTGCTGTATTTGATTATGATAATAGGCATCATCCTCGGAATCATAATTTTCAGCAAATGATTAATTCCCGAAATAGTACTTTATAAAAATCAGGGGTTTTTAATCAAACTCACTGTGTAGTTATCAGCATCCACAATATCCTGAAAAAAATCAACTAAATCCTGGTACTTATCTTTACTGTAGGTTCCGTCAATAAACTGAAGTTTGCGTTTATATATTAATTGATTGCCGGTTAGTGTCATAATGGCTGTAAATTTGCCGAAAGGTTTGTCAAATGATACGTTTAAAGGGTCTTTTTCCAAATGATAACCTGCCGGAATGGTATAGGTAACTTCATCCTCGTCAGTATAACCACGATTTATATATACACTGTTTAAGCGGCTGCGGACTTGCGGGGGCGGTTCGTCTATACGGTTAACCGGGTTTAGCATAAAGTAGTACTTGCCGTTTGTAAATGAAGCATAATCCCTGGCACGCAGCTTTATATTTTCGGCGGTAACCGGGTCGAAGCTTTTTTCCTGTTTTAATCCGAAATTTTCAATATCCATATTGTTAATTGGATATATTTTTTGCAGCATTTTAAATTGCTCGGTCTTTGGTTCATTTATAAGGTAATCCCGTTCATCATAGTCAACTCCTTTAAAAATGGTTACCATATTGCCGGATAACTCACCGGCTTCATTTATAGTAAAGCTGGCTTTACGGTCTTGCAAGTTCTTTTCAATTGTATATTTTGGCGTGTGCATCAGTTTGCCGCCTTTAGGTGTACAGGCTAATACGGTACGGTCGTCCGTAAAATCGCCCAAATAACCAAAAGGGATGGTTTGGCTGGTGCAGTCCGCCCACGTGGTATCATTTTTAAAAGGGAGACATAAAATGATATGGTTGCCCTGCATACTTGGAAAATCCTTCAATAAATCAACTTTATATGCTCTGCCGCTTTGCACAATACAATAATAAGAATCAATATCAACTGCTTTCAATAATGCCTGCGTATAGTTTACCAATGCTTTGCAATCGCCATAGTTTTGTTTGTCCACATCTGATGCCAAAAAAGGTTGAATACCGCCAATACCCAGCTGCACACTTATGTAATGTGTTTTAGCTTGCATGTATTCATATATTTTTTTTGCTTTTAATTTTGGATCCGGAATGTCTTTTGTTATCTCTTTTACATGGTCAATGGTTTCTTCCGGTAGCTGTTGCCGATTTGATACTAACTTATCATATATCCAGCTGCCTAGCTCTTTCCAATTGGTGAACGATCCATCGATACCATAATATGAGAATTTTTCCGGGGCAACTTGTACGCTGCTTAAGTAATTTTCGGCGTAAGGGCTATATGGTTCATATTTGATGGCTTTTAAATTATTGGCTGTCCAGGTATAAGTTTTTAAGCCACCTGAACTTTTACCAATATTTACCCTGCCCGGAAGGTTGTTTTCTTTATAATTGATCTTGAAATCAGGATTACATCTAAACGTAAATGAACTTTTCTCAACTCCTATCCCAACGTACGGATTTGGCTCCCATTCAGGGAAGTCAAGTGTTTGTTTTAAACGAAGTTCATACTCATAAACCAGGGTGTATGGATACTCGGTGACCGATGGTAAATAATGTTTGAACCTTGTATCTGTAAATAGTGAATAACCATCCCAGGCACTATAATCGTCAAAATCACTTTCGTTGAACTTGCCGATCGGTTTACTAAATTCATTATATATAACCCCTTTAATATTTTTAATAATGGTGCTTTTATCATGCTCAATATCAATATTTGCCATGTGATCGCCGTTTTTATTAAAAATCGTAACAGCTGTTTTCACACGAACGATAGTATTGTCTAATCCTTCAACATCTATGTTCATTTCCTGGTCCCGTATAATCGCGCCGCATATGGCAGTAATTCTTTTTGAATTAAGCTTACATCATAGCTCTGCTGTGCTTTTGCAAAGACTGCCTCTGCCAGCAGGCAAAAAATTATTATAATTGACCTCATTATTTTTTCTTAAAAACCATTTCCACTTTTTCCGATTGGATGATCTTGTTATACAGTTCTTTCAGGTATGGATATTCTTCGGAGCTGTAAACCGATTTATTAAATTGTATGGAATTCGAAAATGTAAATGAGTTATCGCGGGGTTCATAACTTGTTAAAAATTTACCCCCATTGTTTGGCAGGCTCATATTCGTCGTTTGAGGTCCTGTTTCAATAGTATATTGTGCAGGAAGGTATATAGTTAATATAAACCTGTCCTCCGATGGCATGCCCATGTCAACCGGGTAGGAGCGCTCGGCTAGTTTAAAAGGGTTGGTATCTATCCTGTCAAAGAAGAATGGATTAAACGTAAGGCGGTTACTGTTAACCTTATCGTACAAATTGACCTCTACTTCGTATTTTTCGCCAAGCGGCATATCTAAACTATCAAGATTGACAATCTCCGATTTGAGAATCTTTGTTTTTTGCATTTTCCCATTAAGGTCCTCCACATATTCGTCAATTGAATTAAATTTTTTAACTGCTTTTCGCTTTTTATAAGCCGCATAGCCGATGGAGTAATGAACCAATGTACCCTTTAGCCGGCCATCATCCTGCAGTGTAAAATCGAGGGAATAGGTGTTTTTTTCCTTCTGCGGCAGGTTCAGGTCCATCCAGTAGGAAGGTTTATCAAGACTAAAAACGCGGCCTTTGTCATTTAAACACCTCATAGGCAGCACCTCAAAAGGCAGCAGCGGATCCGTAGCATCTAGAAGGTAATTTTGGTCGCCGATATTAACTTTAGCGATCACGTAATTGAAATCGTTTATAACTGGGTATAAAGTATTTACATTGCCGTTCTCCCGGGTCGAAAGTAAAACAGCTTCAGTATTTAAACCTGCGGCATTTAATGCATTAACTAACGAAAGATTTATATCCGCTACACTGCCACTGTGTGCATCCAGCGCCTTACTAAGCCCATCGACACTTTCAATACCATAAAATTCATTCCATTTAAACAATTTTTGTATATATTGATAAACGGCCTTAGCTTTCGCAAGCTCAGAAGTTTTGCCGGCAATTACCGGGACAATGCGGTCTTTAAACAGCCCTTTTTTCTTTAGTTGACCGCCAAAATCAGCATTACTCTTAAGCTGATAATCAATATCCGTCCACTCTTTTGTTTCTTTTGTCTTTGCGCCGTTATAAGGATTAGTCCATTCAGATAATTCAAAATTTATGGCAGATAAATAGTTTTTTTTTGATGTCATATCATCCTCCTCAACAAACGCGGGGATGTTGCTCATGCCATAAATTAGCAGTGAGCAGTCGCAGCTTGCACCACCCGATGAAAAACATTTTGACTCAAGATCTGCCGAGCTTTTTGTGAGTTTTAAAAAGCCTTTCAGAGAAGCGTTGAAAATCCAAAAACCGGGTATATGGACCTCGTATTCAGAATAAATTTTGGGTATGTCACTTTGAAAATACCAGGTAGGAATTACACTCCAATAAGGTGATTCTAACCGGTATTTATACTCTATTACACATCCATTGCGTAAACCGGGCAGAGCGAAATTATAATTTGCCCAGTGTTTATTTTCCTTAACAGGGTATATTTTTTTGTTTTCGAGATCAACTTTTTGAGTTAATCCATTATCATCTTTGTAATAAGTTACGCCTGCAATATCGTCCACAGTTTCGTACGCATCACTACTGCTGTTGTTATAAACAGGTATTTTTACGGTACCATTATCATACCCTTTGGCATCAAATATTTTTATTTTAACATGGTATTCATAAAACACTTTAATGTTATCGTCGCCGCCAACACCTATCTTCGCTGTACCAAACTCCTGCAAAACCACTGCATGTGCCGAAGTATCTTTAGCATATTTTTTCATGCTCATTTCCTCATCAGTAACTGTTCCATAAGAGAAATCCTGGGCAATTGCGAGTTTGGTAAAGGCATATAAAACAAATAGCGTTAATAAGGTTTTTTTCATGAGATTTAAATTGAATCAGGTGCGATCAAGTTAACACTTTAATTGAATATATTTAAAGTGATTAAAAAATTTATAGTACAAGTTCTTTTTAAGACTTTTGCGACCTTTGTATCCGGGCTTGTTAATTAAAGCGAAGGTGCATCTTAATAAACCGAATAAATAAAAAAGATAGTGCAAACTACAACCGATAAAAAAACAAATATTGAACAGATGAAATTAAATTTAAAACGGCCGCTGGCTTTTTTCGATCTTGAAACTACCGGGACTAACATCGGCGCCGACCGTATTGTTGAAATATCTGTTATCAAACTTTACCCGGATGGCAGCGAAGAAGTGAAAACCTGGCGAATAAATCCAGGGATGCCGATTCCTTTAGAGTCGTCCCTTGTTCATGGAATTTATGACGAGGATGTTAAAGATGAACTTTTTTTTAAAGATTTAGCGACTCAAATAGCCACGTTTATCGATAACAGTGACCTGGCCGGATATAATTCCAATAAATTTGACATACCCATGCTGATGGAGGAATTTTTACGGGCCGATGTTTTATTCGACCTTGATAACCGGCATTTTGTGGATGTTCAAAATATATTTCACCAGATGGAACAGCGCACATTAAGGGCGGCCTACCAGTTTTATTGTGATAAACAGATTTTGAACGCACACTCGGCCGAAGCGGATACCCGCGCAACAATGGAGGTTTTGCTTGCCCAGATCGCCCGTTATGAGCAAACTGAATGGGAAGACAAAAAAGGGAACAAATCATTCCCGGTAGTAAACGATGTTGAGGCCCTTCATAAATTTACAAACCTAAACAAGCCGGTTGATTTTGCAGGCCGGATGGTTTACAACGAAAAAGGACAGGAGACTTTTAATTTTGGAAAGCACAAAGGTAAAACAGTGGAGGATGTGCTTAAAATTGAGCCCAGCTATTATTCGTGGATGATGCAGGGCGATTTCCCTTTATACACCAAGCGCAAACTGGAAGAAATATACAACCGGTGGAATGCTAAAAAGGCGGCTGAAAGACAGGCAAAACTTGTTCAGCAAAAACCAGTGGAACAACCGGTCGCCGCCGAAGCAAAACCAATTGATGAACCGGTAAAAAAAGAATTTAACAAACCGGAAGCTTATAAAAACAACCACCACTCAGGACCGGAAAACGGGCCAAATAAACCTTTTAAAAAGAAGAATGATGAGCCTGCACCAGTAAATGATGATATGCTAAAAATGCTTGCTGATAAGTTTAAGAAAGGAATTTAATTTCGGATTTCGGATGTTCGATTTCGGATTTAATTTTAAATTCTCAAATAAATACCAGATTAACAAATTCCGAAATCCGAAATATCTCACGAACTTTTTAAAAAAGAAATATTTCGCTTTAGCCCGCTGAATTTAGTTCTTTTTACCGCCGATTGTTTAAATACTTTTTGAAAAACGTCTTCGCTAATGTCTTCCCAATCTTTTTTATTTAACTCAAGCAAGTCAGGGTGCGGGTTAAATGCAGGCTCGGAGTGCAGCACCGAAAACTTGTTCCAGGGGCAAACATCCTGGCAAATATCGCAGCCGAACATCCAGTTATCCATTTTGCCTTTAAATTCCTGCGGAATTTCGTTTTTTAGTTCGATAGTTAAATAAGATATACAGCGGCTGCCGTCAACCACATAAGGAGCCACGATAGCTTCAGTAGGGCAGGCGTCAATGCACTTGGTGCAGGTGCCGCAATGGTCGGCGGTGGGCTCAATATCATACTCCAGTTCAAGGTCGACTATCAGCTCGGCAAGGAAAAAAAATGAGCCGGATTTTTTGCTGATAAGGTTTGTGTTTTTACCAATCCAGCCCAGGCCCGCCTTTTTTGCCCAGGCCTTATCCAACACCGGGGCCGAATCAACAAATGCCCGGCCGTTTACTTCGCCGATCTTTTCATTAATTACCTGTAGCAGTTGTTTTAGCTTGTCCTTAATAACCGAATGATAATCAGTTCCATAAGCGTATTTTGAGATTTTAGGTCCCGATAGGTCATTCTGCTGTTTGTCTGTAAAATAATTAAGGCCAAGGGATATAACTGATCTGGCGCCGTCAACCAGCAGACGAGGATCAAGGCGTTTATCGAAATGGTTTTCCATGTAGTGCATTTCGCCATGCATACCCTTTTTTAGCCATGCCTCCAGCCTGGGAGCTTCTTCTTCTAAAAATTCCCCTTTCGAAATGCCGCAAAACATAAAGCCGAGTTTTT
Organism: Mucilaginibacter sp.; assembly: GCA_036758125.1. Taxonomy (GTDB): domain Bacteria; phylum Bacteroidota; class Bacteroidia; order Sphingobacteriales; family Sphingobacteriaceae; genus Mucilaginibacter. The sequence goes on from DAIOXE010000014.1 coordinate 119,808, forward strand.
TAGCCTCCTTTTTTATTAAAGAACTATATGCTGACTTGTTTTGTACCATTTACACAAAGATACCACAAAAACCAAACGGTGTAATTATTGTTGGAATTACAAGGTAATGGGTAAATACCTTTCGATAGTTTAAAATTAAAAAAACATGGAAAATTCAGTTAAAGAAAAGAAAGCCAAGGGGCGGAATAAGGGTCTGTCAAAAAGAAAACAGCCAATTATACAAAACAAGCCGGATAATACGCGCGTGAGCACAGTGACACCGGCTAACGACAACTGCAAACCCGACCCATCGCTTGAAGATTCGTCAAATGTAGGGCAGGGGCCTGCGATTGAAAATTTATAGGCTGTACGTGCCGTCTTTAATACTCCTCGTGCGACTATGGTGGTTAGTTTTTTACCACAAAGGTCACGAAGACTTTAACAAAGGACACGAAGTTTCAAGGGTGCTTTTTAAAAGTTCCCCAATGCTATCGAGTTAAGGAAAAAAGTGAAGAAATTTAATATCGAATAATGAATTTTGAACATCGAACGTCGAAGTTTTTACTTCATCATTCAATATTCGTCATTCGGTGTTCGATATTAATCGTTAACTTAACGTGAGTTCGATATAAGAAAAACCTTTGCCCCATCGGGGCTACCACTTTGTAGCACGTCATTCAAACGTTGTTTTTGCCACGTCAGTGGCTACCCAATTCGCGAAGGGTAGCCACTGACGTGGCAATTATCCTTGTTATTTGGTTTCTACAAAGCGGTAGCCCCGATGGGGCATATTGCAATGGTATCCAATTCTTATATCGATCTCACGTTAAGTTAATACATTCCCCCTTTAGGGGGTTAGGGGGCCAGGGCCTAAAAACTATGCCTTACATTAGTGCTGAATGTTTTGGTTGTCCAGTAACCGCTGTCAAGTATTCGTCTTACAGTCATTAACGGGTCTGCCGGATACCGTTTATCCGCTAATTGGAATGCCAGTTTAAACCCTCTTTTATGTAATTGCGGTAATCCCTGGGGATTCCATAAGCCAAAGGGGTACGCGAAATATTTCACCGGTTTACCGGTAATTTGTTCCAGCAGTTTAGTGGGCTTGTCAATTTGTATCTCCCAGTCCTTACCCTGGTATTTTTTAAAGTTGCTATGGTTCCAGGTATGTGCGGCAATTACATTACCCTCATCCGAAAGCTGTTTTAACTGCTCTTTGGTCATATAATGCTTTTTTTTTCCAATTGTAACGGTCATGATGAAAAATATGCCCTTAAACCCGTATTTTTTTAATTCGGGGCGGGCAACGTTAAATTGGTCAACATCGTTGTCGTCAAAAGTCAGCATGATAGGTTTGCTCGGTAAAGCAGTGCCTTTTGTAAGATAGTCATACAACTGGTCTGGCAAGATGGTATGATAGCCGCTATCAGCCAGCATTTTTATATGGGCTTTAAATGAAGCGATAGGGATAATATAATCTTTAGAGGTCTTTGAATCGGTAGGCTTCCAGTCGCGTATCTGGTGATAACAAACCACGGGTACTTGTTTGCGCGCCATTATAGCGGCATTATTTGCAGGCTGGGCCAATGAAACTAAACCAAATAAACAAAAAGTTGAGAGTGAAATAAGCTGTTTTAACATAATGGATGATAATTTGAAGTCGGCAAAAATAATATAATTTTGCTTCATTAATAAAGACGGATCGATTATAAAAGTTTTGATTTATTTTTTTAATCAACGGAATCTCGTAATCAAAACAAATCAACGGTTCAGACAAATTATAAAACAATCCGCTTTCCCGCATTAATCGATCGTTTTGCCGCATCTAATATCTCCATAACTATCATATTATATTTTAATGATGAAAGATCGTCAGTTCCGGGCAGCTGATTGTGGAGCACCGCGGTTAAATAAATGATAGGGTCGTTTATTGGGGCAGGTAAAGGCCCGGCCGTTTGAGTGCCTTTAATGTTTTCGCGCATCCTGCTTACTATATGGCTCGTATCCAAGGCATGTAAGTACCCCGTTTCTCCAAAAACTTCAAAATCTTTAATTCCAAACGGCCAGTTCCATGATGCTTCTATTTGCCCTGTCGCCCCGGAATATTCAACAATAACGGTGGCGTCGTCTTCAACTTTTGGATAGATGGCCGGTTTATAATGTCTTGCAATGGCTGTAACCGCTATTGGCTTTTCACCGTGCATCATCCAGGTCATGAGGTCTGCGCCATAACAACCAAAGTCATTAAGCGGTCCTGCACCGTTTAATACGGGATCAGTTAGCCAGCTTAAAAATTCCTTGCTGCAGCCAATTTCCTTTGGCCCCTGGTGCCCGTCATGCGCTATCATTTTTTTTATCGGCCCAATAGTACCTGCCGCTACTGTATTATATATGGATAAGTTGGAAGAATACCAGGTGGTTTCATAGTTTGTTAATACCTTTATATGATATTTATTCGCCAGGTCTTCTATGCGTTTCGCTTGGCTTAGCGTTGCCGCCAATGGCTTTTCAACCATAACCGGGATATGCAGAGGGGCGCATATCTCAACAATATCAACATGGTTAGCCACCGCATTATAACCTAAAACAGCGTCAGGTTTTTTCAGCAGGACCATTTGTTTGAGATCGGAAAAAAACAACGAATCCGGGATATGGTAAAGCTTCCCATATTTTACCCACAACTCTTTATTCGGCTCCGCTATACCGACAATATCTACAGTTCCATCCTTATAGCGCCTTAAAATGCCGTGAGCATGGTCGTGATTTAAGCCTGCCACGCATACGCGGATAGGTTTCTGTGCAGATGCTGTTAGGGCTGTCAAAAACAATAATAGGGCTGCAATAATTCTTCTCATTTTATTTGTGGTTTGATAACTTAACGACACGTCGCTTCGATAGTTAACTCACCCGGTCTTTGCTTCGCTCGACCACCCTCTCAATGCTATTAAGTTAAGGATTTTCCATTTTTTAAACCGGTTTATTTTCTGAGT
>DAIOXE010000015.1:0-17698 GCA_036758125.1 Mucilaginibacter sp.
GACTTCCGACTTCCGACTTCCGACTTCCGACTTCCGACTTCCGACTTCCGACTTCCGACTTTCAAAACTTTTTTCCTACCTTTGCTCCTCCAAAATTATTAAATAAATACCCGGTAAAAGATGAATATTTCACAGGAAAAAATAGATAGCCTGAACGCCATCGTAAAGATCAATATTAAGCCCGAAGATTACCAGCCGCGCGTTGATAAAGTAATAAAAGACCATGCGAAAAAAGCCAAAATACCAGGCTTTCGTCCGGGAATGGTGCCGGCATCGCACATAAAAAGAATGTATGGGAAAAGCATATTGGTTGATGAGATCAACAACATGCTTTCTGATACCTTAAATAAATATATTGAGGACGAACAACTGGAAGTTTTAGGTCAGCCTTTGCCAAAAATTGACGAAGAAAAAGCGTATAACTGGGATTTTGCAGATAATTTTGAATTTAATTATGAAGTTGGACTTGCACCTGAGTTTGAAATAGATTTTTCTTCAAATGATAAGTTAACACAATACGTTATCAAAGTGGACGAGGAAACTTTAGCCTCGCGTATTAAAAATATTCGCCGCAGCTATGGCAAAATGACAAATCCTGACGTATCGGCAGGCGATGATGTGATTTATGGCGAATTGACGCAGCTTTCGCCCGATGGTTCTGTTTTTGAGGAGGGGATAGACATAACGTCGTCGGTACGCTTAGATCAAATCCAGGATGAAGCCATAAAAGCCTCCCTGATCGGTTTAATAAAGGGCGACAAGGTAACGCTGGATGTTCAAAAAGCATTTAATAATGAAGCGGCTAAGGTTGCCGGGTTGTTAAAAATTGATGAAGAAACAGCTGCTGATTTAAAGTCGGATTTCCGCTTAACCGTCGTAAATGTTAACCGGTTAGAAGAAAGCGACCTGAACCAGGAGTTCTTTGACAAATTATTTGGTGAAGGTGCAGTAAGCACCGAAGAAGAGTTTAGGGAAAAGATAACCGCCGAATTGGAAAGTATGATGGCGGAGGATGCTGAACGCAAATTGAGGGATGATATTTACAAGTACAGTTTAAACAAGGTCAGCTTCGATCTGCCGGATGAATTTTTGAAACGCTGGTTAAAGGCTACTAACGAAAAGCTATCTGCAGAGGAATTAGCCGGCGGATATGATGATTTTGCCAAAAACCTAAAATGGACGTTGATAGAGAACAAGATCATTAAAGAAAATAAGATCGATATACAATACGAGGAGGTTCTTGAGCTGGCCAAACAGCGTTTGGGTGAGCAGTTCAGGATGTATAGTCCTCAGCCCATAAGTGATGAACAATTGAGCCAGTACACGGTTAAATATTTACAGAATAAGGAGAATGCCAATAAGATACTCGATGAGGTAAAAGCATACAAGGTATTCGATTATATTAAAAGCGTTGTTACTTTGGAACAGAAGGAGATTTTATATACTGATTTTCAGAAATTGTAAAGATTAGAGGTTTGAGATCAGAGATTAGAGATTGGGTATTAAAACCATTATAACTTTTACAACTTTTATAACCATTCTAACTTTAACTGCTTTTCCCCACTAAAAAAATAAAATAATCATGAGCAATATCGATAAAAACGAATTCAGAAAATATGCTGTTAAACATCATCGTATTAACAGTATTTATGTAGATAAATTTATTGGACGGGTTGAAAAAAGCACCCTCCCAACCGGGATGACGCCTTATATCATCGAAGAACGTCAGCTTAACGTAGCACAAATGGATGTGTTCTCGCGTTTGATGATGGACCGCATTATCTTCTTAGGCGATGCGATTTATGAAAATATTGCAAACATTATTCAGGCTCAATTGCTATTCTTGCAATCGGCTGATGCTAAACGCGATATCCAGATTTATATAAATTCGCCCGGCGGTTCAGTTTATGCCGGTTTAGGGATTTATGACACCATGCAATTTATATCAAATGATGTAGCGACAATTTGTACAGGTATGGCGGCTTCAATGGCTGCGGTGCTGTTGTGCGCCGGTACAGAAGGTAAAAGGGCAGCGTTGCCGCACGCAAGGGTAATGATTCACCAGCCATCGGGCGGTGCACAGGGCCAGCAGTCGGATATTGAAATTACATATCACGAAATCACCAAATTAAAAAAAGAATTATACCAGATCATTGCTGATCATAGCGGCGCTTCATTCGACAAGGTTTGGGAGGCGTCTGACCGTGATCACTGGATGATTGCCGAAGAAGCAAGAGAATTTGGCATGGTAGATGAAATTTTACGCGGGACCAAAGGGAAGAAGTAGTCTTTGAGTCCGAAAGTCCGGAAAGTCAGTAAAGTCCGAAAGAAGAAGATTATTGATTTTCTGGATTTTAGGCAAACAAAATAGTAACAATGAAGCGCGAAAATCCGTAAGCATTAAGCCAGGAATTAAAGGGAAAGTTTTTTACTTTCGGACTTTACTGACTTTTCGGACTTTCGGACTTTTTTATTAATTTTGAATAAGTAATAATAAATCAGATGAATAAGAGCAGCAAGGAGATCAGATGTTCATTTTGTGGGGCCGGAAAACAGGATTCCCTGATGCTGATCGCCGGGCTTGACGCGCATATTTGTGATAAATGCGTTAACCAGGCAAATGAAATACTGGCTGAGGAGCTAAAAGTGCGAAAAGTAAAAACGTCGCCTTCAATGCCCGCCATGTTAAAACCGGCGGAAATAAAAGCCCACCTTGATCAGTATGTGATTGGCCAGGATGATGCAAAAAAAATATTAGCCGTTGCCGTATATAACCACTATAAACGCTTAAACCAGCGGATCGAAAAGGATGAGGTGGAGCTCGAAAAGTCAAACATCATCATGGTGGGCGAAACAGGTACCGGTAAAACTTTGCTCGCCAAAACCCTTGCTAAGATTCTAAATGTGCCATTTTGCATTTGCGATGCTACCGTATTAACAGAAGCCGGTTATGTAGGCGAAGATGTGGAAAGTATCCTTACCCGCTTACTCCAATCTGCCGATTATGATGTAGCCACTGCCGAAAAGGGAATCGTTTATATTGATGAGGTGGATAAAATCGCCCGTAAAAGTGATAACGCTTCCATTACCCGCGACGTATCCGGCGAGGGGGTACAACAGGCTTTATTGAAGATATTGGAAGGTACGATGGTGAATGTACCGCCGCAGGGTGGTCGCAAGCATCCCGATCAAAAGATGATCACCGTAAATACCAACAACATCCTGTTTATCTGCGGCGGCGCCTTTGATGGTATCGAAAGAAAAATTGCTAATCGTTTGCGTACGCAAACTGTTGGTTATAAAATGAAGCGCGATGACGGGGAAGTTGACCTTAAAAACCTATATAAATACATTACGCCGCAGGATTTGAAATCATACGGACTGATTCCTGAATTAATAGGCCGTTTGCCGATATTGACCTATCTGAACCCGTTAGACAGGGAAGCACTGCACAATATTTTAACCGAGCCCAAAAACTCCTTGCTTAAACAATATAAAAAATTGTTTGAATATGAAGGGGTAAAGCTTGAGTTTGATGACGATGTGCTTGAGTTTATTGTAGACAAAGCCGTAGAGTTTAAACTTGGCGCTCGTGGCCTCCGCTCGATATGCGAGGCAATAATGATAGATGCGATGTTCGAATTTCCATCAAAAAAGGATATTAAACGTTTAAATATCACTTTGGATTACGCGCACGAGAAATTTGAGAAATCGGACTTGAAAAAATTAAAGGTGGCTTAACGATAAGTATACAACCAGATATTTATATTTGATAACAAACCCTGGTTTACGCCGGGGTTTGTTGTTAGCCCCCTGGCCCCCTAAAGGGGGAACTATGGTTGGATTGTTGAAGGCTTTATTTTACCCTCTTTTCCGCTTGCGGAAGAGAGGGTGGTCGAGCGAAGCAACGACCGGGTGAGTAAACTATGGAAGCGAGGTTAGCGAAATGCATGGCGGCATTTACTCACCCCGACTACGCTACGCTGGTCGACCTTCTCTGCGACAAGTCGCAAAGAGGGTGAAAAATCAAAGCGAATAGGTACGATTAAGTAACATTTACAAAATGAATGAACAATTGGACGTAAAAAAGGACCAGCAGCTAATTGAAAAGGAAAATAAAGCGAAGGAGGTAAAGGGCTCAATAATACCGGGCTTAAAAACCAAAGATGCAATTGTTACCAACTGGCTTCCACGTTATACCGGGCGCACTTTGGCTGAGTTTGGCGAATATATTATCCTTACTAATTTTTCAAAATATATACAGCTGTTTTCGTTCTGGAATGATAATGCACCCATATTAGGTATCGATAAACCCATGCAAAGCGTGACGGCGAATGGGATCACCATTATAAACTTTGGCATGGGCAGCCCGGTAGCGGCCACTATCATGGACCTCCTTACTGCCGTAAGGCCGAAAGCCGTTATATTTTTAGGAAAATGCGGCGGTTTAAAAAAGAAAAATAAGGTGGGCGACCTAATATTGCCTATAGCAGCTATCCGCGGCGAAGGAACCTCAAACGATTATTTGCCCGCCGAAGTGCCTGCTTTGCCGGCGTTCGCCTTACAAAAAGCAATCTCGACAACCATCCGCGATTTCGGGCGCGACTACTGGACAGGCACCTGCTATACTACCAACCGCCGTGTTTGGGAGCACGATAAAGTGTTTAAAAAATACCTGAAAGAACTCAGGGTAATGGCTATCGATATGGAAACGGCAACGATATTTACTACCGGCTTTGCCAATAAGATACCCACCGGGGCATTGCTGTTGATATCAGATCAGCCTATGATACCCGAAGGTGTTAAAACCGCCGAAAGTGATTCCGCAGTTACAGAAGAATTTGTGGAAATGCATTTGCGGATTGGTATTGAATCGTTAAAACAGCTTATTAATAACGGGTTGACGGTGAAGCATTTGATATTTTAGTTGATTGGGTTGATTAAGTTGATTGGGTTGATTAGGTGAGTGGTTGAAGCCATCTAACTTAGTACACCTCAATATCACGATCTAAGTTTTTCCCGGTGCTCCAGCCCTTATTTTTAAACTTCTCGTAGCTAATATAAAAACCTATTAGCAACCCTGATGTTATACCTACGTAATTAATAATGAATTTTATGTCAATATAGCCCTGAAATGATTTGTTTGTAAAATTCATATATAAACCAAAAGCCACAAACGAAAGACTTACAATTATTGTTAAAAGGCCTGCATATTTCTTTTGTTTAGGAACGAAATAACAGGCTAAAAAAGCAAATGAGGAAAAGCAGATTATTTGCAAAAATAAATGGTAGATACAATAATAGGTTATGTTACGGTCTACGAATTTGTTCACAATATCAAGATATACAAACGCATTAACTAAGCCGAATGTTATCGCAAATGCGGCAAGAAAACCTAAAACCCATTTCAGTAAATTCACAACCAAATATAAATTATTGCAGCCATGATTATCAAAGAAAATAATAATGTTCAATTAACTTATTTCGTTAGATTGAATCCATTACTCGTTTAATCAACCCAATCAACCACTCACTTAATCAAGCTGTCACAACGATATATCATTTAAGAAAGGTAAATTTGAGCACTATGTGGTATAAAAATATATTAGAAACCATCGGCAATACGCCCCTGGTTAAGTTAAATAATGTAACAAAGGACATCCCGGCTATAGTTTTGGCCAAGATTGAAACTACGAATCCCGGCAATTCCATAAAGGACCGGATGGCTATTAAAATGATAGAGGATGCCGAAAAAAGCGGGAAACTTAAACCAGGCGGGACTATTATTGAAGGTACATCGGGCAATACGGGTATGGGCTTGGCTATAGCCGCTGTTATAAAAGGCTACAAGTGTATTTTTACCAGCACCGATAAACAATCAAAAGAAAAGTTTGACGCCCTGCGCGCCTTTGGCGCCGAGGTAATTGTTTGCCCAACCAATGTCGACCCGGAAGACCCGCGTTCTTATTATTCCGTATCCTCGCGTTTGGAAAAGGAAGTGCCCAATTCATGGAAACCTAACCAGTACGATAACCTTTCAAATACTGCCGCGCACTATGAATGGACTGGCCCGGAAATATGGGAACAAACCGAAGGCAAGATCACACACCTGGTGGCAGGCGTAGGCACGGGCGGCACAATTTCAGGCATAGCAAAATATTTGAAGGAGAAGAACCCGGCAATTCAGGTTTTAGGCATTGATACCTATGGTTCGGTGTTTAAAAAATATAAAGAAACCGGCATTTTTGATAAAAATGAGGTGTATCCCTACATAACCGAAGGTATCGGCGAGGACTTTTTACCTGCAAATGTTGATTTCAGCCTTATAGACTATTTTGAAAAAGTAACTGACAAAGATGCTGCGTTAATGACACGTGAAATAGCCCGCAAAGAAGGCATTTTTGCAGGTAACTCAACCGGATCGGCGGTAGCCGGAGTATTGCAAATGAAGGACAGATTTAAAGCAGGGGATGTGGTAGTGGTAATTTTCCCCGACCATGGCTCCCGCTATATGGCTAAAATGTATAATGACGATTGGCTGCGCGACCGCGGTTTTTTAAAAGACGAAAAACTCACAGCACGCCATATCATCCAAAAGAAAGAAAACCAGCCGATCATTACCATCGATTGCGAAAACACAGTGCTGGAGGCTATAAATACCATTAAATCGCTCAATATTTCGCAAATACCGGTGACTCAAAAAGGTATGGTAATAGGCAAAATAACAGAAAGTGACATATTAAATTCGTTGATAGAAAATCCATCGATAAAGTCTCAGCCCATATTAAATATTATCACGAGCCCATTTCCCTTTGTTGATTTGAATACTTCTATTGATAAAATATCAGCAATGATCAATAAGGATAATACCGCAGTTTTAGTGGAAACCGATGGCCAGATGGAGATCATTACGCAATATGATATTATTAATGCGATTTCTGCTTAGGCGATGAGGTGAAGGGCGAAAGGTCTTTTTCATTTTGGATACGAGTTTCTTATCCCATACATTAATAATCCTTTTGTCATTTCTAATGGCATTTCGTTAACCCATGGTGTAATCGCTAAAACATTTTTCGCTTTTTATTAGCTTCGCATTTAAAATTAACATTGTCTTTACGGGGAGTTAATATGGTCCTTTTTCTGAAAAGGCCTGGTTATCTTTTAACCAGGCAATAGCTGATAAAATAAAAGCGATATTTTAATGAATGCTACCTTTAGATTGACTGAATATAAGGCGCTTTTATATAGAATATTATTAGGCTATATATTCTATTTTATAAGCAGGGTTTTGTTTTTTGTATTTAATACAAATCTTTTTACTGTTGATAACCTGTATGGTTTATTAAAGCTGTGTTATTATGGGATGGCCTTTGATACAACAGCGCTGTTGTATATCAATAGTTTATTTATTGTGTTAAGCATCCTTCCTGTAAAGATTAATACACAAGCTACTTATCAAAAATGTTTAGCCATTTTATATTTCATTACCAATTTTCTGGCTTACGCTACAAATTTTGTCGATATTATTTATTATCGTTTCAGCCAGGTGCGGTCAACCAAAGCCACACTCGACCTGCTTGCAGATGAAAATAACAAGAAGGCATTATTTGCTCATTTTTCGTGGGCATATTGGTATGTAATTATTATATATGTATCATGCTGCCTTTGCTGGATATGGCTGTATTACCGTGTAAAGGTAAAAGCCAGGCCAATAAAGAATTTAAGGCCTTATTTTTACTCCTCGCTGGTTTCGGTCCCGGTCGTTCTTGCGTTAATGATCGGCGGAGTAAGGGGCGATTTTAAACACAGTACCAGGCCCATTAACATGGTTGATGCTTACAAGCATGTTACGATTACAAACCAGGGCGATATAGTATTAAATACACCCTTTGCAATTTTTAGAACGCTCAATAGCAATAATTTTAAGATTGAACACTGGACGAGCGAAAATTATATCAGCACCAATATTAAGCCAGTAAAACAATATAAGGGCGACCCAGCTATCAAACCTAATATCGTAATCATTATATTAGAAAGCATGGCAAGAGAGTACTGGGGCAGCATGAACAGAGGTATATCTATCCCTAATTTTAAATCATATACTCCTTTTTTAGATTCATTATCTGATAACAGTTTAATATTTACTAATGCTTATGCCAATGGGCGTCAGTCTATTCATGCAATGTCATCAATTTTAGCAGGCATTCCCTCATTTCAAACGGCGTTTACTTCATCACCTTATGCTAAACAAAAAATCCAGTCCATCGTATCTGTTTGCGATAGTTTAGGTTATCAAACCTCATTTTTCCATGGCGCGGCAAATGGTTCTATGGGTTTCCTTGGATTTGGTAATATTTTAGGGATTAAAAAGTATTACGGAAAAACGGAATATAATAACGATAATGATTTTGATGGCATTTGGGGTATTTGGGATGAACCATTTTTTCAGTTCGTGGGTAAAAACCTCGGTACGCAAAAACAACCATTTATGGCCACTTTATTTACCTTATCCTCGCATGATCCTTTCCAGATCCCCGAAAAGTATAAAACAAAGTTTAAGGGCGGCCCACTTGCTATCGATAAATGTGTTCAATATTCGGACAATGCGTTGCGGCTTTTTTTTAATTATGCGAAGACACAGCCCTGGTTCAATAACACGATTTTTGTGATTACCGCCGATCATACCAGTCAAACTTATTATCCCGAATATAGCAAGCCCATAAACCGTTTTGCTGTTCCGATATTGTTTTACAGCGCCAATAAAGCTTATGCTTTGAAAGGGGGCAGAACAGACCTGACTTCGCAAATGGACATATACCCTTCCCTGGTTGATCTGATCGGCTACCATAAGCCTTTCAGATCATGGGGCCGAAGTTTGATCAGTAATTTACCTGATGAAACCCCAAGAGTAATAAATTCGCCGGGGAATATATACCAGTTTATGCAGGGTAATTATACTTATTTGTTCGATGGGAAAAGAATTACAGGAATATTTGCAGTCGCTGATAAAGGTTTAGAAAAAAACTTGATGGCTGGTAAATTTAACCCCGAAATGAATAAAGGTATGCTTGATTGTAAAGCTTTCATCCAGGATTATACCGATAGGATTGTAAATGGAAAGTTAAATCCTTAAGGAGGTGAAAGGCGAAAGGTGAAAGGTGAAAGGTGAATGGTTTTTAAAATGGGGTAGGCGAGACTTGCGAAGTTTTTAAAACTCCGTAAGTCTTTGTATCACAGAAATATATAATTATGAAATATTTATTGGTGTGTCTGATTTTAATTACTTTATTTTCTTGTAAACAACATCATACTATACTCGGGGTTGAAGTTGCAAAAAAGGAACTTAGACAGGCATTGTCTGAAAAGTCAAGTGAGGAACAATCACCCGTTAAAAAAATTATCAGTAATGAAAAAGCGGCTGTAGCCATAGCAGAGCCGATGCTGTTTAAAATTTACGGTAAGGATGACATAATTAGTGAAAAACCTTATGAAATTTATTTAATTGATAGCTACTGGGTTTTAAGCGGAACATTACCAGAGGGTATGTATGGTGGGACTTTTTTAATTATTCTATCCGCAAAAGACGGGAGGGTAATAAAATTGACACACGGTAAATAGGTCTTAAGTTTCATAAAGCTTGCTTTACTAAGCGAAATCAAAACAAAAATACAAAATAATCAAATTTCATAATTGTCCCATTTGCACATCCGCACATTTGCACATCCACACATCAAACCCTACCATTTCTTAAATATCACATACACCGCCAACACAATCAGCCCAAAACCAACAAAATGATTCCAAGCCAATTTTTCTGATTTAAAGAAGACGATAGTGAAAAGCATAAATACCGTTAAAGTAACGGCTTCCTGTATGGTTTTTAACTGAACTAATGAATACGGCCCACCATCGCCTTTATAACCAATTCGGTTGGCCGGTACCTGGAAAGTATATTCAAAAAATGCCAGCCCCCAACTAATCAGGATAACGGCAAACAGCCCTAAATTTTTACCCCAGTCATATTCTTTAAATTTTAGGTGCCCGTACCAGGCAAAGGTCATAAAGGTGTTCGAGATGAACAGGAAGATGATAGTTTTTAAGCCCCGCATATTAATAGGAATGTTTGATTTGTCAATACTTATCAGATAAAAAAAATAATTTTCAAATTTTCAAATCGTCAAATTTTCAAATTGCCAAATTAAAATCATTGCAATCGTTTCACAGCAAGCTCTTTCTTATAGCGTTCGTTCAACGCCGGGCCCGGATGCACCAAAATAAAAACAGCAGTTCCTTTTTCCCTGGCCAACGGATTTTCCACTTCGCCAACTTTGCGGTAACTTTCAAGGCATGATTTAAAAGTTTCTATGTTTCCCCCGCCCTTGTCGTCAACATAAATAATGTATTGACCGTCAAGGCTATCCGGCGCCCATAAAGTAAAGCTGCTGGCGAGGGAAATTACTTCGGGTAAATTATATTGTTTGCCTAAAAGGTGTATCGCGCCTGCTTCGCCGTAATTATCAGCAAAAATTTGGGTGTGTTTTTGCTGTTCGGGCGTAAGGCTTTGCCATGCTTTGGCCACTTTAGCAGTCATCTCATTCCATCCAAGCATATCAGCGTAATCTTGTGTTGTTTTGTGAACTTGATGATCTTCCCAGGTTACAGCAAACCGCAAAAAAGGAATGTTTTGATCTGCAAACCTAAAAAAGGCGAGTGTTTGGTTTAATGGTAAAACAGGCAGTACTATTGGGAACAGTATAAGATTTGGAACAGTAAACAAGGCAATTGCAAGTCCGCGAAGTATGTAACCACTGGCTTTTAGCCATCTTTCAAAGCCGAATGCGCCGGCGGCAAACAACATGGGATAAGCGCCGAATAAATAATAGCTCTTACCATTCATTACCAGTAAAAACGTAAATATCAATATAAACGCTATCGCAAGGAACTGGAATTTATGCAGCCTGAATGAGAACAGCAAAAATATCAGGCCTGTAAGCCAGATAAACAACGCTGCGCCGTTAACCATTAGTTCCTGTTTAATAAAATCAGAAGGTTTAATATAGTCCAATTGTTGTTTCTGCAGCGTTCTCATGTGGGTAATAACCGGCAAATGATGATTAAACTGCCAGATAACATTTGGCAAAAATATGATGATAGCTATTATCGCCGCGCCGATAATATGCCTGTTTAACAACATTTTACGTTGCTTGCTAAGGGCAATGCCGAAAATCAAAGCAAACGTGAAAAAAGCCATTGAATATTTGGTTAGCATCCCTAAACCAACCACTACACCAAGCCAGTACAAGTATTTAACAGAGGATGTATTGCTGTATTTTGTGAGCAGCCAAACCGCCATCACCCACCATAGCTGGTCGAAAACTACCGGTTGAAAAAGATAGCCGCTCGCCGCGAACCCCGGGGAAAATATCAAAGCCAGGCAGGCGAGGGCCACAGCGAATTTTTTCCCGCCCAGTTCAACGGTGATCTGACCGGTGAACCAGACGATCAACCCGCTGCTAATTGTAGGGAATATACGAGCTGCAAAAACGGAATTACCAAAAACCAGCGATGTGATCTTAGCCAGCAAGGCGATAAATGGCGGCACTTCTTTATAGCCCCAGTCCAAATGATCGGCAAGTACAAGGTGCAAAAACTCATCCCGGTGAAATCCAAAGTGAGCAATGGCTAATAAGTTTAAGCCTACTTTAATGAAGACAAAGATCAGTATAAAACTGGAATAGGTCGATCTCCGGTTTTGGTATGGCATCTTTTAATCAGGTTTGGGATAAAGATAGGTAATTTTTAGAGATTAGAGGTTGGTGATTGGAGATTAGAGGTCAGAGGTTGGAGATTAGTGATCAGAGGTTGATGAAGATTAGAAAGAATGGTCTCTCCAACTAATCTCCAGTCTCCAATCACTAATCTCCAATCTCTCCAAATCAAATTCTCGTTATATCCGCGCCTAATGCTATAAGACGCTTGTCGATATGCTGGTAGCCGCGCTCTATCTGCTCGATATTATAAATGGTTGATTTGCCTTTGGCCGATAATGCGGCAATGAGTAGGGCCACACCGGCGCGTATATCGGGGGAGGTCATGGATATACCGCGCAATTGCACATGTTTATCAAGCCCGATCACTGTTGCCCGGTGAGGATCACACAAAATGATCTGTGCGCCCATATCAAGTAATTTATCTACAAAAAACAGGCGGCTCTCAAACATTTTCTGATGGATCAAAACCGAACCTTTGGCCTGTATGGCTACCACCAGGCAAATGCTTAACAGGTCGGGGGTAAAGCCGGGCCAGGGGGCATCGGCAATCGTCATGATCGAGCCATCAATAAATGTATCTATTTCGTAATGCTTTTGCGATGGGATATAAATATCGTCACCCCTCAATTCAAATTGAATGCCCAAACGCCTGAAAACATCGGGGATCATACCCAATTCATTGTAATGTACGTTTTTAATGGTGATCTCAGACTCGGTCATGGCTGCAAGGCCGATAAACGAACCGATCTCGATCATATCGGGCAACAAACGGTGTTCGGTGCCCCCCAATTCAGTAACGCCTTCAATAGTTAAAAGATTTGAACCCACTCCGCTTATTTTTGCGCCCATCCGGTTAAGCATTTTGCATAACTGCTGTAAATAAGGCTCACAGGCGGCATTGTATACGGTTGTTGTGCCTTTGGCCAGCACCGCTGCCATTACAATATTCGCTGTACCGGTTACCGATGCTTCATCCAATAAAATGTAAGTGCCTTTTAAATTTGAGGCGTCTACATTAAAAAAACCATTCGAGGGATCATAATCAAACCGTGCGCCGAGTTTTTCAAATCCAAGAAAATGGGTGTCAAGCCTGCGGCGACCAATTTTGTCGCCGCCTGGTTTTGGTATTGATGCTTTTCCAAATCGGGCCAATAATGGGCCGACGATCATAATAGAACCGCGGAGGCCGCCCCCTTTTTCTTTAAAGTCATCCGACAGGAAAAAATCCAGGTCGATATTTTTTGCTTCAAAACTATAAGTATCAGGCGCCAGGCGTTCAATTGCAACGCCCATATTGCCGAGCAATTCTATCAGTTTATTAACATCTTTTATATCGGGAATATTGCTGATAGTTATCTTTTCACGGGTTAAAAGTACCGCCGAAATAACCTCCAGCGCTTCGTTTTTTGCACCCTGGGGTATAATTTCACCCTTCAGCGGCTTGCCGCCATTTATTACAAATGCGTTGGTCATAATTAGTTCGTGGATCATGGTTCATAGTTCATGGTCTGATCTGGCTATGAACTATCAACCATGAACTATGAACCAACGAAGTTAATACTTTTTAGAGCCTCCTCCGGTATTGCGGTTACGGTTTTGATTATTGTTGCGTGGATTACTGCCGGTACGCCCGCGATTGCTTTGGCTGCCGCCACGTCCGCGGCCGCTTTGACTACTGCTGCTATAAGTGTTTGGGCGGTATTCAACCCGGTTGAGGTTGATATTATCTTCCAGTTTTAACTGTCCGCCTGATAAATTATAAAGGTCTGATAATATCATTTCATCTGTAACCGAATCTTTGTTCCACTGTACATAAGCCATTTTCATAAAATTGGCTACCGCCTGCACCATGTGTCTTTTACGGTCGGGGTCTTCAATACTTTTGGCTTTTTCAATCATCAGCTCAATGGTTTTACCATAATGCTTATATTTTATGCGCTGATGCGGGTATTTTAACGGTTCGGGCTTAAGATGGATAGCATCGGGCGACGGCTTTGGATACGGCGAGTCCACATCGATCTGGAAATCAGATATAATGTGCAAATGATCCCACAGTTTATGTTTAAAATCCGCTACATCGCGCAGGTGAGGGTTCAAAAAGCCCATCAGGTCAATTACCACCTGGGCATAGCGGTTGCGTTCTTCTTTTGTGGGCAGCGCAACAATATATTTCACCATATTTTGTACGTTGCGGCCATATTCAGACAGGATAAGCTTATTCCTGGTTGAATTATAATCGAAATTTTCGGGCATAGTTTATTTATGATAGTGTTTGTAAATTAATGAAGATTTTAAAATTAGCACAGATCTCATTTCCCTAATTTGGCAGGGATTTGGCGGCTAAAGTTGAATTTTTAACTGAAGTAACACAAATATAGTGTAATTGTGTGAAAATGCAAAATAATGTAGAGATTAGAGACTGGAGTTTAGAGATTAGTTAGAAAAGTCCGAAAGTCGGGAAAGTCTCGAAGAAAAAAGTTAACAAGTTAGGAAGAAAAGAATTAAAAGATACGGTACAACATTATAACTTTACAACTTTACAACGACAGTCGAATTGACAACTCCATCCCTCGCCATTACCAAAATTGATATTTATCGGTTCAGCATACCTATGGAGCCTTTTACCATAGCGACCGGGACCATGGACCATGCCCAGAATGTTTTTATAAGAGTGCACACTAACGCCGGTTTTTACGGCGTTGGCGAATGCTCCGCCTTCCCGATGATAGTTGGCGAAACCCAGGACACCTGCTTAATAATGGCACATGAGTTCGCTAAGTTATGGATAGGGAAGGACGCTCTGGATGTCTCAGGCCGTTTGCAGGACTTGCATAATTTTACTGCCGGCAATACTACCATTAAAAGCGCATTCGACATGGCCTTATACGATATCGCCGCCAAAAATGCCGGCCTGCCGCTTTATAAATTTTTAGGGGGCGAAAAACTGGTAGTTGAAACGGATATAACTATTGGAATTTCGGCTCCAAATGTAATGGCTAAAAAAGCATTAGTTTTTAAAGCTTCGGGCGCTAAAATACTTAAAGTAAAATTAGGAAAAGCAGCTGTTGATGATGTGGAGCGCGTTAAGCAGATACGTGAAGCTACTGGAGGCGAAATAAAAATACGCATCGACGCTAATCAGGGCTGGACTTTTGATGATGCGGTTTACGCTTTGCAAGCTATGGGCAAATATAATATCGAGTTTTGCGAACAGCCAATGCGTACTTGGTATGATGATCGGCTGCCTGAATTATTGCAGCTTTCTCCGGTAAAAATTATGGCCGATGAAAGCGTTTACAGCCATCATGACGCACGCAAGCAGATCAACACTGCATCCTGCCATTATATTAACATAAAGTTGGCAAAATCAGGCGGGATATATGAAGCCAGGCAAATTCACGACGTTGCTGCTGATAAAGGCATTGCGTGTATGATGGGAGGAATGCTTGAAAGCCGTATTGCTTTAAGCGCAAAGCTACATTTTGTATATGCCAGCCCTAACATTAAATTTTATGACATGGACACTTGTATGCTCGGCCACCTGGAAGACCCCTGTATTGGCGGTGTTATTTTTCAAGGCTACAAATTATACATAGATGATACACCGGGAATTGGGGCCGATGCAGATGACGCATTTTTAAGAAAATGTGAAAGGATAACCGTTTAATTGTCTGAACTCGAATTTTTGGAATTAAAGAATTTTTAGAATTTTCAACAACTGAATTCTATTAATTCCTTAATTCCAAAAATTCGAGTTCAGACCCCCCAATCACTGCGCAGACAACTCCGCAAAATACCTATGAAACAGCGGTATCGTTTCAATGCCTTTATAATAATTAAAAATATCGTATTTCTCGTTTGGCGAATGCAGCGCGTCACTATCAAGCCCGAAGCCCATTAATACTGTTTTTAATCCCAGCTCGGCTTCAAATAGAGCGACAATTGGTATGCTGCCACCGCCGCGGGTAGGGATCGGCTCTTTGCCAAACGATTCTGTTATGGCTTTTTGGGCGGCACGGTAAGCAATGCTGTCAGTAGGGGTAACTGCAGGCTCGCCTCCATGGTGCGGGGTTACCTTCACTTTTACCGACTTCGGCGCTATTTTTTTAAAATGATTGGTAAAAAGTTGAGTGATTTCTTCAAAACTTTGATTTGGAACCAGCCTCATTGAGATTTTTGCATGGGCTTTTGCCGGCAATACTGTTTTGGTGCCTTCGCCCATATATCCGCCCCAAATACCGTTTACTTCGAGGGTAGGGCGGGTGCCGGTACGCTCAAATGTTGTGTAGCCTTTTTCGCCCCACAATTCATCTACGCCAAGGTCTTTCTTATATTCCTCCTCATCATACGGGGCATTATTAAGCGATTTGCGTTCATCTGCAGTTAATTCTATTACCTTATCATAAAATCCTGGTATGGTAATATGGTTATTTTCATCGTGTAATGAAGCTATCATTTTAGCCAGTATGGTTGCAGGATTGGCCACAGCGCCGCCGTAAACACCCGAATGCAGGTCGCGGTTAGGGCCGGTTACTTCAACTTCGACGTAAGATAATCCCCGAAGGCCCGTTTCAAGCGAAGGATGCTCCATACTGATCATTGAAGTGTCGGAAATTAGTACCACATCGGCCTTTAGCCTGGTTTTATTTTGTTTTACAAAAATACCCAGGTTTGATGAGCCTACTTCTTCCTCACCCTCTATCATAAATTTAATATTGCAGGGCAGGGTGCCCGTCTGCATCATAAGTTCAAATGCTTTTACATGCATGTAAAACTGCCCTTTGTCATCACAGGCGCCGCGGGCGTATATTTTACCATCACGAATTGTTGGTTCAAAGGGCGGCGTTTTCCATAATTCAAGCGGGTCCGGCGGCTGTACATCGTAATGGCCGTAAACCAAAACTGTCGGTTTTGATGCATCTATGATTTTTTCGCCATATACTATAGGGTTGCCTGCAGTTTCGCAAACCTCTACATTATCAGCGCCGGCATCTCGCAGCTTTTTTGCCACCAATTCTGCAGTATTTAACAGATCCTGTTTGTGCTTCGGGTCGGCGCTAACCGAGGGGAGGCGAAGCAGGTCAAACAACTCATCTAATAGACGTTGTTTATGCTGCTCTACATATTGTTTTATAAGATTCATAATTATCAATTTGAAGCAAATATAGCTTTTGTTGGCGCGAAAAATCAGTAAATTGCACGATGACTTTTCAATTCAAAATTCAGCTTAAAAACATATCAAAGCCACCTGTTTGGCGAAGGGTATTAGTTCCGGCGCAGTTTAGTTTCCACGGGTTTCACTTAGTTATACAGGAGGCTTTCGGATGGGAGAATTATCACCTGTTCCAATTTTCGCCTGGCGGGTTTGGCAGCAGCCCCGTTATTAAAGACCCATATGAAGATGAAGAATATGAGGAGTTTATGGATGCTGCAAAAACTAAAATAAACGAAATATTTAAAAAAGAAAACCAAAAGTTCAGCTATATATATGATTTTGGTGACACCTGGGAACATGCAATCACTTTGGAGAAAATAAAGCCTGAAAAAACAGCTATAGCGGATTGTATTGCGGGTAAAGGCGCTTGCCCGCCCGAAGATTGCGGCGGCTCCTGGGGCTATGCAAACCTGCTGGAAATCTTAAAAAACCCCGCAAACCCGGAACACAGCGAAATGAAGGAATGGCTTGGACTGGAAGATGACGAAGAATGGGACATTGACGACTTTGATTTGGAAGATACGGCTGCAATTGTCCGTTTAGTTTAACCCGGGAATTCGAGACTTTAAAGACAAAGATCAAGAAAACAGTGCTGTAGAAAACTCCTCACATAAAAAAACATCTGTTCCAAATAAAAGGAACAGATGTTTTGCAAATAATATTTTATTATTTATCGATTAATTCAGGTCGCCGCTACCGGTATTTTGTTTGT
>DAIOXE010000015.1:17798-28366 GCA_036758125.1 Mucilaginibacter sp.
CGCCCATCAAATCGCCGCTTCCGGTATTTTGTTTGTCGCCCATCAAATCGCCGCTTCCGGTATTTTGTTTGTCGCCCATCAAATCGCCGCTGCCGGTATTTTGCTTGTCGCTCATTACTGATGTTTTCGGATTAACATTTGATATTGCATTTTTTGTTTGAGCGGAAGTTGAAAGCGCCACTACCGAGCCCAGAATGAATATTGCAGAAAATAGTACCTTTTTCATTATTAGAATATTTAGTTTCAGGTTAATTAGCTTATTTATAGTTATTAGTTATTATTCGTTACGTATATCTTTTACAGGCCTTTTTGCGTATAAATGCCAAATCACCGGATTATAGTTTCAATCGATAGGTTTGATATTGATTGAAACAACGACTTAGAAAAAAACAACTAAAGTCGTGATGGAAATTTTTTGCATTTTTTTGAAAAAAAATATAGAAAAAATCGGGACAACCGACCACAATTTAATTCTGTATTTTGCTTGAATTCAGAGAGTTGGAATTGAATTAAGAATAGATTATTGTGCGGTTTAAGCCGCTAATACCTCAACAGCATTGCTGTTTTGGGTTAATCAATAAACTCTTAATTAGTGTAACTTTCGTTATTCAATAATTTATCAGCCTCAAACGTATGTAATATATTTCAATAAACAAAATAAAATATCAAATAAATTAAAGATTGCTTTGTAATAGTGAGTGTTATATTTTTTTTACATATAACTTTCTTCTGAATTGAACGTAATAGTGTTTTAAATGGCAAAATATTTCATATTTACTTTTTTAGTACTTATCAGCTTTTCCGCTATAGCAGACATATCAGAGAAAACTGCCGGCCCGGATACCGGCGAGGTTATTAAATTAAATAAGCAGGGCTTTGCGATGCGTTTAACAAACCCTGATCAAACGATACAGGATGGGGCCAGGGCTCTGGCAATTGCGCAAAAGATAGACTACAAAGAAGGTATTGGCGAAGCCTATCGTATTATGGGTATAGGCAACTACTATTTAACCCATTCTGCGAACGCCATACATGACTACCTGGCTGCGCTTGATTATTTTAAGGAAATTAAAGATTTGAGGGGCGAAGGAAGCGTATATAATAATATCGGAAATTTATATCGTAACGATGATTATGAACTTGCATTAGATTATTTTCAAAAAGCTTTAGTGATCGCACAAAAGTTGTCCAATGTTAAGTTAATCGCCCCGATATATTTAAATATTGGTACAGTATATTATCATAAAAAAAGCTTTTATCAGGCTATAAATTATTATGATAAAAGCAACGCCATTTTTGCTGCTTTAAAAGATTCTGTGAATATAATCCAATGCATGCAAAACAAAGGGGTCATGTATTTTAACTTAAACCAGTTTGACAAGGCTAAAAGCTTATTATTAGAAGCTAATAAAGAAGCTAAGCAATTGGATTTAAATGTAACGATTGCGAGTGTAGACCTTACTATAGCTGAATTATACATTGCCCAAAATAAATTCAGTGATGCGGGAAAAACTATTGCCGAAGGATCTACTATCGCGGGAATCATTAAAGACGAAAAACTTGAGTCTGACTTTAAATATACGAGCTATCAACTGGAGTTAAAACGGAAAAACTACCAAGGTGCTTTGTATTATCTTCGGGATATTTATAAACAGGATAGTACAGTATTTAAGCAAAACACTTCTACAGAAATAAAATTAATTCGTGAACAAGTAAACCAGCAAGCCCGTCAAAAAGAAAACGAGATGCTGCTTCAGCGCCAGCAATATGACCGAGTAAAATTTTTGGGGGTAGCTATTGTTGCCGGCCTTTTATTGGTTTT
The DNA here is from genome assembly GCA_036758125.1 of Mucilaginibacter sp. Taxonomy (GTDB): domain Bacteria; phylum Bacteroidota; class Bacteroidia; order Sphingobacteriales; family Sphingobacteriaceae; genus Mucilaginibacter. The sequence goes on from DAIOXE010000015.1 coordinate 19,621, forward strand.
GGTAGGGGTGTTAATAAGTAACGTAAAACGCAAGGCAAGAACCAATAAGCAGCTCACCAACCTGAACGCTGAAGTTTCACGACAAAAAGATAACCTCGACCGTATCAATCATCACCTGGAAGAAATAATTGATGAAAGAACGAAAGACCTGCAGATAAAAAATAAAAAGCTTTCAGAATATTCATCTTATTTATCACACCAGATACGCGGGCCGATCGCCACGTTAAAAGGTTTAATGAACCTGGAAAAAGAACATTTGGTCGATCAGCGGGAATGTATAAAAATGATGAATAAGTGTGTTAACGATATTGATGATAAAATAATAGAAATGAGCGACATGCTCCATGATCCGCATAGGACAGGGTTTTAGAGGCAGTTTGCAGTAAGCAGTTATCAGTTTGCAGCTATTTATTGACTCTAAAGCCCTGAATATGTTTGATTTTTAATTTTCAAACGTGAAAAGTTTGAACTGCCCACTGCCCACTGCCCACTGCCCACTGCCCACTGCCCACTGCCCACTGCCCACTGCCCGTGGCAGACTGCCTGCTGCTACTGCCCACTCACCAATTAAACAAAATCAAATTTATATATCTAACACTAAAAACTACGTTAGCTTTGGGGAAGAATCCAATTGTGCGATTTTGATAGCGTAGATTTGTATGATGTGTTTTTTTTATGAATGAACTAAGTATTGTTCTTGGCGCTGACCGTCCGGACTTGATAAGGGAAGAAACGCTGTCTGAACTATTTCGAAGATCGGCGCATGAATATCCCGATAATACCGCCCTTATTTTTCATGATCAAAGCTTAACCTATACCGAACTGGACCGATGGAGCGATGCCGTTGCATTATATCTTAAAGAAAAAGGGATAGGCCCTAAAAGCAATGTCGGTGTTTGGTGGCAGCGCGGGCTGGAACTGCATGTGATCATATTAGGTATTGTTAAGGCCGGGGCCGCCTATGTGCCGGTCGACCGTGAAATACCTGCCGAGCGGGTGGAGGTGATATTACAGGAGGTCGGCGCGGCAGCCTGTTTCAGCATGCAGCAATTGAATGTGGATTGTGAGATGCTGGTGGTACCGGCCCCCTCTAAATCTCCCACGGTAGGGGAGACTTTAGCTGCGACGGCTTTTAAAGTTTTTCAACCGATCGGCGGAGGGGCTTTAGCTGGAATGGCATTTAATGAGGTTGGAAATTCAGATAAGGTTGAAAGAAATGGGGAGTTTGAACCTGAGCCCGGGAAGCTTCAAAAAGTTTCCGCAACCGGGGGAGATTTAGAGGAGGCTGAGCTCGGGGAGCTTCAAAAAGTCTCCCCAACCGGGGGAGATTTAGAGGGGGCTGGGGCTGGGGCCGGCCCTTTACCCTTTGATTGCGCCTATGTCCTCTACACATCCGGCAGTACGGGCAAACCTAAGGGGATACCAATCAGCCATCAGCAGATATGTCATCTGGTGAGATCGGAGCAAAGCATACTACAAATACGGCCCGCTGATAAGGTGTACCAGGGATTCTCAGTATCGTTCGATATGTGGTGCGAGGAAACCTGGATCAGCTATTTTGCCGGCGCTGCTTTATGGGTTTCAGATAATATTACCTCAAAGGCTGTTGATGAGCTTTCGGATGTGTTAAGAAAGGAAAAAATAACTGTTCTCCACGCCGTTCCCAGTTTGCTGGCCGTTATTGAAGATAGTCTGCCTTCGCTCAGACTGGTTAATGCCGGCGGTGAAGCTTGCACTCCGCAGGTGCTGGCCAAATGGGCTAAAGAGGGGAGGCGATTTTTTTAACAGCTATGGACCCACTGAAACAACAGTTACGGCAACAATAGCCGCCCTTAAACCGGGTGACCCGATCGTTATCGGGCAGCCGCTGCCCAATTATAACTTGGCGGTGGTGGATGAGGCGCTGAATTTAGTACCGGTCGGTGAGCCCGGCGAACTGGTAATTACAGGACCGGGGGTATCCTCCGGCTATATTAAGCTGCCCCATCTTACCAAAGAAAAATTCGTGACAAAACCAGCCTCGCTAGCCGCGCTTCCGGGTGATATGGTATACCGCACGGGGGACATCGCCATCATCAATAAAGATGGCAGCATTGATATGCAAGGCCGGCTTGACGACCAGATAAAATTGCGCGGTTACCGGATTGAATTAGGTGAGATCGAATCAAAGCTAAATGAAATTGCCGGCGTAAGATCAGCGGCTGCGGCGGTAAAAAAGGATAATGCAGGACACGGGCATTTGGTCGGGTATGTGGTGACCGAAGGATTGTTATGTATAGAAGAAAACGTTTTCAGGGCTGAACTTTCAAAAGGTTTGCCCTCCTATATGATACCGTCCGCCATAGTAGTGCTTTCCCAGATGCCCAGAATGCCCAGTGGTAAAATAGACCGCAAGGCGCTGCCGGTGCCAACTTCATTAATGGCTGATCCGGACAGTCCCGAAGAGGCCCTTGATATGAATGCGCCGCTTGCCGGAAGAATATTGGCGATATTGCACAGGGTATTCCCCAACAGGATGATTACCCCGGATATGGATTTTTTCACCGACCTGGGCGGGCATTCTTTATTAGCCGCCGGTTTTGTGTCGCAGCTCCGGCGCGATGCGGGCCTGCCAAATGTTTCGCTAAAGGATGTATACATTAACCGGCCATTAAATAATTTAATTGAAGTTTGGGGCACGAGGGCCGAAGCAAAGCAGAGACCCAAACGTGTTTTTAACCAAATACCCGTTCTGCGCCACGTTACCTGCTGGGCGGCACAAACCGTTGCCCTGCTGGTTATTTATGGACTGTTTGCTTTCCAGGTATTTATTCCCTACCTCGGTTATTATTATACGGACCAGGAAACAAGCAGTGTAGCTTATTCCATTATTGCTTCACTGGTGCTGTTTGCAATTATGCCGCCTGTATTTACCGTTTTATGCGTCAGCACGAAATGGCTGGTTATAGGTAAAATGAAAGCCGGCGATTATCCGCTGTGGGGCGCCTATTATTTCAGGTGGTGGCTTGTAAAAACTATGCAGCGTTTATTACCCGCCCAGTTTTTGAATGGCACACCGCTTTATCCCGTCTACCTGCGCTTATTGGGGATGAAAATAGCTCCCGATGCGCAAATAAGCGAATTTAGCTTCGGCGCAGAAGACCTGATCACCATCGGCAGCGACGTAAGCATCAGTTCGCAAACGAATTTGAACAATGCTTTTGTAGAGGACGGGCTATTGAAGCTTCGTCCGATAACCTTGGGCGATCATGCCTATATTGGCAGCAGCGCTATTATTTCAGGAGATAGTCGTATCGATGCCTGGGGCGAATTGCAGGATTTAAGCTTTTTGCAGCCCGGCAAAACCATAGGTTCCGGCGAGGTATGGCAGGGGAGCCCGGCACAGCTTAAAGAGAAAAAAAATATTGAAGACCTTCCGCAGCCATTATCGGTTTCAACCTTCACCCGGAGAAAATATAAGGCGGTATTTATTTTATCGATACTGGTTTTCCCGTTCATTATCCTGCTGCCGCTGCTGCCAACCATCATTACCATAAACAACCTGGATAACGCTGCCGGCGATTATGATTTTACTTATCTGATCGGCGCGCCTTTGCTGGCATTGCTGTATATCATTCTTTTTGCCGCCGAAACTATTTTGCTAACGCGTTTATTGCAGCGCAACATAAAGCCCGGCAAATACCCTGTTTACAGCATGTTTTATGTGCGCAAATGGTTTGCTGACCAACTGATGTCGCTAAGCCTAATTGTTTTGCATCCCATTTATGCAACGGTTTATGTGGCAGGTTTTTTCAGGGCTTTGGGGGCGAAGGTTGGAAAGAACACAGAAATATCTACCGCCAGCAGTGTAACGCACCCATTATTGCAAATAGGCGACGGCGCCTTTGTCGCCGATGCGGTTACGCTCGGCGAGGCGGATGTCCGCGCCCAGCAACTGATACTTGACAAAACTACTATAGAAAATAACAGCTTTGTGGGCAACAGCGCACTTATCCCGCAAGGGTACCATCTCAATAGCAATATGCTGATCGGTGTTTTATCCACCCCGCCTGATAAAGCGCAAATGGAGGCTAATAACGCCAGGGATTGGTTTGGCTCACCGGCTATCCCCTTGCCGCGCAGGCAGGAAAGCCACCCTTTTCCGCCTCATTTAACTATCCATCCTAACCCGGCAAGGAAAGTAGCCCGCAGCATTGTTGAATTTATAAGGATCGTCCTGCCCGAAAGCGCTATTATCTGCTGTTCAATTCTGTTCATTGCTTATGGCCATGATTTAGTGGTTAATGAACCTTTATGGAAGATAATTTTATATTTCCCGTTCTACTACCTGTTTTATATGGGCATTCCGGCATTTTTGCTTACGGTTTTATTAAAATGGGTTTTCATCGGAAAATATAAGCCAAAACAAAGGCCCATGTGGAGCTGGAATGTTTGGCGAAGCGAGGCGATTACCTCAACTTATGAGGCACTGTCTATTCCATTTTTACTGGAATACTTGCAGGGAACTCCCTGGCTGCCTGTTTTGATGCGCCTGCTTGGCGTAAAAACCGGAAAAAGGGTATTTATGAACACCACGGATATTACCGAATTTGATATGGTAACCATCTGCGATGATGCCGCCCTCAATGCCGATTGCGGCCCGCAAACCCACCTTTTTGAAGACCGCGTAATGAAAGTAGGGTCGGTAAAAATAGGGGCGAGGAGCAGTGTAGGAGCCGGTACTATTATTTTGTATGACAGCGAGTTGGGTAATGACACTAACATTGAAGCCTTATCATTAGTGATGAAGGGGGAACGGTTATCGCCGGGAACGGATTGGACCGGGAGCCCGGTGAAGTCGGCGTAGAGGTCATTAGGGTCATTGAGTCATTGAGTCATTAGTTCCGCCTTTGTTGGAGTTATCTTCATAGGTGTTCGGAAGATTGAAATTGCCGCTAAAATTCCCTCCCTCGGGAGGGGCGCGATGGGTTGTGAAGTGGCAGGGAGGGGTTTCGCCGCCAATGTACGCACATCCGCCTGTGTTTGCAACTTTAGAAAACAGCCGCATGGGGTAAAATAGTTCGCCAAACCCCTTCCTGCACCTTCCCGGGGGAAGGAATCGCTCTTGTCCACCGCTTTTAAAAATTTCTTCCGAACAACTATGGGGACAGCCCCAACAACGGCCCGGCCTTAACTATAAATTAACTAATGATCTATAAGTATTGAGATATCAGATGAAAAGTTTTTAAATTTTTCATCTAATCCTGCCTAACTTTTTACCCAAATAGAGGTGTTTGTTACCCAATTGATAATGAGCTTAATATGGCGGATGATATGACCTAATCAGCCTGGGATTTTTTAATTAAAACAAAATAATAGTATAACTTAAAAATATTGCCTTTTAATATTAAACACAGGTTTTAAGCTGAAATATATATAGATTTTAAGTTAATAGAGGCGGCAAGATGCGTAGTCATCAATTAAAAATAAGTGTGGAAAATCAATGCCGGATTTTAGCGCATGATTATTGATTCTATTTGTTGTCCTATGGCTATGAACTATTGTTAAACCCTTGCACTATTTAATTTTATAATTAAATAGGAACACGAGATGCAGAGGCATCTGATTTTGTCATTTTGTATTATAAGTACGGGTTTTGAATTTCAATAGTCGGGGAGTTTTTAAACTTTAGATTTTATTATTCAACACAAAGCCTTATTATATGAAAAAGAATTTACCTAACTCTTTCCTAAGAAGTTTGTTTGCTGCCAGGGCAGTAATGGTTTTTTGTTTCCTTGCTTTTGTTTCACCTCATGCATTCGCGCAAACTACTGTAGCGACAGTTCAAACTGATCAGATGGATTATCCCCCGGGAGCAACGGTTTATATCACCGGTTCCGGCTTTACGGCCAATGAAGCGGTCACCTTGCAGGTACTGCATTATGGCCCAACGGACGACAACCTGACCAGCCCGGCGCACCAGCCCTGGACTGTGGCGGCTGATAGCCTTGGGAACATCAGTTCAACCTGGGTAGTGCCAACAGATGACGATGAACTGGGGGCAACGCTACAGTTGACTGCGGTTGGGCAAACTTCGGGATTGACGGCATCGGAGATTTTTACGGATAATACGCCGCCGGCCTTAGTTTACCCTACAACGAATACCTTTTTTGTTGGAACCTCTGTTAATTTGGTTCCGACCAATTCCGGCGGCGGAAACCCGACAAGTTGTTCTATCAATCCAACTACATTGCCCGCTGGATTAACATTCGACACGCACAACGGGACAATTTCGGGAACACCGACCGCGGTAACGACAACTGCCAGTTACGTGGTGACTGCAACAAACTCGGGGGGTAGTGATGTTACATCTTCTTTTAGTATTACGGTCAAGATTCCTCCTCCAGCTATTACTTACCCCTCACCAAATACTATTATAACCGGAACTGCTATAACGACTTTGAAACCAACTAGTAGTGGCGGGGCGGTAGCCAGCTACTCTGCTCCCGTTTTACCGGCAGGATTATCAATAGATCCGACCACTGGATTTATTACCGGAACACCAACAACCGTAACAGCGCAGGCTACTTACACTGTCACTGCAACAAATACTACCGGTACAGGCACTTTCGGGATAGTTATTACCGTAAATCCGCCTGCCCCCATTATCACTTATACTTCGCCGGATGTTTATATTACCAATGTAGCCATTAGCGCGCTAAACCCCAATAGTACGGGCGGCGCGGTAGCCAGCTATTCGGTTAATCCGACATTACCTGCAGGGTTAACATTAAATACAAGCACAGGCGTGATCACAGGAACGCCGACAACCATAACAGCACAGGCTACTTATACCGTGACTGCGACAAATGTTACAGGCACAGGGACTTTCGGAATTGTTATTACCGTAAACCCTCCTGCGCCTAATATCTCTTACACCTCGCCTGATGCTTATGTGGTCGGTACAGCCATTACTGCCTTAAGTCCCACCACTAACGGGATACCGGTAGCCAGCTATTCGGTTAGCCCGGCTTTGCCAGCAGGGTTAACATTAAATACAAGTACAGGCGTGATCACCGGAACGCCGACAACGGTAATGGCACAAGCCACTTACACGGTTACCGCGACAAATGTTACAGGCACGGGCACTTTCCCTATAGTTATTACTGTTAACCCCGCGAAACCTATTATCTCGTACACCACGCCCGATGTTTATATTACTAACATAGCTATTAGCACGTTAAACCCTAACAGTACGGGCGGCGCAGTAGCCAGCTATTCCGTTAACCCGGCATTGCCTACAGGGCTAACATTAGATGCAAGCACAGGTGTGATTACCGGAACGCCGACAACCATAACAGCACAAGCCACTTACACCGTTACCGCAACAAATGTTACGGGCACAGGCACTTTCGGGATAGTTATTACGGTTAATCCGCCTGCGCCTATTATTTCTTATACCTCGCCTGATGTTTATGTGACTAATATAGCTATTACTGCTTTGGATCCCACCAATACCGGAGGGACAGCAGCCAGTTACTCCGTTAGTCCGGCATTACCTGCAGGGTTAACATTAAATACAAGCACAGGCGTGATTACAGGAACGCCGACAACCATAACAGCACAGGCTACTTATACCGTGACTGCGACAAATGTTACAGGCACAGGGACTTTCGGAATTGTTATTACCGTAAACCCTCCTGCGCCTAATATCTCTTACACCTCGCCTGATGCTTATGTGGTCGGTACAGCCATTACTGCCTTAAGTCCCACCACTAACGGGATACCGGTAGCCAGCTATTCGGTTAGCCCGGCTTTGCCAGCAGGGTTAACATTAAATACAAGTACAGGCGTGATCACCGGAACGCCGACAACGGTAATGGCACAAGCCACTTACACGGTTACCGCGACAAATGTTACAGGCACGGGCACTTTCCCTATAGTTATTACTGTTAACCCCGCGAAACCTATTATCTCGTACACCACGCCCGATGTTTATATTACTAACATAGCTATTAGCACGTTAAACCCTAACAGTACGGGCGGCGCAGTAGCCAGCTATTCCGTTAACCCGGCATTGCCTGCAGGGCTAACATTAGATGCAAGCACAGGTGTGATTACCGGAACGCCAACAACTATAACGGCACAAGCTACCTACACCGTTACCGCGACAAATGTTACAAGCACAGGCACTTTCGGGATTGTTATTACTGTTAACCCGCCTGCACCCATTATTAGCTATAATACGCCTAATACTTTCGTATACGGCACCCCTATTACCGCTTTAAATCCTTCCAATACAGGTGGTGCAGCTGCGAGTTATTCCGTTAATCCGGCATTGCCCGCAGGGTTATCGCTAAACACAAGCACCGGGGTAATTACCGGAACGCCGACATCGCCTACTGCGAGCGCTAATTATACCGTTACAGCAACCAACGTTACCGGGAATGGTACATTTGTAATAAGTATTACTGTTAACAAGCGTACGTTAAACGTAACCGCAACAGCCGCAAATAAAGTTTATGATGGTACTACTGCAGCAACAGTCACGCTGAGTGATGACCGGTTAAGCGGAGACAGACTTAATGTAAATTATGCTTCCGCGACTTTTTCGGATAAGAATGTGGGCATAGGCAAAACTGTTACTATATCAGGCATTTTTATAAACGGTCAGGACGCAGGCGATTATACATTGGCTAGCACCAGTACAACCACCACAGCCAATATCAGCCAGGCGTCGCTGACCGTAACGGCCACCGGGATCGAC
>DAIOXE010000015.1:28466-122767 GCA_036758125.1 Mucilaginibacter sp.
ACGACAGCCAGCACCACAGCCAATATCAGCCAGGCGTCGCTGACCGTAACGGCCACCGGGATCGACAAAACTTATGATGCGACCACCACGGCCACAGTGAACCTGGGCGACAATAAAATAGGCGGCGACAATGTCACAGACGCCTATACCTCGGCCTCCTTCGCGGACAAGAACGTAGGGCAGAACAAGCCGGTGAGCGTATCGGGCATCTCGATCAGCGGGACAGACGCGGGGAACTACAGCCTGGCAAACACGACAGCCAGCACCACAGCCAATATCAGCCAGGCGTCGCTGACCGTAACGGCCAACTCCCAAACCAAGTGCTATGGCACTGCGTTATCAGAAACAACTGGATCAACCGCCTTTACCTCATCACCACTGATAGGTACGGAAACGATAGGCAGTGTAACTATTGATTACGGATCGGGCGCGGCAGCAACAGACCCGGCGGGTACTTATACCAACACGATATCTCCATCTGGAGCAACCGGCGGATCATTTAATCCAAATAATTACAGCATCAGCTATGTTCCGGGCACTTTAACAGTTACCCCGGCGGTACTGACCATTACGGCTAATCCGGTAAGCGCATACTACGGCTATTTCGATCCCAGCACGCTGACTGTCAGTTACAGCGGTTGGAAAAATGGGGAGGGCGATATAAATGGCCCGAGCGTATTAGGCGTATTAACTACGCTGCCAACAGCCACAACCCTTGCAACTAACAGCTCATCGCCAGGTACGTATACAATTACAGCTGGCGGGGCAGCTGCTAATAATTATACTTTTAATTATGTATCGGGCATATTGACTATTAACGCCGTACCTATCTTATGGCCAGCTATCGCTGCCCAGGTATATGGTACTTCTGATTTTGATCCGGGCGCAAGCAGTTTCAATAACCTTGCGGCAGTAACTTATACCAGCAGTAATCCCCTGATAGCAACCATTGTAAGTGGTAAAATTCATATTGTAGGCGCCGGCACATCGATTATAACTGCTAATAATGGAAGCAGCATGCCAACCCAGACATTAACTGTTACACCATATCCTACCTGCATTTCCTATAATGGCACCACGTTTGTCAATACCGATGTTAGTTCCACTACAACCGCCACCAACAACCCCAATGGCAATTTAGTACTCAGCATAGCAGTTAGTACTCCATATAGTAGTACGACTGGGCCAGCATCTGCGGTCCATTTCACTTACAATGGCTCCACTGTACCCGCTACGACTGTCAGTTACACCACTAATAACGGCGGTGAACTCGTGTATTCTTACCCTATACCGTCTTTAACCATTTCGCCGGCGGGCCAGCCTTCTATGACAATCCCGGTAACCTGGACAATAACCGGAAATTATTCTAGTAATACCTCCTGCTCGGAAACAACCACCGACCTTACCATATCCACAAGGTCGAGCGATTTTGTTACAGGCGGCGGCTTTGTTAAAACGACGGCAAGTTCGGGAAAATACGCAGGCACCTCCGGTACCAAAGCTAATTTTGGATTCAATGTAAAATGGAACAAGAACCTCACCAATATCCAGGGAGGAGGGTTTAATGCCATCGTGCGCGGTAAAGATCCAAATACAGGAGCAAATGTACTTTATCAAATTAAAGGCACTAAGGTTTTGACACTGATGGTTAACACGCAAAAGGTACCTTATACCTCTACTTTTACGTCAAATGCCACCCTGCAGGAATATAATGTTACCGGTACGACATTGCTGTATAGCCAGGGCAATTGCAGCCTTACCGTTACATTAACGGACGCATGTGAACCGGGACCCGGAGTGAGTGCCTCCAGTGACCTGATTGGTATAACCTTAAAGGATAACTACGGCAACTTACTTTATTCAAATAATTGGGTATCAAATAATACGGTGCAGCAAATGCTTGGCGGCGGTAACCTGCAAATTCACGGTGATTCAAATACGCCGGCTCCAACCTGCAGCTCAAATACAACCTCAACTACGCTCGAGACAGCTGCTGTTGTTAACGGGATACCGCTCAAGGACAGGGCTAATCCGTTGATTGTTACGGTATACCCGAACCCGAGTATCAGCACCTTCAGCTTGCAAAGTGCGGGCGGTACTGCTGAAAAGCTCGAGATCAGGGTTTCGGATATTTTTGGGCATTTAATAGAGCAATATACACTTATGCCAGGCGCTACAATGACGATAGGCGATAAGATGCAGCGGCCGGGCGTTTATATAGTCCAGGTTAAACAAGGGCAAACCTATAAAGTCTACAAAGTGTACAAACAGCAATAAAGGACAGTGTTAAATAAAAAACCACCTTTAAACGGGTGGTTTTTTTATGCTTTCGCGCTTCACCTAAACCCTCTCCGAAGGAGAGGACTTTGACGCGTCTTTTAAGTTAAACGTTTTAGAACCCTCTCCTTTGGAGAGGGCAGGGTGAGGCGAGACAGGGGCTAAAGACTTACAAATATGATAATCCCATCAAACCGGGCCCGTCATAGAAAAAAGGTTCAAAACCGGTTTCAGCTAAGTCGCAGCTTACCAGCATCGATTTGAAGAATACGTTTCCAAAAATATTGGCGATCGCGGTATCAGCAGCATCGCGCCCCGAGGCTATTTTAATCAAACCATTAAGCGGAACCAGCTTAGTAGCATCGAACAAAACCCACTCCTTGCCGATATAAGCTTCAAAGCAGGCATGGAAATCGGCAGGCTTCAAATGGAGGGCGTAACCGGTAAAATAGCGTGCCGGTATGGTTAAGGCACGGCATAAAGCAATACCTAAATGGGCAAAATCACGGCATACGCCAGCCTGTTCGGTTACCGTATCAAACGCGGACGTTTGTGAATTGGTTGAGCCGCTAAGGTACAGCACGTTTTTGTTGATCCAGTTGGTAAGTGTTATTACCTTTTCGAAAGGGTTTATAATATGGCCGAAAAGATTGTAGGCAAGGCGGTAAAGCTTGTCCGACTGGCAATAACGGCTTGGGTAAAGATAGGGTAGCACAGCCGTATCCATCTTTGCTACCGGGATCTCATCAACTTCGGTATAGTCTTTTATTTCACAAAGATTATCAATGGTAGCTTTATAACTAACTTTTATCGAACTTCCTTCCTCGATTTCAAAACGTATCAGCCGGGTTTCACCCTGGGTCGATATCAATTCTTCAACCTTAGTATAGGGTTCTATATTTAAAGTTTCGTTGATCACAGTTTGATGAGGCGTCCGCAAAGCATGAATATTTAGTATGATCGTGCCCGGCGACCGTGACGTATATTCCATTTCAGTGAGGACATTGAATTTCATTTTGGAATGTTGGAAAGTTGTAATGTTGTAATGTTGAAATGTTGTAAAGTTGTAATGTTGTAATGTTGTTATAATTATTAAGATGACTCAATGATCCTCAATCCAATTTATCAAAAACAGCATCCATCCATTCTTCGGATATATGCTCAAGGGCCGCTTTCAATTCTTCGGCCCATTGGGTTGATATATATTCCAGGTCTTTTTTCTCGTAACGTTTTTCAACAATTTGAAAACTGTCTTTTTTATAAACAGCCACATCAATAGGGAAATCAACATTATTTGAACTCACACGGGTAGAATCGAAAGAAAGAAACCCGGTTTTAAGCGACAATCTTAAACTCGAGTTTTCATCTAATGTACGGTTTAAAATAGCCTTTCCATGCCCCGAGTTGCCTATAATTACATAAGGTGCGCCTTGTCCAAGCTCAACCCAGTTGCCTTCGGGGTATAAAAGGAATAATTTATGCTCATCGTCACCAGACAATTGTCCGCCTATTATGGTACTTAGGTCAAATTTAAAGCCTGCGTTTTCCAACGAATCTTTATCCTCCTTTGCCACCCTTTTCACCTGTTCGCCAAATGCGTTAACAGCCTTGTATAGTTTTGTAAATTCTTTAGTTTCCAATATTTCAGTAAAATAAACAAGCGCTTTATCTCTTACAGAGCGTAACCCGCTTGTCATAATAAAAAGCGAAAACTTGTCTTTCAGCTCTATTGTTATCTTCTTTTTAACGGTGGTATCGGTTCCTGATGTTATGCGGGTATCAGCAATGGCGAGCAAGCCTTCTTTAACTTTAATTCCTAAGCAGTAAGTCATAATTGGTTGACTAAGTTGATTAAGTGAGTGGTTGATTGGGTTTCCAGTATTCCATGCCGCGAAGATAACGCAATTAATGGTTGATTAAGTTGATTAAGTGAATTGTTGACGGGTTGATTAAGTGAGTGGTTGATTGACAGAATGACCTAATGACTTATACCGTTTGCTCAATCTCGTGATATTCTTTGGGCGAAGCAAGCTTTTCTGCATGGGGATTTAAAATGTTCCTGCAAATATTAGCGATATTTAGGGCCGACGTGCCTCCGTTTTGCAGGGGTGCAAGCCGTTTTAATTCTTCAAGATCAAAATAGGAATGTACTTTTTTACCAAGCGCCAAACCAACATATACCACGGTTGAATATTGTGTGATCAGCTCACTGCAATTGGCTATCATGTGATTAGCGTTGCCCGTACGGTAGATCAATGTCCCGGCCGGGGCATATTTTCTAATCTCCCTTTCGGCCCTTTCAAATTTTTCGTTGGGATGAAGCTTAAAAAGCAGCTTTCTTCCATTTGCTATTTTTACGGCTTTCCTGATAAATGCGGGCCGGTTCTCCATTCGGAAAGTCTCCCGCATATCGGTAGTGGCTACCATCACATAGTCTTTATATGGAAAGTCATTATCACAAAACCCGGCTATATTATCATAATTAGGGAAGCCCGTAACTATTATTTTACCCGCATCTGTTCCAAGTTTTATAAATTGTTCCTTATATCCTTCTGAACCCGCACAATAAATATCACAAATATTCGAAGAACCATTTAATGAAGTGCCGCCGCTGAAACCAGGCGAAAGCTTAAGGGCTTTTACTATTTTGCTTAATAAAGTATGCTTGTCTGTCATCCCCTCCTGAACCCAAACAATTTTAGTTTCGCGCATACGTTCCGGGATGTGAAGGTCAGAACAATAAACGATAAGATCGTAGTTGTTCTTTTTTGCCTGGTAGTCAATTTGCAATCCGTTGGCTAACAAATATCTTTCGGAATTTTCTTTAAACTGTCCCGACAGTATGGTGCCTTTAAATACTGAAGTATGTTTAATAAGTGTATTCGCCCATTTAAAATCGGTAAAGAACTGGCTGAACCAGCAATCAAAATCTGATAAATGTTTTGATATTTCGTGCATTTGGCAGGTTTGGTTCATTGAACCGGTAATAAATAATATCTTTTTTCTCATTATAATAAGATGGAGATAATGTATAAATATGCAACATTTAAGTTACAATACCACGAAGTAAAATAAATATTCTAAATCAAAATTCATACAATTGTAAAAATTTTACCATTTGACTAATACAGTACACAGGTCAAGGACTATAAATGTTGTAAATGTTTGACCCTCCTTTAATCAATCTTCATTTATAAAGAAAGACGAGCAAGGCATGAATTTACTTTATTCCACAGAAAAAGGTATTTTTATCGTAAATTAAACCCGTGTATGTTTTTTATCCTTTCGAAGCTGCTTATATTTTTTATTGATCCGTTCCTTTGGTTCCTTGCTTTTTTAATTTTGGCTTTAATAGTAAAAAAGCCACATCTAAAACGAAGGTTTTTAATTATTTCGGCAGCTTTATTACTGATCTTTTCTAACCCTTTTTTATTTAATCGATTTGCAGGAAACTGGAATATCAAACCTGTTCCTCTAAAAAAAACCGGACAATATAGCTGCGCCATAGTGCTGGGCGGATTTTCGGGAGAAAATGCAAGTGGGGGCGGCTCTTTCAATTGGTCTGCCGACAGGTTTATACAGGGCCTGAAATTGTTAAATACCGGAAAAGTATCCCATATTCTTATTTCCAGCGGAAACGGAAGCTTAACGCCCGACAAATTTAGAGAAGCCGATTGGGCCAAAACTCAATTAAAACTGTTAAAGGTGCCTGATAGCTGTATATTAATTGAAGACAACAGCCGTAACACACTTGAAAATGCTGCGTTCTCAAAATCTATCCTCAAAGAAAATCATTTGGCGCCGCCCTATATATTGGTAACATCGGCATTTCATATGCGCCGTTCTCTTGGCATTTTTAACAAAGAAAAGATAGATGTGGTTCCATATCCATGTAATTATTTCGCTGGAAACGAACGAATCTCTATGATGGATTTTATACCCGATGCCGGTGTATTTGGTGGTTGGACCCTATATATTAAAGAGTTGATCGGGACAATAGTTAACCATTTTAGGTAAATTCCAATACATGAAAAAAACAGGTTTATCCCATTTCTTAATTATTTTGCTGGTCATTCTGCCTTGCATTTTATCTGCCCAGGCTAACAAAAAATTAAGGGTACTTGTTACCACCGATATTGAAGCTGACCCGGATGACTCCGAATCACTGGTAAGGTTTCTAACTTATAGTAACCAATGGGATGTGGAAGGGCTGATCGCTACTACCTCTATTCACCAAAAAACCAGGGTGGCCCCGGAAAGCATCCTCGCGATTTTAGAAGCTTATAAAAAAATACAGCCCAATTTGCTGAAACACGAAAAAGGTTTCCCGGCTTTTCTTGAATTGCAGGCTAAAGTAAAAAAAGGGCTGCCTGTTTATGGGATGGAAGGCGTTGGCAAAGGCCATGATTCGGAGGGTTCGGAGTGGATCATTAAAGTTTTGGAGAAACCTGATGCCAGGCCGGTTTGGGTATGTGTTTGGGGTGGCGCCAACTGCCTGGCGCAGGCGTTGTGGAAAATTAAGGAAACAAAAGCCTCGGGTGAAGCTGAAAAACTTTATAAAAAATTAAGGATCTATACCATATCCGACCAGGACGATTCTGGCCCCTGGATACGTAAAACATTTCCAGGCATATTTTTTATTTGCAGTCCGGGTTATACTTATGGTGATGCAACCTGGCTGGGTTTTAGTTTTGGGATGCCCGGATCAAACAAAGAAGTAGTAAGCAATAATTGGATAGCTGAAAACATACAGCAGCGGCATGGCCCGTTAGGCGCTGCCTATCCCGATGTGGCCTATGGCATGGAGGGCGATTCGCCTTCTTTTATGTCGCTGATATCGAATGGGTTGAATGATCCAGAACATCCCGATTATGGGGGCTGGGGTGGCAGATACGTATATTATACGCCACGGCTGTCAACCAAACCCGACCTGATAGCCCGGCCCAATTGGCCCGTCACAAAACCTGAAACCCGTCCGCTCTGGGCCAATGCCGAGGATTCAGTTTTTTCGGCTGTTGACAAAGCCTGGCATAAAAATTCCCAGGCCACAATATGGCGCTGGAGGGAAGAATATCAGAACGATTTTGCGGCACGTATGCAATGGACAACCAAAAATTATAACGAAGCCAATCATCCGCCGGTACCTAAACTGGCCCATTCTGATCATTTTACGGTAAAATCGGGCGAACAGTTCCATTTAAGCGCAAAAGGAACTTATGACCCGGATGGGGATTCGTTAAGTTACCTTTGGTTCCAGTATCCCGAAGCTGGTAGCTATAAGGGATTTATAAGTTTTGCCCCGTATGCGGCTAATTTGTATGATCTTCCGGTTACCGCGCCTCTTGTAACCAGTCCGCAAACCATCCATTTTATATTAAAAGTAACAGACAAAGGTACGCCAAGGTTAACGAGGTATAAACGGGTTATTGTGACTGTGGCGCCTTGACTTGGAGTGGTTGATTAAGTTGGATCAGGTGGCTGGTGATTGGAGATTGGAGGTTAGAGGTTAGAGGTTAGCTAAAGTTTCTATAAGTTATTTTTGCCGAAACGTTATGCCTTTTTTTGACTAATCTCTGATCTCTAATCTCCAATCTCTAATCTCCAATCTCATTCCTTTGGCGAACTGTAATAAACTAATTTACCGGTGTTACCGCTTATCGATGCCCAATCATCGGTCTCAAAATCTATCAATGCTATGGTACTGGTATGCACTACCCTCGCCTGGCCGGTTAAGTAGTCAAGCAGTTGCTCGACCCCGGGATTATGCCCAACCAATGCTATAAAATCATATTTATCAGGCAATTGATTAATAACATGTAGTAAAGTTTGCCGGCTGGCTTCATATATATCCTTATTGATTTCAGGGTCTGGCAGTAAAAGGTGGTCAGCAAATATTTCGGCGGTTGTTTTTGTACGTAAGGCAGGGCTGGTAACTATTATTTGCGGGATTTGTGAGCTGGCCTTCAACCGGTCAGCCATAAAAGCCGCGTCCTGCATGCCAATGTATTTTAACGGTCTGTTGATATCTTTAACAGAGGTGTCTTTTTCAGCTTTGGCATGCCGTATCAATAACAACTTTTTCATATGCTAAAATAAAGAAAAGAGAAGCAATAACCTTCCTTTTAATAAAAAAAACATCTTTTTGTTTTAAAAGAACTAATCAACTAATTGAATTTATTTATGAAGTCAATAATAATACTTTCCGGCAATTCATTCATACATTTAAAATGGCCGAGCGGGCATTGTTCCAGCCCGAATTTTGAGCATGGGCGGCAAGGCAAATCTATTCCCGCCACTAAAGCCTCCTTTACTTTGTAGGGCTGTACGCCCAATAATTCGGGCACGGTACCACCCCAAATAGAAGCTATGGGTTTATCAAATGCCTCGGCTATATGGGTTAAACCAGTGTCAAAGCCTATTATGCTATTTGCTTTTGATACCAGGAAAACCGACTCATCAAGCGTAGTTATACCGCAGGTGTTATAAACATTCTTTGATTTTGATGCAATTTCGTCCCCGTTGGCTTTAACATCATTTCCACCGAGCAATACGACCGGCCGACTTAATCCATTGCAGATATTAATGATCTTTTCATTAGGCATTCGTTTGGTAAAATGCGTGGCGCCGATAACAAACGCCACATAATTAGTTTGGTGGGAGGGGGGCAATAGTTTATTTACCTGGTGATCAGCCTTTAGATAATAATCAATGGGAGCATCATCGTTCTTTACACCTAAAAAGGCGACCGCCTGCATATATCGTTCGACCATGTGATCAGGCGGTACCAGCTTTAAGTTAAACTTTAAGCTTAGCCATTTACGAATACGCTGTTTTTTATAGGTTGATGATTTGGCACGGACATTTAATTTGATCAATGCCGTACGTAAATTATTATGAAGGTCAATTATATAATCGTATTGCTCCGCTTTTATATCTTTAATGGTTTCGCCCAAAGTTCCCTTCAATAAAAGCAATTTATCCACATAAGGGTTGTTATCATAGATATATTTAAAGGCTGGTTTTGTTAAGAAATGCACCTCCGCTCCTGGCAATTGTTTTTTTAGGCAACGTACAACCGGCGTGGTGTATATAATATCGCCCATTGAACTGAAACGGATTACCAGTATCTTCATTTTTTAACAGTTATAACTGGTTCCTGATCTTTTCTATTATAGATGTGGATGAATATCCCTCAACAAGATTAATGGTTTTAACTTCACCCCCATTAGCTATAACTTCTTTACCCCCAACAATATTTTCAACCGAATAATCAGCGCCTTTTACTAATATGTCAGGCATTAGGGCAGTGATCAGGTTAAGGGGGGTGTCATCTTCAAAAACAACAATGGCATCCACAAAGAACAATGCAGCCAGTAAAGCAGCACGATTATTTTGATCGTTTACCGGGCGGCTTTCGCCTTTTATACGCTTAACTGAGCGGTCGGAATTTAGACCGATGATCAGTTTATCCCCCAATTCAGCAGCTTTTGCGAGGTAAGTGATATGGCCAAGATGCAGCAGATCAAATACGCCGTTAGTAAAAACAACTTTTTTACCATCTTTTTGCCAGTTGGAAACAATAGTTTTAATTGATGACAAATCGCGTATTTTATTTAACAGCGTGTTCTCTATATTGCTTCTCATTAGTTCATTAGTTCATTGGTTCATTAGTTCATTGGGGTGTTTGGTCATTAAGTCATTAAGTCACTTTTTCTCTCGGACTTTACTGACTTTCGGACTTTTCGGACTTTCTTCCAATCTCTAATCACTCCTCTTTTTTGCAAAAAAAGAGGTAATCTCCCGCAATGATAACGCATTCAGGCATCTTTCTTTGCATAAACCGCCTTTTCGTGCAACTAATATACCATAATGCATATCTAAAAATCCTTCCTTTCGGTGTGCATCGGGATTAATGGATAGCCAAACCCCTTTATCAAGGGCGTATTGGTGCCAGCGCCAGTCCAGGTCGAGCCGCAATGGATTGGCATTGATCTCTATAACCACATTATTTGCCGCGCAGGCATCAATTACTTTTTTATAGTTGATCGGGTAGCCTTTACGACTCAGTAACAGCCTTCCGGTTGGATGACCGAGTATAGTGGTATAAGGGTTTTCAATAGCCCTGATAAGTCGTGAAGTGGCTTTTTCTTCATCCATTTTTAAGATAGAATGTATGGAAGCAACTATGAAATCAAAACGCTTCAATATCTCATCAGGGTAATCCAATGAACCATCGTACAAAATATCAGACTCTATGCCTTTAAATATATGGAAGCCATTTAATTTTTTATTGAGATGGTCAATTTCTTCCTGCTGCTGCAATACCCGTTCGATGCTGAGGCCTTTGGCATAAAAAGCGCTTTTACTATGATCGCACATGCCCAGGTATTCGAGCTTTAACTCATCCCGGCAATACAAAGCCATTTCTTCAACCGTATTTATGCCGTCGCTCCAGGTACTATGATTGTGTAAGGAACCTTTAAGATCGGCATAGGTAATTAATTCCGGTAACTTATTATTTTCCGCTTTTTCAATAAACACAATACCTTCACGCAATTCAGGCCAGATAAAAGTTAGGCCCGCCTGTTTATAGATGGCTTCCTCACTTTCCAGCTGACCGGCTCCATTGGAAGATCGGGCCAATACGGCTTGTATGTGTTCATCATCGCTTGTTTGCATGAATAATTCCATGTAATAGTCCTGTTTCTCCACACAAATTACATCAACCAATAAACCATTTAAAAACCGGCCTGATATGTGATTTTCGCCGGCTTTTGCATCATTCAAAATTTCTGAGTGCAATAGTGTATTAATAGCGTTTAACTTATCGTCAACTCCAATCACCATGACCAGTTTATTGATGATTTCGCAGCATCTGCGAAATTCTCCTGCAAATCCGATCAACGCATCCGGTAAAATACTTTTTAGTTTTTGAAGAAGCTCTTTTGCTTCCGGTTCGGCCTGGACGTATAAAAACTTACCATTGCTTGCTATGCTAAACTCTATCGTCTTGCGGATATCATCCTGCGTTTTTAGCCCGAAGCCTTTTGCCTCAACCAGGCGGTTCTCATTACAGGCATAAAAAAGCTCACCTATGTTTTCAATACTAAGTTCCCGCCAGATAACGGCCACTTTTTTAGGGCCGATACCTTTAATGCCCATCATTTCAATAACACCGGCAGGTGTTTGGGCAATCAAAGTTTCCATTTCCGCAATAGTGCCCGTTTGCAGCAATTCGGTAATTTTTGTTGCAGTACTTTTGCCTATGCCATCTATTTTTTCGAGTTCCTCTGTCGTTTTGTTCTTAACCTGGAAAGGGAGTTTATCCACCTTAAACGCAGCATTAGCCATCGACTTTACCTTAAAAGCGTTAACCTCATGCAGTTCCATCAATTGTGATAAAAGGCGAAGCTTACGGGCTATGGGTTTATTTTCCATAAATTAATAAGGCGTAAAAATACAAAAGCGGGTGGGAATGGCGGAATTTGTTGGGGGTTATTTTATATCAGTTTGCAGCTCTAACATATCTTTTCAAAACTTTTCTTTCCATAGCACTGCTTGGCCAAATTTCTATCTTATAAAAATCATCACCTTCGTCGCCTTCGACGGATGCCAGATTTATTGAGTAAACTCTGACTCTATAAAGGCCGGAATGACATTCACTTCTAATTCAACACTTGAATTTGGACAATCGAGAATTTGAACAACTCCGGATTTGATTTCTATTCCGGCCTCAACAATGTGGTCGTATTGATCTAGATTTATATAGTTCCTGGGTTCCGATAATAAATGCAATTCTCCTTTTACCGGACCATAACATTCAGTTCCAACACCTAAAACACCATCCTCAATGGCCAACCGATCATTAAAAGCATCATTAGTCCAAAATATATCAGAATCAGTAGCACACGCCGAACCTTTATCATAAATATAAAATTGGTTATATGAGGTATAAAAATCCAAAGGGTGTTGCATAATTAAAAACTTTTTTAAAAATACAAAAGCCACCCAAACTGAGCGGCTTTCCAATCAAAATATATTTAAAAACTAATTAATCGCAATGTCATAAGGCATACGTGCCTGCGGGGTGCGCATCATTTGGGTTACGCCTTTTATTTGTTCGTAATATCTAAAATTGTCGCCCAGCTCTGATTTTATGAAATGGGTTTTCATTTCCTCGCTTGCCCCGAAGCCGAATTTATCCCAAAAGTTTTTTTGTTCAGGATAGGATACCAGTTTGTAATTTTTTATCCCCGCTTTCTTAGCTGCTGATTGTATGGCGTCATTAATGTTGCCCAGGCGGTCAACCAGGCCAATTTTTATAGCTTGTGTGCCTGTCCATACACGGCCCTGGCCAATACTGTCGATGTATGCCTGCGTTTTATGGCGCCCCTGGGCCACCGCTTTTGTAAAATCATCGTAGCCGTGATTAACTTCGTTTTGCAATATAGCCCTTTCTTCGGGGGTTAACGGTCTGGTTATATTGCCCAGGTCGGCATATTTTCCGGTTTTCACGCCATCGAAAGTAATGCCCAGCTTATCATTAAAAAACTTTTGCATATTAGGCAGGATGGCAAAAATGCCAATTGACCCCGTAATCGTATTTGGTTCGGCAATGATCGAATCGGCAGCGCAGGATATATAATAACCGCCCGATGCAGCATAATCGCCCATGGAAACAATAATAGGTTTTACTTTTTTGGTAAGCATTACCTCGCGCCAGATCACATCCGAAGCTAATGAACTTCCGCCCGGGGAGTTAACGCGGAAAACCACTGCTTTTACATCGTCATCCAGCCTTACCTGGCGCAGCGCTTTCGAAATTCTTTCAGATCCTATGCTTTTATCATTGCCATCGCCGCCATTAATCTCGCCCGAAGCGTAAACAATAGCTATACGGTTTTTTGTCTCCTTTTTTTTGCCCTTCTCTTTGTTATGGTCACTTTTGGTGTAATCGGCCAATTCCACGCTTTTAAGTTCGTCTTTAAGATCAATTCCAGCCAGGTTTTTAAGCTCGACTAATATTTGATCTTTATATTTCAGGCCGTCTGCCAGCTTGTATTTTACTGCGTCTTCAGGGAACCGTATCTTTAGCTCGTTTGCATAATTAAATAAAGTGTCCTTGTTGATCTTGCGGCTTGTGCTGATCTCTGTTAAAAAATGATCGTAAAGTGAGCCTAAATAGGAAGTGACTTGTAAACGGTTGGCAGCGCTCATTTTAGTAAGAAAAAAAGGTTCGACAGCGCTTTTATAAGTGCCCACTTTTATGATTTGTGCATCGATCCCCAATTTGTCAAGCGCGCCCTTTAAAAAAGTAATCTTTGAGCTAAAACCCTGAAATAAAAATATGCCTTTTGGGTTGATATAAACTTTATCAGCTACGGATGCAATGTAGTAAAACCCTTGTGTATAAATTTCTGAATAGGCGATGATGAATTTTCCTGATCGTTTAAAGTCGATCAGGGCGTTGCGTATCTCTTCCGATGTGGCTTCGCCAGGGGTAACTTCACTTTCTTCAAGAAAAATACCTTTAATATTAGGGTCGGTTTTGGCCTTTTTAATGTTTGCGAGAATGTCGTTCAATCCTAAAGATTTATCACCATCAATTCCTAAATAATTCAAAATGGGCAGGGGGCTGCTTGGTGTACGTTCGGTTACCGGGTAATTTAACGCTATTCGCAATACGGAATTAGGTTCAACCTCAACCGTTTTTTCGCTGCCGGCCACAATCAGGCCCACAATGACCAGGAAAACAACAGCAAATATGATGATACTTGTTAACAGGAACCCTACCATGCTGGCAAGGACAAATTTGAAGAATTGTTTCATTAAGTGTTATAAATCTTTTATCTATGCAAACATAACAATTCGATACCGCATAATATTAAGAGCTTTGACCATAATATTTGTTACAACATGATTGATGTTTTTTTGTTATTGGGCAGCAACCTCGGCAAGAGGCATTTATTACTGAATAAGGCCATTAAACATATAGAAAATGATATTGCCCCGGTTGTAAAAACCTCAGCAATTTATGAAACGCAATCGTGGGGTAAAACAGACGCCCCTGATTATCTGAACGAAGTGATAATGTTACGAACCAACTTGCCGGCGCAAATAATTCTTCAAAAAATATTGAGCATCGAAAATATTTTAGGAAGGCGGCGCGAGGAAAAATGGGGCCCGCGAACTATTGATATCGATATTCTGTTTTACGGGCAAGCCATAATTGATGAGCCTGGGCTTCATGTACCCCATCCCCATCTGCATAAACGCCGGTTTACATTAGAGCCCCTTGCGGACATCGCACCTTTTTTAATGCACCCCGTATTTAAAAAAAATATATTACAGCTCAAAAATGAACTTAAAGATAGCTTGATCGTAAAAAAATTATAATTTTGAAGTTTACAAACGTATGTCACACATTTTGCCAGACCAGGACCTCGATCTTTCATTTTTATATGATATTGCCGATGGCAGTAATGAGTTTATTATTG
The DNA here is from genome assembly GCA_036758125.1 of Mucilaginibacter sp. Lineage (GTDB taxonomy): Bacteria > Bacteroidota > Bacteroidia > Sphingobacteriales > Sphingobacteriaceae > Mucilaginibacter. The sequence continues at coordinate 43,241 of DAIOXE010000015.1, forward strand.
AATCAATAGACATGTTCCTGCACCATACGCCGGAATCACTACAGACGATCACAATGGCTATTGCTGATAGGGACTGGATGGTTGCCTACCAGGCTGCACATAAACTAAAACCAAATCTTGGTTTTTTTGGCATGCCCATAAGTCAGGCAACTATGCAGGAAGTTGAGTTAATGGCTAAAGCAGGCGCACCAGATGCCGAATTGTTATTGTCAAAATTTAATGAAGTTAAAGAAATAATCCGCGCCAATATAATTACGCTCGAAAAAATAAAAGGGGATTTGGAGAGTAGAGATTAGAGACCGGAGGTTAGAGATTAGAGGTTGGGGTGCATGATAGCGTTTTAGTTTTAAAAAAGGGTTTACAAAGGTTTACACAATTCAGGGTTTACATCTTTATGTATATCTACTAATCAGACGATTACAGGCTTACACCAACAAGCAGGGTTTACAAAAATTTACACGACCCGCACGTTGGATTTGTAGGAAAACTAGTATGTTGAAAACATATGAGTGTCAAGTAAACGGTCAGTAATAGCCTCAAGCCTTTTGGTTTCCTCTAAAACTAATCTCTAATCCCCAGTCTCTAATCTCTATTCTCAACCAACCTCTTTTACTCTAAAACTATAGCTTTCCATAATAAGGTTTGCCAGCAAGCTTTTGCAGGCCTGGTCAACTTTGCTGTACGCAGTTTCAACGTTATCAGCTTCAATTTCCAGCGAGATATGTTTACCGATGCGCACATTTTGTATTTCCGATAAACCAAGGTTTTTCATGCTTCCTGTCACGGCTTTTCCCTGCGGGTCAAGTATTTCTTTTTTGGGCATTACATCTATTTCAGCCTGGAACTTTGTCATTTACAATTTTGAATTGGATAATTGATAAGATGATATAAACAAATATTACCACCGGAATTGCCGCAAATTTAAAAAATAGTATCAGAATTGCCGAAAATAGCAGTAATAAATAGCGGTAAATGTTTTTATTAAAGTCGCTGTTTTTAAACTTTAACGACATCATCGGCAGCTCGACCACCAACAATGAGCACATTATAATTACAAAACACGAAAGCACATAGGGGTTTAATAAATAGGGCGTATAATACCTGTTATGATGGCCGATAATGATAGGAAACGATGCTATGAGTATTGCATTTGCCGGGGTTGGCAAACCGATAAAATTTTCGGCCTGCCGCGTGTCGACATTAAACTTAGCCAGTCTTAGGGCCGAAAATATGGGAATTAAAAAAGCTATAAAGCTTAACCAGCTGCTTACCTTATCAATTTGATGGCCCTGTAAAAATAACTGGTACATGATCACGGCAGGCAGTACCCCAAAACTTACCATATCAGCCAGTGAATCGAGATCTTTGCCTATACCCGAAAATGATTGAAGTACCCGTGACGCGAGGCCATCGAAGAAATCAAAAATAGCCGACAAAAATATTGCATAAGCGGCGGCAATAAGTTCGCCTTTAAAAGCCAGAGCGATGCCTACGCAGCCGCTAAACAGATTTGCGCAGGTTATAGCGTTTGGTAAATGCTTTTTTATTCTCCCCTTCATTATTTCGGATTTCGGATTTACGATTTCGGATTTAGATAATGTACAATCGGAGGATATGCTTAAATTCAAAATAAAACAAATCCGAAGTCGTAAATCCGAAATCGGAACAAAGATAAATCCGAAATCGAAAATCCGAAATCCAAAATCTCTTATGAATTCATCGAGATCAGGAACTCTTCGTTGGTTTTAGTGCCCCTTATCTGAGATTGTAAAAATTCCATTGCTTCCTGCGAATTCATATCTGCAAGGTGATTGCGCAGTATCCAAATGCGTTGTAAAGCATCGCGGTCAAGCAGCAAATCGTCACGGCGTGTACTTGAGGCGGTAATATCGATAGCCGGGAATATGCGTTTATTTGATAATTTACGGTCGAGCTGAAGTTCCATGTTACCGGTACCTTTAAATTCTTCAAATATAACCTCATCCATTTTTGAACCGGTTTCTGTCAAGGCTGTCGCAATGATAGTTAATGAACCACCATCTTCAATATTACGGGCCGCTCCAAAAAAACGTTTAGGTTTATGCAGGGCATTGGCATCAACACCGCCCGATAATATTTTACCCGATGCCGGCGCCACTGTGTTATAAGCCCTGGCAAGGCGGGTGATCGAGTCTAACAGGATAACTACATCATGGCCGCACTCAACCATTCGCTTTGCTTTTTCTAAAACGATGTTGGCAATTTTTACATGACGTTCAGCAGGCTCATCAAAAGTCGATGACACTACTTCCGCGCGCACGCTGCGGGCCATATCGGTTACTTCCTCGGGGCGTTCATCGATCAGTAATATGATCAAATAAACCTCGGGGTGATTTTTTGCGATGGCGTTGGCAACATCCTTTAACAGCATGGTTTTACCAGTTTTAGGCTGGGCCACAATTAAACCGCGTTGTCCTTTACCAATAGGCGAAAATAAGTCCATGATACGGGTTGAATAGTTGCCCGGGTCAGTAAACAGACTCAACTTTTCTGATGGAAAAAGCGGCGTTAAATGATCAAACGGAACACGGTCGCGCACTTCGGCAGGTACGCGGCTGTTAATAGCTTCCACACGCACCAAAGGGAAATATTTTTCACCTTCCTTTGGCGGTCTTATGCTTCCGCGCACTGTATCACCGGTTTTTAGGCCGAAAAGTTTAATTTGCGATTGCGATACATAAATGTCATCGGGCGAGGTAAGATAATTGTAATCAGACGACCGCAAAAAGCCATAACCATCGGGCATGATTTCAAGCACGCCTTCGTTTACAATAACATTATCAAAATCAAGATTTATTGGCGGCTCCTGAGTTTTTTGCTGACTGCTTTGATTTATGCGCCTTTCAAATTTTTGAGGACGGACCTCGGCTAAATTTTCTTCAGATTTGATGCCATCTTCGCCGGGTTGAGCAAGCGGCGTATCATCGTCGCTGATTTCTGTTACTATATCTTCTGTCTCCTCAGGCTCGTCATCCTGAATGTCAAACAAATTGGTATCATCCAGCGGAACTTCAACCCGCGGTTCATTGCTGTTTTTTATGGTGCGTATTCTTTTACGTGTTTTTTCGGGGGCTGCGGCAGGCGCCGCTTCTTTTGGAGCGTAAATTGTATTTACAGTATTTTGCTGCATTCTGGCCGCTTCTATCAGCTGTTCCTGCTCAACAATTTTGTTGATCAGCTGTGCCTTCCTGAGATCATCAGCTTCAGCTATACCTAAATTTTTGGCAATTTCGCGCAACTCAGAAACGAGTTTATCGTTCAATTCGATTGTATCAAACATATTATGAATTAGTTCAAAAGGATTTTTAATTAGAGATATTTTTCGTGGTTGTATATATGAAAGAAATTTGTTTTGCAACTTAGCAGCTTATGCAACATCTAAACCCATGTAATAATAAATAAAAAATAACGTGGAGTTTTAAATTGTTTCTTTAGTGCAAGAAAAATTCAATGGAAAACATTGCAAATTTATTCAAATTATTTTAGAATTCAAACTATTTAAAAAAATATCCTTGTTACGGCAACAGTTAGGTTAAATTTTAGTTTTTTTGGACATTAAAAAAATTAACCATCGCTCATGATCTCCCGTCACCAGCTAATCGAACAAATCAAACAAAAAAAGTCATTCCTATGTGTCGGGCTCGATACTGATATTGAAAAGATACCTTCGTTTTTAAAAGAACACCCTGATCCGGTGCTTGAATTTAACAAGCGGATAATTGATGCTACCCGCGACCTTTGTATATCCTACAAACCAAACGCTGCGTTTTACGAGAGCAGGGGAATAAAAGGTTTGCAAAGTTTAGTAGGTACGTGGAAATACCTGCCCAAAGATTGTTTAAATATAATCGATGCCAAGCGCGGCGATATAGGTACAACTTCAGATATGTATGCCAAAGCTTTTTTTGACGAATCATCATCAGAAATGAGCTTTGATGCCATAACCGTATCGCCGTATATGGGGCATGATGCGGTTATCCCTTATTTGGCTTACCCGGGCAAATGGATTATATTGCTGGCACTTACATCATCGGCTGGCAGCAAAGATTTTCAGTACCTTACAACTGACCAGGGCTTTTTATATGAAGCCGTAATACAAAAAGCAAATACCTGGGCCGGCGCCGACCGGATAATGTATGTAGTTGGCGCCACCAAAAGCACGGAGTTTACCAATATCCGCAAATTTGCCCCTGATAATTTTTTGCTGGTTCCTGGTGTTGGCGCGCAGGGCGGCAGTCTGGCAGATGTTTGCCATTATGGTATGAATAAAGACTGCGGGTTGATCGTGAATGCATCCCGCTCAATTATCTACGCTTCAAATGGAGAAAACTTTGCAGAAGCGGCGAGGGCGGAGGCGTTAAAAATGCAGCAGCAGATGGAAGTGGAGCTGGGAAAGGCGGGGATTATTTGATTCACGAGATATAGGTTTGGATTTGCAATTGTGAGTAATTTTAAATTTGTATGATTTACAATGCTTCAAAAAGCTTCGAAGGTTGGCTGATTAAGGCTGTTTCCACGTTATCTTCAATCAAAAATTTATTTCGATTTTTATTAAGATTTATTTTTGATAATACAGTTTCTAAAAGTGGGAGCGTATTATTAAGGTTTTTAGTCTTGATCAGGAAATTCCATACGACCTCAAATTTTTTCCAACCCCCGGAATAACACAAGTGTTTTAATTTATGGAGATACGAGTCATGTTTTATACTTGCTTTAAAAATATTATTCCAGCTATAAAATTCTTTGTAGGCCCACCAATAACCATTTTCCAGTTCTTCGGCTGTTAGACCGATTGTTTTATACACCACGTTCCTTGTGTCATATAAATCCCAATTTTTGGTTAATATTCTTCCTTGCCTTTCCATGCTTTTAAAAAGTTCGGTACCTGGATAAGGAGTTAGCACATGATAAGTGGAGGTTGTTATAGAATGCTTTACGCCCCATTCTACAGTTCTTTTAAATACCTCTGGATCATCATCGTCCAATCCAAATACAAAACTCCCATTTATCATAATACCAAGACTATGCAAACGGTCTACTGCTTTAACATAGTCTTTTTCAAGGTTTTGCTTTTTATTGCTTTGCTTAAGGTTTTGGGGCGAAAAGGTTTCAAAGCCTACAAATAAGCTCCGCAGACCGGCTTCCGCCGCTTTTTCAATAAGGTTACCCCGCAAAATAGAATCAACTGTAGCCGCGCCCTGAAACATGCGATTCATTCCTTTCATTCCCTCAAAAAGACCGCTTGCGAACTTTGTATTACCCAACAGGTGATCGTCCAAAAAGTACAAGTGTCTGCCCGGAAGCCTGTCAATCTCCATAAGAGCATCGTCAACTTCCTGCGTGTAAAATGTTCTTCCGCCTTCAAAAAATGCATCTTTATAGCAAAAGGAGCAATGATGCGGACAGCCTCGTGTTACCACAATTGAATTTGGAACAAGATATAAATGCCTTTTTATAAGATCGCGCCTGATAGGAGGGGCTTTTTCCAATGTCCTGATTGACGACTGGTAGACTTTTTTAGGATTTCTATTTTTGAAATCAATTAAAAACTTGGGGAATGTATCTTCTCCTGGCCCAATGAAAATACTATCCGCATGAGGCATGGCTTCAAACGGTAATGAGGTAACATGCAAACCGCCTAAAATTACATAAGCTCCCTTTTTGCGGTAATGATCGGCAATTTTATATGCCCGGTAGGCATTAGTGATGTACACTTGTATAACCACCAAATCTGGGTTGTCTTCAAGGTTCAGTTTTTCGACGTGTTGGTCCTGCAGATCAATTTCATCGTCGGTTGAAAGATACGCCGCCAGGGTTGCAAGCCCCAATGGTGGAAATAGTGAATATTTAATTGGCCGCCAAAATGGGCTTTCCGCCTCTGTTAAGGCCGGCAAAATCATTTTTACTTTCATTAACATCAATTTAAAAGTACTTTGAAATACAAAGTAAATAATAATATTTGACAACTTCGATTTTTTGGGTAAGAATATTTAATGCCCAATCACTTTTACTTTTTTATCAGAGTAAACGACCAAATACTTTTTGAGAAAGGGATTAAAAACTTCTTTATTTCCTATTCAAAAGCCATAAACAAAAAATACGGTAGAGTCGGAGGGCTATTTCAAGGTAGATATAAAGTATCAGAAATAACATCCGATAGTTACTATACCAGGATTATTACTTATATCCATCAAAATCCAGTTGTGGCTGGACTTGTTAAAAGTATGGAAGACTACAAATATTCTTCATATGCGACCTATTTATCAAAAAAAAGAACTATGATAAATCGAGAAGAAGTATTGATTTGGTTTGGTGGATTGGATGGTTTTATCATCGATCACAAAGAAGTGCTTGATGAGTTGGAAATGGATAAACACTTAAAACTTTAAGGTCACCTTTGACGCGCGACAAACTTACCTTTCTAAAACTTAGTAAGTTTTCTCCTTGTTAAACAAACACCACTTTTCTATCGGGGAATTTTGAAGCATATCCTGCAACCATACCTTTTATATAATCATTACCGGGATAGGGGGTAAGGTGATTTTTTAACTGCTGTAAATTATCCACATCAAAATAATGGGAGATATAACCCATGCCGTAAAACTTGCCTTTTTCAATTAGCAAACAGCTATGCTCATCGTCGGTACGCCCGGCATCGCGGATAGCAAATGTGGGCAGTGCGTCATTTAGCTCTTCAATAGCCGCGTTTACCTTTTTATTATAGTCTTCCGGTGATTCATGGCCTTCACAGGCGCATTTATCGCCGTATATACCGGTGCACGGCCCATTATTAGTTTGAATAAAGCACAATTTGGGGCAAAGCTCAAAACCCTCAATCAACTTTAATAACATATCCCGGCCCTCCAATAAGGTATTGCAGCTATAAATAGCCCCAGTCATTTTGCGGTGTTTGTCTACTGCCAGGCGAAGGTATCCGCGCTGGTCTTCAAACGCATAAAGGCTATAAGCATGCTCAAAACGTTTTAATGAGCGGTTGTATTTGGGCCAGAGCCGTTTTATTTCGACAGCTTCCAGCACAAACGCGATAAGTTCAGTACCGCATAGCTGGAAAGTGATATGGTAGATATTGCGTAAAAACTCCTGCCGCTGCGGGCCGGGATTATTTCCGCTAAAATGACTGCACACCCTCTTTTTTAAATTCTTGGCTTTGCCAACATAAATAATCTTTCCCTTTTCATCATGAAAATAATATACTCCCGGCGAATTTGGCAAAGCTTCCACGTCCTGTTTGGGTAAATTGGCAGGCAAAACCTGGTCTTTGGAATTGTGCTTTAAAGCTTGCTGTATATGGTTATTGCTGTCTTTTTGCAGTAATAATGAAAATAGTTTGGCGGTTGCCTCGGCATCCCCGGCAGCACGATGGCGGCTTTCATTTTCAATGCCTAAATGCCGGCAAAGTTTGCCTAAGCCATAAGAGGGAAGACCCGGTACGATCTTGCGGCCAAGCCTTACCGTACATAATTTATTGCATTGAAGATCGTAGCCCGCGGCGGTAAGATGATAACGTACAAAGGAATAATCGAAATTTACGTTGTGCGCTATAAATATTTTACCATTCAGCATGTGGTAAATATCATGGGCAACATCCTCAAAAGGCGGGGCGTCCTGTACCATTTCATTGGTGATACCGGTCAGCGCGCTTATGTAAATAGGTATACTCCTTTGGGGGTTAACCAATGTCGAATAGCGTTCAACAACTTTTTTACCATTATGTATACAAATAGCTATCTCGGTAATACCATTTGCACTGGCATGCCCTCCTGTAGTCTCAATATCAACAATAGCATACATGGGGTAAATGTAGTAAACTTTTTGCTAATTATATTAGTCCGAAAGTCGGAAAAGTCCGAAAGTCCGAAAGAAGCTGCAATGAATTAGTCCGAAAGTATGGAAGAGCGAATTAGCAACCTATATTTTTAATTATTCTCTGACATCCGACCTCTGACTTCTTTTTCTTCTTTCGGACTTTACTGACTTTCCGGACTTTCGGACTTCAAAGATCTACTTCTTCTTCCCTGCAGGCAACTGCTGTTTCTGGCGCATCATTTCTTCCATACGCGCCTGGAAACCGCTTGTTTTCTTTTTTGCTTCGGGTTTCTTTTTGTTTTCCTGTATCTGGGCGTGTATCTTTTTGTCATCAACCATTAAGCGAATAATGTACTGCTGCAGAAAGGTCAACATATTGGCAAGGAAATAATAATAATTCAAACCTGAAGGATAGCTGTTTAGCGCTCCCAAAAATATTACCGGGGTGATGTAGCCGATGTACTTCATTTGACCCGTAGCGCCCGATATCTGGTTGTTAAAATAAGTATAGATGAGCGTTGAGATCGTCATCAGTACGCACATTAAACTCAAATGATTGCCGATGAACGGAATATTGGGCAATGTAAGGATCGAATCATAAGTCGAAAGATCATGCATCCATAGAAAACTATGACCGCGCAACTCGAACAAACTTGGGAAAAAGCGGAAGAAAGCAAACACGATCGGCATTTGTATCACCAGGGGCAAGCATCCGCCTAATGGATTTACACCCGCCTTTTTATAAAGCTTTAAATATTCCTGTTGCAATAAAGTGGGATTGTCATCACCAACCTTCGTCTTAATTTCGTCCATCTCGGGCTTTAAAACACGCATCTTAGCCATCGAAAGGTATGACTTATAAGTAAGCGGCGATAAAACAAGTTTAAGAATAAGGGTTAAAGCCAATATAATGATGCCGTAATTGCCCGTAAACTTGCTCAGGAAATTAAATACCGGCAATACGGAGAAGCGGTTAATGTAAGCCAGGAAGCCCCAGCCCATATAAACTTGTTTTTCCAGGTGATAGCCCTGCGTTTTTAAAAAATTGTATTTAACAGGGCCGAAATAAAACTCCATGGGATAAGACCCATCAGCATTCCTGTTTAAAGCCAGGTCGGCCTTCATTTGTTTAATATGAGAAGTATCTGTTACATCGGTGGTTACCGCAAGATCAGACTTATTAAAACCTTGTTTTGCAATTAACACCCCCGAAAAGAAATGGGCCTGGAACGATACCCATTGCAGCTTTTTGTCGCTGATGTCTTTCTGATCGTCTTTATTCTCGCTCAGATAATCAACATCATTCTCTGTATTCATAAAATATACAGTTGAATAACGGCGCTCCTGGTCCATATCCTTTTCCTGCTTGCGCATGCTTGCGGTCCAGTCGAGGTTAATAGTGTTAGTATTAGCGATCACCTCGTCGAGCCCGGTTGTTTTTATGGTTAAACCAACTTTGTAGCCTGTCCCCTTTAATGAATAAATATAGTCGATGTATTGCGTCGGGCTGTAGCTTAAACGCATCGTAACTGAACTTGAATCATTTTCAGCCACTTGCAGCCCGTTAGCGCTGGGCATAAAATATAGCTTATCGGTATTGATGCTGTTATTACCGGCAGTAAAACTTAAGCCAAAGTGGTTATGCTCGCCATCAAAAAGAATGAGCGGCTTTTTATCAAATGTCTTATAGTCTTTTAATTCAACCGAATAAACCCTGCCGCCAAGGGTCGCCAGCTTTACGCGGATGTCTTTATTTTCGAGTGTGATGAATTTTTCGGCACCAACAGTGCTTGCCCCAAACGGGCTCTTTAAAATGGCTGTATCAACCTGTTTGGTTGCCTGTGTTTTTGAAGTATCAGGAATTTTGGCGGGAGTTATTGCGGCTTTAGGGAACTCGCCTCTTTTTATAGAATCCGCATGTGCTATTAGTCTTTCTTTTTTTAACTCAGCCTCATTTGGCCTCATAAAGAAAAAGGAGGCGGCCATTATAACCATGATCAGGAATAACCCTGTAAACGTATTTTTATCCATTTCTAATTGTCGTACAAATATCTATTGCTTGCGGGCGTAAGCCAGCGAAGCGGCGACAAAGTTAATAAAAAGTGGATGCGGATTTGCAACAGTTGATTTTAATTCGGGATGAAATTGCGCGCCGATGAAAAACGGGTGGTTTTTAAGCTCGACTATTTCAACAAGGTTGCTTTCGGGATTAATGCCGGTCGGTATTAACCCTGCATTTTCATAATCTTTTAAATATTTGTTATTAAACTCGAACCGGTGCCTATGGCGTTCGGAAATGCGCGTTTTACCATAATAATTGGCGGCTTTGCTGCCTTTTTTAAGGTCGCATGCGTAGGCCCCTAATCGCATGGTGCCGCCTTTATTAACAATTTTCTTTTGCTCTTCCATCATGTCAATAACCGGATGGGGCGTATCGGCGTTCATTTCGGTGCTGCTTGCATCTTTCAACCCTAAAATGTTTCGCCCAAACTCAACAACTGCGCATTGCATCCCAAGGCAAATGCCAAAAAACGGGATATTATTTTCCCTTACGTAACGTATCGCTTCAATTTTTCCTTCAAAACCACGTTCGCCAAAGCCGGGGGCAACTAATACGCCATGCAGGCCCTTCAGCCTTTCAATCGCATTTTCGGGCGTTAATTTTTCCGATGGTATATATTCAACATGGACCTTACATTCATTTTTTGAACCGGCATGTATAAACGACTCACTGATGGATTTGTAGGCATCCGGCAGCTCCACATATTTACCCACAAGGCCAATCCGCACTTCGGAGGTTGGGTTCTTTAAACGCCCTAAAAAGTCTTTCCAGTGTTCCAGGTCGGGCTCGCTTTTGTGCGGTAATTTTAATTTGGCCAGCACTGTTTTATCAAGCTGTTCCTTTAGCATAAGCAGCGGCACATCGTATATAGTTGAAGCATCGATAGATTCGACAACCGCGCTTACGTTTACGTTACAAAACAGGGCGATCTTTTTACGGATGTCCATATTGAGGTGGTGTTCGGTGCGGCAAACCAACACATCCGGCTGGATACCATACTCCAGCAGCATTTTTACAGAGTGCTGTGTAGGCTTGGTCTTTAATTCACCCGCGGCCGCCAGGAAAGGGATCAGGGTTAAATGGATCACGAGCGAGTTGCCCGGGCCAACTTCCCACCTGAACTGCCTCACAGCTTCAATATAAGGCAGGGATTCAATATCGCCTACCGTACCGCCCAATTCAGTTATTACAATATCATAATCACCGCTTTCGCCCAGAATACGTATGTTTCTTTTTATCTCATCCGTAATATGCGGGACAACCTGCACTGTTTTGCCCAAAAAATCGCCCTGGCGTTCGCGGTTGATCACATTCTGGTAAATCCGGCCTGTAGTTATGTTATTGGCTTTTGAGGTAGGTGTGTTTAAAAAACGCTCGTAATGACCAAGATCCAGATCAGTTTCGGCGCCGTCTTCTGTAACATAGCATTCGCCATGTTCATAGGGATTCAGCGTGCCCGGGTCAATATTTATATAGGGGTCAAATTTTTGAATGGTTACCCGGTAACCGCGCGCCTGGAGCAGCTTGGCGAGAGAAGCGGAAATAATACCTTTTCCTAACGACGAGGTAACGCCGCCCGTAACAAAAATGTATTTAGTCATGATTTTTTGTTTTTTGACCCGGCTTTAGGCCGAAACAAATTGTTTGTGTACGGGATACAAAAATAAGAAAATTTTTGGGGTTTGGGTGATAGAAGTTGTAAATGTTGAAAAGGTTTGAAGTGTTGAAATGTTATTTAGAAAAACGGTTTAAATGCTGGTTATTTGATGAATTTGTTGTTAATCAAATATTCACTATTGTAAACTACTATACAGTCCTGAATATTTTCGAAAGTATAAGCTTTTGTTTTAAATCCTTCGAGGAGGCTTGGAAAATCTGAGATCAGATCCATAAATGCTTGCTCACGTTGTTTACGCGAGCCTACGCCACCTAAAGTGATACCTGATACTTTGATCAGCTTTAACGAATCGCTGCCTTTACTTGCATACCAAAATGAGGTGGTTTGTCCCTGGGAACCCGACGCCACTTGCTGGTCATATAAATTAATTCTGCCTCTTTCCAGGAGTTTAAGATAGGGGGTATAGCGGTATACCTTTCTGGGCAAACTTTTGGCCACAAAAGTTGTCGTGTCATCTGCCAAAAAATATTCAATTATATCTGCACTAGTGATGGGAGTAAACTTATCCTTTTTATTGGCCCGATATTTTAAATTGTTGCTAAAAAAACTTCCCCTGATATCACAAAAAATGGTGTCCTTGCTGCTTGTGATAACATAATCCTTTTGCGCATAAATTTTATTTAAATGTATAATTGAACATAAAACAATCAAGGTTAAAATTTTAAAGGCTTTCATTGTGATAAAGTTTATCGTTTAAGAATATAAAGAGTTATTCAAATATAAGCCTTTTTAAATCCTCCGGCGTATCCACTGCAAATGTTTCCATTTCAGTTTCAGCAACTTTTATGCGATAGCCGTTCTCTATCCAGCGCAGCTGCTCCAGGCTTTCGGCTTTCTCAAGAGAGGACACAGGCAGTTTGGTGATTTGCCGCAATATATCTGCCCGGTAACCGTAAATCCCAATATGTTTAAAATAAGTATAGCAGTTTAACCAGTTTTGAGGCTCCTGCCCGCGGATATATGGAATGGGCGACCGCGAAAAATAAATTGCCTCTGAAAGCTTATTGATAATCACCTTGGGTGAGTTGGGATTAAACAGTTCCTGTTCGTTTTGCACTTTTTTAACCAGGGTGGCAATTTGCGTGTCAGCGTTTTTAAAACAAGCGGCTAATTTGCTGATCTGTTCAGGATCGATATAAGGCTCATCACCCTGTATGTTTATGACGATATTGTATTGGGGATGCTTCCGTGCTACTTCAGCACAGCGGTCGGTACCGCTTTGATGATCGGCCGAAGTCATTTCCGCAAGTCCGCCAAAATCAATTACATGATTAAAAATGCGCTCATCATCGGTGGCTACAACAAGCCCTGCCAGGTCAGCACACTTTTTAGCCTGTTCATAAACCCTTTGGATCATGCTTTTCCCGGCGATATCCACCAGTGGTTTCCCCGGAAACCGGGTGGAAGCGTAACGGGCGGGGATGATACCGAGGATGTTCATTTGATTTACGATTAATCATATTTACGAATTTAGATTTACGATTTACGATTGTTTTTTTAATCTAAAATCGTAAATCGTAATTCTAAAATAGCCCGTGTATCTCCCGCTCTATCATCTGCACCACCGTAGCCAGGTCTTCTGTTTTATTGGCAAAATCAATATTATCCTTATCAACAATCAGCACTTTCCCCAGTTTATAACCGTTTATCCATTTCTGGTATTTTTCATTCAGTTTTGATAAATAATCAAGCCTGATGCCCGATTCATATTCGCGTCCGCGGCGCTGGATGTTATTAACCAACGTAGGCACCGACGCCTTTAAGTAAACAAGCAGATCAGGTGCTTTGATGTACGAGGTCATATTATCAAATATTGCCTGATAGTTTTGATAGTCACGGGTAGTCATCAAACCCATATCATGCAGGTTTTCGGCAAAAATAAAAGCATCTTCATAAATTGTCCTGTCCTGGATAATGTTATGACCGCCTTTCTGAATATCGATAATTTGCCTGTAACGACTGTTCAGGAAATAGATCTGCAGGTTAAAGCTCCAGCGTTTCATGTCGCTGTAAAAATCTTCCAGGTAGGGATTATTATCAACCGTTTCAAATAAAGGGTCCCAGCCGTAATTTTTGGCTAATAATTCGGTAAGGGTGGTTTTACCCGCGCCTATGTTTCCTACAATAGCAATATGCATGTTTAGTTCATGGTTAATAGTTCATGGTTCATAGCCGGAAGTTGGTGGTTCATAGTTCATAGTTCATAGCTTTGTGCTATGCTATATTTTTCTTCCCCTCTTTCCCGCTTGCGGAAGACAGGGTGGACGAGCGAAGCGATGTCCGGGTGAGTAAGTATACGAGCGACATTTAGCACAAATGCCTGGCACACAGTTTACTCACCCCGAATGCGCTACGCTGTTCGACCCTGTCTTCGGCAAGCCGGAAAGAGGGTGAAAACGGCAATTTCCCTTAATCTAATGATATGAGCCTATGCTTTCAAATTCATCTATAATCGACATTAAAATAAAACTCGGCCTAATATACACCATGAACTATGAACTATCAACAACGAACTAAACTAAAATGCGCTATGAACTATGAACCATGAACCATGAACTAAATTAGAAACTCCTGAACCCAATGATTTCCCTCACTTCTTTTATAGTTCTCGATGCGCTTTCCCTTGCTTTGATGGCCCCGTGACGGGCAACCTGGCGCAGGAAGGAAGCATCATTGGAAATATCATTGATCTTTTCTCTTATCGGGGCTGTGGCGATAATTATATCTTCGGCCAGCTGTTTTTTCAGGTCGCCGTAGCGGATCTGGCAGGTATTATACAAATTATCAAAATGCGCATAAGTATCTGCTGAAGAAACAACTTTTATAATATCGAACAGGTTTTGTATCTCAACGGGCTTTTCCTGGTACTCGGCAGTCGGACCGCTGTCAGTTACTGCGCGCATTACTTTTTTACGGATAACTTCCGGCGGATCCGCTAAGAAAACGGCATTACCTTCTCCTTCCGATTTACCCATTTTTCCCTTGCCATCAAGCCCGGGTATTTTCACCAGGTTATCACTGAAATTGAAGGCAAAGGGTTCGGGGAAACATTCCTTATGATATAGCCTGTTAAAACGATTGGCAAAGGTGCGTGCCATTTCAAGGTGCTGTTCCTGATCTTTACCAACGGGTACTTTTGTTGCCTTGTGTATCAGTATATCTGCAGCCATCAATACAGGGTAGGTTAATAGGCCCGCATTTACATGATCAGGCTGATTCTTTTCTTTGTCCTTAAATGCCCGAACCTTATCTTTAAATGAAGTACTTCTTTCCAATTCCCCCATGTATGCATTCATATTAAGATATAGATATAGTTCGGCTATTTCAGGCACATCAGATTGCACATATATTGTAGCCTTTTCCGGGTCGATACCTGCTGCTAAATATTCAACCAGCACTTGTTTTACATTGCTATGTAAATCGGAAGGAGTTGGGTGTGTGGTTAATGAATGCCAATCTGCTATAAAAAAATAACAATGATACTTGTGCTGCATTTTCACGAAGTTTTGTATCGCTCCGTAGTAATTTCCTAAATGTAATTTTCCGGTTGAACGGATACCACTGACAACAGTTTCCATGGGGCGAAAGTAAGTAATTTTTACATTTTTGGTGGCGGAAAAATGGTTGATTGAGTTGGATTAGGTTGAATAAGTTGATTGAGTTGATTAAGTTAGATTGAGTTGACCGAGTTAGATTAAGTTTCAACGGTATTGAGCAGATAGTTTATTTGTCGGGCTTTCAACTTAATCAACCACTCACTCAATCAACCTAACCCAACCTAATCAACTTTTTCACTATTTTTGGCGGCCATGAAACTCATCATAAAAAGAATGCACACCTATTTTTACCGGTATAGCGTGGTCTTTTTTTTTATCCTGGTTTGGCCAATTTTATATCTCCTTTCGCGGAAACAAACCCGATATAAATATATCAACCGGTTCCGGCGGCTAATCATTTACTTAAGTACGATCGTATCGGGAATATTTTTCAGGATTAGCTATGAAGAACCGGTTGATTGGAAGCGCACTTATATCATCATCGGCAACCATACCTCAAACCTTGATGTTTCATCAATATGCATCGCCACAAAAAGTAACCATTGTTTTATCGGTAAAGAAGAACTGCTAGGCAACATGGTGCTGGGCTTTTTTTTCAGAACGATTGATATAACCGTAAACCGCGACAGTAAAATCTCATCTTTCAGGGCATTTAAAACAGCAGCCGAACGTTTAAAAAAGGGTATAAGCGTGGTGATCTTCCCGGAGGCTACCATACCAGAGGAATATCCACCCAAATTATATCCCTTTAAAAATGGGGCGTTCAGACTGGCAATCGAGCTCAAAATACCAATCTTGCCTATAACATCATTGGATACCTGGAAAGTATTATGGGATACCGGTACTGAATATGGCAGCAGACCAGGTATTTGTAATATATTTGTGCACAAAGCCATTGAAACAGCGAACCTGACAATAGACAATGCCGATGCATTGCGGGATGAGGTTTATGATATTATAAAACAAAAACTGGAAGCAGCATGACCATTGATGAAGAAACCGTTGATAAAATAGCCCACCTTGCGCGCCTGGAGCTAACCGGCAATGAAAAGCAGGACATGATTAAGGATATGAATAAGATCCTTGGTTTTATGGACAAACTGAACGAAATAGATACAACCGGTATTGAACCATTGGTTTATATGACTGATGGAATAAATTCTTTCCGCGAGGATGTAGTTAAGCAGGAGATCACCCACCAAGAAGCTTTGTTAAATGCGCCTAAACATGACAAGGATTATTTTTTGGTGGCGAAGGTGATTGAAAAATGAGGCCAGAAGTCAGAAGTCAGAAGTCTGATGTCGGAAGACACAAAGTTCTGACTCCGATTTCTGACTTCCGATCTCAAAATTTCATGCGGCTGTAACAAATCATTCCCCACTACAGTCAAACCAACAAAAAATATGGAGCCACTAATAACGCTTAAGGATATCGGACGTAAATATGTGATCGGGACTGAAATTATTCATGCCCTGAAATCTGTGTCGTTAACGATCAATAAAGGCGAATTTGTGGCGCTGATGGGGCCTTCAGGTTCAGGAAAATCAACCCTGATGAATATTTTAGGTTGCCTGGATACCCCGACCAAAGGAGAGTATACGCTGAATGGCACTGATGTGAGCCACATGAGCGACAATGAACTTGCCGAAGTTAGAAATACGGAGATCGGTTTTGTGTTCCAAACATTTAACCTGCTGCCGCGCAATACCGCATTGGATAATGTGGCGCTTCCCCTGGTTTACGCCGGCATCAATAAAACAAACAGGCAGGAGCGCGCAAAAAAAACCCTTGAAAATGTTGGTTTAGGCAACCGTATCGACCATAAACCCAATGAACTCTCAGGCGGGCAGCGCCAGCGGGTAGCTATAGCCCGCGCGCTGGTCAATGACCCGTCTATTATATTGGCCGATGAGCCCACGGGAAATCTTGATACCAAAACTTCCATTGAAATAATGGGTTTGATAGAAGATATACACGAAAAAGGCAATACTATTATATTAGTGACCCACGAAGAAGACATCGCCAGGCATGCCCACCGTATAGTGCGTATGCGCGATGGTTTGATCGAGGACGACTATGCCAACACCAATATACATAAGGTTGAAAGAGAGAGTGCTATTTTATAACTTTAGCACATCGAAGCCACTCTCGATACAAACTCGGCCAAATAAACCGCCCTTTCTGGCGATATCGGTTCCTGGCTGCCAATAATGAGTGTATGTTCAACTATTTCTATCACAAAATTATCGTGCCTGATATCCATTACGGCATTTCTAAAGTTACGGTCAATGGCTGATGCGGCTTTGTCGCGCTCATTTACCAAAACATAAAAAGTATCGCTAAAAGCCTTATCTTCTTCAAAATCTAATTCAACCGGGTGTATAAGTTCAATTAGTTTGTCGGTAAGCGTTTCCCGCCTTATCAATACCCGCCCGAAATCATGCTTTAAATAGGCCAGCGCCCACGTGTGGTATTCAAAGTAATCTGTAATAACAGTTGCCTTAGCACTCACATTTCTCATGTGAGTTTCAATAAAAAGTATATAACTATCCTTGTTAGGATGTTTAATTACATAGGAGTCTCTAAGGTTAATGTCCAGGTAATTTTTAAATACTTCGAACTGATTTAAATGGAAATTAATTTGCCCCGTTAATTCAATATGGAATTTTGCGCTAAGCGCTTTGTAGGTTTCATTCAATCGGTACATATCTTCTGAGCAAAGACCGGTAGTATCAAAAGGGAAATTATCCATTATCATGTTGATTTTTTTAAAAATACTTATTAGCCGCTAATTTGCAAACAACATAGTATTATGTAAATTCTTAAATCCTGGAAATTCTGATTCAGACAATAACCTATTTGTCGTAATCAACCCTTAATATTGTCGTATTTACCCGCTCTAAATACCGATAAATGACAGTAAATTTATATCAATATTTTTCATCCGATTTCAAATCAAAACATCATGGCTTTATCATTCACTGTTTCCGACATAATACCTGTCGGCAAAGAGGCTGTTTACAATGCCTGGCTGGATAGCGAGCAACACGCAAAAATGACCGATACCGCAGCTGCCATTGCAAGCGCTAAAGTTGGTGACTCATTTATGGCACATGACGGCTATATATCCGGGCAAAACAAGGAGTTGGTACCTTACTCAAAAATTGTTCAAAGCTGGCGGTCAACTGAGTTTTTGGATAGCGAAGAAGATTCCCTTATTGAGGTTAGCTTCGAAGACAAAGATGGCGGCACCCTGGTTACCCTAACCCATTCAAATTTACCGCCCGATGGCGGGCATTATGAATCAGGCTGGAAAACGCATTATTTTAAACCGATGAAGGAGTGTTTTGCGGGGATAGAGCCTTAACTTGGTTAAGTTCAATTTTAACACAAAGGCCACAAAGAAATTCACAAAGTTCACAGAGAAATATCCAATTTCGCTGAAATGTGCTTAATATTTAATTTTGGTCTTCGTGTCTCCTTTGTGTTTAAATTCTTCCAAAATCCGAAATCGAAATTCCGAAATCCGAAATCAATACGGTTTCGTCTTCCCACACGAGCATGCGCAATTAGGATCGCTTACACCCAGTTTCTTCAAAAAATACTTGTAAAAACCAATGCGGTCGTTCATGCTGAACATATTTTCGCCTTTATTGCATTCTACACTGCCGTTTATTATGTTAATGGTCATGCCAAAACCGGGGGTACGACCAGCGGCTTTATCGGTGGCATTGGGTTGCCATTTGCCGGTCATTACATCATGAGCTGATGGCTTTAAGGTTTGCGGGGTCATCCAAAAATAGATGGCCGTTTTGAAAGCGACTACAGGGTCGGTTTCAACGAGTTCGGGGTTGTTCAGGAGCACATTTTTATTCCCAAAAATACAATCAGAGGCATAGCCGTAATTGCCATTATAGCTAAGCTGCATTGGCCCGCGGCCATAGTATTTTTTGCCCTGTACGGCCGGATAAGTATCATTTTCGGCAACATAGGGCAGCGAATTGTTGTTTTCATGGATGAACATCAAACCGTCATTGTAATTACCGTTCTGGCCATGCCTGGTTTCATGGGCTATTTGCGCAAAAAAGGCGGCTAATTCCTTTTTGTTTGTTTGAATATCTTTTTCAGCGCAGAAATTGCCATAGTCTATCACATAAGTGCTGTCAGGTTTCTTTTTGGCCCAATCTTCGTTCCAATCCGCATCCTGGCGCACTACAACTGATTTACCTGTGCTTTTGTCAGTCCGGGTAAGCTGGTAAACGGATACAGCGCGCCTAACCACTTTTACTTTTATCATGTTCATTTCCCTTACTGCCTTTATAAATGCAGCGTAACTGTAAAATTTATCGCGCATCGGGAAAAGCTCATTGAATTGTTTTTCACTTAGAATGTTAGTTATGTTTGTTTTATTGATAGGGCTATTAGAGGAGTTGTTACCGGAATTGCCGCATTTTAAGCTTAACAATACCGGAGCAATTGAAACGATAAGGCAGAGTTTAGTGGATAATATAATGGATTTCATGTTGATTTTTTAATTTCGGATTTCGGATGTTTGATTTCGGATTTGACAATTAATAATAAAGAAAGCAAAACTAACTAACACCTAAAGTTATATAGTGTTTCTATTATACGCCATAAAAATAGGCACAATAAAGCGGCAAAATAATAAATCCGAAAATTGTCTGAACCGCTGATTTTATTGATTTTTGGATTTCGCTGATTACATTACGATAAATCCGGGATCCGCCCCCTCTAAATCTCCCCCGGTTGGGGAGACTTTTAAATGAAGGTTCTAAATAAAAATATTACTCAAACAGAAAATCCAGAATGAAAATCATAAATTCGAAATTAATCGGCAAAAAATAAATCCGAAATCGAACATCCGAAATCCGAAATTAGAAGAAATCCGACATCGAAATTCCGAAATCCGAAATGACCATGAAAATATACACTAAAACCGGCGACAAGGGTTTTACCTCGTTAATCGGCGGTACGCGCGTTGCCAAACATCATATCCGTATTGAAAGCTATGGTACGGTAGATGAGCTTAATTCGTACATCGGGCTGATCAGCGACCAAGATATTACAGCTCATGATAGGGAAATACTGAAACAGATACAGGACAGGCTGTTTACTATCGGCTCGTCACTCGCTTCAGATCCTGAAAAATCAAGAATGGTCATACCTGACTTACATATAGCGGACATTGAACTCCTTGAAAAAGAAATGGACAGCATGATTGAGCATTTGCCCGAACTAAAACATTTTATTTTGCCCGGAGGCAGCAATGCCATTTCATATTGCCATATTGCACGATGTGTTTGCAGGCGGGCTGAACGGATAACCGTACATCTTGCTGAAGAAAGTACGGTGGACGAAAAAGTGAATATTTACTTGAACAGGCTGAGCGACTACCTGTTCACCTTAGCAAGGAAAATCGCAAAAGACAATAACATACCCGAAAAACAATGGATACCGCGCATTTAAAATTTTTAAAAAAAATATTGATAATCAAATTAAAAATATTATACTTTTGCGAAAATTTTAATTTTCGAATAACGATATAAAAAATAAGAAAATATGTATTGGACACTTGAACTGGCGTCTCACCTTGAAGATGCACCCTGGCCCGCAACAAAAGACGAATTGATTGATTACGCCATCCGCTCCGGTGCGCCGGTTGAGGTTATAGAAAACTTGCAGGCATTGGAAGACGATGGTGAGCCATACGAAAACATTGAAGAAATATGGCCCGATTACCCAACGAAGGATGACTTCTTTTTTAATGAAGACGAATATTAAAATTACCATTCTAATAAAAAAAACCCTGCATTGCAGGGTTTTTTTTATTGGGAAAACTTTTTGCAATAATTTTAGTTAAGATAAGGTATTCACAACCTACTAAAACTTTACAAAAATGAGAAGCTTACTTTATTTAATCGCTGTGATTTTGGTAATTGGGTGGATATTCGGGGCTTTCGTATATCCTGTTGGCGGCGGCCTTATCCATATCCTCTTAGTTATCGCTATAATCGCTTTGCTTTTAGGGGTCATCCGGAGGGCATAGCCTTTTGAGTTCATAGTTCATGGTTCATAGTTCATGGTTGAAAAATGCAATGAAGTATGAGCCTTTTTTATTCAACGAAAGAAAATTTGTAAACGCGCGTCAATGGCCATAAACTATGGAACAATTCGGATTTCGGAACGGACTCCGGGGATGTTCGATTTCCATCCGGCTATGAACTATGAACTATGAACCATGAACTATGAACGGTTCTTCAACAAACACTCCGCAATAGCTATATCTTCTGGGAAGGTGATCTTTATATTCTGATAGCTGCCCTCAACCAGATGGATCGCTGTCCCTGTTTCTTCAACAACGCTGGCATCGTCAGTGAATTTTTCATTGTAAGGCTGCAGGTAAGCTTTTTTTATTTGTTGAGATTGAAATGTTTGCGGCGTTTGGATAAGATATATATCATCGCGCAATAAACTTGCAGAAACATCATTTTTTAATTGTCTTACAGAGTCGCGGCTTTTAACTGCCGTGACCGCATTTCCATGCACGGCTGCATGTTTATACGACTCAATGATGATTTGTTCGCTCGTTAAAGGTCTGACAGCATCCTGCACTGCGATCAGTGCATCTGCATCATCCGGAATAACGTCCAGCCCCTTTTTTACTGAATGGAAACGTGTTTCACCTCCGTTTACTAATTGATGCGGTATCTTAAAATTATACTTGCTGCAAAGCTGTTCCCAGTAGGAATGAAAATCCGGATGGAGCACTAAAATTATTTGCGGTTGTATGGAACAGTTATAAAAAGCCTCAATCGTATGCATTACCACAGGCTTTCCCTTTAACGATAAAAATTGTTTGGGAACAGCTGATTGCATACGGACACCAGAGCCACCTGCGACAATGATGACATAATTTTGAGATCTGAGATTTGAGATATGAGATGTGAGAACAGACGAGCTCATTAGGTCATTGGTTCATTAGTTCATTGGTACCCGGCATTAGTGAAAATAACAAATCCGAAATCGAACATCCGAAATCCGAACTCAGATAAGCAGCATGGCATCGCCATAACTGTAAAAGCGATACTTTTCTTTTATGGCTACTTCGTAGGCGTTCATTACATTTTCATAGCCGCCGAACGCGCATACCATCATTAACAAAGTAGATTCGGGCATGTGAAAGTTGGTGATCATTGAGTTTGCAATGCTAAACTCATATGGAGGGAAAATAAACTTGCTGGTCCAGTCATTAGCCGGCTTTAACGTTTTATTTGCGGAAACTGCCGATTCAATGGCCCTCATTGATGTTGTACCTACGGCACATATGCGTTTCTTGCGTTCAATCGCCCGGTTTACAATATTGGCTTGTTTTTCTTCAATAATAAATTGTTCCGAGTCCATTTTATGCTTGGTGAGGTCTTCAACTTCAACCGGGCGGAACGTTCCCAGGCCAACATGCAAGGTAACTTCAGCAAATTCAACACCTTTTAGTTCAAGGCGTTTCATAAGCTCGCGGCTAAAATGCAAACCGGCAGTAGGGGCTGCAACTGCTCCCTCATGTTTTGCAAAAATGGTTTGATAACGTTCTTTATCTTCGGGTGTGGCTTTGCGTTTTATGTATTTTGGTAAAGGTGTTTCACCTAATATTTCAACGTTGCGGCGAAATTCTTCGTCGGTGCCGTCAAATAAAAAGCGGATGGTACGGCCGCGTGATGTAGTATTGTCAACCACCTCGGCAATTAACAAGTCGTCTTCACCAAAATATAACTTATTACCTACCCGTATCTTACGTGCAGGGTCAACTAAAACATCCCATAGCCTCAGTTCTTTGTTCAGTTCTCTCAATAAAAAAACCTCGATAGTGGCCCCTGTTTTCTCCTTGTTACCGTACATGCGTGCCGGAAACACCTTGGTATTATTCAGGATCATTACATCTTTTTCATCAAAATAATTCAGTATATCTCTGAATATTTTGTGCTCAATTTTGCCTGATTCACGGTGAAGAACCATTAATCGCGATTCGTCACGGGTGCTTGCCGGCGTAGTGGCAATTAATGAGTCGGGCAGATTGAATTTGAATTGAGATAATTTCATGCTAAAAGAAATGAATTTTCAAGGGCGCAAATGTACGTTTTTTTTTAGATTACACCGATTTTTTTTCAGGCGATTACACCGATTAAATAAAATGATTATACCGATTAGTTAATGATTACACCGATTACAATATGAGTTCACCGATTATTTTATAAGATTACACTGATTTTAAATTTTAGTTTGAAATAAAATAAATAATGTAACTTAATATCCGCGTTATTGTCTAAAATTAAAAATGCCGCAGCTATTGCAAGTATCGGTGCAATCTTTTTAAAATCGGTGAAATCATATGATATTTTTTAAACTTTTAAGGGAGAGCTTTTTATTTGCTAATGACGCTTTGAAGCAAAATAAATTGCGCACATTTCTCTCACTGCTGGGCGTTACTATAGGCATATTCACCATCATATCGGTTTTTTCGGCGGTTGATACATTGCGCAATAACCTGCAAAAAAGTGTAAATAAATTAGGCAGTAACAGTATTTACATACAAAAATGGCCATGGGGAGGTGGGGGCGATGATTTCCCCTGGTGGAAGTATATGCAACGGCCTGACCCTAGACTAAGGGAATTTGATGAGTTGCAAAAACGCTGTCAAACTGCGCTGGCTATGTCATACGAAATATATATAGACAGCCGTATAGTTAAATATAAAAGCAATACAGTTGATGGGGCACAAATTGAGGCGGCAACACAAGACCATGACAAGACCTGGAATTTTGATTTTGATGAAGGAAGGTATTTTACCGGGCTGGAATCAAGAGCGGGCAGCCCGGTTACAGTAATTGGTTATGACATTGCACAAAATTTATTCCCTTATGGCGGGGCCGTAGGGAAGCAATTAAAAATAATGGGCCGGAATGTTACAGTTATTGGCGTTTTTAAAAAAGAAGGGCAGGATATTTTAAATATAACTGATGATAAACAAATTTTATTGCCCTTAAATTTTGCAAAAAATCTTATCGATGTCCAAAGTCACCAACCTCGAATTGTGGTGCGCGGCAAAGAGGGGATTACCGCTGTTGAAGTGGAGAATGAGTTAAGGGGATTGATGCGTGCTATACGGCGTTTAAGGCCAGGCGAAGATGATACTTTTGCTTTAAATAAAACCTCGGTTATTTCAAATCAACTGGATAAGGTATTTGGTGTTTTGCATACTGTAGGCTTAATTATAGGTCTTTTTTCTATCCTCGTAGGCGGGTTTGGCATAGCCAACATTATGTTTGTATCTGTAAAGGAGCGCACCAATATTATAGGCATACAAAAATCACTTGGCGCTAAAAGCTATTTCATTTTATTGCAGTTTTTAATCGAGGCAGTTTTCCTGTGTTTAATGGGAGGGGCCGCAGGTCTCGGGCTGGTTTATGGCGGGACATTTATTGTTAAGGCAATCTGGGATCTGCAGATCGTACTCGATTTAAAAAATATTATGATCGGTATCGGCACATCAGTGACCATCGGTATTATTTCGGGGATCATACCGGCTTATTTCGCCGCGCGCATGGACCCTGTTGAAGCGATAAGGTCAAATTAGGTGTGTAGTTGATTGGGTTGATTAAGTGAGTGGTTAGGTAAATTTTGCAACCATTATAACTTAATCAACTTAATCTAACTCAATCAACCACTCAACTTAACTCTCTACCGGTACATAATACATCGCTACCTTTTCAAACAATACCTGGGGTATAAACGGTTTTGTTAAATAGTCGCACATGCCGGCCGATAAAGCTTTGTTATAGGTTTCGGGCATTGCATCGGCGGTAAGCGCAATTACGGGTATATGCGGATTGGTTCCCTTAATTATTCTTGTTGTTTCGAAACCATCCATTACCGGCATTTGCAGGTCCATTATTATCAGGTCGAAGTTGTTGTTTTTAACCATCTCTATGGCCAGGCTGCCGCTTATTGCCTCCTCAACATCTACCTGCCACTTTTTAAGGAATTTTGATGCTATCATTAAATTCATTTTATTATCGTCAACAATAAGAATGCGCATACCCGTCAAATCGGGTGCTGTTTTGGTTTCCGTTGCCGGCACCGGTTGATTTTCTTTCCTTTTTTCTTTTTTGGCTATGTTAAATGCTATCGGGAATGTGAATGATGTCCCTTTTCCGGGTTCGCTTATAACCGAAATAGTGCTTTGATGCAGTTCAACCAGTCGTTTTGTAATTGCAAGCCCCAAACCTGTGCCTTCGTAACCACTGATTGAGGCTTGCGACTCCTGCATAAACGGATCAAAGATCATGGCGAGGTTTTCGGCAGCAATACCAATGCCCGTATCGGCAACAGTGAATTTAACAATAACACTTTCATTATTTAACGCTTCTTTATCAAGGTTAATGGTTACTTTCCCTATAGCGGTGAATTTAACGGCATTACTTAAAAGGTTGTTTAATACCTGGCTCAAACGGATTTGATCGCCGGTTAAATACTCCGGAATAGTTTCGTCAATAATTAATTCAACATCCAAACCTTTCTCCGTTGCCTTTGCATAAAACTACTGCTTTATCTTTTGGGCAAGATGATAAATATTGAAAGGGATCTTATTAAGTTGCCAATTACGGCATTCATCGGAGTTCTGATCTCATGGCTCATTATCGACAAAAACTCAGATTTAAAATGCGATGATTTTTCGGCCTCTTCTTTGGCTGAAATTAACGCTTGCGTTGCCTTTTGGCGGTCGGTTATGTCTTCGCCTATACCGGTAACTTCCTTAATATTGCCATTCTCGTCATAGCTTATTGTATTTTGCCAGCTGATGGTACGATGTTCGCCATTGCGGCATATCACAGAATTGACGTTCTGTGGCTTGAATGAGCCATTTTCAAACAATTCTGATGTATTGTCCCTTAAATTTTCGGGCACAAAGGTATCGCGATATTGGCAATACCTTTTAAATGTTGCTTACACCTGCCCGAATCCATTTTTGCTGAGCAAAAGGCAATTGTTTATAACTAAAAATGCAACGACAGTAATGTATCGGCTTGCGATTGCGTAGAAGTTACCGGGATAAAATGAAAAATACAGGGCTATTAAACATAATCCGCTATTCGCTGCGCACAGCCATAAGGGATCGAAGGAATTATAAAAGCAAAGGTAATGGAGTGACGGGCTTGCAATAAACAACCCTATAAGCAGTAATTGATAAATGGTATTATCGTTTTGGATGAGTAATAACAGCTTGCTTTTAAACGACATACTTAATGAACAATGATTAAATCAATTTCGGCGGCTTTAATTCAATAAAAATATTACAAATAGTAAATTATCTAACCGCTATTAATACGCAGATTTATTTACATTTGTTGCGAATAAAAATTTCCCCATGTCCGAGACTGCACAATTAAAAATTGGTGATAAAACCTATGATCTTCCTGTAATAGAAGGTACAGAAGGTGAAAAAGCTATTGATATTTCAAAGCTCCGCGATCAAAGCGGGTATGTAACACTTGATATTGGTTACAAAAATACCGGCGCCACTAAAAGCGCAATCACATTTTTGGATGGCGAACTGGGCATCCTTAAATACCGCGGTTACCCGATTGAGCAGTTAGCTGAAAAATCGAGCTTTATAGAGGTCGCTTATTTGCTGATCAACGGCGAATTACCAACTGCGCCGGAACTAAAAGCTTTTCAGGGTGAAATATGCAAGCATACTCTGGTGCATGAAGATATGAAAAAGTTTTTTGATGGTTTTCCGTCAAGATCACATCCCATGGGCCAGTTATCTTCATTGGTTTGCGCATTGTCGGCGTTTTACCCCGAATCATTAAAATCTGTCCAAACTAAGGAAGAACTGCATTTAAGCATTATTAAAGTGCTGGCTAAAATGCCTACGCTGGTTTCGTGGATCTACAAAAAATCCCTTGGGCATCCTTATATCTATCCCCAGAACAAACACGATTTTGTAAATAATTTTCTGTATATGACCTTTGGCCAGCGTACAGAAGTGGTTGAAATTGATCCGGTGATCATCAGTGCAATGAACACCTTACTCATTCTTCACGCCGATCACGAGCAAAATTGCTCTACCTCAACGGTGCGGATCGTTGGCTCTTCCGAATCAAATATATATGCTTCAGTATCCGCCGGTATTTCCGCATTATGGGGGCCGTTGCATGGCGGCGCAAACCAGGCTGTAATAGAAATGCTTGAAAAAATAAAAGCCGATGGGGGAGATACCGATAAATGGATAGCAAAAGCAAAAGATAAAAACGATCCTTTCCGCTTAATGGGATTTGGGCACCGCGTATACAAAAACTTCGACCCCCGCGCAAAGATCATCAAAAAAGCATGTGACGATATTTTAGAAAAACTTGGCGTAGATGACGAAGTGCTGGAGATAGCCAAAAAGCTGGAAGAAGTTGCTTTGAAAGATACCTACTTTGTTGAGCGCAAATTATACCCCAACGTTGATTTTTACTCGGGGATCATTTACCGCGCCCTGGGTTTCCCAACTGACATGTTTACCGTATTATTTGCTTTAGGCCGCCTGCCCGGCTGGATTGCCCAATGGAAAGAGATGAAAGAAAACAAAGAACCCATAGGCCGTCCCCGCCAGATATATGTTGGCGCAACAAACAGAGATTATGTTGATATAAAAAAACGGGGTTAGTAGCGTTTTCGGGCAAATACCCACAACACTACCATCTCCGCAGGGCTTGTCGAAT
This sequence comes from Mucilaginibacter sp., assembly GCA_036758125.1. Taxonomy (GTDB): domain Bacteria; phylum Bacteroidota; class Bacteroidia; order Sphingobacteriales; family Sphingobacteriaceae; genus Mucilaginibacter. The sequence continues at coordinate 71,189 of DAIOXE010000015.1, forward strand.
ACCTGCCGGCGTACGAAATTGCCGAAGGTAAAACGCGTTTTGGGTACCACATTTTCCCCGCTTTCCGAAGGCAAAAAGCATTTTGGGTACCAACGAAAATCAGGTCATTTATTTATTAAGTCGCTGTTTATAAGGAAATTACAAAAAATACATCAAAAAAAGTTTGGCTAAAACCATAAAAAAATATTTTTACAGATTTTTTTAATGAGATATTGAAAGAGATAAGGCGACTGGAATAAAGTAAATATACGAAATTTTAAAGGAATAAAAGTCTGGAGTTTTTCAAATTTGCCGGCTTCAAAACTCTTTTTTAAAGTACTGAATATGACCAGCAAAAGCCTAAGTTAAAGTGTGTACATCGTCCGAAAATATCAATATATGCGGACGAATCTAAATTAGATTAACGCAACAATAATGTTATTATTTTAAAATTAGTGTTGTTATAATGATGCTATTTTAATGTTAGTAGCCTTTTAATGCGATAATGTCAAAGAAATGAGGAAGTTAGTTTTTGAAATAAAATTTGGGCGGAGTACCTTTCCCGTCCACGCGAGGTCTGTCGAACATGACCCTGCGGCGCGTTAGCTGGTTCACTTAATAATAGGGCAAAACCTATTCGTACAAACCGGCTATTCAAACCAGCATGCATTGGTTTTTAAATCTTCCCGCAGCTCAGGGTCGTCTTCGACAGACCTTGCGGGGACGGAAGATTTGAAATAAATATGAAGCCAAACATTTGTTTACCAAATCGCCTTTACATATTGCGATTGATGTATTATCGGATCATTAGTTATAAGCGTAGCTTTCAGAACAGCGGCAGTTGCAGTGATCAGGCGATCATGAAGTTCAGGGATTGTTTTTATTTTAAAAGCCTCAATTACTGTAGCCGCGTCCAAAGAATTTACTATAAAATTCTTATTTTCTTCTGTTAGTTGTAAAACTGAAGATATAGAAGTATCAATTCTTAACTTTTCCGATAGATAGCCAATTTCCATTAAACTAACGGCCGAAAAATAAATGGTGGCTTTACCCTGTTCAGCCTCCGTAAAAATATTTTTGATTTTACCTGGAAACCTGCGATTTTCAAGATACAAAACAATAGCCATAGTGTCAGCTACGTATTTATTCATTGGGATATAGAAGCTTGTAGTTGTCGAACTCAGATTCGAGATGGCTTAACTCACTTTGTTGTAAAGCTGAAAGTGCCTGAGTATCTGTTGATGAGTGACTTTTGTTTTTTAAAAATAAAATAAAATCCAATACTTCCTTAAGCAAATCATCAGAGAGATGTTTTGTTTCCTCCAAAATTATTTCCGGTATGTTGTTGTTTGGCATAATGTAAATTTAGGTTATTTTAACCAAATATCCTAACTGACGGCAAATTCATTTGTAAGCGGCAATACTCAATCTACGACGTAAGCGTCTACAATACAAACTTTTTCAGCGAAATCAATAAATCATACTAATCAACGGTTCAGACATAGAAAAAAGCCCGCTGGTTTTAACCATACGGGCTTTCAAATCAATCAACTCAGTATTATCTTATTTATCAATTAACGCTATAAGTGGCAGTAACAGGAGGCGTGGTCCCAACCGCAGTTATTGGAATACTGAATATTACTGTATGGGTTCCGGTACTGGCAACTGAAATATTATTATTGCTGGTATCATTTAACGTAGCAGCTACGCCATCGCCTGCTGAACCTGCTTTTGGAATGCCCCAGCTATAGGTCCAGTCATCGTTTTGTCTGACTTTAAATGAACCGGTAGAAGCTAAGGGCAGAGTAGCGACCCAATTATTGTTGCCATCATTAACAAATTTCATTTGAACGTCAGTTCCCCATCCCTGAGCAGCATCACCAATAATACTGTAGAAATTTGCCAGCTCAAAAGAAATAGTGCCGGTATTTAAATTAAATGTTACAATATATTGGCCGGCAGCTGCTGGCGCATTTAGGTTATTAGATGCATCATAAGTTACGGTTGTACTTGGAACTTGGGTGGTAGGATTATTAGTTGCATATTTGTGGTCCCACTTTTTAGCAGGTAATATCAAAAACTGGTTGTTGCCTGCGGTGAAATTAAAAATCCCTACATAGACACCATTACCGGTGACAGATACCAGGCTGTCCTCCAGCGGGCCCGGGTTTTCCCATCCAAAAGCAGCTCCTGTAACATATAAATACGATGTTAAATTAAATGGCGTAGCAGTTAGTGTCAATACATTTGAGTATACCGGCGCCACGCTGGCCGAAATTGTATGCGCAATACGTACAACAACCTGGGCTGCTTTGCCTGCGGGCAGGTTGAGCTTTAGTAACAGGTTGTTAAAGGCAGCGGTGGTGTAACCCTGAGAATTTATTTTATTACCAAAAGTAACCGATGTTGGATTAGCCCAGTTGTCGCTGGCGGCGTCAATTTGCAGGGTATTGGCTACCGCTGCGCTAAAACCATAGTTAGCATTGGTAAAACTAAAATTGATAACCTTCGTCGTATCTGTTAGTTTAGTTTTATCCAGGGTCGGGGTCGTTGTTGATGCAGTAAGAGATCCCGCTTTGCCTCCGTTGGACGTTACTATGGCATCATTCTTTTTGCACGCCGACAGCATAAGCAGCGCTACGCTGCCAAATGCAAATAATTTTGTTAAAACTGTTTTCATCATAATATTTTTTAACTGATTTTTCATTAATAACCCGGATTTTGTTTAAGATTTGGATTAACAGCTCTGTCTTGATCCGGTATTGGGAAAATATTACGGTAATCGGCCACGCCTGTGCCTCCGCTTACGCCGCCTTTCCATGGCCATAAATAGCTGGCGCTTGTAAACAAGCCGTAACGTACCAGGTCTGTACGGCGGAAACCTTCCCAATATAGTTCGCGGGCTCTTTCGTCTAAAATAAATGGAAGCGTTAACTGGCCGCTGGTAATATTACCGATGGTATTGCCGTAAGCGCGTTTACGTATGGTATTGATATAGGTAAGCGCTGTTGCGGGGTCGCCGCCGGTACCGCCGCGTAATACAGCTTCAGCATAGTTAAGGTATACTTCGGGCAAACGCATTACAGGCTCGTCAATATCCGAAAAATTAAGGTTTGAAGCCGCGCCGCCGGTGCTGGTTACATTTCTCCACTTGGCAACGGCATAACCCTGGTTAAAATTGGTAACGTCGCTTATTGCAAGGCTTTGTCCCTGGGTCCAAAATTCTGCACGTGTATCAGGGTTGCCATTGTTAGGAAAAGCTGTTGAAGTATTGGCAGGGAAAAGATTAATGAGGTTGCTCGTTGTCCGCACACCGGCCCAGCCGCCGCTTATCCCAAAATTACCCGAGGGCATGGAACCGCCAACCGGGGCATGGGTCATAAAGGTAGTGCCGCCATAACCTTGTATCTTGTTTCCGTCGTATTCAATAGAGAAAATATTCTCACTGGTATTTAAATTATTATCGGCAAGGAAAAGGTTATCGTAATTAGAGATCAATGAATAACCGGCTGCAACAACCTTGTTCGCGTAAGTTATGGCGTCGGTGTACCTGGCAGTACCGGTATAAACCTGTGCATTTAAATATATGCGCGATAATAACGCCCAAACGGCTCCCTGGTCGGCACGGCCATACTGATTTTGCCTTGGCGCTGCCATTAATGGGTCAATTGCTTTAAGCTCGCCTTCAATATAAGCAAAAAGCGTTTTCCGGTCGGTTTGCGGAGGGATAACTGATCCCACTGCGTTAGCATCGGTCACAAAAGGAGGGTTTGCAAACAGGTCCATCAAAACCGAATATTGGTAAGCCCTTAAAAAGCGCGCCTCGGCCCTGAAATAGCCAATGTTTGTTGCATCGGCCCCGGTAATACCATGGCTGGCCAATGTGGCAGGAGCGGTCTGCCGGATAAAGTCATTTGCTAAAGTGATCTGATACATAGAACGTTCGTACACACCTAACAGAATAACGTTTGATGACGACCAGTTCATTTGGTGAAGGTCAGGTACGCCGGGGTCGCCCCAGCCAATTACGGCTTCGTCGGTCGGTAATTCTTCGGCGTACCAAAGTAGCCGGAAAAAGTCGGATGTACCCTCATCAATGCCGGCTATATCGCCGCTTCCTGCGGGTCCCTGGTTGCCTGTAAGCGCGAAAGCGCCGTAAACCTTAGCTGCAGCTTCGGTAATGCCTAAGGTCGTGCTGTACACCGCCTGTGAAGTAACCTCGTAATTCGGCGTAAGAATTTTATTCTTATTGCACGACATTAATCCACTGGTTAGCAGCCCAGTGATGAATAATGTTTTAACTAAATTTCTTTTCATATTAATTCCTTTCTGTTATAATCTTTTCTAATTATTTTAAATTAAGGCTTAAACCTAATACGTATGTCCTTGGCCGCGGATATAAATTATTATCTACCCCTGCGCTCGGTGAATTAACGCCGGTACCTGTATACGTAAATTCCGGGTCAACGCCCTTATAATCAGTTATTATAAATGCATTTTGAACGTTAGCGCTTATTTTCAAATCTCCTGCGCCGCCAAATACTTTACCAAAGTTGTATCCTAAATGGATATTATCCATCCTTAAGAAGGAACCATTTTGAATATAATAGTCGGATAACAGGTCATTGCTGCCATTCCCCGTAGCACCGCTTGTTAACACATCGGTCGAGCCGTTGTTAATGATACCAAGCGGGTTAAGAATATTACGCTGGATACCGGTAGACGCAGCTACGTTGTTATAAACATAATTACCCAAATTAGCGCGGGCTACAAAACCAAGATTCCATTTTTGGTACCTGAAATCAGAACTAAGGCCCAAAATTTGTTTTGGATCAGGACTGTGGTCCTGGTACTGGTCCTGGTTGTTTATTATACCGTCACCGTTCCTGTCAACAAATACGCCGTCAAGCGGCTTTCCGTTGCTTCCATACACCTGCTGGTAAACCAAAAATGTATTACGGGCATATCCGGGCTGATCAACTTCTATAGTATTACCGGTACCGCCTGAAATTCCGCCTACTTTCAGGCCTGGGAAATTAGGGTTAGTTATGGCAGTTAAATTGGTTATTTTGTTATGGTTAAAGGAAACGTTAAAATTAGCGGTCCAGCTTATGTCTTTATTATCGATTATTTTTCCACTGATATTAAACTCTACACCGTCGTTTTCCATATTGCCAACGTTACCCACAATTTGATTACTAAAATTACTTCCGGCTGGCTGGAAGATAGTTACCAAAAGGTTTTTTGTCTTATTGTAATAATAATCGACTGAACCGGTAATACGGTCGTTAAGGAAACCAAAATCCAAACCTGCATTAGTCATAGCGGATGTTTCCCATGTCCTGCCGGGATAGTATGCCCCGGGCCGATACAGTTGGTAATAGGTAGGGTTAGCCACATTGCCAAACCCGTATTGGGCGGTACTGTTGCTTAAACTATATTGCGATAAATAATCATAATCGTTAATACCTTCCTGATTACCGGTAACGCCATACTCTAAACGTAATTTAAGGTTTGATATGGTATTACTCCCTTTAAGAAAATCTTCATTGCTAATTTTCCATGCTAAAGCCGCAGAAGGGAAAGTACCGGTACGTGTGCTGGGGGCAAATTTAGTTGATTCATCGCTGCGGATAGAGGCTGTTAAATAATATTTCTGATCGTAATTATAATTAAACCTGCCGTAAAATGAAGTCATTATAAACTCATTAATTAAATACTCATGATTATTATAATTATTAGCCGAACTAAGATTCACTGTACCGTCTGAAAATTTCGTGGTATAATATAAGCCGTTAGCGCCGAAAAGGCCGTTCGAGTTGGTGTTTATGAAATCCTGTAAAGAATAACCGGCTACGGCATCAAAGTGGCTCTTAATGCTTTTTACATCTTTGCTGTAACTTAAATAGCCTTCGAAAAGCTTGTTTTGTAAATTTCCATTGTAGGGGTTGAATCTGCCGCTATACAATGTTCCATTTTGAGACACAGTTTTATAATTAGAAGCCGCATTAGCGGGTACCGTTATACTGCCTGAACCTTTTGATGCATCGTATGCCCCATTTATGTTAACGTGCAGGTCGGGGAAGAAATGAACTTTGTAATCCAGGGCCAGACTGGTGATCGCCCTGTAAACTGTGCTTACATTATTGGTTTGATTTAATAAACCTACCGGGTTTAACGGCGCGAGCGACTTAAGGCCGTTCTGTGAGCTTGGATCAGTCCACTGCCAGTACCCGCCATAAGGGGCATACAATGGATCGGATGAGGTAACAGGTACGGTAGGGTTAAATTGAACGGCATCACTAATAATCCCGCCTTGATCTACAAACCTTTGGTCTACATTGGAGCCTTTAAAGTTGAAATTGATCTTTAAATGATCGGTAAATAAACTTGGGCTCAGGTTTACTGAACCTGTGTACCTTTTTAAACTGGTTGTTTTTATAATACCCTGTTGATCGGTATATCCTACAGAAACACGGTAGGGTAATTTACCCGCCGAACCAGAGATACTTAAGTTGTCATCGGTATTTACAGATGTTTGATAGATCTGCTTTTGCCAGTCGGTACTGGCAGTTCCCAATTCTGCTTTTTGTGAAGCATCTCCATAAGTATTCACATAACTACGAAATTGCTGCGGGCTGAGTACCGGGGCTTCTTTTGGCAAAGTCGCTACAGAACCTTGCGCGCTGAAATTAATTACCGGCTTGCCTGCCTGGCCTTTTTTAGTGGTGATAATGATAACACCGTTGGAGGCCCTGTTGCCATAAATTGCAGATGCCGACGCATCCTTTAATATAGAGAAAGATTCTATATCGTTAGGGTTGATAAGATCCAGGGGATTTGCTGCGCCAGGTATGCCGTCCGGGCTTAAAGGTACCCCGTCAATTACATAGAGAGGGTCGTTACCTCCGTTTATTGAGGCGCCGCCGCGGATAGTAATGGTGCTGCCGGCGCCAGGGGCGCCGCTGTTTGAGGTGACCGAAACGCCTGCAACCTTACCTTGTATCAATTGCTCGGGCGTAGTAATAGCACCCTGGTTAAAATCCTTCGAAGTAACCGTTGCGATTGATCCTGTCAGATCCTTTTTCTTTTCGGTTCCGTAACCTATTACTACCACTTCATTCAAACTTGTGTTTAAAGGTTGTAAAGCAAAATCAACCGTAATTACGGAATTTTCTACCGTTACAGTTTTCTTTAATGCTACATAGCCTAAAAATTTTGCGGTGATTGTGTAGGTTCCTGGTTTTAAACGATTAATGACGTAATTGCCGTTTACATCAGTGCTTGAACCAATGGTGGTGCCATCAATACTAACAGCCGCACCCGGCAGGGACTGACCGGTTTCGTCAACTACCTTGCCTTTAATACCGCCTGTTTGTGCAAATGCCATAAATGACATCATCAGGAACGCACACAGGAGTACATACTTTTTCGAGTAATTTTTTCTCATATACTTTAGTTTTGTAATTAATCAGGGCTTTTTAGGCCGGTTACAATTGGTTTGTTATTTTTGCTGAAACAGCATGTGACTAATTTACGCTTAGGATCAATATAAGCAAATATAAAATAACAGATAATTTTCTTGTGATTTAACAAGGTGAATTTAACTATAAAGAAAATAAAAACAAGTGCGGTTTGTTTTCCAATTATTTCAAATTTCCCCTTTAATTTTACTAAAAACGAAGTTTGTATCTTTGAGTAAGTGTAAAAATTACACAATAAATAATTTTACTAAAACGAAACCATTTCCGGGAACGTTCCCGGTAAAATAACTGTTACCTTTACAGTTTATAATGACGAAAAAAAAAAAATTCTGCGCGTTTTTGCTTTTCCGCAGAAATTTTTTGTTAGCGGGGCCGCGAAAAATTGTCTTTAAAACAGGCAAAACCGCGTCTTCCATTGTGTCAAATGTACACTTGCTATTGGCGGGTAATTTTAACAATTGGAGGATAGAGATTAGAGGTTAGAGATTGGAGGTTAGAGATTAGTTTGTGTTCAAAAGTCAAAAAAGTCCAAAAGCCCGAAAGAAACGACTCTCGTAAACACTATATTTGGTTGCTAAAAAACTAATCTCTAACCTCCGGTCTCTAATCTCTCTGCTTCAATGGACATCGAATTCAACAAAAATGAAGATATAAATAAACAGCTTGTTTATGAGCTGAATACCCGGCTAAAAAAAATATACCTGGGTGGCGGTGCAAAAGCTGCTGCCAAACAAAAGGATAAAGGTAAAATGCTTGCCCGTGAGCGGGTAGCTTATTTGATTGATAAAGATAAAGCCTGGCTGGAAATCGGCGCCTTTGCCGGGGATGAAATGTATGCTGAGCATGGCGGTTGTCCTTCGGGCGGGGTGATATGCGGCATTGGTTATGTATCGGGCAGGCAATGCGTGGTGGTTGCCAATGATGCCACGGTTAAAGCAGGGGCATGGTTCCCGATAACCGCCAAAAAAAACCTGCGTGCGCAGGAAATTGCTATGGAAAACCGACTGCCCATCATATATCTTGTTGATTCGGCAGGGGTTTATTTGCCTTTACAGGATGAGATATTCCCTGATAAAGAACATTTTGGCCGCATTTTCCGCAATAATGCCATCATGAGCAGTATGGGGATCATACAGATTTCCGCTATCATGGGCTCATGCGTGGCAGGCGGCGCCTATCTGCCCATTATGAGCGATGAAGCGATGATAGTTGAAGGGACAGGCTCAGTTTTCCTTGCGGGATCATACCTGGTAAAATCAGCCATAGGAGAGGATGTAGACAACGAGACTTTGGGCGGCGCCACTACCCAGTGCGAAATTTCGGGCGTAACAGATTATAAGCAGCCCAATGATAAGGCTTGCCTCGATTCCATCCGCAATATCATGAGCATGACTGGTGACTTCCCCAAAGCAGGCTTCGACCGCATAAAATCATTGCCTCCAAAGCTAAATGAAAAAGATATTTACGGGATACTGCCCGATAACCGCGAAAAGGCCTATGATATGATGGAGGTCGTACTACGCTTATTAGATAATTCGGAGTTGGAAGAATATAAAGCAGGGTATGGCCAATCAATTATTTGCGGTCTGGGGCGTATTGACGGGTGGGCAGTTGGCGTAGTCGCCAATGAGCGCAAGGTGGTCAAATCAAAAAAAGGCGAAATGCAGTTTGGCGGGGTGATCTATTCCGACTCAGCCGACAAAGCAACCCGCTTTATTATGAACTGCAACCAGAAGAAGATCCCGCTGATTTTCTTGCAGGATGTTACAGGTTTTATGGTAGGCAGCCGGGCCGAACAAGGCGGCATTATAAAAGATGGCGCAAAAATGGTAAATGCCGTTGCAAATTCGGTGGTGCCGAAATTTACGATTGTGATCGGCAATTCTTATGGCGCCGGTAACTATGCCATGTGCGGCAAGGCTTATGATCCGCGACTCATTTATGCCTGGCCCACAGCTAAAATAGCAGTAATGGGAGGGGGGCAGGCAGCTAAAACCCTTGTACAAATACAAGCTGCAGGCCTAAAAGCAAAAGGCGAAGAAGTTGATGATGAAAAAGAAGCCGAACTGCTAAAACAAACAACCGACAGGTATAATGCACAAACTACGCCCTATTATGCATCTGCAAGGCTTTGGGTTGATGGCATTATCGATCCGCTGGAAACACGAAAAGTAATCTCTATGGGTATTGAAGCGGCAAACCATGCACCGATTGAAAAGGCGTTTAATGTGGGGATGATACAAACTTAGGGTTAGCGATTAGAGGTTGGAGATCAGAGATTAGAAAGAAAAAAAGAATTTGTAGAGACGCAATATTTTGCGTCTCCAAACGAAATATTCAATCAAAAGACGCAAAGCATTGCGTCTCTACAAATCCTTAAAATAATAAAATCACAAACCATGTAAAAAATCAGTGAAATCAAATAAATCAGTATAAATCTGTGATCAACTTATTTTCTTATCTTACAACATGAAAAAACTACTGCTCCTGCCACTGCTTCTGCTACTTTTATCTAAAGTAAACGCCCAAACGCCAATGGAAATCCATCAGAGGGCTATTTTGGTGGACACGCATAATGATATTCTGTCAAACGAGCTGATTACCCGCCTCGATATTGGTCAGCGGCAAACTACCGGGAATTTTGATTTGGTACGCGCAAAAGAAGGGGGCCTGGACGCCCAGGTATTTTCAATCTGGTGCGGCGAAAATTATGGAAAAGGCGCCGCGTTCGCTTTTGCCAACCGCGAAATTGATTCATTATACGCCTTAATTGCCCGCTATCCCGACAGGATTACATTAGTACGTAATTCAAAAGAGTTAAAAAAGGCGGTAAAAGAAAAAAAGATGGCTGCATTGATCGGCGTGGAGGGCGGTCACATGATTGAAGACAGGCTTGAGTATATCGACAGCCTGGCCAAACGGGGCATGTGTTATTTAACGCTTACCTGGAACAACAGCACCTCGTGGGCCACTTCGGCAAGGGACGAAACGACCAGGAGAAGTTCACTGGCGCACGTTGGTTTAACAGATTTCGGCAAACAGGTAGTTCATCGTTTAAACGACCTGGGTGTAATGATCGACCTTTCGCATCCCGGCGAACAAACTTTTTACGATGTGTTGGCTACTACCAATAAACCGGTTATCGCCTCGCATAGCTGTGCTTATACGTTAAACCCTGTCTTCCGTAATTTAAAGGACGACCAGTTGAAAGCGCTGGCAAAAAACGGCGGCGTGGTATTTGTTAATTTTTACAGCGGCTTTATTGACAGTACTTACGCTAAAAAAGCAAAGCATTTCCTGCAGGAACATAAAGCCGAACTTGATTCCCTCACAAAAATTTACCATGACCACGACCTGGCAAATATCAGGCTGAACGCCATTTATAAAACTGAGTCGGACCAAATACGCCCGCCACTAAGCATGCTCATTCATGAAATTGATTACATGGCCAAACTAATCGGAGTTGACCATGTAGGCATAGGCTCCGATTTTGACGGCGCGGAATCGTATCCTTTGGGTATGGATGATGTAACCGATTACCCTAAAATTACCGCTGAACTTTTAAAGATCGGTTATACTGAAAAAGATATTGACAAAATTTTGGGAGGGAATTTTCTAAGAGTTTTAAAGGCGAACAAGGGAAGGTAGAATGTTTGATTATTTGGTATATTTGTATATATGAAGCGCAGAGAACAAATAATTAATTGGCTGAAAGAAATACTGGATAAAAACCTATCAGGTGTTTCATACGATGCTTTTATCTTTGGATCTCAGGCAAATAAAACTTCATTAAGCCGTTCGGATATTGATGTTGGTTTTATAGCAGATGAAGGGATGACTTCGCAGCAATTGTCAAAAATAAGCGTTGATATTGAAAATTTGCCTATGCTTTTTAATATCGACCTGGTTAATTTTAATGAGGTTGATGCACAATTTAAATCAGTAGCATTGAAAAATATTGAAAGGCTATGAGCGCTATGGATGATTTACTGAAAAAGCTGACAGGCAGTATCCGAGATTATGATAACAAATCTTAGGGGAAATTTTGTTAGGGTATTGAAGGCGAATACGGGGAAATGATTATATTTGCTATGCCTTAGCCATTAATATGTTAAAGATTTTCGTTGGTTTATTTTTGTTAGTTTTTGCCTCGTGTATTGTTGATGCCCAGTCGGGCCGGGTTTATCTTACTGGAAGTGGTGAAATAACGACCAATCGTCAACTCGCATCTTCATATGTAGATATCACAAAATTGGCGCAAGATTCAGCATGGTTTGTAAGGCAATTTGATTTAAAGGACACGCTGCTTAGTACCGGATACTACAAAGACGCTGAGTTGAGAATACCCCATGGCAAATTTATTTACTATAGGAAAATAGCCTGGGGGCCAGGGTTTACTTTTATGGGTAAACTTTATGTTGATAGCATAAATTATATTCACTATTCGGGATGTTATATTAACGGAGTAAAAACCGGTACCTGGCTTGAATATCTTCCCGGTGGGCTAAAAACATGCCTCAGAACTTATAAAAACAACCTTTTGGATGGCCTTTTTCAAAAGTACAGCGAATCGGGTAAAGTTGCTGCAGAAGGTTACTATGTGAACAATAAAAAAGAGGGGGATTGGTTTGAACTTGATGAAGACAGTACTGTGCGGTTCACGCTAGTTTTTAAACACGATAAACTTGTGAACCAAACAGACCTTGCTGAATATGTAAAGAGGAACAGAGATGCTACTCCTAAATTTGACTTTGGAAAGTATATTTCGCACATAGCAAATCACTATACTTACCCAATAAGCAATGGAAAATTAACAATTTCATTTATAGTAACTAAAGACGGCGTGGCAAATAATCCAAAAGTGGTAGAATCCTATGAACCGCAGTTTGATAAAATGATCACCGACGCTATCCTGAATTCAGCCAGGTGGAAACCAGCTCTATTAAAAGGGCAGCCAGTAGATGAGGTACGATATTGCACTATAAATATTCTAAACTCAGCCATTCAGTTAGTGTCAGAAAGCACTTTTCAGTAGCATCCTGAACTGGGTGTGTTTGCCGAACAATGTTTAAATCTTTATAATAAATTCAGTTTTGATTGGTGATAACTTTACTACTACCTGACCAATAAAACCCTCTTTTTTTCTATTTTTGTTTTTCAATAAAAACACCCTAATGTCTCCAGATAAAGAACACGTTAAATGCCTGATCATAGGATCGGGCCCCGCAGGTTATACCGCCGCTATTTATGCCTCACGCGCAGATTTGAAACCGGTAATGTACACCGGATTGCTTGCCGGCGGCCAACTTACCCAAACTACCGAAGTTGAAAATTATCCCGGTTATCCTCACGGTATTATGGGTCCTGATATGATGGAGGATTTCCGTAAACAGGCTGAGCGTCTCGGCACTGATATTCGGTTTGGCTATGTTAGTTCAGTTGATTTTTCAACCCTTCCGCACAAGGTTGTCGTTGACGAAATTAAAACCATCCTGGCCGATACGGTGATCATTTCCACCGGGGCGTCTGCCAAATGGCTGGGTTTGGAGTCGGAACAAAAGTATAGCGGCTTTGGTGTTTCGGCTTGCGCCGTGTGTGATGGTTTCTTTTTTAAAGGACAGGATGTAGCCATAGTAGGCGCCGGCGATACCGCGGCAGAAGAAGCTACCTACCTGGCCAAGCTTTGCCGCAAAGTAACTATGATAGTGCGCAGGGACGAGTTCAGGGCGTCAAAAGCTATGGTGCACCGCGTGGTAAATACACCGAATATTGAGATATTATACAATACCGAAACAAAGGAAATAGTTGGCGACGGGCAAGTTGTGACCGGAGTTACCGTGTGCAATAATAAAACTAACGAAGAACAGACCCTGCCTGTTACCGGGTTCTTTGTGGCGATAGGTCATCATCCCAATACGGAAATTTTCAAAGGCTGGCTGCACATGGATGAAACAGGCTATATAAAAACCACGCCTGGTTCAACAACGACCAATGTGGAGGGCGTGTTTTGCTGCGGCGATGCGCAGGACCATATTTATCGCCAGGCCGTAACTGCCGCCGGATCAGGCTGTATGGCCGCTATTGATGCCGAACGTTATTTAGCTGCTAAAGAGCATGTGGTAACGGCGTGAGTGGTTGATTAAGTTGGACTGAGTTGATTAAGTGAGTGGTTGTCTATTCGTTCATTAGTTCAATAGTTCATTGGTTTACTGGTTCAATACTTCGGTTCTGTAATTTACATTTTTTGCAACTTATTATAACCATTACAACTTGCTACAACTTATTAAAACCTTTACAACAATTACAAACTCAGAAATTTTTCGTTATAAATAAATTGTTTTAACTTAGTGCATGACCACGTTGATAATTAAATCAGATTCGAAAAAGAAAATCCTTTTGCTAATGCAGTTGGCTGAAGAACTTGGTTTATCCGCCAGCACAAAGAATTTCGAAGAATTAAATGTAACCTCAATGGTTAAAGGCATTGGAAGAAAAGCTACAGATGAAGAATTAAATGATTATCTTTCAAAAGATTATTAAAAATCAATTAATAGTTTATGAGATAATTCATGGCTCTTTATTATTTTGATCAAATGGTTTGTACTTTCGATTTAATTATAAATTTAATTTTACTGATTTTATAGCAAATCATAAAAATCTCATTAAAACAACAGAAAATAATTGTATAATTGATAAAAAACATCTTAATCAAATTATACTACCATGGGAAAAGGGGATAAAAAAACAAGAAAAGGTAAGATTGCAATCGGGTCGTTTGGTAAAAAGCGGCCGCATGATCTTAAAAAGAACAAGCCTGCCGAGAAACCTGCAGAGGAAACTAAAAAATAATGTAAAGCCATCCTTGTTTAAAAGGGGTGGCTTTATTTCTTTCTGTTATAGATTTTTTACATCTATAGCTGCATATTTTTTTCAAAATCTGTTAACTTCACCGCCTTATAACTAATTGAGCCAAATCATTCTATGTTTAAAAAAGTATTTTTATCGCTATGTTTCTTCACAGCTGTTTCCACCGTTATGGTAAATGCACAGGATAACGACCCGAACCTGGGTATAATTCCGGCCCCTGTTTCGTTAAAAAAGGTGCCCGGCGAGTTTGTTTTAAGTCAGCAAACTGTCCTGCTGGCTGATTCTGTTACCAATAAAGCCGTTGTTTTTTTAACCGGTTACTTACACAATAAGCTAATGCTGCGCGTTCAGCTTAAAGCAAATGATGGTGCAAACGCTTCAAACAGTATTATACTAACAGCGGCAGACACTGATAATTTGCCTCCGGATGGTTATCGTTTAACTATAACGCCGCGGCAAATATTGGTTGCGGGTAAAGGCGCCGGGCTGTTTTACGGTATACAAACGCTGATACAGTTAATACCCGAAGGCAGGGGCGCGGTTGCAAAATTACCTTGTGTACAAATAGAAGATTATCCCCGTTTTGGCTATCGCGGCTTAATGCTTGATGTTTGCCGCCATTTTTTTTCGGTAGAATTTGTTAAAAAATATATCGACCTGATGGCCGCTTATAAGCTCAATAATTTTCACTGGCATTTAACTGATGACCAGGGCTGGCGCATCGAAATAAAAAAGTATCCTAAACTAACTGAAGTCGGCAGTCGGCGGGCGCAAACTGTAATCGGCAATTATCATGACCGTACGCCGCAGCAATTTGATAATACCCCTTATGGGGGTTATTATACCCAGGACCAGATTCGTGAAGTAGTAAAATATGCCGCCGACAGATATATTAATATCGTTCCTGAAATTGAAATGCCGGGTCATTCAGAAGCTGCCGTGACTGCTTATCCCGAATTAAGCTGTGATCCATCGATACCTTATAAGGTAGCCGAAACATGGGGCGTCTTTCACGATATTTATTGCCCGTCGGATAAAACATTTAGTTTTTTGGAAGATGTTTTAACGGAAGTGATGGATCTTTTCCCGGGCAAATATATTCATATAGGTGGTGACGAGGCGCCAAAGGATGCATGGAAGAAATCAGCCTTTTGTCAAAAACTAATGAAAAATCTTGGTTTAAAAACCGAGGATGAACTGCAAAGCTATTTTATACAGCGGATAGAAAAATTTGTAAACTCAAAAGGGCGCAGCATTATTGGCTGGGACGAGATATTAGAAGGCGGCTTATCGCCAAATGCCACTGTAATGAGCTGGCGCGGCGAGGACGGCGGCATAGCTGCCGCTCAACAAAATCATAACGTGATTATGACGCCCGGCAACGGCGGACTTTATATCGACCAGCTGCAGGGCAAGCAAAACGAAGAACCGTTAAGCATTGGCGGATATAACCCGCTGAGCAAGATATACAGTTACAACCCGACACCGGCGGTTTTAAATACCGGTCAGCAGAAGTTTATCATAGGCGTTCAGGCTAATTTATGGACGGAGTATATCCCCACCGAGCCTAAAGCAGAATATATGTTATTGCCAAGGTTACTGGCGCTTTCCGAAGTGGCATGGACGCCGTTAGCCAATAAAAATTATAGCAATTTTGCTGATGTCCGTTTACCATCCCATTTGGCCTGGCTTGATAAAAATAAGTTTGACTACCGGGTGCCAACAGCTATCGGCGCTAAAGATACCATTGTGTTTGGTCCGCAATTAGCTGTAAATTTAAAGCCATCAGTTACCGGCGCAAAAGTTTATTATACCATTGATGGCTATAAGCCCGATGAAACAACTATTGAATATACTGCCCCGATAACTTATATTGTTCCGCCGGACCAGTACCGCGAATTAAAAACCATCGTAATAACGCCGTCGGGCAAACGGAGCCAGGTAACGCATTTGGTAATATATAATAAAACACCGTTGCCACCGGCTAATTACCAGGGTTTTGCAAAAGGCTTGAAATATAAGTTGTTTACTGGTGAGTTTACCAGTATCGATCGGTTAAATGATGCTGCCGTTATTGATACAGGCATTGCCTTAAGCTTTAATACCGGTGAGTTCAAGAAAAATATGCATGGCTTTGGGGTAATATATAACGGTTTTATCCGTATTGATACCGATGGAGATTACGGGTTCTCCACCGCTTCGGCCAATGGATCAACTTTATTGATCGATGATCAGCCGGTGGTTGATAATGACGGTAAGCATGGTGCATTTGAGCAGGGGGGAAGTGTTCCCTTGTTGAAAGGTTATCATAAGATCGCTATAAAATATTTTGACTCGGGAAGCACGGGCGGTCTAAGAGTATTTATGACCATTCCCGGTAAACCGAAAGGCGAGATATCGCCGGATATGATGTACAATTAGTAAAGCTATGAAGAGGAAATACCCTTTTTATTTGTTCGTGCTTATCTGCTGCATGATGATAACAGCCTGCGGCAATGAAAAGAAACCGGCCGGGGTGACCACTGCGATACCAAAAAAACCTGTTTTAATGGAGCCTTTCAGGTACCATAAACTGATCGAAGTTTCGCCGGGACAGGATTATGATATATTAAGTTGGGGAAGGGGCTCAGCAACCGTGGGGGCATTCATGATCCTGCATTCAGATTCTGCCGCCCAAAAATATACCACCACTACCGGCGATTTGGATGGCGCCATTGCAGACGTTTACAATTCGGATATGGACCTGGATGGCAACCCGGAGATAATAATACAAGCCAAAGGGAAGGACACCATTAACTATACCAATATTTACGCTTTCGAGTTTACTAACGGCAAAGCCCAAAAACTTGATTTCCCCAAATTAACCAGGTCGCAAAGACAAGGGTATCGCGGCGATGACAATTTTTATATTAAAGAAGGCATTCTTATGCGCGAGTTCCCCATTTACAGCGGCGGCGGAAAAGAAGCCAAACCAACCGGCGAAAAGCGGCTGCTGCAATACGGCTTAAGGAATAATAGTTTTACCGTAAAACAGTTGAGCAAGGACTCAATTAACGTAAGCGCCGTTAAGCCTGCTGCACAACAGCCTGCTGTAGCGACCGTGACCAGGACGAAGCATACTATTGCTAAGAAACATATTACGGCTAAAAAGCATAAAAAGAAGCATAGAAAGCGGCCTAATAGTGACGAGGAATAAAATTTGTAACAAAATATCCCATTTTGAAAATAACAATCGCAGAGGATATTCTTCAAAAAAATCTTAAATTTGAAATATGAATGTACAATTAGTATCAAATACAAAAGGAAAGATTACCGCCGTTCAAATCCCGGTTAGGGAACGGAAAGAGGTAAAAAAAAAATTAGAAGCATTTAACATCGCTGAAAGCATTAAAACGGGCTATAATGAAATGCTGCAAATTGAAAATGGCGAGTTAGAAGCAAAATCTCTTGAGCAATTCTTGAATGAATTATAAAATAATCCCAACGCCGAATTTTCAATTGCAGGCGAAAAGATATACTTGCTTAGTGTATATGACAAATCTGATAAGGAGACGGTGAGCGACGAATACATAAAGTTCTTATTGAAAGATTTATAGCCAAGTCTTTTTGACGCCATCCATCATCATAAAAATCAAATAAATCCGTTTAATCGGCGGTTCAGACAAATATTCGACATTAATATTCGCACATCAAAAATGCATTTCTTATATCCTGCTTTTCTATTTGCATTATGCTTCCTGGCCATACCTGTATTAATTCACCTATTTAATTTTCGCAGGTATCAAAAAGTATATTTCAGCAATGTGCAGTTTCTGAAAGAGATACAGGAGCAGCAGTCATCCCGCAGAAATTTAAAGGAGCGCCTGATACTTGCGGCACGTTTGCTTGCAATCACTTTTTTGGTTTTGGCGTTTGTAAAGCCTTATATTCCCGGCCAAAATGCCGCCAACTCAGGCAAACAGCAAGCAATTAGCATATTTGTTGATAATTCGTATTCCATGCAAACCCTTAGCCGCGAGGGCTCATTGCTTGATGAAGCAAAACGCAGGGCCAAAGAAATAGCAGCAGCCTACAGCATAAATGACAATTTCCAGGTGCTTACACAGGACTTTGAAGGGAAACATCAACGGTTTTTAAGCCGTGATGAATTTGATGATGCAGTTGATGCGATAAAGATCAGTCCGCAGAGCAGAAGTTTACAGCAGATCGTTAACCGCCAGCAAAGCTTGCTTAATATGCATAAGGCCGGCCCGGCGTCGCTGTACGTAATTTCTGATTTTCAGAAAAATATGGCAGGCAGTCAGCCGGTTAAAACTGATACAGGTTTACGCATCAGTTTGGTACAGCTTAAAGCCAATTCATTGCCAAATGTAGCTGTTGATTCTGTAGCTCTTTTAAGTGCCATACATAGGCCGGGAGAAAGTGAAAAGCTGGTGGTTCGATTGCACAACTATGCAGGAGAAAAAGCGGAAAAGATTCCTTTAAAATTACTGATCAACGGCGCTCAAAAGGCATTAGGTACTTATACGATAAATGCGCGGTCTGTACAATATGATACCCTTATATTTTCGGGATTACAGGCCGGCTGGCAGCGTGCCGAAATTACTCTGCAGGATAACCCGGTTACTTTTGATAACCAGTTTTATTTTTCGTTTTATGTTAAACAGCAAATGCCTGTATTACTTGTCGATGGCGGAATACCCAACCCCTATTTGAAAGCTGTTTTCGCCGCTGATCCATTTTTTTCAGCTAAACGTGTGCCCGATGGCAATGTTGATTACGCGTCTTTAAATACTTACCCGTTAATTGTGTTAAGCGATCTGAATGCCATATCAACAGGCCTGGCGCAGCAATTAAAAATTTATGCTGGTAAAGGAGGCACATTGCTTATTTTTCCGTCAGCCAATGCCGATATAACCAGTTACCGTTCATTATTAGAGCCATTAAATGCACCTTACCCTGAAAAATTGATGACCGAAGACACCAAAGTATCCGCCATCAATTTGCAAAACCAGGTATTTAAAAATATTTTCGAGAATTTTCCCCAAAACCCCGATCTGCCTGTCGTGAAGAAGTATTACCGGTTAAGCACATCATTCAATAACAGGGCCGAAAATTTAATGGTTTTAGCAGGCAGGCAACCCTTTTGGGCGGGATATAGTTATCACAAGGGAAAAGTGTACGTGTCGGCTGTTCCTTTAAATGAAGATTTCAGCAATCTTCCCCGCCATGCGCTGTTTGTGCCGGTAATGTTCAGGATAGCGTTATTAAGCGGGCACGATCAGCCTTTATTTTATACGCTGGGGCGTGATCAAAGCATTGAAATACCGCCTGTTCAAACCAGTGAAAAGCAAATATTGAAACTTGTTAAACCCGGCCAAAGTATCATCCCTGAAATTAAACAGCAGGAGGGGAGTACGCTGCTTTATATGGCAGACCATTTACAGGAGACGGGTTTATACGACCTTAAAAAACAGGATAGCACAATTGCAGTCCTCGCGTTCAATGATAATCGAAGTGAATCGGACCTGAGCTATTTTACAGCCGTTGAATTGAGTAAATTAATGCCGCAGGGCGCTTCGGTTTTGCAGGATGGCAGGGGTTCATTAAAGAATGATGTAACAGAAACAAATTTCGGCTTACAATTATGGAAACTTTGTATATTTTTGGCATTGATTTTTCTGGGGGCAGAAATAGCGCTGATCAGGTTTTTTAAAACTGACAGACAGCAAGTTTCGCATCCGGTTTAAACAGATACAAACCCACCTTTAAAGCAGCATAATGAATTTGCTTATCAAATCCGCAACAATAATTGACCCTAACTCGCCCTTTAATCAGCAAATTGCCGACCTTTTAATTGAAAAAGGCCAAATCAGCAAAATAGCACCTGATATTGAAGTTGACGCCGAAATTATTGACGGGGAAGGCAAATACATTTCACCCGGTTTTTTTGACCTGAATTGTAATATTGGCGAGTTAGGGCTTGAAACCAAAGAAGATTTGTACACCGGTACAAGGGCAGCCGCCGCAGGCGGTTTCACAGGGGTGGCCTTAATGCCAAATACACTGCCACCTGTACATTCAAAAGCTGAAATAGAGTATTTGATGAACCGGGCTAAAAAGAACCTGGTAGATGTATATCCATTAGGCGCCATTTCGCACAAGCGCGAAGGCAAGGATTTGGCCGAAATGTACGATATGTACCTAAGCGGCGCCAAAGCGTTTACCGATGGGAACCGGCCGGTACAGGATGCCGGGTTAATGGAGCGGGCGCTGTTATATGCCCAGGGCTTTGATGCACTGGTATTCTCGTATCCGGAAGATGTTGCCATCGCGGGCAAAGCCAAAGTAAATGAAGGCGAGATAAGCACTTTATTGGGGATGAAGGGAATCCCATCCCTTGCTGAAGAACTGATGATAGCCCGCGACCTTTACCTTGCCGAATACACAGGCTCAAAAATACATTTCAGCACCATTTCAACCACGCGCTCGGTTGAATTGATAAGAGAAGCAAAACGCAAAGGGCTTGAAGTTACCTGCGACGTTGCAGCACACCACCTCGTGCTTACGGATGAGGCGCTGATTGGTTTTGACAGTCAATACAAAGTTAAACCCCCTTTGCGCACGCAGGATGATGTTGATGCTTTGCTCAATGGCCTTATCGATGGCACTATTGACGCTATCGTATCCCAGCATACGCCCCACGAGGTGGAGTTTAAAAATGTAGAATTTGAAGTAGCCGAATACGGTATAATTGGCTTGCAAACCGCGTTATGCCTGGCATTAAAAGCCGGACTGGATATTAATCTTATCGTGCAAAAGCTCGCTATCGGCCCACGCGAAATATTGAATATCGATATCCCTGTTATTGCAGAAGGTGAACCGGCAAACCTGGTCCTTTTCGATACCGGCGCGGAGTGGGAATATACCAGCAAAAATAACAGGTCGAAATCTTATAATTCACCCTTCATAGGGCAGAACTTAAAAGGGAAAGTATTGTTAACTTGTAATAATAATCAAATCTATAAATAGGACAAATTATATAAATAACGAACACCAAATATCGAATTACGAATAACGAAGGATTTGGAATTATTGATTTAATATTTCATCGTCCAATATTCAGTATTCAATGTTTAGTTAAGAAAAATAATACTTAGAAATGCGCCGTAGGTGCAAAAGGCCGGTAGAAAATAAGATTAACGGAGAAGTTTTTACCCTCCATTTTGCTTGCAAAAGGGAGGGTGGTCGAGCGAAGCAAAGACCGGGTGGGTAAATTTTGGAAGCGACATTAACGTCCAATGCATGGCGCACAACTACTCACCCCGACGATGCTTCGCTGGTCGACCCTCTCTCCGGCAAGCCGGAAAGAGGGTGAAGATGGCGACTTTCCTTAACTTAATGACATTGACATACGGCACACTATTTATGTGGAATATTTTCTACCGACCTGTAACCCCGATGGGGTTATTTAGCGTTTCAACATTTGACATCCATCATACAATATCAATTTAATAAAACATCCTATGATAGACCCAAAAGTAGAATCAGCCATTGAAGCCGGCCTGGAGGCTTTTTCGAAATATAGCAGCTTTGACGGCACGACCCTGAAAGCGGTATTTGGGGACATATTCGCCTCGGAGCATGATTTTTTAACTAAAGCCGATCTGCTTGACGAGGTTTTTAACGATCATCCGCAAATGGAGGCTTTGCGCGAAGTTTTTTTCGACCTGCTGATGATCAATTTTTTTAGCGCTGATGTTAAAAAACTGGAAGAGGATTACCTCGACTCGCCTGAATGGGAGGATATAGAAGAACAGACACTTGATCGTGGCACCGAGCTTTTAAACCTGTTGCTTTACCTTAACGAATGCGAAGATGAAGATATTGAACCCGAACTGGAAGATTATTTAAAGGAGTTTTTATTAGTTGACGAGGACGAGTTCCAGGATGAATACCGGATATACGAACCGGTAATTGCCCACCAGCTTTTAATGGAAAGCCCCATAGCAGAGATTAGTAAGGTTGCTGCAAAATTGCCCGACGATTCGGAGTTAAAAGAATTATTTTATCCGATGATGTGCTTTTTTCAGAATATCAGCCCATCGGTTGAAGCAAAAAACACAATTGCAGATAATGCCATTGATAAAGAATTTGACATGGCCGTATTACAAATATTAATCAGCTTCAGCTAACACCAAAAGCATTACGATGGATCCCCTTGAACAAAAAATAAAAAAGATCTTCATAAAAAACGGCCTTCTGTTAGGGGCTATATTATTGGGCTTAAGCATAATTTCGTTTTATTTTATTACAGCAATCACAACTTCACCTATATTATTCGTTGCCGCGCCTTTATTTTTCTCAGTTGTGATTCCAATTATTGTGGTGGTAATGATCTGCTTGAACGGACGAAAAAAAATAGGAGGCCACTGGAGTTTTAAACAGGCGGTTACGGGTATATTTATTATGTTTTTAATAGCGTATATTATACAAACTGTTGGCAGAGATTTAATCTTTGCAAGATTAATCGAGCCGAATATGATTGAGAAGACGGAAACTGCTTTTATCAATGCATCTTCAGCTATTAAGGAGAAGGCTGGTTTTAATCAAAAACAAATGGATCAAAATATTGCCGACATCAAAAAGAATTTCGAAGAGCAAAAAAAAGTAACCATTGGTAAAACTATACAGGCGATAGCCATTTCGATCATATTTGTATTTATTTTTGCGCTGATTTTTGCTGCACTGTTTAAAAGGGATGCCCCTTTGTATGATACTCAAATAGATTCGCGATAGTAAACCACGAAGTGCACAAAGGTTCACTAAGGGCATTAAGAGATCAATATTACTTCCCCGATTTTTTTTTAAGTATATGCTATAATTGAATAAGAATTATTGTTTAGTTTTATTAAAAACTTAAATAAAAAATTCACAATGGGAAATGTTAAAAAAAGCTACACTAATATAGCGGTTAAATGGGCCGTTATTTACGTTATTACTTCGATCGTAATTACTTATGCGTTTCAATTTCTAAATGTTGATCAAACTTCTTCGGTAAAGTATTTAGGTTATATCCCATTTATCGCTTTTTTGTTGCTGGCTCAAAAGGAATATAAAGACCAGCTTGGCGGCTTTATTACGTTTGGTGAAGGTTTCATGGCGGGCTTTATATATTCAGTCATAGGCGGGGTAATACTTGCAGTCTTTATATACATATACCTTGGCATTTTAAGCCCGCAGGTTTTGGAACAGTCGTTAGCAGCCCAGCACGATAAATTCGTGGAAAAAGGAATGTCGGAAGATCAGATTAAACAAGCGACCGATATTACAAGAAAATATGGTGCAATACTCGGTGCGGTTGCCACACTGTTTGTCATCCCGATCTTTGGTGCGATAGTGGCCTTAATTGGCGCAGCTATATTTAAAAAAGAACGGTCTCTGGGCGATATTGAACGGGATTCATCTTCTTACACTGATCCTGCCGTGTAAATTCGCCTCACCTAAACGGCGAAGCCCTCATGAATGCTTTTAAAAAAACAAATAATAATATGAATAATCCTCTCCAAAGGAGAGGACTTTGAAGAGCACGCTATAAATTTAAGAACATCAACTTAACAAAACAGGCCCCGATGATCCGGGGCCTGTTTTTAACTTTCTTATCAGATTGCCAATTTTCACCTTTCACCTTTCACCTTTCGCCTTTCACCTTTCACCTCTTCCCACTCACTTCTTCATCACCTGTTTTACAATATCATTACCAAATACAAACACCATAAGTGTTATCAGTATTATAAAGCCAACTATCTGGGCGCGTTCCAAAAATTTATCGCTGAGTGGTTTGCCTTTTATCATTTCAATTACCAAAAACATCGCGTGGCCGCCATCAAGCGCAGGTATAGGCAGTAAATTTGTTAAGGCCAGTACCATTGATAAAAAGCCTACCAGGTTCCAGAATTTAACCCAGTCTATACGTGGCCCGAACAAGGTTGCGATAGCCACCGGCCCGCTAACCGCTTTGTTAAACTTAACCTCGCCTTTAAAAACTTTTCCGAGGCCTTTGGCATTGTCGGTAAAGTTTCCCCAGGCTTTTGTCGCTCCGACCGGAAATGCATTAAAAAAGCCGAACGTAACTCTTTTTTCAGGAAGATCAGGTTTTGGAACAAAGCCTAAAATACCCTCTTTATCAATCAGTGCATTCTTTTGTAATACACTGCCATTCCGTTTTACCGAAAATGCTACCTGCTTATTTTTATTTTTTTGCAGTTGCGTTTGTAGCTGGTCAAAAAAGGAAATTTTATTGCCGTTTATAGCCACTATACTATCACCGGCCATTACCCCCGCTTTTTGTGCGCCGCTATGAGGTTCAATAGATTCAACCGCAAATTTAAAACGGGGAGCCCTGCTGATAAACTGATCTATTCCCAAATCAGATATATCATTTAATACATTACCCGGCACCTTAACGTGCAAGGTTTGGTCGGCACGCTGCACAGTAAGGTCTGTATTACCCATTATTACCTCGGGGCTGGTCAGCTCTTCAAAACGGGTAACTGGCTTGCCGTTTATAGCAATAATTCTGTCGCCCGTATCCAAACCGATTTTTAGGCCAATTTTGCCTGGTAAAATGCCATACTTAAGTTCGGCGTTGGGTATATAGGTTTCACCATATTTTAGGGTAAGCACCCAGAATATCAATATACCGAGGAAGATATTTACGGTAATACCGCCAAGCATTACAATTAAACGCTGCCATGCAGGCTTTGAGCGGAACTCCCATGGCTGCGGCGGACCCGCCAGCTGCTCTGTATCCATCGACTCATCTATCATACCGGCTATTTTTACGTAGCCGCCAAGGGGCAGCCAGCCTATTCCGTACTCAACACCTTTATAATTAAATTTAAAAAGGCTGATGCCCCAGGCATCAAAAAAGAGGTAAAATTTTTCTACTTTAATTCCGAATGCCCGGGCAGCTATAAAATGGCCAAGCTCATGCAGAATTACTAAAATTGAAAGGCCCAGTATCAACTGGCCAACCATGATCACTATACTCATTCGTTATATTATGTTATTTGCAATGCCTTTAACGGCATTTGTTGTATTAAATTTTGCGCAAAGATGCGCGTTTCTTTATCAGTATTCAAATAATCGTCCAGAACAGGACTCGCTATGTATGGAATTTGTTGCATGCATCGTTCTATTACCGCGCTCATGGCTAAAAACCCAATGTTATTATTTAAAAAACCGGCAACGGCTATTTCATTGGCCGCATTAATAATACAAGGCATATTACCGCCTTGTTTTAAGGCCTCGAATGTTAAACCAAGATTACGGAAAGTATCGATGTCCGGTTTTTCAAAAGTCAGCTGCGGATAGTTTGTAAAGTCGAACCGCTTAAAACTATTTTTTAGCCTGGCGGGATATGAAAGGGCGTATTGTATTGGCAATTTCATATCGGGCAACCCCATCTGGGCTTTTATGGAGCCATCTTCAAACTGGACCATTGAATGTACGATGGATTGCGGATGCACGATCACATCGATCTGGTCGGCATTCAATCCAAAAAGCCATTTTGCTTCAATTACTTCCAGGCCCTTGTTCATTAACGTGGCACAGTCGATAGTTATTTTAGCGCCCATTACCCAGTTGGGATGTTTAAGGGCGTCTTCCTTCATAACCCCAGCCAAAAAATCCAGCGATCTGCCCCTGAATGGTCCGCCTGAAGCGGTCAGGATAATTTTTTCAACAACATTTCCTTCTTCGCCGGCAAGGCATTGAAAAATAGCGGAATGCTCTGAATCAACCGGCAAAATTTTAACCTTATGTTTTTTTGCCAGCCCGGTCACCAGCTCTCCTGCTACAACCAATGTTTCCTTATTTGCTAAGGCAATGTCTTTTCCTGCTTTTATTGCCGCAATGGTTGGCTCCAATCCGGCAAAGCCAACCATGGCTGTTACCACAATATCAATATCAGGATGGGTAACGGTATCTATAATCGCTTCGATGCCTGCCAATACTTTTACTGACGTATTTGCAAGAGCTTCCTTTACATGCTGATATTTGGTTTTATCGCAGATGATGGCGTATTCAGGTACAAACTCAATCGCCTGCCTGATCAGCAGATCAGCATTTGAATTTGCCGTTAGCAAAAAAACGCTAAATACATCAGCGTTCCCCCTGATAACATCAAGTGTTTGAGTACCTATGCTCCCGGTTGAACCGAGTATGGTTATGTTTTTTTTGTTAATCAATGAAGTTTCTATTACAACGCGTCATAGGTAGGAACAAAGCAATCTCTGAACTTTGCCTATCAGATTTGCATGTGTAGTCCGCCTTAGGCGGATCGTTCCTCGCAATGATGCCTGGGTTTACTTTATTTTATATATTTCTTTAATTCTTCTGCTATCTTCCTGTCATTCGCCAGCCTTGGCACCTTATTTTGTCCACCCAGCTTTCCCTGCGAACGCATATAATTTATAAAGGTATCCTTTTTTAACCTTTGGATGATTAAAGGTCGCAAAATGTTACCTTCGATCAAGTCAAGATAGTAAATATTTTTCTTTTGCAGCGCTTTGTCCACTTGCAGCGCAAATGCTTTTAAATCATCCGGCTCTTTTCCAAATTCGACAAACCATTCGTGATAAGGCAAAGCGCCCTGCGGTGGATTGACTTGCGGGGCTACCGTAAATTCAGTAACATCAATTCCCTGCTCAATGGCCACGCTCATTAACGCTTGTTCAACTTCTTCGCCTATGACATGCTCACCGAAGGCTGAAATATAATGCTTTATACGCCCGGTTACAACGATTTTATAAGGGTTTTTTGATACAAATTTAACGATATCGCCCAGACAGTAGCCCCATAAACCGGCGCTTGTATTTAGTATAAGCGCGTAATTTTTATCAAGCTCGATGTCTTTAAGACTAATACGGGTTGGGTTTTCATTGAAGAATTCCTCTGCCGGGATAAATTCATAAAATATGCCCGAATCAACCATCAGCAGCAAGCCTTTTTCTTTTTGCGAATCCTGGAAAGCGATAAAACCTTCGGACGCCGGGTAGGTTTCTATCGAATCGATGGCAAAGCCGATGCTTTCTTCCATACGGGCGCGGTAGGGCTCAAAATTAACGCCCCCATGAACGAATAGCTTAAAGTTCGGGAAAATGTCCTTTATTTTTTTTCCGCCGGCGGCAGCCGAAAGCCTGTCGAAATACATCTGGCACCAGGGCGGGATGCCCGAAATCAGGCGCATGTCCTGGTTTTTGGTTTCGGCAACAATAGCATCGACTTTTTGCTCCCAGTCTTCTATGCAGTTTACGTCATAGCTCGGCAACCGGTTTTTTTGAAGATAGGCGGGCACATGATGGGCGACTATTCCCGATAACCTGCCTGTCGGGATACCGGCTTTTACATCCATAACGGGACTGCCCTGGAGAAAAATCATTTTGCCGTCAACGAAATCAGCATTGCCGGTTTCATAAATATAAGCTAACAATGCGTTTCGGGCGGCTTTAATATGTTCAGGCAGGCTCTCTTTTGAGATCGGAATATGTTTTACACCCGAAGTGGTACCGGATGTTTTGGCAAGATAAGCCGGCTTGCCCGGCCAAAGCACGTTTTCTTCACCTTCAGTTATACGGTCAACATAAGGGCGCAAGTCTTCATAATCATACACAGGGACATTTTTTTTGAAATCGTCATAGGATCTTATTTCCTCAAAATGATGTGTTTGGCCAAAAGCGGTGTTTTTAGCCTGGCTGATCAAATATTCAAATGTTTTTTGCTGTAACCCGACCGCGTTTTTACGGATTCTATTCAACCGGCTGTTAATTATCGCGGCAAAAGGTTTGCTTAATGCTGCTTTTAATCCCATAAGATCATAATGTTTCGGCAATGCTATCATCCGCATCAGTGTGACTGTAGATGAGTTTCCGGTAGGTTACTGCCAGTATAATATTAACAAAAGGATAAGTGAATATTATGATTAACGAAGTTAACGGGAAAAATTCTGAAATTATCGCCGGCAACGCAATAAGTAATAAAATGATACATAATATCAAGAGCACCTTTAAAAAATATCCTTTAGTGAGTTGAAAGCTTTGTCTCAGCGATTCTAAAGGCCCCGACTTGTCATCGACTATAAACGTGTTAAAAAACATAATACGTAAAAATAAATATAAAGCTGCAACTACTAATACAGCCTTAATTGAAAATTGCAGATTAGGATAGGCGTCTAATCTCTCAATGGCTATACTTAAGTTTGTGCTTATAAAAGCCAGCAGGAAAATTACGCCCAGATAGCTGAATATCATTTTAATGCCAGGCAGTATCTGCTTAAACTCAAACTCATAATATTCACTGTCTATAACTGTGAATATAAGTTTGTATAAGCCCAAAGTGGTGTAAGCTTGTACAAATATGAGAACTAAAGTAACGAACATTGTTGCAGCAAACTTTTCCGGAGAAAATATCAATTCGATCATTACAGCCAGCGCGGCCAACAGTACATAAGAAATTGCTGAATAAACAATAATTGTTATAATGTTCTTTTTGAAAATATCCCACGAAGTTTTAATTGTTTCTAAAACAGAAAAAGGATGATACATAATGCTCTACGAAATTTTTAAAATAACCCGCTTACAAAAATCCTGCATAAACCCTAAACCATAGGCTATTAACTGAATGAAGGAAGCAATCAGGCTCAAAAATGCAATTTTTGCCGACTTATTTTTCACCCACGAATGAAAAAATATCAACAAAATAATGATAGTCAAAATAAAATTACAGAATTGAGCTATTCGCCAGTTAAATATATTAGAAATAGCTGTAAAAAACAATGATAAAGTAAATAGGGCAGGAAAAAAATGTACAGGCTTCAACTCATTTGGGAAGAACTTATAAACATTGATGCGCGCCCTTCCAAAAAAATGGAGCTGTTTATAAAATTTATAAAAGTTTGTGCGTCGTTTATGGTAAACCTTAGCCTCGGGGATTAGCCCGATCTTAAATCCCAAATTGTGAATGCGGATGCTGTATTCAATATCTTCGCCCAGGTAAGGAATGATAAAGCCGCCTGCTTTTTCCCATA
The DNA here is from genome assembly GCA_036758125.1 of Mucilaginibacter sp. Lineage (GTDB taxonomy): Bacteria > Bacteroidota > Bacteroidia > Sphingobacteriales > Sphingobacteriaceae > Mucilaginibacter. Next base: position 100,607 of record DAIOXE010000015.1, read on the forward strand.
CCTGCCGGGATACGCCCATATTAAAACTGCGCGGATGAAACTGGCCGATCCCTTTTTTCATGCCCCTTATGCCCCCGGTAGTAAACGGCGAGGTCATGGCATAGCTTATAGCTTTTTGAATAGGGGTAAACGATGGGTGTGAAGCATCCGGGCCGCCATAAGCATCCAGATAATTTTTAGTTAGTGAGTCGTTAACTATCTGCAAATAATTTTCAGGTATCAGGCAATCCGAGTCAAAAATTACAAAATAATCTCCTTTTGCACGCTCAAAGCCATAGTTGCGTGCAAAGCCTTGCCCTTCATTTTCTTTCACAAAATACTTAACATCAAGTTTGTCCGAAAAGCTTTTTACAACCTTCGCGGCATCATCAATAGAACCATCTTCAATAACCAAAACCTCAAATTGCTTATAAGTTTGCAGAACAAGGGTTCCCAGCAGTTCTTTTATCTCCTGCGGACGGTTATATAAGGGTATGATGATGGAGAAGTACATGTGTTAGTGAGTGGTTGATTGAGTTGATTAGGTGAGTAGTTTTTTATTTGGGAAACTTAACTGGGAAAAAGAGAAATTCATGGCCTAAATTTAAAATGACAACTTTCAACCTAATCTAACTCAATCAACCTAATCAACCAATTGTTGGTGAGTGGTTGATTAAGTTGATTGAGTGAGTGGTTTTGGACAATTTTGAAGATACAGGATCGAATTCATAGCAATAAATTTAAAAAATAACTTAATCAACTCAATCTAACTCAATCAACCTATCAACCAATTAAATTACCTCCTCAATCTGGTACTTATTGCGTTCGGGGGCGCTGCGGGAAACGAGTTCGGCAACAAAGCCTGTTAAAAACAGCTGGGAGCCTAATATAATGGCTACAAGCGCAATGTAAAACAGTGGCTGAGATGTTACGTCACGATGAACTTTTATGCCATGAGCTATTGCATATAATTTGTCCCAAATTATCCAGATAGCGATAACCGTTCCGGCAAAAAAGCTTAATACGCCCATCGTGCCGAAAAAATGCATGGGCCGCTTGCCGAATTTGCCGACAAAAAATATCGACATCAAATCCAATAAACCATTTACAAAGCGGCTCACGCCGAATTTGGTACGTCCGTATTTGCGGGGCCTGTGCTCAACAACTTGCTCGCCAATTTTAACAAAACCAGCCCACTTGGCAATAACGGGAATATAACGGTGCATTTCGCCATAAACCTCTATGTTTTTTACTACAGTTTTACGGTAGGCTTTTAGCCCGCAGTTAAAATCGTGCAGGTTTTTTATACCCGACATACGGCGTGTTGCGGCGTTATAGACTCTTGTCGGGATAGTTTTGCTTAAAGGGTCATGCCGCTTGGCCTTATAGCCCGATACCAGGTCGTATTCTTCCTCAATGATGCGGCGGTAAAGTTCGGGTATTTCATCGGGACTGTCCTGCAGGTCGGCGTCCATAGTGATCACAACATCGCCCTGCGCCGCCTCAAAACCAGTATTTAATGCCGCCGATTTACCGTAATTGCGCCTGAATTTAATGCCCTTTATAAAAGGATTGTTTTTACGCAACTTCCTGATCATTTCCCATGACCCATCGGTGCTTCCGTCGTCAATCAAAATAATTTCATAAGTAAGCCGGTTTTCCTCCATCACCCGGCTGATCCATGAGGTTAGCTCGGGTAGTGATTCTACTTCATCTAAAAGGGGAACTACAACTGATATGTCCATTGGTGCGCAAAAATAGCAAAAAGTTGATTAGGTTTATTCATTGGTTCATTAGTTCGTTAGTTCACTGGTTCATTGGTTAATTTAACGTTAGTCCGATATGATTTTGCCACTCAAATCATTCGTTTTTTTCAAAGCCCATCCATCGCCTCACCTAAATCCTCTCCAAAGGAGAGGACTTTAACGAGCAAGGCGTTAACTTCAGTGCCTAACTCCCTCTCCTTTGGAGAGGGCTGGGGTGAGGCGTGACAGGCGATTCGCGCGGAAATTAATCCCATTGCATGAAGGGGATATCCAAATCTCATATTTATCTGCGAAGCCCTTCGCTGTGGATAACAAATAAAATTCGGTAGATCACGTTCAGGCAATTAGCGCCTTGCTGTAACGTTTATAAGCTTTTCGCAGTCTTAGAATTTCTAAAAGCCAACAACAGATAACTTAATCAACTTAATCCAACTCAATCAACTAATTAACCAATTTTCCTATCTTGCGCTCAAAATAAAAAATTTTCCGGTTATGAATTTTTACAAAATTATCCTGTCCCTTTTATTCTGTGCAGGTGCGTATGCGGCGCATGCGCAAAATGCAGACACAGCCCACTCAAAATATGACCAGCATAAAGCATTTCCTGCGGTATTTTATCCTGCTGACGGAACTGCATTCAGGGGTGCAAATGGTGCGCCCGGTCCAAAGTACTGGCAAAACCATGCCGATTACAAATTGAACGTAACTTTAGACACTGCCAATCATAAGGTAAGCGGGACAACGCGCATAAGTTATACCAACAACAGTCCCGATCCGCTGGCATTTTTATGGCTACAGGTTGAACAAAATATTTATCGTGAGGATTCACGCGGCGAAGCCACGAGCCCGGTGGAAGGCGGACGTTTCACCAACAAGACATTTACCAATGGCGATGAAATAAAGGGAGTTTACGTTATAAAGAACGGGAAGCAGGAAAAAGTTGATTACCTGGTAACTGATACCCGCATGCAGATAAAGCTGAATGATACGCTGCGGGCAGGCGGCAGCAAAATAGAAATCAAAATTGATTATGCCTTTGACGTGCCCCAATACGGTACCGATAGAATGGGCCGCAAGCTTTACAAAAATGGCTGGGTATATGAGATTGCCCAATGGTATCCGCGTATGGAAGTTTATGACGATGTTACCGGCTGGAATGTGATCCCATACCTGGGCGCTTCTGAATTTTACCTGGAATATGGCAACTTTGATTATACGATTACCGCCCCGGCGAGCCTGGTTGTAGTAGGTTCCGGTGAGTTGTTAAACCCGGCAGAGGTATTGACGCCAACGATTATCAGCCGGTTGGCTGCCGCAAAAAAAAGTGATAAAACCGTAATGATAAAAGACTCTGCCGATGTATTGAATAACAGCCTCCATCCCCAAAAGGCAAACCTAACCTGGCATTTTTTCTGTAAAAACGCGCGCGATGTGTCATGGGCTGCTTCGAAAGCATTTGTGTGGGATGCCGTAAGGATAAACCTGCCAAGCGGTAAAAAGGCTTTGGCGCAGTCTGTTTACCCGATTGAAAGTAAAGGGCAAAATGCCTGGAGCCGCTCTACAGAGTATGTGAAAGGGGCCATCGAGTTATACTCGAATGAGTGGTTTGAATATACCTACCCGGTTGCCACTAATGTTGCCGGTATAGTAGGAGGGATGGAATATCCCGGCATTGTATTTTGCGGAGCGGACAGTCAGTCGGGTGGTTTATGGGAAGTTGCTAACCATGAGTTCGGCCATAATTGGTTCCCCATGATCGTAGGCTCAAACGAGCGCAAGTATGCGTGGATGGATGAAGGCTTTAATACCTTTATTAATAAGGTGGATACAAAGGTTTTCAATAATGGTGAATATTTTCAACCGCAGGACGCGGAAAAAACGGCCCCTGCCATGTTTAATCCGGATGCCGATGCCATTATGAACACACCTGATGTAATACAACCGGATTATTTAGGATTCGCGGCTTATGAGAAACCGGCGTTAGGATTAACCATTTTGCGGGAGCAGATATTAGGGGAAAAACGATTTGATTATGCCTTTCGCACTTATATTAAACGCTGGGCATTTAAACATCCTACACCCTGGGATTTTTTCCACACAATGGACAATGCGGCCGGCGAAGATTTAAGCTGGTTCTGGAATGAATGGTTCTTTACCACCTGGGAATTAGACCAGGCGGTAAAAGAAATAAATTATGTTGATAACGATCCTTCAAAAGGGGCTTTGATAACTATTGAAAATTTAGAAGGTATGGCTTTGCCTGTAACCATCTTAGTTAAAGAAGAGAACAGCAATACAAAAACAGTTAAATTGCCTGCCGAAATTTGGCAGCGCGGCGGCACCTGGACGTTTGCCTATAAATCTACCTCAAAAATAACCTATGCCATTATTGATCCCGATCATGTTTTGCCGGATGTTGACCCCGAAAACAACTCTTTCAGCGGTGTTAGTGTGGCGCAGGGCGTTACAGCAGCCTCGGTTATAAAAAGCTATATCGATGCTGTTGGCGGAGAAGAAAAACTAAAGAATGTAAGGGACCTGGTTGTTACTTCGGAAGGCGATGTTCAGGGGGCAAATGTTGTAAGAGTAACCAAATATAAGGTGCCAAATTTATTTTACCAGGATATAACAGTTCCTGCATTTAATAATTTAAACGTCGCCCATATAATTATTAATGGAGATAGCCTAAATATACGGCAAATGAACAGGGTTGTACCGGTTAGCGGCGATATGAGGGCATCGGTTAAAGCCAGGTACAAACTTTTCCCCGAACTGGATTTTAACAAAACAGGCTATACCATGCAGCTTTCGCCAACACTGAAGGTTGTAGATGGCCAATTAGCTTACCTGGTTATTGTAACCGGGCCCGATGGCGTAAAAGTTAATTATTTTTATGATATGAAAACCAGTCTTAAAATTAAACAGCTTACTGACGTTGCCAACAGCACTTCAACGGAATTTGGCGATTACCAGGCTATAGACACCGGGATAAAAATACCATTTTCAGAAAAAACAACAATTGTTGGCCAGCCCATAGAATTTAAAGTAAAAAGCGCCATAGTGAATAGTGGTTTGCCGGATGATATGTTTAAATAAGTCTCAAGTCCGAAGTCGAAAGTCTTAAGTGAGAAGGATTTTCGACTTCGGTACTAAAAAAATGATTTTAACCTGGTTGTAGAGACGCAATATTTTGCGTCTTTGAATGAATGTGATGGCATTTAAGATAATTTTCACAAACATTCAGGTCCGAAACTTTTGTAGTTGGCATGAACGATTATATCAGCAAGCCTTTTAACCCCAATGATTTGTACCGCAAAATAGCTTCGTATTCGCATTTGGCGGTTGAATCTACCTTCCTTCTTTTTTTGCGCAATTTGATTTAATAAATTCTTTTTATTAGGTTTACAGTAAATACTTTTTTTCTCGATTTATGTCTCCGCACTTCTCGCAGATGGACCTGCGTGACAAGTAAATGTTCCGCCTGGGCAGTGCGTTATGGAGTAAGATCAACTCCCTGACCGATGCCGCTGAAAAAGAACATTTTTTTCAAACAAATTTATAGATATGAAAGCACATCATAATTCTTATCTGATTGCCAGCATATTATCTCTTGCGTTGGTTTGCTGCATTGCAAATGTGCGCGCCCAAACTTTGTTTGATGCGGTGAAAGCTCGTAACGCAGCGAGTGTCGAAGCCCTTATTACCGCCGGGGCGGACGTGAATGTCAGGGATGAATATGGCTACACGCCAGTAATTACCGCAACTCAACACGGATATTTTGACATAGTAAAACTGCTGATAGCGAAGGGTGCAAACATTAAAGTAGCGACAAATGAAGGCGAAACCCCTCTGCATCTGGCTGCCGAACTGGCAAACAAAGATATTGCGGAATTGCTAATTGCTAACGGTGCAGACATAAATGCCAGGGATAAATACGGGGATACACCATTACACAAAGCTTCGGCATATTTTGGAAATACTGAAATGGTGAAACTTTTACTGGCGAAGGGAGCCGACATTAATACAATGAATAACGGTAATTCGACGCCATTGCATGCCTCGGTTATATACGGAAAGAAAGACATCGTAGAGCTATTGATATCAAAAGGCGCGAACCTGGACTCCGAAAACAATAGTAGGCACACAGCCTTATATTATGCACAGAATTATGGTGAAGATCGCACCCCATCAGAAATTGCAAATTATAATGCGATTGCTGCAATGCTGACTGAGCATGGGGCACATCTGAAATAACCTGCACATCTTAATGCAGTCAATCAAGACAAAGCCTGAACTACTATATGCCGGGTATTAAGCAGATGGAAAATTACTACAGCCCTTGGTTCTTCGAGATGGACAATTGCGTACGGGGCCAACCTAAAAGTCGGCAACAACTCGTCCTTGGCATTGCGCAAAGTACGAAGTCGAAAGTCTAAAGTAAAAAGGACTTTCGACCTCGGACTTTGAACTTTCGACTTGAGAATAGCCTGGTGCAGAAGCACCGGGCTTTGTTGTTTTTTTGGTGAATGGTTCTCCTTTTCAAGTTTCCTAAAAAAACTTTCCAAAACTAACTCTCTCATTTCTTTGGTATTATAGCATTATAAGGCCATAAATATTGAAATAGTATCATTGCAACTACATTAATTTTAAAATAATAGCATTATTGTTGCGTTAGTCTAATTTATAGTCGCCCGCAAATATTGATATTTTCGGACGAAGTTCACCCTTAAACTTAGGCTTTTATTGGTTGTTTTCAATACTTTAGAAAAGAGTTTTTTGTTAATGTTCTTTATTTTCATTGTGACAATAATAAAGAACGAAAAGGCATTTGCGCAGAAGCCGCCTGAGATTGCCTACGACCCTGCGAAACAAATTTATAACGCAGATTCAGCCATAACGCCGTTATCACCAACTAATACCGGCGGAAGCGTATATCCGGCTAATTATAATAAACCTGTAACTTTTGTTGCCGGCACTGCCCCGTTTTGCATAGCGTTAGATGGATCAAATAATGTTTATACAACGAATAACATTACCGGCTATTTAACCAAGTATAATCAAGCCGGGACTGTTCTTTTCACAGTAAATACCGGTGACCCCATGGCGTCGGAGGTAGCTGTTGATGGCCTGGGAAATATATATGTGTCCCAATTTGCGGCAAATAGTGTTTTAAAATATAGTGCTAACGGGGCACTCTTAGCAACAATTCCAGGGTTTAGCGATCCTTATGGAATAGCATTTGACGCCTCAAATAATGCATATATTGCAAATCGTTTTACTGGAAACATACTCGAAATTAAAGCAGGCGCCACTAGCTCATCCATCTATTTAACCGGCTTTAATACACCTTACGGTATAATCATTGATGCATTGGGGAATATGTATGTAGGTGAGCAGAGTACGGGTAATATCATTAAAGTTGCAGCCGGTACCCTAACAAGAACAACCTTTGCATCAGGGCTTAATGGCCCCCGTCATTTAAATAAAGATGCTTTTGACAATATATATGTGGCTGACTATGGAAACAATGCAATTAAGCGGATTAGCCCCGCCGGTAAAATTACGACTGTCCTTTCTACCGGTTTAACGTTTCCCAGGCAAGCGGCATTCGATTCATCAGGCAATTTATTTATAGCCAATTACGGAACGAATACCTTGCTGAAATCAAACGCCACGGCTTATTCTATAGATGCGACTTTGCCAACAGGTTTAAAGTTTAATACTTTAACCGGTCAAATAACCGGTACCCCTACCATGCCTGAAGCGGCCGCAACTTTTACTATAACCGCCTATAACACAGGCGGAAGCAGCAGTACCCCGCTTGACATAAGCGTTATCGCCGCTACAAAAGATATAACATCGAAACAAAGTACGCAAAAAACAGGAAACCTTGATTTGGGCGCTGATAAAATAGTAGTCCACCCGGCCGTTTCACCAAATGGAGACGGAATAAATGACTTCCTGCTTATTGAAGGGCTGGAAAATTACCCGGAAAATAAAGTAACTGTAGTTGATCGTAATGGCGTGGCAGTATACATTACTAGCGGATACAATAATTCCAATAAAGTTTTTGACGGGCGTTCTAACATAAATGGGCGTTTGGAGCAGCCTGGCACCTATTTTTATATTATAGAATATACCAAAAACGGAGAGGCAAGGCGAAAGACCGGGTATTTTGTTATGAAATTTAAATAGATTCTATGTGACTTATTTCTATGTTAAATATTTAAAAGGTTGGCCATTTTTAAATTTGTCAAATCTAACGCCCACTTAAACTTTATATTTGCGTCACAACAATCGTCCGCCTTCCATGCCACTATCCAACATCCGCCGCATACGCCCGGTTTTTAAAATAGCAGCCCTTGATGATCAGGAAAAATTTCAGCCCCTGCCAGAACCCACAGGCGCTTACCCTTATCATCTTGATATAAAAAAAGTATTGCCAAATCTGCCCGATAACAAAATAGTATTCCACATGGTTGGGGATACCGGGGGCTTGGTGTCGCCAATATTTAAGCACCAGGTGGCAAATGAAATGATAAGGCAATGCCATGAAGCTGCCTCATCCGGCGACCGGCCGCAATTCTTTTTTCACCTCGGCGATGTGGTTTATAATTACGGGGCGGCAGAGGAATATCACCCGCAGTTTTTTGAACCTTATGAACGCTATCCCGGGCCGATATTCGCCATTGCAGGCAACCATGATGCTGATGTTTACCCTTTGGACCCAAACGCTCCCAAAAGTCTGGAGGCATTTATTGAGGTTTTTTGTGATACCGAATCTCGTCATATCCCTTTTGCTGCCAGCAGCCGCCGGAACAGCAACATCCAGCCAAATGTTTACTGGACATTGAATACTCCGCTGGCAGATATTATCGGCATGTACAGCAATGTGCCCAGGTTTGGGACCATTACACCTGTACAAAAGGAATGGTTTATAGAGGAACTGAAAACCGCCGCAAAAAAAAGGAGCGAAAAGGCACTTATTTTATGCCTGCATCATGCACCTTATTCGGCAGATACCAATCATGGTTCCAGCATGCACATGCAGCAATTTTTAAATGCCGCCTTTGAAGAAGCGAACGTAATCCCCGATATTGTTTTTAGCGGGCATGTGCATAATTACCAACGGTTCAATAAATTATATGCCAACGGAAAAGTAGTCCCGTTTATAGTCGCCGGCGCCGGCGGCTTCGCCGATCTTCATAAGATCGCCCAGCCCAATGATCCCGAATTTCCGGACACCAGCAATCTGCTGGATAATGTACGCCTGGAGAAATACTGCGACCATACGCATGGATTCCTAAAAATAACCCTCGAAAAAACTAAGGAGCGGTTTGCGCTTGAAGGAGCATATTATGCTATTTCTTCTGCGGGTAATAACATATCTGCTTCTCCCTGGGACTCCTTTGCCGTCAAGCTAATTAATAAATAAGCTGTTGATTTCTACTTGGATATTTCGCTGTAGAGACGCAATATTTTGCGTCTCGGACCTGAATGTTTCGGAAATCTATCTCAAATAACATCACATTCGTTCAGAGACGCAAAATATTGCGTCCCATACCTGACTGGTTGTGAAATTTCTCAAATAACATCATATTCGTTCAGAGACGCAAAATATTGCGTCTCTACAATTCATAGTTTCTTAGTTTTCGTTATCTTGGTGCACTGAAAATTATGAAACTACTGTTGATTATAATTTCTTTTTTACCTTACCTGGGACTTGCCCAAACATCAGAGCAGTACCTGAACAGCGCTAATCAGAAATCAGCGCAAAAAAATTATAGGGGCGCAATAGCAGATTTTACAAAAACCATTGAGTTAAATAGCAAGAATGTTAGAGCTTATTTATATCGTGGCAATGCCTACAACAATATTAATGATTATAACGAAGCTATCAATGATTACACAAAGGTTATTGAAATTGAGCCGGGTAATGCTAATGTGTATTATTACAGGGCAAACGCGTATGCCAATATTAAAGCTTATAAAAATGCAATTGCCGACTTTAACAAGGCCATAGACTTAGGCTTACGCACAGCCGATATATATCACTACAGGGCAAACGCCAGGGCCAATTCATTAGATTATGCCGGTGCGGCTGAAGATTTTACGCGAGCTATTGAACTTACGCCCGGCAATCCTGAACTATATGAGTACCGTGCAGTTGCCAAAGCAAATTTGGGAGATAATAGAGGGGCTATACTTGATTACGATATGGCGTTAAAACTTAATCCTAATAACGCCGATGTATATTATTACCGGGCAAATTCAAAAGGCGCCATTGCTGATTACAACGGTGCACTTGCCGATTATAACACAACCATACGGATGAGCCCCAAAAATGCCGAAGCTATTTTTTATCGCGGTAACATAAAAACCGATATACGGGATTATAAAGGAGCTATCAGCGATTATAAAAAGGCGGCGGAAATGAAGCCTGATCTGCCTAACTTGTATTATTATCTTGCAGAAGCTGCCAGTAATACGGATGAAAATAGAGAAGCCATAGAATATTTCAACAAAGCGATCGCACTTAATCCGTCAAATGCCGAATTGTATTTGTATCGCGGGGTTTCTAAAAATAAACTGAATGATACAGCATCGGCAATGGCCGACTTTAATAAAGCGATTGGTCTCAATCATAAATTTTCAAAGGCTTACCAAAACCGCGGTGATTTAAAGATAACTATTAGAGATTATCGTGGCGCGCTACGCGATGGAGATTCGTCAGTTATGTATGATACCGATCATGACGGTTATGCTTACGTAACCAGGGCAAAGGCAAAAACGGCCTTGCAGGACACAACAGGCGCCTTAACTGATTATAATACCGCGGTAAAAGAAAATTCTAAAAATGCTGAAGCATATACCGGGCGAGGCGATGTGAAGGCTATGCAAGCAGATTATAGCGGCGCCCTCAACGATCTGGACAAGGCGATCGGGTTATTTCCAGGTAATTCGTATGCCTTCTCCACCCGCGCAAAGATCAGGAGTAAAATCGGAGATAAAAAAGGCGCCATAACGGATTACAGGAAGCAACTGGAGCTGGACCCTAAAAACAAAGAGGCGCAGCTGAGGCTTGGCAAGGAACTGATAGCTGACCGGCAATGTGCTGAGGCATTAGCATTTTTTAACAAGGTGATCAACCCAACTGTAAAAAATGGCAAATTTTATATTGAACGCGGCATAGCAATGAGTGGCCTCGGCGACAGCAAAGGCGCCTTTGCTGAATTTAATAAAGCGATGACGATTGATACAAATGTAAGATCACTTGCTTATGCTAATATAGGGAATACGAAACTTATGCTTAAAGATTATGATGGCGCTGGAAAAGATTTCAACATTGCAATTACCAAAGATCAGAATAACGATGACGCTTATTTTTACAGTGCAAATTTGAAGATGATCCAAAAAAATTACCAGGGGGCGATTTACGATTACATCAGCGTATTATTAATAAACCCCGATAATATAAAAACCTACGCCTGCCGCGGCCTGGCGGAAAGCTATGCACTTGATACGGCAAGCATGCGCACCGACTTTGCAGAAGCCATAAAGCTTAGCCCTAAAGAGGAAAATAATTATATTTTGCGTGGGGAAGCAAAGATAAATCTGAAGGATCGGGCCGGCGCTCTGAAAGATTTTAATATCGCTATTGCGCTGAACCCCCAAAATTATGATGCCTGGTTTAATCGTGGGCTTGCAAAAATAAATCAAAATGACAACAGCGGATGCGCCGATCTAAACAAGGCAATTGAACTGGGATCAAAGGATGCGTTTGAGGCGGTAAAGAAATATTGCAGGCATTAGTGGGGCACATTTCGGATTTCGGATGTTCGATTTCGGATTTATATTTATGTCGGATTTGGGAATTTCGATTTCGGATTTATTTAAGAATTTGAATATTTAATATGCGCGTCATTTAAAATTTACAAAAATTCTTAAAATCCGAAATCGAAATTCCGAAATCCGAAATATTCGTACAATCAATTCACCTCCAGCTGATCTTTTGATGGGAATGCCGGGAAAGCGCCATGCGGTTCGCTTTGGTACCAGAATACAACAGAGGCAATGTCGTCCTGTAGCGGCATATAACGGCCATCGCTGTGCCATCCTAAATCCTGTATAGTAACTTTCAGATCTTTTTCAAAGCGGATGGGATCTGCTATATGCCAGCGGTACAGGCCAAATCGCTGGGCAATATTATAATGCCCATCCCCCCGGATTACTTGCGGCAGGCCTGTATATGGGCCGCTAAACTCAGTGTATTCACTGCTTTCGGTGCCATCGGCTTTTTTGTGCATGCTGTCGAAATCATAAGCGCCGCAAAAATAATCTTCCGTACCGGTACCGTTTATGGTGGGAAATTTTGTGTCGCCGTCCATATAAAATTTTATTTCCCCTTCGCCCCACCAGCCATTTTTGTGTGAACCGTAGGCGAGATAGGCGCCAACATACTGCCCTTTACCTTTTATGCTGTCAACCAAAATGTAGTCCTTTTTAAATGGCAGCGGGTTGACCCTCCGAAATTGAGCATGAAAATAGCCAGCGTCCTTTGGCACGTTGGTAAGGGTATAATCAACCTGGTAATATAAAACCATATTCTCGTTGTCGATATTTTCCATGGTTATCCGGCATTTTTTTCGGAACGGCATGGGCCAGTAGCAGTTAAGCCCGCTGCCCGGATTGACCACCACGGCCAGCGATTGCACCGGTGCAAACTTGCCCCATCCCATACAAAAGAAATCACCCACGGGCACTTCAACAGAAGGGGTGGTTTCATCATCCCAATAAAACCGAAGGATGGAATAACGCCAGTTGCCGGTTGGCGTCATCCATATATGCTGAATGGCGCCTGGCCCGTCGATTTCTGCAACAGTATAAGTGGTATGTTTTTTTATGACGACACTTGGACTAACTTTCCATGTCTGTCCCAGTTCCCTGGAAGGACCAGAACCCGTTCCGGTAGTAGCCATGCCTCCCTTCCCTTTTTCTCCATTAAAATTCTCAGGGCTTACTGACCGGGTTTTTGCGTCGGAAAGACGATACAGGTTACCCATGTTTACACCTAAACCGTTAAATTTTTCCTGGGCGCTTACTGACAAACCAATAAAAGCTGTTACCAAGGCAAGTAAAACTGATCTTTTCATATCATATCAAGTTTATAAAATTCAATTGCATTAAGTCCCCAAAAGCGGGCCTGTTCTTCAGTGGACAATTTCGAGGTGTAAAATTTAACTACCGAAAGCATCTGCCTGTATCCGCCTGCCACGTTGCACACAGGCCAGTCGGAGCCAAACATTACCCTTTTTGTGCCGAAAGCCTCAAAAACAATATCTAAATAAGGTTCAAAATCGGCTAAGACCCAACCGTACCAATCAGCTTCGGTTATCATGCCCGATACCTTGCACCATACATTTTCGTGTTTCGCTATCGCTTTAATTCCATTAGCCCACTTGTCCATGTTCTTATTTTTAATATCCGGTTTGGCTATATGGTCGATCACAAACCGGTGGCCGCCGAAAGTTTTTACAAACTGGTGGGTATAGCCAAGCTGATCCGGGAATATCAGGATATCATAAGTAAAATCATGCGCTTTTAATGCACTGATACCTTTTGTAAACTGTGGATTGAGCATCAGCGCCCTGTCGGCTTCTCCCTGCAAAACATGGCGGAACCCTTTTAATTTTTTAAATTTACTATAATATTCAAGGCGTTTGCCAACATCATCGGCCCGCAAGTCAACCCAGCCCACAACGCCTTTTATAAAATCATGCTTTTCAGCAAGGCTAAGCAAGAGTTCCGTTTCAGCTTCGGATTGATCGGCTTGAACAGCTACACAACCGTCAATCTCATATTTGTCCAATATAGGTTTCAAATCCTCTGGCATAAAATCCCGCTGAATAGCCGACATAGTTTTATCTATCCAGCTATCCCTAACCGGGTCGAATTTCCAGAAATGCTGGTGGGAATCTATTTTTGTCATCTATGTTTCGTTGTAAGCAGTTGTAAATGTTGTAATAAGTTGTAAAGGTTGTAAAAAAGTCGCAGACGTTTTAAAAGTTGTACTTGTTCGAAAGAAAAAACACGCTGCAGCTTCTTTCGGACTTCCGGACTTTCCGACTTTCGGACTAATCAACCACTCACCAAATCAACTTAATCAACCACTCACCCCAACCTCAAGCGTTCGCCAACGCCCTGTCCAAATGCACATATCCGCCATCTACATGGATAAGCTGGCCGGTAGTATGACTTGATCTTTCTGACAGTAAAAACGCTGCGGCATTTGCTATTTCTTCGGCGGTGGTCATACGGTTACCTAACGGTATCTTTGCTTCAATTTCCCTAAGTTTTGCATCAGGATCGGGCAGAGTTTTTATCCAGTTCTCATATAAGGGCGTCCAGCATTCGGCAACTACAATGGCATTAACCCTAATACCGTATTTAAGCAACTCAACCGCCCATTCGCGGGTTAAAGCGTTTCGGCCCCCGTTTGCAGCAGCATAAGCCGATGTATTTCCCTGGCCGGTATCCGCTGTTTTTGAAGTGATATTAAGTATGGCCCCCTTTGATTTTTTTAATTCCGGTAAAGCGTAATGCGCCATCAGATAATAATGCACTACATTTTTGTGCAGCGAGGCTATGAATTTTTCATAAGTGCCAGTCTCTAATCCTACTCCGTCATTCACCCCGGCATTGTTTACGAGACCATCAATACGGCCAAATTGTTTTATAACTGCATTTACTGCATTTTCGCAGGCTTGCGGTTCAGTCAGCTCAGCTATTACCTGGAATGCTTTTCCGCCGCCGGCTTCAATGGCTTGTACGCACTTTAAATTGTCTTTTTCGTTACGGCCAATAATAACCGGGATAGCGCCTTCTTTTGCTAATACCTTTGCTATGCCTTCGCCAATTCCCTTGGCACCGCCAGTTACGATTATTACTTTGTTTGTTAGTTGTAAGTCCATTTTTTTAGTTTAAATTTTATCTGGTTTGCATGGCGTATAGTTTACTCACGCCGACTGCGCTTCGCTGGTCGACCCTCTCTGCGACAAGTCGCAAAGAGGGTAAAAAAGAAATATCTGTCCTAACCCTCTTTACCGCTTGCGGAAGAGAGGGTGGTCGAGCGAAGCAAAGACCGGGTGAGTAAATCGCCACCATGCATAACGCCATACATTTAATGCGCTACCACCATCTCGACCTTTTTAACTTTCAAATTTTTATAAGCAAAGTAAAAAATATAAGAAAAACATACAATAGGCACTAAATAGGCATACTGAATGCTGCTCATATCTGATACTATTCCCATTACAGGCGGAATTGTGGCGCCGCCAACAATAGCCATGATAACCAGCGATGACCCTAACTTTGTCTTTGAGCCCAAACCGCGTATGCTCAGCGAAAATATAGTCGGGAACATAATTGACATAAAAAATGCAACGCCTATTAAAGCAAATACCGAGAATTTAGCATGAAGCGTAACGGCCAATAAAAGCAGAAATACATTTATGATACTATAGGTTGCCAATATTTTTACGGGATTAAAGAATTTCATTAGGTACGTGCCGCTAAACCTCCCGGCCATAAAACCAATTGCCGCTGCCGTGAGAAAAGCGGCGGCGGTTTTCTCTCCCATGCCTGCAACCCTTTCAGAAAATCTGATAAAGAAGCCTAATATCCCCGCTTGTGCACCGACGTAAAAAAACTGTGCAAACACGCCTGTTCGTAATTGCCTTCGCGACAACAAAGCAAGAATTTTTTCAAATAAGGATTTCTTTTCATCATCAGCTGTTTCCATATTCTCCTCAACAATCTCAGGCAATGGTTTCCTGAATATAAGTACAGCCACCATGAGTACCACCAGTCCAATTATCAGGTAAGGTATTTGAACTGATGATGCTTCTTTGTTTAAATAAGTATTTAATTGATCATGGGTCATTCCAGCCTTTTGCGCTGGCGTTAATGTCTTTCCTGATAAAATAAACACGCCACCGATCAAGGGTGCCAGGGAAGCGGCCAGCCCGTTAAAGGATTGGGAAAAGTTAATGCGGCGGGTTGCCGTAGCAGGATCTCCCAAAACCGTAATATACGGATTAGCGGCAGTCTCCAAAAAAGCCGCACCCGAAAATAATACGAACAATGCTGATAAGAAAAATGCAAAATTCCTGACCGCAGCAGCCGGAAAAAATAAAAACGCGCCACAAGCGAAAAGTATCAAACCTAAAAGAATGCCGCCTTTGTAACCATACCTTTTCATAATCAATGCAGCCGGAATCGGTAAAATAAAATAAGCAAGATAGGATGCCGAATCAACCAGAGAAGACTGCAAGTCGGTCAACTCGCATGCCTTTTTTAAATGCGGGATCAATATCGGGTTAAGATTTAAAGCTACCCCCCATAAAAAAAATAAGGAGGTAATTAGCGCTATCGCATAAAGGTTTTTATTATTCGACATGAAACTGGTTTAAAAATGGTTTATGATTTATTTTAATTCAAGGCTGTGTTTACCCACTCACCATTCACAACTCACCACCCACCTTTCACCGGCTGAATATAATTATTTAAATGCAGCTTGTATATCCTGCAGCGAAATTCCTAATGTTTTTAATGCAATTTGGTTAAGTTCGCTCTTATCCCCGGTAAAGTGAAATACACTATGCTTGTGTGTAAGCGCTTCATTTGGTTTTAAAAATGCAGCCGGGGATACACTTTCAATTTCGTAAAAAGGTCCCATTTGGGTTCCGTTTGCCAGGGGGCCGTCATTATAGGCATTCACTGCATCGCCGGTAAAGGGGTCTTTATCAGTGCGCCATTCCTGGTTCAAATAGGTGGCTTTCGGGTCCATATCAAATTGGGCAATAGTCAATACGTTGTTTTGGGCATCATAACTGCCGGCCATTGTTTTAGCGCGGTTTGGCGGCATGCCCAATTTTCCGCGCGATTTTCCATCTGCCTTGAACGAGAGAATGCCATTATTGTATTTTACCCTGTCGGGAGATATTTGGCCAAAATAATCGGTTGTAGCTACTTTTCCTGTTGTATTTTGGTTGTAAGGCAGAATGATAATCGTTTTAGCAGAGGGAGAAAACATATCCAGGTTCCATAAACATGGCGCTCCTGTTTGCTTGTCCCAGGCAAAAGCACCTGTATTGATAATGGTATTGGTGGTACGAAAAGCAACTGATTTTACCTTATCATCAAAGTTTACACCAAGCATATTTTTTATATCCGCAGGTTCAAGTATTTCTATATCACGAACTATATTGAGCACAAATACCATCCCCGCATAATTTAAAACCCTGGTTGACTTGCTTAACGACGCTTTTTTATCGGTGCTTGAAGTCAGCTTCCAGCTTTCAAAGTCAAAAGCGACAGGTGTATGCCAGTAATCAAACACCATTTTAGTGCCTGGCTTAAAAAATAAAGCAAATTTTCCGCCCTCCGGCCCCAGCCATAAACGGTCCTCGCCGCCGTAAGCATTCATGCGCGGATCAAGTGATTTTTGAGCAAAGGTTTTATAATTTATCCAGCCAAAACTTTTTCCGTTCACACCATCGGCTGTTGATGTAAAAACCTTTGCCTGGTATTTCGGAGAAATTATAACCTGCCCGCCGCCATCCTTGCTGTTCAGCACGATTATACTGTCTTTTTGCTTTAAAAAATCAAGGTCGTAGCCAAAAGTGCCTTTGGCGTATTGGCTCTCGAGGGCTTTATGTCGACAGGAGACCAGTATGATAAGGGCAAACAGGATGGGTAAATTTACGGCCTTCATATTATTATAGTTGTTATTTAATGTTTAGTTCGCATCAATTTTTTTACCCTCTTTATGCCGCAGGCAAAGAGAGGGTCGAACAGCGAAGCGCATTCGGGGTGAGTTAACGGCGCCATCCATTAGCGCTAACATCGCTCGCACAATTACTCACCCGATCGGCGCTTCGCTGGATCACCCTCTCTTTGGCAAGCCATAAAGAGGGTAAAAAATTTAAAAAATATTTTTATGCCTTAATGACATTATGTTTTGGATTAATGCCAATGGTATTTATGAGTGTGCCTATCGCATCAATACTGATCTCCACCACATCACCTTCCTGCAAAGTAAAATCGTGAGATGGTACCAGGCAGGTTCCTGTCATAAGGAAACAGCCATGCGGAAAATTACATTCCCTGTATAAGTAGCCCGTTAACTCTGTAAAAGAACGTTTTATGCGGGATACTGTTGTTGAATCTTCATAAACTTTAGCCGCATTTCTTTTTATGATCATTTTAATGACAGTTTCACCACTTAGGGGCGATGAGGTTACATAGAGGCAAGGCCCCAGAGCGGCGCTTTTTTCATAAATTTTAGCCTGCGGCAGATAAAGGGCGTTTTCGCCTTCAATACTGCGGGAACTCATGTCATTACCAATGGTATAGCCCCGGATATTTCCTTTTGAATTGATAAACAAAGTAAGCTCAGGCTCCGGTACATTCCAGGCGGAATCCTTGCGGATAAAAACCTGCTGTTTATGCCCGGAAACGCGCGACGGTGTCGCCTTAAAAAATAATTCAGGCCGGTCGGCGTCATAAACCCGGTCGTATAAACTTGCTGCGCCCGAGCTTTGCGATTCTTCCATTCGGGCATCGCGGCTTTTTAGATAGGTAACCCCGGCCGCCCAAACTTCCTGCCGCCCAATTGGAGGCAAAATCGAATCATCCGCTAAATATCTGGCTTGCTCGTCAGGACTAATTCGGCTGGCTGTTTTGATTTTTGATAATAAATACCCTTCCAGATCATCGTGGTTAACAAGCGAGTCCCAGGGTTCATTTATACTAAAAAAATCTTCATTATGCTCCAGCAGGATACCGTTTTTGGAGTTATATAATTGCATCGCCAATTTTAAATAAAATTTCTGTCAAATTGATATTTAAAGTTTTGGCAGCGGCTCAATACAATGATTGCAAATGTCGATCAAACGCAGAAAGTACAAAACTGGGTTTACAAAGGTTTACACATTTTGAGTTTACAATGGAGTTATATATCTGTTAATCAGGTATTTATATCATTTACATTTTTTCGAGGGTTTACACTTTTCAGACGCTGGATTGCGGCTTTGGCCGATGAACCGGCTTTTTTGCCGAAAACTGACCTTGCCGAAGCCGTGGTTAAACAAATAAAAATTAATGACCAAAAAGCGGAAGCCTGGCGGTATAATTCAATTACTGCTTCCGTAGTTATTGTCGGGGCGCTATCCGCTTATTTTGCAATAGGTTATATAAATCCCGATGCTCTAAAATCAGCTTTGAATTTTATTGAAGCATATAAGTGGATTTTTTTATTTGTCATTCTTTGCTTTGTAGTTATTGAAATAGCTGATAAAAATCTCGTTAAAAGGAAATTTGTTGGTAGCTCATTAGTTCATTAGTTCATCGGTTCATTGGTTGGCGGTAAACCTAACTTTCGCATTTTCACCAGGCGTTCCTATGGAACGCAAAGGCTTGAATTTATTTTTTCTACCAACCAGACATCCCGATGGGATGAACACTGCACTCTTGCCGTAATGCTCATCAGATGTGAATACCATATTTATTACTGAAGTTTCTTTTTGAGCGTATGCGGAAGATGCAAAAAGAGTAAGAAAAACCAATACCGGTTGCAGCGAAAAACTTTTGATCATTGGGTGATTTTTGCACAAAGAAATCAGCCCAATTCTGTGGGAATTCTGAATTTTTAATCCAAATTCAGTTACTTAACATAATGGCATTTTCATGTTAATATTAGAAGGGAAAAATGCAAAAACCATGAATTATACTGCCATATTTATTAATATATTGGTAATATAATCATCATATTATTAAAACCCATTTTTATCCTTTTTTCTACTCGACGTGCTTTTTAATTTTTATAATGACCAGTTTCGATGCAGGCGTATTGCTTTTTTCGGCTACGCTGTCTATCGGCACCAAAACATTGGTTTCAGGGTAATAAGTTGCCGTGTTGCGTTCGGCGATATTATAGGGTACTATCACAAAAAGGTGGGCGACACGTTCAATGCCGCCATGATAATTAAAAAGGTCTACCTTATCGCCTGCTTTAAAACCGGCCTTTAACATATCACTTTCATTCATAAAAATAACACGCCGGTCATTGTGAACGCCGCGGTAACGGTCATCCAAGCCATAAATGGTGGTATTAAACTGGTCGTGACTGCGGATACTGGTCATCATATACTCATCATCAGCGAGCTTATGAACAGGTAGTTTGGTAATGGAAAAGACTGCTTTGGCGCCGTATTTTTCACTTTTAAATTTCCCGTCGCGCGGGCCGTTCGGCAAATAAAAACCGCCGGGCCGGCGCACTTTTTTGTTATAGTCTTCACAACCGGGAATAACTTTTGCAATAACATCACGCACCTCATCATAACTGTTAGCGTATTTATCCCAGTCAACAACCGACCGTTTGCCGAGCGTAGCTTTCGCCAGTTTACAGACGATCTGTGTTTCATTTAACAGATCTTTGGAAACCGGTTCTAAAACACCTTTTGACGTTTGCACCACACCCATCGAATTTTCGCAGCTTACAAATTGTGCTTCCCCATTTACCACATCCTCATCGCTTCTGGATAAAGTGGGTAAAATAAGCGCCTCCACGCCATGTACCAAATGACTGCGGTTCAGCTTTGTTGATACATTTACGGTAAGTTTCATTTTGCGCATTGCTTCGGCTGTATAGACCGTGTCCGGCGTGGATGAAAGAAAATTACCGCCCATGGCAAAAAACACTTTCAATTTTCCTTCATGCATCGCCTTTATAGCCTCAACCGTATCAAATCCTTTTTCGCGCGGTGGATCGAAACCAAAAACTTCCTTTAATTTTTCCGACTGGGTCGGCTTTTCCCATATCAGCATGGTACGGTTACCCTGCACATTACTATGACCGCGCACGGGGCATAAACCGGCGCCTTTTTTCCCGATGCTGCCTTTTAACAAAATAAGGTTCACGATTTCCTTTATAGTATCAACGCCGTTCACATGCTGGGTAATTCCCATTGCCCAGCATACAATTATCCGGCTTTTATGCTTCAGCATTTCAGCGGCTTCCTGTATTTGTGTAAGGGGTACACCTGCTGCATCAGCCAATTCATCAAGGTCATAATCATTCAGATGGTTCATAAACTCCCCAAAACAAGCGGTGTTTTCTTTGATGAAATCAAAGTCCAATACCTTTCCGGGCGTTTCAGTCTCAGCTTCATAAAGTAATTTTTCCAGGGCCTTTAACAGCGCCATATCCCCGTTAATTTTTATTTGAAGATATAGATCAGCCAATTGGGTGCTCATGCCCAAAAAGCCGGGCACGGTTTGCGGGTTTTTAAAAGCTATTAAGCCCGCTTCGCGCAGGGGATTTATAGCAATTATTTTCGATCCGTTCTTTTTTGCTTTTTCAAGGGCCGTAAGCATTCGCGGATGATTGGTGCCCGGGTTTTGACCCATAATGATGATCACGTCTGTATCATAAAAATCATTAAGGGTTACAGTGCCCTTGCCAATGCCAATAACTTCGGATAGGGCAGTGCCGGACGATTCATGACACATGTTCGAGCAATCGGGCATATTATTAGTTCCATACTCTTTTACAAACAATTGGTACATAAACGAAGCTTCGTTGCTGGTACGTCCCGAAGTATAAAACGCGGCCTCATCCGGCGATTTTAAGTTATTTAAGTGATCTGCAATCTTTTTAAGTGAATCGTCCCAGCTTATTTGCTGGTAATGTGTGCCGCCTTTTGGCAGATAAACCGGCTGGGCTATCCTTCCCTTTTTACCTATCTCAAAATCGCTAAGTTTTGCAAGGTCAGCCACCGGGTTTTGAGCGAAAAATTCGGCAGTCAGCTTTTTGGTAGTGGCTTCTTCAGCGAGGGCCTTTGCGCCATTCTCACAATATTCGGCAATTGCCGAACGGTCGTCATCAGGATCGGGCCAGGCGCAGCTTGAGCAATCAAAGCCGCCCTTCTTATTCATGTGGAACAGGCCTTTCAAACCCCTGATAATCCCGTCTTCTTCAAAAACATCTTTCCCGGCCTCAAATATCGCCGGGAGGCCTGCCGCCCATTTTTTTGGCCCGGTTAGTTTTAAATCCAGTAATTTTTCAGGATTTTCAGCGGCCGGTTGTTCTGTTTCGGTACTCATATTTCTTTTAAATTCAGAGGGTAATGTGGTTAAGGTAAAAAATAATTTTTATTACTTTTTCACCCTCTTTACGCCGCAGGCGAAGAGAGGGCCGACCAGCGAAGCGCAGTCGGGGTGAGTAAACTCGGCGCCAGGCATTTGGCCTCGTCATTGGCGTTAATTTCGCTTCGATATCTACTCACCCGAACATCGCTGCGCTCGTTCACCCTCTCTTCCGCAAGCGGGAAAGAGGGTGGAAGCAATTTTTTCA
>DAIOXE010000016.1:0-74796 GCA_036758125.1 Mucilaginibacter sp.
TCAACTCAATCAACTCAATCAACTCAATCAACTCAATCAACTCAATCAACTCAATCAACTCAATTAACTCAATCAACTCAATTAACTCAATTAACTCAATCAACCACTCACCTAATAAACTAACTATGATCATATTCAACGATACTGTAATTGTGGATGAGGCTATCCACCAAAAATGGCTTAAATGGATGCAGGATGTGCATATTCCGGCGGTAATGGCTACCGGCCATTTTAATTCATATCAAATATTAAATGTTATCGACTCACCTAACGAGGGTGTAACCTATTGCATACAGTACCAGACTGACAGTATTGAAAATTTCAATCATTTTTATACCAAACACCTTCACCGGCTCCAGGCTATCCATAACCAGGAGTTTGAAAACCAGTTTGTGATCTTTAACACCCTGATGAAAACTGTCGACTAAAAATGAAGATTACGAAAACTGAAATTGAAGGCCCATTAATCATTGAGCCTAAGGTATTTGAAGACGGCAGAGGCTATTTTTATGAGAGCTATAATAAAATTAAGTTTGCAGAGGCTGGCATCGCCGTGGATTTTGTACAGGACAACCAATCTTTCTCGCAAAAAGGCGCAGTAAGGGGCTTGCATGGCCAGGCTGATCCTTTTGCACAAGGCAAACTGGTGCGGGTAATAAGCGGCAGCGTTTTGGATGTCGCAGTCGATATTCGTAAAGGCTCCCCTACTTATGGCAAAAGTGTTTCTGTAGAGCTAAGCGGCGATAATAAATTACAATTGTGGATTCCGGCAGGTTTCCTGCATGGTTTTGCCACGCTCGAAGACAATACTATTTTTACGTATAAAGTAGATAACTACTACGACAAAGCATCGGAAATTGGTGTAATATGGAATGACCCAACATTGAATATTGATTGGGGCATTGCGCAAGCCGATGTTCTGTTGTCCCCTAAAGATGAACTTTTGCCTGCTTTTACTTCGTTCCAAAGCCCGTTTTAACCAAGATTAAAGGATTTTAGGGATTTTCCAGATTTCAAAAATCGGTGAAATCATTCAAAAATCGGTGAAATCCTGCTTCAAAAATCGGTGAAATCCAGTTATTGTTTTATCAAATTGTAGAGTTCATCCAGCTTTGGTGAGAGTACAATTTCAATCCGCCGGTTTTTGGCCCGGTCCACTGAATTGTCATTAGGGTCAATCGGCTGAAATTCGCTTTTTCCGGTAGCAGTAAGCCTATGCGGGTCAACGTTCTCTTCCTGGGTAAGATAACGGCATACTGATGTTGCACGCATCACGCTTAAATCCCAGTTATCTTTTATCTGGCCCAGGTTAATTACTTTTTTATCATCTGTATGCCCCTCAACAGCTATATTAATATCAGGCTCTTTGTTAAGCACCGCCGCGAGTTGTTTCAAGGCCATCTTGCCGCGCTCATCAATAACAATACTGCCGGATGGAAACAGCAATTTGTCGGCTAATGACACATAGACCTTACCATTCCTTATATCAACTGATAGCCCGCTATTCTGGAAACCAAGCAATGCCTGTTGTAATTTATTTTTTAAGGCATTTGTGGCTTCATCGCGTTTATGTAGGGCATCCTCCACCTCTTTTAACCTGGCTTCCCTTTTTTTCAGATTGGAGGATAGTTCCGTTACCCTTGATGAACTGTTATTAAAACTATTATTTAACGCGTTATACTTATCGTTTAAGGTATTATAATTGCCGTTTAGGGTAGCATAAGTATTTTGGAGCTCATTAAGCTCTCGATGAAGGCGCATGGTATCGGCACGTAATTTTGCAATGGTATCCTCAAGGCTCCCGGTGCGTATGGAAAGCGAATCGCGTTCGGCGACTAACAATTTATATTTCTTAGGCGACATTACTACGCATGAATGTAATATCAAACACAAAAAGGCGGCAGATAAGCAATATTTAAGTTTCATCATGTGCATTTATTGTACGTTAAGCAAGTGCATTATTTAAAAAAACATTAAGCGGATAAATTTTGCTGCAAATAGTTGTGATAGCCGTAACGGCACCTTTAAGCATCATCTCTTCATCTTTTAACTGATGGAAAGCCACAAAACTTTTGAGTTTAAGCAGTTCAATATTCTCATTTTCAGGGCCATACTCACGCGGCGCCTTTTTTAGCCGTTCCTGTTTTCTGAATTCGCCAAATAACATAATAAATTCAGGATCGTCAATTATTTTTTTTAGTTCTGAAGCATTATAGTCAATTTCCTGCCTGATAGCTTTCAAGTGATTGCTTTCGGGCATCCAATATCCACCTGCTATAAATGAATTTCCCGGCGAAATTTGCAGATAGTATTCTGCACGGCCGATTTTTAACCCTTTTGTGGGGATACTTATGCCAAAATTGTTTTTATATGGTGTTTTATCGAGCCGGAACCGTATATCGCGATAAATGCGCATTACACATTTTTTGGCTTCGAGGTTTTCATCTATAGAAGGGTCAATCTTATGCAGCAGTTTTATCCAATCGGCAGTAAATTCTATTACATTATCGCGGGCCGTTTCATAACGTGCCTTATTGGCCTGGAACCATTCCCGGTTATTATTTTCAACCAGTTCTTTTAAAAAATCAAAGGTATGGCGTTGAATCATCGTTATCTAACGGGGGCTGATAATTTATTTTAGGGGATAGCCAATATAACAAAAAAACCCTCGAATATCTGAAATTTATAGGTGCGAGTAACACACTGCCCCCTAATATTACACCAATATATAACCAGGGTGAATCGGAATTATGGGTCAGCAAGTAAGTGGTGGCAGTAATTATAAGTGCTTCCATAATGTTTAAAGCATAACTAACGTACATGGCCGCATAAAAATAACCCGGCTCTATTTCGAAGTGCAAATTGCAATGCGGGCAGTGGTCATAAATTTTATTGGAGCCGAAATTATACATACCTCCGGCAAACATATTGCCCCGGCGGCAACGCGGGCATTTGGTATGCAGCATTGCCCATGATTTCGGTGTTTGAGACATAATTAAAATAGTCAATAGTCTTTAGTCGCAAGTCATAAGTCGAAATCTTTACTTAGAACTTAAGACTTTCGACTTAAGACTAAACATCAATTTATGATCGACACGATATTAGTTTAAATTCAGTTTTTCATCGTGCATGTCAATATTTACATTTTTACGACGATATTTTTTATACCATATCAATCCCACGGCGGCAGCTGCAAGGTACGGCGCAGCTAATAAAAATATAATACCTTTATTTAAGCCCCTGGCCGTTGTATCGCCGCTTTTCATATTCGTTTCGACCGTTGCTGCACACTGGGCACACTGTGCCTTCGCTGGCTGAACGCTAATTAACATCAAGCCAAACACAATCAGGAAAAATGCTCTTTTCAAGCTTGTTTTCATGTCTGCAAATTTAGCGAAAAATGTTGGGATGTGCGAACCCTGAAAGGGCATAATATGTCAACACAGGGCAAAGTCCTGTGACGACTGTGACGAACGCACTAAAAATGATAATAAGGAGACACCATCAAATAAACAACAACCCCGGTAACAGTTACATATAACCATATAGGGAAGGCCCATCTAACAAGTTTCTTATGTTTTGCTACCTGCATTTGTAAGCCGCGGTAAAAACTTAACAGGATCAATGGCAATACGCCAGCCGCCAGTATAATGTGCGAAGTCAGTATCGTATAGTAAATATACCTGGTACCACCGGCTTTCGCAATTTCCGCAGCAGATAACTTCCCATCACCATTAAGGTCGCCATATCTGGTTTCGGGAGCGAGATAATGAAACAAGATATATGATACCAGGAAAAGGGACGAAAGACAAAATGCCGATATATTGATACGCTTGTGCACTTTTATATTCTTTTGTTTTATAAAATATAGAGACGTAAGCAGCAGTACGCTGCAGGTACCATTCAATATGGCATTTAGCTTTGGCAGGTAATGGGTAAATGAAGGCACTGTTGCCGGTGCAGGAATAAGCCTGCGGTTCAAAATCAGCACCACAGTAAACACAAATACAGACACAGCTGCAACAAAACGGAATATAAATTTATCGGTCATGGGGTTGGGGTGAAGAGCCAGGAATCAAGAGTCAAGACATTGAAAATTTTATGTCTAACTTATCCTGATTATTCCTCTTGATTTTGATTCTTGGTTCTTGCATCTTTTTTTATCTAATCTCTAATCTCTACCACTAATACTCCGGCGTATACTTCGTGAGCAGCACCTCGGATATTAATACTTTAATTTCATCATTCAGCCTGTTCACATCTTCGGCTGATGCGCCGCTATAATAGCCCCTTATACGCTTATTCTCATCAATCAATATGAGCTTATCGCTATATATAAAATCGTTTTTTCCGGTTTGCAGGGCGTTAACTAAAAAGCCCTGGCGTGCCAGGTTATAAATGGTACCGGTATCTCCCGTTAAAAAAAGCCATTGGCGCGACGCAGGTTTAAAACCATTGGCGTAATTTTTCAATACTTTTACCGAGTCGCGTGCCGGGTCAACGGTGAAAGAAACAAAATATACCATTTTATTTTTCGCATAGTTTGATGCCAGCTGCTTGATGTTATTGTTTATCAGCGTACACACACTGGGACAATGCGTGTAAAAAAACCCGGCGACAAATATTTTATCGTCAAGCGTTTTTAGGGTTACAGGCTTGCCATCCTGGTCGGTCAGCTTAAAATCGGGAAGCGAATGGTATATGGTATCCGGTACATTTTTCCCATGGGCGCGGTGGGTTGTCCTGGCAGTTTGCTTAGGGCCGAAAATAGGCAAGCGTTTGTACCTGTTTTTGCCCTCCGTAACCAATAAATAATACAAAAAAGCCGGCACGAGCAAAACGAGTACAAGTACCGTGATTTTTTTCAGCATCCCGGCTTTCTTCATTACAGCCTCAGGTCGATCCAGTAATGGCTTTCGTTTGTAAGTACCAGTATCAAAGCAATTATAAACAGAATAGGCAATATAATCGCAAGCGCCATATCCAATTTTTCGAACTTTAAGTGCATAAAATATCCGACAATATAAAAGGCCTTAAACAGTGTTAATACTATATAAATTGGATTTATCCATTGTGCACCCCGGTAATGAGGTGCCACTCCCAAGGCTATCACAAATTCAACACATGTTATTCCCAATAAAATATAAAACACTTTCCATATTTTCCTTTTGGTCATGGTTTGATGTTCGCCATGCTCAAGGCTTTCGGCGTGCACATTTGTAGTTTCTGATGACATATCTATACCAGGTTAAATTATCAAACTAAATAAAAGAAAGTAAATACAAACACCCATACCAAATCAACAAAGTGCCAGTAAAGGCCTACTTTTTCAACCATCAAATAGCTGCCGCGCCTTTGGTAGGTGCCGAATAAAACATTGAGTGTTATTATAATATTTATGATCACTCCCGAAAACACGTGAAAACCGTGGAAACCCGTTATGGTAAAAAACAGATTTGCAAACTGCTGCGAGGTCATTGCCTGCTGGTTATATGGCACATTACCTTTAAAAAACTCGCTCATGACTTCTTTAGTCGGTACATGCCCCCACCAAAAACCTTCACTATGGAGGTGGTTCCATTCCAATGCCTGGCAGCCTAAAAACATCAAACCTCCCAGGATAGTGAACAGCATCCATATCACCACTTCTTTCCTCGAGTTGCGATGGCCGGCTTCAACAGCAAGCACCATCGTAACAGAACTCATGATGAGGATGAAAGTCATTAAACCAACAAACACAAGGGGCGCGCCATGCTCAATAAGACCCGGAAACGACTGGAAAACTAAAGATGGCGCAGGCCATGTGGGTGCGCTGAAACGTATAGCGCCGTAAGAAATTAGCAATGTTGAAAATGTGAACGCATCTGATAACAGGAAAAACCACATCATCAATTTACCATATTCTACGCCAAACGGCGATCTGCCCCCTGACCATGGGGTTGACTTTACCTCATCAACTGGTTGTGCTACTGCTGTACTCATTTATAATTATTTGAAAATTTGATGATTTGAAAATTTGATGATTTGAAAATTTGATGATTTGACGATCCCGGACATTCCGACCATTCTTCTCATTTTCAAATTCTCAAATTGCCACATCTTCAAATTAATTAATATTGGTTCAAAAGTAAAAAAACATACAGATAAATCCATATAATATCGAGAAAATGCCAAAAAATTGAAGTCATCTCCATTTTAAATATATTCCTCACCTGCGGGATATTGCGGTATGTTGCCCTGATGGCGTTTAATAACACAAATAAAGCCACGATAACATGTAATAAATGCGTTCCGCTGAATACATAAATAAACGTACGCGAGGCGTTAGGATTAACAAAGTAAACACCCATTTTATAGGCCAAAACGTACCATCCGTATACCTGTATTATTAAGAAGGCTATCCCTAAAGAAAATGTAAGCCATAAAAAAAGCCGTTGCTTTTTAAACTGTAACTTTGTGGCCGCCCTTGAAGCTATGAAAAGTGTTATGCTGCTGATGATCAGAACAGCAGTACTGTACCTGAAAGCGCGCGGCATTATCACATCCAAACCATGCCCTTTGCTGCCGCTGTAAACTATAAAGCCACTGGTTAATGCCGCAAAAAACATAAATGATGTGAATATAAATAGCCACATGTTAAATTTTTTGGCCCCCAAATTAAGCCTCTCTTCGTGTTGTATCTGCGCCATCATTTTCCTCCTCCTATAAAATCAAATAAAAACATTAATTGCACTACCGGCAAATATATAAACGAACCATACATTAACATCTTCGCCGATCCAATTTGTAAGGTGCGTAAAAGCGTAAATGCCAGGTATAAAAAAAATAAACTGCATAATAATGATACCGCGCCTACATAATAACCCCCAAAATGATAAAATGTTGGCAACAGGCTTACAGGCACCAATATTAAAGTAAATATAAAAGTAACTATCGCGCTTGCTAAATTTCTTTTCCCCGACGGCAGCAGCCTGAAACCTGCCAGTTTATAATCGTCATCCAAAACCCAGGCAATAGCCCAGAAATGCGGGAACTGCCAAATAAATTGTATACCGAATAAGATCAGCGCAATAGCATCGATTTTTTCGTGGGCGGCAACATACCCGATAAGGGGTGGCAGAGCGCCCGGTATAGCTCCGACAAATACCGCAATCGGGCTTATGCGTTTAAGCGGCGTATAAGCGAATGCATATAAAAGTATCGAAAAAACTGAAAGCATCCCGGTGACCAGATTAAGGCTGCCTAAAAGATACGTGCCGCAAATCCCCATAAACAAACCGAATACCAACGCTTGTCCGGTGGTCATGCGCCCGGCAGGTATCGGGCGATCAGCGGTACGCTTCATTAAGCGGTCGAAATCTTTTTCTATAATTTCGTTAAAACAGTTTGCCGCCGCGGTTACTAAAAAGCCGCCAATAATCAGTTTTACCCAGTTAAACCAATTTATTTCGCTGTTAACCTTACTGCCTATTAAAAATGATATAGAAGCCGAAAATACTACCAGGAATGTAAGCCGTAATTTTACCAGTTTCGAAAAATCGCTCCACTTCATCTGCGAACCTCCCCTGCCCTGGCTGACCGGTATAAATTTAGCATCAGATAAAATTGAGCGCCAAACACCAGGCTTGCCAGAACAATATGTGCAGCCTGCGCAGCCGGAGGCAGCGCCCAATAGGATAATAATATACCGGTGACAATTTGCAGCATGATCATCAAAAATGCAAAACTCATTAACTGCTGCTGAATGGAGTGGCGGCTAAAACCGCTGCGAATCATGGCATACAGTACAATATTGATAAGCAAAACTAATACGGCAGTATCCCTGTGCTGATAAAATATCGCCCCTGCGTTGCTTATCCAATCTTCCCGGTACCCGCCCTGCAAATGGCTTGCTACCGCGTCGATTCTTTCCCTTACTTCGGTGCCAAAAACAATTTGAACCACGGACATTAGTAGCGCAAAAACGATGACAACATGCGTTACAGGGCTTGCGTTAAGCTTATGCTTGCCATAAACTTTTGCAAGATGATAGGTGCTTATACTTACAGCCAGAATACCCAGTGCAAGCATCATGTGCACGGTCACTATCCAGGCCACAAGATTTGTGGATACCACAATGGAGCCAAGCCATGCCTGTAAGCCTACAAGTATTACATTGAGAATGCATAAAAACGGTATCAGCTTGTTTTCCTTGCGATAACTAAAAGAAAAGATTGCAGTAAGAACTAAAAACAGCCCCGTTATTTCGCCTAAAAGCCTGTTAACGTATTCGGTCCAGGTTTTGGCAGCGTTAAATTCTTCGGGAACCAGTATCGATTTATCTTCGCGGATACGGCGGGCAAGATCGCTATAGCCGAAAAGGTCAAGTGTTTTAGCAAATTTCTGGTTTTTTTTCAATCGCCCTGCAACATATTTCTGCTTATAATCCTTTGGCAGTTCAGAGGCGTTTACAGGAGGCACATACCGGCCAAAACATTTAGGCCAATCCGGGCAACCCATTCCTGACCCCGTGCTGCGAACAATCCCGCCGGCAAGGATCAGTATGAAAAGCAGAATAATTGTAATTATATTGGTTTTTTGGAACCTTATTTTTGACGCGGCTGTCTTCATTTAGTCATTGGGTCATTAGGTCACTAAGTCATTAGGTCATTAGGCCGTTGGTCAAGTACCGAAGCAACCAATGACTTAATGACACAATGACGCAATGACCAACCTCACTTCACCTCTTCGTTAGCTTTATTAGCATTTGTCCATTTGGTATGCGCTTCCAAACCGGCAGGGTTATCTTCAAAGTCATGAGGCAGATTTGAACTCATCGTTTGAGAGAAAGGCACTGTTTGCGGTATAAAATCTTCATCGTGCCCTGGCTTGCTGTAATCATATGGCCAGCGGTAAACTGTCGGGATCTCTCCAATCCAGTTCCCATGATAATGCTCAATAGGCGCCGTCCACTCCAGCGTATTTGCCTGCCATGGATTTTGAACTGTTTTTTTACCCCAGAAGATAGAATAAACAAAATTTGCAAGGAATGCTATCTGTGCAAGGCCTGCCGCTATAGCAGACCAAGTAATAAATATATTTACCGTTAGCCACCGGTTAAACGATGGGAATGCGGTTATAGCATAATATCGGCGGGGAACGCCGTCAAGGCCCATAAAGTGCATGGGGAAAAATACAAAGTAAGCGGCTATGAAAGTTATCCAGAAATGCAAGTAGCCCAAGCGCGCGTCCATCATGCGGCGGAACATTTTTGGGAACCAGTGATAAACACCGGCAAGCATCCCGAAAATAGCTGCCGAACCCATCACCAAATGGAAGTGGGCCACAACAAAATAGGAATCGTGTAAAGTGATATCCAGGGCAGAATTTCCCAGGAAAATCCCTGTTAATCCGCCTGAAATAAAGAACGAAACCATTCCGATTGAAAAAAGCATAGCCGGGGTGAAGCGGATGTTTCCCCGCCATAGTGTTGCCAGCCAGTTAAAGGTTTTGACGGCAGACGGTACCGCTATGATCAATGTGGTGATCATGAATACGCCGCCCAGAAAGGGATTCATCCCGGTTACAAACATATGATGGCCCCATACAATGAACGACAGCACAGTAATCCCGATCAATGAGTAAACCATCGCATGGTAACCAAATATCGGTTTACGCGAATTTACCGACATTACTTCGGATGCTATGCCCATAGCCGGCATAATAACAATATACACCTCGGGATGGCCCAGGAACCAAAATAAATGCTCAAACAATATCGGACTCCCGCCTGCATAAGGCTGTATCTGGCCATTTAAAATGATATCTGAAAGATAAAAACTGGTGCCAAAGCTTCTGTCGAAAATTAATAGTACAAGGCCTGCAACCAATACGGGGAACGACAATACGCCTAAAATAGCAGTTAAGAACAAGGCCCAGGTGGTCAAAGGCATTTTCCAAAGATCCATACCCTTGGTGCGCATGTTTAAAACAGTGCTTATGTAATTAATACCGCCCATTAGCGAAGAGGCGACAAAACATATGATACTGATAAGCCACAAAGTCATCCCTTCTCCCGAACCTGGCATCGCTTTTGGCAATGCAGATAATGGAGGATAAATTGTCCAGCCGCCGCTTGCGGGGCCCTTTTGAACAAAGAACGAGGACAGCATAATGATACTTGCCAGCAAAAAGAACCAGTACGACAGCATGTTTACAAATGGCGAAGCCATATCACGTGCGCCAACCTGTAACGGAATTAACAAATTTGCAAAGGTTCCGCTTAATCCGGCTGTCAGCACAAAAAATACCATAATGGTACCATGTATAGTTACCAGTGACATATAAAAATCGGGGCTTAAACGCCCCCCGGGTGCAAAACGGCCCAATAATGTTTCCAGTAATGGAAATGATTTATCAGGATAAGCTAATTGAATTCTGAACAAAATAGATAAGGTCATTGCAATGAATGCCATTGTGATCCCTGTGATCAGGAATTGTTTGGATATCATTTTATGATCCTGGCTGAACACGTAAGTATTCAGAAAAGTTGCTTTATGGTGGTGTTCGTGACCTTCTTCGTGATGTACTACGCCGTGATCGTGAACTGCTAATGTTGACATACTCGCTAATCTTATATTAATTGTTTAACGCTAACCTGCTTGATGATGACTGACCCGTAACAGTTGGCTTTGCCGCTGCAAGTTTCAATTCCTGCTTTAACTGATCCGTTAAATATGGTTTTTGTCTTGCTATCCAGTCCTGGTATTCCGCCTGTGTTACTACACGCACTACCTTCTGCATATTGTAATGGCCGCCGCCGCATATTTTATTGCAATAAAGCAAATATTCAAAGTTTGGATTATCCGTCTTTCTACGCATTTCCTCGGTGGTGATGGTCGGTATAAATTTGAAAAAAGTGGGCAGTCCGGGTACAGCATTTAACTGAACGCGGAAATGCGGCAGATAAACGCTATGAATAACATCCTGTGAATGAATGTTCAGCCTTATAGGTTTGTTAACGGGCAGCACGAGAGTGTCGGCCTTCAGATCATCGAAACTGTTACGGTCTTTATAATCGATGCCTAACAGGTTCAGGGAGGTATACAACGTATAATTTACCGCCCCGAGCTTTCCATCCGGGCCGGGGTAACGCAATTCCCATGCAAACTGGTGGCCGGTAATGTCAATATTAATGTCCCCTTTTTGCGCGGTAGTATCCATCACTTTTTGCCATGTAAAAAATCCGAACACGACCAGCATAGTTAACACGACAGCCGGGATAACGGTCCATATTTTCTCAATAGTATTGTTATGCGGATAGTAATAAGCTTTCCGCTTATCGGATCCCCGGTAAAGAAACGCAAAACCAAATAATGCCGCCTGGGTGAGAACAAAAACTATCATTGTAAGCACCGTGGTTAACGTAAACATACCATCGATGGCAACGCCATGAACCGATGCAGCTTCGGGCAGCGTCATGCTTCCTTGTACAGTGAATGACCAGTAGGCACCATACGCACCGGCAACCAGGAATATGGCACAGCATATTCCCATTATGTTATTCCAGTTAAACCCTTTTTTACCCTGCATTTTAAGGGTAAGATCATAAGCCTTCAATATTTTACCAAAAATGGCAACGCCTAAACAGGCAACCAAGAAAAGCAGGACATAGTAACCGACGCCAAGCCACATGGCCGACTTGTTCGTCGCAGCGCTGCCGGTAGCGCCAGAACTTGTGGTTTGTGCCATTAACAGGTTAGTGCCAAAAAGCGCGAACACAGCAAAAAGCGACAGTATCTTTTTAGAATTTATTAATTTTTTGAATGCCATTTTAATGTTTGTTTGGTATTCCTTATTGAGTGCAAATTTAACAATTATTATATATGATGATGAAGGCTCTCTTCAAGCAAAGGATGTTTTTTAGGCGCAAGTGACTTGAATTTGCTCAACGCGTTCAGCATCATAAACATAAATAATCCCGCGAAACCTATAAAAATAGTTATTTCCAATGGGCCTATCTCTACCAGCCAGCTTGATTGAGGGCCAACTGTGCCGGGCATAATCATCTGCCAGTAATCCAGCCAGTGACCCAGGATCAGGATGATTGCGGCAACCTTTAATACTTTTATCGCACGCTTTGAATCGCGCGACATAAGCACTAACAATGGCGCTCCAAAATTTATGATTATGTTTAACCAGAACCATGGTTTAAATTCAGGCTCCCACCGCTTATAAAAATACGCGGCTTCTTCAGGAAGATTAGCATACCATGTCAACAGGAATTGCCCGAACCATAAATACGTCCAGAAAATAGAGAACCCGAACAATAATTGCCCCATATTATGCAAATGGTCTTCGGTTACCCATTCCATATACCCGTTTTCCCGTAAATAGATGAGCGTGAGCGTAATTACCGCCATACCGCTTACCCATAATGCTGCAAAATTGTACCAGCCAAACATCGTTGAAAACCAGTGGGCTTCTAATGACATAATGGTATCGAAAGCGAACAAAGGGATAGTAAATCCAAAGACCACCAAAAATATCACCGATACCTTAAAGCTCTTATTATAATTAAGCATACCGCCCAGCTCATCTTCATTGTTTGAATACTTTATCAGCAGCCATCCTAATACGCTGTAACTGCCCAGGTAAATAAGCAAACGGGTAAGGAAAAACGGAACATTTAAAAATCCAGATTTACCGTAAATAATGGCGTTATAATTAGGATCGCCTTTTATTGTAACACCCTTAAGTGCCCATTCTTTGTACAAGTAAGGTAAAATGGTTTGCTTGCCATCGACATTTGCGCCGGTGTGCGTAAAATATAATCCGGCGCAAACAATTACCAGTAGTACAATTGTTGCCTGCGGCAGTATCCTTGCAAACGCCTGCGGCACGCGGAGGATCGAGGCCGACCAGCCTGCCTGGGCTACATATTGAAGCGCGCAAAAGAATACGCCGCAGATACAAACACAAGCCATATAATAGCCCATTAACAATAAGTTTGAAAATGTGCGCTCGCCGCTGCCTGATAAAAACCCGTAGGCAATTCCAATTACACCGATAGCGATCATAACTAAGCTCCAGGTTTTGGCCCTGCCCTGAAATTCAAATCGTTGGTCGAAACTATGAGAAGTCTTCATTAAAAATCAGCTTATAAAGTTTGTAAATGGTGAACATACAGTATTACTTTCATGCGTTCTGTTGGGTCAAGCTGAGATGCATAAGAACCCATTGCATTTACACCATAAGTAATAGTATGATAAATTTTACCGTCTGTCAGGTCTTTCATTGCACCGCCGCGCGATGACTGTCCCGTTGAATAAGAGGGCGGGGCCGGAAAGCCATGTGCCACTACTAATCCATCACCCTGGCCGGACATTCCGTGGCAGGGTGAACAAAAGTGTTCAAATAGTATTTGCCCATCAGCCAGGTTTTGCGGGCTTGCAGCCAGTGTATCCTTGAATTCAACGCCTGCCTGTTCGTAACCATCTTTTGTATTCGGATAATCAAACCGCACAAAACCAATAGGTGTTGTGCCCGGCGGCGGAAGCTGCGCGGTTTTACCATCCTTAAAATTATCGTTTTTCTGATCCGGATCGGGTGCGATATGCTCATACATATTGGGAGCGAATTCCCAGCCGGTGCTCCTTTTATCTTTGCACGATGATATAATGATCGTTGCAGCGATAGCGATAACCGTTGTGCCCAATATTTTCATTTTATTCATAGCTAACATATTTTCTGTCGTTATGCTTTACTTCTACTGCCCCAGCCTTTTTTAATAAATTAGTGATATCCTCATGCGGTGTGTTCCCTTTGGCGTCAATTGCGATAACAAACCTGTCGTCCGTTGCTCTTAAATCCATAACCCTTGGCGTGCGGCCCGGGAAAAGGTGCGTTGCATAAAAAAACATAGTTACCATCCCAAATGCTGTAAATAATACGGTCCATTCAAAGGTGATCGGAATAAAATCCGGCACTGCAAATGCAGGCTTGCCGCCAATGTTGATCGGCCAGTCAATTGCCAGCATGTAAGAGGCCATGCCGAAAATAGTTGTACCGCCCAGGCAGCCAAACATAAAAGCCGCATAACCTAAGCGCGAATCTTTTATGCCAAGCTTTCTTTCAATACCATGTATAGGCATTGGCGTATAAACATCATAAATAGGGATACTATTTTTTTGTAGTTCATCAATCCCCTGCATCATTTCATCAGGATCATCAAAAAGGCCTAAAATATATTTGGTGCTGCTCATTTTTATAATTTTTCGTAATCACCCATCTCAACACTGTCAAAAACGGTTATAGCTTCTTTATAATACTCTACCTGTTCTTTATCAAGATCACCATGTTCCAATAATTTTTTCTTGGCCTGCTCGCTTGTGCTTTTCAATATTAATTTTACTTCGGCCATTGCAATTGACGGGAATACCCGTATAAATAGCAGGAACATTGTGAAAAATAAACCTATTGATCCGATGAATACGCTCATATCAACCCAGGTTGGATAAAACACAGACCAGCTTGAGGGCAAAAAGTCGCGCTGAAGCGAAATCTGGATAATAACATACCGCTCGAACCACATCCCTATGTTAACCACGATGGATAACAGCCATGAAACCTGGATATTTGTCCTGACTTTTTTGAACCACATGAGCTGGGTCATCAGCACGTTGCAGCCATACATCATGCAGCCAGCCCACCATTGCGGCCCGATAAACCGGTTTAGGAAGGTGTACTGTTCATATTCGCCGCCCGAGTAGTACGCAATAAAAAATTCGGTTAAATAAGCAACGCCAACAATCGAACCGGTTAAAAGGATGATCTTGTTCATGGCCTCAATGTGGAACATCGTAATATAATTCTCGAGCCCTAATACTTTTCGCGTCACCAATAAAAGTGTTTGCACCATGGCAAACCCCGAAAAAATGGCCCCGGCAACGAAGTAAGGCGGGAAGATGGTGGTATGCCAGCCTGGCTCAAGCGATGTGGCAAAGTCCATAGATACTATAGTGTGTACCGAAAGCACAAGCGGCGTTGAAATACCCGCCAGTATCAAACACACAGTTTCGAAACGCTGCCATGTTTTTACCGAGCCTGTCCAGCCGAATGATAAGACAGAATATATACGGCGGCGGATGCCTGTTGCGCGGTCGCGGATGGTGGCAAGGTCAGGCAATAATCCTGTGTACCAGAACACTAATGACACCGAGAAATAAGTCGATATGGCAAACACGTCCCAAACAAGCGGCGAGTTAAAGTTAACCCATATTGAACCGAATTGGTTTGGCAGTGGCAAAGGCCAGTATGCCAGCCATGGGCGGCCCATGTGCGAAACCACATAAGTGGCCGCGCAGATCACCGCGAAGATGGTCATCGCCTCGGCCGAACGGTTAATGGAATTGCGCCAGTTTTGACGAAAGAGTAATAATATAGCTGAAATAAGCGTTCCTGCGTGACCTATACCTACCCACCACACGAAACCGGTGATGTCCCAGGCCCAGCCTATCGTTTTGTTTAATCCCCATTCCCCAATGCCATACCAAAACGTCCAGCTAACGGCAAAAACCCAAAGGCAGGCACCCAAAGAGGCTATAGTAAAACCTATCCACCAGGCCCGGCCAGGCATATTTTCTACCGGACGCAGTATATCATTGGTGATCTTGGCGTATGTGATGTCTTTCCCCGTAATTAACGGTTCCCTAATTATTGATTCACTATGAGCTGCCATATTTTAAATCTCTGTTGTAATTAAATTTAAGCTTCTGTTTCCGATATGTTTCTGATTTTTACCTGGTACCCAATGCCTGGCTGCGTATTCAACTCCTCCAGCACATAATAGGTCCTTTCGCTTTTTAATGCCTTTGATACTTCCGAGTTCTCGTCATTTGCGTTACCGAAAACTATGGCGTTAGCCGGGCATGTTTGCTGGCAGGCAACTTTAATATCGCCATCCTTAACAGAGCGTTTTTCGATCTTGGCTTTCAATTTACCGGCCTGTATCCGCTGAATACACATAGAGCATTTTTCCATAACCCCGCGGAAACGTGTAACCACATCAGGGTTAAGGACCAATAGGGTATGATCATTCTGAAGGTAGTTTTCAAAACGCGCATCGTTCCAGTAATTAAACCAGTTAAAGCGGCGTACTTTGTACGGACAGTTATTTGCGCAATAACGTGTACCTACACAGCGGTTATAAGCCATGTGGTTCAATCCTTCGGACGAGTGAACGGTTGCCAGTACCGGGCAAACTGTTTCGCATGGAGCGTGATCGCAGTGCTGACAAAGCATCGGCTGGTAAACAACCCGTACATGGTCAAGGTCTTCAAGTCTCGATATTTCCCTTTCACGTGTAATACCGCCATCGCCGTTATCATCAAAACTGTAATACCTGTCAATGCGTATCCAGTGCATTTCGCGCCGGCGCCCAACTTCGGCCTTACCCACCACCGGAACATTATTTTCCGCGCCGCAGGCTACAACACATGCACCGCAACCGGTACACGCGTTCAGGTCAATGGCCATCACCCAGTTGTATTGCGGGTGATCATATTCCTCGAAAAAAAGATTATTTTCGTTATAATTCTTATGCCCATTTTCATTTCCCGATCCAGTCATAGGATTTTTCAGGTATTCCTTGAACGTGGCTTCTTTTATAATACTGTTACGCCCCTCAATGGAGTGGTGTGTTTGCGTTTGCGACAATGGCGAATTATCGCCGGTTGCGGTTAAAGCAGCGGCAGCGCCCGTTTGGAAGGTCCCGTTGCGCAGGCTATGAAAAGGGTAGGCGTTTTGACCGACTTTGTCGCCTACAGGGCCGGCGTTTGTGCGGCCATAACCAACGGCTATCGATATTGTGCCCTGTGTTTGGCCTGGCTGCGACAATACCGGCAAGTTGAGAGAATAGCCATTCGCGTCAATTTTAACCACATCGCCATTCATATATCCCCATTTCACCATATCAGATGGTGATACAGAAGCAAAATTATCCCAGGTAACTTTTGATACCGGGTCGGGCAGTTCCTGAAGCCAGGGGTTATTAGCCCTTTTACCATCACGCATTGCTACGGTTTGATAAAGCTGCAACTCTACCTTACTGCCATCAGCGGCAAGCAGGTTGCTATGATCCAGAATAGTTTGTGTAACCGCATTCAGGTCGCGGCTGAAGGTGTAAGTGCCGGCAGGATTAGCCGCTGCTTTTACGAAGCCGGTTTGCAGCAGGGTCTCCCATCCTTTTTGGCCTGATAAACCCCCTTTAGCAAGAAGGTTTTTATCCCAGTTATTTCTTACGTAAGTATA
The DNA here is from genome assembly GCA_036758125.1 of Mucilaginibacter sp. GTDB lineage: Bacteria > Bacteroidota > Bacteroidia > Sphingobacteriales > Sphingobacteriaceae > Mucilaginibacter. Next base: position 17,290 of record DAIOXE010000016.1, read on the forward strand.
ATAATCTTTAACCGGGTTGTCCGACCATATCAGCAAGCTTTGTTCAGCCTGGCGCGTGTCATAAACCGGGTTAATGGTTGGCTGTAAAATGGTATAGTATCCTTCAATAGCGTTGTCATCGCCCCATGACTCAAGGTAATAACTGTTTGGAGCAATTATATTACAAAGCGTTGCTGTTTCATCGCTATGATCGGCAAATGATACTTTTAAGCGGACTTTCTTTAACCCGTCTGTAATATCCTTGCTTTTGTAATAATCATAAACCGGGTTAGCGTTCAGGAAAAATACAGCATCAACCTCGCCGCGCGCCATTTCATTAGTAAACTCAACTAATTCAGCATCGTTTCCGCTGTATTGGTGCGATGGGTTATCAAGGTCGATAGTAGTGCCATAACTGCCCAGCAGGGAGTTGATCGCGTTAACCAATACCTGCGTTGCTACGTCGTTTGAACCTGCAACCACCAAAGCCTTGCCTTTAGCGGCTAATAATTCTTTTGCTGCAATAGCAATCGCTTTATCGGCAATATTGTTTTTTAATGGTTTGGTGCCTGGTAACGTAGTTCCCGAAATAGCATTGTACAAACTAACCAGGGCTACCCCTTCTTCCGAAGGTTTAATAGGTATACGTACATCGGCGTTAGAACCCGTTATGCTCATCCCGGTTTCGAACTGAATATGCCGCGACATTTTTTTGCTTTGCAGCGATTTGTTGTTACGGTTTTGTACATACTGCCTGATGAATTCAGCAGGTGAGATCCATGTGCCCAGGAAATCAGCGCCAAAACTTAAAATTACATCGGCTTTATCAAAATTATAGTGGGGCAATACTGCCTTGCCAAAACTGTTTTGATTAGCCTGGATGATACCGGTATAGGATACCGCATCATAACTAATATGTTTGGTATTGGGGAAAGCGGCAATAAAGTCGGCAATAACAGCTAAAGTTGACGGACTGGTAATAGTGGATGATACAATACGGATCTTTTTACCGCCGGCCTTAATGGCGGTGAGCTCACTCTTTACAAAACCATCTGCCTGGCTCCATCCATATTCACCGCCATCTTTTATAGGCCCCTTTAACCGGTTAACGTCATACAGATCAAGTACCGATGACTGCGCCTGCGCACTAACACCGCCTTTAGCTAAAAGATCATTAGGGTTACCTTCAATTTTAATTGGCCTGCCTTCGCGGGTCTTAACCAAAATGGCATGACCCTCATAGGTAGAAACATAATAGTTAGCCACACCGGGAGTTACCTCCTCGGGTTTTATCAAGTAAGGTATAGATTTATGAACAGGCACTTTATTACACGCTGCAAGTGTTACCGCGCCCACGCCAAAGCCCAGCGCTTTTAAAAAGTCGCGGCGCGGGGTTTTACCGCCTAAGCCGCCGCCGGTCAAAACATCTTCGATAGGAATAGGCTCCGCGAATTCGTTTTTATTTTTCTCAACAAATTCTGGCGTTTTGTTCAGTTCTTCTAAACCTTTCCAGTATTTCTTATTGCTATCCATTTAAGCTATATAAACTGTAATGCGTTGTTTATTCAATTATTAATAATGGCATTTACCGCACTCTATGCCGCCCATTAAGGCCACGGTAACAGGCTTGCCTTCTTTTAACAGGTTATGCACCGCTTCCATTTTTGTGTAGTAGGCGTTGCCTTTAAAGTCAACCTTGGTACGCTTATGGCATTGTATACACCATTTCATGGTAAGCGGCGAATATTGATAAACCTCTTTCATATTCTGCACCTGGCCATGACAGGTCTGGCATTTTATTTTGCCTACTTTTACGTGCTGAGAATGATTGAAATATACCAGGTCGGGTAGGTTATGGATACGGATCCATTGAATAGGCCGTGATTTAGTGCTGTCGTATTTCTGAGTTTGAGGGTCATATCCCAATGCATCATATATCTTATGTATTTCGGGAGATTCGGTTTTAACCACCTTATGGCAGTTCATACACACATTTAACGAAGGGATAGAGGCGTTTTTTGATCTGTAGGCACCAGAGTGGCAGTACTGGCAATCGATTTTCATTGCGCCTGCATGCAAGTCATGCGGGAACTTGATAGGCTGCACCGGCTGGTAACCCTGGTGAACGTTGGTGGTCCACATCGTCATCCATGTCCAGCTTCCGAGGGCTAAAGTACCGCAGAGAAGTACAAAGAATAAAAATTTTTTATTTTTGGCGAGTTTCTTTAGGGTAACAAAACGTTCAACCGGAACTTTTTCGACTGCAACTTCTTCTTCAGCAAAAAGGCCTTTGTTTTTCAGCAGCAGGCGTTCAAGCGTTGTAATAACCTTGTTTAATACCAGGATAATAATAAAGGCAAGGATGATAACACCGATCAAAGCAAAAATAATGAGGTTGCTGGGGCCGGTTTCCGCCACCGGTTGGCCGGGCGCGCCAGGTTTAGGTGCTGCAGCCTGCATGGTTTTCCATTCGCCGCGCACATAAGCTAATATATTCGCTACATCACCGTCAGACAGATCAGGGAAAACTGTCATGCCCATTTGGTTGTACTGGTTGAAAATGTCAACAGCCTTTTTGTCCTTCGCAGCAATTAAAGCGGTATTGTTTTGAACCCATTTGGTCAACCATTTATCATCAGTGTCTGAGCTGATGATTGGCCCTAATGCAGGGCCGATCAGCCTCGTATCAATTTTGTGGCAAGTGGTACATTTGGAATTAAAAAGGGCTCCCCCTTTGGCTGCATCCCCTTGTGCATAAGCTGAGGACCCAAAAAAAGCAACACTGGCGATCAGTAAAACCGACCTTGAGAATTGTTTAAAAATTAATGAGAAACTCCTCATAAAGTGTATTTGTGCTAAATAATTTTCTATTTTAATGATTGATAATCACGCAGGAACGTATAATATGTCCGAATTTTTCAGCCACAAAAGTAAAATTTATTACAGATTACCTGACAAATAAATGACGGTAATATATAATTTATAATTATTCTAAATAACCTGTCAAAATTAATCCGGAGATGGGTTAATGTGTCAAATTTGCAGAATAAACGCCTTGTCTCTAAAATAATCATTACCAATTTGTTAATCAAAAAATGATCTTGATCACCTATTGGCTAAAATATAAATATTGGCATAGAGCTTGGGGATTACGTCCCCGCAGGTCAGAAGATGTGAACTATCCAACCGGTAGAGACCGTATGCATCGCGTCTCTGCGATATATCCCATTTTGGTAACATCTTCGTAACAATTTGATAACCAATCCCCTCAAGGGGTCACCTTCTCCTATAATCCGGTATAAATATAAAATAAACCAATAAAAATCATGAAAACAAAATTTTTAATTCCGCTAATGGCGGGGGTGGTATTGTTTTGTGCCTGTAAAGGGAAAGGCGGCGGTTACGAGGTTGTAAATAATAGCAGCAGTAACGCAGCTGATTCTGCAAAAGTTGATTCCGCCATAATAAGCAAGCCGAAACTTGTAAAAACAGCGGGTATACACTTTAAAGTAAAGAATGTGGAGCAAACCGCCGAACGTATATCGGCGCTAACCACAAGCATCAACGGCATGGTTATACATCACCAGATGGGCTCAACCGCGGAACGCAGCGAGGATATACGTATCAGCAATGACTCTGTCATGAGGGTAACCTCTTTTAATACCACTGCCGACATGACTGTAAAAATACCTTCTTCAAAATTGGAAGAGTTTATGAACCAGGTTGCACGTATGGGTATCTATGTCAACACCGGCAGCATGGATATTACCGATAAGTCGCTGGATTATCTTTCAGCACAATTAAAGCTTAAGAGCCGCACTGAATTGGTAGGCCAGCAAAAAAGGGGAAAGATCGTTATAAAAAAGCCGGAGGATGTTTTGAATTTAAAAGACGACATGATAGACCAGCAGATCGGCAACCGACAGATTGATGACGACGTTAAAAACAGCATTGTCACCATAAGTTTTTACCAAAGTAATACCATTAATAAGGAGATCATTGCCAATGACGACCCCTCAGCCTATAATTTATCGTTTTTCAAACGCCTGGGCATGACTATTGAAAACGGATGGGAATTATTTGTTGATGTTGTTATCAGCATTGCCAACATTTGGGGATTTATATTGGCTGGGGTTGGCGTTTGGATGATTATAAGGTATTACAAAAGAAGGTTTTTGGTTAAAGGTTGATTGGGTTGATTAAGTGAGCGGTTGATTACGATGGGTAACCATTCACTCATTCAACTTAATCAACTTAATCAACCAATTATTCACCAAACATTTATATTTTTGCTGCGAATTAAATTAACACCAATAAAAATGAACGCAACTGAGGAATCAAATTCAGAAAAGCATTATCTATTAATAACGATTGCTGTAATTATAGGCATAATTGGAATTTACCTGCGCTTTGCCGATTTTCGCTACAATAACATTGTTGCTAATATCATTTTATTTATTGGCGCCGCCCTGGGTTTGAAAGCTGTGTTTACGATATTGAAATAGTTCATAGTTGATAGTTCATGGTTCATGGTAAAAAATGATGCCATGAACGATGAACTATCGCGCTCATAGTTCATAGTACAAAAATGCAGCTGCAATGAACCATCAACTATGAACCATGAACTTCCCCCCCTATTTCGGCCTATACTTCGATTCATTTAGTATTTTCTGGGCATCGTTATCCGCCATCAGTTCCGGTAATGTAACTTCGGGGTGTTTGTCCATGTATTCCCGTACAATCTGCCAGCCTGTCCAAACGGCGAGTTTAGGGGCCGATTCGTTTTTTTCGCCTAAGCCCGGCGTAAACGGCGCTTCGGTTAAATATTTTTGAATTTTTGGAAAGTCGCTTTCATATAGCAGGTTCTCTTCCAAAAAATAAGCCCATATTTTTGACTGAAATTCTTTACACCACTTTAATTGTGCTGTGCTATAGCCAATTTTGGTTGTATCCGCTACATTGGGTAATATCATATCCATAAAATACATGATCTTGCCGTTATAGATCATTTTTGATAATAACGTTTTACTGCTGTCGCTTTCAGGGAACATATCTTCGCGGGCCAGGCCTTCAATTACCCGCGGGCATATATTTTCCGCGTTAAAATTGCGCGATAAATAATGCGGGTAGGCCTCGGTCAGTGATGGATAAAACCTTGAGTTGCCGCCTAAGAACAAGTCGAGCCCTATACCGAAATAGCCATTGCCAACAGTTGTCTGCGCTTCGAAACCCGAATAATAGGTAATTACCCGCGGCAGCTTTTTTTGCGGAAAATAATATTCAATATGCCTGAAGGCATCGGTTAATTCGGCCTGCTCCTTATCCATTGAAGGGTAAACCGAATCAACATCATGTTTCAGGTCGTTATAGGCGCGCGTGGCAAAGACCTTACGCATTAATTTAAAATAGGCGGTATCATTGGTATTTATGTCCTCATCCTGTAAAAGCAGGGCAATAAAATCACGGTAAAAAACACCATATTTTTTTTTCAGGTAAGCAGCCTGCGGCCCCATGGGTTTTGTTTCCATCAGGTCAAATTCTTTGTCAAAACGTTCTATCTTAACATTAACCGGTATATTGCTTACATCAACCTTTTTATGATGCCCGCAGGCAGTAAGTAACAGGCTGATCGAAAAAAATAAATAAATTTGCGTTGTTTTGCTGAGGGTGGCCATTTTTATCCTTTGGGCAAAAATAATTTTTTATTTGTATTAAAACACAATGAAGATCGCGTTAGCACAGCTTAATTATCATATCGGAAACTTTGAATCAAATACCGCTAAAATTATTGATCATATTCAAAAAGCCCGTAAAAACGGCGCCGACCTTGTAGTTTTTGCCGAATTAGGTGTTTGCGGTTACCCTCCGCGTGACTTTTTAGAGCTTGATGAGTTTATTGGCCTGTGCGAAACATCAGCCCAAAAAATTGCTGCAGAATGCACTGATATCGCCTGTATCATTGGCTTACCCACGCCAAACCGCCGGCCCGAAGGCAAGGACCTGAACAATTCCGCCTATTTTATAGAAAATGGTCAAGTAAAGGGCATTGCCAATAAGGCACTGCTGCCTAATTACGATATATTTGATGAATACCGTTATTTTGAACCTTCAACCGATTTTAAATGTATAGAATTTAAGGGCCAACGCATTGCCCTCACTATCTGCGAAGACCTTTGGAACACCGTAGAAAACCCATTATACAAAACCCGGCCAATGGACATATTGATACAGCAAAAGCCTGATATGATGATCAATATTGCTGCTTCGCCGTTTGCTTATAATCACGATGAAGAGCGTATTCAAATTTTGAGCGATAACGCCCGGCGTTACCATTTGCCTTTACTTTATGTAAACAACGTTGGCGCGCAGACGGAACTGATCTTTGACGGTGGATCATTGGTTTTTGATAGTAGCGGTAAACTGATCGATGAGATGCCTTATTTCGAAGAGCACATTGCCTACTATACCCTGGATGATAAAGCGAATATATCTTTTGAGCACCCTTCAACACTCAGAACAAAAAAGGAAAGTGATATTGAGCAGATACATAGCGCGATTTTATTAGGAATAAGGGATTATTTTTATAAATCGGGTTTTAAACAAGCTATCCTGGGTTTATCCGGCGGTATCGATTCGGCTGTTGTTTGCGCCTTAGCCGCGGAGGCATTGGGCCCTGAAAATGTAATGGCGGTATTGTTACCGTCGCGCTTTTCAAGTGAGCACTCTGTAAAAGATGCCGAACACCTGGTTACAAACCTCGGCTGCATGCACGAAACCATCACCATAAAAAATATTACTGATGCTTTTGAAGCTACCTTAAAGCCACAGTTTAAAGACCTGCCCTTTAATATTGCCGAAGAGAATATCCAGGCGCGCAGCAGGGCGGTGTTATTGATGGCAATGTGCAACAAGTTCGGATACATTTTACTAAACACGTCCAACAAAAGTGAAGCAGCTGTCGGCTATGGCACTTTATATGGCGATATGTGCGGCGGTCTTTCGGTGATCGGTGATGTTTATAAAACCCAGGTTTTTGAATTAGCAAGGTACATTAACCGTGAGCGGGAAATTATTCCTGAAAATTCGATCATAAAACCGCCATCGGCAGAGTTGAGGCCGAACCAAAAAGATACCGATTCCCTGCCTGAGTATGCTATTCTGGACAAAATAATAGCTGGATATGTTGAGGGAAGATGTTCGTCAGCAGCGATCATTAAAATGGGATATGATGAAAAGACCGTCCGGCGCGTCATCAGGCTGATCAATCTTGCCGAACATAAGCGGTATCAAACCCCTCCGATTTTAAGAGTATCGCCAAAAGCTTTCGGTATGGGCAGGCGCATGCCTATCGTCGGTAAGTATTTGTCGTAACAACGAAAAGTCACTTTTACAATAAGGCAGAACAATTCACGCCTTCAGCTCGCCCCATCCTTCCCGGTATGTTCTGCGGATAAACTGGTTAGCGGGTTCAAAATTGGTTACGCGCATGTTTGCGCCGTCCCATTTAAGGCCAACATAGCGGCCGCTGAATTTGTAGCCTTCCATATTGCCGTAAACAGGGTCGTTACGTTTGATCTTCTCCTGTATGTTGAAACTGCGTAAAAGCAGGTTGCCCAGCAGCACCGTTTCGGTGAGCGGCCCGGCATAACCTTCAAAAGGGGAATCGACTTCCATTTTTCCGTAGCCGGCAATGCAGGCATCAACCCATTGCCACCAGTGGCCGTCCATTCCCCCTTGTATGCGGGGATATTTTTCAGGAATGTGAACGTCCTTATTTAATGAAAGCGGCAACAACCGCGGGTGACTGCCGCCCCATCCACAGGAAACTTTCCCTTTGCTGCCGATGAACAGGGTGCAGCCCTCAAAATCGTTTTCACTTGGCACATCGCCAAGCGCCTGGTTCATGTTTACATCCGGGTCGAGCTCTGCCAGGCGTTCGGGGGTTATGCCGCCGTCCATCCAATACAAGTCGAGCGGCTTGCCGTTTTTCAGCGTAAAATTAAATTTGATAGAGCTTGAAACCGGCCCGCTTTCAGGGAAAATACCCTCTTTAAATATACCTGTATAAACCGTGCTTGCGCTGCCCGAAATTTCGGTGGGGTAACCAAGTTCCAGCAGTTTAAAAGGCGGCCCCATAATGTGGCAGCCCATATCGCCGAGGGCGCCGGTGCCAAACTGCCACCAGCCGCGCCAGTTAAAAGGCACCAGGTTATCAATATAATCTACATTTTGTGCGGTGCCGAGCCAAAGGTCCCATTTAAGCTCTTTTGGTACGGGCGGTTTGGCGGTTGGCCAGGAAATGCCCTGGGGCCACACCGGGCGGTCGGTCCAGCAGTAAACTTTTTCAATATCGCCGATCAGCCCCGCCTCGAACCATTCGCGCAAAGTGCGCATACCATCGCACGAAGCGCCCTGGTCGCCCATCTGGGTAACCACTTTGTATTTTTTGGCGGCTTCGGTAAGTACGCGGGCCTCGTAAATATCGTGGGTAAGCGGCTTTTGCAGGTACAAATGCTTTTTCATCTGCATGGCGCTATGACCAACTATGGCGTGGTTATGATCGGGAATAGCAACGGTAACGGCATCGAAATTCTTGTTCTCTTTATCAAATAGCTCACGCCAGTCGTGGTAAAATTTTGCTTTAGGGAATTCCTTCATGCGCTTCATGCCCGGGCGCTCGTCAACATCGCACAAAAAGGCTATTTCAGCATTTTTTTTTGGCGCGGTCGCAAAATGGTGAATATCATTTTCGGCCTCGCCGCCGGTACCAACCGCCGCGATGTATAGTTTATCGCTTGGAGCGGTATATCCCTTGCCGCCCAGCACAAAGCGGGGCACAATGTAGAAACCGGCCGTTGCGATGGCCGTTTTTTTGATAAACTCCCCCCGGCTGATCTCTTTGTTACCTGTTATATCTTTACTTTTTTTCATGGCTTCTGGTTTATTTTTTTATCAATGGCCTTACAGCAACTTCCTTAAAGAAAACAATGTCATTGTCGCCATGATTCTGTAAACCAATAAAGCCATAGTTTGGCCTCAGCCCGCGAAAAGGCTCAAAATCAAACTTGCGCTCCGGGGTATGGTCGCCTTCGGTATAGTCGGTAACCAGTTCGCCGTTTACATAAACAATAGTGCGCGGGCCATCAAGCGTAATTTCCATCACGTTCCATTCGGGGCCAGGTTTGCCCGGTTTGGCGTGTGGCTTTGTTAACGAATACAAAGTGCCCGTTACATGGTATTCATCCTCGCCGGACGTTTCAGGATGGTTGTCGATCTGCACTTCGTAGCCATAAAAAACAGGCATCCATGCTTCGCGCGGCTCGATTGGTATGCGAATAAAAAAGCCCGAGTTGCTGTTTTCTTTCTGCATTTTGTAAACAATGCGGATAACACAGTCGCCGAATTTTTCTTTCGTCCAATAGCATAGCCCCATGCCGCCGTGACTGCCTGTTAAGCCATTTTCAACATACCGGCTGCCTGGGCCAACCTGTTTCCAGCCATCGAGGTCCTTGCCGTTAAAAAGCTGCCGCCAGCCGGTATCGGCCACCAGAAGGCTTTCGGTGTTTTTGTAATGAAGGGGGGAGCTGCCAACCGGCGGATGCGTTTTGCCGTTTGTACCGGCATATCCTAAAAAAAGGAAAAACGCACCAAGGCTGAAGCCTTTTAAGATTAGTTTAATATTCATAATCATCAAGTTAGATGTGAGACATGAGATTTGAGTATTGAGACAGAGAAAGGCGCTTTCTCACATCTCACATCTCATATCTCAAATCTGTAAAGGGTTTATAATGGAAATCTAAAGTAGGTATATTTATTATACTTCACAAAATTGACTAAGATTTGTAGGATTTGAGGATTGTAAGATTTTTAACGAATAGTATGTATAACTTCACCCCTAATAATCTAAAAATGCTGCGAATCTCAGTTAAAGTTTTTCGGATACGCTTTTATAATGAGCATTGTCAGGATGTTTTGTGTTAAAAACTCTTTTATATTCAAGACTTTTGCTGCCAAAATTTATAAGAAGTCCGACCGGTAAATTATATGCTTCTAAATAATTCATGGCTTGGGCGAGATTCAGATCGTCAAGGTGTGATACCGCTTTTAGCTCAAGCATAATTTTATCCTGAACAAAAAAATCAACTCTTCTTGTGCCAATATCAATTTTGTCGTAATAAATAGTCATGATCATTTCTCTTTTAAACCCTAAACCTTGCTTTGTCATTTCAATTGACAATGCTTTTTGGTAAATAACTTCCTGAAAACCGCTGCCGAGAGCGCTATGAACTTTCATGGCACATCCAATAATTTTATGAGTAATGTCTTCGTACAGCATGGACTAAGATTTCTAAGATTAATAGATTTTAGGATTGAGAATGTTAAGACTTTTAATGGAATAAATATAGAAAAGTAATCTTAAAATCCTATATATAAATTCAGGATCAAAAGTGCGAGAACTTTTAATGATATAAACTAATCCTATAATCTTAAAATCCTACGAATCTTAGTTAGCTTTGCATTCTCAAAATACGGATAAGAATAATGTTTGAAAATTTATCAGATAAACTCGAAAGGGCCTTTAAAGTATTAAAAGGCCAGGGAACAATTACTGAAATAAACGTGGCCGAAACCATGAAGGAGATCCGCAAGGCCCTCCTGGATGCCGACGTAAATTATAAAACCGCCAAAACTTTTACCGATGATGTAAGGCAAAAGGCTATTGGTCAGAATGTGTTGACCGCCATTTCGCCCGGCCAGTTGCTCACTAAGGTGATGAATGATGAGCTGACAGCCTTGATGGGCGGCAGCACATCCGAGCTTAATATAATCGGTTCGCCGGCCATTATTTTGATAGCCGGGCTAAACGGCGCGGGTAAAACAACTTTCACCGGAAAGCTTGCCCATTATTTAAAGACACAAAAAAACAAGAAGCCTTTATTGGTTGCAGATGATATTTATCGCCCGGCGGCTATTGAACAATTGCAGGTTTTAGGCGGCCAGATCGGTGTTCCGGTTTATGCAAACCTGGAATCAAAAGACCCGATTGCTATCGCGAGGGAGGGTATCGCTTTAGCAAAACAAAACGGCAATAATGTTGTGATCATTGATACCGCGGGCCGCCTTTCAATTGACGAGGCCATGATGCGCGAGATAGAGCTGGTAAAAGATGCCGTAAACCCGCAGGAGATATTATTTGTGGTAGATGCCATGACCGGTCAGGATGCGGTAAATACTGCCAAAGTATTTAATGACCGCCTTGACTTTACCGGTGTAGTATTGACCAAGCTCGACGGCGATACCCGCGGCGGCGCGGCGCTATCGATAAAATCGGTGGTAAACAAACCGATAAAATTTATCGGCACGGGCGAAAAAATGGAAGCGCTGGATGTTTTCCACCCCGACCGTATGGCCTCGCGTATTTTGGGCATGGGCGATGTGATTTCGTTGGTTGAACGCGCCCAGCAGCAGTTTGACGAAAAGGAAGCCGCCGAAATACAAAAGAAGATCCGCAAAAATAAATTTGACTTCAACGATTTTTACAGTCAGATACAGCAGATCAAAAAAATGGGCAATATGAAAGACCTGGTGGGCATGATACCGGGCGTCGGTAAAATGATGAAGGATGTGGAGATAGATGATAACGGGTTTAAATCAATCGAAGCCATCATTCAATCGATGACGCCATACGAAAAAGGCAACCCGGACAGCATTAATCAAAGCCGCCGCAACCGTATTGCCAAAGGAGCGGGCACTAACATTACAGAAGTTAACCGCCTCATTAAACAGTTTGAAGATATGCGCAAAGCGATGAAGCTGATGAGTAACCCTGCAGCCATGGCCAATATGATGAAGAGAATGCCGAGGTGATTTCGGATTTACGATTTACGATTTCGGATTTAAAATTTGTAGAGACGCAATACTTTGCGTCTTAGGGATGCCTACACAAAATTCAATCCGGCAAAACTCTTATTCAACACCTGGCTATTGCTAATATCCAGCCATTTATCAAGCAAGGTTGCATAAACATCCCTGAAATCTATTTGATATTTCAGGTCGCCGTTATCTAATTGGGTCAGATCGGGGGCATCGTTATAAATGCCTCCCTTTTTAAGTTTCCCGCCGAAAAGCAAAATGTTGTTGGCCGTGCCATGATCGGTACCATTGCTGGCGTTTTGCTCCACGCGGCGGCCAAATTCAGAGAAGGTCATTACAAGGGTATCGTCCAGCTTGCCGGTTTGTTTAAGGTCTTTTACAAACGCGGCTACCGCATCGCCATAAATTTTTAGCTGGCGCCCCTGCTGGTTTTGCTGGCCGACGTGGGTATCAAAACCGCTTAACGACACATAATAAACCCGTGTTTGCAAGCCAGAGTTGATAAATTTTGATACCGTTTTTAGTTGGTTGCCTAACGGGGTTGTGGGATATTCGGCTGTAACTGTATATGTTTTTGATGTATTTTGAATATAATCAGCTGATGAATAAGTTTCGATCATGGTTTTGTATAGGTAGCCTAAGTTGTCTTCATTCAAGTTGGAATCGCCATGGTCGTGCACCAAATCTTTAAAAAATGGTTCGCGGGTTGTTTGGTATAGTTTATTGGGGTCCTGCACCGCGATTCCTTTCATTTTTGCCCCCTTCATGGCAAGCGATAGTGTATCATCAACCTCGATGGCGGTATATGGATTTTTACAGCTTTGGCAGTTTGAATCAAGGTAGCGCCCTATCCAGCCGGTACTTAAAAACTGGTTCGAATCACTCGCGGTCTGCCATATATCCATTGACCTGAAATGCGAACGATCAGGGTTAGGATAACCAACCGAATTAATAATGCTCATCAATCCCTGGTCATAAATTTCTTTTAATGCCGATAAGTTAGGGTTTAAACCCTGCATATCATTCAGCTTAATAATATCAGTTTGGTGTATAGCGATGGTTTTACGTTTTTGGTAATAAATGTCATTGCCATAGGGGATAATCATGTTCAATCCATCATTCCCGCCGGAAAGCTGGATGATCACGAGGTTTTTGCAGCCCGAAATACCATTACCCGCCAAAGCCTCAAAAGGCTTTAAAAAAGTCGGTATCATAAAAGCACCGGATGCAAGCGCTGTGTTTCTTAAAAAGTCCCGACGTTCCATTATGTTTGAATTAGTGAATTAGTGAATTAGTGAATTAGTGAATTGGTGAATTGGTGAATTAGTGATTGCTTTTGAGCGGTATATTTTAACCAAAGCATCCCTTTTTTTATTCAATAATTCAATAATTCACTAATTCAACCTTAATTCAGTTGATATTCCGGCATCGAAACCAATTCAATTATCATTGTTTTGGTATCGGTTGCCTTGGTAATACTATCTAAAAGCGTATCACTCAGTTTGGGCTCAAGCATAAACTGCGCAATGGCTGTTTTTGATGTGTTTTTTGGGATGCCCTGCAAAAACTTGTCCCAATCTGGCTGACTTTGTACCTGCGCATTTACAAATTGCTGCTGGTTGTGAACAGTAGCAATATAAGCTTCATCTTCCGGATCGGCTTTGCCATTGAAATCGATCAGGCCGCCATCTAATAAGGTTGACGGAATTTTTAGCCTGTACATTAATGATGAGCTATCGATCCAGTTCCTGCCTCCGGGCCAGCCGGCAACATTTGGCGGATAAAACAATAACTGCCCCAATACACGCTGAAATTGCAATAAAACTTCGGGGCGCTGGTAAGTAATATAAAATTGCCTGTTCAATCCAACCAAAAATTCAACCGGCGCTTTTACGAGGTTGCCCATGTTTTTGTCATCATAAAACCAATCGACTGTAAAAACATACTCAAGCAGGGGCTTTATTTCGTAATTGGCGTTGTAAAATATATCAGCCATCGCATTTACGTGTCCAGGATCGGGGGTTTCATTTACCAGGTACTTATACAGCTTATTGCTGATGAAATGTGCTGTTTCCTTTTTCTCCAGCAGCATGTTCATAACGTCTTCGCCGTTAAAGTTGCCGGTTTTTCCGAGGAAGGTTTTTAGGCCGTCGTCATGAACAAACTTACGGGTAACAAACTCACCGTTCTTATTAAAACCGTAGCCGGTAAAAGCCCGGGCCGATTCTTTAACATCTGTCTCGGTATAATTTCCACGGCCAATGGTAAACAGTTCCATCAGCTCGCGGGCGAAATTTTCGTTAGGGTGGTTTTTCTGATTTTGCTGGTTATTTAAAAACTGCAGCATGGCCGGCGATTCGGAAACCTGCAGCAATAAGGTGCGGAAATTGCCCAGTGCATTGGTGCGCTGAATATTGTTTAGCTGCCGGGCAAACAGGGCATTATTGGTGCGGCAGGCAAAGTGATTGTGCCAAAAAAGCGTCATTTTTTCGCGCAGTACGTTATTGGTGGCGCTTATTTGGCTTACCCAGGCGACGTTAAGGTCCTTTTCTTGTTGCCTTTGCTGTTGCAGAAATGCTTTACGGGCAAGAACGTCGCCTTTCATAATAGCAGTATAATCCGTGCCGGCCTGCACGACATTGATCGGCGCTTCGGCCTCGGTATTATTTAACAATTGTTTTACTGCATGTTTTACCGAAACATGTTCAAGCGCCTTTAAATCTTCAAAGCGCATCCCAAAGCCGGCTCGAGCCCATAAATGCTTAATTTGACTAATATGGTTCATGTGGTTGGTATGACCACGCAATTTGCTGTTGGTTTAATGATGATTTAATTAATGGTAATTATTATTTTAGGAGAAGTTATGAATTCATACCTACTTTAAAAAAATGAATGATTTATTAAATGAGCAAATAGTATTAAAAAAATCATAATGCCTGTAATGCGAATTACTTTCCCGAAGTGGCAATAAATAAAACCTTTTAATTACTTGTTTAATAATTTTTCCTTATTATTATATGCAATTGATTAAACCCTGATTATATGAACAAATTTTTTACCCTTTTATTGGCAGTGGCATTTGCCCCTGCTGTTAAAGCCCAAACCCCCGTTACCCAGGACCAGCCGTATGGCAAGATTGATACTGCTGACCTGAAAATGACATCATGCGACTTTGAAAAAGACGCCAATGCGGAGGTGTTGCTGGATATATCAAACATTTACTACAGTGAGGATTTAAATGCCATAGTTAACGAAGTTCACCGGCGGATAAAAATTTTTAACAGCAATGGCAATTCGGCGGCCGATATTCGTATTTCTTATATCAGCTATCACAAAAACGAAAATGTTACAAGTATCGAAGCGGAAACGATCAATTTGGTTGACGGCAAGCCGGAGATAACAAAAATTGATAAAAAACAGATCTATAATGTTGCTGTTGACCAGCAAAGAAATGACATTACCTTCACGCTGCCAAATATAAAACCAGGCTGCATTATTGAATTCAAATATAAATCCACGACCCTGTATAACGCCAGCATTCCGACCTTTTATTTCCAGGAAACAATTCCGGTTAGGTACAGCGAAATAAAAACCGCCATTCCTGACCTCTTTTATTTCAGGCCCCAGCTCCGTATTTATCAGGCCCTTGCAAAGCATACCACATCCGTTGATGTCCAGACCTTAAAGGTTACATCTCATACCTACCGCGCCGCTGGATCAGACCAGCAATCAGACACCTATAACTACAATGATAGAAATGAGGTTTGGGGCATGGCCAATATACCTTCGCTGCGGAGCGATGCCTATATCTCTTCATTTGCGGATAATGCCCAGCGATTGAGCCTCGACCTGGTGAGTTATAAGCCGATAGGGGGCCTTAACACCACCAATATTGCGGGTACATGGGCAAGAGTTGGCGGCGACCTGGCAGATGATGAAGATTTTGGCAGCCAGCTTAACCGTTCATTAAATGATGAAGATATGATTATCGGCAAAGCTGCTCTTTTAAAATCAAATGATGAAAAGATAGCCTTTGTTTTTAACGAGGTAAAAAATGCAATGAAGTGGGACGGTAAAGACAGATGGCATACCGTCGACGGAACCCATAAAGCCTGGGAGAATAAATCGGGCAATTCAACTGAAATAAATCTGTGCCTTTACCATTTGCTGAAACAATTGAAAATAGAAGCCTACCCAATGGTAGTGAGCACCCGCGCTAACGGAAGGCCCGATCCATGGCGTACATCAATATGGCAGTTTAACAGGGCCGTGGTTTACGTGCCTGTAGACAGCACTAAACAATACATACTCGACGCCACCGGGAAATATAACCTTTATAATGAAACCCCTCCTGAATTATTAAATTCATTTGGTTTATGGATCAATAAATCCAAGAAAACTTATGATACCGTATCTATTAACAAGGCCCTGCCCGTAAGACAGGTAGTTTTAATAAATGCTGAAATAAAACCAGGCGGCAAATTGGAAGGTACAGCGCAGATCAACAGTGCCAGTTACGACAGGGTCAATGCGATAGAACGTTATAAAAGAGATGGTGAAGAAAAGTATAAAAATTATTTGCGCAATGACGATAATAATATAAAAATATCCTCTCTTAAGTTTGAGAACATGGAGGTGGATAGCTTGCCGCTAACCCAAAACATAGCTTTTAATCTTGACCTGGCCGGTTCTGATGAAAATTACATTTACTTAAATCCAAACTTGTTTACGCCCCTTAAAACAAACCCGTTCTTAAGTGAAAGCCGCCTGACGGACATTTATTTCGGGTATCTTAGAAATTATTCGATAAACAGCGTTTACAAACTACCCGCCGGTTACAAAGTCGACGCCTTGCCAAAAAGCGTTAACATGATAATGCCTGATAAAAGCATCAGTTTCAAAAGGATAGTTGCCGAACAGGATGGTTCAGTGCTGGTACATTTTATAATCAATTATACAAGGACTGCGTTTAATGCAAGTGAATATCCCGGCATCCATGATTTCTACAAAAAAATGTATGAAATGCTGAATGAGCAGATTGTATTAAAGAAGATCTGATTAAATCATGAAAAATAAATATTTAAACTGCCTGGTGTTTTCTGTGCTGGCCATAACTGGCTTAACCGCCAAAACCTACTGCCAGGAAAAGGAAATACCGCGTGAATTGTATTTGGCCGCAACCATACCCGATTCATTAAAGGAAAATGCAAATTCTGTACTGCGCTACAGCATGATACAGAATGAGGTAAAAGGCCCCGGCAAGCAGGAGCTTAAAGTACACTATCTTGTTACTATCTTAAATGAAAAGGCAGACAACTTAGCGGGAATAGCTTTACCCTATAATAAGAAATTCAGCAGTATTAATTCTTTTGAAATGAAAGTGTACGATGCTGATGGTAAATTATTAAAAAAATATCGCAAAGGCGATATGTACGACCATGCAGCTGAAGACGATGAGTCGATAGTTACCGATGACAGGGTTATGGAAAAAGGCCATACGGTAGTAAATTATCCCGCCACCATTGAAATTATGTTTGAAGTAGATCAAACCAGCCTCATCGGGTTAGGTGAGTGGCAAATACAAATAGAAGAACAAAGTGTCCAAAGCTCTTATTATACACTTTCGATTAGTGATGATGCGGGATTTCGATACCTGGATAAAAACACAAACCTGAAGCCTCAAAAATTGGATGCAGGAAATAGAATCAGCTATTCTTGGGGGGTTCATAATTTAAAAGCAATAAAGCTCGAAGACGGAGCTATGCCTTGGAGGGTTTTACCGGTGATCAGGTTTACAGCTAATAAGTTTGAATTCTACGGCCAGTCTGGCGATATAAGTACTTGGCAGAGTTATGGCAAATGGCAACAAACTCTAAACTCGGATGTGTGTACCCTAAGCCCAGAAAGGGTACAACAGATCAGAGAAATGACAGACACAATTAAAACGGATAAAGAAAAAGCCAGATTTTTGTATAAATACATGCAGCGCAGCATGCGTTATGTAAGTATTCAATTGGGAATAGGTGGATTAAAGCCCTTTCCGGCGACTTTTGTTGATCAGAAAAAATACGGAGATTGCAAAGCCTTATCGAATTACATGTCCGCTTTGCTGAAGGCTGTTGGTATAAATTCATACTACGCAAAAATAAATGCCGGGGCGAACGAGGAACCTGCGGATTTTTCTTTTCCATATGACTATTCTAATCATATTATTTTATGCGTCCCTTTTAAAAATGATACAACCTGGCTTGAATGCACCAGTAACACGCAAACATTTGGAAAATTAGGGTGGTTTACCGAAAACAGGAATGCTCTTATTATTACTGAAGACGGCGGGAAATTAGTATGTACTCCCAAAAGCAACGCCCAGGACAATCAATTCAATAGCGACACACATTTGATACTGGATGCTGACGGGGCGGCAAAAGCACAGGTAAAAATATTAAGCACGGGGGATGTCCGGGATATTTTTGTCGACGCATTACCCTCATTAAGTGTTGATAAACAAAAAGAGGCGCTATTAAGAAATTTGAATATAAAACAGCCGGCCGTGTTTGATTTCAAAACAGGAATTGATAACAAAGGTATAAAGGAATTTAATCTTGACCTTGATTTTGACAAATACTGTGACATTAAAGCCGGCGATAAGCTGTTTTACCATACACAAGTACTTAATTTTTGGGATTTTACTGTGCCGGTCCTCGAAAAAAGAAAAACAGATTACTACTTCAAATACCCGCTGCAAGGCTCATCCGCTACCACTATAGATCTGCCGCCCGGCTTTACAGTTGAAACCTTACCCGTAAATCAAAACCTAAAATTTACGTACGGCAACTACGAAGTAAATTATGCTTACGATGCTGCAAAAAACCAGGTTACCAGCACTGCTAAATTTAATTTAACAAATCATGTAATCCCTGCTGCCAAATATACCGAGCTGCAGCAATATCTCGACGCCGTTGCCAAAGCGCAAAATAAAAAGCTGGTGATACGGCGCAAGGCGTAAATTTGTCCTGATGATATTCAGGCTTGATAAGCGTTTACTTTTCCCTGATCCTGCTCTGGCAGACACCGACGGGCTTTTAGCGGTTGGCGGCGATTTGTCGACGGAGCGCCTGCTGCTGGCCTATCAGAACGGGATATTTCCCTGGTACAGCGAGGATACGCCCATACTTTGGTATTCTCCGCCGGAAAGATGTGTGCTTTACCCTGCTGAATTGCGGCTTTCCAAATCTATGAAACAGGTTTTGCGCTCGAACAACTTTAAAATCACCATTGATCAATGCTTCGGCAAAGTTATAGCCGCCTGCTCATCCGTTGCGCGCAACGGACAGGATGGCACCTGGATCACAGCCGATATGCAATCGGCTTACATAGCGCTTCACGAAAAAGGTTACGCCCATTCTGTCGAAGTATGGCAGCAGGATAATTTAGCGGGAGGCTTGTACGGCGTACAAACCGGTGAGGTTTTTTGCGGCGAAAGTATGTTCAGCCTGGTTAGCAACGCATCAAAAGTGGCATTAGCACATTTATGTAACAGCGGATCGTACAGCCTGATAGATTGCCAGCTATATACCTCCCATCTCGAATCAATGGGCGCCAGGATGATCAGCAGGAAGGATTATCTGGATGTTTTGAAAAGTGAGTTGTGAGTAGTGAATGGTGAGAAATAGTGAGTTGTGAATTTAAAAATGTGTATTTTGGCTTTGAATTATATTACGTTTAGTCAAACATCATCAATTCTATTCAAATGTCCACTGACCACTCACCACTCACCACTCACCACAAAGAGCGCATAATACTAGGCATTGATCCGGGGACGGCGGTAATGGGTTATGGCTTAATAAAAGAGACCGGCTCAAAAATAGAGTTGATAAGCCTTGGAGTGATAAAGATGGAGAAAATAGACGATCACATGCTAAAACTACAGCGCATATTTGAAAAAACTGTTGCTTTGATTGATAACTATAAACCCGATTGCCTGGCCATCGAGGCGCCGTTCTATGGTAAAAATATACAGGTAATGCTTAAGCTGGGCCGCGCACAGGGCGTTGCAATGGCCGCGGCATTATCGCGCGACGTAATTATTACCGAATACTCCCCCCGTAAAATAAAACAGGCCATAACAGGCAACGGTAACGCCGCCAAAGAGCAGGTCTCCGCAATGCTGCAAAACCTTTTGAAATTTACCGAAACACCTGATTTTTTAGATGCCACAGATGGCCTCGCCGTAGCTGTTTGCCATTCTTTTCAACGCATGCCTGTCGGTAAGGGCGGTAGTAAAAAGTCATATTCCGGCTGGGATACTTTTGTGAAAGATAATACCAAGAGAATAGCGGGAGTACCGAAAATAAAAAAGTCTCCCCTACCGGGGGAGATTTAGAGGGGGCTCACATCTTCAAAGCCTGCCTTATCTTTTCCGCGGTAGCTGCAAATTGTTCAGGTGTGAATGACAACTTCGGTCGTGCAAAATTCAAATCGCTAACCCTGTTCATGGGTATTAGATGAATGTGCACATGGGGTACCTCAAGCCCGACCACTGCCACGCCGATCCTTTTGCAGGGAATAGCTTTTTCTATACCTAATGCTACTATTTTAGCGAACATCTGCAGCCCGACATAGGTTTCATCATCCAGGTCAAACAGGTAATCAACCTCTTTTTTAGGGATCGCAAGCACATGCCCTTCGGCAAGCGGGCTAATATCCAAAAAAGCCAGGAACTCACTTGTTTCGGCCACTTTATAAGCCGGGATCTCGCCTGCTACTATTTTTGAGAAAATGGTCATTGTCTTAGTTGATTAAGTGAATGGTTGATTGGGTTGATTAAGTTGGAACAATTGATCAAGTTGATCAGGTTCTTTAACAACTCACCTAATCAACTTAATCAACCACTCACTACCTGCTCACCGCCAATATCTCAAACTCCATTTTTCCGGCAGGCACGGTTATTTCTGTTTTTTCGCCTACTTTTTTTCCTAATAAACCTTTAGCTATAGGCGAACTCACCGATATTTTCCCGGATTTAAGATCAGCCTCGTTTTCTGATACCAGCTGATAGCTCATAACAACGCCGTTCTTTATATTTTTTATTTTGACAATGGATAACGCGAGCACTTTGGATGTATCTAATTTCGATTCATCAAGCAAGCGTGCATTAGCCAGCATTTCGCCCATTTTGGCTATTTTAGCTTCATGAAGGCCCTGTGCTTCCTTGGCCGCGTCGTATTCGGCATTTTCCGAAAGATCGCCTTTATCGCGTGCTTCGGCTATCGCTTTACTGAGGTTGGAGCGGCCCGTAGTTTTTAATTCCTGTAATTCTTTCTTTAAATTTTCTAAACCTTCTTTGGTATAATATGCTACCTCTGCCATAACGCACAAATTAATTATTAATATTCAGTTCAATTGGTTGTCAAAAAAAAACCGCCCTCCTGGTTTGAGAAGGACGCAATGACATTAAAAGCAAACAAGACTATATCGGCAGCGCCTACATAGTCTTGTTTATTGTTAAACGAAGATAAGATATTTATGTTTTAAAATGCAAATAATTTTTAGTTCATAGTTGATGGTTCATAGTTCATAGTAAGATTTAGGGAAAGAGTTACGGCTGCAGTCTATAATCGTAATATTAACTTGTCTGTGATTAATTATGTCTGAAGACAAATTAGCTGAATTTATTTCTGTAGCGGCCATGAACTATGAACCATCAACTATGAACTCTTCTGGAGCTACTATGAACCATGAACTATGAACCATGAACCAAATCACTATATTTGCTCCATGTTCATCGAAGTATTAAAATCCAAAATCCATCGTGCCAAGGTAACCCAGGCGGAATTGAACTACGTTGGCAGCATTACCATTGATGAGGATTTGATGGATGCGGCGAATATGATGGCCAATGAAAAGGTGCAGATCGTAAACAACAATAACGGCGCGCGTTTTGAAACTTATGTAATAAAAGGCGAACGCGGTACCGGAACAATTTGTTTAAACGGCGCTGCTGCACGACTTGCCCAGGTGGGCGATATTGTGATCATTATGTCATGGGCCTATATGGAGATGGATGAAGCGCGTAATTATCAGCCTATACTGATATTTCCTGATGCGGATAATAAATTAATAAAATAAATTAGAGCCAGGAATCAAAATAAAAAATGTAAATCACGATTAATCTAGTTCCGGTTCGGGAAGGCGCCGAGGCCCAGCACAATATGCAGATGGGCATTAACATCAATATGGTTGCGCAGCCGGTAAACCATTCTTATCCTCACTTTTGGCTCCCGCACCTGCTGGTCTAAAAAGCTGGAATTATCAATGTCCAATACCATGCTGTTACCAACACCGGGGGTTATATCGGTACGCGAGGCGACCAACACCTCATCAGTACTATCAGCTTTTGACATGTAAACTTTAAGCCTTGTTAAATTACCAATGTTAAAATCCGAAGGGTCGCGCGATTCAACTTTAGCCGAAACCATCCGCACTTCACTTACTTTATCGGCATTATTGCCATTTTTTTTAAAATCCTGGTCGAAACTGGTGGCTACACCGGTTACCGACAGGTCAACACCGACAGGCGATGATTTGGGGATAACCAATGTAGTGGTATAAGGGAAAGTTGATTTTATGATAGACTGCATCATAGCGCAGCCGGCAAAAAACAATGCAAGGCCAATAAAAATAATACCAGTTTTTCTATTCATAAAAATCGGGTCCGTAATCAATGTGAAAAGTTAAATATCGTAATATTCCCAAATAAAGCTACTGTTAAATTTTGATTAAAATTTGGGGCGGCCAAATATGTTTATGGTAATAATTTTCCGTCCAAATTATAACCCTATATATTCAGCAGCAAATTACAGAAAAGCAGCCCAAAACAAGACCCCAGCCGCGATGCGGTCATCATGTGATAGATTCCCCCTCCTTTTCCGGAACAACGGGAATAATGAATTGTACCAACCTTCGTGAAAAAAATAGCAGCAAACCAATTGCCAGCATTACTAATCCGTTTACCAGGAAATACCCAATAGTATAGTCTTTAAAAAGGCTCCCCGGTGCCAGGAATATATGCTTGAGGTATCGCCAGCCAAATAAGTCAAATCTCCATAGTAAATAAGCGATTAGAAAAACGATCAGTGAATTTATCCAATGCCAATGTTTTTTGATGGCTATCGCGAGGGAGACTAAAAAGCCGGTTAAAAGGCCAATCAAGGGGCTTAAATTATTCCACATTAAGTCGTTAGCCAGCCTTGAACCATCAATATCTCTGCGCCCACCATGATTCATTAAATTCATTACATACTTAAAGTCATGTAAAACAAACATCTCCAGAAATGCATAAATAAAGAACCCGCAAGCAATTAAATGTAAAACAATAAGCCGCCAGTTTAATTTTGATACGAAATTTGATAAGGCCATGTTATTTCAATCACAATAAAGGTAAACAATATTTTTAAAGATACTCATTCCACATCAAATCTATATCCAATACCGATGCCTTTGTCTGAACCCGAATTTTTCGAATTAATGAATTAGTCGAATTTTGAAGCGCATTCTGTAAATTCTTAAATTCCATAAATTCGAGTTCAGACAAATAACCAGTCAACCACTCACCCAATCAAACTAATCAACCACTCACCAACCCCCTTACCCCTAATTCAAAAAAAAATCAACAAATGCCCTTACAAAATGTATCTTTGCACCCCGACAAGAAGATACCGGATTGCGGAAACAATTTCGGAAATTTTTAGCCGGCATTTCCGCACCGGGCAACTTTCTTGAAGAAAAAAAGCCCATGCCCAAAGATACTTCCATCAAATCCGTTTTAATTATTGGTTCAGGCCCTATTATTATTGGCCAGGCTTGTGAATTCGACTATGCCGGGTCGCAAGCCGCACTTTCTTTAAAAGAGGAAGGCATTTCCGTATCCATCATTAATAGCAACCCTGCTACAATCATGACGGATAATGTTATTGGCGACCACATTTACCTGCTGCCACTTACCTGCGATAGCATTGAAAGCATTTTAAAGGAGCAGAAAATTGACGCCGTATTGCCAACTATGGGCGGTCAAACTGCTTTAAATCTTTGTAAAGAAGCTGAAGAACGGGGCATATGGGAAAAATATAATGTGAGGGTTGTCGGCGTTGATGTTGCCGCCATTGAAAAAACAGAGAACCGTGAAGCGTTTCGCCAGCTCATGGTTGATATTGGGATTGGTGTCGCCAATTCAAAAATTGCCAATTCGTTTTTAGAGGGCAAGGAGGCCGCGCAGGAAATTGGTTTCCCGCTGGTTATCCGTCCGAGTTATACGCTCGGCGGTTCGGGCGGTGGTTTTGTGCATAGAAAGGAAGACTTTGATGCTGCTTTGAGCCGTGGTTTACAGGCTTCGCCAACGCATGAGGTTTTGGTGGAGCAGGCGGTATTAGGCTGGAAAGAATTTGAGTTGGAGCTTTTACGCGATGGTAATGACAATGTGATCATCATCTGCTCCATCGAAAACTTTGACCCTATGGGTATCCATACCGGCGACTCGATCACTGTTGCTCCCGCAATGACGCTTAGCGACCGCTGCTACCAGCAAATGCGCAACCAGGCCATCAAAATGATGCGGGCCATTGGTAATTTTGCCGGCGGATGCAATGTGCAGTTTTCAGTAAACCCTGCTGATGAGGCGATTATAGCTATTGAAATTAACCCGCGCGTATCGCGTTCATCGGCGCTGGCCTCAAAGGCAACCGGTTACCCGATAGCAAAAATTGCTGCCAAACTGGCAATAGGTTATAATCTTGACGAAATAGAAAACCAGATCACCAAAACAACTTCGGCTTATTTTGAGCCGACGCTTGATTATGTGATCGTAAAAATACCACGCTGGAACTTTGATAAATTTAAAGGCTCAAACCGTGAGCTTGGCCTGCAGATGAAATCAGTAGGCGAAGTAATGGGCATTGGCCGCAGCTTTATCGAAGCGCTGCAAAAAGCGTGTCAGAGTTTGGAAATTGGCCGCGCCGGTTTAGGCGCCGATGGCCGCCAGAGCCGCAACCTGGAAGAAATTATGCACAGCCTGGAGTATCCAAGCTGGGACAGGCTGTTCCATATTTATGATGCTTTAAGTTTGGGTGTGCCGATTGAATCTGTACGAAAAGCAACTAAAATTGACCGCTGGTTTTTAAACCAGATAATGGAAGTGGTTAACCTCGAAAATGAGTTGCGCCGCTACTCGTTGAATAACATACCCGAAGAATTTTTCTTTACGCTTAAACAAAAGGGATTTTCGGATATACAGGTTGCCCATGTCCTGGGTAATGTAACCGAGGAAGACGTATATCAGCGCCGCACCGGCCTCGGTATCCGCAGGGTTTATAAAATGGTGGATACCTGCGCTGCCGAATTCGCTGCAAAAACACCATACTATTATTCCACCTACGAAGGTGAGAACGAATCCATCGTATCCGACAAGAAAAAAATAATTGTATTAGGCTCGGGCCCTAACCGTATCGGCCAGGGAATTGAGTTTGATTATAGCTGTGTACATGGATTGCTTGCAGCAAAAGAGTCGGGCTTTGAGGCGATCATGATCAATTGCAACCCCGAAACGGTTTCAACCGATTTTAACATGGCCGATAAGCTGTATTTTGAACCGGTTTACTGGGAACATGTCCGGGAGATCATCGAGCTTGAAAAGCCTTATGGGGTAATAGTTCAGCTTGGCGGGCAAACCGCTTTAAAAATGGCCGAAAAAATGCATGAGCATGGCATCAGGATCATCGGCACCTCGTTCAATGACATGGACGTTGCTGAAGATCGCGGCCGCTTTTCGGACCTGCTGAAAGAACTGGATATTCCTTACCCAAGATACGGCGTAGCCGAAAGCGCCGAAGAAGCGCTGGAGGTCGCTCACGAGGTTGGTTACCCCGTGCTGGTGCGCCCAAGCTATGTTTTAGGCGGACAAGGCATGAGCATCGTCATTAATGATGAGGACCTGGAAAAAGCCGTAGTTAGCTTGTTGCGCAGCTTGCCCGGAAACAGGGTGCTGATAGATCATTTCCTCGATCGCGCCTCGGAAGCAGAATCAGACTCTATAAGCGATGGCGATGACGTGCATATCATCGGCATGATGGAGCATATTGAACCTGCCGGTATCCATTCTGGCGACTCATTTGCAGTATTGCCGCCGTTTGATCTATCAGATAACGCTATCAGCCTGATGGAAGAATATACCTTTAAAATAGCCAAAGCATTAAACGTATTAGGCCTGCTTAATATACAATTCGCCATTAAAAACGATAAGGTATACGTGATTGAAGCTAACCCGCGTGCATCACGCACGATGCCTTTCATAGCAAAAGCCTACGATGTGCCTTATATTAATATGGCAGCTAAAGTTATGCTGGGCGTTAATAAACTGAAAGATTTTACCATCGAGCGCAAACTATGGGGCTATGCGATAAAAGAGCCTGTATTTTCGTTCGATAAATTCCCTGAAGTAAATAAAGAGCTCGGCCCCGAAATGAAATCAACAGGGGAAGCCATCCGTTTTATACCTAACCTGCAGGATCCGTATTTCAGACATTTGTATAAGGAAAAATCGATGTATTTGAGCAGATAGGGAGGTGAAAGGTAAAAGGCGAAAGGTAAAAGGTAGCTTCACCCTTCACCCTTCACCTTTCACCCTTTACCTTTCACCCTTCACCCTTCACCCTTCACCCTTCACCCTTCACCTATTCTACAAAAAGTCCCTTTACTTCAAAAGTGAGCCGTCGCTTAGCGGGATTAAAAAAAGCGTCAATTCACCTAATCTCTAACCCCCAGTCTCTAATCTCCATTTCCGGGTGTTAATATTTGTTAAAGTTCTTCAATTCAAGCAATATTAAAGGTATAATTGCAGTTGATTATGTACACATTTATGGTTAAAATTTTTTACCCCTTCATCGTCTTACTTGCATGAAAATCATTTACTTACGCAATATTTACTTAAGCTCATTTATTTTATTAATTGCCGTATTAACGCAGGGGTGCAAAAAAACCAACAGCACTTCGAGCACTCAAACTCCGATCGCGCCTACGGTTACTACTATCAGCACAATTATCAATGTAACTTCAACAACAGCTGAAAGCGGCGGCGTAATTACTTCTATAGGCAATGCGGCGATAACTGAAGATGGCATTTGCTACAGCTCGACAAATGCTACACCAACAACTTCTGATACCAAGCTCACTGCTCCTGTTGCCAGTAACCAGCTCCAATATCCCCCTTTTATAAGTAACTTGACTGGTTTAACACCAAATACAACCTATTATGTAAGGGCCTATGCCCATAATACAGCCGGCGCCGCTTATGGCAGTGTTGTAAAATTTACTACAAGTGCAAGCTTAACAGCAATAACAACACAAGTAATAACTTTTGCGGGAAATGGCACGGCGGGATATGCTGATGCTTCGGGGTTAAGTGCGCAGTTCAATAATCCGGAAGGAATAACAATAGGTAACAATGGGAACTTATATGTATCCGATAGCTATAATGGTATCATCAGAGAAGTTACACCTGCAGGCGCTGTGAGCACGGTGGCAGGAACAACAACAATAGGTTATACGGACGGAGCCGCTGCAACTGCGCAATTTTACGCTCCTCACGGTTCGGCTTTTGATGCCCAGGGCAATTTATACGTTGCCGATTTTGGCAATAATGTCATCCGCAAAATTACGCCTGCCGGCATAGTAAGTACTTATGCAGGCAACGGGACAGCAGGTTATCGCAATGGGGCTGCCACTTCTGCCAATCTAACGGGGACTTCCGATACACTTGCTGTCTTTAATAATCCGCAGGCTGTGGCAGTCGATGCAAACGGCAATGTTTATGTTGCCGACCGTGGCAATAACGTGATTCGTAAGATTTTAACCACCGGAAGGGTGGTTACACTGGCCGGACATAGGACAGCGGGATATGTTGATGCAACAGGCGCCAGCGCTGCTTTCGATAACCCATCAGGACTGGTAGTGGATGGCCAGGGAAATGTCTTTGTCTCAGACCAGGCAAACTCTGCTATTCGAAAAATAACCACTGCGGGCGCAGTTTCCACAATTGCGGGCGGTAATACACAAGCTACATTACTCAATTTCCCATCTGCAATTGCTATTGATAAAACCGGCAATCTGTTTATAGTTGACGAGGGCGGGCGCATATTTGAATATACAACTGCAAGCGTGTTATACAACCTGGCTGGCACAGCAAATACATCTGGTTTTGTTAATGGCGCGGGGACAAGCGCACTGTTCAATAACCCCCAGGGAATAGCGGTTGATGCGAATGGCAATATTTATGTAGCTGACCAATACAACAATTGTATCCGTAAAATAACGGTAACGTTGACAAATTAAGTCTAAAGTCGTAAGTCTAAAGTCAGAAAATACCTATACACGACTTAAGACTTTAGACTTACGACTTTTAAGACTTTACTACCCCCAGCTTCATCAAAGCATAAAACAGCCCGGTGCAATGTAAAGCCTGGGCTATTTTATTTTCGGCCAGCAGTAGCTTTACTTCCGGAATTGTGAAGGTTTGAACAATAATTTCTTCCTTGTCGTCCAATGCCTGTTCCTGCACTTTTTTACCGCCACGGGCTAAATAGCAATAAGTATGGTTATTTGCGGTTGAAGGATTGGCATAAACGGTGCAGAGCAATTCAAAATCATCAAACTGGTAGCCGGTTTCCTCTAATAGCTCACGCCGTAATGCATCCTGGGGCAGCTCACCATCTTCAATTACCCCTCCCGGAATTTCGAGCGAAACAATACCTGCGGCATGGCGGTATTGGTGTACCAACAAAACTTTATTGTCATCTGTAATTGCAACTGCATTTACCCAGTTGGGATATTCCAAAACATAATAATCTTCAACAATACGGCCATCAGGCATTTCGCAGCGGTCGCTTCGCAATGTAGCCCATGGGCCTTTGTGAATGTAATAGGATGAAAGTATTTTCCAGGTGAGATCATTTAGTTCAGGGTTCATAGTTATAGTTCATGGTAAAATGTGGCTAATGTAGCAATTTACAGGAAAAAGCCTTTCCCTAAAATGACTATGAACTATGAACCATCAGCTATGAACATACAAATTGGTCGGGGTCTTAATAGTCTCTTCTAACGTCACTACAGTTAAAACCAGGATAACTTAATATGGCATTTACATCTTTATAAGTAAAATGCTGTTCATTAAAGCCGTTATATTGTTCAAGTTCGAATGTATTTAACAGTTCGGCACTTAAATTAAAGCCAGACAATCCGGGATAAGTAGAAAAATCGGGAAGCTTTACCTTGGTATAATTCGCTGCGGACGGTGAATACAGATCTACTTGAAAATTTGAGCCAGAGTTGCGATTTAAGAAAGTGGCATGATAATAATCAAATGTTCCGGTAGTAGAAGGCACAAAATTAGTTAGGTCTGATCCGGCAACACTAAAAGAAGCATTAAACGTTGGGGCCTGGCTTGGTATCGTTGTTCCGCTTGTCGTGAAATAATAACCAAAATTTCCTGTAAAATAACCCATCATCAAATCATATTCAGGAAAAGTTTCTGACGGGTAATAGATAGTAGCCTGGTTTGATAATATTGAGGCGCCTCCAAGCACGTAAGCATTATAATAATTTACATTCGTTTTAGCGTAAACAACGGCAAAAGGTTGACTGCCCGTCGGAAACATAATACTTTTTATTAATGGGGTTTCGGTTACCTGACTGAGGTCGACATTTAAATCAGAAGCTCCGGTCGGAATATTAAAAAAATTGTAAGTGTATTGATTATTCTTCAGCATTTTTACGAATAATTTAGTACTGTCGGCAGGATAAATAAGCTGTTGGAGCACAGTGCTATCTGAAAGTAAATTGATGTCTCTGGCTAAAGTATTTGTGCTCATCCACAAATCATCAAAACCTGTTGCGTTTTTTAAATGCGGCTTTAGCGCGAATGTTGCTTTTTGAGGTAATGATTGAATTATATTGGTATATGTACTTCCTTTTTTTACTTGTAAGAACCCTTTTATGCTTGGATTAAAAGTTGATACAGTAGGAATAAGGATAACAAAGAAATTGAAACGGTCCTTTTCATAAGGCGCCGTCGCTGAAAATTTAAAGGTAGTGGTGCCTTGTACATATTTTATTGAGTTTAAAACATTTCCGCTTTCATCTGTCGCAACAAAATATACGTTACTATTTGTGACATAATAATCGCCTGTGTTAATGTTGACGGTTAATAGCGTACTTGAGCTTACGGCTACCTGGTTGTAAGCAAACGGGACAAATATTACCTGAAGAGTACTTTTATTGGTTTGTATTGCAAGGTTGTATTGATTTAACGTAATTATATTCAAATTTTTGGACACAACTTCGGTTTGTGTGCCTGCCTTCGCAGTAAAATTAACAGTGCCTTTTGTGCCCCCTTTTACATATAGATAATAAAAGCCGTTAACGATACCGAATTTATAGCTGGTTGCCCCGGAATCGGGTTTAAATGTCGGTATAGTATTATTCTTAACAAAGCTTTGTCCAATAGTAATCAAGCCATCATTAGTGGTTGCCGTTAATGATAAAGCCTGTTTGCCGCTCACTGATAATGCTTTGATCTGAGCGTTAAAGCGAATAAAAGTATCAGCCGCGGTTGTTTGGTTTTTTGATGACACATAGATATCATAAGTACCTGTAGTTAATATTTTACTGTAGGAGCTTATATTGCTAAGATTTGTGCTATCCTTAGTGGTTGTTGAAACGGCGCCGCTTGCATTTAAAAGGTCATATTGAAAGAGCGCCTGCCCCCCTATAACGTTTGTCCAGGTGCTGTTAATAAAGGAAGGGTAATTGACAGTCTGTATGCTAATTGAAGGTATAACCGGGACAATAACAATTCTATTAGTATTATCTTTTTTACATCCGTTAAAAATAAACGGAATCACAAGGAGTATTATCGATGAAAATCTTTTCATTGCGGTAAGGTTCAGCTACAGGTTATTTTTATTATTGGCTTTTGGTTGAAATGGGTGCAAACGTACAAAAACGCCGGTTGGGTTGATTATGGGCGAAAGATCATACTGGTTCATTGCACTGACGGTAAGGTCATGCAAATACGTATAACCTGTCGTGGCTTCCACAAAACTTATTCTGCCGGTTGTATTGCCGGTTACATAAATAAAGTAATCATTGTAGGCCTTGCCGAATTTCAATACGGTAGCCGAACCCGCCGGTGTAAACGTTGGTACGACGGTAGTATCTATCAGGCTCTTGCTGATGGTGACAACACCGTCATTTGTAGTGGCCGGAAAACTTATCGCTTGGTCCTGGTTAATAGTAAGCGTATTTATCGCCGAGTTGAACCTGATAAAAGTATCGGCAACAGCTTTGCTTTCTGTATTCAGTGTAATGTTATAGGTGCCGGCAAAAACCTGCTTACTGTAACCAGCAACATTTGCAAGGCTTAAACTGTCTCTTACAGCCGATAGTGTATCGGCGCTTAGGGGATTAAAAGCAATAATCGCTTCCCCTCCTAATACTTGCTGCCAGGTGCTGTTAGCAATATCAGCAATGGTTGGCCTAACGGTAATTTTGAAGCTGCCTTTAACAGGGCTTAGCATATGTTGTTTTGAGCAACTGCTGTATAAAATGACGCCGGCAAAAAGAATAAGTAATATTTTTCTCACTATGTAAAGTTTAGGAATAGTTTATTGGATAAGTAAATTTATTATGCCGAGATAAATAAACTTATTAACTATCTACAAATCGATAGATGAAATTTCTTTTATTAATATTTTCAAAGGATTGCCGATGATATTTTTGCTCCAATATATCAAAAATGATAAGCACCTTTTTTAATATTGAAAGGATTTCAGGACTTACGCTGAATGGTTCAGCCTGCAGGTACAGTAGTTGAGCTAAAGCATCAAGTTTATCGGCACTATAGTTATCCTTTTCAAGCTTGAGTGTAAAATCTTCGATTGTCAATTCAAGTAATTCCTTTAAAGGGGTATTGTATTCATTGAGGAGCGTAGAATCGGCAAGGTGAATAAATTCATCAACTTTACCATCCGCTTTCAAGCCTATTAATCTGGCTATTACAAGCGTTAATTTTTCTACGTCATTAAGGAGATAATCTTTTCTGAACATTACCTGGATGGGACTTTAACTATGATAAGTTTGTGTATCTGAATGGACTATAAACTTATATCAGGATAACATACTAATCTCTAAACTCCAATCTCTAATCACTAAACTACCAGCTCCCGCTTGACCCGCCGCCGCCGAAATCGCCGCCGCCAAAACCGCCGAAGCCGCCGCCCCCACCACCGCCAAAACCGCCGTCTCCGTTAGAGAAACCTCCCCAGCCGCCGCTGCCGCGCCCAAGCAATGCGCCGCCCAGGAACCACCAGAACGGACTTGCGCCCCCACGGCTGCCAATGACCTGTCCGCCGCCGCCACGGCCGCGGAATATGATAATAAGGACGATAACAACTATAAAAATGAGAACGAAGATACCGCCGCCAGATGGCTGCTGCTGTTCACGTGGCCTTTTGTTGGCTTTATACTCACCCTTCATGTACTTCATCAGGTCATCGGTAGCGGCATTTAATCCGCCATAATAGTCGTTTTGCCTGAAGCGGGGAACAATGTCATTTTGTATAATCTCGTGGGTTATAACATCAGGTACAGCGCCTTCAGCCCCGTATCCTGTTTGAATACTTACTTTATGGTCGTTAAGGGCTACCAGCACGAGTATCCCATTATTTTTTCCTTTTTGCCCTATGCCCCAGGCACGGCCAAGCTTCAGGCCATAATCGTTAATGTCGTACTCGCCGACCGATTTAATGATGACGACCGCTATTTGTGTGGATGTAGAATCATCAAAGGCTACCAGTTTGTTTTCCAAAAGCTGTATATCGCCGGGTGAAATAGTATTGGTAAAATCAGTAACCAATGCATTCGACTTTGGCGGCAATTGCTGCGAAAAAGACATAAAGCCAATCAGCAGCAGGGTAAAGAGTATTGTGAGTTTTTTTAACATGATCTTTTGTTTAATTGCCATCCATAAAGGCTATATCATCAGATAATTCATTACTGCCGCCTGCCTTGTGAGGGAAGTACTTTTGCAGATGGTCGCCGGCTATTTTTAGTCCGGTAACAATCCCCTCAACCAAGTCTCCGCGTTTAAAATGTTCCAGCATATCATCCTTGGTATCATCCCAGAAATTTTCGGGAACTGCCTTATTGATGCCAGCATCGCCGATTATGGCAAACTTACGGTCGACGGTGGCCACATAGATCAGCACGCCGTTGCGCAGCTTGGTTTTATGCATATCCAACTCGTGGAAATACTTCGCAGCGCGGTCGAGTACGTTTTCGCTGCAGGTTTTTTCGACACAAACCCGTATCTGTCCAGAAGTATGCCTTTCAGCATCTTCAATTGCCGCGCGGATACGCTGCTGCTCCTCATCATTAAATATTGCCATGGTTTTTATTTATATGATTTCACCGATTATAGTAAAGGATTACACCGATTTTTTTTTGATAATTTCACCGATTTTTTATTTTAATCGGTGTAATCATTTTTTAAATCGGTGCAATCATAATTATTAAAAAGATACTTTCGGTGCATTTTGGGCCCCGGCTTCTGCTGCAAAGCTGCCTTTTTCGGTAAACCCGAAAAGTTTGGCCGTAATAACGGCAGGGAACGAACGTATAGTAGTGTTATAATCCCTTACGGCATCATTAAAGTCCATACGGGCCACGCTGATACGGTTTTCCGTTCCTTCAAGCGAAGCCTGTAGATCGGAGAAGTTTTGATTAGCCTTTAAGTCGGGATACCTTTCTGATGCGACCAGCAAACGGCCCAGTGCAGTGCTTAACTGGCCCTGTGCGGCCTGGAACTTTTGGATTGTTGAAGGATCGAGCTTGGTTGGATCAACCTGTATTGAAGTTGCCCTTGCCCGTGCGTTGGTAACTTCGACCAAGGTGCTTTTTTCAAAATTGGCAACACCTTTAACGGTTGCAACCAGGTTTGGGATCAGGTCGCTGCGGCGCTGGTATTGTGATTGGACGGCGCCCCATTTGGCTTTTACAATCTCATCTTTTGATACCATGCCGTTATAGCTGCAGCCGCCTATCAGGCTGATAAAGATAATAACCGCTAATACTATTAGTAAATTCTTCATTATTTTTTAATTTTTAGATTTAAGTCGTGTGAATTTACAGCTTAGATTGCAAAACACATACCGTTGTTACAATTGATTGATAATATGCCATTATGACACGATTCATTTTAGATTTAAGAATTACGATTTTAGATTTTGCCGGCCGAAACGATGATGTTTTTGTAAATGTAATTAAAATTATTATCTATAAATCTTAAAATCCCCTAATCCTAAAAATCATTGCTCAGACAAAAAATCCGAAATTAATTCACTGCCTAAATCTAAAATCGTAATTCGTAAATCTAAAATCTACTGCCCTAATATCCACGCAAATATCAATGGCGCTACAATAGTGGCATCAGATTCGACAATGAATTTTGGCGTATGGATATCCAGTTTGCCCCAGGTTATTTTTTCGTTTGGCACCGCGCCTGAATAGGAGCCGAAAGAAGTGGTGGAATCCGATATCTGGCAAAAGTAGCTCCAGAAGGGTATTTCGGGCATTTCCATATCCTGATAAAGCATTGGCACCACACATATTGGGAAATCGCCGGCTATACCGCCGCCGATCTGGAAAAAGCCTACCCCTTTGCCCGATGAATTTTTTACATACCAGTCGGCCAGCCAGGCCATGTATTCGATGCCGCTTTTCATGGTGGTTGGCTTTATGTCGCCTTTTAGCACATAAGAAGCAAAGATGTTACCCATGGTGGAGTCTTCCCACCCCGGTACAACAATCGGCAGGTTCTTTTCGGCAGCAGCAAGCATCCACGAGTTTTTTGGATCGATCTCATAATACTGTTCCAATTCGCCGCTTTGCAATATTTTGTACATAAACTCATGTGGAAAAAAGCGCTCACGGTTGCTATCTGCGTCTTTCCATATTTTATAAATATGTTTTTGCAACCGCCTGAAAGCTTCCTCTTCCGGTATACAGGTGTCGGTTACGCGGTTATAGTGATGTTCTAACAAGTCCCACTCGTCCTGCGGACTAAGGTCGCGGTAGTTTGGTACGCGCTTATAATGTGAATGGGCAACAAGGTTCATGATATCTTCTTCCAGGTTTGCGCCGGTGCATGATATGATGGCTATTTTATCCTGGCGGATCATCTCGGCCAGTGAAATGCCCAGTTCGGCTGTGCTCATTGCGCCCGCCAGGGTAACCATCATTTTGCCGCCTTCGGCTAAGTGAGTTTCATAGCCTTTGGCGGCATCAACCAATGCTGCGGCATTAAAATGCAGATAGTTTTTCTCAATAAACTGCGATACGGGCCCTCTGGTTATGCTCATTTTTTGATCAATAAATTTGCTGCAAAAGTATATATTTTACCCAATTATGCCCCAATATCATTTTGTTAAGCTTTTTAAATGTCGAAAGTCTTTATCTTAGCCGCATCTGCTCTGAATGAAAAAACTTATTGCCCTATTTATATTGCTATTTAGCATCCAGTCGCTTTATGCGCAGTTGAATTTTTTGCCAAAGTTTATCCGCAGGATGTATTTTAACACGGATAGCAGCAGGCGGGGAAGTTTTGTGATATTACCCGCCATAAGTTCGTCGCCCGAAACAGGGATCGAATTTGGCGGGGCAGCCCTGCTTTCTTTTTATACTGACACACTCGACCGCAATACCCGTGTATCAAACTTGTTTGGCTACTCAACAATCACTACCAAAGGTCAAACCAAGCTGAGCCTGAATGCCAGCTATTGGACGCCGCAAAATAAATTTCACTACTCGGCAACAATCAGCTTTTATAATTACCCCAATTACTTTTATGGTATTGGCAACAATACCCTCCTTGCCGATCAAGAGCTCGTTAAAGAAAAACGGTATAAAGCGAACCTGGCAGGCCAAGAGCTTTTTGGAAAAGACATTTACATTGGATTGGCGGCTGGTTTCACGAACTACTTTTACGAATATTATGAAAACAAGGATTTTATAATAAATTCCAGCCCTGAAGTGCAAAACAGGCATGGCGGCCCAAATCTTTATCTAGGGCCGAGCTTTACCCTTGATACCCGTAACAATAATACCTATACCACAAAAGGTATCCTAATAAATTCCTATTATAATTTATTGCAGGGCGTTTATTCAAATAACAGTTACCGGGGCGGCTTTTTTAATATTGAATATTCGGAGTTTTTTGCTTTGAATAAGCAACTGGTTTTGGGCACAAATATACAGGAGCAAAGCCTTACTGGAGGCAGATCGCCATTTTTCCTGCTCCCTGAATTAGGGAATGATGCAATTATGCGCGGATATTACCAGGGGCGGTACCGCGACCGTAATCTGATTGTTGGTCAAACAGAACTTCGTTACCGCATTAATGCACGTTTTGGACTTGCCGCTTTTGCGGGCGCCGGCGAAGTGTTTCACTCGGATTTCAGTTTCCCGCAATTAAAGCCAAACTATGGTGGAGGCGTGAGGTACTTTTTCGATATTGAAAAAGGCTTGAGTTTCCGTTTGGATTACAGCATTGGCGAAAAACCCGCCGGTGAGCCAAGAGAAAGCGGATTTTATATTGCCTTCGGGCAATCGTTTTAAAAAAAGTCCATCGTCGATAGTCCATGGACCATGGCAAATCATACTTTATCCCGAAACACCTTTGGCTATGGACTATGGTCCATCGACTATGGACTAATTTACGTTTTTATCAAAAAGTCCTCTTTAGCCTGCCCCTTTTTAAAAAACACTAATCCTATCCAAAACAGATCAATAGTAACATTAACTTTCGGATGCGCTTTGATCACATTCCAGGCTTCTTTCATGCCTTCGCTCCAATAAATGTCATCAAAAATAAGCAAGGTGTTTTCATGCACTTTTGGCAGGCACCACTCAAAGTATCTCAGGGTCGCTTCCTTTTGATGGTTGCCATCTATAAAAACAAAATCAAGCTGCATTAATTTATCAATTACACCGGGCAGGGTATCGTCAAAGTTGCCTATTAGTAAATCTACGTTGCTTATATGTGCCTTTTTAAAAATTTCCCGCGCAACTTCTGCAGTCTCAGGACAGCCTTCGAGGGTATAAACTTTGGTTTCAGGGGCGGCTTTTTTTAGATAAAGCGTGGTTATACCCAGGCAGGTTCCTAATTCAATGATATTTCGGGGCTTTAGATCAGCGGCCAAGCGATAAAGCAATTGGGCTAGCTTTGGTGCCTTTAGGGCATTGTGGGCTATGTCGCTTACCTTTTTTTGACGGTTACTATTTCCGTGTGAGCCTGCACCCAAGTCGGTAATAGTTATAACGCGTTTGTCATTAAATAGCTGTTCGCGAAGATTTTCAATTTCAGCGTATACTTTTTTGGCATCTTTATCGTAAATAATTTCATCAACCAGCCGGTAAACAAAAGGCGAGTGTACACCATGCCTGTTTTTTGCTTTAAAGCGGTGCAGCAAGTAGTCCTTGGCAAACTTAAAATTTAGCATGGTTGTAAAATTATACAAACGTTTAGTATTTTAGCGTTACAGGGCATGATAAATCCAACAGAAGTAAATTCGTTAATACGCTTACTGGACGATCCGGACGGTGAAATATTTGAGCATGTGCACCAAAAATTGCTGTCATTTGGCGGAGAAGTTATTGAATACCTGGAAATGGCCTGGGAGGAAGCCTTTGACCCCATACAACAGGAAAGAATTGTGGGCCTTGTTCACGAAATCCAGTTTGGCATCGTAAAAAAAGACCTCCAGCTTTGGCATCAAAGCGGCGCTTTCGATCTGCTGCAGGGCATTCTCATCATAAACCGCTATCAATATCCTGATCTTGACGAACAAAAAGTGATTAACCAAATTGAAGCTATAAAACGCGACATCTGGATACAGATGATGAACGAGGCCAGTCCGCCAGAACAAATTAAACTCATCAATCATGTTTTTTATAATATTTACGGCTTTAGCGGCAATACCACCAACCACCAGGACCCTCAAAATAGTTATATAAGCCAGGTGCTCGAAAGCAAAAAGGGTAACCAGATATCGCTGGCCATTATTTACTCGATCATCGCCCAAAAATTAGATATCCCGGTTTACGGCGTTAACTTGCCGCAGCATTTTATTTTGGCCTATCTCGACGAAACCTTACAAAGCGAATTTGAAGGCGGCATTTTATTTTACATCAATGCCTTTAACAAGGGCTTTATTTTTGGACGAAGGGATGTAGATATGTTTTTAAAACAGCTGAACCTGAAATTTGAAAAACAGTTTTATGAACCCTGTTCAAATACTGATATTATTAAACGCGTAATAAGAAATTTGATCAGCGCGTATGAGCATTCGGGGTCGGCGGAGAAAGTTGCTGAATTGACAGAGTTGTTTGGGATGTTTGATAGCGGCCCCCCTCTAAATTTCCATTCCATAAAGAGTCCTTTGGACCGGTAGGGGAGACTTTTTTATCTGATTACTACAACGGATGAGCAGATCGGAATTAGTTCTTCTTATTTATCTTCTTGATTTCCTTATCAAAATCTGATTCAAAACTTTGATCTTGTATAACCCGAAATTTACTGTATTCTTCCTCTGCTAATTTTAAGGCAATCTCATGAGTTATATTTCCCCCATCTTTTAATATCTGGTATTCATTAAATTGAAGGAAAGCATCCAAACGGTTTACCCAATCCGGCCATTTTCATGGGTATTTGCCGGGATGCCTGTAATTCTGCATAATCAAGGTACATGGTTACTATCCTCTCCAGTTCTTTTATTTCCTTTTCTATCAGATAGTTTTTGGCAACCCCTACGTCGCTTTTTAAGACTTTTCCTGATGGCGAATTTTTCCATGTTTGAAGGCCCAT
This sequence comes from Mucilaginibacter sp., assembly GCA_036758125.1. Classification (GTDB taxonomy): domain Bacteria; phylum Bacteroidota; class Bacteroidia; order Sphingobacteriales; family Sphingobacteriaceae; genus Mucilaginibacter. The sequence goes on from DAIOXE010000016.1 coordinate 56,108, forward strand.
ATTCGGCTTTTCGGCGCTGGCCCGTTCGGCTATAAGCTGGGCGGCGGTTTTGCCCGATATGGCGAAGTGTAATTTGTTTTGAACGGTTTTAAAGAATTTACGCGTTATCTCAGCATCATTTTTGTAATCAATACTGCATTGCTCGTATATGTCGGCTATTTTGAGATAAAAACGCCTTTCACTGGCCCGTATCTCCCGGATACGCTCCAGCAGTTCATCAAAGTAATCCTTGCCAAATCTTTTACCTTGTTTCAGGCGTTCATCATCCAATACAAAACCTTTGATAATAAACTCTTTAAGGGTTTTAGTGGCCCATATTCTGAATTGTGTAGCCTGGTAACTGTTCACACGGTAACCAACTGCTATTATAGCGTCAAGATTGTAAAATGATGTGAAATAATTCTTACCATCGTTGGCAGTTGTTTCCATTTTGGAAACAACTGAAGTTTCGATAAGCTCACCACTTTCGAAAATATTCTTTAAATGCTTACTGATAGCAGGAACTTCCACACCAAAAAGTTCTGCCATACGCTTTTGCGTAAGCCAAAAAGTTTCATCATTAAAGATTACTTCAATTTTTACCTCACCTGTTGGGGTACTGTAAAATATAATGTCATTATTTGGGGGCGAGTCGCTCATTCTTTGGATGTTATCGTATCACGTTATTTACAAAAACCCATTTTCATCCAGCCAGTTTTTGCACCAGTCAATCCATTTATCCTTGCTTTTTGGGTTGTTCAATCCAAAACCATGGCCACCCGCCTCGAAAATGTGCATTTCGGCTTTAACTTTTGATGCTAACAGCGCATCATAAAACATTAAAGTGTTTTCTACCGGCACTGTATCATCATCCTCAGATTGCACCAAAAATGTGAGCGGGGTATTGGTTGTAACTTGTTTTTCGTTACTGTAAAGTGTTAATAGTTCTGCTGAAGGATTTTTACCAATCAAATTTTCACGAGAGCCGACATGGGCCATCGGCCCAAAGGTTATTACCGGGTAAATCAATACCATAAAATCAGGACGAACGCTTATATTTTCTTTATCCCCGATTACTAATTTATCAAAATGGGTGCCTTCTGTTGATGCCAGGTGCCCACCCGCTGAAAATCCGATGATACCTACCTTACCAGGGTTTACTCCCCATTCGGCAGCGTGTTTGCGCACCATTAAAACGGCTTGTTGTGCATCCTGCAGGGGGCCTATGGTTTTATCAACCATAATGCTGTCGCTTGGCAAACGGTATTTAACAACGAAAGCGGTCACCCCGAATTGATTGAACGCCTTTGCAACCCTGTAACCTTCCTTATCCATCGATAGCCCTCCGTATCCGCCACCAGGGAAAATAACTATGGCTGTGCCATTTGCTGTTCCTTTTTCGGGAAAAAACGGAGTAAGCGTAGGGATACTTACCTTCGTGACCCACTCATCATCGGTTTTCTCCATTCTCTCTATGTAAGTAGCCGGCGTTGGTTTAGCGTTAGGTATGCCGTTTGGATACAATGGAATCGCTTTTTGCTGAGAATAGGTTAAAAACATTGAAGTCATAAGCATTAAAGTACACAAAATTGTTTTCATAATTTATTGGTTAAAAGCGCTGTCTAAATAAATGTAGAAACGCAATATTTTGCGTCTCTAATAATGTAATTCGAATATAAAAATAATATTTTGCCAGGATTTGCATGGGGGAGACGCAAAGTATTGCGTCTCTACGATCTTTTCAACCCAATCAACCACTCACCTAATCAACTTAATCAACCAGCGCCCTAACTCTTCGGTCCCCCAAATTCCATTAAATAGGCTTTTAAAAAATCGTTGAGGTCGCCATCTAAGACGGCGTTAGCATTTGATGTTTCATAGTCGGTACGCAGGTCTTTCACCATTTTATATGGATGCAAAACATAATTGCGTATCTGTGAGCCCCATTCTATCTTTTTCTTATTGCCCTCAATGATGTTTGTGGTTTCCAAACGCTTGCGCATTTCTGCCTCGTACAACTGCGACTTTAATAACCTGATGGCGTTTTCCTTATTTTGAAGCTGTGAACGCGATTCCTGGTTTTTGATGATAATGCCTGATGGCTTATGGTATAAGCGTACAGCAGTTTCCACCTTGTTCACATTCTGGCCGCCGGCGCCGCCCGAGCGGAACGTTTCAAATTCAATATCGGCGTCTTTCACTTCAATATCAATGGTATCGTCAACCAATGGGTAAACATAAACAGAGGCAAACGAAGTATGGCGTTTAGCATTTGAGTCGAACGGCGAAATACGCACCAAGCGGTGCACCCCGTTTTCTCCCTTTAAATAGCCATAGGCAAAATCCCCCTCGATCTGAAGTGTAACGGTTTTAACCCCGGTAACATCACCTTCCTGGAAATCCTGTTCGCTTACTTTATAGCCATTCTTTTCGGCCCACATAATGTACATCCGCATCAACATGCTTGCCCAGTCGCAGCTTTCGGTGCCGCCGGCGCCGGCTGTAATTTGCAGCACGGCATTAAACTGATCCTCTTCGGCCGAGAGCATGTTTTTAAATTCTAGCTCTTCAACCGCTTTGAGGGCCGCATTATACTGTTCCTGCATTTCGGCTTCAGTAGCGTCGCTGCTTTGAAAAAATTCAAATACAACCCCAGTGTCTTCAACTGTGTCAGCCACCTTTTGATAGGCATCTGTCCATATTTTTTTTGTTTTGATGGAGGCCAGTACTTTTTCGGCTTCTTTAGGCTGGTCCCAGAAACCGGGACCGACAGTTATTTCCTGTTCTTTTTGCAATGCATCGAGCTTCTTGTCGATGTCAAAGATGCCTCCTCAGGGAAGCAACTCTATCCCTTAAATCCTGGATTTGTTCTTTAGTCATTTGGCAAATATAGGATTTTGTTGGAAGGTTGAAATGTTGTAAAGTTGGAATGTTGTTGAAAATGGTTGTAGAGGTTGTAAAAGTTAAAAGGGCTGCAAAGTTTAACCTTTACAACCCTTTTAACAATTATAACTTTTATAACTAATACGCAATCATCATTTGGTTCACCAATGAACTCAGGTCGGCGCGGTTGCCATTTAGTTTTGATAGGAGGTTACTTAAACCAAAATCCTTATTCTGTTCGTTTTTTGATTGCCTTACCAATTCATCCATAACCGGCGGTATTAACGAATTGGCCGTTACCCATGCGGAATTGGGTTCGATGCCATAAAAATTATTCAGTTTGTTGGCAAATTTGTTTACCATGCTTGATACCAGCGAATTGTTATAAACACCCGAAAACCTGAAATAACTTACCAGGTCCTTTAATTTACCATTTTCCATTTGGCTTTTTAAAACTTCAATAATAGAACTTGAAGCCTCATTGATCACTGCGTCGTGGTATTTTGCAGGGATCGCCGGGTTGTCAATAACTGCCTTCCCGGCGTTATTTTTGACAAGCATATAAAGTTTTTCAAACATAAAATCTTTATTTTTAAATCAGATTAACAAAATGATGATAATTATCGCCTTTATTTACCATCACCGCAAATATAATAAATAATTGTTTTGAAATTCAAAAAAAAATGTAAATTTTGTTGAGAATATGACAATTCACTTAGTGTAAAACAAACAATATGTATACCGTGTTAAAATTACACTAACATGTTATACTTAAAGATTTTATATACACCTGCCTATTAAATGTTAGTTTTGCACAAAACTTGTCAATTATGCTGCCAAACACCGATTTTACCACTACAAAGGCCTATAAATATTTAACCGGCCACTACATTGATATCGCGACAAAAAGCCTAAAAGAGCTATTTGAAATTGATGGTCAGCGGTTTAAAAAATTTTCGTTGCAGTTTGAAGAGATATTACTCGATTATTCAAAAAACCGTATTGACGAACAAACTGCGGCGCTGCTGATCCAATTAGCGAGGGAGTGTTCAGTAAATAAGGCAATAGAAGCGATGTTTAGCGGCGAAAAGATAAATGCAACAGAAGGCCGGCCTGTTTTGCACATTGCATTGCGCAACCGCAGTAATAAACCTATTTACGTTGATGGAAAAGACGTGATGCCTGACGTAAACCGGGTGCTTCAGCAAATGAAAACATTCAGCGAGGCCATCATTTCGGGCAGTTGGAAAGGCTTTACAGGTAAGACGATTACTGATGTAGTAAATATTGGCATTGGCGGCTCGGACCTGGGCCCTGTAATGGTGACCGAAGCTTTAAAAGCTTACAAAAACCATTTGAACATGCATTTTGTATCCAATGTGGATGCGACGCATATCGTAGAAACATTAAAAGGGTTAAGTCCCGAAACAACGCTTTTCCTGGTTGCGTCAAAAACCTTCACTACCCAGGAAACGATGACTAACGCCCATAGCGCCCGCGATTGGTTTATAAAAGGCGGCGGCAAGGAAAATGATGTGGCCAGGCATTTCGCCGCACTGTCAACCAATACTAAAGGTGTTGCTGATTTTGGTATCGACACCAAAAATATGTTTGAGTTTTGGGATTGGGTTGGAGGCCGTTATTCTCTATGGAGCGCCATCGGCTTACCTATCGTATTAAGCATTGGGTTTGAAAATTTTACGGAGCTTCTGGACGGCGCCCATGCCATGGATGAACATTTCAGAACAACAGAGCTTGAACAGAACATGCCTGTTGTGTTAGCCCTAATCGGTATTTGGTACAATAACTTTTTTGACGCTGAAACGAACGCCATATTGCCTTATGACCAATACATGCACCGCTTTGCAGCTTATTTTCAACAGGGCGATATGGAAAGCAACGGCAAACATGTCGACCGTAACGGCAACCCGGTTGATTACTCGACCGGCCCGATCATATGGGGTGAACCCGGCACTAACGGACAGCATGCCTTTTACCAGCTGATACACCAGGGTACCAAACTGATCCCATGTGATTTTATAGCTCCCGCACAAAGCCACAATCCGCTTGGCGAACATCATAAAATGCTTTTATCAAACTTTTTTGCGCAAACCGAAGCTTTGATGAACGGCAAAACGCATGAGGAAGTGGTCGCCGAGTTAAAAAAATCGGGCAAAACAGACGAAGAAATTGAAAAACTTGCGCCATTTAAAGAGTTTGAAGGGAACCGTCCAACCAACTCCATCCTGCTAAAAAAAATAACACCGCGAAGCCTGGGTTCGTTAATTGCGATGTACGAGCATAAAATTTTCGTACAGGGCATTATCTGGAATATTTACAGCTTTGATCAATGGGGCGTTGAGCTTGGCAAACAATTAGCCGGTAAAATATTGCCGGAGTTGAAAGATGACAGCGAAATAAGTACGCATGATTCATCAACTAATGGGTTGATAAATCAATATAAGGCATGGCGTTAGTTTTAGTTTGCAGTTATTAGTAGGCAGTTTGCAGTTTTTGTTGTCTAACTGCAAACTGCCTACTGCAAACTGGCAACTACCTTTTCACAAACTCCACCTCGTAAAGGTGCGGCCATTTTTTGCCGGTTATAAATATTCTTTTGCCCTGGGCATCATAGGCTATGCCGTTTAGCACATCAGCATTAGGGGCTCTTTGATCTTCGGGATACAGGTTTGATAGGTCTATTCTTTGTAATACGGCGCCTGTTTTGGGATCTATTGCAATAATGGTATTTGTTTTGTAGACATTGGCGTATAATTTACCATCAATATATTCAAGTTCGTTAACTTCATTAACAGCTCCTTTATCATCATAAACATCAATATAGCCGATTTGGCGGTAGTTGTCCTTGTCCAAAAACCATATGCGGTTTGTACTGTCATCCATATATAGTTTTTTGCCGTCGAAGCACATTCCCCAGCCTTCCATACCTACATTGTTGGTAAAGGTGCTGAGCAGTTTAAAGGTGTCTTTATCATAAACAAAGCCGATCTTCGATTTCCACGTTAACTGTATTAATTTATTGCCGATAATGGATATTCCTTCACCAAATATTTTAGGATCCAGCATTACTTTTCGCAACACTTTGCCGGTAGTCAGATCAACTTTTCTTAAGCTCGACTGGCCGTCCTTTTCCTCACCCGGCGGCGGGTCGCCGTAACCGCCCCCACTTTCATACAAATATCCATCCTGGTAAACGAGTCCTTCGGTATAACAACTGGTATCGTGCGGGAAAACTTTTATCACTTTATAGGTATATGCTGCCGGGGCCTTCGCAGGCAGCAAAACAATATTGGTTGATATTTCCTGATTTTTGCCGCCCTGGTACACTTTAGCCGTGATTATCCTTGGCCCTAATGGCATGGTATCTGTCTTAAGGCCAATAGCTGATGAATCCTTTCGAGAACCTATTTTTACGGAATCAACCAAATAAACTATCGAATCTGGTTTGAGGCTTGCTGGATAGCGGGCCCGTACCGCAACATTGTTGCCCGATTTGTAGGTGGTGCCCGCTTCAGGGCTGATGCTGATGGCTTCTTCCTGTTTATGACAGCTGTAAAGCAGTATAACAATTACGGCGGCAGATAAAATTGATTTTAGTTTGTTCTTCATGTTGACTTTAGGTAGCCGAAGGCCAAAACGCATCTTCAATGTGCTTTAGTGTATAATTCTGTTTATTATCAAATAAAATGGCAATAATATCGAATCGCACTTCGCCCTGGTGGTTCATCAGGTAAATATATTCTTCCGCGGCCTCCACCAGCAATCTTTGTTTGCGGGCGTCAACAAAATCTTCCGGCTCACCAAAAAAATTCCCGGTACGCGCTTTTACTTCGGTAAATATGATCATCTTGTTTTTGTAGGCTATCAGGTCAACTTCCAGCCTCCCGTGCGTCCAGTTCTCATCCAAAATCTCATAACCTGTATTTTCAAGATGCGCTTTTGCTAAACTTTCGCCTTTACGGCCCAGGTCGAGGTGTTGGGCCATTATTTTAAAATTACTGAACCTAAATATTCGGAAATAGTTTTTTCAACCCTTTTCATGTGCATGTACTGGTTTAGCAATATTTCCTGGTCTGCTTCATTGGGTGTTTTCTGTAAATCAGACCGCAATCCATCCAGTATTTTGCCAACTTTTTGCTTTTTAAGATGAAAAATCGCCCCTAAAATAGTCGCTTTCATGTTTACCTGTTCATCTGGCACTAAAATCTTATGCATCTCATACCAGTTTTCGCTTAAAGTGTATTTGCTTGCAATTAGGGTAACTGTCAAATCAACTATATCCTTTTCGGGATAATGAATAAAATGCTGCTCTTCGGGCAGTATGCCATTTTCTATTTCCTTTTGGTAAATTTCTATAAACGTTTTACAGGTTTGGTTTTCAAACTCGACATCGCTCAATTCTGCGATGATAAAGGGGCCAATGTAGGTATTTGCTATGCCATCCCAGTCGATCACGCGGTTGCCGTATAGCAATAATAACCTTACGATTTCCCGCTCCTGGCTCGCATCTTCTTTCGCTGTTTTTTCTGCAGGTTCATAAAGCAGGGTCTCATCAACAGGCACGGGTCTCGAAATTTGCTGCTGCGAATCCTTTTTTGCTTTAACCAGCCGCATTTTGTTCAGTTCGGAAAGCAGGGCACGCTCATCAATCTGCAATAAATGACTGCACTCCTTTATGAAAACTGATGCTTTAATGGAGTCAGGTATTTTCGCAATGCTTTCCACAATTTCCCTGATAACTTCAGCTTTCTTTATTGGATCAGTGTCGGCTTCTTTTAGCAGAATGTCGGTTTTATAAAGAATAAAGTCTTTTTTATTATCCTCGATATGTTTTTTAAACCCGCTTGTGCCATAATTTCGAACATACGAATCAGGGTCATGACCGTCAGGGAATAAGACCACTTTTACATTTAATCCTTCTTCAAGGATCATATCCAAACCACGCAGCGATGCTTTTATACCTGCTGCATCACCGTCGTAAAGAATAGTAATATTTTTAGTGAAGCGCCCGATCAGCCTAATCTGCTCAACAGTTAATGAAGTGCCTGATGAAGCCACCACATTTTCAATCCCTGCCTGGTGCACCGAAATAACATCGGCGTAGCCCTCCACTAAAAAGCAGTTATCCTCCTCGCGGATAGCTTTTTTGGCGAAGTAAAGCCCGTAAAGTATGTTGGATTTGTGATAGATCTCCGACTCGGGCGAGTTAACATATTTAGGTACGTTCTTATCGTTTTTGAGGGTACGCCCGCCGAAGGCGATCACGCGGCCCGTAAAACTATGTATCGGGAACATTACCCGGCCACGGTAGCGGTCGTAAAGCGAGCTATTGTCCCGCTTAACGGACAAGCCGCTTTCTTCCAAAAACTGCTGCTGGTAACCATCTTTTAGCGCCTGGCCGGTAAAGGCTTCCCATTGATCAGGCGAGTAGCCTAATTCAAACTTACGGATGGTATCGTTATTAAAGCCGCGTTCTTTAAAATAGCTTAGCCCTATACTTTTGCCCTCATCGGTTTCCAATAAACTTTCATGAAAAAATTTAGCGGCATAGCCTGTAACTATCATCAGGCTTTCGCGATGATTTTCCTCTTCTTTATCCTCTATTTTTTCTACCGTTTCCTCAACCTCGATACTGTATTTCTTTGCCAGCCATCTTAAAGCCTCCGGGTAAGTGAATTTTTCAAGCTCCATTAAAAAAGTAATCGCCGAGCCGCCTTTGCCTGACGAAAAATCTTTAAAAATGCCCTTGGCGGGCGAAACCGTGAACGATGGGGTGCGCTCATTGGCAAATGGCGAAAGCCCGACATAGTTAGCGCCGCGCTTTTTTAGCTGCACGAATTCACCAATTACCTCCACTATATCAGTGGCTTCCATAATTCTGTCAATGGTGGCTTTGGTGATCATTTAATATACCGGGAAAAGAGGCTTCGCAAAAATAGCTTTTTTACCCTTTCTTAGGTTCTAAATTACCGGGATTAATTTCTAACAATTTAAAATGTTTTATTCACGGTTCAATATTACAAATGGACAATTTTGGATTCAATTGCCTTCCATATAATGAGGGTTATTAAGGGTTTAGCGGCCGGGTTTTAGTGAAGGTAGCATAAGACTCTTTAATATAGTTGATCAGCTCATAATCATTCCAGGCGTTTATTTGCACTATCGTTGGGAAATAGGCTAATTCAAAATCCTCCAGTTCTGAATCCTTGATAGGGATGACTTTTTTAATGGCAACATCATTAAAACGTTCCGAAACCTTGAATAATGCCAGTTCTCTCCGGGCAAAACGGTTAAACCTGCGGGCATCAATTACTTCACTTTTAAAATTCTCGTAGATAAATGTCATGGGTTTTAAAACCAGGTAGTAATAATGAGGTGTCCCAGTATAGAAAACGCTCTTTTCCCTGTATCCTCTTTGAACTTCCTTAATATCACTTTTTAATGAATATTCTTTTATTACAACTTCGTTTAACTGAATAACAGGTTGCAGGTAAACAATTTTATCGGCAAGATCAGTAACCACAAAATTGGCTGATTGAAAATTATCGCTCTCAAAGATCAGGGTATCACCTGTAGTAGCGGGGATATTAAAAACCCCCACTGTGTTTGACCTTGCTTTTACATGGCTTCGTCTATTTAAAACCTGCACACTGCCAAGCCTTATATTTGTACCCCTTTTTAACAATAATCCCTGCTGTACTTTTACAGTTTGTGCATCAGCTGCGCTAAACACAGTTGATAAAAACATGCAAAACAGGATTATTTCTTTGTGAAACATATCAATAATAAAATTAAGATTAGAACCTCATAGTCAATATTGTTTAACTTTTTTTAACAAGAGCATAAAACGTTCGGCAACGTTCCCGGCAATTTTATTTACTTTTGATTTAACCAATTCGCAAACCAATGAAACATTATTACTGTTCCCTCTTTATTCTATTCACCTTTTATTCATCCGGGTTATTTGCACAAAAACACATGCAAACAGAAATTTTAGGAAATACGGAAAGCGTTAAAAAGCAAGACAATGTTTTGATCATAAAGACCAAAGAAGCTGAAGCGCGAGTTTGGGTTTACAGTCCGACTATTATCAGGGTAAGTATCAGCAAAGAGCATGGTACTGATACCTCATTTGCAGTAATTCGTAAGTCGTTGAAAAACCTCGGGTACACCGAGTCTGCGAATGAGATCGTAGTAAGCACTTCAGCATTAAAATTGCGGATCAGGAAATCGCCCTTACGTTTTAATTTTTATACTGCGGATGGAAAAGCATTAAGCAACGACGATCCGCGCTTCGGTGTAAACTGGCAGGGGACAAGGGTAATTAATTATCGCAAGCTTTATGCAGATGAAAAATTTATAGGCCTTGGTGAAAAAACCGGCGATTTAAACCGGCGCGGCAGCTCGTACCTGAACTGGAACTCGGATGTGCCTGACCATAACCCAAAATCGGATCCTTTATATGAAACATTTCCGTTTTTTATCGGTCTGCATAGCGGGTTGACCTATGGATTATTTTTTGATAACACACATAAAAGCTATTTTGATTTCGGCGCCACCACCGATGATACCATGAGCTGGTTCGGCGCTGACGCCGGCGATATGAATTATTATTTCTTCGGCGCGCAAAGTGTACCACAGATCATTGAAGATTATACCTGGCTAACGGGCCGTATGGAAATGCCGCCGCTATGGAGCCTGGGCTACCAGCAATGTCGCTGGAGCTACGCAAGCGCTGCAGAAGTGCTTGACATTGCCGAAAACTTCAGGAAAGATAAGATACCAGCGGATGTGATGTATTGCGATATTGATTACATGGATCATTATAAAATATTTACCTGGAATAAAGAAACTTTCCCCGATCCAAAAGGGATGATCGATAAGCTTAAAGCAATGGATTTTCACCTGGTCACTATTGTCGACCCCGGCATTAAAGTTGAACCCGGCTACAAGCAATACGACGAAGGCGTTGCCAAAAACTACTTCGCCACTTATCCAAACGGCGAAAAGTTTATAGGCAGCGTGTGGCCGGGACGCTGCCATTTCCCCGATTTTACCAGGGACGATGTGCGCAAATGGTGGGGGGCATCGTTCACTGCCTTAACAAAACCAGGTGTCGAAGGTTTTTGGAATGATATGAATGAGCCATCGGCCTGGGGTCAGGACATTCCATGGATGGTAAAATTTGGCAATTACTACATGCCCGAAATACGAAATGCCTATGGTATGCAAATGGCCCGTGCTACCTATGAAGGCACAAAAAAGATTTTAGGCAATAAACGCCCGTTTGTGCTCACCCGTGCTGCTTATTCGGGTACACAGCGTTACTCAGCGGTATGGACAGGCGATAACTCGGCCTATGATGCCCACATGCTGCTTGGGGTGCGTATGGTAAACAGTTTGGGCATAACCGGCATGAGTTTAGTCGGGGTAGATATTGGCGGGTTTACCGGTGACCCCACACCCGCGCTGATGGTGCGCTGGAATTCATTGGGTGTGTATACGCCGATGTTCCGCAATCATGCATCAAAGGGCACCATATACCGCGAACCCTGGCGCTGGGGCAAGGAAAACGAGGCCATCATTAAAAAAGATATTGAACAGCGTTACCGTTTGCTGCCGTATATTTATTCAAGTTATTACCAGTCGCATAAAACGGGGATACCGGTTAGCCGTACATTGGCTATAAATTACACACAGGACAGCACAATTTTTGATGCTAAATATCAGAACCAGTTTTTATTTGGCGACGCCATAATGGTTGCCCCGGTTGAAAGCACCAAGTTTACCGAAGATGTTTACCTGCCTGCAGGCGACTGGTACCGCTTAAGCACCGATAAAAAACTTGAAGGCGGAAGAGTGATCAAAGCCCAGGCCCCCTTAACGGATCTGCCGGTATTTGTAAAAGCCGGCGCAATTATCCCCATGCAAAATGTGATACAAAGCACCAACGAAAAAGGCGATGGTATTTTAGAAATTAATGTATGGTACGGCAAAGAAGTTAACAGCTTTGTTTATTACGAGGATGACGGTTCATCATATGATTATCAAAAAGGCATTTATTATAAACGGGAAATCGGCTTCGATCCGGCTATGAATAAGATCGTTTTATCTGCTGTTGAAGGATCATTTCAATCAAAATATGATAAGATAAAATTGATATTGCATGGGTTTAAAGGAAATATTAAAAGCTTAAAGGTTAATGATAAGGCCGTAGATTTAGTTGATGACGCGGTGACTTTTAATAACGACAGCAAAATAATAAAAATTGATTTTTAAGCGAAGGTTTGTACCTGCAAGCTTCATATTAAAACAAGCAGGGATTGAATAGAGTTTAGAATTCTTTATCTGCGCGTAGCAGCCCAGCTAAATCCGAAATCGAAAATGGTAAATCCGAAATCAAATATGTATGGCCCTGTTTCCGGTAGCAGCCAGGCAGGCTTCGCGCATGGCTTCGGTATAGGTAGGGTGGGCGTGGCTCATGCGGGCTACGTCTTCGGCAGATGCGCGGTACTCCATTGCAACCACCGCTTCGGCTATCATATCCGCGGCACGGGGGCCTATCATGTGCACACCTAATATCTCGTCAGTTGAGGCATCGGCCAATACTTTGACAAAACCGTCAAGATCGCCGCTGGCACGTGCACGGCCACTTGCTTTGAATGGGAATGAACCTGTTTTATATTTTATACTTTTTTCCTTTAATTGTTCTTCGGTCTGTCCCACGGCTGCAACCTCCGGCCAGGTATAAACCACGCCGGGGATGAGGTTATAATCGATGTGCGGTTTTTGTCCGGCGATGATTTCGGCAACTAAGGTACCCTCATCTTCGGCTTTGTGGGCGAGCATGGCGCCCCTGATCACATCGCCGATGGCGTAAACACCTTTTACACTGGTTTCTAAATGTTCGTCGACGGTAATTTTGCGCCCGCGTTCTTCAACAGCCAGGCCAATTTTATCCAGTCCTAAACCATCAGCATAAGCGATACGGCCAACTGCAACCAGGCAGTAATCACCTTTCAGTTCTTTCTTTTCACCTTTAGGATCATCAAAAGTCACCGTCACTTCTTTCCCTTTTACGGCAGCGCCGGTAACCTTATGGCCGATGTAAAATTCCATTCCTAATTTTTGCAATACCTTTTGCAACTCTTTCCCCAAGCTTTTGTCCATGGTCGGAATAATGGAATCCATAAACTCAATCACCGAAACCTTTGACCCTAAACGGGCATAAACTGAACCGAGTTCCAAACCTATAACCCCGCCGCCAATTAATACCAAATGTTTGGGAATTTCGGTAAGCGTTAAAGCTTCGGTTGAGGTGATGATACGTTTTTTATCGGTTTTTAAAAATGGCAGGCTTGATGGTTTTGAGCCGGTAGCAATAATGACGTTTTTAGAGGTAATTTCCTGTTCCGTGTTATCGGCCTTTTTTATGTTGATGGTGTTTTTATCCTTAAATGAGCCTATGCCAGTATAAACATCGATCTTGTTCTTTTTCATCAGGTAAGCTATGCCACTGGTGTTAGCATCGACAACTTCCTGCTTGCGTTTTATCATTTGAGCGAAATCCACCTTCAAATTGTCAAGCTTTATGCCATGGGCTGCAAATGCACGTGCCGCATTGTGGTAATGTTCGGATGAATCAAGCAGGGCTTTTGAGGGGATGCAGCCTATGTTGAGGCAGGTGCCGCCTAAAGTATTATATTTTTCAATGATCGCAGTTTTTAATCCCAGTTGGGCACAACGTATAGCGGCCACGTAGCCACCAGGGCCCGAACCGATAACGATAACATCATATTGCATAAGCGCGTAAATTATAAGCGGGCAAAGTTAAGGAATATTAGAAGGTGGAGGAACTGTTTGAGAAGATTATATTGGAAAGTTGACGTTGGGTTGATCGAACAAGACACCTCGTAGAGACGCGATGCATCGCGTCTCTACCATCGCGCTACAATCGCGTCTCTACCTTCCCGGCGCTGGCAGGTCTAACGCTGCATTATCAATCACCAGCAGCCAATCTTCATCAGTTGGCCTGCTCAGCCGTCTAATTTCATTGGTAGCAAAAACCCCGATCAAATGGACCTTACCGTTCCGGGGGTCATACCACCAGGCCCTTACTTTTCTAACTTCAAACGGACTCAAATCAAGTGTCAACGATCCCCCTGCCGGTAGGTAAGCCATAAAAGTACTATGATCCGGCGTTATAGCCGCGCATACATAATTTATTGATCCATATCTGCCACGGCCATCGATGATTATTTTATCGCCCACATCGGGAACAAGCTGCTCCCATGCGCGGGAGTCGAATACCTTAAAGCAATATAACATCTGCTGCATGCCTTCGGTATTCATCAATGGCCGCCAGTTTTTAAGCACATATTCCGGGTTATCTTTTTGTCCGGGGCAAAAACTGGTTCCTGCACAGCCGCTTAGCAAGCCATCATAATTTTTACGGCGTATCCATTGCGGGTCCTCATTATCGGGACCATGGGGTATATCATGCTCATAGCTTTGGTCGAGCTGGAAGATCATTCTCGATTTTCCAAAATGCTCCAGTTCAGTTTTATATTGAGGCGTATCCTTGCCGAGAGCGGATTCCGTAAAGTCATATAAGCCGTCAAGATCTATATATTTCCTGTAAAAATAATTCTCCGAAGGCCAGTTACTTCCTTGCGCCGACTCAAAATGCCCGGTCCACAAATGCCGTTTGTCAAATTCTTTGATCCCTTGTATAATATAATCCATGTGGCCGTATAGGGCGCTGTCACCTTTATTGTCACCGCCCGCAACCCAGATAATATTGTTAAAATCCTTGTACCGCTGCCCCAGGAATTGACCGTAATTACGGCTTTTAGCTGTATTGTTTGCCGGACTAAGCAACTCATCCCACCAGCCCTGGTTTTTATCACCCTTATACCCCAGGTAGCAGGGCACCAGCAATACCAGCATGCCTTTGTCTTCGGCCATGCGCAAAAACCTGGCTGCATGTTCAAAATAGACCGTATTATAGGAAGAAAAATCCCATTTGATATTAAAAGGCGGTATACCCTGCCAGTCAGGCGGATCGCCCGCAAATCTGGTATCATAGGAAATAATGCTAACCAAAAGGGTGTTAAAACCTTTAGCTTTTACACTATCTATAAATGCCGCTTCATCAGGTTCGGATAAAGCCTGGATCAACCCCCATGCAGATATTTCCTTAATAAGGAAGGGCTTGTTTTTGCTGTCGGTAAGATATTTTCTGGTTGCACTTAATTTAAGCGGGAAGGTTGCGGATGACTGCGCACTTGCAGTAAATCCTGTTTGCAGCGATAACAGAATAAGTATGAAAGTTATCTTCAGATTATAAAATGTATATTTTCTGCTCACAAAGTTAAAGGTAAATAAATATTTGTTTTTACAAGCAGAATGCTTGCCACATTTTAGGTGGGAGTTATGCTTCGCTAAACTTGGGTCCGTTATATGTAACAATCCAATTTTTTGTATATTCCATTTATTCTAGTAGCAATGCCTTTTACATCTATTACTTTATCTTCATCCAAACTTTTGGTGAAAATTGAATTAGAAAGTTCCTGATCCCCTCTTTCAATGTAGAGTTTTATTGTATGAAAATCTTCGTCATGATAATAAAGTCTTGCTCCACCTTTTCCGCTATAACGATTTAATTTATACACCAAAATTCTATAATTTTGGGGTGTTTCATCGGATTCTATTTCTTTCGATTCTAATAATAATGTGTCGTCAATTAATTTAGATATTACAGATGACTTATAACCCTGATCTAAAAATCCTACTGTCGAAAAGACACCATTTTCATTATAATTACCCAATTCAATTGAACTAAAACTTTCACTAGTTTTTAAATATTCCGTTACATCTGATAATTTGTTCGCAGAATTGTTTATACTTTCTACCAGGCTGTCCGTTATAGTCGACGTAGGTTGGATATTGACGCTATTATACACATCTATCAAACTTTGTTTTAAATCTGTAAAGTTCTTAGAAGTTTCCGGACTTAAACTCAAAAAATCATCGCTTTCAGCCGGCAAAGTGTAAGCTATATAATTTAGGTAGCTATTAATAAATTCACCTATTTTATTTTGATTAATTGCGAATATTTCAAGTTGTTGAGATTGCTTAAATTCGATGTCAAAATTCAATCTGTAACTACTCGTTTTTGAAGGTTGGGAATATATAAGAGGAGATAATGGTAAATTCCCTAATGCCTCAAGGCTTTCTTCTAAGTAATCATAAATCCTTTGATTCACATAATTAACCTCACTTACAAAAGCTTTATGTAAATCAGCTAACTTACCCTTTAAACTAAATCCAAAATTCAAAGAGGCAGATACCTTTTGTTCAGGAATATATGAATTTTGGCGTGGCAAATATTCAGGTGGAATATTTTCTATCGGTAGCTGAAAGGTTGATTGTTCACTATCGTTAATATCCTTGTCAATAACAAAAACCTCTTGATTTAATTTGATTAAATCAAGATAGGATATCCTTTTATTAATAAAATCAGAATATTGTTTATCGTCAAGAATTGTAACGAAATATCTAAATAAGTCATCGTCTTCATATGATAATGAACCTAATACTTTATTTCCGTATTTATTCGTTCCGGAGAATAAAATGGGAAATTCATCAAAATGAAGTATGGTGTAATTGTTTATAATTACAGGCAACGATGTTTTTACCTTGTATTGATTATCTATTATAAACATTATGCCACTTTTAATTGAATCATTTCTACCAAATCAAGTTTTTCGACTACGAAATTGTCATCTTTAAAAAAATCATAATGAAACTCGTTAAAATTCATTTGATTTGGACTATGTTTCACTAATCCACAGTCTACCTTAAATCTTATAACACATAAGTTTTTCTTTAGTTGCGGGCTTATTGCCGCAGTTAAAAGATATTTGTCCATTAATGGTTTAGAACTTATTTCATTCCATATTTCAATAGATACACCATTTAAGCCGCACACCTCTTCGCAATCGTTCAAATTTTGGGGAGTTTTGTCCCTTTCAATATGGGTTTTAAAATCGGAATCCTTAAGATTTTCTGAACGCCTTACTTTTCTAACAAAAGTGTTATTAGTGTTTTCTACAGCGTCTATAAAACAATTACAACTTGTATTATGAGAAATTTTAGTGAAATTCATCTAAGAAAAAGGTAATTAGGTAATAATTGGATTTTACAAATATGTGATTATATTGTTAATTAAAAGTAAAAACTTTTCTCCGTCTGTATATCCAACTGAGCTATATCCAAAGATATAGTATAATTTACAAATTCATACAAACTAAATGAGCCTCGATAAAAATATCAAGGCTCATTTAGTTTCATTTTAAATACCGCTCTCAAAATATCTTAATAATAAAGTTAAAAATCGATTTCCGGTAACTGTATAATCCCAACTACACTTCCGCCAAATGATCGCCAGTAACTATTTCCTTAATCTTAGCCTCCAACTCATCCATCAACTCAGGGTTATCCATTATCAGTTGTTTAACAGCATCCCTTCCCTGGCCGAGGCGGGTTTCGCCATAGCTGAACCATGAGCCTGCTTTTTTAATAATGTTATGCTCCACGCCCAGGTCGATGATCTCGCCGGCTTTTGATATGCCTTCGCCAAACATAATGTCAAACTCGGCGATGCGGAACGGCGGCGCAACTTTATTCTTCACTATTTTCACTTTAACCCGGTTACCTGATACTTCATCGGTATCTTTAATTTGCGAAATGCGACGTATATCCAATCGTACAGATGCGTAAAATTTAAGCGCGTTTCCACCGGTAGTTGTTTCGGGGTTACCGAACATCACTCCTATTTTTTCGCGCAGCTGGTTGATAAAAACACAGCAGCACCCTGTTTTGCTAATTGTACCGGTTAACTTTCGCAAAGCCTGCGACATTAAGCGCGCCTGCAAACCCATTTTCGAGTCACCCATTTCGCCTTCAATTTCGGCTTTGGGGACAAGAGCGGCAACAGAGTCGATCACCAATATATCAATAGCGCCGGAGCGGATCAGGTTATCGGCAATTTCAAGCGCCTGCTCACCGTTGTCAGGTTGGGATATGAGCAGATTCTCCACATCAACACCTAATTTTTGAGCGTAAAAGCGGTCGAAAGCATGCTCAGCATCAATAAAAGCAGCAATACCGCCTTTTTTCTGTGCTTCTGCAATGGCATGTATAGCGAGTGTAGTTTTACCTGATGATTCAGGGCCGTATATTTCAATAACCCGCCCTTTTGGTAGACCACCAACCCCCAAAGCGATATCAAGGCCGATAGACCCTGTTGATATAACTTCGATAGCCTCAATAGCGGAATCACCCAGCTTCATGATGGTACCTTTTCCGTATGATTTTTCCAGCTTATCTAAGGTAAGCTGTAATGCCTTTAATTTTTCTACGCTGCTCATTTTATAAATTGTGAAAACAAATGTAAAAAGTATTATTGAAAAATACTAATATTTTTAGTAAAATTAGTTGATTGGGTTAGATTAAGTTGACTGAGTTGATTAGGTTGCAATTTTACGTGGCCGTAATGGTTTAAGATAACCACTCACTTAATCAACTCAATCAACCATTCACCAATTATTTGCTAACCTAATCAACTTAATCAACCATTATTATCCACACTTCTTTTCTTAAGATTTAGTAATAATTAGTTGATTAGGTTAGATTAGGTTGATTGAGTTGATTAGGTTGCAATTTTACGTGGCCGTAATGGTTTAAAATAACCACTCACTTAATCAACTCAATCAACCATTCACCAATTATTTGCTAACCTA
>DAIOXE010000016.1:74896-120326 GCA_036758125.1 Mucilaginibacter sp.
ATCAACTTAATCAACTCAATCAACCACTCACTCAAATATCTTTATCCACACTTCTTTTCTTAAGCTCCCGGCCTATCTTATTTAAAGTCGTCTTCTTTTTCTGCTCCTTAACTTTTTTAATTTTTAAAGCGTCTGCCTTTTTTAAAGCAGATTCGGTATTATTTTGTTCATAATATTTACAAAACCAGCTG
Organism: Mucilaginibacter sp.; assembly: GCA_036758125.1. Lineage (GTDB taxonomy): Bacteria > Bacteroidota > Bacteroidia > Sphingobacteriales > Sphingobacteriaceae > Mucilaginibacter. The sequence continues at coordinate 75,088 of DAIOXE010000016.1, forward strand.
ATGGGACAAATATCGCATTTTGGGTTTCTTGCCACGCAAATGTACCGCCCGTGCAATATGAGCCAGTGGTGGGCTATACGGGGCACACCTTTAGGCAGGTGTTTCATCAATTGCTTTTCAACAGCAAGTGGCGTACGGGCATTAGTAGTTAAACCGATGCGGTTTGCTACCCTGAAAACATGCGTGTCAACCGCAATAGCCTGTTCCTCAAACACCACCGACGAGATCACATTAGCCGTTTTGCGGCCCACGCCCGGCAACTTTTGCAGATCTTCCATCGCGGCAGGGACCTCGCCATTAAAAACTTCAACCAGCATTTTGGCCATGCCCACCAAATGTTTCGCTTTATTGTTCGGATAACTAACGCTGCGGATATAATTAAAAACTTCGTCAGCAGTTGATGCGGCTAAAGCCTCCGGCGTCGGGAACTGTTTAAATAAAGCGGGGGTCACCTGGTTGATCCGCTTATCAGTGCATTGCGCCGAAAGTATAACGGCAACCAGTAACTCATAAGGATTGCCATAATGTAATTCGGTCACCGCATCAGGCTGGTGTTCAGAAAAATATTCAACAAAGTGGCGGTATCGGTCTTGTTTGGTCATTGGTCATTTGCTTCGCGTCATTGGTCATTAGTCATTCGGATTAAGGGCAAAAATAGATTTTAATGGGACATATATCTGCAATATTAAATAAATGGGTTCTATGATGGATTGCGTTGGTTAAATTAAGGGTTAAAGAGTAACGGAGGTCTTTAACAATCCGGGATTCAGTGTTTGTTTGTTTCACAAAAGTGAGACAAATGAAACAGAAAAAAAAGTTTACAAAAGTTTACAAAAACTAAAAACATAACAGTGTTTATGACTGATAATCAGGTAATTATGAATAGCTTGAGTTTGCAAAAAACATCAATTTTTTTGCTAAATAATGAGTGTCTTTCAATGTGGATTGCCGGCCTTGAATAAAACATAAACCATACAAAACGTCACAGAGCGAATAAATGCAAAACAAAGGGCCGTAAATTAACTTGTGATTCTCAAATAAAGAACTAATGACTAATGACGCGAAGCAAATGACCAAATGACGCAAAGCAAATGACGCGAAGCAAATGACCAAAATGGAAAGATTCACAGCTCATCACGGTTTAAACAAACTGCAATGAACTGTGAACCAGTTAGGTAGATGTACTACTGACGAAAACTTTTTGAATAGTCGAGGATATGGTGGATGGTTTGAAGTTTTGGGTTTTTCTTCAAAAGATCCAAATCAGCGCGGATTGAATGATAAAACATTAATTCGTCGCCTTCCAGGTTCTCCTGTAATTCCTCGTTCACCTTGGCTTTGTTAGTAAGTAAATTTAAAGTAGTAGTAAAAGTTTCATCCATAAGCTTGTTTTATAATTAGTTTACAATTACAACGAAAGCTTAATTAGAATATTTTATGAAGATGAAATTTTAATGAAATTATTTGTGGGAATTAGTTGATTGGGTTGGATTAAGTTGATTAAGTGAATAGTTGTTTATTTGGTCAAACTATTTACAACTTAATCAACCCAATAAACCTAATCAACCATTCCACTAATTCTTAAGACTCATTTCCTTACTCTGCATCATTTTACGCAGGTTATTGAGGGCATAACGCATGCGTCCAAGAGCGGTATTTATGCTTACTTCGGTAATATCGGCTATTTCTTTAAAGCTCATATCACCAAAATGGCGCATTATTAATACTTCCTTTTGCTCTGCAGGCAGCAAATGAATTAATGTTTTAAGGTCTTTATATGTTTGTTCGCGCACCATTCGGTCTTCAGTGCTTTCATCGTAATTGCCCAGGACTTCAAATATATCAAAGTCATCGCCGTTACTGATCATAGGGGCGCGTTTTTCCCTGCGGAAATGGTCGATCACCAAATTATGGGCTATACGCGTAACCCAGGGCAAAAATTTACCCTCTTCGTTATATTTACCGGCTTTCAAGGTGTTGATCACCTTAATAAAGGTATCCTGGAAGACATCTTCGGCAAGATATTCGTCCTTTACCAGCAAGTAAATGGAAGTGTATATTTTTGATTGATAACGGCGTATCAGTTCTACCAGCCCTGCTTCATCACCCGAGGTATAGAGATGGATTAGATCCTGATCACTCTTCAATTGGAAATCCATAGAAAAACTCCTAAGTTAAATTAATTAAAAAAAATCTTTAAAGTAGAGTTTTTTCTATATCGTTCTCTTTTGGGGTTAAGAAATTTGTTACTCCAAATAAAGCAAATTATAGTTTAAAAACCAAATAATATTTATTTGGTTTAATCTAAGCCTGTACGATTTAACATTATTTAACACTATTTTTTGCAATACAAGCGGAATCCTATCGTTGCAGGATCACAGATTAAACTGATAAACGGATTTCACTGATTTCATTTATAATCCTGTCATTCTTGTTAAAATCTCATAAATCGCATGATTTGTCAGGCCAATGCAAGCTATTTAATAAATAGGTAATTAACCAATACATTTCTCAAACTCATTTGGATTCTGCTAAATATTTTAGGATTTTTGCGGTTTGGACGAAAGTTCATGGTTAATAGTTCATGGTTCATGGCCGGAACGCGTACTACTATGAACTATGAACCGTGATCTATGAACTAAATGGAAGCAGAAAAAGATCCGCAGCATCATATTATTATAAAAGGGGCAAGGGTGCACAACCTGAAGAATATGGATGTGGCCATACCCAAAAACAAGTTGGTTGTGATTACCGGTATGTCGGGTTCTGGGAAATCATCGCTTGCTTTTGATACCCTTTACGCTGAAGGTCAGCGGCGATACGTGGAGAGCCTTTCGTCATACGCGCGCCAGTTTTTAGGGCGGATGAATAAGCCCGATGTCGATTATATAAAAGGTATCGCCCCCGCCATCGCCATTGAACAAAAGGTAATTACTTCCAATCCGCGTTCGACAGTGGGTACTTCGACGGAGATTTACGATTATTTAAAGCTGCTTTTTTCGCGTATCGGCAAAACTATATCACCCATATCCGGCGGGATAGTTAAAAAAGATTCAGTTACCGGTGTGATCAACTTTATCATGACTCTCCCTGATGAAACAAAGGTAACCATTTTATGCCCCTTATATCCTCACAATAACCGAAGTTTAAAAGAAGAACTGGCGGTATTAATGCAAAAAGGTTTCGTGCGGGTTGAATACCAGGGAAAATTATCCAAAATTGAAGACCTGCTCGAAGATATGAGCATTGTTGATGATGGTTCGTGGCTAATTAATGAGGTGAAAGGCGACATAGAAGAGGTGAAAGGTGAAAGGTTAAAGGTGAAAGGTAAGAAAGAAGGTGGTTCTGCTCTAATCTCTAATCCCCAACCGCTAATCTCTAACCTCCAACCTCTAACCTCTACCGTACGGATCGTCATCGACCGTATTTCAAAAAACGAAGAAGATGAAACCCTGAGCCGGCTGGGCGACTCGATACAGACTGCTTTTTTTGAGGGTAAGGGGGATTGTTATGTACGATATCAGGAGCCGGATGAAGCCCCTCCTAAATCCTCCCCGGTAGGGAGGACTTTAAGCAGTGGAGAAACTGAACGCTTTTTTTGCGACAGGTTTGAGTTAGATGGCATCCGCTTTGAGGAGCCTACGCCAAACTTTTTCAGTTTTAATAACCCTTACGGCGCATGCAAACGTTGCGAGGGTTATGGTAAGGTGATTGGCATTGATGAGGATTTGGTAATACCCGATAAAAGCAAGAGCGTTTATGAAGGCGCTATTGCTCCATGGCGCGGCGAAAAGATGCGGGAGTGGAATGATGTGCTGGTAAAAAATGCCTTAAAGTTTGATTTCCCCATACACAGGCAATACAATTTCCTGACCGAAAAAGAACAAAGACTGTTGTGGACAGGCAATAAATACTTCCGTGGCCTTGACGAATTTTTTAAGGAACTGGAAGAGCAAACCTACAAAATTCAATACCGTGTGATGTTATCCCGCTACCGGGGTAAAACCACCTGTCCCGAATGCAAGGGCAGCCGCTTAAGACAGGACGCATCGTACGTAAAAATAAACGGGAAATCAATAACCGATGTGGTCTTGATGGCCCTTGATAAGGCGCTGGAATTTTTTAGAACCATTGAATTAAATGAAACTGATACCAAAATCGGCAAGCGTTTACTGATGGAGATCACTAACCGGTTGTCATTTTTAAACGATGTTGGCTTAAGCTATTTAACGCTGAACCGGTTATCGAATACACTATCAGGCGGCGAATCGCAGCGAATTAACCTTGCAACCTCTTTGGGCAGCAGTTTGGTGGGTTCAATTTATGTGCTTGATGAGCCAAGCATCGGCCTGCACCCGCGGGATACCCAACGGCTGATTGGCGTGTTAAAATCACTGCGCGATGTTGGCAATACCGTGCTGGTTGTTGAGCATGAAGAAGAAATTATGAAGGCCGCCGATCATATTATCGATATCGGCCCTGAAGCGGGAACCCATGGCGGCAACCTGATATTTACCGGCACTTATACCGATATTATAAAGGATGAAAACAGCCTTACCGGCCGTTATTTAAGCGGTAAAGAAGAAATAGCCATACCAAAAACGCGCAGGAAGTGGAATGATTTTATTGAAATAAAAGGTGCGCGGGAAAACAACCTTAAACATGTGACCGCCAAATTCCCTTTAGGTGTACTTACAGTAGTCACCGGGGTTTCCGGCTCCGGTAAAACGAGTTTGGTGAAACGCATATTAGCCCCCGCATTGCAAAAAACATTGGGTAATTATAATGCCGAGCAAACCGGATCATATGATAGCATTGATGGCGATTATCAAAAGATTGAACAGGTTGAACTGGTCGATCAAAACCCGATAGGCCGTTCGTCACGCTCAAACCCGGTTACCTATGTAAAGGCATGGGACGAGATACGCAATCTGTATGCATCGCAGCCGGTATCAAAAGCCGCCGGGTTGAAGCCCTCGGCATTTTCTTTTAACGTGGAAGGCGGACGCTGTGATGTTTGCCAGGGCGAAGGCGAAGTGAAAATAGAAATGCAGTTTATGGCTGATATTTTTTTAAAGTGCGAAGCCTGCGATGGCAAACGCTTTAAACAGCACATCCTGGATGTTACGTATCACGATAAAAATGTATCCGAAGTATTGGGCATGACCATTGAGGAGGCCTTGGAATTTTTTGCCAAAGAGCCCAAGATCATCAGCAAAATAAAACCATTGATGGATGTTGGTTTGGGTTATGTGCAATTAGGGCAATCATCAAACACGCTATCAGGCGGCGAGGCGCAGCGTATCAAGCTGGCGTCTTTCCTGGTAAAAGGAAATAATACCAACAAAACCCTATTTATTTTTGATGAACCAACAACCGGCCTTCACTTTGCGGATATTAAAAAACTGCTGAAATCATTTGACGCGTTGCTCGACCATGGCAACACGATCATAGTTATCGAACATAATATGGAGGTGATAAAATGCGCCGATTGGGTGATTGACATCGGCCCCGAAGGCGGCGATAAAGGCGGCAAGGTGATTTTTGAAGGGGTACCGGAAGATTTGATTAAGGAAAAGGATTCGTATACGGGGAAGTATTTGAAGGGAAGGTTTAATTAACTCAACGAGGTCCTGTCACTACTCTTTTACTGACTCATTAATAATGGATGTTAATTCTACGCTATGCTTTATTAATATTTCCTGGTCCATTAACATCCCTTTTTGCATTAACTCGGGTGTTTTAGAAGAAATTTTTTTACCAAGAGGGGAGTTATAAAAGCTAATTAGCTGATTCAGTTCATCTTCACTAAATGCTTCTGCGTACATTTTTACAAAACGATCTCTAAAAAGCTCAGATGGTAGATACTTGTTCATAAAATCAGTCATTTCAGATATGAATTTTGCTTTGTTTTTTTCGGGTACCGAATTGCTAACGGCTTTTATAGTATTATTCCTCATCATCGAGAAGCGCACATCAGTCATTCCAGTTGTTAAAATTAATTGCCTTGCTGCAGCTAAGTGAGAAGGTGTAAATTTTGAAGTGTCTGTTTGGGCTTTTATATGAGTAATACTTAAAAACAAGACTCCAATTAGCACGATAAGGGTTAGTTTGAGTTTCATGAAATTGTACTTTAGTTATAATATGCCTAAGATACAATATCCATATCAAAACTACTACGATAACCGGTGAAATCCTTCATAAATCGGTGTAATCATTTCCAATAATCGGTGTAATCAAAAAATATATTTCACGAACGCCTCCATAGCCTCATATTCGGCCATGCCGAGCTTGTCGTAGGCTTTAGCGGTTTCCCTTGTGCGGTCTTCCGCCCTTACCCAAAACTCCCTCGCGTCATCGCCCGGGAATACCGGCCTGTCTTTCTGTGACTGATGTTTGAAGATCGCATTCCTTTTTCTCACCACTTCCTGCGGCGACAGGGGTACGGCCATCTCTATTTCCCAGGTCTCAAACTCATGCCATGCCCCGCGGTACATCCACAGCCAGCAGTCTTTTACCCAGTCCTCAGTCGCTCTTAACCGGTGCAAAGCTGCGAGGATGATGTTGAAACAGACCAGGTGGGTGCCATGCGGGTCGGCGAAATCGCCCGCCGCGAATATCTGGTGGGGTTTTACTTTTTGCAGTAAGTCGATGGTCATTTGTATGTCTTCTTCGCCCACCGAGTTCTTTTTGAATTTGCCGGTTTCGTAAAACGGCAGGGCCATAAAATGGATATGGTCGTCTTCCAGTCCTGCATATCTTGCCCCCGATATGGCTTCCGTTTTCCTGATAAACCCTTTTACATCCCTGATCTCTTTCGTGTCTACCTGGTTGGGCTTTTTTGTGGGCATAAAGGCCCGCATTTCTTCATAGCTCTTTTTCAGCCTGGTATTATCCTCGCCGATGCTCTCGTTAAAGTCGATGGCAAATTCCACGAACCGCAGTACGTCGTCATCCCAGACAGCCGTGTTGCCAGAGGTTTGATACGCAACATGCACATCGTGCCCCTGGTCAACTAATCGTATAAAGGTACCGCCCATCGAGATCACATCATCGTCCGGGTGAGGCGAAAAGATGATGGAGCGCTTGCGGGCCGGCTGTGCCCTTTCGGGCCTTTGCGAATCGTCGGCATGGGGTTTTCCCCCCGGCCAGCCGGTGATCGTGTGCTGCAGCTGGTTGAATATGTCGATATTGATATTGTATACCGGGCCCTGTTCCACGGCCAGCTGGGCCATGCCATGGTTATTGTAATCTTCTTCGGTAAGTTTCAGGATGGGCTTGTTTACCGTTTCGGCCAGCCAGATCACGGCTTTCTTTTTTAAGCCGTTTTCCCAGTGGCAGTCTTTTACCAGCCAGGGGGTATCGAACCTTGTCAGCTGCGAGGCTGCCGCCTCGTCCAGTACGAATTCCACATGTTCCGAGAGCTGCAGGTAGGTGGCCGGCACATCGCCGGACATTTCCCCTTCCACCGCTTTTTTGATGATCGGGGCTTTTTTCTGGCTCCAGGCCATCAGGATGATCTCCCTTGCCTTGAAGATCGTGCCGATGCCCATCGTTATGGCTTTGGTCGGTACGTTTTGCTTGCCGCCGAAATCGCGGGAGGCGTCGTTCCGGGTCAGGTCATCAAGGGTAACCAGCCTTGTGCCTGAGTTCGGCGCCGAGCCCGGCTCGTTAAAGCCGATGTGGCCGGTACGGCCTATGCCGAGGATCTGCAGGTCCAGTCCGCCTAACTTTGTGATCTTTTGCTCATAATCCAGGCAGAAAGCCGCTACCTCCTCTTTGCCTAATGTGCCGTCGGGGATATGTACATTATTCCGGTCGATATCCACATGGCCGAACAGGTTTTCGTTCATAAACGTGACATAGCTTTGGGCTGCCGTGGGCTGCATGGGGTAGTATTCGTCCAGGTTGAAGGTGATCACGTTTTTAAAGCTCAGGCCTTCTTCCTTATGCAGCCGCACCAGCTCGGCATAAACGCCGATAGGGGTTACCCCGGTGGCAAGGCCGAGCACGGTTTTTTCGCCTTTGGCATCCTTGCCCCGTATCAGCGCAGCTATCCTTGCCGCTACTGCAAGGGAGGCCTGCTGCTGGTTGCCGTACACCGTTACCGGCAGTTTTTCATATCGTGTTTCTTCCAATAAATTTAATCGGGCCATTTGTTTTAAGTCGTAAGTCTTTTAGTCTAAAGTCCTAAGTCCGGCTTAAGACTTTTAGCTTAAGACTTTGGACTTAGTAATAATATCACATAGAAAATCCCCGCCTGGGCGGGGATTTCATCAAACCAATTTAACTATTGAAATTACCCTTACCGACATAAGGCTAATGAGAATATTATTTAATGATAGGCTATGCATTATCCAATACAAACTTAGTAAATTAAAATCCATAATTGCAAAATCTTTTTAAATTATTTTAATAAGTTTTATGTTTAAATCAGTTTTTTTTCTCTTTCCGGCTTGCCGAAGAGGGGGTGGACGAGCGCAGCGATGTCCTGGTGAGTCAATTATGTGAGCGGTACTAACGTCAATGCATAGCGACAATTTTACTCACCCGATCTGCGCTTCGCTGGATCACCCTCTCTTTTGCAGGCAAAAAAGAGGGCGAGAGCAATCCCCGCCTTTTTGTAACAGTATTAACACTAATTACATATTATCAATTAACTTATTAAATTAGCCAGTTATTTAGCTTTTAACTGACCAACTCATTATGAAAAAACTATTGCTCCTTTTAGGAGTCGCGGTATGGTATACCTGTACGTATGCTCAATCGTCACAAGACTCTGCCTATATCAGGCAAAACTATACCAAAATGGAAAAGTACATTACAATGCGCGATGGCAAGCGTTTGTTTACTTCCATTTATCTGCCAAAAGATCAATCAAAAAAATACCCTATTATAATGACCCGCACACCTTATAGCGTTGGCCCTTATGGAGAAAATGCATACAGACGCACCCTGGGACAGAATATGCTCTTAGCAAAAGACGGCTTTATCTTTGTTTACCAGGATGTTCGCGGCCGCTGGATGAGCGAGGGCAATTTTGTGGATGTACGCCCGGACATTGAAAATAAAAAAAGCAACAAGGATATTGATGAAAGTTCGGACACTTACGATACCATTGACTGGCTGATAAAAAATCTGCCAAATAACAACGGTAAAGTGGGTATTGAGGGCATTTCTTATCCTGGTTTTTATTCAACAGCATCGCTGCTGAACGCTCATCCTGCGCTTAAAGCAGTGTCGCCGCAGGCCCCCGTAACAGAATGGTTTATTGGCGATGATTTTCACCATAACGGCGCTTTGTTTGTGACGGATGCTTTTGCATTTTTAACCAGCTTTGGCGTACCGCGTCCCAAGCCAATTACCCCTGCGGAATATAAAAACCCCATAAAATATAAAGAATCCGACAATTATAAATTTTATCTCGACCTCGGCGCATTGCCAAACTATAAAAAGCGTTATTTCGGCGATTCTGTAAAATTCTGGAACAATATGATGGCGCATCCTAATTATGATTCCTTTTGGAAGGGGATGAACATTCGCCCGCATTTAAGAAACATCACCCCGGCAACAATGGTGGTAGGCGGCTTTTTTGATGCCGAGGATTGCTTTGGCGCCCTGCACGTTTTCGAAGCTTTGCAAAAACAAAACCCGGCATCGCATCCAAACATGCTGGTGATGGGCCCCTGGTTCCATGGCGGATGGGAGCGCGGCGAGGGACAGTTTTTCGGGGATCAGGATTTTGGCGCCAAAACCAGCGTGTGGTTCCGGGAAAATGTGGAGCTGCCCTTTTTTAAATACTACCTGAAAGATGAAGGTGAAATGGCCCTCCCAAAAGCCACCGTCTTTATTTCGGGAAGTAACGAATGGCATAAGTTTAACGAATGGCCGCCAAAAAATACCGTTCAAAAAACGTTGTATTTCCATGCAAATGGCAAGCTGTCATTTGATGCCCCAAAAGCAGCCGGCAGTTTTGACGAATATGTAAGCGACCCCAATTCACCTGTTCCTTACCAGGCTGGAGTTCAGGCCCAGCGCACAAGGGAATATATGCTTGATGACCAGCGCTTCGCAGAACGCAGGCCGGATGTTAAAACCTATCAAACCGATATTTTAACGCTGGATATTACTTTAACCGGCCCGGTAATTGCCGATCTGTTTTCATCGACTACAGGAACCGATGCCGATTATGTGGTAAAGCTGATCGATGTTTTCCCGGATAATTATCCTGAACCAAAACCAAATCCTAAACATGTAACAATGGCCGGATACGAAATGCTGGTTCGCGGTGAGATTTTCAGGGGTAAGTTCCGTAACTCTTTTGAAAGACCTGTGCCGTTTATTCCCGGCAAGGTAACTGAAATTAAATATAACTTGCCGGATGTGGCCCACACCTTTAGAAAAGGCCACAGGATAATGATTCAGGTACAAAATTCATGGTTTCCGCTGGCCGATAGAAATCCGCAAAAATTTGAAGATATTTACCATGCTAAAGATTCGGATTTCCAGAAAGCTACGATAAGAATATATCATGATGCGCAAAGCAAATCAAACGTAAAACTTACTGTATTGGAATAATGATTTCACCGATTACAAAAAAAAATGATTTCACCGATTAGCAAATGATTTCACCGATTATTGATTGATTACTCCGATTAAATGAAATTACACCGATTACTAATAGGCGCGCTGGCGTTAATCACCTTCAGTGCAAAGGCGCAATTGGGCGTACCAAAAGAAACTTTTACCCGTGCCGATTCATTGCGCGGCAGTTTAACGTCGCCGTTGCGTACGTGCTATGACATTGGTTACTACCACCTTGATGTTAAGTTTGATATCGCCAATAAATTCATCAGCGGCAGCACGCTTTTTAAATTTACAGCCACGCAGCATTTTACCAAACTGCAGTTCGACCTGTTTGCCAACTTAAAGGTTGAAAAAGTGGTTTATAAAGGCCGGCAGCTGCCTTACACCCGTAAGTATAACGCGGTATTTGTCACCTTCCCCGAAGCAATAAAAAAAGGCCGCAAGGATGAATTTACGGTTTATTATTCGGGTAATCCTACAATCGCAAAAAGAGCGCCATGGGACGGCGGCGTGGTTTATGCAAAAGACTCCATCGGCAACCCATGGATAGCTACAGCCTGCCAGGGCGTGGGTGCAAGTATATGGTGGCCCAACAAAGACCAGCAGGCTGATGAAGTTGACAGCGCCCTGATCAGCATTAGCTGCCCCGATACCTTGCAGGATGTATCAAACGGCCGCCTACGTAAGGTGACCAAACTCGGCAACGGCTATACAAGGTACGATTGGTTTGTCGCCAATCCCATCAATAACTATGATATTGAAGCCAATATTGGCAAGTACACGCATTTCAGCGATAATTTTGCAAGTGAGAAAGGCAATCTGACCTTAGATTATTGGGTGTTAAGCTACAATCTTGAAAAAGCCAAACAGCATTTCGGCGAAAATGTGAAGGACATGCTCAAAGCCTTTGAGCATTGGTTTGGCCCCTACCCGTTTTATGAGGACGGCTATAAACTGATAGAAACGCCGCATTTGGGCATGGAGCACCAAAGTGGTACGGCTTATGGCAACCATTTTGGAAACGGCTACCTCGGCCGCGACCTTTCGGGGACGGGTTGGGGCCTTAAATGGGACTTTATCATCGTGCATGAGAGCGGGCATGAATGGTTCGGCAATAACATTACTTCAAAAGACCTGGCCGATATGTGGATACACGAAAGCTTTGCCAATTATTCCGAATCGCTGTTTGTTGAACAGAGATATGGCAAGCAGGCCGGGCAGGAATATGTGCATGGGACCCGTTTCCTGATTCAGAATGACAGGCCCATCGTTGGACCTTATAATGTAAATAAGGAAGGCTCGGCGGATATGTATTACAAAGGCGGCAACCTATTAAATATGATACGCGCTATTATTAACGATGATGAAAAATGGCGCAGTATATTACGCGGCCTGAATAAAACATTTTATCATCAAACTGTGACGTATAATGATATTGTTGATTACATAAGTGATAAATCAGGTAAAAACTTGAAGCCGGTATTTGATCAGTACCTGCATTATAAAAATATCCCTATCCTGGAGTTTATGTTTACGCGCGGCAAACTTTATTGCCGCTGGATTGCCGATGCAAAAGATTTTAATATGGCTGTTAAAGTAAGGATCAAAGGAGGCGAATACCAGTTTATTACACCAACAATCCATTTCAGTCCTGTTGAAATAAAAGACGCGACAAAAGAGAATATCGAGGTTGATACCTTTAACTATTATATTGGGGTGATAGTGGATTAGAGGCCCAGCCCCCTAACCCCCTAAAGGGGGAATGGTGAGTGGTCAGTAGTGAGTAGTGAATTTAACAACTATCACACCCACTGACCATTCACAACTCACCACTCACTATTCACAACTTTTCTTTATTTTGGTGCAACCTAATTGATTTCCGCGTCGTCTTATTTCGAAACTAATAAACCATGATATCCTTAACTAAAATTTTATTGTCTGCCGTACTAATAACAGGGGCAGGCTATAGCATTGCAAAACCCCATCTAACCGTAAAAGTAACCACTTCTGAAATTGTTGACCGCCACCTTTCGGGCTTTAATGCGGTAAACGTTGCCGGGCCCTTTGATGTGGATATTAAACAAGGCGCCACCGAATCGGTTAAAGTTGAAGCGCCACCTGATGTGATGGACCGTATTTTAACCGAAGTAAATGGCGGCGTATTGAAAATATATAGCAAACATGAAATGTGGAACTGGGGTAACTTTTGGGGCCATCATAAAAAGATATTGGTGCATGTCACTATAAAAGATGTGAACAGCATTAATATTTCGGGTTCGGGCGATGTATCATTCAGAGAAGGCATTTCCGCCAACAGCCTCAAATTAAGGATCAGCGGTTCCGGCGACATGACCGGCAAAGTAGCTGTAAAAACACTTGAAAGCAGCATTAGCGGTTCAGGAGACATGAAACTATCCGGGAACGCCGCAAGCTCAACGGTAAGCGTGGTTGGTTCCGGTGATTTTACAGGGCGTGATTTATTAACTGTAAACACGGCAGTACGCGTCTCAGGTTCAGGCGATGCCTCTGTAAATGCCAGCGACAGGGTTGATGCCGCCGTAAACGGCTCCGGTGATGTACGCTATACCGGCGCCGCCAAAAATATAAACAGCAGGAAAAACGGCAGCGGTGATATATCGAGGGGCAGAGATTAGTGATTGGAGGTTAGAGATTAGTTGAAAAGTAAGAGATTAAACGCTGGAGATTAGAGATTAGCTATGAAGTCCGAAAGTAAAATTCGAAAGCGTTTTTCTAATGACTTAATGACTAATGACCCAATGACAAAAACTAATCACTAATCTCCAGCCTCTAATCTCTATTTTCCCTAAACCTCGCAATAACCCTTCTGCCTAAATCATAAGTTATCCTGAATGCCTCCTGGTTACTGGTGAAGCCGGGGGTTTTGTGTATGCTTAAAATAAACTGGCCTTTAAGACGGTTTGCTTTAAAAGGAGTAAACATCAAATCGAGGCGGTTATAGAATTTCTTTTCATAAAAAGCATCCCCGTACGTAATTTCAGATCCCTGCCCCGCATAAAATTCATCAAATATCGCAAAGCGGCTAAAACTGGCATACGCGCTCACTACAAACCCTTTGGGAATTTTAAAACCGTCAAGCCCGCGCACCCTTTGCATTGATATCATTCCACCGGCTTCAAAGGATAAGGAATCGAAAGCGGTTTGTTTATGGGTAAAATCAAGACCCAGCCTTACTTGAGCGCCGCCATTATCCCCGATATGATCGTTTGGCAGCAAAATTTCTGCTCCTGCATCATGCATCAATAAAAAATAATGTGAAATGTAAAAAGGCCCGGTTAAGGAGGGGCGGTATTTGCCTTCAAAACCGAATAAAAACTGCTCACGCTCAACCGCCGTTTGCCTGCTCACCCAATCAATCCAGCCGGTTTCCATAAAATGGGCAGTTTGATATTTGGCTAACAATCCTTCTACATTAGGGCGGTAATACATCAGCGTATCATTTAATAAAGCACGCGGGTAATTGTCTAACAAACCGGCACGCGGAAACTCGCCTGCATAAAACTGCCAGGTCGGGCTTTTAAATTTATAATAAGCTACAGGGTTCACTTTTAAATAGAATGGGATAGCCCCAAACTCGTGTATGGCATTAATACCTACAACAAAATGATTTAAACTGTCGATGTTAAGCCCGAAATCAAGCGCGGTGCGTGTGCCCGAGTAGGTGCGCGACCTTGCAACAAAATCTTTATACTCCCTGTTATCCAAAAAGCCCAGGGCATTAAAATTAACGTCGATAGTTTGGGCCAATGCTGCTGTATTTGTTATTATCGAGATAAGAATAGAGAAGTAAAACTTTTTTATCATGTAATAGGGATTAAAGTTTATTTGACCGTAAAGTTAATAATTCTGCTGTTTTTGCTGCCGGGAAATGGGTCTGTACGCAAGGAAAAAAGTAAATCAAAATTTCCTTTCTCAAACGGCGCAGTTACCGTAAAAGTATAACGGGCGCTTTCACCGGGCTTTAAATTTATCTGGTTAAAGGATTTGCCGGCCTCCTGCGTGTTGATAACAACATCTCCCTTAAAAAAACAAGCATCTAAATACACCCCGTGCAGGTATCCTTTGTCGCTAAAACTAATGGCGTAAGGGTATGGATTTGCCATGGTCAGATCGAAACTGATTTTCTGACCTGGCGATGCTGTTATTTTGTACGATGAGGTTTCAAAATTTACTTTCTGATAAGTACGCACATCATCTACCCAGGCGCTGTACCAGGTACCGGCGGCAACTTTTATCGAATCGGTGGTAAGCCCTTTGATGGGATAATAAGTTAAATAATAAACCCTTTTATGCTGGATGCTGTCCTCCATCGGCCAGATATCAAATTGCGTGCGGCGGTAATAGCGGGGATCATAAGCAAAGCCTTTTAAGCTATTGGTATAAAAATCATATTTCGACGGGTTTTGAAAACCTTCGCTCATTACCACATAATTATTGCCGGCCCTTTGCTTTACCGCATACGCCCAATCTTTAAATCCATAATAACTTTTTAAATGGCCGTAAGTTTTGGCAAAACCGAAACCGAAAATAATAATTATTCTAACCGCTAAAATCAAACTTAAATTTACCAGGGCCAGCGGAAAAAGCCATTTTGGCCTGCCTCCTTTTTGTTTAAAGCCGATGAGCACCAGCATTACCAAGGGCGCAAAAAGAATAAATGTCCAGTGCGGCTGCACTTCGCCCTTACTGCTGCTGATAAAGAAAAACAGGAATGTGCCCACGCAGTTTACCATTAAACAGCGGATAAATGCATCCTTAACTTTAGTTGTGAAGGCTTTATAAAACAGGAACCATCCGATTAGCGGCCCTGCCATAAATAACTGGCCTGGAATGTAAGAGAAGGTATTGGTAAAATCATAAGTATGGGCCGAACGCTCAAATAGATGATAATTTATGGATGGATAGCCATGATGCACCTGCCATAATATATGCGGCAAATATAGGATACCTCCCAATAGAACGATCAGCCAGAATGACCATCGTTTTACCAATTTTATATTGGCCAGCAACGTAAACACTATCAGTAAAACTGCATTGTATTTACTGTACAGCAGGCAGGCAATAACTAAAGCTAACAGGAGAGCCAGGCGCCATGTGTCTTTTTCGATGTATTGCTGGTAAAAGAAATAGAACAATACCGTAAAAAAGAAAAGGGGCACATCGGGTGTAATGGTGAAACCGTAAATATGAAAAATAAAAATACCCGATACTACCAGGACAAATGCTACCGCATCAACCGCGTATTTTTTTAAAATGAGCCAAAGCAGGTATATGGAAGCCGAACTGGCCAGCACGGTAAGCATCCGCACCCCGAATTCGTTGTGCATTATGCTATCGCCCAGGCGTATAAACAGGGCCACCATCGGCGGATGGTCAAAATACCCCCAGGCTAAATAACGTGAGTAGAGCCAGTAATATGCTTCGTCGCCCTGCAATTCCAATGTACAAGCCTGAATGGCGTTCAATACCGTCCAGAACAACAAAAAGCAGAGGATGATCTTGTTGGATTGGGACGATTTGTTTAGCGCACTATCAGGCATTAATTCAATGGTGAAATTTTGATTTCGTAAAGTTAGAATAAAAGCTAAAAGGCTATGGTCTGAACTCGAATTTTTTGAATTACCGGAATTTATCGAATTATTATTGATTAAATTGTATTGATTCTTTCAATTCATGAACTCGTTTAATTCGGATTCAGGAATGAACCTATGAAGTTTTTTGCAGGGTAATGGGCTTTGAAGTTTACGGGTTGAGTTGAATTAGGATTGATTGGGTAAAAACATGAACACCAAAAGCTGTTTTGGGTATCATAAAAACAAGGCTTTCCGAAGGCAAAACGCGTTTTGGGTACCACAAAAACAGGGCTTTCCGAAGGCAAAATGCATTTTGGGTACCACAAAAACAGGGCTTTCCGAAGGCGAAACGCGTTTTGGGTACCACAATGAAAAATATTTAAACTATTGTATATCAGCTAAATAGGCGGAAAACCTCAAAGAACAGCTGTTGAAAACAGTAAAAAAAAACTGAACGGTTTGTTTTATTGCCGGCGTTAAAAATGGGCGGCTACATTGGATGGGTTTGTAATCCCGGCTGTTTTATCAAAGATACAAAATTTAGGGGAGATTATTAAAGCAATTTTCAGTTCATATCCATTATATTATTGATGACGAACCAAAAGCAAATGATTATTATTGCGATTGTCCACGCTTACAGAAATCCCACAGGTTACTCGATAAGGTAAAGGTATTATCATTTATTTTTTTTGACTTTATATTTTAAATGACAACCATTAAACAAGAATACAAAGAGTATCTAACCGATAATTTCAAAGGTCAAAAGATCAATAAACCACTTTTTTTTTGGATAATATTGGTTTACGCTTTGATTTACAAATAGGTGAAACCGGCACAGATGAATATTTTACAGAAGTTGTCAGGAGATCAACACTATTATTTGAATCTTCATTTGATCCAACTGACCTAATATTTCTCGTTTTTAGGGACTATAAATATAGAAGAAGAAAGATCAGGGCTACAAATTACTGCTTCAAACAAATTAATGACCTTAAAAAACAAGAGGTTAATTATTCAAGGGCTATAGGCCTTTATGAAAAAGGTGACATTTTCAATAACGCTATCATAAAACTTAAGTGTGGCAGAATATATTATAAAAACATTTTAACCGCAATTGCAAATACTGACTTCCCTCCAAGACAACCGAGGTTTAAGTTTCTTAGCAACATAGAAATATATTTTGTTAATACTACCAAAAACCTGATTTTCCATATGTACGATGATCGGGGCCTTGATATAATAGCATCTGACGTTGAAATCCTGAGACCAATCTACAAACACTTCAATGATTGGATATTAGAGATCAATCGGAAAAAAATAGATGAAATGATGCCGGACAAGGTTTAGTTAAAAAAATTCATTGCCGTTGGCTTTAGCCAACGGCAATGAATTTATTAGGAAAATGGCATGTCAGTAACGTTGGCCGAAGCCAACGGCAATGAATTTATCACGGTTTCTTTTAAAGGTTTCAAAAAAGTCTCCCCAACCGGGGGAGATTTAGAGGGGGCTGCCTACACCCCCAGCAGCAACCTCGCCGGATCTTCCAGCAACTGTTTTACCCTTACCAAAAAGCTTACCGATTCGCGGCCGTCCACAATACGATGATCATAAGATAAGGCCAAATACATCATCGGGCGGATCACCACCTGTCCATTTACAGCAACCGGGCGCTCAATAATATTGTGCATCCCCAAAATAGCGGATTGCGGAGAATTTAATATGGGCGTGGACAGCATGGAGCCGAAAACCCCACCGTTGGTAATGGTAAATGTACCGCCGGTCATTTCTTCGATGGTTAGTTTGTTCTCGCGGGCTTTTAGGGCAAGAGCGGCCACCGCTTTTTCAATATCAGCCAGGCTCATGCTTTCGGCGTTACGGATAACAGGTACCACCAAACCTTTAGGCGCCGAAACAGCAATAGAGATATCCGCAAAATTGCTATAAACCACTTCCTCACCTTCAATGCGCGCACCTACTGATGGCCAGTCTTTCAAAGCTTCGCAAACGGCTTTAGTAAAAAACGACATAAAGCCCAAGCCTACCCCATGTTTTTCTTTGAATTTATCTTTGTATTTGCTCCTTATCTCCATTATTGGCGACATATCCACTTCGTTAAAAGTGGTAAGCATCGCAGTCTCATTTTTAACGGCGACCAATCGCCGGGCAACCGTTTTACGCAATGACGACATTTTTTCACGGCGGTCACTCCGCGGTCCCGAAATGGCAGCTTCTATTTTTGCGCTTACTGCTTCCAACCTTGAACTCACCGCTTCCGGCTTCTGATTAGCAACGTCCAACTTCGGCGCTTCTTTAGATACCTGGGGATTTTCAGAGATCTTTTCGGCCAGTAAGGCGTCTTCCTTGGTTATTCTTCCGGCTTTCCCCGTTCCGCTTACCGATTTTGTATCAACGCCTTTTTCAGCCAGTATCTTTGCAGCCGCCGGTGAAGGCACGCCGGAGGCGTAGGAAGTGGCAGTAGCAGGAGTGGCGGTGGCAGTAGTATTAGTAGCAGTGGCAGGTTCCGCAGTTTTCGTTGGGCCAGATCCTTCAATAGTGCATATTACAGCACCGATGGGCAAAGTGTCACCTTCTTTGGCTATAGTTTTCAATATGCCTGCTTTTTCGGCAGTAAGCTCAAATGTGGCTTTGTCCGATTCAAGTTCGGCAATTGCTTCATCCATCGCCACGGTATCGCCGTCCTTTTTTATCCATCGCGTTAAGGTTACTTCTGTAATTGATTCGCCAACCGTGGGGACTTTTACTTGCAAGGGAGTGGTAGTGGCAGTGGCAGTAGCAGGTTGCGAGGGAGTAGCAGAAACTGGCGTAGTTTCTTTACCGCTACTGCCACTATCTGCTGCTACTTCTTTACTGCTACTGCTACTATCAACTGCTACTTCCTTCGGACTGCTACTATCCGCTGCTACTTCTTCACCGCGCTCTTCAATACTGGCAACCACAGCCCCTATAGGCAATGTATCGCCTTCTTTGGCTACAATTTTTAAAATCCCTGCTTTTTCAGCCGTAAGCTCGAAAGTAGCTTTGTCCGATTCTAACTCGGCAATTACTTCGTCCATCTGCACCGGATCACCATCTTTTTTTTTCCAGCTGGATAATGTTACTTCGGTAATTGATTCGCCAACCGGCGGAACTTTGATCGCTAAACTCATATTTTAAGTAATTGTAGAATATTTATTTGAAAATTTGAAAATGTGCCAATTTGAAAATTAATTGCCGCTATCCATCTTCAAATTTTCAAATTGGCACATTTTCAAATTAATTAATCGGCTCCAACATCAGCCATTTTTTTCGTAGTTGCATTTACGGCTGCTTTTACCTGTTTGCCTGCCGGTGTTTCAAACGCCTTCGAGACGATATGCAGCTGCTGCGCGGCATGCTGTTTGGCAAAACCAGTTGCCGTGCTGCTGCCCTCATGCCGCGAAATTACATTCACGTTAATCAATTTATCGTTATGAAATTTACGGCAGATATAAGGCCAGGCCCCCATGTTTTCGGGTTCTTCCTGCACCCAGAAAAACTCAGCCGCCTTATTATATTTTGCTTTTACTTTCAGTATCTGAACTAAAGGTGTGGGATATAACTGCTCGATCCGCACTATGGCCACATCTTTACGTTTATCCGCCTGTTGTTTTTCAAGCAAATCATAATATATCTTACCGCTGCAAAGCAGTACCCGCTTTACTTTTTTGACATCGGCATAGTCATCATCTATCAGTTCGTGGAACTTGCCATTTGTAAATTCTTCCAGCGTTGATACACATTTAGGGCTTCGCAGCAAACTTTTCGGCGTGAATATGACCAGCGGCTTGCGGAAGTCCCTCAGCATCTGGCGCCTCAGAATATGGAAAAAGTTTGCCGGTGTTGTGCAATTCGCAACCTGGATATTACTGTCGGCGCAGAGTTCCAAAAAGCGTTCAACCCTTGCCGAAGAGTGTTCCGGGCCCTGGCCTTCGTAACCGTGAGGCAGCAGCATTACCAGGCCATTGCCGCGCTGCCATTTAGTTTCGGCGCTGGCTACATACTGATCTACAATGATTTGCGCGCCGTTAAAAAAGTCGCCAAACTGAGCTTCCCAAATTGTCAGTGCGTTCGGGTTTGCCATAGCGTAGCCATATTCAAACCCCAAAACGCCATATTCCGACAATAGTGAATTATAAATGCTGAATTTTGCTTCGGTTTCAATGGTTTCAAGCGGGATGTATTCTTCTTCTGAATCAACGAGTGTTAATACGGCATGCCTGTGTGAAAACGTGCCCCGTTTTACATCCTCGCCGCTTAACCTAACCGGGTAGCCGTCTTTTAGCAGCGTGCCGTAAGCCAGCAGCTCACCCATGGCCCAGTCAAAAACATGGGTTTTGGTCACCATTTTATTGCGTTCGTCAAAAAGCTTCTCAATTTTCTTAAAAAACTCTTTCCCTTCGGGCAATACAGTTATTTTTTTCCCAATATCCAATAACTCTTCTTTGGCTACAGCGGTTTCAACGGGGGCAAAAAACTCTCTTGTGGTGGCAATGTGTAAACCTTGCCAAACGCCTTCAAACATTTGTACAGTTTCGGTGATCCTATCTTCCGCTTTTGATTCATCCAGTTTTTGCTGCAGCTCACTACGGAAATTCTTCTCAAGCTCCAGGGTATACCTGGCATCGATGCTCCCTTCGCCAAGCAATTTTTGTTTATATATCTCGAGCGGGTTTGGATGGGCCTCAATTGCCTTGTACAATAAAGGCTGGGTAAATTTTGGTTCATCGGCTTCATTATGCCCATACCTGCGGTAACATAAAATATCAATAAACACATCCTCATGAAATACCTGCCGGTACTCCATTGCCAGGTTTACCACATAGGTCAAAGCTTCCACATCGTCGCCGTTGACATGGAAAACCGGCGATAAAACTGTTTTGGCCACATCGGTACAATAAGTACTTGAACGTGCATCCTTATAGTTGGTGGTAAAACCTATCTGGTTATTGATCACCATGTGGATAGTGCCCCCGGTGCGGTAACCGTCAAGTTTTTCCATCTGTAAAACTTCGTACACAATCCCCTGCCCTGCTATTGAAGCATCACCATGAATTAGTATAGGGGCAATTTTTGAATGATCACCATTGTATTTAAATTCGATTTTTGAGCGTGTTAAGCCTTCGGCAACAGGATCAACGGCCTCAAGGTGTGACGGATTTGGACAAAGGCTTAAGTGTACACGTTTACCACCTACAGTTACCACGTCCGTCGAGTAACCGAGGTGATATTTTACATCCCCGCCAAAGGGCGTTTCTTCATCGAAATTTTTACCTTCAAACTCCGAAAAGACCTCTTTGTAGGGCTTCTCCATAATATTTGTCAGCACGTTCAGCCTGCCGCGATGGGCCATGCCAATGGTAAACTCTTCTATACCGAGTTCCGAGCCATTCTGGATAACTGAATCTAATGCCGGGATCAGCGCTTCGGCACCTTCGAGCGAAAACCGTTTCTGCCCTAAAAACTTGGTCCCTAAAAAGTTTTCAAAAACAACCGCTTCGTTCAACTTATTCAGCATAAGCTTTTTCTCTTCGATTGAAAACGAAGGGGTATTGCGTTTGCTTTCCATGCGGTTTTCAAACCACTTTATTTTTATGGGATTGCGGATATACCTGTATTCGGCGCCAATGGATTCGCAATAGGTTTCTTCCAGCAATTGCCTTATGTCGCTCAATTTTGCAGGGCCCAGCCCAACTTCAACACCGGCGTTAAAAACCGTGTCGAGGTCGGCATCGCTTAAGCCAAATGTTTCCAGCTCTTTACCAGGAAAATATTTGCGCCTTTCGCGCACCGGGTTGGTTTTCGTAAATAAGTGGCCGCGCGAACGATAGCCATCGATGAGCGTGAGCACATTGATCTCTTTTAAAATATGCTCAGGCGTTTCTGTAATTATTTCGGCGCCCGGCGCCTGCACATCTTTACCAAAATCAAACCCTTCAAAAAATTTCTGCCAGCCAAAGTCAACAGATTCAGGGTCTTGCTTGTATGCTTCGTATAATGAATTTATGTAGGCAGCGTTTCCGCTGTTAATATAGTTGAGCCGATCCATGAGAAACCAATCTTTAAAACGGTACAAAAGTAAGCATATCGGCGTGTAAACTTTTAATTAATTTGTAAAATTAGTTGGGAGGGTATTGCGTTGGATTAGGTTGATTAAGTTGAATTGGTGAAGAAAACCTATTGGTTGATGAAGTTAGATTGGGTTGATTAGGTTGAATAAGTTAAGAAAACCTATTGGTTGATTAACTTAGATTAGGTTGATTAAGTTGAATTGGTGAAGAAAACCTAGCTAAACGATGCTTATTGGATTGTAACCTAATCAACTTAATCAACCACTCACTCAATCAACAATTCACCGAAAGATTATCTTTCACAACCGGCAGCCAGGTATCGATAAATTCGCTTTTTATTTCCAGTTCATTTGCCGGTTTTGTGGCAATAGTATACTTGCTTTCGCGGGCATCATTAACGCCGGCGATAAAAGCCCAGTTGCCCCAGTTGCTTGCAGGGGAATAATCGATCAGTTTTTCTTCAAAATAAGCGGCTCCTTTTTTCCAGTCAACTTTCAGGTCGTTTATTAAAAAGCCCGCCACAACTTGTCTGCCGTATTTATTGATATATCCCGTTGCATTTAGCTCGTGCATAATTGCGTCAACCAGTGGAACCCCGGTTTCACCATTTTTCCAGCTTTCAAAAAGTTCGTCCTGGTTGGCCGCAAGTAAAAGGGATTTATCTTTATGTTCAGGACAGATAAATTCTTGCCCGTGTTTTTTAAACATAAACCTGAAATAATCCCGCCATAAGAGGTCTAATATCAGCACATTGGTGCGATGGATATTTGAGCCCTGGTGTTTGATAGCTTCCCAATACACCTTCCTTAACGACATACATCCTAATGCGATCCAGGGCGAAAGCTGTGATGAATGATCGGCAGCCGGTGAATTCTTCGTGCTTTTATTTGCATTTGCATGATCATCATTTGAAAAATATTGCTCTAACTGATCTAAAGCAGCAGTTTCGCCGCCAATAAACGTATCAGCCGATCGAGGGTCGTCAACCGGTTCATCAAGCCCCAACTGCTCTAAGGTTGGCAGCTGCCCTGCGTCAATAATGTTTGGCACATAAATAATTTCCGGCGTTGCTATGCATGGGCGAACGTTGCTGTCGCGTTCAATCTTTTTTTTGAAAACAGCAAAACTATCAGGTATATCCTTTATAGGAAAAGGCAGATCTTCTTTATGATAGAGTGTATGGCCGATAAAATGCTTTAAATTCAATTTTATTTTCCATAAAGCGGTCTCCACCTGTTCGGATATAGCGGTTTCTTCATGGGCGACCTCCCGGTGGTGATAAACCTCGTTTACACCATACTGTTCGGCAAGTTGCGGCAAAATATCAGCCGGATTGCCAACGCGAACAATTAACTCACCGCCAATATTCTGCAGGTTTTTGCGCAGGCCGGCAACTGATTGCAGCAGGAAACGCGCCCGCAAATTCCCTGTTTTGGGGTTACCTGAAGGGTTTTTCCGGAAATAAAAGGGATCAAAACAATAAACCGGTAACACTTTATCTGCTTTGCGTATCGCTTCCAACAATATTTCATTATCGTGAATACGCAAATCATTTCTAAACCATACCAATATCGTTCTATCACTCATAGTTAAACAGGGGATTAACTTAACGCAGTTTGCAAATTTGCAAATTATTTGCTTCTAATGCACATTTGGCAATAATATTTGACATCTGTCCAACATTTTAGCTACCAAAAGGCGACCGGAAAGTGCCAAGTATCTTTAAGGAGGGTCCCGAAAATGCAACCAAATTAAAACCTGCACCAGTTTTCGCGGTTGTTAATTATATATTAATAGTTAAAGACGCAGCCATGAAAAAAGATGATAAATTTAGCCCTTTCGAAATTGTTGGTTTAGTTGCGATCATATTGATCTTTTTGTATTTTCCTTACAAGATGATTACCGAGCACGAGTTGGATAGTATTGCAATGGGTTATTATCACAACGGGCGATAGCGCGATTTTAACGGCTTATTTCACATTTAAATTAAATAATTTAAATTGCGACATTATATCCTTATATTTGGTAAAATTGTCGCAAATGGAAATAACAGAAAAAAAGACCAGACCAAGCCGGGAACTTAATTTTGTTCATTTACTTGGCGGGAAAAGTATTATTACCAAACCTATCCGGTCTGAATTTGATATTATATCCTTAAGTAACGAGGGCATAACCAAAGCCTCATTGGATGCACTAATTGGCCACTTAGGCATCTCAAAAAAAGCTTTTTCCGAAAACATACTCGATGCCTCTGTTAAAACGCTTGAGCGAAAAAAAAGTACGGATAAATTAGACAAACATACTTCGTCGCTTGTGATTGAAATAGCCAAAGTTGTTGAACATGCTTTCTCCGTATTTGAGAATGACGAAAAGGTAAAAAGCTGGCTCAGCGCACCGAACAAGGCCTTAAATAATATAAAGCCTATTGATTTGTTTTATATGCCCACGGGCTTAAATATGGTAAACGATGTTTTAGGAAGAATCGAGGAAGGCGTATATTCCTGATCACGATGATAGTTTACCGGATTGCTAAATCAATACAGCGTGCGCGCGACTTTTCCGGCATCGGGGCTTTTAAAAACGGCGGCCGATGGAATAGTAAAGGTACCTATATGCTATACACGAGCGTGAACAGTTCATTGGCATATCTTGAAACCCTTGTACATTTCAATGAACCGGATCTGCCTCCGAACCTCTACATCGCATCAATTGAAATAAAGAAGAGTAACGCATTAATTTACCAGTTACGTGACGATGAATACCCTGTAACCTGGCAGGCTCGGGATAACCTGGAAAATAAAATAATGGGCGACCAATGGGTGCGCGAAAATAAATTCCTTGCCTTTAAAGTCTGTTCCGCAATAAACCCAACCGAATTTAATTTTCTTTTAAATCCTTTATATCCCGGTTTTCATGACAGGGCAACCGTTCATTCCATCACTCCGCTGAATATTGACGCCCGGCTGATTAGATAGGCAAATAGAAAAGGGTGCCAACCAATTTGTCGCTTCAGCACGAAACGTTCCTACGGAACGTGAAAAATGGCTTTTGTGGATTCTACCAACCAAGCATTCCTACGGAACGCATTTTTATATTGGAGACATGTTCCGTAGGAACATTTGGTTGGTAGAAAAATAAATTCAAGTGTTTGCGTTCCGTAGGAACGTTTGGTGCAATGCGACAATTTGATTTGCGCCCATAGAGAATATCCGTATAAAATTCCCACTTTAGCAAAACAAAAACACAACACTATGCTCCTCAAAAACACCTTTGTACACCACGTTCATTTCTGGCTTAAAAATAAGGCCGATAAACAGCAATTAATTAATGGCCTGCAAACCCTTTTTCCAATAACGCATATCCGCGACATACATGTAGGAGTACCTGCCGAAACTTTTCGCGATGTGGTCGACCGTTCGTATGATGTATCGTTATTAATATTGTTCGACAGTCCTGAAGCCCAGGAGGCCTATCAAATTGACCCTACCCATGTTCTTTTTGCCGATAACTATGCGAAACCATTATGCAACAAGGTTGTTGTGCAGGATAATGTTAATATTTAGTTCATGGTTCATAGTTCATGGTTCATAGTAGCTGCAAATGGAACTTTTTGTTCATAGTTGATGGTTCATAGTTCATAGCAGCTGCAAAGGGGGCTTTTGGTTGATAGTAGCGGCAAATAAAACACATTTTTATTGTCTTACCATGAACCATGAACCATGAACTATGAACTATGAACTATCACGAACTATGAACTCTCCCAACAAACACATCCTCCTTACCGGCGGCACCGGGCTCATTGGCCGCCATTTGACTGAGCAGTTGCTGCAGAAAGGTTACTCTGTGAGCCATTTGAGCCGCTCAGTTGGTAAAGATGCGCGGGTTAAAACCTTTTTGTGGGATATTGACAAGGGTGAGATAGATGAACATTGCATTGATGATGCTGATATAGTGGTGCACCTTGCCGGCGCGGGGATAGCGGATAAACGCTGGACTGATCAGCGAAAAAAGGAACTTATCGAAAGCCGCACAAAGTCAATAGGCTTAATTTACAATTTGCTTAAAAATAAAAAACACCATGTCAACGCTGTTATATCAGCATCGGCAGTTGGCTATTACGGTGACCGCGGCGATGAATTAATGACTGAAGATAGCCCGCCATCAAACGACTTTTTGGCGAAATGCTGTATAGCATGGGAAAATGCCGTCGATGAAGGCAAGGCATTCGGATTGCGGGTAGTAAAGTTCCGCACCGGCGTAGTGCTTGATAAAGGCGGGGCCCTGGCAAAGATCGCACAGCCAATAAAATTATTTGTTGGTTCACCCTTAGGCAGCGGTAAACAATGGGTATCCTGGATACACTGGCAGGATGTTGCCTGCATGTACCAGTATGCCATAGAATATGAAAATTTGACGGGTGTTTATAACATGGCGGCGCCAAACCCTGTAACCAGTCAACAGCTTACGCAGGCAGTTGCAAAACAACTGCACAAACCGTTGTGGCTGCCTAATGTGCCGGCATTTTTTTTAAAACTGCTATTGGGCGAAATGAGCGCTATTGTATTGGGCAGCACAAAAGTATCCTCACAAAAAATTGAAAATGCGGGATACAGATTTAAGTATACCGATGTTAGTTCAGCGTTGAAAGAGATTTACGGTAAGTCCGAAAGTCAGTAAAGTCCGGAAAGTCCGAAAGAAGCTGCAACTGACGTTTCGCCCATAACTATGGCGTTACCGTTAAAACATCCCAGGTAAACCTTAAGCAACTGAAAGGCGGTATACCAGAACTGCCGGCCATCCCATACCCTAATGATGAGGGTATTAAAAATGAAATTTTGGCGCCTGCAACTTTTGCATGGTTTATTAATCCGTCTTGCACGGGAGTTAACAAACTATTAACGTCAAAAGAATAGCCCCCTGAGGTATTATATTGATAAAAAATAGAGCCGTTAAATATTTGGCCGGTCAACGTTGCTGTTACATTACTACTTTCTGTAATTGCGCTGGTCCCTGTGCCGGGAGTTAATACCTTGTAATAGTAAGTTGCGGAATCCGGCACATGTGAAGATTTGCCCGGCCAGTAAACGATGGGCTCCAGTGGGCCGGGAACCGGTATTTTCATCGATTGTACATAACTGGTCAGGCTGTTTGCAGTCATATAATTTTTAATTACCAAGTCGTCGTAAGCGTTAAAATTGTTTACGGCATGTATGTAGTAATCCAGGCTCTCGTTGCCTGCTATTTTGTTGTTGGCAATTGTGCTGCTCCCCGAGCCTGTCCCGCTCACACCATAAGCCAGGTGCGATGGTATAAGCACGCGCATACTTGCATCGGGATATTTTAATAAATTATGTACCGCGGTTTGTAAGCCAAACGGTAAATGGTCTGAATAAATATGCCCCACAAAATCATAAAAGTGATTTGCGATCGTATCTGTCTGCACAAAAGTGCCGTCAAGTGTGCGTATGGTATAAACAAACGCAATCTTATCGGGGTAATCCAGGGGCGTAACCGGCGTTCCGTTGATCGACTGTGTCCCTGGGTTAATTATCTTGTAATATATCCCGGAAGTATCGCCGCCTGTCAAATCGCGTTGCATGCCTGTTATCCCCTGGGCGGCGATGTATTTTAATATCTGTTGCTGATCGTATTGCTTGATGCTAAGCTGAATCCTATCCTTGCGGCACGATGCCAGGCCTATTGCCGAAATTAATAAAAAGCTAAATAAGGTTTGTTTCATTTGTATCTAATATTCGTTTTGCTTAATCTATCGTCCTGTTTGTATTATTTATTGTCTTTTTATTAATTAGTCACATTGTAAAGCATTATATGAAAAACAAGTACCGCATTTGCCGGTAAACCTAAATCCGGCTGCGGAAAAGGACCGTAGGCGTAGCGCGACGGTAAAAACAACGTTATTGCGCCGCCCTGTTTAATTTCGGGTATCCCCCATTGCCAACCCCTTATCACTGAACCCAAAACAAAAGAAGGATGGAATTGATTGGTTTGCGCAATTACCGGCCCTAATGTTGATTTGGCTGTTAATAACCAGCCTGTATAACCAATTGTAACCTGGGTTGCGCTTGTATACAGATCGTTTCCTGTCCCCGCTGAATCAATTTTTTTATAGTAAATCCCTGTTGGAAAAACACCTGCTGAGTCAATTTCACTGGCATTAATGCTGTTATTTTTTAAATAAGCGCTTATAATTTTACTATCAATTACCTGCTGCGCATTTATCTTGGCCACTACATCGTTTGATTTGGTACAGGCACTTAAACATGCAGAAAAAAGCAATAAAACCACCAGTATCCTGTTCATCTCATCTTTAATTCATTTCACTTGCCTGTTGTATACCAAAGTATTTTCAAACGGCAAATTTATTCTTTTATAATTCAAAAACAGCAGCTTAACATTTTTTAACAATTTATAACGATTATTTTGCGATAAACGTGTGGGTCGGTTGGGTGAGTAGTTGATTGGGTGAGTGGTTGATTGAGTTGATTAGGTTAAATCCAATAGGCATCATTTAGTTAGGTTTTCTTAACCTATTCAACTTAATCAACCTAATCTAACTTAATCAACTTAATCAACTAATTGGTCCAACCACTCACCCAATCAACTTAATCAACTAAAGCTCCCCCGGTTTAAAATTGAGTGTCAACTGATTTATTTTTTTGAGCATTTTTATTAAGTATTCCCTATCGTTTTCACTGATGTGCGCATTGAGGTAATTATTGAATTGTCTTCCTAATACGCGGGCCAGGTGCCGCTTTTCTTTGCCCAATTCGGTTAAATAAATTTTAACCGAGCGCTTATCGCCCACATTTGATTCCCTGTATATCAATCCAGCCTTCTCTAACTGGCGAAGCATACGTGAAAGGCTCGTTGATTTAAGCCCAAGCAAAGCCGCGACCTGCGAAACCGTAGTCCCTTCCTTCTCGTCAATATTAATGAGCAAGTAACCTATCGATTGTGTTATACCGAATTCAGTAACCAACTGGTTGTACCTGTTAGCTACAGTTTGCCAAACTATTTTCAAAAAATAATCAATCGTTTCCTGGTGTTTTACGCTGCTTTGGTTCATGGTTCATGGTTAATATGTAGTCCATAGTCGATGGTCCATAGACCATAGCAAACAAGTAGTTCCCACGGTCTATAGCGAACAGGGTTGCAATTTAATAATATATAAGTAAAGTGTCGTTATAGGGTTTTTGCCATAGACGGCAGACCATCGAAGTTCTTGCAATGGACTATGGACCATCGACCATGAACTAAACTCACCACCCCAATTTCGTATCGTCACCGCGCGGATCGGCCCCGCCTTCATAATAGCCTTGCGGGGTTATCAATATGGCATCAACCCTGCCGATTGGGCCGCGGTCAATTATCTTATACCCTTTTTGCTGTAGTTTAGCTGTTGCGATGCTGTCTAATGCGCCTTTTTCTACGTCCACTTCATCAGGCAGCCATTGGTGATGAAAACGCTTTGAAGTGACGGCCTGCTGCATATCCTGATCAAATTCGACAACATTAAGGATGGTTTGAAATACCGAAGTGATGATAGTCGCGCCGCCCGGCGTCCCCACCACCATAAATAATTTGCCATCTTTTTCAATAATGGTTGGGGTCATGGATGATAACATGCGTTTACCCGGTTGTATGCTGTTTGCCTTGCCGCCAACCAGTCCAAACATATTGGGGACGCCCGGTTTTGCGCTAAAATCATCCATTTCGTTATTCAAAAGAAAACCGGCGCCTTTAACAAATATTTTCGATCCGAATCCTCCGTTTAATGTGGTGGTAATGGCAACCGCGTTACCTTCCTTGTCAACGATTGAGTAGTGCGTGGTTTGGTCACTTTCGTAACCGGCAAATGTCCCCGGTTGTATGCTGCTGCTTGGGGTAGCGGCATTCCAGTTAAAACTTTTCATACGTAATTGAATGTAGGCCGGCTTTAGCAGGCTATCCACCGGTACCTTATAGAAATCGGGGTCGCCCAGGTATTTTGAGCGGTCGGCATAAACCCGGCGTTCCGCTTCAACCATTAACTGCACGGTCGAATCCCGGTTAAAGCCCCATCGTTGCAGAGGGTACTGTTCAACGGATTTCAATAACTGGAGTAAAGCTATACCGCCGCTCGATGGTGGCGGCATGGTAATGATTTTATATCCTTTATAACTGCCGATCAGTGTTTTGCGCCAAATTGAATGATAGTTTTTCAAGTCTTCTTTTGATATGACGCCATTGCCATTTTTCATTTCCTCAACCAGCTGAGCGGCAACCACGCCTGCGTAAAAACCGTCCCTGCCCTTATCGCGGATAAGTTCGAGCGTCTTAGCAAGGTCTTCCTGTACGAGCAGATCGCCCTCGTTCCATCCGCCTTCTTTTAACAGATAGGTTTTCCCCGGATTTAGCCTTATGAACTGGGTTCGGCCCCAATTAAGGGAACCCGCAAGCTGCTTTGTTATCTTAAAGCCATTATGTGCCAGGTCAATAGCCGGTTGAACCAGCTCCGCCCATTTCAATTTGCCATATTTACGATAAGCTTCCGCCATACCGTCGACAGATCCCGGTACGCCCGAAGCCTGGTGGGTTGCAAGGCTCATATCAGGAATTACATTGCCGGCGCTGTCAAGAAACATATTCCGGCTGGCCGCTGCGGGGGCCTTTTCGCGAAAATCAAGCGTACTGGTTTCGCCGCCGGCCGACCGGTAGACCATAAACCCGCCGCCGCCGATATTTCCAGCTTCGGGAAGCGTTACGGCCAGTGCGAACTGAACTGCAATGGCAGCATCTACCGCATTGCCGCCTTTCTTTAATATATCAAGCCCCACCTGTGCGGCATCTGGTGTAGCGCAAACAACCATTCCGTTATGGTACTGGCGTCCATTGCCCTTAATCAGCTGACCCTGGGCATATCCCGGCAAAACAAAAATGAATGCATAGATGATAAAAAATATAATTCTAAAAAGGGTTGATCTGAATTTATGGTTCATCATAGCTGCCAATTATTTTTACTAATTTATCGTATTCTACTTTATAAATTACCGTGGCCGGCTATTAAAAGGAAATGTAGCGCAAATTGTTACAATAATGCAATGCCCTGGTTTTATAAAAATTAAACATTTTGTTAGTCTGGCAGTTTTTGTATTGTTATACTTTTCTCTCTATTTATCTGATGAAAAAAAACCTGGAAACGATGCAGGCAATGGTGTTTGAAAAACCGGGGCAGCCGCTGGTGCTTAAGGAGGTTCCCATGCCCAAGCCGGCTGAAAACCAGGCGCTGGTAAAAATAAACTGCGAAAGGGCGGTATTAAAGGCGCGGCTGTTTTGACGCTGTAGTTTTAAGTCTAAAGCCTAAAGTCCGAAGTCTTAAGTAAAAAAAAAGCAGCTGGCTCCTGACTTAGGACTTTCGACTTAAGACTTCAGACTAATTTATCCGGCGTAATAGGCAACTGCCTGATGCGTTTCCCTGTGGCATGGTAAACCGCGTTTGCCACTGCGGCGGTAAAGCCGATTAACCCAACCTCACCTAAGCCTTTTGCGCCCATTGGATCTAAAACAGGGTCTTCCTTGTCAATAAAATGTACATCAATAGCCGGCATATCTGCATTTACCGGGACATGGTAATCAGCGAGGCTATTATTTACGTACCGCCCGTAGCGATGGTCAACAACCCCTTCTTCCATTAACGCGATTCCGATTCCCCAGGTGACTGCGCTCAATACCTGGCTGTGTGCGGTTTTATAGTTCATTACCTTGCCGCAATCTATTACCGATACCACTTGGGTTACTTTTACTTCGCAGGTTAAAGGATGGACCTGCACTTCAACAAAATGAACGGAAAATGATTTACCGGAGTATTTTTCAACTTCGGGCCCGGATTTTGATTCTGTCGTTACTTCCAGTTCCGGCAGGTTATGCGCTTTTAAAATATCAGTATAATTGAGGGATGTACCGGCTTCCTGAATTTTAGCTATGGCCATAAATTTTTGTTTAAGCGCGACGGCAGCGTCATATACAGCCGAGCCTGTTGAAGCGGTGGTGTGAGAGCCATATTGGGGAGGTGCAAAGGGAAAGTCGGCGTTGCCCCACTCTATCTGAACCTGGTGAGCCGAAATGCCTAATGCATCGGCAGCAATCTGCGTCATGATGGTAACCGAACCGGGGCCTGTATCAGCTACTGAACATTGTATTAATGCCTTACCGTTGGCCAGCATTTTTACGCTTGCAGATGCAGGGGCGCGTTCAGCTTTATAAATTCCGGCGCTCATGCCCAAGCCAACCAGCATTTCGCCTTTGCGCATGGAACGCGGCGCAGGATTGCGCTTGCTCCATCCAAATTTTTCGGCGCCAATTTTATAACATTCCTTAATATGGTTGCTTGACCATGGTTTGTTATTAAGCTGGTCTGTTTCCGAAAAATTTTTCAATCTTAATTCCAGCGGATCCATATTTAAGGCATAAGCCAACTCGTCAATTGCCGATTCCATGGCGAATGACCCGCTGGTTTCGCCCGGTCCGCGTGTGGGGCACGGGGTGCTTACATCAAGCGGAACAAGTTTGTACGAAGTATGCACATTAGCACAGCTATACATTGATTTAGTAGGCTCCAATATGCGTTCTGTAAATTGCTCATATTGCGAGGTTGAGCCATAAGCTTCGTGACTAATGCCTGTTAAAGTTCCGTTCCTGTTAGCGCCTATAGCATATTTTTGAATGGAATAAGGACGGTAGCCCACCATATTAAATACCTGCCAGCGTTCAAGCGCCACTTTTACAGGGCGGCCAACTTTTTTTGCACCCATAACGGCGGCCATTTCCTGCGGCCACACGCGCGATGAACTGCCGAACGCTCCACCTACAAAAGGGGAATACACTTTAATATTTTCTTCCTTCAAATTAAAATACTTGGCAAATTGTTGCCTCGGGGTTTTAACACCGTTCGATTTATCAAAAATAAACAGTTTATCGTCGCCTTCCCAGTAGGCCGTAGTAGCGTGAGGTTCCATCGGATTGTGCACCTGTAAGGGCGTTTGATATTCCTGCTCAATTTTAGCAGGGGCATCCTTCCATGCATCGGCTTGTCCGCGGGTATAGTCTGCTGGTTTTTCCGGGGTTATTGCTTTTGCGATATTTTCATGAATATCGGTATGGTGCGTCTCCGCTTCGTATTTTACTTTTACCAGCGATGCGCCATATTGGGCCTGCTCCAGTGTTTCAGCGATAACCAGGGCGACCGGTTGTATATTAAAATGGACCTTGTCATCCAAAAATGGCTTAAATTCCTTACCCGCATATATGGGAACCTTGGACATTGGGTTATGGCCATATCCGGGCACATCAGGCGCGTTAAGGTGGCTCATCACCGTCAAAATACCCGGAGCGCTCTCCGCAGCTTTGCTGTCAATTTCAACGATACGGCCTTTGGTAATGGCGCTGGTTACCATAACCCCGTAAGCCATGTTTTTAAAATGATAGTCAGCTGCGTACTTCGCGCCGCCGGTAATTTTTGCACGGCCCTCAATGCGGTTTATGGGTTGACCGATGGCTTTGTCCAATAAATTTGTTGCTCCCATGATTTTGGGATTTATTATTGCATAAACAGTTTGCGGGGTGGTAAGTTTGAAATATAAATTTTTGGTTTTCTAAATTATTTTTAAATATTCTAAAAATGCTTATCTTGCTTTATGTGACGATTGCGGTGGGTGGACACGAAATTGTCGCGTTTTACCAAGCGTTCCTACGGAACGCAAACGATTGAATTTATTTTTTCTACCAACCAAACGTCCCGATGGGACGCACACAACGGGTTGGGAGAAACGTCCCATCGGGACGTTTGGTTGGTAGGATATAAACACAACTCATTTACACGTTCTGTAGGAACGTTTCGTGCTGGAGCGACAAATTGATTTGTACCCGTTGCGATTAACTAATTTTTACTATTTATGAAACACAAGGGAATTAATGATGACAGCAGTTACGCTATGGCAATGGCTAAAATTGATGGCCTGATGGCTAAAGGAAGTAAAAATGTTTCAAAGGAAGAACTTGAAGAAATAAGGCAATTAGCATTGGCTGCCCAGAATTATGAACAACAAAAATATGTTATTGCTGCTCCAAAAACCCTTACGGGGATGATTGAGATGCGGATGTATGAAATGCGCCTGAAACAAAAAAGCCTGGCAAAAAAACTTAACATTAGCGATGCCAAGCTTTCTCTGATCATGAACGGCAAACAAAGGCCCGATGTGGACTTTTTAAAAGCAGTTTATACCGAATTAATAGTAGATGCTGATTTTATTTTGCAGCATGTGTAAACTTACAAAACAATTTCCCCCTTCCCGGCTTTAACAAGTTGATCATTCAATAACTTCAAGTCAACATCGGTAAGCCTATTAAATTCCGAATTTAACAAATTAAAGGAATTACCAGCCTGGTTAACGGCCTGACTAACCTGGGTGGTAACGGGCATATCGCTTCCCTGCATCAGGTTCATCAGCCGCAATAGGCTGTTTCTTAAACTTCTAAAACTTTCAGACTTATTTCCCTCGCTGCCATTTTCCAATTTCAAAGCGCTTGCTTTCATATTTGTTAGAGAAGTTGCTATCTGGCCGACAGCATCGGGTAATAGTTTTTCTGCCTGGGTTTGCAAACTATGCAGCTTATCCGATTCGACAATTATTTGTTTCAACTCCCGGTAACACTTCTCCGAAAGGTCATACTGTTTTTTTAATTCGATAAAAGGTGTTTTTACCCGGGGATCCATTTTAATTACAAGCGGCTGCGTATATGATTTGCCATCAACTGTTAACCTAACGGTATAATTGCCGGGCATAACCCATGGTGAAGTCGGATTAGGGGCAGTTTGTCCGTAAATGGCGGCAATCGGGTAGGTGGGCGGCATATTTAAGGGTTGGGTGTGCATATCCCATATAAAACGGTGAGCGCCTTTTGCCGCGGAAAGTATTTGCTGTGGCCTTATCCAATATAAAGGGATATTTACCGGGGGAATAGCATAGGGCCGGTCGTCACTTTTATAAACCCGTATAAGTTTACCGGTTGCGTCCAATATCTCCAGACTGATTACTGATTTTGCATCGTCTTTCAAATAATAATCGATAATTGCACCATCAGGCGGATTTTGGCCCGCAGGCTCTTCCTGCGGCAAAGGCGTATCGGTATTCATGTCCCATCTTACCCGGTAGGCAAGGCCTGTTTCGTATAAAACTGTTTGTTTGATGGCTTTAAGCTTAGCCAAATGCCTAAGGGCGGTTATATCGTCAAGGATCCAGAAGGACCGCCCATGGGTACCAATTACGAGGTCATTATCTTTGATAACCAAATCGCGGATAGATGTGGCAGGCATATTTAATCTCAGCGGCTGCCAGCTATCCCCATCGTTAAACGAAACATAAACAGCCCTTTCGGATCCGGCAAATAATAAACCTTTACAAAAAGGGTCCTCTCTTACAGCATTAACCGGATCGGAAGGCAAACCCTTTACAATCTTTTTCCAGGTTTTACCTCCATCGTGCGTTTTGTAAATATAGGGGTTCATATCATCCAGCCTGATCTTATTAATTGCGGCATAAGCTGTTTGGTCATCAAAATGACCGGCGTCAATCAGTGAAACTTTATTCCATGACGTAATTTCGGGCGGGGTTATATTTTTCCAGCTTTTGCCGCCGTCTCTTGTAAGCTGTATCAGCCCATCATCAGTTCCAATCCAAATAGTGTTTATATTTTTATAAGAAGGCGCTATGGAATAGATCCCCCCGCGCTGCGGCATTTGCTTTAAATTATCAGTGCGGAATATCCCCACGCTTTCGGGAATATCCCAGGTGCTTCGGGTTAAATCAGGACTGATTGTTTGCCATGAATTGCCGCCATTTATAGTTTTAAACAGCACATTCCCGGCAAAAAATAAGCTTTTGTGGTCTACAGGGGAAAAGATAACGGGTTCAGTTCGCAGAAAACGGTATTTACCGCTGCGGCCAACTTCAGGAGATATATTTTGAACTTGCCCGGTACGTTTGTTAAATTTGGTGAGCTTGCCGCCATATATAATATCCGGGTTAAGCGGGTCAGGGGCTATGTAACCATATTCTTCCGCACCCACCGGGTGCCACTCGCGGAAGGTTATCTGCCCGTCATCTCCCCTGCTCGCGATACCAACCGAGCCGCTTTCCTGTTGTCCGCCATAAACATTATACGGAAATGCATTATCCGTACTTACATGATAGAACTGCGCTGTAGGCTGGTTATACCACGAGCTCCATGTCTGGCCGCCGTTTACGGTAATTTCTGCACCCTGGTCGCTTACCAGTAAAATTATTTCGGGATGTTCGGGGTTTATCCATAAACGGTGATAGTCATCGCCACCCGGTGCGCCGCGAATAGCCGTCCAGCTTTTACCGGCATCCGTTGATTTCCAGGTAACCACATTGGCGATATAAACCACATCAGGATTTTTCGGGTCCACTTTACATTCTGCAAAATCACTCCCGCGCTCCCATAACCGTAGGTCTGTACTTTGTTTGGCCCATGATTTCCCGCCATCATCAGATTTAAAGAAACCTCCGCCTTTTGCCGCATCCACACAGGCATACATCCGTTTTGAATTGCTTGCTGACACACAAAAACCGATACGCCCCAAGCCATCTGCGATTGTTGGCAATCCGTTGGTTAATTTTACCCAGGTTGTGCCGCCGTCGGTTGATTTGAACAAGCCGCTTTCCGGCCCCTGCCATTCACCGTTTTCCCAGGGCCCCTGGCGGCCAGCCCACATATCGGCATAGATAATGTTTGAATTGTTTGGGTCGATAGTTACCTGGATTGCGCCCGTGTTCTCATCTTTGTACAATACTTTTTCCCAGGTTTTACCGCCATCCATCGTACGATAAACGCCCCTTTCGGGATTTGGCCCGTAAGGGTGGCCTAAAGCGGCGACAAAAACCTTGTTTTCATCATTCGGGTCAATTGCAAGGCCGCCAATTTGCTGTGCATTTTTTAATCCGGTGTTTACCCATGTTTTGCCGCCATCTGTAGATTTGTAAACGCCATCCCCAACCGAAAGATCGGGCCTTTGCAAGCCTTCCCCGCTACCGGCATAAACCACGTTTGGATTCGATGGCGCCACTGCAACGTCGCCTATTGAGCCGGTAGGCTGCTCATCAAATACAGGCTGCCAGGTTCTGCCGTAATCGGTGGTTTTCCAAACGCCGCCGTTGTTGACGCCGATATAAAAAACATTGGGCTGCTGCACCACGCCGGTCGCGCCAACAGTCCTGCCACCGCGATGCGGGCCGATCATCCGCCATTTAAGCATATTAAAAGCCGATGGATCGATGGTTTGGGCCCTAACTGTTAAGCTTAGAAAAAATGAGATCAGCAAGGCAACGGGATAGGTAAACCTGGTTTTCATGGGATATGGAGTGTTGATTAAAATATAGACGATAAAAATTCGAATAAATCGACTCTATGACGTTTTGTGTGGGTGAGATATCCAATGAAGAGACGCCCAACCCAATATCATTAAGGTGAGGAACAGACATTTTTTACCCTCTTTCCCGCTTGCGGAAGAGAGGGTGGACGAGCGAAGCGATGTCCGGGTGAGTAAATATACGAGCGACATTTAACACAATTTCCTGGCGCGCAGTTTACTCACCCCGAATGCGCTGCGCTGTTCGACCCTCTCTTCGGCAAGCCGGAAAGAGGGTAAAGACAGCGATTCCATTAATAAGTTTAATCACAACTTCAGCCCTTAAAATCCAATACCCACAACATTCGTCATAGAACCGATAAATCTAACAAAATAACAAGTTGAAAAATCATTAATTTGCCGGCATTTCACAAGCAAACTCCTGTAATGAAAAAACCAGTTCTACTTCTTCTCGCTGTAATCATCCTGACCAATATTTGCCTTGCCCAAAAGGCCAAACATACCTTTGCTTTGGGCGATTCAACCTTTTTACTGGACGGCAAACCCTTTCAGATGATCTCGGGCGAAATGCATTGCACACGTATCGCGCGGGCTTATTGGCGCGACAGGATGCGAATGGCAAAAGCTATGGGCCTGAATACCGTCGCCACTTATATTTTCTGGAACGCGGAGGAACCCGAAGAAGGTAAATATGATTTTACCGGCAATAATGATGTCGCCGAATTTGTACGCATAGCAAAAGAAGAAGGCTTGTGGGTAATTATGCGCCCAAGCCCTTATGCTTGTGCCGAGTGGGAGTTTGGCGGTTATCCCTGGTGGCTGCTGAAGGATAAAACGCTAAAAGTTCGCAGCAAAGATCCTAAGTTTTTAAAATATTATCAAGATTACATTATGCAATTGGGTAAACAGCTTTCGCCATTGCTGGTGACCAACGGCGGCAATATTTTAATGGTGCAGATCGAGAATGAATATGGCTCGTACGGTGATGATAAAGAGTACCTGGATATAAACCGTAAAATATTCCGGGAGGGCGGCTTCAACAGCCTTTTGTTTACCTGCGATGGTCCTTCGCAAATGCCGCGGGGTTATTTGCCTGGCTATTTGCCTGCTGTTAACGGCCTCGACAATCCAAAAGAAGTAAAAACGCTGATCAATAAATATCACGATGGCAAAGGCCCTTATTACATTGCCGAATGGTATCCCGGCTGGTTTGATAGCTGGGGCAGTCCGCACCGGGGAAGCAACGCCGATGAAGATGCAAAGAAACTGGATGTGGTTTTATCGGCCGGTATATCCATTAACTTGTATATGTTCCATGGCGGAACTACACGCGGATTTATGAACGGCGCCAATATGAGCAAGCGTGAGCCATATTCGCCGCAAACTTCAAGTTATGATTATGACGCCCCGCTGGATGAATCCGGAAATCCGACACCTAAGTTTTATAAATTCCGGGAGGTAATTGAAAAGCATTTGACCCCGGGTGAAAAATTGCCGCCAGTGCCGGGAAAGCATGAGAGCATTGTGATAGATCATATCAGGCTTTCTGAAAAAGCGCCGCTGTTTACCAATTTGGGCAACCCGGTTATTGGGAAACATCCATTATGCTTTGAGGACCTTAACCAGGGGTATGGTTTTGTTTTGTATCGAACCACGTTGAAAAACGCTGTTGCCGGTTTGCTGAAGATCAAAGAGATGCGCGACTATGCTACCATTTATCTCAATGGCAAACGTGTAAGCATATTAGACCGAAGGTTGAAACAGGATTCGGTGCGGATCAATAACGCCTCACCAAATGCTGTTCTGGATATTTTGGTTGAGAACAATGGCCGCATCAATTACGGTCCATATTTAACCGATAACCGCCAGGGAATTACCGAAAAAGTTACTTTAAATAATGAGGAATTAACCGGCTGGAAAATGTATAAGTTCCCTTTCAACAACTTAACCGGTTTTAAATATAGCACGAATAAGAATGCCTATGAGTTGCAGCCGGCTCTATACAAGGGGACATTTACCCTGGCAAAAACTGGTGACACGTACCTGGACATGCATGGTTTTGGAAAGGGCTTCGTGTTTTTAAACGGACATAACCTGGGAAAATATTGGTTCATCGGCCCGCAGCAAACCTTATACATACCAGCCTCGTGGCTAATAAACGGCATTAACGAAATTGTTGTGTTTGACGAACTAATAGGAGATCATACTGAAATCAGTACGTTGGATCATCCGGTTTTAAATGAGGTGTTGAAAGATTAATTCACGAGAACCAAGAGTCAAGAAAAAATAGCAACAGGGATAAAAGATAAAGAAAAATAAAATAATTTAAGTGCTTGGGCCAAATGCAGTAAATGTTCAGTTTTGTTTTCTCATCTTGGTTCTTGACTCTTGCTTCCTAAACCTTACCAAGATAAACCTCCGTTTGATAATGAAAACTAACCCTGCCATTTTTATTATACCGGGCGAAAATATCTTTTAATAATTTCCTGAATTTTTCTCCGGCTTCGCCACCCTCCGCCGGTACATACGAAGACGAAAAAGCCCTTCCTAAAAAACCATCCTCATCAAATATCTGCGCATTAGAAAATTCCGCCGACTTATAGTTTCCATCTATAAAAAACATTTTAAAATCGATTTCCTTTATATTGCGATGATTAACTTTGTTATAGTCGGTTGAATCTTGTTTTAAAATGCTTTCATAGGCGATAGAGAAATTGTCAATATCGGCAAGCCGGTTGTTCCAAATCAGTACGGCGTGGCCATCGCTTTTTAGTATCCTTTTAAATTCGGCTTTTGTTTTTTCATTGTTAAACCAATGGAAAGCCTGCGCGCAAACAATAAGGTCAATGCTGCCTGCGGGTAAAGTTGTGGCCTCGGCGCTGCCCTCAACCGGGACGAAATTTGGACTCCCGATAAGTAGCTGCTTAGCGGCCTGCTGCATATCGGTATTGGGTTCAACAGCATAAACTTTGTATCCGTGGTCAATCAGCAATTTTGAAAAAATACCTGTTCCGGAGCCAATATCGGCAATAACAGAATCGCCATTCAAGCCACATTCATTTTGCAGGAAAGTAATAACTTCATCCGGATAGCCGGGCCGGTATTTTACATAATTATCAACGCGGTTAGAGAAGCGTTTAGTAGGATCAGAACTCATGCAAAAGCAAAATAGAATTTATTTATATATAAAATTAATGCAATAGATTTGCCTGATATTTAATTCGTAGAGACGCGATGCATCGCGTCTCTACATACGGCCCTAAACACTAATAAAAAAGGCCGCTTCGAAAACGTGCCCGATTTTTAATTGTTGTATTGCTTCTTTTTTGCTGATATCAACATGTTTACCGACGGTGTCGGCACAGCCCAGCCAGGGTTCAATGCACACAAAATTGCCGCCGCCTTTTGCCCATAACCCCAGGTAATTAAAATGCGGAAACTCAACCGAAACAGACTGGTCGTGTTTATCGCTTTTTATAGAAACTTGCCTCGAAACTAAATTTTTAAAAACAAGGGCGTCATTATCGAATAAATGTTTGGTTAAATATAATTTATTGCCGGGTGTTGGTACAGGACGAGTTTCACCATTAAAAAAGCCTTCGGGAGCTAACAGGTGCGTTTCTAATTTTTCCTCGATCTCAAATTCAAGATAATAATCCTCATAGTTTTCACCGGCATTAAAAGGAACATTAAATGCAGGATGCCCGCCTACCGAAAAACAAATAGTTTTGTGATCAAGATTTATCACTTTATAAGTTATCCGCACCGCGTTCTCGATCAATGTATATAGAATCTGAAAATCGTATTTATAAGGGTATACGTGCAACGTTTTTTCGGAATTGGGAAGCGAGTACAGGGCATGTACCTCATCACACTCCAACAAAATAAATTCCGACTGTCTTGCAAAACCATGCCTCGCCATCGGATAGGTATTTCCATCAACAAAAAGCTCGTCATTGATAAGCGCACCCACTACCGGGAACAGGTTTGGCGCATGCCAGGGCCATATTTTAGCATCGTCCTGCCATATATGTTCCCTTTGTGTGGCTTTGTTGCAGATAGAAGTTAGTTGCGCCCCTTTTGCATCTATTTCTACTTTTAAAAACTCATTTTCTAATACGGCCATAGGTGATAATTGTGTTGGTTTTAAAACTTTTAAAAGTAGGAATTTGTTTTTGAATTTCGGAAGCCTTTCGCGTTAGTGATAGTAACGGATACCGGCCGTTGTGGCTAAGGCCTGTGCAGTATGAGCGGATAGCACGGGCCGCAGGCAACGCCCAAAATCAGTTTAGCAGTTAGGAATATGCAATTGGCAGTAGTTGAAGTCTGCAGCACGACGATGCATGGCGTATAAACCCCTCCCTACCCTCCCAAGGGAGGGAATCGCCCGTGCCATTTGCTATTCCGCGTCTGTACATTCCTATATCTTTCGCACATCTGCACATCTGCACACCTGCACATCCACCCATCTGCACATCCGCACATCAATCAATCCTTCCCCTTCTTCTC
This sequence comes from Mucilaginibacter sp., assembly GCA_036758125.1. GTDB lineage: Bacteria > Bacteroidota > Bacteroidia > Sphingobacteriales > Sphingobacteriaceae > Mucilaginibacter. Next base: position 117,351 of record DAIOXE010000016.1, read on the forward strand.
CAATAGCACAAACGCGCTGCGCTTTGGGGCGGGCATTACAGAGTTTTCCCCTTTTACCGATTTCCATATTACCTCATTCAGATCCAGGTCAGGTACGGCATCTTCTTTTGCCAGGTTGAATGATTGCGAGCGTTTGCTGCTTTCATTTACGGCTATGTTACGCTGCTCCAGGTTAACCTGGGCGGTTTTACTGGTGTATGGCGAAAGATCAGGCTTAGCGGTAAAGCATTCATAAAGCGGCAATGCAGCCGCATCATACTGGCTCATGGGCGGCAGGCCGAGGATCAGCTCGATGGTCCGTAATACGCCCGAAGTGGAATACATATCATGGATCGCGGCATTGCGTTTTACATAGGGCCCGGCAACAAATACCGGCGAACGGTGGGCATCAACATGGTCGGGGCCGCTTTGGGCATCATCCTCCAAAATAAACACTACTGATTCTTTCCAGATGGCGCTTTTTGACAGATGCTCCAGGAACAGGCCAACACCCTGGTCGTTGTCAGCCACTGCCGCGATCGGGGATATGGCGCCCTTGTGCTGACCGCTGGTATGATCATCACTGAGGCGGATAGAATTAAAGCGGGGAACTGCATTTATGCTGAGCAGGGAATCAAAATCATGCGCCCATATTTCCTCCCGCGTCCTATCCGTTATATCCAAATCAAATCCCGGCGATTTTGTGCAAATATGCCCCTCCAGCGATTTGATATTAGCCTTGTGGTCGTCTTCAAACTCGCCGTAGCTGCGATAAGTTACACCTGCCCTTTTGCAATAATCCCATATAAAGCCATCGCGGGGATAGGCAATTTTACGGGTTCCCTCATAATCATAATTGCCGCCGCGGTCGCCATAGCTGGTTGGCCATACTTTTTCAATAAAATCCGTGGCGTACGCGGCGGTGCTCCAGTTATGGCCGTCGGCGCTCACCTCTGCATCTACATAAAAATTATCAAGCAGCACAAAATCATCGGCTATGGCATGTTCGTTAGGGGTAACCTTATTGCCAAAAATACATAAGGAAGTGTCGCCGTTTCCTTTTGGGGCATCACCCATCACCTGGTCGTAGGTGCGGTTTTCTTTGATGATATAGAACACATATTTTATCGGCGATTTTTCATCGCGCCGGCGCGGGATAGGGTTGCCGGCTATCCCTGCCGCCAAAGCGGTTACTTTCGGATTAAACGGCGTATTGGCATATACCTGTTGGGTATAAATTTTAAGCTGCGCAGCTGTTGGCAAAGTAATAAACGACAATTTACCCCAAAATAAGCCGCCTATATATTGTTCTTTGGTGTCGATGGCCCCTTTTTGGTACCCGCTGTTATCGGCCTTTTTTACAGGCTGCGGGCCCAGCGGATTTGCCATCGAGGTAAAGCCTTTTCCATTGGCGACCAGTATTTTATTGCCCAGCGTTTTTACATTGGTAGGGTACCAGCCCACGGGGATAAAGCCCATGCTATGGCTATTGCCCGGTTTGCTTACATCAAATACCGCGAGGCAATTGTTATCGGCATTGGCTATATAAAGCGTTTTTTCATCGGGCGAGAGCGCCAGTCCGTTGGTGGTTGAGCCGGTTAATTTGGTGGGATAAAGTGCGGTTGAAAATACCTCGACGGTTTTACGGGTGATGGTATTGATCACCGAAACAGAGTTATCATTGGCGTTGGCTACAAATAATAGCGTTCCTGCTTTATTTAGGAGCAATTCGTTAGGGTGACTGCCGGCCTGTATGCTGCTAACCGACCCGTTAACTGTGCTGTAACATACTACCTCTTCGCCGCCCCACATGGAGATATAAAGCGTTTTTTCATCGGGCGAGAGGATGCAGCTATAAGCCTCGGCCGCCAGCTTAACCCGCTTGATGACTTTGCGGCTGACCGGGTCGATCACATAAAGGGCGCTGTCTTCCTTGGTGACCGTATATAGCCGCGTGCCGCTTTTGTTGGCGGCAATACCGGTCGGACAAATTTTGTCTTTGGGCCAGGGCGCGCCAAGCTTTATGGTGTCAGCGCTTCCGAACTTCTTATTTTGAATTTGAAAAGCCAGTATCCAGTTATCATTCCCCCCGGAGGCGTACAGCTTTTTTTCATCGTTGCTGAATGCCAGTCCGTACCAGGCTTTGCCGACTATCTTTTCATCGAGCTGCTTTTCATTTTTCGGGTCGATCAGATGGATGGATTGGATACTTTGCCCATTATTGGTAACCGCCATTAATTTGCCCGAAGCGGATATCTGCATATTTAAAGGCAGATCGCCCAGTTGCAGCGCCCGTCCCGCCGGGCTTAGCTTCCACCCGTTTGGCAGTAGCACCTGTTGGGTATTTACGATTTTGCCGGGTGTTTGGGCGAAGGTTGCCTGGATGAGGCAGAAAGTGGCAGTGAAGAGTAGCAGTAGCAGTGGCAGTAGCAGTTTGGTTTTCATGGTTTGGAAAATGTATAGTCAAAAGTAAGGAATGCTTTTGAGGGATTTCGCGGGTTAACAGAAAGTTAATGTAACGATTTTGAACGCCGATGTTGATGATTTTTGGATTTCGTTGATTTTTTGAAGATGGTTGGTGTTGGCAGGTTCAAAAAAGGGTTTACAAGGGTTTACACATTTTTGGGTTTACATCGCTATATGTGACTGACAATCAAATAGTTGAATGGTTTACACGATGATGCAGGGTTTACAGTTCTGTGGGCTTCGGCGAGAGGGGTTCTCTGCCTCTGTAGATCGCGCGGAGCAAAAGGCTGTCATGGTGAGCTTGTCGAACCACGGTGCGTTGGCCTGACGGATGCTTAAACGAAGACGCACCGGGGTGTTAGCCTTTCTTAACCTCAACTTTTAAAAACCACAATAAATCCTATGTTCCAGCAGGGTCTCTCGCAGAGGACCCCGCGTTCCTCAGCAGGCATTGTGCAACGCGGGGTCCTCTGCGAGAGACCCTCAATGCTATTAAGTTAAGCGATAAATATTTGTTATTCAGATATTTAT
>DAIOXE010000017.1:0-70360 GCA_036758125.1 Mucilaginibacter sp.
CGGCTGCGCATTGGTCGTGGATGGCTGCGATAACGGCATCTTCAATCATCTCTTCTATATCTGCCTTGCCAAATTTATCCAGGTTTTGCGATGCGAAATCGAGCCATCCCGGAAAAGGATAACTGCCAATAACGGTCGTGCGAATAGGGGGGTGATTCATGTTTTATATCTGTGTTATTTGAATATTGGTATCCTCCGAAATAAACTTTTCTGTAAATCGCGGGCATAAAGCGGGACTGCTAAGGTCATAAACTTGCGGAGTGTTTCCAAATTTATTTACTTTAAAAGGGCCCCGGATTATATTTCCAAAGATTGCCAATGTAACCATTCCACGTTGGTAGGGCTCTGCATCCTGCAAATAGCATTCGTTTACTTATATCCTCAGCCTTTTCATTGTTAATTTTTTTTCTTATTTGGTTTATTGCGATGATTGCTTTAATACAGTCGCTTTTTGTACACCCGGATCCCCTCACGCAAAAAACCCATGCAAAAACCACTGGTTCCCCCGCCCCCCTGCATAATGCCCCAACCTGAACAGCCAATACCGCCGGCCTTCTGCATCTTCCACATTATAATAATCACGGTGTTCGCCGGTATCAAGCCACCACTCGCGTTCTATACGTTCCGGGCCGTCGGCTTTTTTAATTTGGTGGCGCTTGCCTTTATAAATGAACAGCATGGGCGGGTAATCAGGTATCGGCGCGGTAACTTCAATGGGTTCGGGGCGGGCTAAAAGCTGTACCGGGCGGGGTCTGTCGGTACGCCAGGGTATCGCCGGTTTTTCCCGGATGGATGAAGCATGTTTTATAGAGCGTTCGGGCCAGTAATGTTCTACGGGTAAATAACGGTGGATGGCCCCTGCCCCCACCTTGCCTGCCAGCCTGTCGAGCAGTTCGGCCACGGCTGTATCTTCCAGACCGGGGCTTTCCGCCCACAATGCCTCCTGTACCGGCGATACATCTTCTACTTTCGGCGCCTCCAGTATAAAAAGTTCGATACCCAGGCCCGGTTCTATGGATGCTATTTTAAGCTCGAACAGCTTAAACAAATGCCCGGTATGGTGCGATGGCTGGTTAGTGCCAATCTCAGTCTGTATCACCCTGCCGTCCATGCGGTAACATTTGAGAATCCCTGTCCGCAGGCCCTTGCCTTCGCTTTGCAGGCGGCGGCAAAGTGTTTCCAAAAGCCGTTTAATGGCAATCTCGATCCCCGCAGCCGTACGGATCTGCTCCAGACAGGGCAGCCGTTCCTGGTAAGGCTCGATAGGGTGCAGGGGCTGTATGGGTTCATCTTCCAAACCTAAAGCCTGGTCAAGCCGGGTAAGCATATCCTGTCCAAAACGCCTGCGGAGCGCAGAACGCTGCATGCTTATAAAACTATTGACCGACCGAAGCCCCAGTTTTTGCAACCGCTCCAAAACAGCCGGTTCCAAACGAAGCGCAGCCGGAGGCAACGAAAGCAGGGCCGCTGCATGAGCACCGGGTTCAATAATGGGCGTCACCTGCCCGAAACGGGCTATGGCCCAGGCGGCGCCAATGGTATCGGCCATAGCTGCACGCACATCATAGCCTTTGCTTCTCAGCCGGGTAACAATTTCTTTCAGGTAAGCCCTTTCGCCGCCCCAAAGATGCGTGCAGCCGGAAACATCAAGGATCAGTCCATCGGGCAGGTCGACGGCTATGAGGGGCGAATAGCGGATGCACCATTCGCCAATAGCTTCCAATAATTTGGCCGCTTTGCCGGGGATGTCATCTACAACTTCCAGGGAAGGGACAATGGCCTTTGCATCCGCCGCTGCCATGCCGGGGACTATGCCCTGCGCCCCGGCTACAGGGTTGGCAGCCGTTATCACCATCCGCCCATGATCGGGCGTGGCAAAAACAAAAGGCAGGCCCTGCAATTCGGGCCGGCGGAGGATCAGCCAGTCTGTCGTTAAACGACGAAACCATATGGATACATAGCGCTTGGGCATATTTTTTAAATGTTAGAAATGAATCCGTTAATATCGCTTGTATAGTTTACTCACCCTGCCTCTCCCGCCTCACCCTGCCCTCTCCAAAGGAGAGGGTTCTTTGTGCCTCGGTAAAGCCAACTCCCTTTTTTTTAAGTCCTCTCCTTTGGAGAGGATTTAGGTGAGGCGTTTTTTTTCGCCTCACCCTGCCCTCTCCAAAGGAGAGGGTCCTTTGTGCCTCGGTAAAGCCAACTCCCTTTTTTTTCAAGTCCTCTCCTTTGGAGAGGATTTAGGTGAGGCAAACGCAATGACCGGGTGAGGCAACTCGCCGCCATGCATTTCGGATCTATTTCAAAGCGTCATTTATCCAGCTTTTAACTCATGTAACTCATGCGATGCCAATATTTTTTTAGCAATATTTTTCTGAACCTGGGTAAACTTTCCTCCCGACCACTCCATTTTCCAATTGCCTGGACTGCCATTGCGTACCTTTAGCAGTTCCACGTTCCAGCGTGTGAAACCAATGCCCGGCATGGTTTCTTCCGTTTCACTTGGCAAAGGAGTTATCCTCCACCTGGCAACACAGGCTGTTGTTTTAAGGCCGGCGGGGTTGTTACTGAGCAGGAAGCCAGTCACTTTGCTTTGTTCTACGGCCAGCTGCAGCCGCCGCGACTGGGTAAAGCTGATCTCGCGCACCTCCCCCACCACCGCGGCAAGCCCCTCGCATTTCAGCGCTTCCTCCATGGCCCAAAGCACATCTTTTTCTTTTTTCAGGTCGATAAAAATAATCCGGTCGGGCTCCACGCCAAAAAATTTGAGCGCCGGAGGAAAAAGCATCCGCGACACGCTGATCCACAGGCAGGCGCCGCCGCCGCGCATTAGCGAACCCAGCACACCGGCCATAAACCCGCCGGTAGCCGCCGCATGTTCGGGCGCCGCGCTCACAAACTCATGCACCGCCCCAACCGGGAAAACTCCGTTCGGGAAAACAGATTCCACCGGCCCGAGCCCAACCAATTCAGTGGTCCCCGCCGGCGGGGGCCTAAACCCCTCCCAGGCCAGGATACCCCTCTGCAGCCGGCCGATGACATCTTTTTTTGTATGTGGCAAAGCAGCTCTCATTACTATATTCAAAATCTACAGCAAATATAATGCTAAAAATATTAGTAAAATAAAAATCTTTCAGAAAATTTTCTTTTACCTTTTTTTGGTAAAACAAATCGCTTTACCTATATTTGGTAAAACAAATAAACATGCGCGTTATTATTGAAGATGAGTATTTAGCTGAACTTTACAAGAATGGAAAAACATCCGCTAAACCCCAATTTAATAAAGAAGTCGAACTGGGATTTATTAAGAGGGTTAGCCAAATGGAACAAGCTATAAATACAAACACTTTACGTGCATTAAAATCTTTGCACTTTGAAAAACTATCTGGTAATCTTAATGGTAAATATTCAATAAGAGTTAACAAATGGTTCAGGATTGTTTTTAGGGTTGAAAAAGATGGTAATAATGTAAGACTTGAGGTTATTTGTATCGAAGAATTAAACAATCATTATTCGTAATTATGGGAAACGTATTTGACAAACAAGGCAATGAGTTAAGGACTCCGGTAGCCTTTCACCCCGGTGAACTTTTGTTAGAAGAAGTAGAAGAGCGCGGATTAAAAAAAACCGAATTGGCAAAAAGCATTGGCATGCTGCCAGGCCACTTAAGTGAATTGTTTAAGGGCAAGCGTAATATAACTGCCCGTATTGCTATTAAACTGGAAAAGGCATTAGGTGTAAGTGCTGAATATTGGCTCGGTTTGCAATCAACTTATGATTTAACTATCGCCAGGGAACTGGAGCATGTTTGAAAAAAAGCGCTATTTTTTTAATTTATCCTTGCAAATCGAATATTTAATGTTATAATTGCAAAGATGATTAAGCGTGAAGTACAAGAAGAAATAATTACTTTACTGGAAGAATTTCCGGCTGTTGGCCTTTTAGGTCCGCGACAAGTAGGCAAAACTACCTTATCCGAAGAAATTGCTGCTTCAATTAATCCTGAGCCAATTTATCTTGATCTGGAAAGCCCGTCAGACCAGGCAAAACTAAACGAGCCGGAGGCGTATTTTGAGCTTCATAAAGGCAAGCTTATCATTTTGGATGAGATACAGCGGATACCCGGACTATTTCAAATATTGCGTGGCGTTATCGACCGCCGTCGCCGTGAGGGGTTTAGGTCAGGCCAATTTCTTATCCTGGGTTCCGCTTCCCTTGAGCTTTTAAAGCAATCGTCAGAAACACTTGCCGGGAGGATCGCTTATAAAGAATTAACCGGCCTGAACGTTGCCGAAATTTCGACCAATGGCCGGAATGACCAGGACAAACTTTGGTTAAGAGGAGGCTTTCCTGATAGTTTTTTGGCAAAGGATGATGAAGCCAGTTTAAGATGGCGGCTAAATTTCATCAGTACCTATCTTGAGCGGGACGTACCTCAATTTGGCACAAGAATTCCTTCAGTTACATTGCGGCGGCTTTGGACAATGCTGGCCCATAGCCAGGGCGGGCAATTAAATATTGCAAAAATAGGCGCCAATTTAGATGTGACCGGTCCAACCACTAAAAGATACATCGAATTGCTGGAAGATTTACTCCTTATCCGGTCTATTCGTCCCTGGTCGGGAAACATTGGCAAACGGCTTGTAAAAGCGCCTAAAGTCTATATCCGTGATAGCGGGCTTGTACATGCTTTGCTTAATCTTAAAACTATGGACGATGTTTTGGGGCATCCTGTTGTAGGGTCAAGTTGGGAGGGATTTGTAGTTGAAAATCTGCTCGCCAGCTTGCCGGTAGGTGTCACCCCATGGTTTTACCGCACCTCAGCCGGGGCAGAGATTGACCTGGTGATCGAACAAAACACTAAAAAGAAGTACGCCATCGAAATCAAACGGTCGTTGACGCCAAAGTTGTCTAAAGGATTTTATTTAGGCTGCGAAGATATTGCGGCGACACATCGTTTTATTGTTTATCCGGGCAATGAGCGTTTTCCGGTGAGTAAAGATGTAAGTGCTATTTCACTTTTGGAAATGATGGACGAAATTAAAGTAATGTAACCATCTCGAATCTTACCTCCTATAAGCTTTCTTCGTTTTATAGAATGGTTTGCGCGGGTTCTTCTGCATTTCCCTGCTGATCTCTTCAGCCAGCCACTGAAAGTATTCGCCCAAAAATGGGTCCGGTTGGTTCACGCGTATGTCAGTAAATAGTGCTTTGTATTTCTCCCAGGAAGTTGTGACGAATGCACCAAGTGTTTTATCCACGAGGTCGATATTTATCAGCCGCTCCGCGACAAGAATGCCCAGCGATTCCATTTCTTGCCCAAACTGAAATAAGATCATCTGCTCGTTTATAGGGAGCGCCGCCATTTCTGCGCTGCTGGATGGCATGTCATGGCGGGTGATATAAAGCGCGAGTTCGGCAAATTCGCGTGTTTGAAAGGCCCGTAATGTCTCGAGGGTGAGCCGTTCGCGTCGGTCGCGCGCCGCTGCCTGCACCTGCGCGATACCAAATATGAGCGCAACGATAAACGAAAGCGTGAGGGCGAGATTGGCGATAAGGGTGATTAGTTCGTTTGACATGCGATTTGGTATTTGTACAATGCTATATATGCAAAAATAGCCGGTCCGGCTTGATAAAGCATTTTATTTTTGACAAATTTATATGCGAACGTTAAACCCTTTCCGTTAATCGCAGTCCAACAGCATAATCACCGGCATGAAAAAAATAACCCTGCTCATTTTATTGTTTTATCTGGGTAATGCCTATGCACAGCAGCCTAACGATTATAATAATAATCGTCCTGATAATTACAATAACAACCGCACTAGCAGATCCGGCAATAAACGCCCTGATAATTACGGCAAACCACGCGGCAATATTGACAACAACAGCGTGGTGAACGATGACGGTTACAGCCAAATCCGCATAGTGGATACCAGCCAGGAGATCCGTGCCGATATCCTGCCATTTAAAACCGATCCGAAAATAAGGAACGACCGCTATTATTATTGGTACCTCAATAATGTGATACATTCAACGCAGGGCGGTTACACCGGGCAACTGTTAAACGGGCATTATGTTGCATTTTACCCGGATAAAAATTTGAAAGAGGAAGGCGATTTTAAAAGGGGGCTTAAAGACGGCGAATGGAAAACCTGGAACCGCAAAGGCGACCTCACCAGCGTTACCACCTGGAACGAAGGGACTGCAGTGCCTGATAATCAGCAACCCATTTGGAAAAAAATACCGTTTTTGAAAAAGAAAGACGATCAGCCGCAAACTTCCAAAGCTGCCGGCGGTAATTAGAGACGCAATATTTTGCGTCTTCGAACGAAATGATTAACATTAAAGATCGATTTATAAAAAAATTAGATCCAAGACGTAAAATATTGCGTCTCTGCGAGAGAAACATTTTGTTAGAAATATCATTTTAAACAACTCCTAAGTCAAAAACAAGCAAAATTTGCCTCGATACATCATTTCACCTTACTTCGCGTAAACTCTTTTTTATTCAGTCGGATCTTTAATGGATCGCTTAAACAGGAGTATTAAAATGATTCTTAATTGTCAATGACTTAATCGAAGAATCTTTTTTTACAATCTGATTGGGAATTGTAGAATAGAATCTGAATATAAATTAATCAGTAAAATGAAATTGATTTACACCTTACTCTTAGGCATTTTTTGTTTTGTTTTAAAAGGGAGCGCACAAGATATTCCGGTACCTGCTGATTTAGGGGGCCATCCCCGTATCCTTACTAAAGGGCAAAGCGGGAAAGATTCGCTTGCCGGTTTGCTGGCAAAGCAAAACTGGGCCAGGCAGGTATATGATGACCTCAAAAAAAATATTGATCCTTATGTAAACAGGCATGTTACCGACAGCACGTGGATATTATCGCGATTGCAAATGTACTGGCAATCAAATGCTACAGATGTTTTTGTAAAAAACGGGGCCTATGCTTATTCCTCGGGCAAGGCGCCTGTACCCACCGTTCGGTTTACCGGAACACGTGATGCAGTAACATCTTACATGCGGCCAAAACTGGAAGATATTAAACCATATATGGGCGACAATGACAAATTGTATTTGCAAAACGGGGCGTTACCTTCAAAACCCTGGGAATATGTGGATCAGTCCAAGTCAGGCCGTATTATCGAATCGATCAATATGGAGATTATGCAAAAGGCGCAGGATGCCGCATTCATGTATTGGTACACCGGCGACGAGAAATACGGGAAGTTTGCCTATGATATTTTTAATACCTATGTACAGGGTATGTATTATCGAAATGAGCCTGTCGATTTAAACCATGGACACGATCAAACACTTTTGGGGATGTCGGCTTTTGAGGTCATACATGAAGATGTGTTGCGTCCGCTAACAATATGTTATGACTTTTTACATAGTTATATTGAAAAATATCATAGTGGCGATATCTCAGTTTATGATGCAACCTTAAAAAAATGGGCCGACCTGATCATTAAAAATGGCGTGCCGTATAATAATTGGGATTTGTACCAGGCCCGGTTTATTGCTTTTATAGCATTGGTGCTTGAAAACAACAATCATTATGCTGATAATCGCGGCAGTCAGTACTACCTTGATCAGATCATTAACAAAACGCATACCCGTCAATGGTCATTAAAATACCTGCTAAAACGGGGCTATGATGCCAGTACCGGGATTTGGGGCGAATGCCCGGGGTATTCTCTTGGCGTAATTGGCGATTTTACCCAATTTGTAACACTTTTTGATCACACACTCGGGATAGATTTTTTGTCATGGGAGCCGGTTATTGGCAAAGCAGTTTTATCAACCCCGCAATATTTATATCCAAATGGGTATACCGTTGCTTTCGGGGATACACATTACGGAAGAATATCAACAGATCCCGCAGAACAATTGGTATTAAATGGCCGCCATTTCAATAAACCTGAACAGGAGGTATTATACACGAGGCTTATTGATATGTTAAAACATGTCGGCCATACTGAAAGCAATTCCAAAAAGAAAAATGAAAACAGAAACGGAGGGTTAAATAGCCTGTTTGCTGTTCAGTCGCCGATTCTTAATCCAACAGCAAAACCCGCCAAACTGGAGGATTTTGCCACAGCTACTTTTTATGCACCCAATGTGAGCTATTTTGTACAGCGCAATGGGTTCGACGTAAATAACGGGTTAATGATATCCCAGGCAGGATCCGAAGGCAATCATGCCCATGCTAATGGGATAGCTATGGAATTATACGGAAAAGGAATAGTGTTAGCGCCCGAAGGTGGTATTGGCACAACCTATTTCCAATCAGATTATGCCGAATATTATTCGCAGTTCCCGGCCCATAATACGGTGGTAGTTGACGGTATTTCCTCTTATCCCACCATGAAAAGCCACCATCCTTTTACTTTAAAATATTGTTACCCTGCCTCAGCCCAAAAAATGGGGTATTTCGGTGGTGTTACCTTTTCAGATGCTGATTTTACTGAGCCCGAAACTAACGCCGATCAGGACAGGCTGATGAGCATTATCCGGACAGGGGATTCAACAGGTTTTTATGTAGATATTTTCAGGTCGAAGAAAAAATTGGGAGGCGATAAAAACCATGATTATATTTATCATAACCTGGGGCAGGAACTTCTGCTGACCGATGCGTTAGGCGAGAAATTGGATTTAAAACCTACCGATAAATTAACATTTGCCAATGAGGAACTGATAGGCTATGATTACTGGTATGATAAAAAGTCAATAGCATCTGATAAAGATTTTAAGGCTGTATTTGATTTAAAGATACCGGGCAGGGAAAATATCCTGATGAACATGTGGATGAAAGGGTATCCTCAAAGGGAAATATTCAGTGTAAAAGCCCCGCCATCCAGGGCATTCAGGAATGAAATGATACCGCAGGATATAGCAGACTTGCCTTTGCCCACTGTAGTCATAAGACAACAAGGTGAAGCCTGGAAACGGCCCTTTGCTGCTATTTACGAACCTGCTATTGGAAGCCGGGGAACCTCAATTAGAAACATTACTCCCTTTACGCCTACAGGCGCCGCGGATGATTTTGTGGGAATATGTGTTATGAATAAATCGGGAATGGACGATTATATTTTTTCTTCTTTTGAAGAAAAGGAATGTATCTATAAAACGATGAAAGTTAATGCGGATTATGCAGCAATAGCTGTGAAGGATAACAAGCCGGGCTATTTGTTTTTAGGCAAAGGGACTAAGGCTGAATTTTCGGGGTATGGGATCGAAGCAAAAACCCCGGCATCAGGCGCGCTATGGTTTAAAGGCGAAACGCTATGGTTTACATGCTATAACCCGGTGATGCTTACCTTGCCCGACAATTTTAGCAGGGGCAAAAAAGTGACACTCAAAATGGCACAAATGGATAAGACTGTAAGTATAGTTGGAACACGTAAAAATATAAATGGCTGTAAGGTAATTAGTTTTATTATGCCGGTCACATCTTCAACAATAATTAATATCAATTAATATGATTATGTATTAAGTTCACCATCTTGATTTTTTTATAGCCCCGACTTTTAAGTCGGGGTATAAATAATAAATAAATTTTTCGGCTTTAGCCAAAATTACAAAGCGACTATTTTGGCTAAAGCCTGAAAAGCAAAATGATCTTTCCCCCGAGCTAAAGCACGGGGCAATGAATTTGCGAATTTAATACCTGATTCTATAAACTAATTAAAAAAGCGTAAATGCTTATGAATTCAAGATCACAAATCAAACAAGTTTTAGTTTTACCCTTATTCCTGGCCGGCTTACTCATCAGCCAGCCGTCAAAGGCTCAAAACCAAATACAAAAGTTAGCGGCAGGTGTAGATAAAATAACTGCCGGCACCCCCGATCAATTTACACCTTACAGCGTTTGTGAGGAAAAGCCCATGCAAACCGCTTTGTCCAATTTACCTGAAGGCGCTATGCCGTTCGATTTGAAGGCTATCAGGATCAGGCAGACATCACGCGGCGTAGTTGTGGAAATCCCCCTTGCAAATGACGAGCACATTTATGGCTTTGGTTTGCAGATGAACTCTTTTGATCAAAAGGGACTCCGAAAGAAACCCATAGTTAATGCTTATCCTGTCAATAATGTGGGTTATTCACATGCGCCAATGCCTTATTATGTTTCTACAAAAGGTTATGCCGTACTGATCAATACGGCCAGGTACACTACATTTTATATGGGTGTGCATCAAAAGTTAGATAAATCAAAGGCTGCTGTTGAAAAGCGAAAAACGGAGCGCAATATGGAATCAACCGAAGGTTTATACGCACCCCATGAAGAAAGCGCCGGTTCAGTTACTGTAGATATTCCCGGCGCAAAGGGTATAGAGGTATTTGTATTTGAAGGACCGGATATGAAGAATGCTATTCAGCGTTATAATTTGTTTTCGGGTGGCGGTGCCTTGCCGGCCATTTGGGGTTTGGGAGTGAAATACCGCGTGAAATCCGATTTTAACAACAGCGGCGTTTATAAGATGGCCCGGTATTTCAGGGAAAAACACATTCCCTGCGATGTATTTGGCCTGGAACCGAAATGGCAGACTGAAAGCTACTCGTGTTCATTTGTCTGGAATCAGAAAAGTTTCCCCAATCCTAAAGCATTTATTGACAGTATGAGGGGGTTTAATCTGCGGCTTAACCTTTGGGAGCATGCTTATATAGCAGCAGGTTCGCCATTATACGAGCCGATGCTGCATAAAAGCGGCGATTACCCCGTATGGAAAGGTTTAGTGCCTGACTTTGCTGACCCTGAAGCCCGGAAGATATTCGCCGGGTATCATGAAAAGAATTTTGTAGACCCCGGAATCTCCGGTTTTAAAATGGATGAATGCGATAATGCTGAATATTCGCGGGCTGACATTAACTGGGGCTTTCCCGAACTCAGCCAGTTCCCATCGGGCATAGATGGCGAACAGATGCACCAGTTATTCGGAGTTTTATACGGGCATACGCTGTATGATATTTATAAAACACACAACCAGAGGTCGTTCTTTGATATCCGCTCATTGAACGCCTTTTCATCTGCGTTCCCGGCATCAATTTACAGTGATACTTATAATCAAACTGAATATATCCGCCTGATATGTAATTCAGGGTTTTCGGGTTTGTTATGGTCGCCGGAGGTGCGGGAATCCTCATCAGAGAATGAGTTGATCCGCCGTGCCCAAACAGCGGTTCTTTCCGCTCAAACTTTATTTAACTCCTGGTACTTGAAAAGCCCGCCCTGGCTACAGTATGACCGCAACAAAAACAATGCAGGCCAATTTTTGGACAATGCAGAAAGTTTGGAGGCCCGTATAAGGAAATTGTTGAATTTCAGGATGAGCCTCGTCCCATATTTATATTCAGCATTTGCAAAATACAAACAGGAAGGGATACCGCCATTCAGGGCCCTGGTTACAGATTATCCTGCGGACAAGAATGTTTTTAATATAATCGATGAATATATGATTGGTAACGATATACTGGCGGCGCCACTGCTTGCCGGTATCAATTCGCGGAAAATATATTTACCAGACGGGAATTGGTATGATTATAATACCAATAAAAAATATACGGGCGGCCAGAGTTACACGATTGGCTATGATCTGGACCAGATACCGGTATTCATCAAAGAAGGCAGTGTTATTCCGTTTGCAAAACCGGTTGAATACATTAGTCCAAATACAATATTTAATATTACTTGCAATGTTTATGGCGACAAAGCCAACACCTCACTATTTGAAGATGACGGCATAACCTTTAATTATGAAAATGGCACATATAATACCTTGTCGTTAAGTTATGATAACGGTAAGTGCAGTATGAAAAGGAGAGGCAATTACAAAAGAGTACTATACAAAATTGAAGGCTGGAAACACATTGGGGATGATGTTAAATAAATTATCCGCATTTTTTTTGTTGTGGGGTGCTGCATGGTCAATTTATCCGGCGTTTGCACAAAGTAAAAGGAACTATTACGACCCGGAAAATTCAATTTATCAATATGCTGTGCCTGTAGAAACCCGGACCGCTTATTTGTGGATACCCCCAAAGTGCAGGCACGTAAGAGGTGTTATTATAGCCTTATCCAATTTATTGGAGCGCCAGTGGCTTGAAGACCCGCTGATCCGTAAAACAGCTGCCGACGAAGGGTTAGGTATTATTTGGGTTGGGCCGGTAGACAGAAAGGTTAAGCAAGACATGGTATTCACTGCGGACATGAAGGCTGGTGCGGGCGAACTGCTCGAAAAAATGCTAAAGGACTTTGCCGATGTATCGGGTTATAGAGAAATTAAATTCGCGCCGATTATTTCTATGGGGCATTCTGCAAACGGGCAGTTTGCCTGGACCGTGCCAAACTGGAACGCCGGCCGCGTCATCGCAGCTATCCCTATTAAAACAATGCCTCTTCCGGGAAAGTTAAATTTTGAGGGTGTGCCCTTGTGTTATGTAGTTGGCCAAACTACTGAATGGCCGCAATACAGAGTGCCTGATCCGGTTACGAAGCCGGGAGACCGCGATTTTTTCTGGCCTGTGGTAAGGTCAAGTGCCATTGCTTTAAGAGAACTTAATACTGGCAACCTTGTTGGAGTAGTTACCGACCCGGGAGGCGGGCACTTTGATTGGTCGCCGCACCTGGCAAAGTTTGTAAGCTTGTTTATTCATAAGGCCTGTAAATACCGGCTTCCGGAAAACCAGCCTAAAGACCGGGCAATAAAATTGAAAAGGATTGATCCTGAGTCAGGCTGGCTGACTGATACCGGGGGCATGGAGCCTGATGTTTATGCTCCGGCAGCATATTTAAATTATAAAGGAAACCCAAAACAAGCTTATTGGTTTTTCGATAAGCAAACTGCTTTAGCCGCTACAGCATTTGAAGGCGACCGAAAACCCAGGAAAAGGCAGATGCTGACATTTATTCAGGATGGAAAACCATTACCTGTAGCAAAATTAGGTTTTGCTCCATTAAAATTCGAGCCGGAAGAAGATGGAATAAGCTTTAATGTAAAGGGGACTTTTTTAACCGAATTACCACCAGGGCTGATTGGTTCGGGAAACAATTTAGGACATGCGCCCGGACCTATAAGTTTTAAAATAATTACGGGACCCGCGGTACAGACCGGGCCTGCGGAATTCAGAATACAATTTAACAGGGGAGATTATGGCGGCGCTATATGGATACAGGAAGAGCATCCGGGAGATGATGAATACCGGCACGCCGTACAGCCCGGTCAAATGCAAATACCGCCAGAATTACGCGAAGGGCAGGAGCAAAAGATCACTTTTCCTGTTATAGCCGATTGCAGGTTAAATGATATTAAACCTATCAGGTTAAATGCAACGTCCGGTTCAAAGTTACCTGTTCAATATTATGTGGCAGCGGGCCCCGCGATAATTGAAGGCGGGGTACTTAAAATAAAACAAGTTCCGGTAAATAGTAAGTTTCCGTTAAAAATAACAGTGGTTGCTTACCAATGGGGAAGAACATCATCGCCTCAATTTAAAAGCGCTTTGCCGGTAACGCAAAGTTTTTATTTATATTAACATTTTTATGCAAAAGAAAATTTCCATTAAGGATATTGCCGCCCGATTAAACATCTCGATCACCACCGTTTCTTTTATATTGAATGGCAAAGCCAAAGAAAAAGGGATAAGCGATGTTCTTACGGAAAAAGTATTAAAATTTGTTCAGGAAACCGGGTACAAACCCAACCAATTAGCCAAAAGCTTACGAACCGGCAAAACTAAGATCATCAGCCTGCTAATTGAAAATATATCCGACCCGTTTTTTTCCTCAGTGGCCGGTTATGTTGAAGAGGTAGCTAATCAGCGCGGATACAAAATAATATATGGCAGCACAAAGAACGAAACCACCAAAACCCGGGAACTGATCAATATTTTTAAAGACAGGCATGTTGACGGGTTTATTATTACACCTTCTGAAAATCTGGAACCGGATATTAAAAACCTTTTAAACGAAAAAATTCCCCTGGTACTTTTTGATCGCTATTGCGAAAACCTCGAAACAGATTATGTTGTGATGGATAATTTTGAAAGTACTTATAAAGGGATTAAACACTTAATTGACCAGAATTATAAAGATATCGCCTTTGTTACTTTGAACTCGGCTCAGACCCAAATGTCTGATCGTTTAAAGGGTTACGAGAACGCAATAAACGACCATCAGCTTAAACCGTATATTAAGAAAATTGATTACTCAAAGGTTGATCAAACCGCCGTCAGCGAAATAACCGAATTTCTCAAAGAGAATCCTAACATTGACGCTTTGTTTTTTGCGACCAGTTATCTTGCACTTAAAGGGCTCGAAGTGATTAATGCGCTGAATTTGTCCATACCCGGCGATATAGGATTAATAGCTTTTGACGATCATGAAATATTCAGGTTATTTAAACCTTCTGTTTCAGCCATCACACAACCGGTTGGCGAAATGTCAAAACAACTGGTTAATTTGTTGTTAGAACAGATTGACTCTCCAGCAATATTAAGAAAGAATAAACACCTGGTAATACCTGCTGTTTTTAACATCAGGAACTCTTCCATCCTTCAAATACCGGCGACAACATAAGTGGCCTGCGATAATTCACCGGTAATTCAGCGTCCTATATTCTAAAATCGGATTTACGAAAACGTTTTAGTAAATATTTCCGGTAAAATCTTTCTAAAACGTTTTAGATTGATTTAGATTTACGATGCCAATTAAACAAAGTAAGTAATCCATTACACAATAATGCTATGCAATCAATGATCAATTACTTCGATCTATCCATTAATGATGGTTTAGAGACGCCCCCGGATAATGAATTTCAACCCGATTCTGACGGAAAATATATAGAACAGCTTTGGGATAAGGTTCGTTTAAACGACCTGGATTCATTAGAAGCCGTCCACTCAACGTTATACCCCCTGCTATTTAAATATGTGTATTTCATCATACAAGACCCTGCCGCCGCTGATGAAATTATAGGCGAGGCATTTATCCATTTTTGGTATCAAAGAAACGAAACAGCAGGGAAAATGTTAAAGGCCGGTATGGTTAAGTATATCCGGCAGGCAGTAATTTTTTATTTAACCCGCCCGGTACTCAATGGTAAAGGGAAAGCGGAGGTGCTGTTAATTGAGGCAGAACATCCTGTGGTTCTTTTATCTGCGTATAATGGGCTGAGTTCTAAAGAAAAAGAACGCATTTTTTTAAGAGAATCGTTAAAACTGGATGGTACAACCATAGCCGAAATATTGGGCTATTAAATTGATATTCCTATCATAGAATAGATAAATATATTTTATTGAGTATGAAAGTTGGTTCACGCCGTCTTTTATGCATGAATAAAGCAAAACCTGAAAAAGAAGTTATTCCGGATAGCTTGCCGTTTTCTTTTTTAAAAAAGGATGTTGACGATGAAAAAATAAAGGCGCACTGGCAAAAAATAAAAGAAAAAATTGAACAACAATCGCCCCGGTCAACAGGCGGGGAGAAGAATAAAAACGAATTATAACCATTACCTGGACTTGAATTACAATTAAATCTATTTAGTCCGGAATTCAGGCTGGTAAGTAAAGATAAAGTCTACAAAGTAGGTCTTTAGTTGAACAATTGGTAGTTAGCCGGGGTGAGAGCCGGCTAACGTTTTTTTTTAGCGTGAAATAACCATTTGTTGAAGACCGGAATTAAATCATAAATGAAAAAAATAGCATTTCTTATTTTTATAGTGCAAATTATGTGTCAGTTCACCCGGGCACAGCTAATAACTTACAAAGCGCCGGATGGCAGTTTATTAAATTCTGATTTTACAGTAAGCGTGCGACAAAGCGGGCAGGCGTGGCAGCCGGTTGCCATTTATCTCGCCAGGGTAGCTAATGTGGTTAATACCAGGACTATTATTGAGAATACATCGGTTTCCTACTTTGACTTTTCCGGCGAAGTTGAGGTTTCAGTTACTTATAACAAAGGATCAATAAAAAAAGCAAAAATCCGGCCGCTGTCTTACGGTACCATCCCTAAAATAATGCACAATACGATTTTATTTTCTTTAACAGGGCCACAAAATTTATCTGTTGAAGTGAACGGAGATATTTTTCACAATCTTCAATTATTTGCTAACCCCATCGAAACTTTTCAGCCTTCTCCGTTTGATTCCACTGTTATTTATTATGGGCCCGGCATACACAGGGCAGGAACTGTAAAGGTGCCATCAAATAAAACGGTTTATATTGCCGGGGGGGCCATTGTTGAGGGACAACTGCTAATCGATAAGGCAGAGAATGTTCGTGTTCTTGGTCACGGCATTCTGACGCAGTTACCCATCGGGCGGGCCACGCGTAAAGCATTGACAAATATGCCACTAAGCAATGTTAAAGGATCATTGAACGACGAATTGACTATTACTTTCTCTAAAAATGTAGAAGTTAACGGCCTTATTGTGATGCCTCATAAGTATAGCGTCCTTATCGGCCAATCGCAGGGCGTGAAGATCAGTAATCTCAAATCGCTCAGTTATGAAGGTAATGCAGATGGTATTGATGTTTTTTGCAGCGCTGATATAGCTATCGACCATGTATTTATGAGAAACTCTGATGATTGCCTGGCCATTTATGGACATCGCTGGTCTTTTTATGGCAATACAAAAAATATCACCGTATCAAATTCCGTTCTTTGGGCCGATGTGGCACATCCACTATTAATAGGCACACATGGCGATACCCTGAACCCGGATACCCTTCGAAATATGAAATTTGAAAACATTGATATCCTTGATCAGCACGAGAACCAAATTGATTACCAGGGTTGCCTGGCCTTGAATGCAGGAGACAATAATTTATTGGATAATATCAGGTTTGAGAATATTCGTATTGACGACATAAGAAAAGGTCAATTGGTCAATATTCGCGTAATGTTTAACAAGAAATACAATACTACTCCCGGGCAGGGCATTCAAAACATTTATTTCAAAAACATTTCCTGCACGGGCAGTGGCGCAAACCTCTCGGTGATAGCGGGGTATGATGAAACACGCCAGATAAAAAATTTGACCTTTGAAAATTTCAGCATAAACGGGAAAGTAATTACAGACGATATGCCTGGCAAACCCGGCTTTTATAAAACCAGTGACATGGCTAATATTTTTGTTGGCGAGCATGTGCAGGGGATCAGTTTTATACCATTTAAGGGTAACTAACATGAAAAGCTTGCATATAGGTTTGCTCTTATGCTTTTTTTCAGGCATTGGTTTTGGCCAGGTCAGGTTTCTGCCAGATTCAGCAATCAGGTATTGTGCGCATCAGGCGGGTAAAACCCTGGAGGGGATACCTGCGGATTCGGTTGCAAACTTGCCCAGGAATATTGATAATGGCAAAAAACAATGGCGCTATGTTAATTATCGTGATTGGTGCAGCGGTTTTTGGCCGGGGATTCTTTGGAACCTATATGGGTATACCCATGATAACAAATGGAAAGCAGCAGCCGATAAGTACACCCGCGAACTCACACCTTTATCAAACCATGGCGGTTTTGACCACGACCTGGGTTTTACGATATTCAATAGTTTTGGCAATGGTTACCGTTTAACCCATGAGCCTGCCTATAAACGAATAATTTTAAAATCAGCTGATTCACTCGCTACCCTTTTTAATCCTAAAGTGGGCACCATACTTTCATGGCCGGCTATGGTGAAAAAAATGGGCTGGCCCCACAATACCATTATCGATAATATGATGAACCTGGAGCTGCTGTTCTGGGCCTCAAAGCATGGTGGCAGCCATAAATTATATGATGTTGCGGTAAAACACGCCGAAACAACCATGCGCAATCATTTCAGGCCCGATTACAGCGCCTGGCATGTGGTTGTATATGATACAATCACCGGCAAGAAAATAAAGGGCATCACTCACCAGGGATATGCGGATAACAGTATGTGGGCCAGGGGGCAATCATGGGCCATTTATGGTTTTACGATGTGTTACCGCGAAACCAGGAAGGAGGAATTTTTAGATTTTGCCCAAAAGGTGGCCGACGTTTATTTAAAAAGATTGCCTCCTGATAAGATCCCTTATTGGGATTTTGACGATCCGGCGATACCTGATGCGCCCAAAGATGCCTCGGCTGCGGCAATAACAGCTTCTGCTTTACTGGAGCTATCAGGATTTGTAAAGGACAAAACCAAAGCGGCCTATTATAAAAATGAAGCTATAGCCATGTTGCAAGAACTTTCTTCGGCAAAATATCAAAGCAGAGATATGAACAACGCATTCCTTTTACATTCTACCGGGCATAAGCCGGCCGGCGCTGAAATAGACGCATCCATAATTTATGCTGATTATTATTATTTAGAAGCATTATTGCGGCTTAGGAAATTATTATAGAATTAAATAAAATACATGCCGATCATGTGCTGTGTTGTAATTTTTTCTTTTTGCATCGCGGGTTTATAAAGCTAAAGTATGAAGGTTATTTATAAGTTATTTGTTTATGCATGTTTGCCACTGTGCTTTCTCAGTGAAATAATATTTCCGGTTTTTGCACAGCCGGGGAAGGCAAAGGCAGGTTACGATTTTTCTTTAATTGACAAGAAAATTGATGCCTGGATTGATAGTGGTTATTATCCCGGAGCATCGCTGATAGTGGTTAAAAACAACCGCGTAATTCATAAAAAATACTTCGGCAATTATCAACCTCAAACAGTTGCTTATATTGCATCTGCAGGCAAGTGGCTGGTGGCCGCAACGATAGCAGCGCTTGTTGACGAAGGCAAATTATCCTGGGATGATAAGGTAGAAAAGTGGCTGCCGCGGTTTAAAGATATTAAAGGTAATGCTACTTTGCGGCAGTTGTTATCGCATACTTCTGGCTATCCTGATTATCAGCCCCAGGGAAAACATCCTGACGACTACCAAACATTGGCAGAATCGGTTGAACATATTGTTAATCTGCCCGCTGATACTACGCCCGGCGCTGTTTTCCGATATGGCGGCTTAGCGATGCAGGTAGCAGGCCGCATGGCTGAGATGGCAACAGGAAAAAAATGGGAAGAATTATTTGAAGAAAAGATTGCCGGGCCTTTGCACATGGCGTCAACTCATTTTACCCCGGTAAGTAATGTTGGCGGTCAGAATCCTATGCTTGGGGGCGGCGCAAGGTGCACCCTAACTGATTATGCCAATTTTCTTTCTATGGTCAGCAATAATGGGGTATTTGATCATAAACGGATATTATCTGCTAACGCGATAAAGGAAATGCAGGCAGGCCAGGTTGGAAATGCCAAATTGATTTCACCTACGGCTGATTATGTAAAAATAGCAAGAGGGAATCTCCATCATGCCATTTACGGGTTAGGGGAGTGGCGGGAAGAAATTGATAAAGAGGGCGAAGCCACACTGATCAGCAGCCCAAGTTGGGCGGGCGCATACCCGTGGATTGACAGAACCAATCATGTTTACGGATTTTTTCTGGCCAGGGTGAATGTTGAGAACGCTGCCAAACACAGTTTTTCCTCTTTTTACGCCAGCCCGGTATTGCCTTTAATGGTTAGGGATGCGTTAAAAAAATCACACACGCTTCGCACAAAGCGAATCAACGCCATTAAATAAATAAAATATTCTTTTTGAGTATTATAGCGGCTGTATCTTGTCTGCTTCATGAATCGCTATTCAAATAAAATTATGAGAAATTTATTCCGCTCCTTATTCCCCCCAATAAAATATTCAGTAATTATTTTGATCATTATATCGGGTAGCAGCCGGCTATTAATGGCGCAACCCGTGCAAAAACCGCTGTATCTTGATTATACACAGTCAATTGAAAAACGTGTGCAGGATTTAATATCGAGAATGACCATAGAAGAAAAAGCAATATTTTTAAATCACCAGGGGCCGGATATTTCGCGTTTCAATATTAAATCGGATAAGTGGAACCAATGCCTTCATGGGATAATGTGGAACAGGCCCACCACCATGTTCCCGGTTTCTATAGCCTCGGCTGCAACATGGGACCCTAAACTGGTGTACCGGGTTGCAACGGCCATTTCAGATGAGGCGCGTGCCATTTATAATGGATGGCATACCGACCCTAACTTTCAGGGTGACAAAAAAGGACTTATCTACCGCGCCCCGGTGATTAACATCAGTCGTAACCCGTACTGGGGCCGCATAAACGAATGTTATGGTGAAGACCCTTTTTTAACAGGCCGGCTTGGTGTGGCATATGTTGAAGGTTTGCAGGGCAATAACCCCAAATATCTTAAACTGGTTGCTACTTTAAAACACTATGCGGTAAACAACGTTGAAGAAAACCGGATGAGCCTTTCCGCTAAGGTAAGTGAAAGAATGTTGTATGAATACTGGCTGCCACATTTCAAAGACTGTATTGTTGAAGGCGGCGCCCAATCAATTATGGCTTCATATAACGCTATAAATGGCGTGCCCAATAATATGAATATGCTGATGCTAACCGATATTCTCAAAAATCAATGGGGGTTTAAAGGTTTTGTCGTTTCAGATCTTGGCGGTATAGACATGATGGTGAAAGGCCATGAAAAAGGGCGAATGAGTTATGAAGAGGCCGTCGCTAAGTCGGTAAATGCGGGCGTTGATTTTTCGGATGAAGAATTTATGAAATATATTCCGGCCGCCGTTAAAAGTGGGCTGATCTCCGAAAACCGTTTGAATGATGCTGTTTATCGCGTAATGTACGACCGTTTTCGCCTGGGAGAATTTGACCCCTTCGACATGGTTCCGTACAGCAAAATATCAACAGCGGTAATTGGAAGCGCCGAACACCGCCAACTGGCTTTGAAAGAAGCTCAGGAAGCTATGGTGCTTTTAACCAATAAGGATCATATTTTGCCGCTTGATAAAAATAAGATCAAAACTATCGCAGTAATAGGCCCTCACGCAAATATTTTTACCCCCGGAGGCTACAGCGGCATACCATTTAATCCTGTAACACCGCTTCAGGGCATCAGGAACCATGTTCAGGAAGGAACGCACATATTATACGAACAGGGGGCTGAAATTACCCCGCCTAAAAAGGGTGCGCCTGCTTTCGACAAAAGCGAAGGGCTGCTTAAAGCCGCAGAAGCGGCAAAGAGAGCCGATGCGGTTATTTTATTTATAGGCACCACAACTGATATTGAGAATGAAGCCCGGGACCGCAAATCATTAGGGTTGCCGGGTAACCAGGACGAATTGGTTAAAGCCGTGCTCACAGCAAATCCGCATACCATTGTGGTGGAGATGAATGCAGGCCCGCTTACCGTTCCATCAGTTAAAGAAAATGCCCCGGCAATTTTAGAAGCATGGTGGGCAGGTGAAGAAGGCGGCGATGCTATAGCCGACGTTTTATTTGGAAATGTTAACCCCGGCGGTAAACTTCCCTATACTGTTTATGCCGCCGAAAGCCAGGTTCCGCCCCAGGACGAATATGATATTACTAAAGGCTTTACTTATATGTACCTGGAGGGTAAGCCGCTTTTTCCATTTGGGCACGGCCTTAGCTATACCAATTTTACTTACAGCAATCTTAAATTATCCGGCAAACAAATACATGCTAAAGGCAAAATTACAATCACCTTTGACGTAACGAATACCGGAAAAGTTAGCGGTGATGAAGTGCCCCAATTGTATGTGCATGAAATTGTACCGGGTGTTAAAATGCCGTCGAAAGAGTTGCGTGGATTTGATCGTATTACACTAAATCCGGGTGAAAAGAAAATGGTAACACTTACTGTACCGGGTGATAAGCTGGCATTTTATGACGAGAAAATACACGCTTTCAGGGTTGAGCCAGGTATTATTGATGTTTTGGTTGGAAGTTCATCTGAGGATATTCGCCTGAAAACACAATTCAGGGTAGTGGTCAACTAATCGGGCATGGTTCAATGTTTATTTTTTTGCTGAGCAAATTCGCTGTTAAGATTATGATTCCTGATATATGTTTTTCTGTATTTATGGATAAAATCGGAGGGGTTCATTTCAAAAAGTTTACTGAAATATTGCCTGAAATATTTAACATCCGGTATCCCAACCCTGAAAGCAACTTCCTTTATTTGAATATCAGTTTGTATCATTAGTTCAGCAGCCTTTCTTAGCCTTATATATCTTATAAATTCTGTACTTGATAAACCGGAGATCGACTTGATCTTTCGAAAAAGCTTAGATCTGCTCATGCCCATTTCTTCTGTGAATGTTTTTAATGAAAAGTCCTCATTCTCTAAATTTTCTTCGATAACCGCAATACATTTTGAAAGAAATTCACTGTATTCCGCAGGGATCTTCGAACTGTTATTTTTTAAAGTTATTTCATTAAAAAAATATTGTTTAAGTGTGCTTCTGCCTTTAAGTATACCTTTGATGCGGGCTATCAATAATTCATTTTCAAAAGGCTTGGTAATGTAATCATCAGCACCGCATTCTATTCCTTTCAGCTTTATTTCGGGTGATGAACTGCTGGTTAACAAAATGACCGGTATATGGCTTAAAGAGGGCGATTCTTTTATCTTTGAGCAAAACTCAACACCGCTCATTCCCTGCATAACTACATCGCAAACAATAATGTCGGGTTCGGTTTTCGTTATAATTTCAAATCCCCTTTCGGCATTATTGGCCTCGTAAATATTAAAGGTGCTTTTTAGCAATTGTTTAATGTAGCCCCTCAATTCCAAATTATCATCTATCAAAAGGATCGTTGCTTTTTCTGTAGTTACGCTATCTAACAATTGATTATCACTTTCAGGATTGAAATCGCCGGACAGCGGTGCGACTGGTTCAGTAACTAATTCCTTCAACAAATTAGAGTTAACATATTCTTTTTCATAATTCTTAACCGGGGCTGTCGCAAGTCCTGCGTTTCCTTTTGGCAGGCTAATCCGGAATACCGTCCCCTCATTCAGTATGCTCGTATAAGTTAGATTACCGTGGTGAATGTCAACGTATTTTTTTGTTAGAAAAAGCCCGATCCCAAATCCACTTGGAGATGTTGCGTCGTTTGCATCTGTTAAACGATAGAATTTTTCAAACAACCTATCTTTCGTGCCTTCAGGAATGCCCCGCCCGGTATCTTTTACTAATATTTCTACATTTTCATTCTGTTCGGATAGCAGAAGGCTTATGTACCCATGATCGGGTGTGAATTTGATTGCATTTGACAAAAGATTGAATAGGATGATTTCAATTTTTTCACGGTCGGCATGTATATAAATATACTCGTTACTGTATTCGAAATGGTATTGTAACGACTTTGCTTTAGCCTGGTTGTTAAAGCACAAAAAAACCTCCTGGCAAACATCTGTTAAGTTCAGCCATTCAGGTTTTAAATCGGATATTTCATTTTCCGCGGTTTTAAACAATAAAAGCTGGTCTACCAAGCTTAATAAACGGCGTGTATTGCGGTAAACTGAACTGATATCTATAAGATCCGCATTCTTCCCGTTATTGTGCAGAAGCTCCTTGATCGGGTTTACGATCAGTGTTAACGGCGTTCTTAATTCATGTGAAATATTGGTAAAAAATGAAATTTTCTTTTCATTCAGCTCCTTGGTAAATTTAACTTCATATTGCAGCCGGGTTTGTTTTTGACGGTAAAATAAATAGCCATAAGCAGAACTTCCTATCAGCGTTAGGTACATCAGGTAAGCAAACCCTGTACGGTACCATGGCGGGTGCACGGTAATATATATCAGTTTTTCTTTCGGGTTCCATATTCCTGATGCGTTGGTTGATTTAATTTTCAGAACATATTCCCCTTCATTAAGCTGGGAATAATTGATGGTCCGCTGACTATTAACGTAGTTCCAGGATTTATCCCTTCCCTTAAGAAAATAAGCATATTGAATTTTTTCGGGCAAAGAATATTCCAATGCGATATAATCTACTGAAAGGATCGCTTTATCGTAAGGTAAGCTGATATGGTCGGCGTTATAAATGCTTGAGCCATTTTCTACAAATTCACTTTCTGCATTTACAGGAATGTTAAAAACGCTTAACCCCGTCAGCACTATCGGTGGGAAATCATGAAACTGGCGGATGCTATCCGGGTTGAAAATATTAAAGCCCTTAATCCCGCCAAACAGCATTTCGCCTGAACTTAAGACTGCCGAAGCATTATAATAAAACTGATTGGATTGAAGGCCGTCGGCTACAAAAAAGTTCTCGAATTTTCCTGTTGACGGGTTAAGCTTTGACAGGCCATTATAGGTGCTAACCCAAATATATCCCTTTTTATCTTCTTCAATGTTTAATACGGTATTATTTGAGAGCCCGTTATCCTCCGTATAATTTTTGAATTTACCGGTTGCCTTATCATAGCACATTAATCCCCTTTCGTAAGTTCCTATCCATAATTTTCCGGTTTTACTTTGGTGCAATGCCCTAACTGCAGTTTTCAAATCAAATGACCGGGTAATACCGCTTTTTTTATTTACCTGTAATAAGCCTGTAAAGCTTCCTAACCATAAATTTTCATTATTGTCATCTATCATGGAAATAATATCTGCATTTATAGGAAAGGGGGCCGGAATAAAATGATTGCTGCTTTTATCATATTTAAATAACCTGTACCATTCATTTCCTGTGTTGCCAGTCAGGCAACTAGCCCATATCGTTTTCAAGCCATCAATATAAAGCCTCCAGATCGGTGTATTTTTATTTTCTTTAAAAAATGGTATATTTTCAAAATTACCGGTAGCCGTATTGAATTTACTAACGCCGCCACCAAAAGTACTGACCCATATATTCCGCTGATCATCCTTCACGATACCGGTTATATGATCATTACTGATGGAGTTAACATTTTCATCAGCATGTACATAGTTTTTGAAGGAGTTCTTTTTTCTGTTCCAAACACTGATACCCCCTCCGTCAGTACCTATCCACACATTTTTATCACCATCTTCACAAAAGGAAAAAGTAAAATTACTGACCAGGCTATTATTATTACGATTATGAACAATCGTTTTAAACTGGCTCTTTTTATAATCGATCACGTCAATTCCGCCTCTCAATGTCCCAATCCATTTCCGTGATTGTTCATCTTCGTAAATCTTGTTGATGGCATTACTGGTCAATGTTCCCGAATTTCCCTGCTTCATTAAACGAAAATCACCTGTACCAAATACATCAATCACACCAATCCCCTCTCCATCAGTAGCCAGCCATAGTTGTTGTTTCTTATCAAAAAAAATGTCAAAAATTTTGCTCTTATTCAGGGTTTTATCTTTCAGTTTAAACTTATCCATTTTATGGAGACGGGTATCATAAAAATAAAGGCCGACTCTTGTTCCTATCCAGAGGTTACCATGAATATCGCGTTGGATGCAGTTGGCATGCGGAATATTTCCGCTCATGGGTATAATGGACCGGGTTTTGCTGTTATAAAAGCACAAGCTCCAGCTGTCAACCATAAGCCAGACATTGTTTTCACTGTCGATGTTTATGGTAACGGCCGAATACCGGGTAATCCGGGTATTGTTGTGTAACAACGGGATTTGTACAGCTTTTTTTGCATTTTTTTCATAAAGCAGAAGTCCAACATCTTCTGAACAGATAAAAACATTCCCTTTTTTATCCATTTTTATGTCATTTACTCCTTTATCATAAAACTTGGTTTTTCCACTGCCATCGCCGTACGGGACATAATCAATACCGGAAAATAGCATTGTTTTATTATTTAGGATGCCTATTCCTTTTTCTGTGCCTACCCACAGGCTCCCGGTATTATCTTCAGCTAAAGCAGTGATCCTATTATTTGGCAATGATGATGGATTGTTAAATTTACTTCTGAACTGTTTAAAGTTATAGCTGTCAAAACGGTTCAACCCATCCAGTGTCCCGAACCACATAAATCCAAACCTGTCTTTATAGATGGTAGTCACTGTGTTATTTGACAATCCCTGCTCTATCCCAAGGTACGAAACCGGTTGAGAACCGGCGGTATAATGAATGCCTGATATTATGAAAAGAAGTAAAACAGCTAAATAACGCTTCATCGCAATAACCTTTAAATGTACCAAAAACTATCTTATCAAGCAAATTAAATGTTTATACCCGTTTATTGGTTCAATTTACCCCTATAGTTGCCCCCGGTTACACCCTTGGTTTTCTTTTTTTCATTCGACATTTGATAATGGATTTACATCTAAAAAATCAGATTTACGAAAACGTTTTAGTAAATATTTCGGGCTAACTCTTCCTAAAACGTTTTAGATTGATTTAGATTTAGATGCCAATAAAACCAAATAAGTATTTGGTTACACAATAATGTTATTACCAAATAAACCATTTCGATTCATATAGAGGATCGAAACCTATTTTCAAGAATACCAACCAATAGTTAAAAGTATTTCGCATGCAGATCACGGATCAGCAGGCGTAAATAAAAATTTATTATAAACAATTATAGATCAAACTTTACTTGAATCAATCAGCCAATCTTTCAGATTTGTGGGCAATGGCTTCTGCGGATGATCATCATGCTTACAATTTAATACATAAAAACCTGTATCCGGGTCTTTATAATTATCTTTTTCAAATGGTAAAAGATGATGATGTTGCCGACGATCTGCTGCAAGACCTTTTCGTTAAAATATGGGATAAGCGTAAACAAATAGGCGTCATAAATAATTTAAAGGCTTACTTTTTTACTGCCGCCCGGTCAATGGCCATTAATTATTTCCGTAAAGTTAAATTGCAGGCTTCAAAACTGGAAAACTTCATACAGCCTGAAATAGCGTTCTCTGCCGAGGATATTTTAATATCCGGTGAAGACGATATGGGACTTAAAGAAAGAATGACACTCGCCTTAAATACCCTGCCTGCCAGGCAGCGTGAAATAATTTACCTGAAGTACTACCAGGAAATGGAATATCAAAAAATTGCCGAAATAACCGGAATACAATACCAGTCGGTGGTAAATCATGTATTTCGGGCACTGCAGACCTTGCGTGCCGAATTTCAATTACAAGACCGGAAAGAGCTTGTATTCTAAAAAAAAATAATTAAAACAGAGTATAGAAATTAAAATTAAATGTCATTGTAACATATAAGTTGCAAAAACCGCTTATTTTATAAACTAATTAACCTAATTAAATATGAGAGATTTTTATTCAAAAGAAAAGTGGAAAAGGCCGTTGTTAACCTTTTTCCTGTTGTTTGCCATTTGTCTCACGGCGTTTGCGCAAAACCAAACCGTTACCGGAAAAGTTGTTGATGCCGAAACAAATGAAACGGTTATGGGGGCGTCAGTAAGGGTTAAAGGAACAAAAACCGGAACAGTTACCGATGTTGACGGAAATTTTAAAATTACCGCATCCAACGGGCAGTTTTTAGAAATTAGCTATATCGGCTACGCTGCTTTAGAATTTCCAGTTGATGTAAGCCATCCCTTGGTTATTAAAATAACCCAAACAAACAGCGCCCTGAATGAAGTGGTTGTTGTGGGTTATGGCACTGAGAGGAAAGCTACTTTAACAGGCGCAGTTTCAACCGTTGACGCAAAAGTCTTTAAGGATAGAGGGATTGTTTCTAACCCTTTGGCTGCCTTACAAGGGGAGGTGCCGGGTGTGATAATCACACGCACATCGGCAGCGCCCGGACAGGAAGGCTGGGATTTCCAAATAAGGGGAGCTACATCTATTAACAGTACAAAACCATTAATACTTATTGATGGTATACCTTTAGTAAGTTCAGACGCGCTGAATTCTATCAATCCTAACGATATTGACAATATATCTTTTCTGAAAGATGCTTCGGCTGCTATATACGGAGCCCGTGCTGCTGGTGGCGTGGTATTAATTACAACCAAAAGAGCAAAGGCTGGCAGACCTACTATCGAATATAATGGTTCGGTGTCCCAAAAAAGAATGGGTTTGAAGCCATCATTTTTAACGGGTGATCAGTACGGGAAATATATGCTGGAAGCTATATCAGATGCCTCTGTCGGGGGTGTTGCAGATCCTAACTGGATATGGACCAAATATGCAAAGGCATGGATAAACAGACCGGATAGTTTGTATATCGACAAAAATACACCAGCTTATATGGCAGGCGGCGAAACTATTGGATTTACTGATGTAAAAGATTATACTTTTTTCGATACCAACCCAATAGATATTTTGTGGGGTAATGGCAGGGCGATATCTGACGAACATGATCTTAGCCTTTCTGCCCGCACTGATAATATGGGTTATCGCATGTCATTAGGCTATATGAATGATGGCAGTATGCTCAAATGGGGTGATAATTCAAATAAACGTTATAACGCACGTTTAGCTTTTGATTACACCTTTTCACCAAAGTTTAAAATAGAAACCAATGTTTCCTTAGAAAAAAATGACGTAATATATCCTACCAGACAAGGCGTTATTGATTATTCCTCCCAGCCGGGCTTTCCGGTGGCTACAAAATATGGTCATGCCTATGCCTGGGGTACTCAACCGGCCCGAAACTGGTTGCTTAAACTTGGTGGGGATAATATAACATACAACTCCAGGGTTTTTGCTAATACAAAACTTCAATACAATATTGTCAAAGATTTAAATCTGATAGCGCAGGGTGGTTACAATTGGTCGGCTGCCGATGGTCAGATTGAAAACAACTCGATCTCGCAGATATATAATTATTCGGAAAGTTACCAGTATCAGGCCAATCCTTCCCAAAGCCAGTCCTGGTATCAGCGCGCCTTTACAAAGGATGCCTATTTTAATACTAATGCTTATCTGGAGTATAAGAAGACACTGAGTTCCGACCATAATTTTAGTGTTGTAGCGGGCTCCAGCTATGAGCGGGACGAATACGATTACTTTTACACTACCACCAATTATCTGGCCGACAATGATGTACCGTCTTTGGGGCTGGGGTTGGGCGATAATACCACTCACTCTAATGGTGAAGTGCGTAATCATTGGGCCATTGCTTCTGGATTTGGCCGCTTTAACTATTCCTATAAAAGCAAATATCTTTTTGAAGTTAATGGCCGTTACGACGGTACTTCCAGATTTGATGCTAATCATAGATGGTTATTTTATTCGGGTGTATCTGCCGGATGGCGTGTTACACAGGAAAGTTTCATGAAGAATATTAAATTTTTTGATGAATTGAAAATCCGTGGATCTTATGCCAGTACAGGTAACCAGGGTAGTTTATATGGCAATCAGAATCCAAACGGTCAGATCGGATTCTATGATTATAT
This sequence comes from Mucilaginibacter sp., assembly GCA_036758125.1. Classification (GTDB taxonomy): domain Bacteria; phylum Bacteroidota; class Bacteroidia; order Sphingobacteriales; family Sphingobacteriaceae; genus Mucilaginibacter. The sequence goes on from DAIOXE010000017.1 coordinate 29,196, forward strand.
ACAAAATGTCGATCTTGGTGCTGGAGGCCCTGTTTTAGGACCGTATACTTCACGTACTGTGACAGCTGGTCCCAATGGTACATTGGTAAGCCTAAACAGAACATGGGAACGGATAAAAAATACCAATATTGGAGTTGATTATGCAGTGCTTCGCAATCGTTTGTATGGTAGTTTCGATTATTATTGGAAACAGAATAATAATATGCTTTTACCCCAAACCTATTCTGTTGTACTTGGCGCTACAGCGCCTTACGCAAATATTGGCAAGTTGAAAGTTTGGGGCTGGGAAACGTCAGTAGGGTGGAGAGACAGGATTGGAAACGTTTCGTACCATATTAGTGCAACACTCACTGATAATGATAATAAATTGGTTAGTTATGGCGGCAATAATATAATTACTGCAGGGCAGAAAACCATAGAAGGTTATCCAATTGGATCTTATTTTGGACTAAAATACGATGGCCGTGTCCAGACTGATGCGCAGGCGGCCAGTTATGCCCTCCTGGTACCCGGCAATAATATCGGCATGCCTGGTACTACGCAAATAATTAAAGGTATTAATATGTATAAAGATATTAACGGTGATGGAACACTCACGAACGCGGGCGCTACACAATATTTCTTAGGAAAGAAAGATGCAAATGGTAAGCCCATTGCCGATGGAGATGTTGTTTACCTGGGCAGAAGCGATCCGCGATATGTTTATGCCGTCAATCTTGGATTTGACTGGAAAAACATTGACTTTTCGGCCATATTCCAGGGGGTAGGGAAAAGATTAATCTACAGACGTTCTGATTGGAGCGTGCCTTTTGGTACAATTTGGCAGGGGCACGCCAATTGGTGGGTAGGTAAAACATGGACACCGCAAAATCCGAATGCGGAACTGCCAATCCTGACCACGGCGACAAATAATGGATATGGAAATTATAACGGCTATGATTACCAGATTTCTGACTGGTCTTTGCAAAATGGCGCTTATTTACGATTAAAAAACATTGTATTAGGGTATACACTTCCGCAAACATTAACCCGAAGGGCTAAAATTGAAAAATTGCGCGTGTATTTTTCAGGAAATGATCTTTGGGAGTGGACCAAAGTGAAGGACAACTGGGATCCTGAGCAAACTGCTAGCGTAAGTGGCGGAGCGCAACGCTATCCTTTCTATCGTTTATTAACAGTTGGCGTAAATGTTACATTTTAATTAATAGAGTTTAAAGATATGAAAAAGCAATTTTTAAAATATATTACCATCGTTATGGCGGGAGCTATTGCATCCTCAGGGTGTAAGAAGGCCTTAGATCTAAAACCCCTTGACAAGGTATCGGACGTCAGCTTTTGGACACAAGCGTTAGATTTTCAATTGGCGGCAAATAACTTATATAGTTCTTTGCGCACTTTTAGTCAGGGGAATGGGGATGGACATAGCGGAACCGATTTAGGCGCAGATCGAGGTACCATTGCAAGAGGAACAAATACTACAGTGTCGTCTGATGCTAATTATACCAGTGCCTATAAAACTATACGTGATATCAATACGCTATTAGACAAAGCAAAAAGCTATACCAATCCGTCTGCGATTAAAACTTATGTGGCAGAAGCGAAGTTTTTCAGGGCCTATGTTTATTTTGATAAACTTCTTACCTCGTATGGTGGCGTTATCATAATAAAAGATCCGCTAACCCCGCAGTCGGCTCAATTAATGGCCCCTCGTAATACACGCGATGAAACAGTGGATTTTATCATTTCAGATCTGGAAGCTGCTATAGCTGACCTTCCATTAGAAAGTGCGATAGGCGCCAGCGATAAAGGGAGAATAAGCCAGGGCGCTGCACAGGCTTTTTTAGGGCGGGTTTGCCTATACGAAAGCACCTGGCTGAAATTCAGAGGGCAAAATTTAACCAGGGCAAATGCTTTGCTGGATAAATCGATAATTAATAGTAACGCCGTAATAAGCAGTAATCAATACTCATTATTTAATCCTGCAGCTTTGGGTGATTCAGCGTTAAAATACTTGTTTATTTTAGAAAACGAGAAATCAAATCCTGCTGGTATTACCAAAGCTGCAAACCACGAGTATATACTTTCCGTCCGTTATGAATCAAATAACCTTCTGAAAACAATACCAAATCAAATTTCATTTGGTGCATTAGGTGCTGATATGAGCCGTAAAATGGCTGATATGTACCTCTGCAGCGATGGTTTACCCATTGACAAAACGCAAACTCCCTTTAGCAGGGTAAAACTTAACTCTGAATATCAGAACAGGGACAACCGGATGCGATATTTTATGATGGTGCCCGGTTACCGTTATTGGCAGAATGCTACAAACTGGCATATAAATTGGGACTGGAGCCCTGCGGATTTAGCCAATGCCCGCCCCCCTCACGATCCCTGGAGCAATGATATAACAGGTTATAATAATCAGCAATGGTCCGCCGAAAGACAAGTGCCTAATTCTCAGGAAGGATATGATTATCCGGTAATACGTTTGGCAGAGGTATATCTTAACTATTCAGAAGCTGTATTTGAGCGGAACGGCTCTATCAGCGATGCCGATCTGGATAAATCACTCAACCTGGTACGTTTAAGGGTAAACGTTGATAATGCGATGCCTAAATTGAGTAATAGTTTTGTTTCGGTACATGGATTGGACATGAGGGAAGAAATACGTCGCGAGAGAACGGTGGAATTGCAGGGAGATGGTTTCCGCATGGATGATCTGAAGCGTTGGTATATTGCACAAACTGAGTTGGACAAACCTTTACTGGGCGTCCATTGGACAGGTACAGAGTTCGAAACAAAATATACCAAAACCCCGGCTTTAACTCCTGACGGAGATGTATTAGCAGACCCTGTTAGTGAAAGAAAATTCTCCGAAAAGAATTATTTGATACCATTGCCTACTTCGGAGTTGCAGTTAAATCCAAATTTAATACAAAATCCAGGCTGGTAGATAGAGACGAAATCTATATAGTTGTTAGTTAATCCATCAAAAAGTTAGCCGGCTACCAGCCGGCTAACTTTTTGATCTCAAAGGAAACAAAAACCGCTTCTCCAAAAAACATGAGCTAAATTGAATTGCAAAAAAATCATAAGTACTTAAAGCCTGCCAACACATAAAATGCATGAAAAATACCACAAAGAGAATATTAATGTTCATTATAGCGTTTGCTATCTGCATATCAGTGCAGGCGCAAATTAAAACCACTATAATTAAGCCCGGTGAATTGTGGCCGGATAACAGGGGAAAACATATACAAGCCCATGGCGGGGGTATTATTAAAGTTGGTGAAACCTATTATTGGTTTGGCGAAGACCGATCTAAAGAGAATGATCCCGAAAAGAGGTATGTGGCATGTTATTCGTCTACAGATCTGACGAACTGGACTTTTCGTAACCAGGTCATTAAAACCGGCGACCCTGAACACCTCGGTAAAGGATTTGTGCTTGAACGCCCCAAGGTGTTTTACAACGAAAAAACAAAAAAGTTTGTGATGTATATGCACATTGATGATCGTACTTACAAAGTAGCAAGAGTTGGAGTTGCAACCTGCGATAAGGCAGACGGCGATTATAAATACATTAAAAGCTTTAGGCCCCTGGGCCATGAGAGCCGTGATATCGGCCAGTTTATTGATGATGATGGTACTGCTTATCTTATCTTTGAAGATCGGCCTTATGGTTTCAGGATTGCAAAACTTTCTGCGGATTATCTGGATGTTGAAAAAGAAATTTGCCTGATTCCCGCACATATGGAAGGCGGGGCTATTGTTCATTACAAAGGGCTTTATTATGCAATTGGTTCGGCATTAACAGGCTGGGCGCCTAATCCGAACAAATATGCAACTGCCGCTTCGCTCACGGGGCCATGGTCGGATTTTAAGGATATAGCACCTGCGGAAACGAATACTTATGGTTCACAGTCAACTATGATCATCAAGGTTGCGGGTGAAAAAACAACCGCCGTAATATTTATGGCCGACCAGTGGGAGCCCCGGACCCAGTGGGATTCCCGTTATTTATGGTTGCCTCTCGACATAGGTGACGGTAAACTGTGGTTACAAAAACCACAGCCATGGAAATTAAATATTCAAACCGGAGAAACACAATTTGTTTCAGAAGAAAAATGATCAAATGAAAAAATTAAGTTTTACTCCCTTTTTGTTGCTGGTCTTTTTTGCAGCAAATATTTTGCACGCGCAAACCGTTAAATTAACATTGGATCTGAGTAAAGACGGAGTGGACGTAAGTCCACGGTTATATGGATTAATGACCGAGGAGATCAATCACTCGTACGATGGTGGATTATACGCAGAACTGATCCGGAACCGGATTTTTAAAGATAATCCCAAAGCGCCGGACCATTGGGTTGTATTGGAAGAAGCCGGAGGAAAGGCAAATATTCAATTAGATGAGCACGAAGCCATTAATGATGCGCTCACGGTTTGTTTAAAACTTAACGTTGAAAAAAACGGCGGGCGCGCAGGTATAATAAACGAAGGTTATTGGGGAATACCGGTAAAACCGCAAACCGGTTACAAAGCTTCATTTTATGCTAAAGCTACCGATGAAGCCGCTGGGCCGCTAACCGTAAGTATTGAAAGCAATGATGGCGCTGTTACTTATGCATCGGCACAGGTTACGCTAAGTAAGGGTGGCTGGAAAAAATATGAAGTACAACTAAACACCAGCGATAATATTAAGCCAACTGCATTGGCCCGTTTTGTGGTCTCTGCCAGGAATGTGGGCACTTATTGGTTTAATCTTGTGTCTCTTTTTCCACCAACTTATAATAACAGGCCAAATGGAAACAGGCCTGATATTATGCAGATGCTGGCCGATATGAAGCCTTCATTCCTTCGTTTCCCCGGGGGTAATTTCGTGGAGGGCGATTGGTTTGCTACCCGCTTTGACTGGAAAAAAACTTTGGGCGGACTTGAACAGCGCCCCGGCCATCCCGGATGCTGGAATTACCGCGCTTCGGACGGTATGGGTTTGCTGGAGTTTTTAGAGTGGTGTGAGGATTTAAAAATGGAACCATTGCTGGCAGTTTATGCTGGTTATACGCTTAAAGGAGACCATTTGGATGCTGGCCCTTTTTTAAAACCATTTGTTGATGATGCTTTAGATGAGATTGAATATGTGACCGGTGATATTAATACGAAATGGGGCGCCAAACGCGCACGAGACGGACATCCTGAGCCATTTAAGCTTACTTACATAGAAATAGGCAACGAAGATGGCTTTGATAGGTCAGGTAGTTATGGTGCACGCTTCACGCAGTTTTATGATGCTATAAAATCAAAATATCCGCAATTGCAGCTAATTTCAACCGTAGGTGGAAAGGATCCGCTTGGCTCAAGGTTTGAGATAAAAACACGCAAACTGGAAGTGATCGATGAACATTATTACCGTAGTGCCTGGCAGATGGAAGAAGATGCTGGTCACTATGATAGTTACGACCGTAACGGCCCTAAAATATTTGTCGGTGAGTGGGCGACGCGCGAAGGAAGCCCCACCACTAATATGAACGCGGCGCTTGGCGATGCGGCATGGATGACAGGCATGGAACGAAACTCCGATCACGTAGTAATGTCGTGTTACGCGCCGCTTTTTGTAAATGTCAGTCCGGGGGCCATGCAGTGGAAATCAGATCTGATTGGTTATAATGCAATTACAAGTTTTGGGTCCCCGTCCTACTATGCGCAAAAAATGTTCAGCGGTTATCTTGGCAATAAGGTTATCCCGGTGCGGGGCGAGAATATACCAACTCAAACCCATGATCCTGCCAAAAATAGCGGTACAATTATCCCGTCATTATTTTATGTCGCCACCAAAAATGAGAAAACCGGGACTATATACCTTAAAGTAGTAAATACATCAGGTAAAGCCCAACCGGTTACTATTGATGTAAACGGTGTTGGAAAGGTATCAGCGAAAGGAACCCTTGTGGTATTAAAAGGCGATAAGCCCGAAGATACCAATTCGATAAACGAACCCAAAAAAATTGTACCGGTGAGTCAAACAATTAAAGGTGTTAGTAAAAGGTTTACCAGGATTTTTGATGCTTATTCGATCAATATTTTAAAACTGCAAACCAAATGAATACATATTAAAGTACCATATAATAGTAGCCTGAGTTAGTTTTTATCAACCCTGAACCAATCAAAATCTGCATACCCGCCAATGCACACATCGGATTTGCCTGTACAAAATATACCAACTTTGGATCGGATATATTACTTGAAATGGGAAGCTGGTTACAACAGGTAGGCGATGCTGTTTGCGGAACACGCGGGGGCCATGGAACCCCAAACATGGTATGTATGGCTTTGCCTATAAAGGTGTTCGACCTATGTTTACCTGCTGGACGGATATAAAGGGAATACTTTTACCCTGAAGGCCGCAAATCAGGGACAAAGGGTAGAATAAAAGAATCCAGTTCTTGCGTTCCACAGGAACGCTTGGTGAAATGCGATAATTTGATTTCCGGGCGTATTAAAAAGGTGCAATTCATTTTTTCGCTGCTCCTGTAAAGACCAGTCTACAGGGAAGCTTTACGAGTGGCTACTAATCCCCTTTGCGGTATACGACTTTTCCAAAACCGCAACCAGGTCCTGTATACTGATTGGTTTTGATATGAAATAATTCATACCTGCGCTCAAACAGTCGGCCCTGTCTTCAGACATGGCGCTGGCGGTCATGGCAATTATAAGGGGCTGCCTGATATCGCGCCTGCGGATTATGCGGGTGGTTTCCAAACCGTCAAGTTCAGGCATCTGAACGTCCATTAGTATAATGTCAAAAAACTCTTTATCGATACTTTCCAATACCTGGTTACCATTATTAACTACCTGCGGTTGATAACCCAATTTGGTAACCACTTTTGTGATGAGTTTTTGGTTGATCGGGTTATCCTCGGCAATTAGTATGCTCATCGGAAATTTTTCTGCAAAATGTTCCGAAAGCAAAGTAACCGGCTTTTTATCCGGTAAAACCGGTTCACTATGCGTAAGCTCAGCTTGTATGGCATTATATAATTGGTGCAGCTTTACAGGCTTTAATAATATTCTTGTAAAACAATCCTGTTTTTTATTTTTCCCGGTTATCGGGCATAAAAGTATTATCGGGATGTTATTATCAATTTTTCTTAAGGCCAGGCTTAATTCAAACGTATCGGTACCGGGTATATGGGTGCCGGTTATCACCATGGTGAACTTACCGCCGTAAGTTAAATGTCTTAATGCCTCATCAGCCGATGAAGCGCAAACAGCACTTAGGTTCCATTGTTTAAGCTGAGCTTCTAAAATTTTGAGGGCAGAAAGATTGCGGTCAATTATTAGTATCCGCTGGCCTTCGGCCCCTTTCATATTGATTAATAAATCCGCGGTTCCCGCTTTGTCACTTATTACAATTTTTATGTTGAAACTTACGGTTGTTCCTTCTCCGGGCTCACTTTCAATAGCAATTTTACCCCCCATAAGGTCAACCAGGCGCCCGCAAATTACCAGTCCCAAACCTGTGCCCCCATGTTTTCGCGTGGTTGATGCATCCACTTGAGAAAACGCCTTAAATAGTCGTGATTGTTTATCCTTTGGTATACCCGCGCCCGAATCTTTAATTTTAAAGCTGATATTTAAATTATCATCATTTCTTTCCAGCAGCTTTATATCAATCAATATTTCGCCTTTAGTGGTAAATTTAATGGCATTGTTTATTAAGTTTATTAAAACCTGGCGCACGCGCAGCTGGTCGCCAATTAATTGAACAGGCACACGTTGATCAATGCGGTATAAAAGGTCAAGCTGTTTTTTTGCAGCCACTTCCGAAAACAGGTCAAGCACATCTTCAACACAGTGCCGCAAATCAAAATTGTGCAGATCAAGCTCCATCTGGCCCGATTCAATTTTTGAAAAATCAAGTATGTCATTAATAACATTCAGCAGGTTTTCGCCGCTTACGCGAATGATGTCTGCATATTCCCGTTGTTCAGCTGTTAATGGCGTTTCGCAAAGCAGCGAAGTCATACCCAATACGCCATTCATAGGTGTTCTTATTTCGTGGCTCATCGTGGCCAGAAAAACGCTTTTAGCTTTATTAGCTTTTTCGGCCTCCTCCCTTGCCTGTAATTCTTGCTCTTTTTGGTCCTGCAATTCGTCGTTTAGTTCCATCAGATAATCCGATTGCGATTGCAGTTCTTCTGATTGGGCCTGCAACTCTTCGTTCAACGCTTGTAATTCTTCCGATTGGCTTTGGAGTTCTTCGGATTGTTTAACAACTTCTGCTGTTTGTTCTTTAACCAGTTTTTGAAGTACTTTTTGTTTTGCCTTAATAGCAAAAAGCCGGTAACGGGAATAGCTGTAAATGGATAAGGCTATAATAGAAAGTAATAACATTCTGAACCACCATTTCATCCAGAAAGGCGGGACAATAATAATTTTTATGGTTGAAGGGATATTGTTCCAAAAGCCATCATTATTAGCGGCTTTCACTTTAAAAATATATTCACCCGGATTAAGGTTCGTGTAAGTGGCTTTTCTTTGCGATCCGACATAATTCCAGTCTTTTTCAAAACCCTCCAGTTTGTATGCATAAGAATTCATCTCTGGAAGGGTGAAATTAAGTGCGCTGTACCCTATCGTAAAAACCGATTGTGCGTAATTTAATTTAATAATCTTTGTTTCTGAAACCGACTTTTTAAGAACGGAGTTTTCACCAATTGGAACCTTTTTATTGAATAATTGAAAATCTGTAAAAGCAACCACCGGGTAATGCTTATTAAGGGCCAGGTGCCGGGGATCAATTATATTAAAACCATTATGTCCGCCAAAAAGCAATTGTCCATTTTGCGCTTTTAAAACAGCCCCCATAAAAAATTCGTAACCCTGCAGGTTATTTGCAAGCGTGTATTTTCTGAATTCGCGCGTGCCGGGTTTAAAACTAATGAGCCCCCTGTTGGTACCTACCCAAATAAACCCGTTATCATCTTCCGTAATGCTGTTGATTATGGAGTAGCTTAAACCATCAGGAAATGTATAGGCCGAAAATGTGTTTTTCTTTCTGTCGTACAAATTCAGTCCCCCGCCCAGAGTGCCTACCCAAAGGTTTCTCTTACTGTCCTCAAAGACTGAAATGATAATATCACTGGTTAAGCCTTTATTCCAGGCTTTGAAATGGGTGAAATTATCACTGGCGGGATTATATAAATTTAATCCGTTAAATGTTCCAATCCACATATTATTTTCATTGTCACGATAAATTGCTCTCACGTCATTACTTGATAAACTATTTACCGTATCAAGATGCGTGTAACTAAATCGTTTTATAACTTTTGACTGGTGAATGATATTCAGGCCTCCATTGTCCATGCCAACCCAAACGTCGCCGTTTTTATCTTCGGCAAGCCCAAAAACTATGTTGCTGCTTATCTGATTAGGTTTATTGCCGGTTGAATAATGTGTAAACTTTTTTGTTTCCGGGTTTAATAAATCAAGGCCTGCCAGATAATAACCTATCCATAAGTTTTTTTGATTGTCTTTTAGCAGCCTCAGTATGTGATTGCCGCTTACAGAATTTTTATTTACCTGATGATAATAAGGGCTAAACAATTTTGACAATTTATCGAAATAGTTTAAACCACCTCCATCGGTACCGATCCAAAATCCATTGCTTGTTTCGGAAAAGGACGTTACGATATCGTTGCTTAAACCAAACCTGTTTCCGGTTGGTTTGTAATAGTGGGTAAATGAAGATGAATTCCTGTCATAAAACCGAACCCCCGATTCATAAGTGCCCAGCCATAAAATATCCCCGATATCCAAAATACAGCCTATCGAATTATTTTTATCGCTGTTGTCTTCATCTTCGTTAGTATACAGGGTAAACTGAACCTTGTTCTCGTCAAAAATATCTAATCCGTCCTCTGTGCCAACCCAAAGTTGGTTATGCCCCGCCGTGCTTAAAGCAAAAACATTATTATTTATCAGTGAATGAGGATTGTTTGCCTGGCGCCGGAAATTTGTAAAAGATTTCTTTTTCAAATCGAAAAAATCAAGGCCACCTCCGGCGGTGCCTATGTATAGGTTACCATCTTCATTTTTTAATAGCGTATTGATGCGGTCCTGACTTAAACTATTTGACGGGCCATGCTGATAGGTTTTGGTATACCCGGTACGATAATTAAATTCTACCAGGCCATTGCCTGTCCCTAACCATAAATTACCCTCATTGTCTTCAGTTATTGCATAAATATGTTCACTGCTAATATCATCCCGGTTTTTTGTGTAAAAAAATCGCTTAAATGTTTTTGTTTTTTGATCAAACAGGTTTAAACCGGAATGAGTACCAACCCATAAATTATTCTTACTATCCTCGAAAATAGAAGCTATATCAAGACCTGACAGCGTTTTGCCGTCATTTTTTATGGAAGTAAAATTTGTAAAGGATTCGGTATTTCGGTCATATAAGCTTAATCCCTTGGAACCCACCCATATATTTCCCGCCTTATCTTCAAAAAGGACGCCCATATTATTTGCAGGTAATGAATGTTTATTGTTAGGGTCATGGCGGAAAATCGTGAAATTGTAACCGTCATACCGGTTTAAGCCATCGTCGGTAGAAAACCACATAAAGCCTTTGCGGTCTTTTAATATGCTCTTTACATCGCTTTGCGAAAGGCCATCATTAATGGTTAATGATGAGAACTTTACACGCTTTTCCTGTCCGTATACCGATGTGTCGAACAGGAAAAAAATGCCCAAAATTGCATTAAAGCATAAAAAGGACAACTTTAGCTTTGTATATTTCATTATAAATTTCAAGCTGGAGTTTTACAAACGTTACCGGCAAATAATCAGTGTTTAAGGTCTGTAGCCCGAATTTAAATCAGCCTGTTAAATGGTTAGATGAATTTTTACGTTAAAAGTTGCTGGAATGTTGTAAGGCAGGATTGTTGAAATGTTGAAAGGTTGGAAAGTTGAAATGTTAGAATATTATCTTATGGCGTTTTTTAATGTTGTAAAGTTGAAATATTGCACGTTTATTATCAGGCGTTTATAAAGACAACTTTACAACATTACAACCTTACAACATTTCAACCTTACATCCTTCCCCCGGTGTTTGTATTTCATTTAACGATAGTGGGATGAGTTTTTTGGTTTTGAGATAAGTGATCGTTACGATGAGTAAAGCCATGCTGCCGCCAAATATGACGGAAGGAACTGTACCAAATAATTTGGCGGCAGTCCCCGATTCAAATGCCCCGATCTCGTTTGATGAACCGATAAACATAGAATTTACCGCAGAAACACGGCCGCGCATGTGGTCAGGTGTTAAAAGCTGCATAATAGTTCCGCGAATAATTACACTGACACTGTCGAAAGCACCTTCCGTGAACAGGAAAAACAGTGACAAGTAAAAGCTGCGGGATAATCCAAAACATATAATAGATAAACCAAACCCCGTTACAGCTATGAGCAAATTACGCCAGGGTTTACCCATTGGTGAGTACCTGGCCATGGCAAGCATGGGTAACACTGCGCCCAATGATGACATTGCACGCATAATGCCAAGTCCCTGAGATCCTACTTTTAAAACATCATTAGCAAATACAGGTAAAAGGGCGATGGCCCCTCCAAAAAATACCGAAAAAAGGTCGAGGCTTATTGCCCAGATGAGTATTTTACTTTTAAACACAAAATCTATTCCTTCAGAAAAACTTTTCCAGATATTTTCTTTTGGAATGAATACCGAAGGGTATGTTCTTAAGAAGGATATTAAAACGATAGAAATTGCCAGAGCTATAAGTATAACGCTAAAGGCTGCCGTTACACCATAAAAACCATAAATTAAACCGCCTGTCGCCGGGCCAACTATAGAGGCGATTTGCCATGTTGAACTGCTCCAGGAACTTCCATTGGGATAAACATCTTTGGGGATGCTGTGAGCAAATATGCTAAAGGCTGCAGGGCCAATAAATGCTCGCGCCAACCCATTCACGAAGATCATAAGGAAGATTATGGGTACTATCCAATCGTTATGAACATAACCGGTCATGCTTTTCATTGTAACAACAAACATTACCACTGAAGCAAGAAAAACAAGGGTTGACATAATCAACATCATCTTCCTTTTTTCAGATTTGTCAGCTACATAACCACCATATAATGCCATGCCAATGGCTGGTATGGCTTCACAAAGGCCGATTAAGCCGAGTGCAAATACATTTTTTGTTAGCTGGTAAACATAAAAGCCGATAATAACGGCCTGCATTTGGTAAGCGAAAGTGAAGAAAAATCGCACGCCCAGATAAGAGCGAAAATCCTTATAGCGCAGGGCTGCAAATGAATCCTTTTGTGGCTTATTACCTCCTTCTTCCAGCACTAATATTTTTTTTAGATGTCGCAAATTTACAATTTGTAAAGTCATGCAAAGATCAAAATAAATCCGATCGCGATAGCTATCGGGACGAACATATGAAATCCGAAATCAAGAAATCTTATCCCAGCTTAATCCCATTCCCTTTGATTGCAATGACTGATGAAGGATTTGATTTTCGGGCAACGCTAACTGCGGATCCTTTTCAAAAATAGTTTCAACGCAGTTACGGGCAGTTAACAACAGTTCCTGATCGGTGACGATATTGGCCACCTTTAAATCGAGTACACCACTTTGCTGGGTCCCGTCGATATTTCCCGGCCCCCGGAGCTGCAGGTCAGTTTCGGCTATTTCAAAACCGTTATTGGTTTTAACCAAAGTATCAAGCCGTATCCGGCCTTCATGACTCAATTTGTGATGGCTCATTAAAATACAATAAGATTGCTCGGCCCCGCGGCCTACACGTCCGCGTAACTGATGTAATTGTGATAAGCCGAAACGCTCGGCATTTTCAATGATCATAACCGATGCATTTGGGATATTTACCCCCACCTCAATTACGGTCGTCGCTACCATTATTTGCGTGTCGCCTTTTATAAAGCGATTCATTTCAAATTGTTTGTCGGCGGCGCTCATTTTTCCATGTACAATGCTTATCCTGTAGTCAGGCAAAGGAAACTCATGTGCCATGGTATTAATTCCATCCTCCAGGTTTTTCAGGTCCAATTTTTCACTTTCCTGGATCAGGGGGTATACTACATAGATCTGCCGGCCCTTGGCAATTTCCTGTTTCATAAATCCAAACATCCGCAAACGCTGGCTTTCGTAAAAATGCACTGTTTGAATGGGTTTACGGCCAACTGGTAATTCATCAATTACCGAAATATCTAAATCGCCATACAATGTCATAGCCAATGTGCGGGGAATTGGCGTAGCTGTCATCACCAAAATGTGCGGCGGGATAATATTTTTGCGCCAAAGTTTCGCCCTCTGTTCAACACCAAAACGGTGCTGCTCGTCAATTACTACAAAACCCAGGTTTTTGTATTGTACTTTTTCTTCTATAAGGGCATGTGTCCCTATTAATATTTTAAGTTCACCGCTTTCCAGTTTATCATGCAATACTTTCCTGGCTTTTTTACTGGTCGAGCCTGTTAACAGTGCAATTTCAATAAAATTATCACCTGCAAGTTCTTTTATAGTTTGGTAATGCTGGTTGGCCAGGATCTCTGTCGGCGCCATAATACAGGTTTGAAAGCCATTGTCAATAGCTATGAGCATGCTCATTAGGGCAACTACAGTTTTGCCGCTGCCTACATCGCCTTGCAGCAAACGGTTCATTTGCACGCCGCGCAGCGTATCCTGCCTTATCTCTTTTAATACGCGCTTTTGCGAATTGGTTAATGCAAATGGAAGTTTATGCTCATAAAATTCATTAAAGAGGCTGCCGACAGTTTCAAACACATTTCCTTTAAATTTTTGGATACGCAGCATTTTATTTTTTAACAGTTTAAGCTGCAAAAAAAATAATTCTTCAAATTTTAACCGGTGGATGGCTTCATTAAGCTTTACCGCATCCTGCGGAAAGTGTATGTTCCTGTAAGCATCCGCCCTGTCGGTTAGCTTAAAACGGTTAATAATATATAAAGGCAGGTTTTCATTGATTTCTTTCAGCTGCTGCTCTAATAATACTGCAATAAGCTTTTGCAGACCTTTGCTGTCTAATGAAAATTGTTTTAGCTTTTCGGTTGAATTATAGGCGGGCTGAAGTGTTAGATTGCCTTTTCGCTCCAGTGCTTCTGTGGAATAGGGTTCCATTTCCGGATGGGCCATTTGAGGTTTCCCGTTAAAAAAACCGGGCTTTCCAAAAAGAATGTATGCCTTGCCAACGCTCAGCGTTTTCTCTACCCATTTAATGCCCTGAAACCACACCAGTTCTATTACACCAGTATCATCAAGTGCGTTTGCAACCAGACGCCTGGTATGTTTTTCGCCCTTAATTTCTATATGGGTTAAACGTGCCAATACCTGCACATGGGGCAGATCAGGCTGAATATCTTTTATTTTATAAAACCGGGTACGGTCGATATATTTATAAGGAAAATGACGCAGCAAATCTTCAAAATTGAATATTTTCAGCTCTTTCTTTAGCATCTCCGCCCGGGTAAGGCCAACACCTTTTAAATATTCAATGGGGGTTTGAAATACCTGGGGGTTCAATGTTGATTTATTGAATTATTGAATTAGTGAATTAGTGAATGGCGGATTATTGAATTAAGATTTAATGGCGATTACTGTGATCTCTACGTTAACGTTTTTAGGTAAGCCTGCAACCTGTACAGTTTCGCGGGCCGGAAAATGCTCCTTAAAATAGCCGCCATAAACTTCATTAACATGTGCGAAATTTTGCATGTCCTTTAAAAAGATGCTCGTTTTAACAATATTACTAAAATCAACGCCTGCCGCAATCAAAATAGCTTTAATATTTTCCATTACCTGTTTGGTTTCTGTTTTAATATCGTCCAGTATTAATTCTCCTGTAGAAGGGTTAATGGCAACCTGCCCGGAAACAAACACAAAGTCTCCGGCTATTACAGCCTGGCTGTAGGGCCCAATTGGCGCCGGGGCATTATTAGTATTAACTATTGTTTTCATTTATCGGTCATTGAGTAATTGGGTCATTGGATAACTTTTCCGACTTTCGGACTTCCTTTTATCTTTCATTATATTTTTTTCATAAAAAAACACTCGATCAGCTTCCAAATAATGCCCAGTAAAAATACTATTATAGCAATAGCATTGATAGTATGCATCACCTTAAGATTAAAGTTGGTAGGCCTGTTAGGGTCTCTTTTTCGGAAGAAATACATAATACAAATATAAAAATAGTGATTACAGATTTGAGGTTAGAGATTAGTTCTTTTTTGTCACCTATAATCTTTAAACTCCAATCATTTAACAGGAGAAGTCAGTGATCACAAGTTGGAGATTGGTTATTTTTTTCTTCCCCTTATCTCTAACCTCTAATCACCAAAATTGAAAACTTTTTAGCACAATAAAAAAGGCTTCCCGGTTATAGGGAAGCCTTTAACAACTAATTTAATTGTTGACTATTTTTTCTTGAATTCAACACGACGATTTAAAATGCGTCCTGCTTCAGTTGAATTATCAGCAATTGGGTGAGTTTCACCATACGCTTTAACTTTTAATTTTTTAGCTGCGACACCCGAATTAACTAAGTAAGTTTTTACTGAGTTAGCGCGGTCTCTTGACAAACGCAAGTTATGAGCTGCAGTTCCTTCTGATGAAGCAAATCCATCTAATTCGCATGCTGCGCCAGATGACCTTAAGTCGGCAGAAGTAGCATCCAATATTGGGTAAGATGAAGTCTTTAATACCGAGCTGTCAAATTCAAACTGAATGTTAGAATAAGCGCTAACCGGGCCAGCAGCGGTTTGAGAGCTACAGAATTTACAAACGGCAGCTGTATCAAGCTTGAATACAATTGGGCAGCCTGAACCGTCAACTACAGTACCTGCAGGAGTGTTAGGACACTTATCGAACTGGTCGGAAACACCATCGCCGTCTGAATCTTTCTTCAGGTCGTTAACAGCGGTCTCAACATTTGCAACGCGGCCTTTTAAAGCTGCAACTTCCTGGCGTAATGCTTCATCGTATAATTCATCATACATCATTGCAACAGGATTTACCCACTCTAAACTTGGTTTTGACTTCGAACCAAATGTGTATTCTAAACCTGCATATCCGTAAGAATATCTATTTTCAGCAGGGAAATCAGCGCGTACACCAGTTAAATTAAACCCATCAATAAAGTTCTCAGTATAGCCTAGATTAAGATCTAACTGATCGCTTAATTTGAATTTAACACCTGCCCCAACCGGAATGACCAATTCTTTAACATACTTGTCATTATGACTTGAGCCTGCGTTTCCTTTCCAATCTATTACAGTGCCATCAGTTAAAGTAACTTTTGGCGCATACCAGGCTAAACCAGCACCACCGCTCACAAAGAAGTTAATTGCACTTTGACGGTGAAGGAAACTGATATTGCCGAAATTGAAAACGCCGCTTAAAGTACCTGACCAAAAACTGGTCTCAAAACTTGAAACTTGCTCTCCGCTTGGAACATCAACTCTAAACGCATTCGGATCCGTTTGTGACACCTGTTGGTTGCCTGCTAATTTACCGCCATGGACATCCAATTGCAAGCCAAGTGAGTGGGACAACTGGTCTTTTAATGAAACCCCATAACCTAACTCAACTTTGTTGTGATTAAAAACATTGACTCCGCCTGTAGCGACAGAAGGTGCTGTAGCCCCGGCGTTTACGCCGACACTCCAGGTGTTGTACTGTGATGCACCGCCAAATACCTTGGCAGTGGTAGGCGCCATTTTCGATGTATCCGCGATAGTTTTAGTTTTCGACGTATCCACGGTAGTTTTAGTTTTCGATGTATCCGTGGTAGTTGTTTGTGCTTGTGCCATCCCAACTGCCATCAAGGAAACAAATGATAAGGCGACTGTTTTCTTTAATGTAGAATAGTTCATAGTTTTAAGATTAAACGATTTAATTGTGATTTTTTTCAAAAATAGTAATTATGTTTGAAACAATAACCAAACATTGTTCCAAAATTCGTATTAGTAATACAAATAAATAAAAAAAAATGTTTTAAAAAAATTAATAAATATATAAAAATGAAATATCTGCCTATTCGTAACGAATTATTTACCATTAATAGAAAAAATTTCGTTTCACGATTAAAGCCCTGTTCCTTAGCTGTTTTCCATTCGAATGATGAATTTCCGAGGAACGGAGACCAGAATTTTTTATTTAAGCAAAATCCGGATTTTTTTTATCTCACAGGTGTTGATCAGGAGCAAAGTATTTTAATATTGTTTCCTGATTGTCCTAATCCGTTATACAAAGAAGTACTCTTTTTAAGACAAACGGACGAAAAGATTGCAATTTGGGAAGGCCATAAATACACTAAGGAAGAGGCGAAGGCAGCCTCGGGCATCGAAAACATATTTTGGCTGAATGAATATGATGTTATTTTGCATACCATAATAAACTATGCCGAACAGATATATATAAATACTAACGAAAATGACCGCTACAGTCATACGGTACCTTACCGCGATTTAAGGTTGTTTGAAGCACTCAGGGCAAGATACCCATTACATCATTATGAACGCTCTGCGCTTATTTTACGTGATATAAGGGTTGTAAAATCACCAATTGAAATCGATCTGACAAAAAAAGCCTGTGCGATTACCCGCGATGCCTTTATTCGCGTATTGAAGTTTTTAAAACCGGGGGTTGCAGAATATGAGATAGAGGCGGAAATAACCCACGAATTTTTGCGGCAGCGGGCCACAGGCCATGCCTACAGCCCTATTATTGCATCGGGGAAAAATGCAATTGTACTGCACTACACTGATAATGACCAGGTGTGCAAAAACGGCGATGTTGTACTTTTTGATTTTGGCGCCGAATATGCCAACTACAATGCGGACATGAGCCGATCGGTACCTGTAAACGGGCGCTTCACGAAACGCCAGCGTGATGTGTACGATGCCGTTTTACGTGTAATGCGTACGGCCACAAAACTTCTTGTTGCCGGCGCAATATGGAATGATTACCACGATGAGGTTGGAAAGATAATGACAGGTGAACTAATTAATCTGGGCTTGCTGGATAAACATGATGTTGAAAAACAGGACCCCAAAGCGCCTTTATATAAAAAATATTTTATGCATGGCACCTCGCATCATTTAGGTTTGGATGTACACGATTTTGCCAGCCGTTATAAACCATTTGAAGCAGGAAACATTTTAACTTGCGAGCCAGGAATTTATATACCCGAAGAAGGACTGGCTGTCCGGATTGAGAATGATATTTTGATAACCAACGGTGGAAATGTTGATCTTATGGCTGATATCCCGGTTGAGGCAGAAGAAATTGAGGAGATAATGAACAGTTGATTGAGTTGATTGGGTTGATTGAGTTGAAATGTTCTTTTCTAAATAAAACCACTCACTTAATCTAACTTAATCAACTACTCACCAAACCCGTCCACAAAATTATACAAATTAAATCCGGGATCAGCTAAAGCTTTGACTATTGCATGCCGAAGCTTTTTTTTATCAACATCGGCCATTCGTTTGTGCTGTATAATTCTGTATGCTTTTTCGGTCAGTAATATTTCTTTGCGTTTGTTTTTTAATAGCGGTGATGATAATATAAAACTGATCACTTCATTAATGCCCTTTGCTTCAGTAGCAATAGTTTTAAAAACAGGTATCTCCGCGTCTTTTTTTTGTGTAATAATCTTTTTTAAATTGTTTGCAAACAGGTCGGCATCTGGCCGGTCGGCTTTGTTTACAATAAAGGCGTCGGCAATTTCCATCAAGCCCGATTTGATGATTTGTATCTCATCACCGCTTTCGGGGACTAAAACTAACAGGGTAATATCTGCAAGGCCGGCTATTTCAATTTCCGATTGGCCTACGCCGACCGTTTCTATCAAAATATAGTCGAATCCTGAAGCGCGTAAAACATCAGTCATTTCGATAGTTTTTGCAGAAAGGCCGCCTAACGAGCCACGAGTAGCCAATGAACGGATAAAAACATCGGGGTGGTTAAAGTGCGGCGCCATCCTGATCCGATCGCCAAGCAAAGAGCCAAAATTAAAAGGTGAAGTTGGGTCGATAGCGAGGACAGCTATTTTAAGGCCTTTTGTTAATAAATTGCTGATCAGCGCATTTACAAGGGTGCTTTTGCCCGCTCCCGGCGGACCGGTAATACCAATTATAGGCGCGTCTTTATTAAAAACCAAGCTTTTTAAAAGTTGATCCGCTCCTTCCAGGTCATTTTCAATTATTGTTAAAGCACGGGCTACTGAACGAAAATCAGTATAATCAGGGTCAGTATTCTTTATGTGCATTCACTTTTTCGATATTTTTATTCGGGTATGAAATTACATAATTATTATTAAACGTGTATTTAGGATAGCATCACATATACAAGGCTCTATGACGTTTGTGGGCATGACACTCAATAGAGGCCTGACCCTGGCAAATAAAAAAAGTTTACAAAAGTTTACATAAATTAGAAATATAATTAATTTAATATCTGATAATCAAATAATTACGAATTACCAGGGTTTGCACAAACATCGATTTTTTAGTAAAAAAATTTAGCGGTTTTCAATGGAGATTGCCTGCCTTTATAAAAAGATAAGGAGACCATTGGATAAAACCTACCACAAATAATTATAATGAAAAAAGCGGGATAAAGCTATATTTGCCCAAAATAACAAGTTTTTCGATGACATTGCGTTACCTGGTAGTTAACATTTTATAATCCTAAACATAAAAGCTTGTTTCTACATAAAGCCATATAAATGAAAGTAGCAGGTTTTACTTTTATAAGGAATGCAGTAAAGAATGACTACCCGATAGTTGAAGCTATAACATCTATTTTGCCGGTTTGTGATGAGTTTATTGTTGTTCTCGGCAACAGTGAAGATGAAACAGAAAATCTTATCAGGGGTATAAATTCACCTAAGATCCGGATCATCAGTACGGTTTGGGATGATACCTTACGCGAGGGTGGAGCAGTGTTTGCAGAGCAAACCGATATAGCTTTTAATGCCATTTCGCCTGGTGCCGACTGGGCATTTTATATTCAGGGTGATGAGTGCGTACATGAAAAATACCTTCCGCTTATAAAAAAAGAAATGGAAGATAATTTGGATGATACCCGCATTGAAGGGCTATTATTCAAATACCTGCACTTTTACGGATCATATGATTATTATGGACATTCACGCAGGTGGTATAGGCGCGAGATCAGGATTTTGCGGAATAATAAGGCCATTCACTCTTATCGGGATGCACAAGGGTTCAGATGGAACGGGCGCAAAATTAACGTTAAACTAATTGACGCTTACATTTATCATTATGGCTGGGTAAAACCCCCGGCAGGTTTAAAAAATAAATTACGCAACTTTAACTTGTTTTATCATGATGACGAATGGCTCGCGCAAAACCTGCCTGAAACTTTTGAATTTGACTATAAAAATGCGGATAGACTAATCCGCTTTACGGGCGGTCATCCTGCGGTTATGCTAAAAAGGATTGATGCAACTAACTGGAACCTTAATATCGATTTAAAACAATTGCACAAAAAAATGACACTTAGAAGAAAGCTTTTGCAAAAAATTGAAGATATTTCCGGCTGGAGGGTTAGTGAATACCGGAATTATGAATTAGTCCGAAAGTCCGAAAGTCCGAAAGTCCGGAAGAAGCTGCATCTGACGTTTCGGCGAAAATAACTTATTTAAATAGAACTAGAATAGTAGCAGGTGGATTTAAGGAAAAGTGTTTCAGTAATTATTCCTAATTATAATGGCAGGCATCTGCTGCAGGCGTATTTGCCCTGCACCTATGAGGCAGTTAAAAATGCCGGGATTGTTTACGAAATAATCATCGTTGATGATGGCTCAAAAGATGATTCGGTTGAGTTTATCAGGTCATCATATCCAGGGGTGGTTCTTATCGTTAATCCCGAAAATAAAGGTTTTTCCTACTCATGTAACAGGGGGATAGAGATTGCCCGGCATGAGTTGATATTGCTTTTAAACTCTGATGTAAAACTTAGCCCTGATTATTTTGAGCATCAATGGAAGTATTTTTTATCATGGAATACGTTCGGCGTTATGGGCCGCATTATTGATATGGAAGGCAATCATATACAAGACGCTGCCCGCGTGCCAAAATTTAATGGCCTAAAATTAAAGACTGATTATTTTTATTATACAAATAAAGAAGACGACAGGCTGTTGACTTTCTATTTGTCAGGCGCCAATGCGTTGATCGATGCTGCAAAACTTAAACAAATAGGCGGTTTTTATGAGCTGTTCTCCCCATTTTATTGTGAAGACATGGAGTTGAGCATAAGGGCCTGGCGGTTAAAATGGAAATGCTATTATGAACATAAAGCCGTTTGCAGGCACCAAATTTCGGCAAGCACAAAAAATTATGAAACAACAAGGTGGGTAAAAAGTGTTTATTATCGCAACAGGTTTTATCTGCATGCCCTTCATTTAAACGGCTTGGCGTTAATAGGATGGTATTTTCAAATAACGATTATCGATTTGCTGCCAAAATTGCTTGCAGGCCAAACGTGGATATGGAAAAGCTATGTCGAATTGTTCAGGAACATGAAAACAATCAAAACGTACAAGGAAAGCATGAAAAAGTTATTCGATGAAAATGACAGGCGGATAAGTATTTTCGATGTAGTCAAAAAAATCAGGAATTCGGTTAGGAACAAAAAGATGGTAAGGTTTAAACCCTGAAGGTTACCCAATAAAATTGTGTATTAAATATTGTTAAATGAAACAAATTCCATTAGTTTCCATTGCCTTATGCACCTATAATGGGGTTGAATATTTAGCCGGGCAGCTTGATACTTTAGTTAATCAAACTTATAAAAACGTAGAAATAATTGTTGTTGACGATTGCTCGACTGATGAGACATATGAGGTCCTTTCAGGATATGCAGCAAAGTATCCCCAATTTAAAATATATAAAAATGAAAAGAATTTGGGTTTTGCGGCAAACTTTGAGAAAGCTGTAGGATTATGTACTGGTGCACTAATAGCTTTGTGCGATCAGGACGATCTGTGGCGCCCTCAGAAAATTGAATTGCAGGTTAATGCAATAGGGGATAATGTTTTTATTTATCATGATTCGGAATTTATTCATGAGGATGGTGGCACCATGAATAAAAAAATGTCGGACATTGTAAATTTGTATCGGGGGGATGAACCAGAAGTATTTTTATTTTTCAATTGTGTCTCCGGGCATTCTATCCTGATGAAAAAGGTTTTGCTGGATTACGCATTGCCATTAAAAAAGGATTATTTTCATGATTGGTGGCTTGCCTATGTTGCAACTAATATTGGGAAAATTGATTTTATTCCTCAATGCCTTGTGCAATACAGGCAGCATGACCAAAGCGATACTAACATTTTACGTATTGCCCGAAAAAAAGAAAAACACAAGCATTCGTCAATTCAAAAAATAGAGCGGATTGAGCAATGGCTGTGCTCTTGCGCATCCTTTCCTAAAAATAAACATCGGCAAATCATAGATCAATTTTATAATGCATATACACAACGTGTTAATAGTTATGTGTCATTTAAATTGAGCAGACTACTTTTTAGATACCGCAAAACCATCTTTTATATCCGCAAAAAAAGCAAGCTGAATATGCTTAACTATATATATAGTCAGGTTTGGGGAACGAAAACAAAAAAATTATTTAGTTAATGCCTCCTTTAAGGTCCTGATTTTAAATCTAAGCCATACACGCAGGCCGTAATTCTTTAGGATCAAGCCGCTTTTGTCCTTTTCAAATGCCTCATCCTTAAAATTACCAGACACACCACTGTGACCGAAATGTGCAATTATATAATCTTTATAAACAAACCGGAAATCTTTATCTTTCCAGCATTTCATATTTAAAACATTATCTGCAACAATTCTATATTTTGTATTGAATGAATATTTATTAAATACTGCTATGGGATAAATTATTGCCTGGTGAAAAATGCCATGTTTGGCCATTTGATATGGGCTTAATTTGCCGGAGCGCTTTACCTCTTTTGTTAATACATTGGCATAATATATTACATTTTTATCTTTCAGTTCATAAGCGAGTTTTGAAAAATCATCATACAATTCATCGTCAGCCCCCAAAAAATAAACCCACTCGCCGGTAATTTTTTTTAAAGCTTTATTCATGGCGTCGTAAATGCCAGAATCCTTTTCACTTTTCCAGTAGTATATTTTATTTAGATTTGCCTTTATAATATCAACTGTTCCATCAGAACTTTGTCCATCAATTATAATTATTTTTAATGCGGGATATTTTTGTTTATATATGCTATTAAGACAAGTTTGCAACGTACCGGCTGCATTATAAGTAACAATTACTATTGAAATAACAGGTAATGTATCCACTTTTAAAATTTGTCGAAGATCGTTTTAATTATTATTATATGATAAATTAAAAAAAAAGCATGTTCAAAAAAAAGAGTTTGTTTGGAAAGTTGTGGTTAAAATACACAAACAGAAATCAATATAAACTATACAAATGGGAATCTAAAAATTATGAGCTGCATGAGTTTTCATCATATTTAACAGGAAAGGACCGTTTAGATACAGCCGAAAAAATTAAAGAATTTTGCCTTATTAACAACGAGTTAAACATAAACCATAGCGGTAACATAGGCGATGTTATTTATGCGCTGCCAACCATAAAAAGAATTTACGGAATAACAGGCGCCCATATTAATTTATATTTAAAATTAGACCAGCCCAGAGTTCTTCCTCAATATATGTCACATCCTTTAGGTAGTGTGATGCTAAATCAAAAAATGGTGGATATGCTGTCTCCGTTGGTGAGTTCGCAGGTTTATATCGAAAAATGCGAAATTTATAACGGGCAATTTATCCACATTGATCTTGATGTATTTCGTTCGCAAGCAATACCTCTTGATAAAGCAAATATTGCACGGTGGTGCGGGTATGTAACGGGTGTTACACCGCAACTATGGAAAAGCTGGATAACTGTGACGCCCAATGCTGATTATGAGGGCAAAATAGTTATAGCAAGAAGTGGGCGGTACCGTAATCCGGATATAAATTATTCTTTTCTCAAAAAATATAATAACCTGGTTTTTATAGGCATTAAATCGGAATATGATGATTTGCGTAAATCTGTGCCTGATCTGCTATGGAAACAGGTAGAAGATTTTTTTGACCTTGCCCAAGTTATTGCCGGATGTAAATTCTTTATTGGAAACCAATCATTCCCGTTTGCGATTGCAGAAGGTCTAAAGATACCGAGAATATTAGAAGCATATTATGAAATGCCAAATGTTATCCCCGAGGGTGAAAATGCTTACGACTTTTTCTTTCAGGAACATTTTGAATCTTTGGTCGAACAGTTATCGCTGCAATAAATATTCTCGACAAAAGAAGATAAACCGAGTTATATTCAATAACATAGCTTAAATGAGGGATCAAAACAGAAACTTATTCCGAATAACCCGTTTCATACTGCTTAAGTTTCCTTCCATTTTTCGGTTTTTGGCAAGGTTTAGAATGCCGGCAATGCGCCTGCTAATTATTAAAACTGATGCGATCGGCGATTATATCCTTTTCAGAAATTATTTAGAAGTTTTAAGGCGTTCTGAAAAATTCAAAGATTACCATATTACCTTGTTGGGCAATGAATTGTGGAAGGATCTAGCCTTAAAGTATGATCGTGATTTCGTGGATGATTTTTTATTTACTATGCCGGACAAATTATACTATTCCCCGTTAAAAACATTAAAACTCGGCTGCCGTCTATTTTTAAATAACTATCGGGTTGTTTTGCAGCCATCGTCCACACGCCTTTTAATTACTGATGGCTTGGCCGCATTAACCGCAGCAAAGCAAATTGTTGGTTTTGAAAGTAATAATGAAGGGATACTCCCACGGTACAAAGTAAAAACCGATAAATTTTATACGCAAAGGCTGCAACTACCTGCGGGAATCAACTTTGAATTTGAAAGATCAAAGTTTTTCTTTGAAAGCGTATTAAAGCTGCCGATTACTCTAAACGCCCCGCTTTTACCAATTAAGGATAGCAGCAAACAACGAATTATTATCTTCCCCGGCTCGGGAGTTCTAAAACGTAGCTGGGCACCAGAAAAATTTCTCGCTTTAATAAAGCTAATCAGGCAGCATACTTCACAACCGGTTTACCTGGCCGGTGGGCCTGCTGAAATGCAAATCGGTGATTATTTAACAGAAAACCTCCCCCCAAACAGCATTGATAATTTAATCGGTAAAACATCGATACCTCAATTGGTCGAACTTATTGGCAATGCAGCTTTGGTAATAGCAAACGAAACAAGTGCGATCCATATCGCGGCAGCGACGCAAACAAAGGCAGTTTGTATTTTAGGGGGTGGCCATTTTGGCCGTTTTGCGCCATATCCCAAATATATAAAAAGCGGGCCGGTTTGTGTTTATGAAAAAATGGAATGTTATCATTGCAATTGGAACTGCATATTTAAAACAGCGAAAGATGAACCATATCCATGTATTTCTAATGTGAGTTTAGAAAGGGCGTGGTGGGAAGTATTACCATTGTTGGTTGATTAAGTTGATTAGGTGAGTAGTTGATTTTCAACCATTACAACATTTACAACTTCTTCCAACCTATTTATACCTTATCTTATACAGCAAAATAATGCTGGCAAAAACAAATGTTATTACATTGGCGACAGCAACAGGCAAGCTGCCGCTCATTATGCCGTATATCATCCACAAAAAGGTTCCGGCTGTAAACAGGCTGTACATTGCCAATGATATTCCCGACGTGTTTTTTGTTTGAATAGTTTTAATAGCCTGCGGTAAAAAGGAAACCGTAGTGCCAAAAGCTGCCATGTAACCAATAATTGTAGTTATGCTCATTTTTAATGATGTGCAGATGTACGGATGTGCAAATGTGCGGATTAATATAAGAATGATGTGCAGATGTGCGAATATGCAAATGTGCGAATTAGTATAAAATTGATCAAGTTATTTAATTTTTGACGTAGTAGTCCCTTCCTTAAGCATTAAAACCAACGGATCTGTACATCCGTACATCCACACATCCACACATCCACGCATCTGCACATCCACATATCCGCACATCATCTTTCCCTTGCAAGTGCACTATTTTTATAGCTATATGTAAAATAGATCACCAGGCCAATTACCAGCCATACTAAAAAGCGCAGCCAGTTGGTGTAGCCAAGTTCAGTCATCAAATAAAAGCAGCTTAACAGGCCCAAAACAGGGATTAGCGATAAATTTTTAATGAAGGAAAGAACAGTTAAAACGGCAGACAAGATGATAAAAAGATAAAACGGAAGATCATCCTTGTTATTCGTGCCGCTAAATAGTGCCTGAACGTCTTTCCTGAACAGATATGCGCAAATTATAAATAAGGCAGGAACAATCCACTTTGAATTGATGTAGGGTAAATGAAAGCGCCCTTTTGTGGCTGCTTCGCGGGGTAGTAACAGCACACCGCCGCAAACCAGCACAAAAGCGAATAAAGTGCCTATACTGGTTAAGTCAGTAACTATAGTAAGATTAAGAAAGAGGGCCGGAACACCCACTACAAAGCCCGTAACTACCGTTGCAAATGAAGGCGTATGAAACTTAGGATGTATACGTGAAAATATTTTAGGCAACAAGCCGTCCCGGCTCATACTCATCCAAATACGTGGTTGCCCAAGCTGAAATATCAGTAAAACACTGGCAGTTGCTATAACAGCGCTAAAAGAAATTATACCGCTTATTTTTGTCAAACCAACTTTTGTAAATACATAAGCCAGCGGATCGCCCACAGCAAGATTTTTATAGTTCACCATGCCTGTAAGCACCAGGGCTATCAAGATGTAAAGCACGGTGCAAATAATAAGGGAATAGATCATCCCCCGGGGCAGATCGCGCTGAGGGTCACGGCATTCTTCGGCCGTGGTTGATATGGCGTCGAAACCTATATAAGCAAAAAACACGCCCGATACACCCTTCATCACCCCGCTAAAGCCATTTGGCATAAAGGGGTGCCAGTTAGCTGGTGTAACATAAAAAAAGCCTATGGCGATAACAACTATTACAATGGTTATTTTTAATATAACCATGGCATTGGTGGCCTTTTTAGTCTCACGGATGCCAACATATACCAGGTAAGTAATAAAAATAACAATAGCCAGGGCCGGAACGTTGGCTATCAATTTAAAGCCGCCAAAACCGGGGGCATTATTCCAAGCTATTGTTCCCCGTTTAAGTGCGTCGGTAATCTCAGCAATGTGATGGCTCGATGTTAACTGCTGCACCTGTTCATGCGCACTAAACGCCGAGTAATAATCCATCGTTAGATATACCGGCACGTGGATATGAAAGCCTTCGAGGAGATTAACAAAATAGGTGCTCCATGATACGGCAACCGCAATATTTCCTATGGCATATTCCATTAAAAGGTCCCATCCAATTATCCAGGCTATCAATTCGCCGAACGAAGCATAGGCATAGGTGTACGCGCTGCCGGCAACCGGAATGCGCGAAGCAAATTCAGCATAGCAAAGTGCCGAAAACCCGCAGGTAATAGCCGTAAGTATAAATAAGATGGTTACGCCGGGCCCGCCATGAAAGGACGCTAAACCTATTGTTGAAAATATTCCAGCCCCTACTATGGCTGCAATACCCATTAGGGTAAGGTCCTTTACATTTAGTTCTTTTTTTAAGTGTGCTTCCCCTGGATGTTCAGCATCAGCAAAACCGCTCTTAACATCGGTTAATATTTTGTCAATAGATTTTTTACGGAATAGACTATTCGACATGCAGTTTAAATAGTTTGAGTTATCGTAAACATAACCATTTTTTTTAATTCAATAACTATATGCTTATTTTGCACGATGAATAAAGGTATAAAAGATGTTTTACAACGTATAGGGCTGTTTTTTATCCTTTATCTTATATTGTTATGCTGCTGCCTGGTAATCAAACTGCTATTTACAAAAGATGAAATTTACTTTGCTGTTAACGTCAGGCACACCGATTTTCTGGACAGCATCGAACCCTATATTACTGATCTGGGCAATGGCTGGACCATTGTAGCCCTTGCTGCCCTTGTAACTTTATTCAATTACCGGGTTGCTTTTTTAATGATAACAACTTTCCTGACTACTTCATTAGCCGTGCAAGTGGTAAAATTCATTTATGATGCGCCGCGCCCTAAATTGTATTTTAAGGATCAGCTTAGTAAACTGCATTTTGTGAAGGGGGTGTACATTTTAAGTTACAACAGTTTTCCGTCAGGGCATACATTAACCGCATTCGCAATGGGTGTTTTGTTCACCTACCTGGCGAAAAATAAAAGTTGGGCCATCCTGCTTATATTTTACGGGATGATGGTAGGTTTTTCGCGCATGTACCTTAGTGAGCATTTTTTTGAAGACGTTGTCGGCGGATCGGTATTAGCTGTTTTCCTTACCATACTTTGGATCAGGTGGATCGACAGCAGGAAGTTTATCAACAAACCGGAATGGAACAGGGGGCTGATAAGGTAAAATTTGAGGCCGAAGTCTGAAGTCCAATATCAGTAAGTTAACGTGAGTTCGATATAAGTTCGCCATTCGCCTCACCCCAGCCCTCTCCAAAGGAGAGGGAGCCAATAACGAGTTTATTCTGCTGAAAATTAACCATTTTGCATCGAAGTCCTCTCCTTTGGAGAGGATTTAGGTGAGGCGAAACGGAATGCCTGAGTTAAAAAATTATATCGAACTCACGTTAAGTTAAGGAAAAAGTGAGAAATTTAATATCGAATAACGAATTTTGAATATCGAACTCCGAAGTTTTTACTTCATCATCCGGTATTCGTTATTCGGTGTTCGATATTGATTCCCTTAAAGATATCAGGCTTATAAATAAGACCTTAACCAACCGACAGGTTCTGTTTCCTGGCAATAAAAACAGCGATCAGGATTACTATCAGGGCGCCGCCTCCAAAAATTTCTATTTTATTGAGCGTGGATAAACCACTAGCATTAGATAAATACTGATCGTTGCGCCGTAACTCAGGCGAAAGTCTGATTGAGCTGACAAACGATTTGTATTCATTCTTTACCAGGTCTTTCCGGTTCTCAGGATAAACATATTCAAAAGTGTAGGTAGCATCCTTGGTGTATAGTAACAAAAAGTTTCGGTATTGAATTTCGCTGTTGCCATTATCCGTTTTTAAAGTAAATATTTTGGCTTTTAAAGCGCCAATTGTGGTATCGCGGACGTATTGCGCACTGCTGCCTTCCGCCTGGCCCTGGATGCCGTTAACATAGTCTTTTAAAACTTTGTTAAGGTCGCTTTCCTTATTTAAAGGAGCATTATTTTTTGCATTAGTTTCCCTTATCGCGGCCATGTAGCCGAATAATCCGTTTGCCGAAAATATCTGCTCGCCTGAAGTGTCTTTTTTCTGGTAAGCAGTTGGGAATGATACTGTTACCAGGTTGTCTATTTTCACGGGTTTGATGGGTTCAGTAAAGCCTGGTATTGCAAACAATAACAGGCTTAAACTTAAAAATATCTTCTTCATACTTTATAAACTCCTAAAACCACAAATAGTTTATAATATCGCGTTTATAAAAAGCATTATATGGCGGTTTTATGACATATTGGAATGATATTATAGGGGAAATTGTAATTGAAAAAATAGCAATAGATTACGAATTTTCTCCAGTAAAAATTTCATGAGGCATGATGTAACAGTTGGTTTTCGGCAAGTTCAATAACATTTAATGCCTGTTCGAAAGTCACAGATGGGAAATCTTCCAAAAAAGCTTCAACATTATTACCTCCTTTAAGATAATCGAACAAGTTTTTTACAGGAACCCGCGTTCCGGTAAAAACGGGTTCTCCGCTTTGTATTTCAGCTGATATAGTTATTGGCGAATCCATAATCGAAGCTACAAACAGCTATGGAATAGATAGGTATATTGTGCCGGATAACTTGCCGGAAAGATTTGTTACGCTGGCTTTGGTAATGCCATCGTATATAAATGAGATTACCGGCGCCACCGTAGGGCTTATACCCTCAAGTTCCAGGAAATAATTTATTTTAAGTATATCGCCCGATTTAACATTGACCGTATAAGTTTTATTTATTGTCTGTGCATATAAGTCCATTAAGTCTACTGAAGACTGGTTAGTGATGGAAAGGTTATAAATGGTTAACGTTGTTGTTATATTACTCACAACAATTTGCAAAGGTTTGGAAAGCTTTTCGGGTGTTGGGTCTGATTTTTTATTGCATGCAACGAAAAAACAAGCGATCCCTAAAATTAAAAACAGCATTTTTTTCATCGTCGTAAATTTTTTTTAAAGTTACGTAATGATTTCAAGTTCAATTTTTTAACTGGTAAATCGAGTTTTAGAAACTTCGTAAGTCTCGGCGGTCTACAACTTATCCATTTCTCCCTTTACAAATTCCGCCAATTCCTTAACATACCCAGCGCTAAAATCAAATTTTATGCCGGCTGTTTCGTAAATTTCTTTGATGGTTTTTGTATAGCCAAGTTTTAAGGCGTCGAGGTATTGCCGCAGGCCTTTTTCGGGGTTTTCTTTATAATTCTTCCATACAGCTATCGCGCCCAATTGGGCCATACCATATTCTATATAATAAAAAGGCACTTCGAAAATATGCAATTGTTTTTGCCAAAGGTTTGCTTCTGCTTGCGGGTGTCCGCTCCAGTCAGCAAAGCCGGCGCCGAATGGTTCATAAATCTCTGTCCAGGCTTTGGTCCGGTCTGCATCCGTATGGCCGGGATTGGTGTATATCCAATGTTGAAACTGGTCCACAACAGCTACCCAGGGCAGGGTTTTTAACACATCAAAAAGCTGATCGCGTTTTGCGCGTTTCAAATCCTCTTCATTATCAAAATAAACGTCCCAGTTGTCCATTGACATCAGTTCCATCGACATAGAAGCCAGTTCAGCAACTTCAGATGGGCAATGCTTAAAATCATTCAGCTCAAGATCAGCAGTTAAAAAGGTATGCACTGCATGGCCGCCTTCATGAACCATAGTAGTCAGGTCGCGGAAGGTATTGGCCGAGTTCATGAAAATAAAAGGGGCGCCGGTTTCTGACAGGGGATAGTTATAGCCGCCCGGGGCCTTGCCCTTACGGCTCTCCACATCAAACAGGCCGTTATCCTTCATGATCTCCAGCCTTTCGCCCAAATAAGGGTTTATCTTATTGAAACATTTTATAGATTTCTCGATCAACTCGTTGCCATTATTAAATGGTTTTAAAGCAGGCCTGCCCGATATGTCTACATCCATATCCCAGGGTTTCAAAACATCTAATTTTAAAGCTTCTTTGCGTTTTTCGGCTTGCTCACGCAGTATGGGCACTATTTCTTTTTCAATAGCTCCATGAAAAGCATAGCAATCCTGCGGGGTATAATCAAAACGGCCTAAAGCCTGGAACATATAGTCCCTGAAATTCTCAAATCCTGCATTCAAAGCAACCTTATGCCTTAATGTGCGCAGGTGATCAAAAAGCCTGTCAAGCTGATCTTTATCCTGCAAACGGCGTGCTGTGATCTTTTCCCATACTTCCTGTCTTTTGCTGCGGTCAGTATCCTTTAAAAAAACAGAAGCCTGTTCCAGCGTAAACTCCTTTTCGCCAATATGAACAGACATGGAGCCGGTTATCGACTGATATTTTTGCTGCTCCACCTGTATTTCAGTCAGAATGGGAATATTCTCCTCCCTGAATAATTCCAGCGCTTTTTTTACGCCGCGCAGGTGGATGAAATATTTCTCATCATTGAGTTTATCCACCCATTTACTGTTGACCAGCTTTTTATTTAGTTTATTGCTGTAAGGGGCAATTTTAGGTTCTATCTTAGTGGCAAAATACTGGAAGCTTTGAAGCAGTTCTTCGTTAGTTGTGTCACAGGTCATCCGGATATAGCGCCAGCCAAAATCTTCCTCTAAAGCAGCCTCCAGTTCGCTTCTGTCGTGCAGCCAGCGTTCCAGTTCCTCGACAGACTTTATAGGGCGTTCAACTAATTCTTTATAAAGCGGCTCCAGGTTTTCCCATTTAATTTCGAGGGTTGCCGGGATGTATGTTCTTGTTTTTTTGTGGATCATTTGGTGTATGGATTTGCAGATGTGCAAATGTGCGGATGTGCAGATGATTATCAAAGGAAATTTTTAATAAATAATTGATAGCATGCTTTGACAATCGGGTTAAATTTGTTTAATATTATGCCATGACGACGGAAAATGATATATCGCCAAAAACTCTTGATTTATTATTTGAACATGGCATCGAAGTTTTTGGAACAAAGAAAAGCTTTACAACTTGGCTTGAAAAGGAAAACTTTTTCTTTGACAAAAAAGCTCCGGCTGAGTTTATGAAAACCGAAGCTGGGATCAAATTTATTGATGACAGGCTGACAGGAATAGAATACGGCGACAATGTATAGCCATATTTATCTTTCGGACTTTACCGACTTTTGGACTTGTACAAAGTCTCCGACAGCACCTTTATCCCATCCGCATAGCTGGTCGGCTTAACACCAAACGCCTTTTCAAATTTTGAGGAATCAAAAATATAGTCATGATCGTATTGGTAATACATCTCCACTAATTCGTGTACTGTTTTATTAAACAAGCCATACAATTGCATCATAAATTTCTTGATCGCGAAATATTTAGGCTCAACATTGTATATTTTCGCTGCCATTTCAATAAATTGTTTGCCGGTTAGAGGAGGCGCGGTGGGCAGGTGCCATATTTGGTTGTCACTTTCAGGACGCTGACCAAGTAAAAACATTCCTTTTCCCATATCGGGAATATAACTGAAATTATGCAGCTTATTTGCATCGCCAATCCATTGTGCTTTTTGCTTTTTGGCAAATTTGTCAAGCACCATTATATCTAAAAAACCGAGCAAGTTGTCAGTGCCGTAGAAATCGGCTGCCCGGGCAATGCTGGCTTTAATGTTGCCCGCTTTTGTTTCATCCATCAGTTTGGTGGCAATACCGGCACGGATCTCACCTTTCTTACTACCGGGATTGTATGGCGTGCTTTCGGTCATCGGGCCATTAACCAGGCCATAAGAGTAAACGTTGTCGAAAAATATAAGCCTGGTCTGGGTTTCTTTAGCAACATTTATTACGTTTTGCATAATAACCGGCCATTGCGCCTTCCAGATCTTTTTATCGTAAACCAAACCGGCTGTTAAGTAGATCACTGCCGAGCCTTTTGCGGCTTCCAGCAATTCAGCATAGTTTAACAAGTCGGCTTTTCGCCAGGTAACGTTTTTATTTGCGTTAACAATCGGTTTGCGGCTGATCAGGCGAATGGTTTCGTTATTGGTTAATAGTTCGCGGGTAAGTGCATTGGCAACTGCCCCGCCGGCTCCTAATATGGTATGCATGTTTTTTGATTTCGGATTTCAGATGTTCGATTTCGGATTTATCTGTCTGAACTAAGATTTATAAGATTCGAAGATTTTAAGATCTAAAACATTATCAATATATCACATTAGAGCCCGAATCCTATAATTCTTTAATCCTATAAATCTTAGTTCAATTAGCAATTACTAAATATGAATACCAAATACTAACCCATGAGTCGTAACATATCTGTCCAACAAAAAGAAAACAGCGAAAACCACGCTTGCAATACCATTGGTGGTCATAAATGCAAAGTTAACACGGCTAAGGTCATTTGGTTTTACCAACAGGTGCTGATAGATAAGCATTGCGCAGAAAAACACGATACCGGCGTAATACAATAGTCCTACATGAGTAAAAAACACCGGCATGATTACAAATGCGGCGGAAAGCACATGCAAAAAAGTGGATAACCTTAAGGCATTAACTTTACCAAGCCAGGCCGGAATAGAATGCAGGTCTTCCTTACGGTCAAAATCCTCATCCTGCAGGGCATAAATAATATCAAACCCGCTTACCCAGCACAGAACGGCAAACGAAAAAAACAAAGGTGTTGGAGCAAACTGACCGGTTACCACAAGATAAGCCCCGATTGGCGCCAGGGATAGCCCTAAACCTAATACTAAATGGCAAAGCGCAGTAAATCTTTTGGTAGCGCTATAACCCAGAACAACTAACAAAGCAACCGGCGAAAGATAAAAGCATAACCTGTTAATGAACCAGGTTGTAGCAATAAATAAAACACAGTTAATTATGGTAAATGTTAAAGCCGATACCGGACTAATA
This sequence comes from Mucilaginibacter sp., assembly GCA_036758125.1. Classification (GTDB taxonomy): domain Bacteria; phylum Bacteroidota; class Bacteroidia; order Sphingobacteriales; family Sphingobacteriaceae; genus Mucilaginibacter. The sequence continues at coordinate 63,463 of DAIOXE010000017.1, forward strand.
CGCCCGGCAGGCAGATCCCTTTGTTTAGTACGGGGGTTTTTTGCGTCAACATCCCTGTCGAGGTAGCGGTTAAAGGCCATTGCCGAGTTACGGGCTAAGATCATGCATAACACCATCATCACCAGTTTTGGCCACTCAAACCGATAGTTTGTAGTGGTCACTGCCAAAAAAAAGCCAATAAAAGCAAATGGCATTGCAAAAATAGTGTGGGAGAAAGTAACTAATGACAGGTATTTTTTCATGTAAAATTAATGATGAACAGGATTTCGGACGCGGGTAGAGACGCAATGCATTGCGTCTCCACGAACACACAAAATTAATTATTTTTTATTGCCATTTAGCTCTTAAATATTGCACATGCCATTCGACCTCATGCCCTAACTGGTGCGCTGCACGTAAGGGGAAATATGGGTCGCGTAATAACTGGCGGGCCATGAATATCATGTCGGCCTGGCCCTGCTTAATGATCGTATCAGCCTGTACGGCTTCTGTTATCAATCCAACAGCGCCGGTCAGTATGCCGCTTTCCTTTTTAACTTTTTCCGAAAATTCGACCTGGTAGCCTGGTTTTAACGGTATTTTGGCATATGGTACATTGCCGCCGGATGAGCAATCTACCAGATCAACACCTTTATCTTTTAGTAATTTGGCTAAAGCGACAGAATCATCAGCATTCCAGCCGCCTTCTGCCCAGTCGCTTGCAGATACGCGTACAAATAAAGGATATTCTTCTGGCCAAACTTCTTTAACGGTCTCAACAATCTCAAGCAAAAAACGCGTCCGGTTTTCAAGCGACCCTCCATACTCATCCGTGCGGTCGTTAGTTAACGGCGATAAAAATTCGGTTATTAAGTAGCCGTGGGCGCCATGAATTTCAATAACCTTAAAGCCTGCTGCCAATGCCCGTAAGCCTGCTGCCTTAAAATCAGCTTTTACTTTTTCGATACCGGCTTTATCCAATTCAAAAGGAGCCTCTTCGTTATCGCTAAATGGTATTGCGCTGGGCGCTAAAGTTTTCCAGCCGCCCGGTTTATCCGAAGGTATCTGAGCCCCGCTTTCCCAGGGCAAAACGCGGCTTGCCTTACGCCCCGCATGCGCCAGTTGTATCCCGGCAATTGCGCCATGCTGATGAATGAAATCTGTTATCTGTTTTAATTTGGTAACGTGTTCATCTTTATATATTCCCAGGTCGCTGGCGGTGATCCTGCCTTCGGGAGATACTGCTGTAGCTTCTGAAAAAACCAGGGCGGCCCCGCCAATCGCCCTGCTGCCCAAATGCACCAGGTGCCAGTCGTTGGCAAAACCATCCTCACTTGAGTATTCGCACATAGGCGATACTCCCAAACGGTTTTTAAATTCGATACTTTTTATTTTTATCGGAGAGAATAAATGCGGCATAAATTTTTTTTGTAAAGATGGGAGGTAATATTTGAGCTTTTATGCATTGCTTTTATTTTTACGGAATGATGATGCAATATGAGTTTTATAAAGAAATCATTCTGCCGAAATATCAAGCTTTATTCACTAAAGAGTCGCCAACCAAATGACTTAGTGACCCAATGACTTAATGACCCAATGACCTAATGACTAAAACGTCACGTTAACCCCTATTGTAAATAAAAAATACAAGCCGTTTTGCGGGGTATTACTGGTATAATTAACCTGGTTGTAGGGCTGTATTAAATATGGCGTAAAGCTGATTTGCCATGTTTTAATAACATAAATCACCTCCATAGAGCCGCTCAAAGCCAGCACATTGTACTGCTTTACCTCTTGCAGTTTCTGAGTAGTTACAGTTTGGGTGATAATGGATTGGCTTGTTTGGTTTGGGAAAAGAATATTTAATGGCGATGATGGCGATGAAGGGTTGGTAACAGCTCTCTGAACCTGCGAAGTGGTATAATAAGTTTGGTAAAACGATTGTGTGCCAGTGTAAAGGGTAATATCAGGAGTGATCTTTAAGCCATCTTTGTTATTTTCACCGGTTTTTATCAATTGTATTTCTTTGGATAGCTCAGCATCATTTATTATATCATTTTTGTTTTGTTTGTCAAAACGATAGCTGGCGGCCACGGTAAGTTTAACAATATTGGCAGGGTTGTAGTGCAATTGCCCGTCAATAGTGGCATTGAATGATGAAAGTATGATAGGGCTGTTAGCCGTAATAAAATATTTTGTCGCGGAAATCGCGCCGCCAAATTCTTTCTTCTTATCAAATGAAAAAACATAACCCGGCGTTACGCTCAGTCCTTCGGTTTGGCTGCCGCTGCCGTTAAGGTCAAAGTACCCTATCCCACTCAAAAAGAACCCCTTTGCAGAGATCAGTGTGAACGTTGGCAGTAAAACCGGCACACTCGATGCATCCCTGCGGCCTGCATAAGTTAAGTTTGACAGATATTGTAAACCTGCATTAATGAACAGGCTTTTAGACGCCTGTTTTCTTATGGCACTATCGGCTTGTATTTGCTGGGCGCATATGTTAAAAGATAAAAATACCAGCGATGCAAATGCAACAATTTGTATAGGTTTAAACATGATTGAAGGTTTATGAATAAAAAGATATCAAAAATCAGAAAGGCCGCAAACGGCCTTTCTGAAATACATTATATTAAAAAATATTATTGTTTTGTTGCTGCAGCGCTTGTTGACGATGAAGCAGAAGTATTTAAACTTGCTTGTTTTTTGCCTGCCTTAATGCCGGTGGCAGAAGACGATGAATTTGATGCGCTTGCGTTAACTTTTTTTGATGACGCTGATGTTTTGGCGTCGCCTGTTATTGTAGTACGGTTACTTGCGCTTACCTTATTGCTGCTAACGCTTTTATTTGCTTTGCTCACAGATGTTGAAGTTTTGTCAATGGCTGCTCTTTTTTTAGTATTTACAGCAACTGTTGTTTTTTTTACATGGCTTGATGCGGTCGTCATGCCCTTAGCGGCAGCCGCATTAACCCTATTTGTGTTGGCTTTAACCGCCGCGTTCCCGTTTGAGCCCGCAGAGGCTGTAGTGGCTGTTGCGCTTCCCATACTTTTCAGCGTTGTACTTCCGCTGCCGGTTAACGAACCGGATGTACTTAAATTACCTTTACCTGCCGTTGAACTCCCTTTGGCAGTTCCAGAGCCTGATGCATTTGTATTATCTTTATTCCCGTTTGCGGTGATAGCAGCATCTGTGCTTCCGCTAACGTCGGCCCCCTGGTTTTGACTTGACTGAACTGCACCTTGTGTTTTACTGTTCACCTGGCTGGCCGCATTTGCTGCCTGATTGGCAGTTCCCTGTACTGTGGCCTGCGTTTGATTAGTAACCTGGCCGGTAACATTAGCAGCCTGGCTTACCACTTTTTGAGTTGTTGCAGCGCCATTTACAGGCAGTACCGCATGGGTTACAATTTTCATCGCTGTTTGAGCGCCCACATTAACTTGTGCCATGCTTGTTGTAGCTGTGAATATTATAGCTGCAAAAATCGATGTTTTAATTACTTTTTTCATGATATTGGTTAATTAGTTAAATAATAAATATTCCAGTTATCCAATAGGATATACTGGGAATTGGCGAACCTTCGGCAAAGAGGGTGCCATCAGCGAAAAAAATGACAAAAACATCGATAAGTCAAAAAAGTTGAACTGATTTCGGTACGCTTTCAGGGTGAACTGAACCATTGGCTATACAATATTGGCACCGTTTATAGGGGGGATAAAGATGCCAAAAGTAAAAAACACCGAAATTATCGAACTAAAAGTCAAGAATTTTGAGAACTTTTATAGCGCAGGTGAAAAATCAATACCCAAAAAGCAACAGCAAAAATTTTGAATTCCACAATTCGAGTTCAGACAAAATGAATCCGAATCGAAGTCCTGAAAATCGTAAATCGTAAATCGCAATTCTTAAATCCCTAGCACCTGTTTCAACTTCACATAACCGGTTTTGCTAACAGGAATCTTCGCGCCCGACTTTAAAATAGCCACGTGAGCATCTTTCTCATAAGGGTCGATCCGGGTTATTTGCTGTATGGCAATGATGTAGGAACGATGGACGCGAACAAAATATCGCGGATCAAGCGCCTGTTCAAAAAAGCTCATGGTCTTGTTTTTCAGGTACGAACCCTCGGAAGTGTAAACACTCACATAATCATCATCAGCAGCCAGATAAATGACATCCTGTACCGGGATGATCTTTACCTTGGTCCCTGTTTTAACAACAATGCGTTCGTGCTGCGCAGGCGAGTTCGTTGCTCCGAGCAGTTCTTCTGTTTTTTTAGGAGAAGCAGCGCCAGGGGCCTGCGCCAGGTATTTTTCTATCGCTTTATTAAAACGGTCCTTATTAAAGGGCTTTAGCAAGTAGTCAACCGCATGCGCCTCAAATGCTTTTATGGCATATTCATCAAATGCAGTTGTAAAGATCACCGCGGGCTGCTGGTCAACCAACTCCAGCATCTCGAAGCCGTTTATTTTAGGCATCTGAACGTCTAAAAATACCAAATCGGGCTGGTACTGCTGAATGGCTTTCAGCCCTTCAAAACCATCGTTACATTCCTGTACAACTTCTATCTGATCGAAAGCCTGCAAATATTCCCTAACCACCATGCGGGCCAAAGGTTCATCATCGATAATCAGGGCGCGTTTCATACTTGCAGCTGCGGTACTTTAATAATGGTTGTAAATATATTATCATTTGTGTGAGTTTCCATCAAATCATTGCGGGCAAATAACAAATATAATCTGCGCTGAACACCTCTTAACCCAAAACCGGTACCCTGTTTAGGCCTCGAAGTTTGCGGATCGTAAGGATTTTGCACCATTAGCATCAAATAACTGTCTTCCATCTCAGCCCTTATGCTTACTACAACATCACCTGTAGTATCGTACAGCCCGAACTTAATGGCGTTTTCAACAATCGGCTGCAGCAGCATAGAGGGTAGCATAGCCGACTCCGATTTTTTGTCGCAGCTTATTTCAGTTTGCAGCCGGTGTCCGAACCGTACCTTCTCAATATCGAGGTACAGGTTCAGATGCTGCAATTCGTCGGTTAAGGGGACCTGCAGTTGGTCGTCCTTTTTTAAAGTTCCCCTCAAAAAGTCCGAAAGCTGGTGTATCATCCGTCGTGCTTCATCAGGTTTAAAGCCAATCAGGGCATTGATCGAATTAAGACTGTTAAATAAAAAATGAGGCTGTAATTGCTGGCGCAAATTGTACAATTCGGCATCGCGGGCCAGTTTTTCGGCTTCCGCCTTCCGCCTTTCATTTTCTTTCTGATCTAGTTGCGAATACCAGATCATGCTAATCATCGCCATCCACCCTATCGCTAAAAAGTATATGAAACCGCGTATAAAAACAGACTGAACCAAGAAACTTATGTAAGCCGTGCCTGTGGTTAAAAGTGGCAGTATCCACCGGCAACCAAATGCACATATCCCCGCCAGCGCCCCGCACCATATCAATATATTAATGTAACTTCCCTTGCCCGGCTGATAGTACCGCAGGTTGTTATTTATTAGCCAGCATGCCGCCGCGAGTAATACCGAGCTCACAATGCCATCGGTAAAAGCTACGTACCAAATGAATCCAAAATCATGGATGATATACGTTTGCAGGCCCGCCCACACAAGCCCGCTTAGTATCAAAGCTCCGTACAATTTTGAAGATGTTGACGTCATTTTTTGGTTAGAATGGTTGATTAAGTTGATTGGGTTGATTAGGTTAGATCATCTAACTACTCACTTAATCAACTCAATCAACCACTCGCTAATTAAATTAAAAGCTGCGTATATCAATACCCGCAAAAATTGATACGCCTTTAAGCACCAATATTTTATCACTGTTGGGCATTGCTGTGTTTTTTATTCTTTTATCATCCATGCCCGCAAAAACAGCTGCCAGGTCAGAAACAACCTGCCAATGAGACGGTACGATAATTTTTGTGCCGCCAAATACTTGTGTGATGTCAATTATCACCTTGCCATTAATTTCGGCCTGGGTAAAATCAAGTTCGGCGCCGCCAAAAATGTTGACGATCTCGCCGCCTTTAAAGTCTTTTGAGAGAATGGTTTTCTTCACCCCGCCAAAAACGGATACCGCATCAAGATAATCATCGCCTGTGAGCGTATTGCCTGAAGCGCCGGACGGCGGCGGAACAGTTGAAGCAGCTTGGTCCGCAGCAGAGCTATTCGGGCTATAACCGGAATGCGCGCGCCAGTCCCATCTATGAGAGTAACGCCTTTCCCAGTAATCTTTATCAAAACTGCTGCGGCGCCTCAATATCAGCCATAACCCAAAAGCGATAATAGCTAAAGGCCAAACAATATCACCGGCTCCGTGGATGTTATCATTTAATAAAAACACAACTCCGAGTATTATCAGCACGATGGACGATGATTTATGAAAATTGCTCTTTGCACCTATAAAAAGCCCGATAAAAATTAGCCACATCGGCCACGTGAACAGCCAGTGAGGTATAAAAAAGAATTCGAACTGCCGGATCAGCAGTATGGCGCCCACGGCCAATAAAATTACCCCGGCCAGGACTTTGCCATTGCGGGGATTGTTTGGAGATCCTATATCGTTGCTCATTATTTTGCTATTATAAAACTTAGCCAAAACTAAGGTAACATTATATGTATGCCAAACAAAAACTGGCAATATGTTTAAACTAATCGGTAAGTGGTAATAATATGTCGGTGAAAAAGTTTGCGGCTGTTTTTACATACGTCTTTACCCTCTCCCGTAGGAGTCGGAGTGATTCCTTCGTTGAAGCGTCTGATCGGAATTTCAAAAAGAAAAAGCCGGGCAAGTTTCCCGCCCGGCTTTCAACCACCTATCAAACTAAACTATTATATCTCTTTATAATTACTATTAGGATATTGTGCATCCGCTACTTAACGCATATTAGGATATTGTGCATCCGC
>DAIOXE010000017.1:70460-119735 GCA_036758125.1 Mucilaginibacter sp.
TATTAGGATATTGTGCATCCGCTACTTAACGCATATTAGGATATTGTGCATCCGCGGGTTTATTGTTATGCCTCGCTACCATCCAGGCGCCTGCGCCAATAATCGCCATCGGCCAAACTATGCGTTCAGAATTGTGAACGTTTTCAGTAAATAAAAACGCTGTGCCTATAACAATCAGCCATATCCATACCGGTTTCCTGAAATTGTATTTGCCGCCCATATAAACGCCATAGGCGATGATCCACATCGGCCAGCTAAAAAGCCAATGAGGAATAAAAAACATATCGAACTGGTTGATAAGCAATAAGCCGCCAATTATTACTATAATAATCCCGGCCATTGTTTTGCCATTATTAGGCTTATTTGGGGTTATATTGTTAGTTTCCATTGTTTTGAATTTTAATCTTACCCAAAAGTATAGTAGTATTAAAGGGTTGGCAATTGAATGTTGGCGGGGTGATTGAAGAAGTCGGCGGGGTGCGATAAATGGTCGGTGAACCGAAGACGGTAAAATTGAAGGTTTTGAAACTTCAAGTTAACCCCGCTGTCTGTGTCCCCACAGACAGCTGCCTTGGTTGTCTGTGGGGACACAGACAACGGGGTTTGGGGACACAGACAGCGGGGTTTAGTTTGGTAATATCATACCTCCGGTTCTTGCTGGCTCAAACAGTGGAAACTCCCCAGCCCCCATATAATATCGGTTGAGTCAATACCAATAACTTTGCGGCCGGGAAAACAGCTTTGCAAAATATCCAATGCCTTTTCATCATTTTTTGAACGATAAGTCGGTACGATCACGGCGGAATTGGCGATATAAAAGTTGGCGTACGACGCTGGTAAACGCTGGCCCTGGTAGATCACCATATCGGGCGTTGGCAACTCTATAATATTTAATTGCTTGCCGTTTAGCAGGCGCATAGTTTTTAAAGTTCGCAGGTTTTCTTGCAGGATATGGTAATTTTCATCGTTTTTATTTTCTTCAACAACTGTCACAACGGTATCTTCGTTTACAAAGCGGGTAATATCATCGATATGTCCGTCAGTGTCGTCGCCAACAATCCCATCTCCCAGCCACAAAATCTGGTCAATACCGTAATAATTTTGCAGATAACCTTCAATTTGTTGCCTGTTTAAGTGCGGGTTACGGTTTTTATTAAGCAAACAGGCCGTTGTGGTTAATATAGTCCCCGCGCCATTAAAATCAACTGAGCCGCCCTCCATCACTATGCCCGGATGATAAACCGGCAAACCCAATCGTTCACCTATTTTTGTTGGGATCACATCGTCCAGGTCAAACGGTGGATATTTATTGCCCCAGGCATTATAACCCCAGTCGACAATTACCTTTTGCCTGGTTTCAGCATTGATCAAAAAAGCCGGGCCGTGGTCGCGGCACCATGCATCATTAGTTGGAAATTCAAAAAACTCAACAAGTTTAAGATCGACGCCTGCTGCCGTCAGTTGCTGCTTTGCAAAGGCGGCCATTTGTTCATCAGCCACGTTGATACGCACCAATTCCCCTTCGGTCAGGATTTTTATAAATTCACAATATTTTGGATAGATCAGACCAATCTTGCCCGGCCATGATTCTTCTTTATGCGGCCAGCTTAGCCAGGTGGCAGTTTGTTTTGCCCATTCGGCCGGGAAATAGAATCCGTTTTGTGCGGGGAAGGTGTTTAAGTCCATAGTCGATGGTCCATAGTCCATAGCAGATTGTTGTTATTACTTAAGTCCATAGTTCATTGCAGATTGTGGTTATTAAGGAATTTAAGATTTTTGTTGTGGATTATCGACTTTGGCCTATATATATATATTTCTATGGTCTATGGACTATCGACCATGAACTGAAATTATTCATCGTCAATAAATCTACTGGTAATCGGTTGGTACGAGTCAATTCTCCGGTCTCTCATAAAAGGCCAGTGGCTGCGGTAATAGTCTGATTTATCCAAATCAAGTTCCTGTACCGCAACGTCTTCTTCTTCATGCGGCGACTGATACAATATCGTGCCAAACGGATTTGAAAAAAATGAACCTCCCCAGAATTTTAAACCGGCTTCTTCACCGGCGCGGTTCACGCTTACTACATGTACCCCATTTGCCACCGCGTGCGAGCGCTGAATAGTCTGCCAGGCGTTGTATTGTTCTATATTGGTAGCTTCGTTCTGCGTGGTGGCCCAGCCTATTGCAGTAGGGTAAAATAAAATATCGGCGCCCATCAGCGAAGTGATGCGGGCGGCTTCCGGGTACCATTGGTCCCAGCAAATAAGTACGCCAATGTTTGCATATTTTGTTTTGAAAACTTTGTAGCCCAGGTCGCCAGGGGTAAAATAAAATTTTTCGTAAAAACCCGGATCATCGGGGATGTGCATTTTTCGGTACTTGCCTAAATATGCGCCATCGGCATCTAAAACCGCCGTAGTATTATGGTAAAGGCCTTGTGCCCGCTTCTCAAACAAGGAAGCGATGATGACCACATTTAATTCGGCTGCTACAGCTGAAAGTGCATCAGTTGACGGGCCGGGGATAGTTTCGGCCAGTTTAAAATTATCATAATCCTCAACATCGCAAAAATAAAGGGAAGTAAACAGTTCCTGTAAACAAACTATCTGTGCGCCATTTTTGGCTGCTTCCCTGATTTTTACGATAGCTTTATCTAAATTTTCCTGCTTGCCGGCGGTACAACTCATTTGTACCAGGCCAACTTTTACTTTGCTCATTGCGCAAAAATAGCGATTTTTAAGGGAAGTCTGAAAGCCGGGAAAGTCCGAAAGGCAAAAAACTAAAAATGTCCGAAAGGTGAAAAGATTTGACTAACTGACAAATTTAGCGGTTTTGCCAACCCAAAAATCTTCCGACTTCCGACTTCTGACTTCTGACTTCTGACTTCTGACTTCTGACTTCTGACTTCTGACTTCCGGCTTTCCAACTAAATCGCGACTTCCTTCTTTATAACAACATTCCCGGTCCGTTTTAATGCACCCCAGCCACTAAGCTCACCTTTTAAAGCTCTGCGGACAGATTTAAACAAAACGTAATACATTAACTGGCGCCATATAAAACGCTGGGGGATGATGTAAACCAACTTTTTATAGTCTTCTTTTTGCATCCAAAAAGCAATAATGGCCACTATGAAATCGAGCAGTACGAAACCTACATAATAAGCAATGATCTTGCCCGGCTTATCGCTGAACAAGCCAAAGATCATAAACAGGTCTGCCAGGGGGGAAAACAAAGGTAATATGATCTGAAAAACCAGGATATTCGGCATGCCCAACATGCCAAAATACTTGTACTTTTTATTAAACAGCGCGTCCTTGTTTTTCCAGAAACTTTGCATCACACCAAAGCTCCAACGGAAACGCTGCTTTAACAAACCATTAAGTGTTTCGGGCGCCTCAGTGTAAGCTATAGCCTCATCACAATTTTTTACGACATACCCTTGCTTTAATATACGCATGGTAAGGTCGCAATCTTCGGCAAGGGTATCGTACGTAAAGCCCCCGGCGTTAAATATGGCCGATTTACAGAAAGCGCCGATTGCCCCCGGGACTACCGTTATGCTATTGATAAGATCAAAAGCGCGACGGTCCATATTCTGCGCTGTAATATACTCGATAGATTGCCAACGGGTTATAAGATTATTTTCATTTCCCACTTTTACCGTACCAGCAACCGCGCCAATTTCATCATCGGTAAAATAGGACATTAAATGATAAACCGCATCCTTTTTTAATTGGGTATCGGCGTCAATACAAATAACAAAATCAAATTGAGCGTGGGTGATCCCAAAATTAAGCGCCGATGCTTTGCCGCCGTTGGGCTTGGTAAGTACCTGAACTAATGGGTGATGGCCATAAGCCTCATTTACAAGTTCGAACGTGTTGTCTTTAGATCCGTCATTAACAAAAATTATTTCGAATAAATGATAATCCGTTTTAAGCAGGCTCTGTATTGTTTTTATTGCGGTTATCTCTTCATTATATCCTGGCACTATAATACTAACGGGAGGCAGCAGGCTCTGATCAGGAATAGTTCTATTCAATTTTTTATCCTCGGCATATTGCCGTAGCGAAAGTATCCCGATAAGGATTACACGCCCAACAGCAAGAAAAATGGCGGATAAAAAGAGGTAAAGCAAAAACAAGTTGCCGTAAAAATAAAACTCTATCCACAGGTTGTACAGCGTACCCAGTATTCCCGAATTTGCATTATCTTTTATGGGCGGCATCAGGTCGGCTTTGGATTTATGCAGCACATCGGCTATGGTAGTAAATTTATAGCCATGACTTTTAAAAAAATGTATAATTACCGGGAGGGCTTTTACAGTTTCCTCGCGCGTATCCCCGCCTGCGTCATGTAATAATAACATAGAACCGGCGTCTTTTTGCCTTATGGTGCGGGCAATAATACTATCGGCTGTTACGCCGGGCTGCCAATCCCATGGGTCAATAGATTCGCCTACGGTTATATAACTTTGCTTTCGGCTTTCTGCTACCGGAATAACTTCGGCTAATGTTTGCGGTTCTGCATCCGCGTTAAACGGGGGCCTGAACAATATGGTGCTCCTTCCGGTTACCGATTCAATCAATTTCCGCGTGGCATTCAACTCGAGGTTTACGCGCTGTAAGCTAATAACGGAGATATCCGGATGAAAAAAAGTATGGTTGCCAATTTCATGTCCTTCTTCAAATTCCCTTCGTAATATCGGAATGCTTTTTTCAGCCATTGATCCTACTACAAAAAATGCAGCAGGAACGTGCTCTTTTTTTAATATGTCCAATATGCGGGGCGTATAGTCCGGGTCAGGGCCGTCATCAAAAGTTAAAACTATTTTACCCGGTGCATAGCCGTATCTCCTGATCACATACTTTGTTGGCAATTTAACGTAACGCTGATTGCTAATGAGAAAGTTTGCCGTGTCTAATTGCACATCGACTTTACCGGCGGCAGGTGTAGTCACGAGGTCGAGCACCTCGCCATCGCCATCGTAATCAATTTTATTATTTAAGCCAATGGTTGTTAGCCTTTTAATGTCGACGCCTGTTTTTCTCAGCGAGTCAATGGCCAAATTCTTTTGGAAAAAGGTCCATAAACGCGGGTCCTCAGCACCCAGGCGCCAAAGAGCTACGCCGCCTGTGGCCCAATCGTCAGCCATGCGGATGATGTTAAAATTGGTTGCCGCATCGGTAAAATAGACTGTGTGCTCCAGGCTATCCAGGTCGAAATAGGTAAAGTGCAGGTTAGCAGAGCCCGGGTCAAATGTAATTTTACTGCTGTTTTCCTGGGCTGTACTAATAGCCTCCTGGTAACTCAACGGTTTACCTGTACTGCTTTCGGGCCAGTCATATCCACCACCCTGAACTGTCAGAATAACTTTTTCGCTTGGAATTCTTGAGCATACCTTATCTAATATTTCCTCAACCCAGTGCTGGTTGGAGAGATCGCCTGCATTACTGCCATCATTATGCTGGTCAATGGCCATAACAAACAGAAAGTCGTTCACACGTTGAAGGCGTTCCAGATTATAGTTTTCATCATCGGGGTTCACATTTTGTGTCACCAAAAAGCCCAAAGGATGCAATATGGCGTAAAGACTATTCTCAAACGCTATATAGTTTTTGCTGTTAATGTCTTTAATCTCATCAAAATCAAGATTTATGCCCTGAAACTTATACCTTTTTAGCTGAGTTACTATGTTATTGATGAATTGTATACGAAGTTTTTTCTTTTTTATAATGCGCTCGACGTCGTAAGTGTCAAAACCACCCTTAACATTATTATAATTAACGTAGTTTGAAAGCGAAATCAATACGGGTTTCCTATATTTCCTCTTAAGACTCATAAGCCCGGTATCAATGTTAGCCACTAAAGTATCACGGTTTGGGGAAATAAAAAACCCCTCGCTTACCACCATATCCAGCCTTTCAATATGCTCGGCTAGCGAACCATAAGCCTGTGGTTCCCAAGCCCGGTAAAACCCTGCATTTATACGGCCTTTATTATTCGGGTGCTTTATCTGGTGCAAGTGCCTTGTGCGCGCCAATTTCTGGATCTGAGCCTTGTCAATTTTGAAATCCTTAAACTTTTTTGATCTTTTTAAACTTTCAAGTTCTTCTTTTGTAAGTTTTTTTGGTACCGGGTTTAAGTTTGGCAAGCTGGGATATTGCTTTGATGTAACGGTAATAATAGCAGCCAGCACGCTGCATACCAGCACTGCTATAAGGACACGGCTAAGCCACTTAAAACGGATCCATCTTCCCGGCGTATCAGTTTGAAAAACCTGTTTATGAGCCATTAAATTCTTTTAGATACAGTTTTATTTTGATATAAAGGTTAATAAGGGTTTTTGTTATTTTTTGGGTATGTTTTCCGGTTCAATGGCCGAAAAACTACATTTGCCACAATTACTGGCGCAGCCTTTTTTTGCAGACAAGTTTCTATAAACAAGCCGGCAAACATAAAAAATGGCTGCCGCAAAAAGTATCGCTATTATAATGGTTTGCATAATACGTCACAAATTTAATACAATTTATATATATACGTATAGACAACCGAAATAGTATTTGGTTTAGCCGGGATCGTAGCCGCAGCTTATTTAACTAAGTTTTTTAACTGTTCCTTTAAAATTGGCAGATCAATCTTAATAGTTGAATAGATAGTAACAGCCGAAACCCCAAAGTACTCATGAATAAGTTTATTTCTCATTCCTTTCATAAGCCGCCATTGTACATCTTGGTTCTTATTTTTGACAATTTCAGATATTTTGGTCGAAGCTTCGCCAATAATTTCAAATCTTCTTATAACAGCATCCTGTAACATTTGGTCGCTGGCAAACTCCAATTCAGTTTTATTTTTTGAATAAGTAAGAATGATGTCTATGGCATCGATGATATCTTGTAAATAGACCTCGTCTGACCTGCTCATAAAATATTTATTGCAGATGAAAGCACCTCTTTCCTGATTGAAGGCTTTAAAGCACTGAATTCCACCAAGTCTACCTTGCGTTTTATTAAATCGGAAATTTCCTCCTCCAGCTTAAGCATTTTAAAAATTGTGAAGCCTTTTCCCGGTTCTATAAGCAAATCAACATCACTATTGGTATTAACATCGCCTTTTGCAAAAGAGCCAAAAATGGCGGCATGTTTAATAAAATAACGCTTTAAAACGGGCAAAATAAGTTGCCGGTATTGTTCTATTTCCCCCATATTCAAGTATAACCAAATTAATATTAAAAAACAAAACATAGGTATCAGTCCACCTCCAAATCTCCCCCCGGTTGGGGGAACGTTAGCTGCCACACCTCTCCCTTTGAAGCCCTCCCAACCGGAAAGGGTTGGGTGGGGTTTATACCTCTTGCAAACTCAGCACAGCCTGATCCAAAAAATTTGGAATAATAGTATTTTGTGTATGCATTAACTTATCGGGGTCTTCCAGGCGTTCCAGCATTTCGTTGTATTTATCAAGGCCGTGTTCGCTTACTACTTCATCCTTTTTTTCGTCCTTTACCAAAAGCGACCTGATACCAATTACATCAGCCTCGGGATGAAACTGGGTGGCAAAGAAGTAATCATTAAAACGTATGGCCATCATTGCCCTTGGCAGGTCAACGTATGGGCGTTCCTTTTCAATGGCCAGCAATTGCATTCCCATATCCATAAAACGCTTTTCATTTGGGTTGATTACCTGCCATAGGCGTGAATCGACTGAATAAAAAGGGTCCGGCAAGCCTTGAAATACAGGTTCATTTAAGGCCGTAGAAGTTTTATGAACGGGTAAAATCCCAAATGAAGCAGACTTACGCATATTAATGTCGCCCAACTTGTATTTACGACACATCAACTGGAATGAGTGGCAAACGAAAAAGGCATACTTTTTTTGCTGCGCGTTCGACAGGTTGTGGTCTTCCAGTTTATCTATTAACCCGAAATATTTCTTCTCCCATTCGGTACCTTCGCTATCAATCGGACTACCAGGGCCGCCGCTTGAAATATAAATGTCAAAGTTCAAATCCGGCACTTCAACCTTTCTGCGCACATCAAAAACTTCGAAGCTTAAATCTAAGTAATTTTTTGCTTTATACCTTTGCAATATTTCCCTGAAACCGCGCATAGCCTCGTTTTCTATACCATCATACAGGTCGAGTATGGCAACCTTTATAGCGCGTTTATCTGTTTGTGCCATTCTTTTTTAAATTCCTTCAAGCGTTTGCGATGCAAGATAATCAACAACATTGGCAAAGTTATTATTTTGCTGATAAGTGCCAATATTTCTAAATTATCACCGCCTAAACGGGTTTAGGCGGTGATAATTTTTGCACTTTTCCCGGCTAAATGCATTTAGGCGGTGATAATTTTTGCACTTTTCCCGGCTAAACGGGTTTAGGCGGTGATAATTTTTGCACTTTTCCCGGCTAAATGCGTTTAGACGGTGATAGTTTTTTGACTGAAATTTAGTGTAAGTAATTGCATGTCAATCAAATATACAAAAAAATCAAAAAATAGCCGCGAAAATTCTTTAAAATTAAAGTTGTGGCGCGTGTTTTTTGACCAAATGTCTAAATTTATAAATGCGGGTGATTACACAAATATACTCAATTTTGGGGTAATTATCAAATGATAAGGCAAACCGACCAGGAATAAAACCGGCATTATAAATTCTATTGATGATATGATTGACCTCATAAAAGAACTGGAGCAGAAAGGGTTTAAACGTCCTGAAGATATCCTATACCTGGAAATGTTTGGGGGTGGGCATGATGTGACAACCTGGGGTAGGGCTATGCCCAAGTTTTTGGGTTGGGGGTTTGGGAGATGATTGTGAATGAGAATAACTGTACTATTCTTTATTTATTAAGTCCGTGATAATTTTTTCAATATGATCTCTCATTATTTCGTTTTTTAAAGCCAATAAATCTTTTGAAATTTCGTCCTCAGCTTTGATTTTATAATAATAGCGGTTGTGTACCCTTTCCTGCAAAACAAGCGCGGACAAACTGCAATTGTACAATATTACATCTTTAGCACCTTCATGGTCAAAATCGTTTTCCAATAAGAACCTGAAAATTTTATCGAAGGTAAAACGATCATAGCAAGTTTCATGCTCTTTTAAAAATGCTTCAATTTCTTCGTCCATAATAAAAGGCTTAATACATGTAGATTATCTAGCTAATATAAAAAAAATTAACAACTTTACCCCCATGCACCACCCCAAAGAAAACCCCTGGCAAATCACTTCCGAAAAAATTATTTATGATGACCACTCGCTCAATTCAACCGGTAAACTCGAAATTTCCAACTAAAAACATTAGGAGAAAACAATATAAAAAGAATTGTCGTTATATTTGTAGTAGATAATGACTATACGATTAATAATAGCATTAAGATGAAAGAGCAAAAGAAAAATAAGGAGCAGGTTGTTGAGAAGATGTTTGGAATGGAGTTTACGGTAGATGAATCTCTTAGTAAATACAAGGGGCCTGAATTTGAACCACCTAAGTTAAAAGAGATTCGAAAAAGATTCAGTAAAGGGGTTATTATCCATCGTTAACTATTTTCTTTTCTATGAGGAAACCTGCATAACTTTTCGTCTTATCAAAAGGTTCAAATTCACTTACCGGGGAATCTATGGAAATATCGCCATAAAGATTAAATATTTGAATCAGTTCATCATACCCGTAAGCTATTGCTCTTTGGTATAGCATAGTTCTCCTATTATCACTGCCAGCGATATACACATTCTTTTCAGGGTATTTTTTAATAAATATATTAACAATTCCGGCAACCGTTGCTAAAATTTTATTTCTATCGCCATTATTTGTAGTTGTAACAAAGTCTATCTTTCCATCAGATAATATAGTACCCAAAGCTAAATTGAACACATTAACTCTTCCTTCAATTTCATCAAAGCTTACAATTTTAGTTAAGTTACCATAACGCCCTTCGCTAACAAATTTAAATACTGTATAATCCGGATCAATTTTTATTTCAATATACCTGTCCTCATTCATGTTCGTAAAACTATATAAACCTGAGCGGATGTAAGGAAAATAATATTTATTGCAGCCAAAATCGCTCTAATAATAGTTAAATATTTAAACCCTTATGGTTTAAAACTTTTAAATTCGAGTTACCACATAATCCCGGAAATTTTAACATTTTTACCCTCATGCACCACCCCGATGAAAACCCCTGGCAAATCACTTCCGAAAAAATTATTTACGATAACCCCTGGATTAATTTAACCGAATACCAGGTGATCAATCCATCCGGCAACCCGGGGATTTATGGCAAGCTGCATTATAAAAACATAGCTATTGGCGTTTTGCCTTTGGATGATGATTTGAACACCTATTTGGTGGGACAATTCCGCTTTGCATTGGGGCAGTACAGCTGGGAAATACCGGAAGGCGGAGGAATTATTGGCATTGACCCTATAGATTCAGCGAAACGTGAACTGTTGGAAGAAACCGGCCTAAAGGCCCACAAGTGGGTGGAAATCCAACGTTTGCACCTTTCTAATTCAGTTAGTAATGAGCTAAGTATTCTTTATCTTGCCCGTGATCTGCAGCAATTTGAGGCCGAGCCAGAAGATACTGAGCAATTGATAGTTCATAAATTACCCTTTGAAAAAGTCTATCAAATGGTTTGTAATGGCGGGATTACCGATGCGATGACTGTCGCGGCTGTTTTAAAAGTGCAACTGCTCATTGTTGAAAATAAATTGTAATGTTTAACCTGGTTTAATCAATCCCGAAAAAAACCTAAATTGCCATCTTTATGAGAAAGTTTTTCGGATATATTTTATCTCCATTTGTTATCATCGCCTTTTTTTTGGTGCTGCTGATCTTTCAGCCGGTACAGTGGGTATGTTATAAGTTTTTTGGCTATGCCGCCCATAAATGGTCGGTTGATACCTTGAACCTTTGCCTTTTAAGTACCGTGTATCTGGCGGGGAACAGGGTAATTTTTATCAACAAGCAAAATTTACCTTTAGGCAGGCCCGTTATTTTTTTGGCTAACCATCAAAGTATGTTCGATATACCGCCTTTGATCTATTACCTGCACAAATACCACGCTAAATTTATATCCAAAATCGAATTGACTAAAGGCATTCCATCCATATCCTTTAATTTAAAATACGGCGGCGGCGCCAATATCGACCGCAAAGATTCGCGACAGTCGGTCGCCGAAATTGTTAAGCTGGCTTTACGGATGAAAGAAAACAAATGGTCGACGGTGATATTTCCCGAAGGAACAAGATCGAAAGATGGAAAAGTAAGATCCTTCCAGGTTGGAGGGATAGCCACCATCCTAAAAAAATGCCCCGAAGCATTGCTGGTGCCTATCGCCATCAACAACACATGGAAAATAACGCAATATGGCTACTACCCTTTGAATACCTTTTTACGCATGACCTGGGAAGTGCTTGAGCCTATCGAGCCGAATGGCAAGCCTATGGAGGAATTGGTTAAAGAAGCGGAGAACAGGATTAAGGCAAGTCTGAAGACAAGCCCCCTCTAAATTTCCCCCGGTTGGGGAGACTTCAAAATTTTCCTTACAGATCACACTTCTATATTTTCCTACTATGGACTATTGACCATCGACCATGGACTTCCTATATATTCTTCCCATCAATTACCTTAAAAAACTCCTCCCGGTAAGTATCGCCAACCGGTATAATTTTATCGCCAATAAAAATGCGGCTGCGCTCGATGCTGTCAATTTTATTTACAGAAACAATGTATGATTTATGTACCCGGATAAAGTACTTTGACGGTAAGGCATCCTCCATTTTTTTCATATTTTGCAGGGTGATGATCCTTTCGGCAGGGGTAAAAATGGAGATGTAATCTTTTAATCCTTCAATAAACAAAATATTATTAAGGTAAACTTTCTGTATTTTATGTTCAGTTTTAACAAAGATAAAATCGCTCAAAAAGTCCTGCTGCTGTTGCTGCGGTTCCATTTGGGTCGGTTTGGCGCCGGCAACTACCGGAGGCTGCATAACGGTCTGCGCCTTTTGCACCGCTTTAAAAAAACGGTCGAAAGCTATGGGCTTAAGCAGGTAATCAATTACATCAAGCTCATAACCTTCAAGCGCGTACTGCGGGTAGGCAGTTGTTAAAATAACCTTCGCTTTGCCATTTGCGATACGCAAAAACTGTATCCCCGAAAGTTCGGGCATTTGCACATCCAGGAATACCAGGTCGGCGCCCTTTTCCTGCACTATAGTAAGGGCTTCGATAGGGTTGGTTGTGGCCTTAACTAATTGCAAAAAAGGTATTTTGGAAATATAATCTTCCAGTATATGCAGCGCTAAAGGCTCGTCATCAACAATAAGGCATCTGATCATGTTATAAAACTAATGATAATTCAACGGTGTAAGTATCTGTTTCATCGCGTATCTCCAAATTATATTTTTCAGGATACAACAAATCAAGCCTGCGTTTTACATTATTTAAGCCTATCCCTCCCGATGCATCACGATAATTAGTGTGCTTTTTATTTTGAATGTAAAAATGCAGGTGCGCTTCATCTACTTCAATTAATAAACGTATCGGCGTTAGCTGGTTACTTGCAACCCCATGCTTAAATGCATTCTCGATAAATGCAATTAATAACAAAGGTACAATTTGCTGGTTTCCTACCTCTCCCTCAATTTTAAAATCAATAAAAGCTTTATTACCGAACCTTATCTTTTGAAGATCGATATAACTCTGCAAATACTGCAGCTCTTTAGCCAGGTCGACTTTATTTTCATTACACTCGTACAGCATATAACGCATAATTTCCGATAATTTTAGAATGGCCTCGGGCGTAGTTTCCGAGCGCTGGTAAGCCAGGGAATAAATACTGTTTAACGAGTTAAATAAAAAGTGCGGGTTGATCTGCGATTTAAGGAAAGCAAGCTCGGCGCTGAGACGTTGATTTTCGAGGTCGCGTTGTATGCGCTCGTTTAAAAACCAGTCGACAGTGAATTTTAATGCAGCGCTCAAAAACAAAAAAACCAGGCTGGTGAATACGGTGCTCAAAAAGTATGAACCAAAGCCGGTTACATGGCCCTTAACACGCATCAGTACATACTGTTTAAAAATAAGCGCGACGCCGTATTTGAAGAACCCATATAAAATTACCGCAACCACAATAGCAACTGCGTAAATTCCATATCGCTTTTTATTTAAAAATTGCGGGATCAATAGCAGGTAGTTCAGGTAAAATAAGCTGATGTTTATCAAGGGGAATAATAAAAATATGACCAACAGAGCTCCGGTGCTCAATTTCATGTTATTTCGGGCAAAAAACATAAAAAAAGATATCGTTACCGCCCAAAAAAGGGCATGCCAGAATATTTGCCACCGCCGTTTCATTTCACCGAAATTAATATTTTGTGAGCCTTGCCAGGCGTTTTTTAGATGTACCGGGATGGTTCGTCGATGAACTGGCATTTAAATCCGACAAACAGGCCAAATTGGCTAAACAACTGTTGGTCTATAAATCCTGTCTGTTGGTCTAATTCTTTTTAGCAGGAGAAAACTTTAATATTTCTTTGTACTATCAAAATCACACGCGATGAAAAAGCTGATCTCAAACTCAAACCCTTTTATCTTGTTACTGGTTCCGGTAATGTTTGCGCTTATTATGGGCGTTAGCTACCAGGTTCAGCAAAAAAGGGAAACAATTGTTGGCACAACAGTACATGCCACCTCACTTTTTTACAAAAGTGTCGGCCTCATAAAAACTGTATGCTCCATAGCTAAAGAAAAGTTATGGTAATTGATACCGAGGGCCTGACCTTTAATTTTGGCAAACAAACCGTTGTCAAATCATTATCGTTAAAGGTTCCGGAAGGGAGCATATACGGTTTCCTGGGGCCAAACGGCGCCGGCAAAACTACTACCATAAAACTGCTGCTTAACCTGCTGAAAACAGATGAAGGCAGCATTCATATTTTTGAGCAGGAGCTAAAAAGTAATCGTTTAAAAATTCTTTCGCAAATTGGTTCACTCATTGAACAGCCTGCTATTTACCTCCATCTTTCCGGGAAAGAAAATTTACTGAACCGGGCATTATTATTAGAGATACCGCCAAAAAGGGTGGATGAAATGCTCAACCTTGTACATTTAACCAATGCCGCACATAAAAAGGCAGGACAATATTCATTGGGAATGAAACAGCGGCTTGGCATTGCATTGGCATTGCTGTCAGATCCAAAGCTGCTTATTCTTGATGAACCCACCAACGGGCTCGATCCGAACGGCATAATCGAAGTGCGAGAGCTGCTGCTCAGGTTAGTTAAACAGCATCAAAAGACAGTTTTTGTTTCCAGCCACTTATTGGCGGAAGTTGAGCGGATGGCTACACATGTAGGGATTATAAATTTTGGCGAGTTATTATTCCAGGGAAGTATAAGTGACCTGCAAACATTAAGTCAGCCGCAAGTGCAAATTGAAACTGAAAATACGATTGATGCCGCCAACTTTTTAACACGGAATAATTTTACGGTTACAGAAGTTAACGATCATGTTTTACATGTGCCCTTTATCTCAAAACAAAATATGGGCGAGATAAACACTTTGCTCAACCAAAACGGGTACACTATATACAGCATTAACAAGCAGCAAAAGGACCTGGAAAAATTATTTTTAGATATTACCCAAACTGCCTGAGCCATGAAAGGATTTATACTATCATTCCGGTCCGAATTTTATAAAACCCGAAAAACAATGGGCTTTTGGAGTTCAGTACTGTTGCCACTGGCGCTCTGTTTGTTGCTTTTTGTTGGATTTTATAATAGAAGCGATCACCTGTTACATGAAACGGGCATGACGCTTTGGCTGCAATTTTCAGGTACTATTTTGGGTGTCATGGGTTCGCTGATATTACCCATGCTTATTGTATTTATCGCTTATTCGGTAAATAACATTGAGCATAAGGCAGAGACCTGGAAAACATTGTTTAGCCTGCCAATAGCAAAGCTTTCTGTGTATTCTGCAAAATATCTCTATGCGCTTTTCCTGGTACTATTATGTCTGATGCTATTTGTGCTTTTTACGCTCGGATTTGGCAACTTGCTTGAAGTAGTAAAACCTGAGCTAAAATTTAGCGAATATAATATAGCAGGGCTTTTGATAAGGATATACTTCAAACTTTTCTTGTCCTCATTAGGGATATTGTCTATTCAGTTTTTGTTGAGCCTTCTATTCAGAGATTTTTTAAAACCAATGGGTATTGGGTTTGTAAGCATAATTACCGGTGTTATTTTAGCCACGAAAGGGTGGGAATATGCATATACGTTTCCCTACTCGCACCCGATGTTAACCATTATGACCATTGGGGGCCAAATGAGGAATAAACCCGGGCCGGGCGGATTGCCGCAAGTCAATATAAACATTTTTACAAAAGAAATATTTGTAAGCCTTGCCATAGCCATACTGGTTTTTATTGCCGGTTATTTTATTGTGCTGAAGAAGAGTGTGAAATAGAGTTTAGAGATTGGAGACGAAGACCACTTCTATATAACTTAAGTTATTTTTGTCGAAACGTCAGGTGCAGCTTCTTTCGGACTCCCGGACTTTACTGACTTCCGGACTAATCTACAATCTCTAAACGTAAGCACAAAAAGTTGGTATATTTTCCCAATTATCAAATGCAATTTTTCCAATTTCCTTCATCCGTAAAAATGCAATGCATCGCTCTACTCGGGATCCTCCAAATGTTGGTTCATAAAAAAATGCTGCAGCAATAAAATTGTTTTTATATCCCTGAATCCGCCCTGTTCGAGTTTTTTCCTGGCTTCCCCAAATCTTAATTCTACCAGCTCAATGCTTTCGCCTTCTTTTTTTAATCCGCCTGTTTTAGGGTGTTCTTTATCGCCGTTATACCCGGCAACAAATAAATATAAAAATTCCGTTGTGCCGGCCGGCGAAGAATAAGCGCCTCCAATTTTAACAAGATCATGAATTTGGTAACCTGTTTCTTCTTCAACTTCCCGATGGGCAGTTTGTTCGGGCGTTTCAGTTTTATCAATTATCCCTGCACAGGCCTCTACCAGGTAACCGCTTTCGCTGCCATTTAAAAATGCAGGCAAACGGAATTGTTTTGTGAGCAAAAGTCTTTTTTGTTTCTCGTCAACCAGCAGTACCGCAACAGCATCCGGCCGGAAATATACTTCCTTTTCCAGGTTGTGAAATTCCCCTTCCGCATCCGGCTTTTCAAAGCTGATGTATTTTAACGGGTATTTTTTATCAGATAATGTTTGTTTGTTAAGAATTTGGATTGTTGCCATGGTTGATCCTCCTATCCAAGCCGGAAAGCGGGTGAATACTACACGAACTGATTTAAAACCAGCACCCCAATTAAACCCGTAACAGAAACTATTGTTTCCATAAACGACCATGAACGGATGGTATCTTTTATCGACAAGTTGAAATATTCTTTAAAAAGCCAGAAACCGCCATCGTTAAGGTGTGAAAAAGCGAGGCTGCCCGCGCCAATAGCAAGCACCATTAAATTACGATTGATAGATGGATCGTGCAGAACAAGGGACGAAATAATTCCGGCTGCTGTTAATCCCGCAACCGTTGCCGACCCTAAACTTATTCGGATAATAGCGGCAATAAGCCATCCCAAAACGAGGGGTTGTAAATGAAAGCCCTGCAAAAAGTCAGCGATGTTGTTATTGGCGCCGCTATCAGTAAGTACTGCTTTAAAAGCGCCTGAACCGGCGACAATGAGCAGGATCAGCGAAACATCTTTTATTGCATGAGCATATTTGCTCGCCAGGTGTTTCATGTCCTGGCCTTGTTTTATACCTAACGTAAATGTGGCCGCAATAAGCGATATCAGCATAACTATCGGTGCATCGCCGATAAATGCTATTATTTTATGGAATGTATTATTGCTATGATTAAGGTTAAGGTAGACCGTGGTTACCATTAACAATATAACAGGCAATAGCGCTGTTAAAAAACTGTTTGCCGCGCTTGGAAGCTGATCAGCCGGTAGTTCATCGGCCATAAAAGTTGCGAGCGGTTTTGAGTCGATTTTTTTTAACGTCCGTGAAAATAATGGACCGGCTATTATAATGGCAGGGACGGCAATGATGAGCCCATATATTAAAGTTGTACCGATATTGGCATGGAACAGTATTACCAGGGCGGAAGGAGAGGGGTGCGGCGGCAAAAAGCCATGGGTTACCGATAAGGCCGCAAGCATAGGCAAGCCAATATAAACCGCATGAAGCTTGTATTTATAAACCACCGAAAAAATAAGCGGTACCATCAGCACAAAACCGGTTTCATAAAAAAGCGGTATGCCGATAATAAAACCTACCACGACAAGCGCCCATTGTATATATTTAATGCCAAAAGCGTTAACCAGCACTTCGGCAATTTTTTGGGCTGCACCGCTTGTGGCAACTAATTTGCCGATCATGGCGCCCACACAAATTATTATAGATATTGCGCCAAAAGTATCGCCGAGGCCTTTTTGAACTGATTTAGTAACCTTGTCCAGCGGGATGCCTAACAGCAGGCCGGCGGTTATCGAAACTATAAGGAAAGCTATAAAAGGGTTTACTTTGGCCCAGCTTACTAATATTACAAGCAGGATAATGCAGAAAAGGATGATTAATAAGGTCATGTATTTAGTTTAATTGGACAGATGGGTTTTTTGTTGTTTGTTCAAAAAAACAAAATAATAATATCATTTTCTCTGATTTCGTAGAAAAAAGAAGTTTGTTGGGATATTAAAGCTTAGGCCATCGGCTAGCGAGGATCTTTTTTACTTCATCGTAGGATTTAGTTTGGCCATTTTTAACCTGTTCAATTCCTTTTTCAATGCCGGCTTTAACATGTTCGGGATAGTTCATCCAAAATTCGGGTTCTCAGAGGTATCTGCAACCCCAGCGGATTTTTTCGCATCAATAATCCCACCGCCTCGTTTCTTTACAAAGGACGATAGAGCCCTTTTATCTTTATTAGGTATATTTACGGTAATGGTAGTCATGCCTTGCTTTACTAAACGGACTGTCTTTTTTGTCCATCTTTATATCCAAAAATGCAAATAACTTTAGGATTATCAAAATGTTTTAACCGCCGTAATGTTGATGAAATAGCAACTTATGATTACAGCAAATTTGCGCACATACTTGATCCCGAGGGAAACAATACGTTTTTCATTTTTTATAATTATCAACCAATGAGCCAACTACTCACTGCCTACTGCAAACGGCCCACTGCAAACTATTCCCTCACCGCCGTAACCCTCGACCCATCCACCCCCGTTGTTTCAAACACCAAATCCTTATCCGTTAATTTCGATACCCAAAAAGGGAACTGCCGCGTTGTTCCGTCGGGCAGGCTTTCTGTGTAATTGATGTTATGGCCTGCAATAGAAAACTTGCCATGTGATAATACCTTGCCGCCCCACATAATGAGTAAAGTATTGTTTGTTGAAAATTGGATATAGGGCGCCTGCGCCGCAAGTTCAGCACTGCTCACGCTATCGGGCGGGTTGGCGTTTGGTTTTTCAACCTTAATATATTTCCATTTGCCGTAGAGGTCATCGGCGCTTATGGACGACTTGCATGCGGCTACGCAAATTAATAAAATGGAAAACGAAAAAATGAACTGCCTTATCATACGGTAATAATTGACCAAATTAAGAAAATGGCTGAGAAATTCTTATGTATTATGTAGAGACGCAATATTTTGCGTCTCTGAACGAATGTGAAGTCATTTTGAGATAATTTTCACAAACATCCAGGCCCGAGACGCCCCGATGCATCGGAGCGTCTCTACAATTTTTTTTTAAATGTTTTTTTTACGCCTTCAAATTAAAAATTCTTTATACATTTAAAAACTGTTATTCCTACAATTATTAAACAACATGAATTTGAAAAAATCTTTCTCCTTAATGCTTATCGCATTAAGTTTTGCTTGCTACGGACAAAACACGGCAAGCCTCACTATTAACAGCGATTCAAAGCTAATCATCAGCAAATACATTTATGGCCAGTTTGCGGAACATTTAGGCCATGGCATTTACGGTGGCTTTTGGGTGGATAAATCCCTGCCCGTAGAAAAGCAGGACCGCATCAGACTGGATGTGGTTAACGCATTAAAAAAAATAAAAATCCCAAGCCTGCGCTGGCCCGGGGGCTGCTTTGCTGATGAATATCATTGGCGCGACGGCATTGGCCCGTCCGCACAAAGGCCGCGGATGGTAAATACCAACTGGGGCGGGGTAACGGAGGATAACAGTTTTGGCACGCACGAGTTTTTAGAGCTTTGCGATTTGATAGGCTGCGAACCATATTTTGCCGCCAATGTTGGCAGCGGTACGGTGGAAGAAATGTCGAAATGGATTGAATATGTAAACTCAAACAGCACCAGCACAGTAACAGAAATGCGCAGGCAAAACGGACATCCAGATCCTTATAAGGTAACTTTTTGGGGCATAGGCAACGAAAGCTGGGGCTGCGGCGGCAATATGACGCCCGAGTTTTACAGCGACTTGTTTAAACGATATGCTTCGTTTGCCAAAAACTATCCCGGCGCACCGCTTAAGAAAATAGCCAGCGGACCTAATGCCGACGATTATAACTGGACGGACGTTATTATGAAAAATATACCCAACTGGATGATGTGGGGTATATCATTGCATTACTACACTATACCAACCGGCGACTGGGGCCATAAAGGCTCGGCCACCAGCTTTAGCGAAAGCGAATATTTCAACACTATGGCAAATTGTTTGAAGATGGAAGAGCTTGTTACCAAACATTCGGCTATTATGGATAAATATGATCCCAAAAAGCATGTTGCCCTGGTTGTTGATGAGTGGGGTGTATGGACCGATGTTGAGCCAGGCACTAATCCCGGTTTTTTATACCAGCAAAACAGTCTGCGCGATGCGCTGATCGCAGCCACTAACCTTAACATATTTAACAACCATTGCGACAGGGTACGCGGGGCGGCCCTGGCCCAAACTATAAATGTATTGCAGTCGCTTATCCTAACCGATAAAGATAAAATGCTGTTAACCCCTACCTATCATATCTTTGATATGTACAAGGTGCACCAGGATGCAAAGTATTTGCCCATACAGTTAAATGCGCCCGATTATGTGGTTGATGGGAAAAAGATCCCTGCAATAAACGTTTCCGCTTCGCAGGATGCTTCGGGTAAAGTGCATATCTCATTGGTTAACCTTGATTTGCATAATAATATCACCATAAGCACCAGTCTTAAGGATATTAAATGGAAATCGGTAACAGGGCAAATACTTACTTCTGCAAATATTACGGATGTGAATACTTTTCAGCAGCCGGATAAATTACAGCTCCGAAGTTTTAAAGGTGCGAAAAAGGAGGGCGATAATTTAGTGGTGGTTATGCCGGCCAAATCGGTTGTGACGCTGGAGTTGGAATAATTATTCGGGTAGAAACGCAATGCAACACGGTAGAGACGCAATGCATTGCGTCTCTACGACGGTTTCAAACCTTTTTCTGCGCCTTTCTCAACCTTTCTTCCGCCTGTTTTACTTCATCCTTTTCGCTTAAAGGCTGGTCTGTTCTAAGTTCGCCTGGCTTATTCATAGGCGTATTTTTTGGAGTTTCCTTCCGGGGAGGTTCTTCTGCTTTTCCGCGTTTTTTCATGGCATCTGCAATTAGCATTTTGAAAAGAGGTTTGTACTATAGGTTAACCTTTCCAAATAAAGAAATGTTTACGATTGTCAATATTATTTTATGGGCAATTCTGTTGATTCGTTAATTCGATAAATTCGGGTTCAGACAAAGGCGCGGCAGACTTCCGAAGTTTTCAAAACTTCGGAAGTCTTTTACCGTGCTTTTTTAGTTCAAATGTTAAATAATGTTATAGTCGGATAACACTAATGCTGTTTAAATTATATTTACCAAATGCTGCGGAGTTTGCTTATTGCTTTTTGTTGTGTTTTTTGTGCCGTTACCTTGCATGCACAAACCGTTTTTAGCGGGCGTGTATTTGAAAATAAGACCCGCATTACCCTGCATGGCGTAATTGTTCAAAATTTGAATAACAAGCTAAGAGCAATTACAGGTGACGACGGCCGGTTTAGCATTGCCGCTAAAGTTGGCGACATGCTGGTTTTAAAGAGCTTCGCTTACCAGGCCGATACCTTATTGCTGACCGATATGCATGACAGGGAAATATTTATGGAGCCCAAACGGACCTTGCTCAACCAGGTTACCATTACTGATACAAACGGCCGCACGTCAGCGGCAAATAAAAATATGATATTGCCATACGATCCCGAATTTCATGGGCAAACTGTCGTATATCATCGCGATAAGGACGGAAATTACGATGGCGGCATTATTTTAAGGCTTCATTACTTTACGGGCGATGATCGCAAAAAAAGGCAAGCACAGCATAAAAAGGAGGAACGTATGCTCAGCGAAGAGATCAGCGCCATTTTTACAGCGGATAATATCAGCCGTTATGTGCCATTAAAAGGAACCGACCTCGACAATTTTTTACTTTTATATACGCCCGATATTAAAGTTTACAACAGTAAGGACTTTAACCTGTTAGCCTATCTGAACACTTCTTATAAAACATGGCTCAACCTTTCTGATGACCAGCGCAAAGCGGGTCGTGTATTTAAGAAAGAGTAAGTTGTTAAGGGTTGTAAGCCCCCTCTAAATCTCCCCCGGTTGGGGAGACTTTAGCTGCAACCGCTAAAGTGCAGCTTCTTTCGGACTCAACTAATCTCTAACTTCCAATCTTTAATCACCTCTTCTTCAAACTATCCGCCTTGGCCTTCGCCTTCTTCTTGAAAAAACCTTTCAGTAAAAAGTTGCTTTGCGCGGCTTCCAGGTCATCGTTCAATTTAATAGCGCTTTGCTGCAGGTTGTTAAGGGTCGTTTTTATTTGTGCGGCCCCGTTCGGATCATTCAACAATTCGCCTAAAGCATTGTCGGTGGTGTTTAGTTTGTTACTTGCCTTGTTAAGATTATTGGTCAGGGTGGTCGCGTTGGCAGCGGCTTGCTGTAGTTGTGTAATTGCGCCTTTTACCTTGTTAAATGTCGCAGTGTCGGTAAGCAGTTTATCGGCGAAGCCACCTTTGGTGTTCATTTTTTTACTGAACTGGTTAAGTTGTACAGCCAGGTTGGCGGCGCTTGCGGTGGCTGCCTGTAAATTGCGCATGGAGCTGCGTAATTGTACACCCATTGAACTGTCGGCCAGTAATGCGCCGACTGTTCCTTTTCCCTGCAATATTTTATGGCTCAGCAATTTAAAATCAGAAGTAATGGCAAGCAGGTTCTGGTTATTTTGCTGAAGGGTTTTCATTATATCATCGGTTGAAAGTTCTTTTTCGGCCTGCAGCATATCTCCATCCAGTACCATAGGCGCCTGTTGGCTGCCGCCCTCTATTACGATGATCTTGTTACCGATAAGCCCATCCGAACTGATACGTACGCCAGAATTGTGGTGAATATACAGCTGGGAGCTTTGATCAATTCGCATAGTTACATCAACTTGCGATATACCAACAAACCGGACACTGCTTATAGTCCCTACCTTAACACCCGAGAACCAAACATCATCGCCTTTTTTTAACCCGGCAACGTTATCAAATATGGCGCTGATGTGAATACTTTTTTCAAAGCTTTTTTGCTGGCTGCCGAGTGTCAGCACGCCGGCAATAAATAAAGTAAGGCCGAGCGCTAAAAATATGCCAACCGTAATCGCTTTTCTTTTTTCTGCTGTATCCATAATATATGGTGTAATACCTATTGGGTAAAGTTGTAATCAAAAAATGGTTTTATTCGCTTATCATCCGTGTAAAATACTTCCTCAAAAGTGCCCACCCGTTGAAATTTACCGTCAATCAGCATGGCAATACGGTCGCCGGTTGATTTGGCGCAGGTAAGATCGTGCGTAATAATGATGGAGGAAGTATGATACCGCCGCTGTACCTCGTTTATCAGGTCGTTTATCTCGGTACAGGTAATAGGGTCAAGGCCGGCGGTAGGTTCATCGTACAGCATAATCTCTGGGTTAAGTATCAATGTACGTGCTATCCCAATACGCTTCCGTTGTCCGCCGGATAGTTCTGAAGGCATTTGATTTATCGTATGGGATAAGCCTACGGCATCAAGCACCGTTTCAACAGCAATGTCAATCTCTTTCTGGTTAAGATGTTTCTTGTTTCTCACCAGCGGGAATTCCAGGTTTTTTCGTACCGTCATGCTGTCATATAAAGCGCTGTTTTGAAACGAAAATCCGATCCTGATACGCAATTCCCGTAACTCTTTATCGTTGAGCGAACTTACGTCCTGGCCTAATACTTCAATTGTGCCTTTATCGGGTTTCAGAAGCCCCGATATGAGTTTTATAAGTACAGATTTACCTGACCCGGAGCGACCCAGCACAACCAGGTTTTCGCCCTGGTGCAGATCGAGGTCTATGCCACGCAGTACTGTATAATCTTCAAAAGATTTTTCTAATCCCCTTATACTGATCACGGTGTTATTGTAATCTATATTTGTTTTTGCCTTTTCCATAATTCAGCGGGCGATCAACGGAAGTTACTTGTTATTTGTACAATAATTATTTCTTCAATAAATACCAGGAACATTGCGGTTACAACGGCGCCGTTGGCTGCTTTGCCAACACCCTCCGTGCCCTTGTTTGAAAAATAACCCTGGTAGCAGCCAACAATACCAATGGTAAAACCAAATACTATCGATTTAATTAATGACGATGTAAAATCAAGAAACATAAGGGGTTGAAAAAACTGTTCAACAAAAGAAGTATAGCTGATGCCTTCGTTCATGCTTACATTTAAATATCCTCCTACTAAGCCTATAAAAGCAGTATAGGTGGCCAAAATAGGTATGGTTATAGTAGTTGCCAGCACACGGGTACATACCAAAAATTTAAAGGGATTGGTACCCGATACTTCCATCGCGTCAATTTGCTCAGTTACCCGCATCGACCCTAATTCAGCGCCGATACCCGAACCAACCTTACCCGAAGCAATAAGCGCAGTAACCAATGGCGCAAGCGCACGCATTATAGCAATAGATACCAACCGGGGTAACCATGAGTTCGCCCCAAAGCTTGCAAGCGACGGACGCGATTGCTTGGTGAATATGAAACCCACAATAAAGCCCGTTACCGATATTAACGCAAATGAGCGTACCCCTACTTCAAAACATTGGCGTACTATTTCTTTAAATTCAAACGGCGGTAAAAACGCTTCCTTAAAAAAACGGACAATAAACAGGTTGATTTTGTAAAGTTCGGCAAAGAAATCCGCGAGGCGCTGCTTAAATGTAGGTCCTCTTTTTCGTTCCGGCCTGGGTATATTGCTTAAGGTATCCATCATTTATAGTAAAGGTATGCTTATAAGATATAACGATATGCTTATCACAAAAAACTTGCTAATATGTTTGTTGAACTGCTGTTATTAAACTAATTGTGAACAACAAAATAAAAAACTTTTTAAATCAGTTTATAAACCTTTAAGATATATGTATAAATTGAAATAAAAGTATCATAAACTAAAAATGTATTTTGTTGATTTTGATTAATTTTAGCGGGATTATGCGATGAATTAAGTTAATTTTAAATCAAGAAATGTAAAAATAATATTATACCTTACTTCCCGATCGTTTTATTTTTGATAGTTCATAAAAAAATTGCCGGCGCAAACCTAAGTTTAATTGGATAGAATAAATGACATCAGTTTGAAAAATACATCCGTTAAATGTAAAATTTTTACTCTAAGCTTTTTGGCACTGTTTATAAGCGGCTCATTGAGGGCCCAAAATAACCAGTTTCAATTTTCTCATCTTAATATCAATAATGGTTTATCACATGATGATGTCACTTACTCGACTCAATCCAACTTAATCAACCAATTAACGAATTAAATTGTTAAATTCGTACCAGCAAACAAGCTTTTTTGAACACCTAAATTATTCAACATGACAAGCAATGTAATGCGCGAAATTACTCCGCTGACGCCAAGCGATTGCTTTACTATGTTTACCAGGGTTAAAAAGAAGTTCGATTTCCCGCTTCATTATCACGATGAGTATGAACTTAACTTGATATTGAATGCCAAAGGCGCTAAACGTGTGGTGGGCGGGCATATTGAAGTGATTGATGATATGGAGTTGGTGTTGGTCGGCCCAAATCTTTATCACGCCTGGTTTACAAATCAATGCCAGAGCGAAGCTATTACCGAGATCACTATTCAGTTTCATAAAGACCTTTTTGATGAGAAGTTTTTAAAGCGGAACCAGCTCAGCTTTTTAAAAAGCATGCTCGAACGTTCACAAAGGGGAATTGTGTTTGCCCCCGAAACTATTTTGGCACTTAAAGGCCGTATACTGGTGCTGGATAAAAAAAGTGGTTTCGATTCGGTACTTGAGCTATTATCCATTCTGCACGACCTTTCTATCTCGCGGAATATGAAAACTCTTTCTGATCCGAGCTTTACCAATGATAAGTTTTATTATAACAGCAGGCGTATTGAGAAGGTGTTTGAGCACATGAACAATAACTATAATAAACAGGTAACGCTTGCCGAAGTGGCGCGAATTGCCAATATGCCCGAGGCCTCATTTAGCCGCTTTATAAAAAAACGTACCGGCAAAACCTTTATCGACAGCTTAAATGAGATCAGGCTTGGCCACGCTTCCAGAATGCTCATCGACTCGACCACTACTATTGCCGAAATTGCCTATAAATGCGGTTTTAATAACATATCAAATTTCAACAGGATATTTAAACGCAAAAAACTTTGCATCCCAAAAGAATTCCGGGAAACTTATACCGGGAACCGGGTTTTTATTTGATTAATTTGAAAATTTGGCAATTTGAAGATTTGAAAATGAGATTTCGGATCATATAATTAAAATTTATGGTTAAAAAAGTATTAGACTTTTGTTGCTAATAAATCTACTTTAGGCAGTACCAATTATCTGCAATTGACAAGCAATTTTCAAATTCTCAAATCATCAAATTTTCAAATTAAATAGATGAACCTTCACCCTATCGATATTGCCATCATCGCCTTATACCTGTTGAGCACTATATTTATAGGGTTATGGTACCGTAAAAAAGCAAGCCGGAATAAGGAAAGCTACATGCTTGGCGGTAAATCGCTGCCCTGGTATAAGCTGGGATTGAGCGATGCCTCCGATATGTTCGATATCAGCGGCACCATGTGGATGGTAAGCCTTTGTTTTGTTTATGGGATGAAAAGCATCTGGATACCCTGGCTTTGGCCGGTATTTAACCAGGTGTTTTTAATGATGTACCTATCCCGCTGGTTACGGCGTTCAAATGCCTCAACCGGCGCCGAGTGGCTGGCAACGCGCTTTGGGAAAATCGGGCCTGGGGTAACCGCCTCACAGATAGTGGTTATTGCATTTGCCTTGCTTAGCTGCCTCGGCTTCATGGCTTATGGTTTTATCGGCCTGGGAAAATTCATCGAAATATTCGTGCCCTGGGATATGATTAAAGGTTATATCCCTTTTTATGTCGCCCCGCAATATGTGCCGCATGTTTACGGTATTATTTTTACCCTGTTCGCCATGTTTTATTCCATTTTGGGAGGAATGCATAGTATTGTGGTCGGCGACATAATAAAATACGGCATCATGACTGTGGCCTGCATCTGGATAGGGTTTATCGCAGCCGGCCAGCTGAGCAATCACCATTTAAATGTTCCTAACGGCTGGTATAGCCCCTTTTTTGGCACACATCTGGGTTTAAACTGGTCGGGTATCATTAAAGAAGTTAACGCCAAGATACAAAGCGACGGTTATTCGCTTTTCGGCCTGTTTTTTATGATGATGACCTTTAAAGGCTTTTTTGCTGCCCTGGCCGGCCCGGCGCCGAACTATGATATGCAAAAAATACTTTCCACCCGCTCACCCGAAGAAGCAAGTAAAATGAGCGGCTTTGTTAATATCATTCTCTTACCCATCCGCTATACGCTTATCATCAGCCTCACAGCCCTGGGTTTGATATTTTATCACCAGATGAATTTAAAAAATGGTACCGGCGAAATTGATTTTGAGCGGATATTGCCGGCAGTTATCAACAATTTTTTACCCGTCGGCCTTGTGGGATTGCTGCTTGCAGGCTTGTTAGGTGCATTTATGAGCACCTTCAGCGGCACGATGAACGCCGCACAGGCTTATATTGTCAATGATATTTATCTTAAGTATGTTAATCCTAAAGCATCTGTGGTAAAAACCATCACCATGAATTATATGGTAGGTGTAATTGTAGTTGCAACCGGTGTAATACTTGGCTTTTTCGTAAAGGATATCAATAGCATGCTTCAATGGATCGTATCTGCATTGTTCGGCGGCTATATTGCTTCAAATGTGTTAAAATGGCATTGGTGGCGCTTTAATGCCAATGGTTTCTTTTGGGGAATGCTTACAGGCATTGTAACTGCGCTGGTCTTCTCTAAATATATTGATAACGACCAACTGCTGTATTGGTTCCCTGTTCTTTTCCTGGCATCCGTGGCTGGTTCGGTGATAGGCGCTTATGCTTCGCCGCCAACAGATATGGCCGTACTAAAATCATTTTATACCAACGTACGCCCCTGGGGTTTTTGGGGGCCGGTTAAGCAAGCTGTTTTAGCTGATGACCCATCATTCCAGCCTAACAAAAACTTTAAGCTGAATATGTTTAATGTGGTTATTGGCACCATCGGGCAATGCTGCCTTACTATATTGCCGATGTATTTAATATTAAGCCAAAAAATGCCGCTGTTGGTTACCGTGGGGATATTGGCGGTAATTGTAATTATCCTGAAAAAGACATGGTGGAATAAATTGACGGATTATTAATGTTGGTTGATTGGGTGAGTAGTTGATTGGTCAGAAAGTCGGAAAAGTCCGAAAGTCCGAAAGAAGCTTCAACATTTCAACTTTACAACATTCCAACTTTACAACAACTTAGTCAACTTAATCTAACCCAATCAACTGCTAACTAATTATATATGACACTATTTGAAAAACGTTTGAACCAATTACAGGAGGCGCATCAGCGCCTGATCACTCAGCCTAATGAAATATCGGGTATTGGCAATGGCGTTTTCGACCGGTATAAAAACCCGGTATTAACAGCCTCGCATACGCCTCTTTATTGGCGTTATGACCTTAATCCAGAAACCAACCCGTTCCTTATGGAGCGCTTTGGGATCAACGCAGTATTTAATGCCGGGGCTATAAAATTGAATGATAAATATTTTATGGTAGCGCGGGTTGAAGGCGCCGATCGCAAATCGTTTTTCGCCGTTGCCGAAAGTCCGGATGGGATAAGCAATTTTACATTTTGGGATTACCCGGTTGAACTGCCGGAAACAGACGTGCCGGATATTAATGTATACGACATGCGTTTGACCGCCCACGAGGATGGTTGGATCTATGGCCTTTTTTGTACAGAAAGGCGCGACCCGGAAGCCCCGGCCCATGACCAGTCGATGGCGGTGGCAGCCTGCGGTATCGCCCGGACAAAGGACCTTGTTAAATGGGAGCGCCTGCCCGATCTGGTGACCAACTCGCCGCAACAGCGGAACGTGGTTTTACATCCTGAATTTGTCGATGGCAAATATGCTTTGTACACCCGCCCGCAGGATGGCTTTATCAGCGCCGGAAAAGGCGGTGGTATTGGTTTCGGGCTAACCGATACTATGGAAAACGCCAATGTTGAACACGAAACCATTATCGACAATAAAAATTACCATACTGTTTACGAAGCGAAAAATGGCCAGGGCCCCGCACCGATTAAAACAGCAAAGGGATGGCTGCACCTTGCTCACGGCGTGCGCAATACCGCTGCCGGCTTGCGTTATGTCCTCTATATGTTTATGACTGACCTGCATGATTTGACCAAAGTTTTACATAAACCTGCAGGTTATTTTTTAGCCCCCGAAGGTGAGGAAAGGATAGGGGATGTATCAAATGTGGTTTTCTGCAATGGATGGATAAAAGATGAAGACGATGTCGTATATATTTATTATGCTTCATCAGATACAAGGATGCACGTGGCCACAAGTACAGTAAATAAATTACTGGATTACGTGATAAACACTCAGGCTGATGGCCTGCGGTCAGCCTCATCGGTAAATTCGATTTACCAGATAATTGACAAAAATAAATCATTAGTTCATTAGTTCATTAGTTCATTGGTAGAATATCCGATATATAACATCGGACCAAGTGAAGCAGACCAATGAACTAATGAACGTTCCGGCAGACCAATGAACTAATGAACCAGTGAACTAATGAACATCCCCATGAAAGAATTGTCTGTTTATAAAAGCGAGCTTAGCGCGGAGTTGGGCCGTATTCTTAAGTTTTGGTCAGGCCAAACAATTGACAATATAAACGGCGGCTTTTACGGAAAAATTGATAATGACAATCTCGCTGCCCCCGAAGCGCCGAAAGGTTCTGTATTAAATGCCCGCATCCTGTGGACTTTTTCGGCAGCCTTTAATTACAACCCTGACCCGGTTTATCTTAACACGGCCAACAGGGCATACCGATTTATTACCGCGCATATTATTGACAGGCAGTTTGGCGGCGTTTATTGGTCGGTGGATTATAAAGGCAACCCTTTAGATACCAAAAAACAAGTTTATGCCATTGCATTTACTATTTATGCTTTAAGTGAATTTTATAAAGCATCTGGTGTCCCCGAGGCAAAACAGGAAGCGATCGATCTTTTTTATCTGCTGGTAGAAAAATCGTACGATCCTATCCGGACAGGTTATTTCGAAGCTTTTGCAAAAGACTGGCAGCCGGTAGATGACCTGCGTTTAAGCGCGAAGGATGTGAATGAAAAAAAAACCATGAACACGCACCTGCATGTTTTGGAGGGTTATGCTAATCTATACCGCATCTGGCCCGACAAAGCTGTAAAAGAGCATATCGGAATCCTGCTTGATAACTTTTTTGAGCATTTTATTGATCATCAAACACATCACCTGGCTTTATTTTTTGATGAGGATTGGCGCCGAAGATCAGACCTGGTTTCATACGGGCATGATATTGAGGCAACCTGGCTTTTGCGCGAAGCAGCAGAGGTAGTTGGCGATGAACCAATGATAGAAAAGATAAAGAAAATAAGCATCGGAATAGCAAATGCAACTATTAAAGGCTTGGATAGCGACACCGGTTTATGGTATGAGTACGAACCCGCTGCCGATCATTTAATAAAAGAAAAACATTGGTGGGTGCAGGCCGAAGCCATGATAGGTTTTTTTAATGCCTGGCAAATAAGCGGTGATGAGAAGTATTTGGAAGCATCAACAAACAACTGGGAGTTTGTAAAAAATAAAATATTGGATAAGGCTAATGGCGAATGGTTTTGGGGAATTGACCAGTATGGCCAGATAATGCGGTCGGAAGATAAAGTGGGGATATGGAAATGCCCGTATCATAACAGCAGGGCTTGTATGGAGATCATCAAGAGAATTGATTTATTGAATAGTTGCTGGTAAAATTTATGGAATAAACTATATATTTAAAAAATGGGAAATCGTATTAAATTAATGGTGTGCTTGCTTTTGGCGGCATTAAAATTTGCTAATGCCGCGAATAATCAGGGCTCCATTTACTATAACGTAAAAGATTACGGGGCAATTGGCGATGGCGTAAACTTAGACAGCAAAGCCATTAACAAAGCCATTGATGCTGCTTCAAATGGGGGCGGCGGTACTGTTTATTTACCCGCAGGTAACTATTTATCGGGATCAATCCATCTTAAAAGCAATATATCCTTATTTATCGACCAGGGCGCAACAATCATTGCTGCGCCGGTAAACGCCGAAAATGGTTATGATGAAGAAGAACCCAGCGTTAACACCATTTACCAGGATTATGGTCACAGCCACTGGCATAACAGTTTAATATGGGGCGAAAACCTGCACGATATATCCATACTTGGCCAGGGAATGATATGGGGCAGGGGCTTGTATAAGGATTATGTAAAAGACAAGCAATCGGCCAATAAATCTATCGCGCTGTATTTGTGCCGTAATGTTAATATAAAAGATATAACCATATTGCACGGCGGCTGGTTTGTTATTTTAGCCACCGGGATTGATAACCTGACCATCGACGATGTAAAAATGGACACCAACCGCGATGGGATGGACATCGATTGCTGCCGTAATGTGCATGTCTCCAATTGCAGTGTAAATTCTCCATACGATGATGGCATTTGTTTAAAGAGCACCTTCGGCCTCGGCTTTGCCCGGGCTACCGAAAATGTGACCATCACCAATTGTCTGGTAAGCGGCTTTGAGGAGGGTTCGTTTTTGGATGGGACTTATAAAAGGACCAGGCCCGACGGAGTCGGACGCATTAAATTTGGTACCGAATCAAATGGTGGGTTCAAAAATATTACCATATCAAATTGTGTATTTAATTATTGCCGCGGTTTGGCGCTCGAAACTGTGGATGGTGCTTTGCTGGAAGATGTGACCATCAATAATATCACCATGCGGGATATAAATAATGCCCCCATTTTTTTAAGATTAGGCGCACGTATGCGTGGTCCTGAAGGCGTGCCTGTTGGCGAACTGCGCAGGGTTATAATTAGTAACGTCATTGCCTATAATGTAGAACCCGGGCAAGGGGTATTGATCAGCGGGATACCAGGGCATCCCATTAAAGATATTGACATTAAAGATGTAAAAATATTTTACAAAGGAGGTGGTACGCCGGCACAAGCAAAACGCCAGGTACCCCAAATGGAAAAAGGTTATCCGGAACCAGATAGTTTTGGCGTGTTGCCAGCGTATGGATTCTTTATCCGGCATGTTGCGGGATTAAAGCTTGATAATGTTGACATTAGCTTTATGAATGACGACCAGCGGCCGGCACTTGTTTTTGACGATGTTAAAGGGGCCGAACTTCGTTTTGTAAAAGCGCAGACCTCAGGAAATTTATCACCCATAAGTACAAAAAATTCGGCTGGAATTAGCTTGTTCCAATCACTAAATATGCCTGATGGTAAATTGAAGAATTAGAAAAATTGAATTATGAACCAATAAAAATAACCATGAATATAAAACCTGTAAAACACCTCCTGCTCTCATTATTGCTTAGTATAACCGCCTGTGGTTCACTGTTTGCCCAAAAGTTTGAAGAACTTGCCCAAACGCCGCCCATGGGCTGGAATAGCTGGAACACTTTTCAAACCAATATTGATTTACCCTTGCTGAAAGGTATGGTTGATACTTATGTATCATCGGGCATGAAAGATGCAGGCTATACCTATTTTGTTTTGGATGATGGCTGGATGGCGATGGAAAGAGATAAGGACGGTAATTTGGTAGCTGATCCGAAAAAATTCCCCAACGGCATGAAGGAATTTGCAGATTACGTGCATGCAAAAGGACTAAAATTTGGTATTTATAATTGTGCGGGCACCAAAACTTGCGCCGGATACCCAGGTACACGCGGATATGAATACAAGGATGCCCGTTTGTATGCCTCATGGGGCGTTGATTACTTGAAGTTCGACTGGTGCAATACGGATGGCATTAATGCAAAGGAAGCATACGTTACCATGAGCAAAGCTATCCGCGCATCGGGGAGGCCGATGGTATTCAGTTTATGCGAATGGGGGCAGCATCAGCCCTGGCGCTGGGCAAAAGATGTGGGCCAGTTATGGCGCAGCACGGGCGATATAGGCCCTGCATTTACGGAAACAGTTGCAAAAAATGGCTGGAAGCCTTTAAGTGTGTTAAACATTCTTGACCGGCAGGACAGCATACGGCAATACGCAGGCCCTGGCCATTGGAATGATCCCGATATGCTGGAGGTTGGCAACGGCATGTCGTATAATGAAGACAAAGCGCATTTTTCCTTATGGTGCATGATGGCTGCACCGCTAATGGCCGGAAACGACCTGCGCAAAATGTCGCAGCAAACCACCTCAATCCTAACCAATAAAGACATTATAGCGGTTGATCAGGACCCCTTGGGTGTAGAAGCGTTCAGGTATTACGCTTTTGATGGGATAGAGATATGGGTAAAGCCCTTAGCCAACAGTGAGTTGGCTGTTTGCTTTTTAAACCGTTCGGATAGGCCGCAGGATGTAAGTTATAATTGGAAAGAGCATATCATTAGTGATGCGGTATCAAAAACCAGCTTCGACTTTAACCATGCAACTTACAAGTTGCGCGATCTTTGGGAGAAAAAAGATATTGGCAAAACCAATAAAGTGTTTAAACAGACTATTCCATCTCACGATGTGGTGGTGCTGAGGCTGGGCAAGGAATAAAAAAGCACTTATGGCTGTTATGCCGCCCGGTACCCACCAACCCAAACTTTTAAAAAATGAACTATTTTACAACCCCTCACTTTTTAAATAGATAGTTTTTTCAACAATGGTATGGATTACACCATCAAGTTCACGGGCGGTAAGCTCAAGGTGGTTCATGATCTCTTTGTTTAAAGGATTATCCAGTTTGTCCGGATCGAATAAGTTAACTAAGCCTAAAATAGTTGCTACAGGCCTTCTGATCTCGTGTGAACTGATAGAGGCGATTTCCTGGAGTATAAGGTTCTGATTTTTTACGTGGTCCTGGTTCTTTTTATTTTCCATCAGGATACGCAGAATATTCGATGTGCGCTCAATCATTTGCAGTTCATCATCTTTTGGCTCCCGTGGGGTGGTATAATAAGCTGCAAAAGTCGCTAATACTTTTGAGCTATGTGAGCTTATAATTGGGGTCGACCAGCAGGCTTTCAATCCATAAGGAAGGGCAAATTGCCTGTAATCATCCCATAAAGGGTCTGTTTCAATATTACTTACGATAACCTGGATGCGGTGATATGCGGCAGTGCCGCACGAGCCGGCTCTGGGGCCAATGGCGGATCCGTCTATGAGATTACAATATTCCGTGGGCAATCCCGGGGCCGAAAGGTGGTAAACCCTTTCCTGTGCTTCATCAACCTCAAGAACCGAGCATATCATATCAGGATATATCTCTTCAATACCAATAAGCAGCTCCTTTATCGTTTGAGGCAAGGAATATAAGGAAGATGCATTTAATTCAAGCACCTTTTTTTCAAGCGCCAGTATCAATTCCTGAATTTTGATACTGGTAATGTCTGTTACTAAAACCGTAATTTCATTTTGATATGGGTAAATATTTAAACGGAGCCAACGTTTAAAATATGCGTTGAAATATTGCACCTGGCTGGAAACAGTGCTATTAAAGGCGATTTCCAATTCAGCCATAACTTCATCAGCAATACCCAGGCTTGTAAGCTGCCGGAAGTTGATGTTTGTTAGCTGCCGTGTGGTTAAACCTGTAATGGCCTGGAATGCCGGGTTAAAAGAAATGATCTGCCAGTTATGATCGATAATAAAAAAGCCCTCACTAAAACTTTGTATAATATGCTCAATATTTTTGGTAATATTAAGCCGGTCAGCGCCTTTTAACTTATGAATTGAATTGATGCCGGATGCATATATCAGGCCGTCCTGTTCACTTAAAATATACGACCATTTAATATTATAGTAACGGCCATTTTTTGCCCTGATGCGGCTCTCGTAACCGGAAATCTCTTTATGGACAACTATATTATTTAATAATTCTTCCCTTCTCTTTGTATCTGCGGGATGCAAGAATTCATTGGCCTTTTTACCATTTATTTCTGATTTGGGATAACCTAAAACTTT
Source organism: Mucilaginibacter sp. (assembly GCA_036758125.1). Lineage (GTDB taxonomy): Bacteria > Bacteroidota > Bacteroidia > Sphingobacteriales > Sphingobacteriaceae > Mucilaginibacter. The sequence continues at coordinate 105,190 of DAIOXE010000017.1, forward strand.
TCTTAATGCAACGTTTGTGTGCAAAATTGTTCCATTCCTATCCATTACCCAAAAAAAATCGTTTGATTTATCGAACAGAAAAGAAAGCCGGGTATCCATTATTGTATCGGCTAATTTTGTTTAATAGGATCAAGAGTCAAGAACCAAGAGTCAGGAATTAAAAAAAAGTTGTGGTAATCTATCAATTAGAGGAGGTTAAGGAATAATCTTTGGCATTTATTCTTTTTTTCTGACCCTTGGTACTTGGCTCTTGATCCTTTGATTCCCTTATTATATAAAATTAAATATATTATTTAATTATACCAAATAATATTTTAGGGTGTACTTGTAGCAACGGGCAAAACCTTACCATTATAAAACCGGTGGCCTGTAATCGAAAAATCGGCAATATATTTCCCCATTTCAAAGGCCATAACAGGCGATTGATAGCCCGGGAAAGCTTTTTCCAGCATCTCCGTTTGGGCCGAGCCCAGCGCAAGGCAGTTCACTTTTATTTCCTGCTCTGCCAGTTCAAAAGCGAGGCATTCGGTTAACGTATGCAACGCGGATTTACTTGCAGAATAAGCGGATAAACCCGAAAATTTGACGCTGCCCTGAAAACCGCCCATGCTGCCAATATTTACTATATGTGAGCCAGGAGGCATTAAATCAACTACTCCCTGTATCATCCGTACATGGCCAATAAAATTACTTTGCAGCATTTCTATAAAATCCATCTCCTTTAATTTTAAGAATGGTTTATTGATCAACACGCCGGCATTGTTGATCAATACATCAACATGGTTATCAAAATTGCTTTTTATAAATTGTTGCAGATCCGCGTAATCATCGTGTACAATATCAAAGGCCAGGGCATATATTTCAGCGTCAGGATTTAAGCCATGGGCTATCTCTAACAGTTTTTCCAGCTTATCCTTTGATCTCGCCAGCGCTATTACCTTATGTTTGCCCGATAAAATTAATTCGAGCGCGGCTTCAAAACCCACACCGCTGCTCGCGCCTGTTATAATGATGTTCATTTGCCCCCCGGCCCCCTAAAGGGGGAGTTAACATTAAAATTAATCGTGCTAAACTACCAATTTTTGCTCAACAGGGTGCTTAATTAAATAAAATCCATCGCTGATGAGCTTTTTATATCCAGGTTCATTAATAGCTTTTTGTTCAAGGAAGGTTTTGATTTCCAGGGCTAATCCGGGCTCCGCTTCCTCATGTTCCAGTATCTCTAATATTTCTAAAGCGCAAAGCCAGTCATCGTGATGATATTTTTGCAGCTTAAACCAAACATTTCCTAAAAAACCGAAATCAGCTCTCTTTTGCCTGCGGTCTCGTACCTGCTGGTATAACTTATGAAGCTCTAAAGTACGCTGGTCGTATGTGGGATGATGCGTATTTGTATTTGATTTATAGGGTATTTCAACAAATGCTTCCTTATCGGCTGCCCCGCAAAAAACAGCTATAATCTTCTCGCCAACTGCCATATCATAAACACCCCGGGACGGATCGAACAATAAATGACCATGCTTATCCTTAACTGTACAATTCGTAAAAGTGATCAGCTGGGTTTTTCCGTTTTCCGAAAGGATATTTTTTACAAGCCCGTTAACAGTTATGCCGCTTTCAAAGGCTAACGCAACTTCTTTACCTGCTTCAATGCCAAAATAATTAAGCTCGGTTGCTGACAGATCTTCCAAAGGCATGGCATATCCCTTTAATTTACCGATAGGGGAGTTGAACCCATCATAGTGATAGTCTTTTCCATGCCCGCTTAATTGTTTATTATTTACGGATAATGCCGAAGGGCCGGTAGTTTTAATAAAAACCGGCTCTTTTTTTTCATCTGATAAAAATTCAGTGAATACACCTGTTAGCTGTAAACCCGAACTATACAATGCGGTACATGCGTTTTTACTTTCAATAGCTTTTTGCAGTCCATAAACGCCGCCTACCCTAAATGACATGGTATCAGCAAAAGTTTCAAGCACGTCAATCAGGTTTTGAAATGCCGGCGTTACAAACAATTGCGGCTGGGCCTTTGTAATGTCGTATGGATAATTTATGGCGTCAATGGTATATGGTATCTTTTTGATACCAAGTTTCATGCAGCTCACGCTCTCTCCAATTGATGACAATAAACCTGCGCCGTAAATTTTAGGGTTTTCAAGCGTACCGATAAGGCCGTACTCAACCGTCCACCAGTGCAGGCGGCTTAATAACGACATTTCGGAGGGCTCGCCAATATTTTCTTGCCGGAAGGCAACCAGTTCTTCCGCTTTTTTTATTTCGGTCTCATCGGCATCGGGCATTTCTTTTAGTATGGATAAGGCCCTTATCGCCTCGTACAATTCAAAATCCTGTGCCGAAAACATAGCTTTAGCGCCGATAGAACCAAAATAGCTCAGATATTCGTGGTAGTCCTTATCAGCAATAATTGGTGCATGCCCTGCTGATTCGTGGATGATATCCGGCGCCGGTGTATATTCGATATGTTTTAACTGGCGGATATCGGCGGCAATAACCAAAACACGATAGGCCTGGTACTCCATAAAAGCAGCCGGTGGTATAAAGCCGTCTACAGTAACCGCGCCCCAGCCAATTTTGGCAAGCGCATCGTTCATTTCCTGCAAATGGGGGATCTTTTCGATAGTTAAACCTGCCTTTTGCAGGCCAGGTATGTACGGATAATAGGCGACATCTTTAAGATAACTGTAATTTTGCCGCATCACATAGCGCCAAACGGCATGGTCGATTGGCGTATAGTGCTCATAATGTTGATCGACAATAAATTGTTTTAAATGCGCAGGCAAGGCAGCTACCTGCGGGTTATTAAAATCATTAAAACGGCTCATTGGTTTATAAGAAAACGCAAAATTAGGAAATAAATTGGTGAGTGGTTGATTGGGTTGATTGGGTGAGTGGTTTTTTATCTGAATCTGGATTAACGAATTTAGGTTCGGACAACTTAATCAACTTATCAACCTAATCAACTATTCACTTCCTTCCCCAAGTGAATGGTTGATTGGGTGAGTAGTTAGAAAATGTTGCCTGATTCAGACAATTTAACCTAATCAACCTAATCAACCTAATCAACTTAATCAACCACTCACATCATCTTCCCCAACTTATCAACCTAATCAACTATTCACTTACCTCTCCCACCAACCCTGCCTGCAACCTGCTCGGGCGTATCACATAATAAACGCCCAGTAATGCGATGATCAATGATAATAAATAAAAGGAGGAGGCAAGAAACACAGCAAGACTTGGAATCATGGGAAATATAGTCGAAAGCTTGATAAAAATAGCTTCGCGGGCCCCGGCGCCGCCTGCCGTTATAGGAATAATTGAGGCAAGCGCCGAAATTAGGAATGACAATAAATAAGGTGAGAATTTTCCATGAAAACCAGGCTGATGAAATTCCGGTTGTCCTAAGATTACAAAAATTATTGCAATTAATTGCAATGACTGCACCAGCAGGGCCTTTGCATGTGCCTGAAAAAAATATTTAGTATAATCTTTAAAGAATTTATAAGCTACAAAATAATAAACGACCGAACCTGTGACAAATATTCCTAACGGGATCGTAATATGGACATCTATCTGGGGAATCAGGAATATAAGACAGACAGTAATAAGCCCGATTGCCCATAAACCGCTTAGCCGGTCGAACATTACGGACCAAAACAGTTTTTTAAGCGGGGTTTTATAACTTTTATTGATCAGGTACATTTTATAGCCGTCGCCGCCGATACCTCCGGGCAACAGGAAATTATAAAATAATCCGAGAAAATATAATCTCAAATTGTACCTGGGCGAAAGCTTTAATCCGATTGACCGGAAAAAACTTAACAGCCGCCACGAAGAAACGACCATTGAAAGAAGCACACAAACAAGCGCAGCAAACATCCACCAATAATTGGCATGTAACAACCGAAATTTAACTTTGCCGATATCGACCTTGCTAAAAACCCAAATAAGCAAAGCAGTTGTTACGGCAATTTTTAAAACCGTTTTAACAATGTTCCAATTTTTTTGCCTGCGTGTTTTCGGCCTGATTTCCACCTCAGCTTCATGTGCAATAGCTTCTTCAATATGTGTCATTGGCTGCAAAGCTAACAAAAAGGGAAGATTAGTTGTTTCAGGAAAGGTTAAATAGTGCTAAAACAGAATCAAGATTACAAGTTGCAAGAGTCAAGGGAAAACGTATAAAATAATTTAGGCGTTGACATGATTCCTTAGCAAATGCGTAGGCGGCTCCGATGGAGCCTTTCAAACTTTTAACATTGTTTCTATAAACAGGCGACTCCGATGGAGTCCCATGTTCATTTTATTGTCTGATTTTAACTCCAGCGGAGTATCCTGTTTATAGAAAAACATAATTCGCTGTTTTGGCTCCATCGGAGCCTCCTTTTTATGCGTTTGCCCTGCGCAAAAGTCAAGATTTGATACGTTTTTTTCATCTTTTGGATATATCCTGACTCTTATAATCTTGATTCTTGGTCCTTATTTTGCCTCTGTTTTCTGCAAAATAGACAGTATCTTATCCAATTTGTCCAGCTCGATAGAGTTAAGCTTTTGCATCAATTCCTCTATTTCTTTTTTAGCATCAACATTTGTTTTAAAATCCGCATTGGCTTGCACGCGGTCGCGCTCATTCTGCCGGTTCTGCGCCATCATAATTATAGGGGCCGCATAGGCAGCCTGTGTTGAAAAAAGCAGGTTCAGTAAAATATACGGGTAAACATCCCAATGAAATATAAAGCCTACCACATTGGCCGCCATCCAAAGTATAACTATAATGGTTTGTATAATAATGAATCGCCAGGAGCCCATTCCGGTTGCCACTGAATCAGCCAGTCGCTGGCCAAATCCTAATGATTCTTTGTGTATGTCATGCCATGTTTTTCCGTTTGCCATAAAGTTTTGATTTTAATATTTATTGGCTAAATATAAAATAATTGCTGTCAAATACTTATTTCTTTTTTATGGTAAAGTTTTATAGTTTAGTCCGAAAGTCAGTAAAGTCCGAAAGTCCGAAAGAAGCAGCAGTTTATTCTGTAATTTTTTTATTTTGATTCTTGGCTCTTGTATCCTGATTCTTTACTCGCTGTATGCATAATGAAATGATCCTGGAAACCATATCGGTTACCAAAAACTATTTTGGCGATAAGTCTTCGGGAGTGAACAATGTAACCATATTTATTCCGAAAGGGAAAATAACCGCGATAGTGGGCGAAAGTGGCAGCGGGAAAACCACCCTTTTGAATTTATTATATGGCTTGTTGCGGCCCGATTCGGGAGAAGTTTTTTTTAAAGAGGAAAGAGTATTAAAACGCGAGGAAAAACTGCAGCATGCGCATGAGGCCATGCGGCTGGTCACCCAAAATAACCAGGATATGGACCTGCTGGCAACCGTTTGGGATAGTGTACGATCGGGCTTAAGAAATGAAGAATTGGGTTTGGACTCTGAAGAAAAAAAAATCACCGATGCATTAAACATGCTGGATATTTTACCGCTTAAAGATCAGCCGTTCGGCAAATTAAGCGGTGGCGAAAAACAAAGGGTTACCATTGCCAAGGCCCTGATCAGCAAGCCAGAAGTGATTTTACTGGATGAGCCGTTTAACCAGGTCGACGCCACCTATCGGGAAGGCTTGCAGCATGACATAAGGTATATTGTAAAGGAATGGGGGGTAACGGTGGTGCTGGTATCGCATGACCCTGCCGAAATATTATCCATGGCCGATGAACTTATTGTACTAAAAGAAGGCGAAATTGTTGAAAACGGCAGTCCCGAGGAGCTTTATAATTCGCCAAAACTGCTTTATACCGCGCAAATATTAGCCAGCGGCAGTCAGTTAACATCCGCCGACGCGAAAAAAATAGGTATCAATACTAAAAGGCGCACAGTGATCATTTACTCGGAACATGTAAAAATCGGCAAGGGTTTTGGCAGCAAATGGACCGTTAAACAGGTTTTATTCAAAGGTTTTTTCGAAGAGCTGATCATTGAACGCGATGATGTGAAATTAAGGGCCACCAATTACGCAAAGGGCAAATACCGAAAAGGCAGCAGGATCAGCATAAGCATAGATGATTACTTTGAATTCGGTAAATGGGAAACGCCGGTAAGGTCCTTGCCGAAGGAAATTGGTTGAATTGGTTGATTAGGTTGATTAGGTTGATTAGGTTGATTAGGTTGATTAGGTGAGTGGTTGATTAAGTTAGAAATAATTTCATTAAGCTATGAATGCAAATGGATTTAAAGGTATAATTGAAAAAACAATCTCTGTTTTTCGTTCGGAAACTAACAGCCCAACAATTACTAATTCGAAAGATTACAAGCTAATAATTATCAATGGACTAAGCTCATTACTTCAACCACTCGGATATAAAAGGAAAGGAAATGTTTATACACTTCCAATAAATGATTTAACTTACTATATCTCATTGCAAAGTAGTCAAACTTCCACTGCTCAACGATTGAAAGTCACCGTCAATATTGAAATGTCGTCAGCAAGGTTAGCTGTTTTTCGTGATGAACGTATGCCTCCAAGCGCACATAGGAATTATCACGAAAGAATAGGTAATTATACAGAGGAAAAGAAGGATAAATGGTGGGTAATTAATAACCTTCAGGAAGCCGCTTTGGCTTCTGAGCAAATTTACTACTTGCTCGCGAATAAAGTGTTGCCTGAAATAACATTATTCAAATCCACCGATGACCTCATCGCCTTTTGGAAAAAAGGGAATTGCAAAGGTATTACAGAGTTTCAGAGGGAACATTATCTCCGGTTGCTTGATAAATAATACTCACCACTGACTACTCACTATTCACAAGATAATTCAATCAACAATTAACTAATCCTTATTTTTAGCCTTTTTATTATCCTGGTTTGCTTTTTCTTGCCCTATTCCCATAGTTAGGGCCGTTAACCCGGCCATGCTGCCAAGCTGCATGGTATCCACTGCCGAACTGGGCACAATTACGATTGTCGCGTTTTCTTTTAACCCTTCATAAAGCATATTCATTGCCCTTAAATGTAAAGCCACAGGGTTGTTTGTATAAGTTAAGGCTGCTTCTGCGAATTTTTCAGCTACCTGCCGTTCAGAATCCCCCAGGATCACGCGGGCCTGCCTTTCCCTTTCAGCTTGTGCCTGCATTGACATGGCGCTTTCCAATGAGGCAGGGATCAAAACATCTTTAACTTCAACCGAATTAACATTAATGCCCCATGGTTCCGTGCGTTCATCGATAATTTTTTGCAGCACCTCGCTGATCTTGTCCCTTCCTTCGAGCATATCAGAAAGCATTGTCTTTCCAATCACATCGCGTAAAGCTGTTTGGGAGGCCCAGCTGATAGCAGTGATATAGTCTGCCACCTCAAGTGCAGCCTTCTGCGGATCAAATACTTTCCAAAATAATACGGCGTCCACGTCAACGGGGACCGTGTCTTTAGTAAGCGTTTTTTCAGCTTTAAAAGATGTAGAGATCACCCGGACATCAATCCAGTAGGGTATGGTATCCAGGATAGGGATAATAAAAAAAATCCCGGGCCCCCTGAGTGATTGAAATTTACCCAGCCGCAGTACCACAGCTTTGTCCCAGGGATTTGCAATTTTAATAGCTGAAGAAACAAGTGAGGCAATTATTAAAGCAATTGCAGCTGTGACGGTGCTTTGCGCGGGAGTTGAAACCCCTTGCATGGAGTAGGTTATTGCCACACCGATACCTAAAATTATGAAAAATATAACTGTAGGGAAAAAACTTTTATTTGTCATCAGGAACCTCCTTTTAGGTTTAAATTTTTACTTTTTAGCCGATAGATCATTTTCAAGAACTTTTTTCCGCTCCTGGTATTCTTCTTTTGAGATTTCTCCTGAAGCGAACCTTTTCTGCAAAATGTCAGGAGGGGAGTCATTTTTATTCCGCTGACCAGGAATATCATAAGGCGTTGCGAATATCCAAAAGAGCAGAATGAGCCAAATGAGCCACCATATCAGGTTCATCCCCCAAAAATAATTACCGTAAAGCATGATCTTTAGGAATTAAATGTGAATATAATTAGATAATACAAAGTCGGGCGATTTTGTTTTAGATAAAATCGTGCCCCGTAGCGCCTCACCTAAATCCTCTCCAAAGGAGAGGACTTTGAAGAGCAAGACGGTAACTTCCTGCCTTTTTTCACACCCTCTCCTTTGGAGAGGGCCGGGGTGAGGCATGACAGGCTTATATCGATCCCACGCCAACTTAATCCAACTCAATCAGCCACTCACCAACTCCAGCGCCTTTTTTTCCTTCCGGTACTTAGCCAAATTAATGAGCAATACGCTGCCTAATATGGTAAATAGTCCGGTCAATTGCAGCAGGGAGATATGCTCGGCAGCAAAGAAAACACCTAATATGACAGCTATAACAGGGTTCACGTAAGCATAGGTGCTCACCTGCGTAGCCGGGCGTACCTGCAGCAGCCAAACGTAAGCACTGAAGGCCGCGATGGAGCCAAATAATATAAGGTATACCATCGCCAGCCAGCTATTGGTATTTATATGATGCAGATTAAGATGTCTGTATTCACCATGTATGAAAGTGACAGGGATATAGGTTATGCCAGCCGCAATCATTTGCCATGCGGTACCGACAGAAGCGGACACCGATGCCGGGTTATGTTTTGAATACAACGAGCCGCCCGACCATGAAATTGTGCCCAAAACAAGCAGCAGCATCCAGGGTAATTTGGCCTGCGCCTCGGAATCTTTAAATATATTACCGATTTGCTCGCTGAATAACAAGAGAACTCCCGCAAAACCGATCATCAGGCCGAAGATGGTAGATTTGTTTTTAAAGTTTATCGTCCAATGCGGTTTATCGAGCACCACAAACCAAATTGGCGCTGACGATACAAGAATGGCCACCATGGCGCTTGGCAGCGTTTTTTCCGACCAAATAACTATGCCGTTTGCCACAAACAATAAAAGTATGCCGGTTATTGCAGCGTGTATAATATCTTTTGCGACAAATATTTTTTCTTTCTTAATAACACACCAGCCCATCAATAACAGCCCGGCAGTTGTAAACCTCATCGCGCCCAGCAAAAAAGGCGGCATACCGCCTTGCTCCGCCATCCTTATAAAAAAATAGGTCGACCCCCAAACGATATACACGGTAGCAAATGCAATAATAACTAACAGGGGAGAAGCCGTCTTTTGTGATTTTGGTAACATAACGTATTATTTTTCGGGTATAACTAATTGTTGCTGTTCTTTAACCGTTTCGAGCACGATGGTGGTACGGGTGCTCAAAAGGTTTGGTATTTTGCTGAAACTATTGCGCATCAGGTGCATCAAAGTAGCAGAATCGTAAGTGCGGACCTTTACAAGGTAACAGTCGTCACCCGCAACATGGTGCACTTCCTGCACTTCGGGGATTTTCGCCAGTTCGCGGGCGGTATCGTTACAACCGGGGCCGTCGGCAGCTTTCATAAAAATAAAGGCAAGCATTTTTTGCTGAAGGGCATCGGGGTTTAAGCGGGTGGTATATTGGAGGATCACATTTTTTTGTTCCAACTTTTTCACCCGCTCCAGTATCCCCGATGGCGCCATTCCAAGCTCGCGCGCAAGGTCGGCATTGGAAATGCGCGCGTTTTCCTGCATCAGTCTCAATATGTGCAGGTCGGTTTTGTCGAGTATGATCTCTGTTTCGTTAATCATACTATAAATATACAGTATTTTAGAATTATATTCAGTAGTTTATTTTAGAAAATGAATTTAATTCGACAAATCAAGCGCGCGACAAACTTACGAAGTTTTTAAAACTTCGTAAGTTTCAAATATCCCGAAATTATATTTTGATCACTTTATCATTTTTTGAGCGTGGTTTATGGTCCTCTGGCTTTGGTATATTTTTTACAATAAAGATCAATGCATGCGCAATAGCCTGCAGCGCTTTTATCGAAAAACGTACAAGTGGCTTCATTACTGTCCAGGTTTCATGGAGGGTATCCAATTTACTAACCGGTTTTTTTTCTGGGCGCTTTCCTATTCTTTTTTGATTTGAGGCGGACATGGCAGATGTTTACTTATTTAACAGCTTAAACCGTGCCAAATAAACAATTTTAGTTTTGATAAAAAAGATATCGCAAAATAAAAGAACAATAAGAGAGTTACAAAATCAACTTATGAGACCCAATCTGTTCTTTTCCAAACAATTACCCACTTGCCTTTCCGTTTTGCTAAGTAAATGTCACGCCCCTCTCCGCAAAGACCTCCACAAACAAAGGTTGTATAAACAAAGGCTTTATTTCTTTCTTTGTTGAAGAAAACTGAAGACATACTGAAAGTGCCAGCAATAAAAACATTGCCTTTAGGCCTTCTAAATTTGCTGTTTAAAACGCACCTGTAATTGTATTTAGAGGAGAGATTTTTTAAATCAAATTTCTTCGGTCCATCATTAATATTTATTCCTCTTATCCAATTATTTAGAGTGGTGTCAGTTTTACTCGCTCCATTAATGCTCACCATACTTATTAGTTTTGATTGGAGATAATTTTTTTGAAGGGTTAATAAAGAATCAGCAATTAAAACGTACACCTTGGCCGTATCAAGCTCTTTTTTAAGTGAATCTGATTCAAGATCAAACTTCTTTTGATCGTTTTTGTCCAGTTTGATCACGCCCTTAAATCCAAACTGAATCCCTACAGACCTTTCTTCTAACAGCATTTCTTTAAACGTAGTATCAGGGTATACGGATGCATTGAAGATCAGCGTTGTAATTTCCGCCTCATCTGAAAAGGCCTCATTTTGACGGGAGTTGCCTTCACGTTGATTGCAAGCGAAAAAAATCAATGTTGTAAAAAGAATGGGAACAATAAATTTATTCATAAGATTAGGATAGCCTTTAAAGATAGGTACTTTTTTTGTTGTTATGCTTGCTCGTTTTCACGACTTCCGGACTTCCTCAACGTAATCACCGTAATCTCCGGCCAAATGCCCAACCGTCCTGAAAAACCTATAAAACCAAAGCCACGGTTTACATACAGGTAGCGGTTCTTTTCGTGAGCAAGGCCGGCCCAGTCGAGGTAGCGGTATTTTACCGGGCTCCATCTGAAACCGGGTATTTCAATTCCAAACTGGGCGCCGTGGGTATGGCCCGACAGTGTTAAATGAATGGTTGTTGGGTTAAACCTTACCTGTTCTTCCCAGTGGGTAGGATCGTGGGACAACAGTATTTTGAAGGCATCTTTGTCAACGCCGGTCAGCGCCGCATCCAGATCACCCAATTGTTTAAAGCCCCGGCCCCAGTTTTGTACGCCTATCAATGAAATCTTTTGCCCGCCTTTTTCTATATCAACATTTTCATTTAGCAGCAGCCGGTAACCGAGTGATTTATGGTGCTGTTTTAGTTTATCAAGGTTGGCGGTTTTTTCCGCTTCGCTGTTCCACTGAATATAGTCGCCGTAATCGTGGTTGCCCAGGATAGAAAATTGCCCATAAGGTGCTTTAAGCTGACTGAAACGATCTATATAAGGTTCAATTTCCCAGGCGGCGTTGTTCACCAGGTCGCCGGTAAAAACAAAAAGGTCGCTTTTTTGCGCTTTAGCGAGGTCGATGCCCCTTTGCACCGCTTCAGTATTATCAAAACTGCCGGAATGGATGTCAGATATTTGGGTAATGGTGAAGCCATCAAAGGCTTCGGGGAGGTCGTCAAAATAAAGGGTTTGCCGGTGCAATTTATAGTCGTATTTGCCTTTAAGCATCGCATAAAAGAAGCTCGTAAAGGGAATGGCAGCAACCAGTATCGCAATCTCGCTGATAAACTTCCGCCTTGCGGGAAAAAACGGTTCAATAACCTTGCCTTTGGGCTTTATAATATTGTTTACTATCCCATAAAAAAAACGTCCTATTTCGCCCAAAAACAAAATGATCACAAAAAATAGTTTGGTGAAGAATAGCGTAAGAAATATGCTGAGCACCCACTCATGGAATGGCGTCATCCCCTTTGCTGTACTGAAACTGCCAAAGCTGAGAATGAGTGTCAAGGTTACCCCAACAGAAATCAGCAGGTAACCCCAGGTAACAGCCTGGCGGCCGCGTAGCGATTGCCAATCTGAAGTAAATGTTTTTAAGCCGGCAAAAACATACCAGTCGAGCAACACGCTGACAGCCGCCAGTATTAAAAATATAGTGAAGAAAATACTTCTGTGCATGGTGCGCAATTAAAAAGCTGCAAGTTAAAAAAGGAAAGGTAATTGGAGGGTAAAATTTGGAGGGAAATATTAGGGAAGATAATCCTGACTTGTATAGCGATAGATTATTTATATTTGTATTGAACTTAATAATTGCATAATGACAACACTGATCATTGAAATACCAGATAACGAAACAAACGAAATATCGAATATCGTAAGGGCAAAAGGCGGCAATGTTGTTTATATAGATGGCGATGACGAAGATTTAACCCCAGTTGAATTAGAATTGCTTAAAAGGGGCTTGAAAGAGGCTTTATTAATAAAAGAGGGTAAAATTGAATCTATTCCTTTCTCAGAACTCTGGAATGACTAATACAGTCGAGGTATCGCCCGAATTTAAACGGGACATTAAGCCATTGGCCAAAAAATGTCACACGCTTAAAAAATCGGTTGAGGATTTACAAAAAGCACTCGTTAAAAACCCTAACCTTGGGGTTTCCTACAGGGCAAACGCATTAAAATTGTGTAAAGTCCAATTAGGAGGCGCCTTCGGAGCCCCGCCAGGCTGTTCACATCATTTTCTATAAACACGTGACTCCGCTGGAGTCAAAACAATCTATATTAACTGGATCAAAAGCGCTCCAGAGGAGCATCGTGTTTATAGAACCATGTAAATAAATTTTTGGGCTCCGGCGGAGCCTCCTTTATGAACTACATTAAAGCGCTGACAGCCGAAAAGTTCATTAATAATTTTAATGCGTTTGCCTTGGGGTTTCCTATGGTAACGGCATGTTTAAGGTTCGCTTAGCCGATGAAAGCAAAGGATCGGGAAAAAGCGGTGGGTTTAGGGTTTTGTATTATCATTTAGAAAAACTGACATAGGAATAACGGTTTTACTAACCAATATCTTTGACAAATCAGAGAGAGGGACTATTAAAAAGCAGGACGCGATTAAACAATTGAATGATATTTTGAAAGAGTATCGGTCAAAAAAATAGATTCTACAAAAGTACGTTATCAGAGACATGGTAAACAATCTTGGTATTATTTTATGGGACGATTATTGTCAATATTAGTGTTAATGTCGACTTTCTGTTTTGTCAGCCTTACTACCGACAAAGATTTGGCCACTGAAAAGTATTTGAACTTCGTTGCAGCGATTGAAAATAGTTCAACCTACAGCTACTTTACTGTAATTAAGGTAAAAAATTTGAATACAGGCCAAATAAAGGAAATTTGTACAAGTGGCCAATTTGTTTCTGGGGCACTGCATATTGAATTAAGAAAAGATTATGATAATAAAGGTGAAAATGAAGTTTTAGTTTTCGCCAAAAACAGAAGGGATTTGTTTTTTGAATTTAAAAATAAAAAAGCACTCGAAAATATCTCTTTCTTTGAATATGATCCAAACCAACTTGATAAAGAAAAAGCCAAATACAATTTTGATAAAGTTGTAGAAATAATAAAAAAAGATAAAAAGTTTTCAATCAGGCTCCCTGATGATGAGATGAAATTATTTGCTCATATTCTCTTCAATAAGGGCTATATGACTGGTGAAAGTGATTGCATCGGGGGGACGCTCGATTACGTTGATAGAACAAAAAAGGAATATTAAGTGGCGGAGCCGTAAATGAACCAACAAAAAGTAATATCCTGCTACAACGCCACAGCCGAAGAATACGCCGCCAACCTATTTGATGAGCTATCAAAAAAACCGCTCGACAGGTTATTGCTTAAACAGTTTGCCGCCGAAAACAAAGCAAAAGGAAAAATGATCGACCTGGGTTGCGGCCCCGGGCAGACCACCAAATTTTTGGCCGAAAATGGCGTGAAAGATATTATAGGTACCGATCTTTCTCGAGGTATGATCAGCAAAGCAAAAGAGCTTAATCCCAGCTTGCAATTCCAAACTGCCGATATACTGAAGCTTGATTTCCCGGATCAATATTTTGCTTCGGCAATCGCATTTTATGTTATAGTTCATTTTAACGATGAGCAGCTAACGACTGCTTTCGTTGAAATAAACAGGATATTGATCAGCGGCGGACAGTTCCTGCTTTCATTTCATATTGGTGATGAAATTTTTCATCGTGATGAGTTATTTGGTAAACAAGTTGACATAGATTTCTATTTTTTTACGACCGAAAAGATAATTGAGCTATTAAAGGCGGCAAATTTCAGGATGATCGATGCTATTGAGCGTTATCCTTACGAAAATGCGGAGCATCCAACCAAAAGGGCCTATCTTTGGGTTGAAAAGATTTAGCGTGATTTAGATTTGTCAACTTTTTAAAAGTTGACAAATCTCCGACTTCCGACTTCCGACTTCCGACTTCCGACTTCCGACTTCCGACTTCCGAC
>DAIOXE010000018.1:0-116195 GCA_036758125.1 Mucilaginibacter sp.
AACATAACGAAATTGAGCGCGACGCGCAGGGGCAATGCAAATACATGGGCTATGTGATCTCTTTTGGCAAATACAATATTTACCACAGCGGCGACACTTTGTGGTTTGACAACCTGGTGCGCCTGCTGAAGCCTCTTCATATCGACCTTGCACTATTGCCCATCAACGGAAATAAGCCCGAAAGAAAAGTGGCCGGCAACCTGGACAGCACGGAAGCCGCAGCGTTAGCTAAAGCCATTGCTGCCGGTTGTGTAATCCCCTGCCATTATGATATGTTTCATTTCAATACCGCCGATGTGAATGAATTTGCCCGGGAGGCAGAAAAAATAGATCAGCCGTATAAGGTGCTGATTGGCGGCGAACGATTTGACATGCATCGGTAAATTCAGCTAACAAAGGAACCGGACGCGTTGTGGTTACTTTGCATGTGCGGGGACTTTAACTGCGCTTTTTTTAGAACCCCCGACGGCCCCGAACGTATCGAGCGCAAATGGTGGCTTGATACCGGCGAACACCGGGATTATTATAATGTGGAAGATGCAGAAGGGCGGCGGTATTGGCTGTTTAGGTTGGGGCATTACGCAGGGGGGCAGGGGAATCAGTGGTTTATGCATGGGTTTTTTGCGTGAAGGGAAACTGGTTTTGGTTTTTTACAGCCCCTTGCGTTTTTCTTTGTTTGGGTAAAAAACTTTTATATTTGTAATTATGACTTACTTAATCGTACACCCGGACAACCAGGATAAATTAACAGCCATTAAAGCTGTTCTGAAGGCGCTTAAAGTCGATTTTGATGAGGCCAAAACAAACTATGGTGCTGAGTTTGTTGCTAAAATGGCTGAAGGCGAAGAAGATATTAAATCCGGGAACACGGTGAAAGTAACGCTGGACGACCTATGGAAATAGGGTTTACCAACGTCATTTAAATCAGGGATTATATTCTATACATCTTTTCCTTAAAAGGATATTATACAGGACTGAATCCTGTCGAATACAAAGACCTTGTCTGATAGCGAAAGTTATTAATTAACAATAACATTAGAATTTATGCATTTGGTGAAAAAAGAGTAAAATATATTCTTCCGGGATGCATTAAACTCGGTTATAAGGAAGGATCTCGCAAAACTTTGCCCATTCCCGCTGCTGGACCTTGAGCCCGGCTCTCATCCAATCGCCATCGGGTGGATACCAGTCACGCTCACCCCAAACTATATACAGCATCTCTAAGCCATTATCGGCAAGATATTTATCTAAAAGGTCCTTTCGCACGTACGTAAAGTTCTCCTGGTCAACATAAGAAAGCTCGAAGCGATGGCTCGAACTAGCTATCTTTCCAGAAGGGTCAAAAAGATCCTTGTTTTCTCCCGTTCTTGCTATGGCTGAATGATCGATAATGTTTTTGCTGGGGTAGACAACGTCTGATATCAACCTGACAGGGTACATTATATTAATAGTCTTTCCTGAATCTTGATTGGAACGCGAAACTGTTTTCTTTTTCATTGCGTAATACCATTCATGGAATACATTGTATGGAATAATTTTCCCGTCCGGAATCTCTCCATCATGAACGTTTGTGGTATAAGACGTGTCATTGGTCGATCCTAAATTCGTCGCCAGCGGAAAGTCCTTTAAAGCGCGCGCAATGTCTTTCTTTCGGAGTAGTATGCCTTCCATATAGCAAAATAACTGGCGCTCGGCTTCCGGTTTACATTGGTGGAAAAAGCCAAAAAGCAATTGCCAGTCCCCGACGAAGTTTTTAAATTCTGACCGGTGTAAATAATGTTCGATTCCAGGGAGCGTATGGTCATTACACCATTGCTTGAGGGGCATCTGTGCATCTACGAAATCTTCTTCTACAAACCTTCCTGGTTGAACCAATTGAGGTGATTGCTTAGGCTCGAACTTTGGAGCTTCTATTCTTAGGGTTCCACCGTCGCGAAAGTTCCTGACTAATTTGCGGTCTTCCAGATAGCCTAAAAGCTCATTATAAGCAATTTCAATGTATTTATCGGCATAACGTTTGGTATCTGCGAAGCTGTCGCCATAACCTTGCATACGCGCTATTGTTTTATCTATTTCGCCAAACAAATCAAATTCATAACCCAGTTGATAGGCCCGCCATCTTAAATTCCCAAGCCTTTCGTCGTAAAGTGGGGTATGATTATACTCGTTTCCTTCGCCACCGATCAGATGCATGCGGTCCTTTTCAAAGCGGTAGTGGATCAGCGAATTGCCTTCACGATAATCGTTTTCATTTTTGTCTTCAGCCATGCCCCATTGACGAATACCGAGTTGCGAAAAACGTTCCTTAATGGCATCGGTTTCTTGTTTAACATCAACGATTTGTTCAAGCGTTCGAAAGGCGTAGTCCCGTGTTGTAGTATGATTAGTGCTCCAATTCCCGGCTGGATCAAATACATTCGATTTCAAGAATTGACCAATTTGATCTAACAAAGGTTTGGCACTTTTATCAAACCGCAACAGGTGTAACACCAGGTTGTAACCGATGAGGCTCATCCACTCGAACAAGCCAGGATCGTTTGCCTTCAAAGCTTTTTTGTAGAGTTGAAAGAAATCTTCCGTATATTTTTTCCCATATTCAAATAATGTATCAGCAACCTCCTGCTTTACTGTCTTATCCGTGGAAGTAAAGTTCCAAAACAGATATCGGCTCGCCAGTTTTATCTTCTGCTGTTGTTCCGGGCTGTGGGTATCCAGTTCATGTAATCGTCGAAATTCCTCGATCAATTCCTTTCGAAAGTTATTGTTTTGATTCCTGATATACTCTGTCCAGGTAACATCTCTTTGGTTCATGGATTGCTGATCCAAGTAGCGGTCAAACAGATCAAAATTAAAGGGATGATCCACAACGAATAGAACAGGTTCGCATTTCTGTAAGACCCGAACAAAGTTGCCTTCGACTTCGATCAATTCACTGACAAAGTTTACTTGTTCTTCCGGCAAATATTCAGGCGGCATAATCAGCGTTGCATTGACCGAATGGCTAAATAACCGAAGCCCGGTCTCATTTTCAGGGCCTGGGGCCTCAATGACATCATGAACAAAAACGCCTTTTAATATTGGCAGCAGCGTGCAAAGCGCGGTCAGGACATCTTCATAGACCGGGTGCAGCGCCAGGTGTTTATGGGCAGTCAGCTTTTCAATATCGGGGCCAGTTAAAAATGCCTTAATATCCGGTGTGTTGTCCATAAGGTATTTTGCTATAAAATAGCCGGACATCAAGTCATAGGTTAGGTAAACATTTTCATTCTCCTGCCCATAATCCCGCATAAACAATAACTCTTCATCTAATAATGCCTTTGTTACCGATTGGTTGAAATCGCTTATCCCTTCCGGATCGGCTATCGCAATTATCTCGTCCAGGCTCAGCGCTCTTCTTGGATTATGCCATAGTTCCCCAGCCAGGAAAGAAGTAACTTCAGTTGCCAGTCGTCGGTGTTTTTTTACTGATGGACGGCCAAATCCAGTTAGCCGTTTATAAATATGGGCATCGGCTAGCCTGGTATACTCGCCAAATATGGTATAGATGGAATGGTATCCGAGAGTTACCTGCTTCAAACGCTTTTTGTCCGGATTTACCGTTTCACAATACAGCTTCACATAAATCGGCTTGGAAAACTGTTGCAGAGAATTAAATGAGTAATCAGCCTGAATCTTATAAACATGAAAATATTTCTGCACGAGGCTCTTGATATCATCATAATTGGTAAAACCATAAAGTGAATGGAACCGTTTATCTTCGTGCCGTTTCGTTTCCGGCCAGAAAAAATCCTGGTACGAAGGCCGGCAAGTCGTCAGCAGCACCAGGTTACTTCTCGAGCTCACCTCCTGTTCCAACATGGGCATGTCTCTTTGCAATATCAGATTAAGCGCACCGTTTGAATTGATCGCTTCATTAAGACCGTCTATTACAATCGGTATCCTGGTGTTATAGATCCTGCCGAGCGCATTTAACGTGTCGGCAAAATCGGAAAAGCTATAACCCGATCTTATATCCAGAATACTTAATATCTGCTCTTGAAACGGGTTACTACCTGAGAATTTTATTGCTGGCAGAAAAACGACCGGGAGCTTTTTGTCTATATAACTTTTCGCGAGCGCCACGCACAGGTTGGTTTTTCCAGTTCCGCCATCGCCCATGTAGTGACTGATATGCGATTTAATGGGAATACAGGTATCACGGATAAAATACCTTAATTCCTCTATCAGCTTTGAACACTTTCCTTCATAATCCCAGATTTTCTGGTGCTGTTGCATGTTAAGCGTTTTCTGCTTTTCATCGCTTTCGACTATGTTATCCCTTATAGCAACGCGAAACTCCTCTTTGGCCTCGTTTAAGGTGGCAAGCAACGCTTCAACCTCTTTTTCCAGGTCAGTTGGGGAAAGTTTTGTCATTGAGTTGGGATAAACCAATGTATAACGGACCTCCAAAATTGGTTGCAGAGTTAAGAAAGACCCGTTAAAGACCGTCATTTTCTTTTTGTAGGCTTCAAAAAATGGACGGAACTGGTCGGTGGTATAATCCAGATCATTGAACTTTTCCAGGCTTTCATCAAAAAGTTCCTTGAACAGTGGCAGATAAAAATCAAGCCTTTTTCGGAAGAGATCATTACATAAGGCTGGATTCAAATAATAATATTCAAACTCGGCATTTGGAACATAAAGCAGTTCATCAAATTTATTTTTAACCAGCGTAAACGCATTATTGAACGCATTGACGAACCAATGTTCATTCAATTCAAGGCTATTGAAGAATGCCTGCCAAATGCCGTTAAATTCCGGTCGGTTAACATAATTATGGATGGAAGTATGTGTCCAGAGAATGATTTTTACGGTTCGTCCGGCAGGGATTGCCTTTGGAAGTTCATTTTCGATCCAGGATGTTTCATCAGGAGTCGGGTCGAGTGGCAGGCACAGAAACCATTTCGTAATATTCGGGTGAACCTTTAGTGTTTTTTTAAGAGAGTCGATGATCGCCTGCTTTCTGTTGCTATCTTTTAAACGGGCTCTTCCTTCGTAGTATTTTGTCTGCCATCCCCATTGTTCCACTGATGGCAGGGTAAGGTAAAATTCTACTCCATCACCGCCTCCACTGTCGTCAATCGGAGTAAAATCACCTTCTTTTTCATAAAGCCTCATCGCAATTTGGAAACACAATTGCTCAAAACTTTTTTCTTTACTCGTCTTATAGGGCTTTAACTTACTCCAGTCTAACATGATAACTGCTAAAATACTAATTGTATTTAATTGTTACTTCCAAAAAGGACTCAGCCCCATATCCTAACGCTTATGTTTGCTATACAGCCGTCCTGTCGAAGCGGCGCCTGAATTCATTTTTATCAAACTGACAAATCATTTTGTATTGTCCCCAGCAGATACAGCCCTGGAAGAATTTGTGACTTCTTTTGAGTAAAGGTATATTCTCCAAACCATTGTCGGTCATTCCCTTACTGATAACATGCCTGATATAGACGGCAAGATCTATTTCTTCCCCTGATTTTAGCTTTACCTGGAATGAAGGTTCGTCTATTCCCACCGAATCTAAAAACTCTTTTAAATTGATGGACTTACCCGGGCTCTTAAATATGAACATGATCTGGCTGTCTAGTTTCCTTTTTGTAAGATAGTCTGCATCAACCTCCCCGATGGTTTTATAAAATTTATCATCGAGTGTCATGTTATCGTTCCAGTTTATCGGGTTGCTCCGCGTGATGAAAACATGCGGAAACAATGGCGAATTCAAAAGCTCCAAACTTATCCGAAACAGCACGGGGCCATAGAAATTAGATCGCGAATAAATGCGGTGATGATCCGTCCCATCCAAATAGACAAAATCCCATACTTCATGCTTTTTATCATGTGCATCACTCTTCTGAAAACTTTGTGGTAACCCATCGATCTCCGCTTCGTGACGCGAGATCAGGGCACCGACATTAAAAAAGGTCAATGATGTCGCTACAGTATTCGCGTGATAAAGATAGCCGACATTCTTTTTCTTCAACATTTCGTAGAGTGCCTCTGAAGGAATTGCGAATTCTTCTGTCATGGCTTAAGTATGATGTAGCTAAAGATAGTGTTTTTTTCATTCCATGCTGGCCGCCTGCTGTTCGAAGTTTTAACTTAGAATTCCTGTGCCAGCGCCAACAAAAAAAGGCCGAAACTAATTTCGGCCTTTCAATTATTTAAACTGTCGTTTTATTTTTTCAAATGCTCTGGTAAAGGGTGCTTACGCAGAAATTCTTTAGCTTTTTCTTCTTTTTTTACAAAAAAGGGTTCATCAGCGTAACTCCTAACTTTATCGCTTACAATAATATTATTATATTCCTTTTCTTTAACCGATGCTTTCTTGATTGTGTGCATAATAATTCCTTTCATTTTCCCCGAAGTTTTTAAAACTTCGCAAGTCGTTGAACGCCGACCAACGTATTTGCATCCCCAGCTTATTAAAGAATATCCTTTTTGCCATCATTGTCATTTTTTAATTGCAAAATGGTTTTGGCATTTAATGCGGTCACTACTTTTTTGCCGGTTCTGGCTTCCAGCTCTTCCCTGGCTACTTTGGCTACCTTACCGCCTTGCCGCGCCACATTTTTACTTTCTTCAAAAGTTTCGGGGTTCAGCGCCTGCGAAATATCTTTGGTTGATGCTTCGGCAAGCATATTCAGGATCAACTCGGTATTGGTCATGTTATCCCTCAGGTTTTCTTTTTTCAGGCCTTTCAGGATTTTGTATTCCCGGGTGGTTTTACCGGCCCATGCCCGGGTAATGATGTCGGTAAGGGTTGCAAAATGTGTGCCTTCCTTTAATCCCCTGCTTTTCCACTCATCTGTTAATTCTTTGCGTATTTCAATGCTTTTCAGGCGCTGGTTGATCCAGTTTTCTGAGTAACCCAATTGTAAATATTGTTCTAAAGCCCTGTCTATAGTTAACTCAGGGTCCTGTATTTCATCTAACCTTTCTTCAGCAATTTTTGCCAGCCAAAGTTTAAAAGGTTCTGCTTTTGACGATGGGATAGATTGTATAAGCCTGAATAGCTGTGCGGTATCGGCTACATCAGTTTTATAGGTCTTTCCGTCTGAGGATTTTATTTTCAGTTGTCCGATTTTTTCGGACAACTCGCTTCCTTCTTTTATGAGTTTGGCTTTTAGGTCTCCCCAGTATTTTCTTGGCCTGTTGCTATTGGTTAAAATTTCAATAACATCTGTGATTGAAAAATACCACTTCTCCTGCTTCTCATCCCAAATGGCCCTTACTTTTTTATCCTCGAATAGTTTTATTGCATTTTGTTTCATAAACTGCATGGTATCCAAAAATACACAATAAATTTTTGAATTTCCTAATAATACACCTAAATTTACTAAAAATATTAGTAAAAGTATGGCGAATCAGCTGTCCGAAGTCTGTAACTTCGGGTTACTATGCTTGTAGTCTGCGACTACAGGGTTATAAACAAGCAATCAACGTCCATATTTTGAACTATTGAATGCTTTTATGCCCCGCCTGTCCAAGCATGCAGCTTGGATACATAACAATTTAGGCATCCCCGCTTGCGGCAGTAACAGAGGAATGCCGGGATTGTTACCGGTATTTAACATTCAAATTGTCTCAAAGTTGCTAACCCGCACACCGGCTATAAACCTCACCCCTTGCTTATCCGCCAAAAAATCGTTATATTTGAGTCTCTCCCAAAACATATTCGGCAGTATTTTTTCACAGCATAAAAATATTTTTCATACTTTTTCGGCCTTTTTGCCTGCGTTCTTTGATTTAACATTTGCATTTATTTGATTAACAGCACATTAACAAATGGTATACAACCTTTTAGTTGGTACCCAAAACGCGTTTTGCCTTCGGATTTGCCGAAAAAGTGGTACCCAAAACGCGTTTCGCCTTCGGAATGACCCTAAAATGTGGTACCCAAAACATGTTTTGCCTTCGGAATAGCCCAAAAAAGTGGTACCCAAAACGCGTTTTGCCTCCGGAAAATACCTGTGGCCGGGTAAGTGTCGCCCCGGGCAGGATGGCGGAAGTCCCGCTGTCAAAGCAAGAAATAACGTTGGCTTCGGACATCAGGGAGCCAGCATTTTCAAACCGTTACAATTTGTACGCTTCCCCAGCCCTCCCTCAAAATAATCTCCCAAAAATTCCCAACGAATTTCTTTTGAATATTCCAATAATCCCCTTACTTTTACTAAAAATATTAGTAAAAGCATGCCCGGCTATAGCGAACTACAGGTTACCACTAATTTCAGCTTCCTGCGGGGTGCTTCGCACCCGGATGAGCTTGTTGAACGGGCAGCCGATTACGGGTATAAGAAAATTGCGATTACCGACCGCAATAGCGTTGCAGGCGTGGTGCGCGCGCACCTTGCCGCCAAAGCAAAGGGCATTGAAATTATCCCTGCCTGCCGGCTTGACCTGCTGGATGGCCCCAGCCTGCTGGCTTATCCTACCGACCTGGATGCCTGGGGGCGGCTCTGCGCTTTGCTGACTATGGGCAATCTGAGAGCGGAAAAAGGCGAATGCCATCTCTACAAACAGGATGTTTATGATCACGCCAAAGGCATAAAATTCATAGCTGTACCCCCGGCTTCGCTGAATGAACGGTTTGATTTTGACCCGGCATTTAAAGCTGATCTAAAAGCATACCACGAGGCTTTCGGCACGGGGCTTTACCTGGCTGCCAGCCGTTATTATACCGGCGATGATGCTAAGCGGCTTTACCGGCTATCACAATTGGACGTGCCGATGGTGGCTACAAACGACGTGCATTACCATGAAACTGCCAGGCGTGAGCTGCAGGATGTGCTGACCTGTGTCCGCGAAAAATGCACCATCCACACCGCGGGTTTTCTGCTGCATCCAAATGCGGAAAGACACCTGAAACCAGCCGATGAAATGGAGCGCCTGTTCCTGAAATATCCTGATGCTATCGGACGAACACTCGAAATTGCGGAGGCCTGTACGTTCTCGCTTGATTCGTTAAAATATATCGAGCCGGAAGAGCCAAGTATTGACGGGCTTACACCACAGGAGCGCTTAACACAATCTACCTGGGAGGGCGCACATAAAAGGTTTCCTAACGGCATCCCTGCAAAGGTCAAAGCACAAATTAAGTTTGAGCTATCGTTTATTGAGCGAAAGCGCCTTGCCCCTTATTTTTTACGGGTGCATAAATATACGCGCAAGGCGGAGGAGCTGGGCATCCTGTACCAGGGCCGCGGCTCGGCTGCCAATTCAACGGTATGCTATTGTTTGGCGATAACGGCGGTTAACCCGGAGAAGTCGAGACTGCTTTTCTCCCGGTTTATGTCGGATGCCCGCGATGAATGGCCGGATATTGACGTTGACTTCGAACACGAACGGCGTGAAGAGATCATTCAATTTATTTATGACGATTATGGACGTGACCGGGCCGCTATCGTGGCGACGGTTACCCAGGAACGGCATAAAGGCGCTATCCGTGACGTGGGAAAAGCAATGGGGCTTTCTGAGGATACCATTAAACGCGTTTCCGGCGCGATATGGGATTTTTCGGAAGAAGGTTTTGACCGTCAGCGTATCAGGGAACAGGGATTGAACCCTGACGATCCGCATGTGCGAAAAGTATTGCAGCTTACCGAACAGCTGATGGGCTTCCCGCGTCAGCTGGGCCAGCATACGGGTGGTTTCGTGATCACCCAGGGCAAGCTCTCTGATATTTGCCCGGTGATGAATGCGCGCATGGCCGACCGCACCCAATTGGAATGGAACAAGGACGACCTGGAAGCTTTGAGCATTTTGAAAGTCGATGTGCTCGGGTTAGGCATGCTCACCTGTATCCGCAAAGGTTTCGAACTGGCCAAACAGCATTATGATCTCGACCTGACGCTGGCAAACATTCCGCAGGATGACCCTGCCGTTTACGAAATGATCTGTCATGCTGATACCATTGGCGTTTTCCAGATCGAGAGCCGAGCGCAAATGTCTATGCTGCCGCGTCTGAAACCAAGAAAGTTTTACGACCTGGTGATCGAAGTTGCGATCGTCCGGCCCGGGCCGATTCAGGGTGACATGGTGCACCCCTACCTGCGCCGCCGCGATGGCATAGACCCTATAGAATGTCCGTCAAAAGAACTGGAAGAAATACTGGGAAGGACCCTGGGCGTCCCGTTGTTCCAGGAGCAGGCGATGGAGATTGCTATTGTTGCGGCCGGTTTTACACCTGCCGAAGCAGACCAGCTGCGACGGAGCATGGCGACTTTTAAGGCCAAAGGCCTGGTTAGTCAGCATAGAAAAAAACTGGTGGATGGTATGATGGCAAAGGGCTACAAAGAAGAATTTGCCAATCGTATATTTAAGCAGTTGGAAGGGTTCGGCAGTTATGGGTTTCCCGAAAGTCATGCAGCATCATTTGCGCACCTGGTTTATATTTCGTCATGGATGAAATGCCATTATCCTGATGTATTTACAACTGCTTTACTAAACAGCCAGCCGATGGGTTTTTACCAGCCGGCGCAGATAGTGAGCGATGCCCGCAAACATGGTGTGGAAGTGCGTGAGGTTGATGTGAATTATTCGATGTGGGATAATACTATGGAAGAAAAATCGGGTAAATATCGTGCTATCCGGCTCGGTTTCAGGCAGGTAAAAGGTATGCGCGAGGAGGATGTGCAGGCGCTGGTAACTGGGAGGACAAAACGCTATACCAACATCCCTGCCTTGCTTGATGCCTGTGTGCCACTGGCGGCTTTGGAAAAACTGGCCGATGCGGATGCCTTCCGCTCCTTAGGGCTTGATCGCCGCCAGGCATTGTGGGAGGTATCCGCGTTGTCGGATAGTCCCATCGCTTTGTTTGCCGGCCAGCCATCAGAAAGCGCTGCCGAAGGCCAGGCAGCATTGCCTTTAATGACCCCATCGGAACATGTGGTGCAAGATTATGCATCTACAGCATTGTCATTAAAAGCCCACCCGGTTAGTTTTGTGCGCGAAAAGCTGCGGTTGCTGCATGTGCGGTCTACGGCAGAACTTGAAACTGCAAAAGATGGCGACCCGGTAAAAGTCGCCGGTTTGGTGCTGGTACGGCAAAGGCCGGGAACAGCGAAGGGTATTTGCTTTATCACCATTGAAGATGAAACAGGTTCAGCAAACCTGGTGGTCTTCCAGAAGCTTTTCGACCAGTACCGGAAGGAGATACTGCAAGCCAAACTACTGATGGTAGAGGGCAAGCTGCAGCGGGAAGGCGAAGTGGTACACGTTATAGCCAAACGTTTGTACGATCTGTCGAAATTTTTACGCGGCCTTACCGTAAATGAAAATGAAAACCTACCCTTGCTCACTTTGTCCCGTGCGGATGAAAGGACGGCGCTTCCTACTGAAGACAGGAAGGCGCCAGTACTTGAAGGTGCTCAAAAGGATGTTTTTCCGAAGGGGAGGAGTTTTAAGTGACTCTGAAAGTCAGTAAAGTCCCTGCCGGCAGGCGAAAGTCCGTCCAGATAGCTATCGAAAGAAGCTACAGTCAATTCACCAAAAACAAATAATTTTTGTTACATATGTTTACCGGGTGTATTTAAAATTGCCGCTTCGGTATCAAACGTTCCTAAGGAACGTTAAAATGGTTTTGCATGTTTTTTCTACCAACCATACGTCCCTACGGGACGACTATGACAGGTCTCGTCCCATCGGGACGTTTGGTTTGTAACTTGGAAATCAAACCAGCATTGAGCGTTCCGTAGGAACGCCTGGTGAAAATGCGACAATTTTAACTGGACCCTTTTTACCGGGCATATTAATGTACCGGCTCCTTTATGTCTATTGCAGGTTTAAGGGTATTATCTATCAAAACAACTTTGAGCTGCTTCGGGTCGGTAATTACAATTTCGGGCCTGCCTTTGTAAGCTACAAGCTTACCGGTAACAGTAACATCTTTTCCCCTGTAGTCAACTTCGGGTTTACCCTTAAACTTTGCCCTGTCCGCGGCGGGGATCATTACAGTTAAAGCCTTGTTGGGATCATCGCTGCCCATAACGAGCAGGGTATTCTGTGATGCGGTTTCCAGCTTACCGCTAAATACTTTATCACATACTTTAACAGTTTCGCCAATATGTTTGGCTGCATTTTTAACTGCCACTGTAGGTTGTGCCGGTGCTTTACAAGCAAATAACAATGTACATGCGGTTAGGATAAGAAGCTTTTTCATGTTTAAAGGTAATGAAGTTTATATCCGAACATGCAAGTAAATTGAATTTTTATTTGAGTGCAGCTGAACAATTGAAGAACTTGAAAATGAATTGAAAAACTGATCTATCATTGAAGCAACTGAATTAAAATTTTAAAGCGTTGACAGGTCCCTATTCCCATGATCCTTTAAATCGTGGTTCAGACAAAAAATATTCGTACTTTAATCCCGTGAACAATTACGAAAACAAGATCGGCATAAAATCATGGGCGGAAGAAGACCGTCCCCGCGAAAAGCTCGCAGGCCAGGGCAGGCGCGCGTTAACCGATGCTGAATTAATTGCGATACTAATTGGCTCGGGCAGCCGCAATGAAACCGCTGTTGAGCTGAGCAAGCGCATCCTCCATCATTACGATAATGATCTCAATAAGTTAGGCAAGGCTTCCATTAATGAGCTTTCAAACTTTAAAGGCATCGGCGAAGCTAAAGCTATTTCCATAATTGCCGCACTTGAAATTGGCCGCAGAAGGGACGATTTCGAAACAAAAGCACCGGACACGGTTACGGGCAGCAAAGACGCCTATAATATTATGCGCCGTCACCTGGTTGACCTTAACCATGAAGAATTCTGGATATTATTGATGGGAAGGTCGCAAAGGGTGCTGGCAAAAGAACTGGTGAGTAAGGGCGGATTATCATTAACCGTGGTCGATCCTAAAATTATCTTCGGGATGGCCCTGCAGCGCCAGGCTACGGGTATCATCATGATCCACAATCATCCTTCGGGCAGCTTAAAACCGAGCCATGAGGATATCAACCTTACCAAAAGATTAACAGATGCAGGCAAAATGCTTGGTATTAATATTCTTGATCACCTTATCATTTCTGATGAAGGGTTTTATAGTTTTGCTGATCAAGGGTTGTTTTGAAAAAAAGTCCGAAAGATGAATGGTCGAAACAACGCCCCGAATAAATCGTTATCTATATATAATTAAATAAAATAGCCATGATAATTCCTGATAACGAATTACCGCCTGATGACTCAAAAGAACTGGGTCCAATTCCTGGTAGCGAATTACCTCTTGACGATTCAGGTGAACTGGATCCTGAAGATCAGCAAAGCCAGCAGGACATTCACTCAAACGGTATTGATGAAGCTCCGCTATATGAAGGTTCAGCCGATACAGATATTTTGCAGCAGTCGTATGATGCATCAGAGTCAGCATATACGCTGAAGTTAGATGAGAACAAGCCTCGTCGTAAAAATAAGACTTGAATGTTTGTTAGTGGGTTGCACCTACGGAGCACTTTCTGTTTTTATTATTTTTCTACAAACAGGTAGCCCCGATGGGGCATGCATACTTGCAATTTGAAACGTCAACCAAAAAGATTTCTTTCTCTTTCGGTCTTTCGGACTTTTCCGACTTTCCGACTAAATCGTAATTCGTAAATCCGAAATCGTAAATCAAAATCCTATCTTTGCCGATTATCATTTCGCTATAATGAAGATATCTTATAATTGGCTTAAAGAATTTGTTGATACAGATAAATCCCCGGAAGAAATTTCAAAAATACTTACGGGTACCGGCCTTGAAGTGGAGAGCCTTGAAAAGGTGCAGCCAATTCCCGGCGGACTGGAAGGTTTAGTGGTTGGTTATGTAAAAGATTGTTACCCGCATCCCAATGCCGACCGGCTGCGGGTTACCAAAGTTGATACAGGGGCCATCGAAGACCTTCAAATTGTTTGCGGTGCGCAAAATGTGGCCGCAGGCCAAAAAGTTGTAGTCGCGACTGTTGGCACAACTGTGTATCCAATAGCAGGTGAGCCTTTCACGATCAATAAATCAAAGATAAGAGGCGAGGTATCAAAAGGGATGATCTGCGCGGAAGATGAAATTGGCCTCGGGACAGATCATGCGGGAATTATGGTGCTTGATGCAGGTGCTGTGGCAGGAACTTTAGCCAAAGATTATTTTAAATTAAACGACGACTACCAGTACGAGATCGGCTTAACGCCAAACCGCGCCGATGCGGCTTCACATTTGGGAACTGCACGCGATATTGCGGCATTTTTAAAAATAGCCATTCAAAAGCCCGACGTTTCAGCATTTAAGGTAGATAATACCAATCGCGCAATAAAAGTTATTGTTGAAAATGAACAGGCCTGTCCAAGATATTCAGGTTTGACCATTTCGGGAGTTGAAGTTAGAGAATCGCCAAAATGGTTGAAAGAAAGATTGGGGGTCATTGGCATACGCTCCATCAACAATATTGTCGATGCTACTAATTACGTTTTACACGATTTAGGGCAGCCCCTGCATGTTTTTGATGCTGACGCCATAAAGGGAGATACTGTTATCGTAAAAAACTGCCCGGATGGAACACTGTTTAAAACATTGGATGATGTTGAACGCAAACTTTCGGCTGATGATTTGATGATCTGCAACGCTGAAGAGCCGATGTGTATTGCAGGGGTATTTGGAGGGTTAAATTCCGGCGTAAAGGAAACCACCAAAAACATATTCTTAGAGAGCGCGTATTTTAATGCCGTTTCGGTACGTAAAACATCAAAGCGGCACGGATTAAAAACCGATGCATCTTTTCGGTTCGAGCGCGGAACAGACCCGAATATGACCGTTTTTGCTTTAAAGCGGGCTGTCTTATTGATACAGGAAGTCGCTGGCGGATTAATCTCTTCCGAAATCTTTGATCACTACCCTAAGC
Organism: Mucilaginibacter sp.; assembly: GCA_036758125.1. Lineage (GTDB taxonomy): Bacteria > Bacteroidota > Bacteroidia > Sphingobacteriales > Sphingobacteriaceae > Mucilaginibacter. The sequence goes on from DAIOXE010000018.1 coordinate 14,900, forward strand.
CTGTTGAACCATTTGCAGTGGAGATAAGCTATCAAAATGTTGACAGGCTGATAGGTAAGGCCATCCCTCACGAAGAAATTAAAGGGATATTAAAAGCTTTGGGAATAGCGATAGTTAATGAAACCGCTGATGGGCTTTCATTAAAAGTGCCGCCCTATCGTGTAGATATTACCCGTGAAGTGGATATTGTGGAAGAAATATTGCGTATTTATGGCTATAACAATATCGAAATCCCAATTCAGGTAAGGGCATCTTTAAACAATTCGCAAAGACCCGAAAAGGATTCGGTGCAAAGCCTGTTATCCGATCTGCTTACCGCCAATGGTTTTAATGAGATCATGTCGAACTCATTGACAAAATCTGTTTATTCATCAAACCCGGATAAAGCGGTAAAGATATTGAACCCATTGAGCACCGATCTGGATGTAATGCGGCAAACCATGTTATTTTCCGGGCTGGAAGCCATAGCCTATAACCAGAACAGGAAAAATGCCGATTTGAAATTATATGAATTTGGCAAAGTTTATTCGGTGGAAGATGGGAAATATGATGAAACCCAGCGGTTCGCTATTTTTCTTACGGGGTCTGATCAATCCGAACAATGGAACCAGAAAGTAAAGCCGGTTTCCTTTTATAATTTGAAAGCCATTGTTGATGGGATCGTTGCAAAATTAAACATCGTCGATATTATAGTTGAAGATGCTACCTGTAAAAAGCTTGCGTTTGGCTTACAATATAAACGTAATAACAAGCAGCTTGTTAAATTCGGCATGGTAGCAGCCGAAGCTTTGAAAAAGGTTGATGTCGACAAGGAAGTTTTTTATGCCGATTTTAATTTTGATACCATCCTGGCGATTAGTCGTAAAAACAAGATCGTTTACGAGGAAGTTTCAAAGTTCCCGGCCGTAAGGCGCGATCTTTCGATGCTGATCGATAAATCTGTCACCTTTGGGCAATTAAAGCAGATCGCCCAAAAAGCAGAACGTAAGTTGCTGCAGGATGTAAACGTGTTTGATGTTTATGAAGGCGATAAACTTCCGGCAGGCAAAAAATCGTACGCTTTAAGTTTTATTTTGGAGGATAATGAAAAAACCTTAACAGATAAGGCCATCGATTCGGTTATGCAAAAAATAATTTATAACTTAGGAAAAGAAGTTGGAGCGGAGAAACGGAAGTAGTTAAGTGGTTGATTAGGTTGATTAAGTTGATTAGGTGAGTGGTCACTATAAATTTAAACATTAATTAATATATTTCGGCTTTGAAATTAATATAACTTAATCAACCTAATCAACTTAATAAACTCAATCAACCAATGTCAATCGCAGAGCAATTAATCACAATTGTAGAAAAAACAGAGCGCCTAATTGAGCTTTGCGCTGCTTTGCAGGAGGAAAATGATCTGTTAAAATTAGAGAGCGAGGCGCTGACTGTAGCCTTGAATGCAAGTAAAAATAAGACCAAAGAACTGGAGGAAAAGCTGCGGGCATTGAAGATGGCAAAATCATTTTCAGAAACAAATGAAAAAAGTCTTGACATAAAGCAAAAAATTAACGAATTTGTGCAGGAAATAGATAAGTGTATTGTATTGCTGAAAAAGTAGTGCAAAAAGTGAAAAGCTCAAATGGGAGAAATCTCCATAAAAATAAATATTGCTGACAGGGTTTACCCCTTAAAGGTAAACATGGAAGAGGAAGAAATAATACGTAGGGCAGCCAAACTAATTAATGACCGGATAAAAGAATATCAGGAAAATTACGCGGTGAGGGATAAACAAGATTTGCTTTCGATGTGCGTGCTGCATTATGCAACATCATCATTAAAGGCAGATCATAAGGTAACGATAGAAGATACGGAAGTAGCGGAAAAAGTTTACCAACTGGATTATTTATTGAATCAATTTTTTTCAAAGCAATAACGTTCTTTACATAATACAAGAGCATTTAAGATTTAACCGCGGTTAAATTTTAGGTTTCACTATTAAAAACTTAACGCTTCAATATCTGTGGATCAAAGAGGCATGCGTTACTCGTTGTTCGTTTAACTGTAACCCATGATTCCCAATATCCCTAATGAAGTTTTAAATACATGAAACTTAAAAATTTAGTTGCGGTTTTTTTATTCATACCAATTTATACCATTTTTAAAATGAACATATTACTTATTATTATCGGTGTGCTGATCGGCGTCCCTACGGGGATAGTTATCGGGCGCTACCTTTTGAGGAAGCTATTTAAAGACCAGGAAATAGCCGCTCAAAACAAGGTGAAAAAAATATTAAAGGATGCTGAAGTTAATTCTGAGATATTGAAAAAGAATAAGTTACTCGAAGCGAAAGAGAGGTTTTTACAAATGAAAGCTGAACATGAGCAACAGATTAACGAAAAAAACAACAATATCAACCAGCGGGAGAATAGCGTTAAGCAAAAGGAGCAATCCTTTAATTCTCGTTTGGAAAACATGAACCGAAAGGAAAGTGAACTGGACAATGTGCGTAAAAACCTTGATCGGCAAACGGAAATTGTTGTTAAGAAACAGGAGGAAGTTGAACTCCTGAAAAATTCGCACGTCCAGCAATTAGAAACTATTGCAGGTTTATCCGCTGATGATGCCAAAAACCAGTTGGTTGATACCCTGCGCGAAGAGGCCCGCAGTAAGGCTATGATCCAGATAAAGGATATTGTTGACGAAGCGAAGCTTACCGCTACCAAAGAAGCCAAGAAAATAGTTATTCAAACCATCCAGCGTACAGCCACTGAAAGCGCTATTGAGAATACTGTTTCGATTTTTAATATTGAAAATGACGAGATAAAAGGCCGCATCATTGGTCGCGAAGGCAGGAATATCCGTGCGCTGGAGGCTGCGACCGGCATCGAGATTATTGTGGATGATACGCCGGAAGCAATCATTCTTTCGGGCTTTGACCCGGTTAGGCGTGAAATTGCACGTTTGGCTATGCACCGTTTGGTGACCGACGGGCGTATCCACCCTGCGCGTATTGAGGAAGTGGTAGCTAAAACCAAAAAGCAGATCGAAGAAGAAATTGTTGAAATTGGCGAACGCACGGTTATTGATTTGGGCATAAATGGCCTTCATCCCGAACTGATCCGTATGGTGGGGCGTATGCGTTACCGTTCGTCCTACGGGCAAAACCTGCTGCAGCACTCGCGCGAAGTAGCCAATTTCTGTGCTACCATGGCGGCTGAACTTGGCCTCAACGTAAAGCTTGCCAAACGGGCCGGTTTATTACATGACATTGGTAAAGTACCTGATGATAATCCTGAATTACCGCACGCTATTCTGGGCATGAACCTGGCTGAAAAGTATAAGGAGCATCCTGAAGTTTGCAATGCCATTGGCGCCCACCACGACGAAATAGAAATGACATCCATGCTGTCGCCGATCATACAGGCTTGCGACGCCATATCCGGCGCCCGCCCCGGCGCGCGCCGCGAGGTGGTTGAGAGCTACATAAAACGCTTAAAAGAGCTTGAAGAATTAGCCCTTTCATACCCCGGTGTCGAAAAAACGTTTGCGATACAAGCGGGCCGTGAATTGCGTGTAGTAGTTGAAAGCGAAAAAATAAGCGACGCTCAATCAGAAGTACTGGCTGCTGATATTTCAAACCGTATACAAACCGAAATGACATACCCGGGGCAGATAAAGGTTACAGTGATCAGGGAAACCAGATCGGTTGCTTTTGCTAAATAAAAATCGTTCTCTATGTCATTTCGACGAGGAACGAGGAGAAAACTTATAAAATTATACAAAGCAAGCTGGGCAACGCTTATCAGTTTTCTCTCCGCCATTTGGCGGATCGAAATGACATAGATTTTTATAAGTACATTTAATCTCTTGAATGATAAACACAACTACTAATAAGTTAAAAGTCATTAGTAATGGAAGCTAAAATTAGCCGCCCGGTCGATGTTTATTTTGATAAATACGCCGAAAGCCATCAAAACCCAACCAATAAGCTGATACACTGGATATGCGTGCCGCTTATTGTGTTTAGTTTACTCGGCCTGGTATGGGCAATACCGTTCCCGTATATTAAATTTTTAGGATCATATGATGGCTTTCTTAATTGGGCATCCTTTTTAATTGCCTTCAGTGTTTATTATTATTACAAACTTTCGCCTGTATTATCGTATCTGATGTTGCTGATAGTGTTTGGCTTTAGTTTTGGCATAATAGGGTTGGATGCCTGGCAAAAGTCAGGCGGGCCGGCATTGTGGCAGGTATGCCTGGTTATTTTTATAATATCATGGACCGGGCAGTTTATCGGCCATAAAATTGAAGGTAAAAAACCTTCGTTTTTAGACGATATAAAATTCCTTCTTATCGGGCCGATATGGTTGCTGCATTTTATTTTGAAGAAGCTTTCGGTAAGATATTGAATAGTCAAGAATCAAGTAGCAAGAATCAAGAATCAAGAATCGAGAACCAAGAACCAAGAATCGAGAACCAGTCGAGTAGGCAAGGGCATTTCAGCCCAAGCCTCTCACGGAACCGTACGTGAACCTCTCAATTCATACGGCTCTTCTAATTTATTATTGCTGTAGGTTCCTCCCGTTAAAGTTGACCTTAAGCATTATAAATTAGCTAACCCCTTCACTCAGTTTCCATTACAGAAACTTCTTCACTACTACGAGTTAGTCCGCCATCCTTAACAGCTTTGTTATTCGGCCTCACGGGTTCTCCATTTGTGCCTTTCGCTTTGCATCTGTTACGGACTTCCCGTGTTCCATATAAAAGCCTGAATAGGAGTCATGCCATCTTTATGCCGATTGCCTTATAGCCAGTATGCAAGTGTCCGCTATAATTGTTCACTGATCGATTCTGTATCAGCTTTTGACAATGGGAACGCTCTCTCGACACCTCATCGATGGTTCATTTTCATTCATCTCTCCTATTCTCACCTGACTCCTCTATGGAAGCCTTTTCCTCCTTCCGTTCAATACCGGTTCATTACTAAACAAGCACCGGGAGGTGGTTTAATGCCTCTGCTTGCACAGCGACATTGGTAGACCTACTACCATCTTTTATACAACATTTGACTACTTTTGTAATCAATTCACGGCACACAGAATCAAGAGCCAGGAAATCAAGAACAAGAATATTTAACGCTATTGTAGCGAACAAACCTAACTTATCGTATTGTAGGTTATGAAAGCCAAATTAACATCGCTTATTCTTTTTGTTGTAATAGTAAGCTGCAAAAAAGACAATATTCTGGTACTTAACGGCCCTTTAACCGATTGCCCCGCAAACTCTACCTGCACTTATAACTATTATAATAATGCCGATTTTACAAGCGGCAGCCAGCCGGTTTACGGCAATTACAGGGTATTTTGGTATAATAGTATTGACAATAACACTAACGCTTGCGGCCCATTCACCCAGTTTTATTTTAAAACATCGCTAAATATTAATGAATTCGATATAAAATCGAACCAGATAGCTGCAGGACAAGTAGTGGCTAATGAAAATAGATGCCCTTGTTGCTACAATATTGCAGTTCTGGCCACAAAACCAATTGGAGGTGAGGTAAAGGGAAAGAGAACAGATGCAACCCATTGGCTGATTAATGCTTCGATAATATTAGAGACATCCATTAATCATCCAACCGATACTTTAACAGTCAATCAATACTTTACTCTTGAAAAAATACCTTGAATTAGTTAAGGGTTGATTGAGTTGGATTGAGTTAATTAAGTTGGGAATGTTTATTTCAGGGATAAGGTCGCCTAAAACTTTAGATATTAGCAATTGCTGAAAAAGCAAACAATACGGCTATGATCCAAATTGGTCATTTGGAAATCCTGACCTTCCAAAAAGAACGCAAAAATAGTAGGAACTCTTGACTATCAAATAAATTTTTATCTTGTTTTGTAGCATATTGAGAAGACTAAACGTATTGTCAGTATGAAAGCTAAAGCAACCATTTTTATGCTGTTTGTAGTATTGCTTGGCTGCAGAAAGGACACTGGCCCCAATGTGATTCTTAATGGTGCTTTAACGGATTGCACTGCAAATTCAACCTGTGCCTATAATTATTATGACAATGCTGGTTTTACAAGCGGGAACCAGTTTATAAACGGCAGCTACAGGGTGTTTTGGTATAAAAGCACTAACGTTAACGCATGCGGTCCAACCAGTCAGTTTTATTTTAAAACGCCGATGAATTATGATACCTTCGATATTAACTCAGACCAAATAGCAGCAGGGCAAATAGTTGCCTATGACATGCGTTGCCCTTGTTGCTACGTCGCTAATGTGGAAATACCAATTGGCGGTGAAATAAAAGGTAAAAGAAGAGATTCAAATCATTGGCTGATAAACGCCACAATAATATTAGGGGTGTCTGCCAGCGAACCTGTGGATACTATAGTAGTAAATCAATACTTTGCTTCGGAAAAATTACCGTAATTTGGTTGATTAAGCCGTCTAATAAGTCGATATAGACAGCTAACACAACAGCTCACTCAATCAACCTAATCAACTAACTACAAATTCTTCCCCAGCTTCTCCAGGATATCCTGCGGTACTTTCTCCAGATCGAGCACTAAAAAGCCGTCGAGGCAGTCGGCAAATTTAGGGTCGATATTGAAGCAGATAATTTTAGCATTGAGTGCGATATATTGGCGCAGCAATACTGGCACCTTTACATTCCGGGTTTCAACCTCCGATATGATGTTATCCAACCCTTTAAAAGTATCCTCCCCGGCCATTAACAAGTCAGTATCGATACTCGCAAAGTCGACCTTGAATTTTTTACGCGGCCTTACATATTGGGCCATTTCATGGTCGAAATGGTTTCGGTTGATATAATCAACAATAAGCGATTTGGAGAATTTTGAAAACGTGTTGCTGATACTTACAGGCCCTAACAGGTAACGGTAACGCGGGTTATCAATTAAATACTTTAATATCCCTTTCCACAATAAAAACAGCGGCAGTGGCTTTTGCTGATATTCTTTACGTATCCACGAGCGGCCAAGCTCGATGCTTTTTTTCAATACGGGCGTAAATTGTTCTTTTATTTTAAACAGTTCAGATAAATAAAAGCCTTTTTTGCCGACACTGTAAAATATCTCATCGCCGAGGCCGATACGATATGCGCCAACGATCAGTTTCGCTTCTGTGTCCCAAATAAAAAGATGATGATAATAAATATCATATTCATCCAGGTCTGTTGCTTTATTTGTCCCTTCGCCAATTTCCCTGAATGTTACTTCACGCAGCCTGCCAATTTCACGGATAACATTGGGGATCAAAGAGGTCGGGGTAATAAATACTTCATAATTTTTCTCTACCCAAACCATGTAATCTTCCCGTAAGGGTTCAATTTCTTTTTCAAGTATAGCCGAACTAATTTCCGTCACTATATCCCTGGGCTGTTTTTTTATTTTGAAGATATTGCGCGGATTAAATATTTTCTTTTCATCCTCAAGCCCCGTGCCCAGAGCATACGTACGCGCTCTCAAATAATTAAGCAATTTGGCGCTGTTGTTATAATTGGGAATGTCTTCAACATTTATTGGCTTGCCTATGCGCAGCCTTATGGTATGTCCCTGTTTGTTGAATAGTTCGGATGGTAATTTCGCGGTTCGCAAGGTCGGGTGTATTAGACTGAGTAAGTTAAAAAGCAAACCGTTATTGCCGTGGAAATAAACGGGCACAACCGGTACTTTTGCTTTAGCAATGATCTTGCCTACTACCGGGTGCCACATTCTGTCGGTTACTTGTTGCTTGTCGACCCTGAAAGTTGATACTTCTCCCGCGGGAAATATCCCAATGGGCGTGCCTTTAGTCAGTAATTCCAATGTGTTTTTCAAACCACTGATGCTGGACGAATGTTCCACATTCTCGAAAGGGTTTACCGCGATAAAATAATCACTTAGGTTGGGGATCTTTTTAAGCAGGAAATTAGCCATAAGTTTAGCGTCGGGCCTAACCATGCAGAGTATCTTTAATAATACCATACCCTCAATGCCCCCGTAAGGATGGTTTGCAATGGCTATAAAACTGCCTGTAGCCGGGATGTTTTTCAATTCGCTTTTATCAAACTCTATATTAATACCGCAGCCCTTTAAAATGGCGTCAATAAATTCCGGGCCTTGTTTTGGCTGCGCCTGGGCAAACAGTTTGTTTACCTCGTTAATTTTCATGAGTTCCATCAGTAAAGCAGCAAGGCCGGGCATTCTCAACTTATCCAGTTTGGTGGCTTTGGCAAACTCTTCTGTGGTAATCACCTTCATATTTTTAAAATAATTCCTTTCAAAGAAAGAATAATACCCTGAAATAATTTAATTTAAGCCTGTTAAATGAAAGCGCAAATAAAAAAATATCTGTCCGTCACCAAAAAAGAATGGAATGGCATGGTGGTACTTGTTATTTTAATCGCATTGGTATTGGCTGCGCCCTATGTTTATCAGTTGTTTCGCAAAGATAATGGAATAAATATTAAAGACTTTGATAAAGCCGTCGCACAATTAAGCAAGGCCGGGCATCAGCAAGGTTTTACCGATAGTAAAGCCTATTCAGATGAAAAATTACTGCAGCCTGTTATGTTTCCTTTCAATCCCAATAGTCTTACCATACAACAATGGGAGCAGCTGGGATTAAGCGAGCGCCAGGCTAATGTGATAAAACATTATGAAGCGAAGGGTGGCAAGTTTTATAATAAAGAAGATGTGAAAAAGATATATGCTATTACCGCCGATGATTATAAAAGACTGGAACCCTATATCCAAATATCCGAAGCCGCATTTATATCAAAAAAAGCCAAACCGGGTGAAATTATCGAGCTCAACAGTGCTGATTCAGCAAAGATGACAGAGATCAGGGGAATAGGCCCATCGTTTGCTGTGCGGATCATCAGGTACAGGAATCGTTTGGGCGGATTTTATCATAAAGAACAGATAAAAGAAATTTATGGCATCGACTCGATAAAATATACCGGGATCAAGAATCAGATTTCGGTAAATCCGTACAAGGTGAACAAAATAAATATCAACACCATCTCATTCGACCAGCTACGTGTATTCCCTTACCTGGGGTATAAGCAGGTAAATGCCATTATCCAATATCGCGCACAGCATGGCAATTATGCATCCATTGCCGATATGAAAAATATAGCCATACTTAATGAAGGAATTTTACTTAAAATTGAACCCTATTTAAATTTTAAATGATAACACAGCAAATAAAACGGGCGATACGTGATATACCCGATTTTCCCAAGCCGGGGATTATTTTTAAAGATATAACGCCAATTTTAAAAGACCCTCAATTATGCATACGCATTGTTGATGCCTTTGCCGAACGATTAAAAGATACACGGATCGATGCTATAGCGGGCATTGAAAGCCGCGGTTTTTTATTTGGCCTTATGCTTGCAACCAGGCTTGGCCTGCCCTTTATTCCCGTTCGCAAAGCGGGTAAACTGCCGTTTACTATCAAACAAAAAACCTACAGTTTGGAATATGGGACTGCGATTATCGAACTGCATACCGACGCCTTTGAACCCGGGCAGCATGTCCTTATCCATGATGACTTGCTTGCAACCGGCGGCACAGCCCTTGCCGCAAGCGAACTGATACAGGAAATGGGCGGCATTGTAGCAGGGTTTTCATTTGTGGTAGGATTAGGTTTTTTGAACGGGAAGGAAAGGATAGCGTCTGTTTGCGATAATGTCGTCGTGCTGGCGGAGTATTAATAAACATTTTAGTTTAAATTTGAACGCACTTAATTGATCATTAATTACTCACACTCACTATTCACTATTCACAACTCACCAAATGTCTGCCACCGACAACGGAAAAGTAAGCCTCAGCACCAGCCACAACGGTATTGCCACTGTCAGCTTTTACCACCCTGCCCAAAATTCACTGCCTGCTGCGTTATTGGATGAATTGACAAACAAAATAACCGATGCGGGAAGTGATGAGCAAACAAGGGTGATTGTTTTAAAAAGCGAAGGCGTACGCACTTTTTGTGCAGGGGCCAGCTTTGACGAATTACTACAGATAAAAGATAAACAGGCAGGCGCCGAATTTTTTTCAGGTTTCGCGCGGGTGATCAACGCCTGCCGTAAATCACCAAAAATAATTATTGCCCGCATACAGGGTAAGGCTGTTGGCGGCGGGGTTGGCTTGGCCGCGGCGGCTGATTATTGCCTGGCAACAGAGGTTGCATCAATTAAGCTAAGTGAGTTGGCCATTGGTATAGGGCCCTTCGTGATATCTCCCGCCGTTATCAGGAAAATTGGGCTTCCCGCCTTTTCCCAGCTCACCATCCGCGCAAGCGATTTTCAAACCGCACAATGGGCAATGGATAAAGGATTGTATAATGAGGTGTATCCTGATATTGTAACCATGGACACCGCTTTGGATGCGCTTGCGAATAAACTGGCTTCATACCATTCAGAAGCCCTGAAAGGCCTTAAGCAAATTTTGTGGGAAGGTACGGAAGACTGGGACGATCTGTTAAACCATCGTGCAGCTATAAGTGGCGAGTTGGTACTATCGGAATTTACGCAGCAGGCTTTAAGGGCTTTTTTAGGCGGGAAAAGTTAATTTCAAACTGGTAAAGAAATATAAGTTTCATAATTGCAATTTTATTTAGTCATATTTATTCCACTTTTATCTGTACCCCCTGGCTATTGGTTATTGCTAAAGGTTTAGATAGATTTACAGCTATCTAAAAGAATTTTTTAACGCTTGCTGTTATTTTTATCTTATGTTCTATTGGTTATTTATCGCTGTCGCATTTGTTTCTATCCTAATTGTATTTTACATCTACAATTATTACATTAAGCGCAGAACAATAAGAAAAAGTTTAGAGAAAATTAGAAATAAATGGGGACGCCCGGTAAATGCCCGGCGCAATTTTAAAATGATCGCCGCTTATTTAAATGCCGGCGATAACCCGGCAAAAGTATCCGCTGCAACCGCTGAAGACTTGGATCTTAATCATATTTTCGATTATATTGACCGGACTAACTCTAAACCGGGAAAACAATACCTGTACAAAAAACTTTTCACGCCCGAAACTTCGTTTGAACCGCTGTTAGAATTCGACAGAAAAATTGAAACATTGAATTTGCCCCGGCCCGATCAGGAAAGAATTGAATTGGAACTATCAAAACTTAACAACTCCGATGCCTATTACCTGGCTGAACTATTTTTAAAAGAACACGAGTTTTTGCTGCCTCCGGTAATGGGTTTTTACATCAGGCTCTCGGGCATAGCCATAATTGGTTTAATAATATCGCTCTTGATTGTACCCACTCCGGTTTGTTTTATCGTTTTGGTAGCCTTGCTGATAGGTAACGTAGCCCTGCACTACGGTACAAAAAATAGGATATCATCATACAACATGTCGCTTCCGCAGCTGATTATTTTATACAGAGTAGCCCGGCGACTATTAAAAATGATCAGTTTTGAACGGGATGAAGATGTAACAACAAGTTTAAACCGGCTGTCGGGCCTAAACCGTTCTTTACGGCTGGTAAATTTCGAAAGCAGGTTTGCGGGCAGAACGCAAAATTTGGGCTACGCGCTTTACAGGTTTGTAAAATTACTTTTCCTTTTGGAGCCTTTAATGTTTCTCACCTCGGTAAAAAGAATCAATAAATACCGTGAAGATATAGAAGTGATCTACAACTATGTTGCTGAAATTGATACGCTGCTGGCAATCTTATCTGTAAGAGCCGGACTGGCCTATTTCAGTAAGCCAGTGTTTTATACTGATAATTTGCAGATGGACCTGAAAGATATGTTTCACCCGTTAATTTATAATTGTGTGCCAAATTCCATAAGTACCCGTACTGATGAAGGGGTTTTGATCACCGGGTCGAACATGTCGGGCAAAACAACGTTTATTCGCTCCATAGCCATCAATACGCTTTTAGCGCAAACCATTTATACTACCTGCACCAGGGAATATAAAGCGCCATTGCTGAAAATTCAAACCAGCATCAGGACAAACGATGACATGAGCGAAAATAAAAGCTATTTCCAGGTGGAGGCTTTATCTATATTGGATATCATTAATCAAAGCGGCGGCGACGAACCGGTTAAAAGTTTGGTTATTATTGATGAAATATTCCGGGGTACCAATACTATCGAACGCATTGCCGCAGCTAAATCGGTACTAACTTATTTGACTGACAACAAAAATTTTGTTTACGTATCCACACATGACCTTGAACTTGCAGAACTGCTTGATAATGACTATGCCGTTTACTCTTTCGAAGAATCGGTAAATGATACCCGCCTCGTATTTGATTATAAAATGAAAAAAGGGGTACTTAAAAATAAAAATGGCATCGCCATATTAGAAACCATTGGCTACCCCGAATCGGTTGTTGAAGATGCCTATATTGTTAGCGAGGAGTTGAAGCGGAAGTATTTGTTGTGATTTCGGATTTCGGATGTTCGTAAAAACTTAATAAGTTTGATCAGGTCCTGACCCTATTCCTCAACAACCGTATTTCCTCCTGCAATCGCTCAAGTCTTTCCAATAAATGGGTAATGGCCTCGATGCCGGCTACATTTATTTCCAGTTCGCGATGCATCCGAATCATTTTTTCAAGCCTTTGCAGGTCGCTCTCGGGTATATAGGCAGCCTCGTTAATTACCTTCAACTCTACCAGCCCCGCTTCATTTAATGAGCTGATAAAAGTATATTCTACCTCATGGTATGTACATATATCTGTAATTGCTATTAGGTCAGTCATTGGTCATTAATTTAGTTCATTGGTTCGTTGTTTGGTCATTGGGTCATTAAGTCATTGAGTCATTTGGACCTTGGGTCTTCTTCTAATCTCTGATCTCCAACGTCTAATCCCTGCTTTCCGCCAATTCCTCAAACAAATGTTTCTGTTTTTCTGTAAGATTTGTCGGCACCTGGATATCATAAGTAATATAAAGATCACCAAATTCATTCGCCTTTTTATAGACTGGCATGCCTTTACCCTTCAGTTTAACTTTCGTGCCGTTTTGGGTTTCGGCTTTAACTTTTATTTTTACCTTGCCGCTCAGTGTGTCAACCATTACCTCACCGCCAAGCACAGCGGTATAAAGGTCAAGTTTTACGGTATGGTACAGGTCACTGCCATCCCTTTTAAAATGGGGATCAGTGGCTATCGAAAAAGTTATATACAGATCACCCGCAGGGCCGCCGTTTACACCCGGACCGCCGTGACCAGTAATTTTAATAATCTGTCCGTTTTCAACACCTGCCGGTATGGTTATCCTTATATTTTTGCCATTAACCGTTAGGGTTTGTTTATGGGTTTCGGCAACATCCTTTAAAGTAAGCTGAAGTTCAGCATTATAATCCTGCCCGCGGTATTTTACCTGCCTGCCCCCTCCCGGCCTTCCTTCAGCCGAACCACCCCTCCCTCCGAACATGGATTGAAAAAAATCGGAGAAATCATCGCTGCCAAAGCCTTCAAAACTTGATGCATGGCCGCCGGTAAAGGGCTCATGCTGCCTGCGTTGCTGCTGCCGTTCGTATTGGGCATACTCCTCGCCCCGCTGCCAGTTTTCACCATACTGGTCATACTTTTTGCGTTTTTCAGGATCGCTCAGTACCTCATTCGCTTCATTAAGCTGCTGGAACTTTTTATTAGCTTCTGCATCGTTTGGGTTTAAGTCGGGATGATATTTACGGGCAAGCTTGCGGTAAGCATTTTTTATGTCTTTTTCTGATGCGTTTTTAGGAACGCCTAATGTCTGATAATAATCAATAAATGCCATAGCTGATGGATAATAGCTTATTAGGTTTAAACTTTAAAAGCGTTTCTTAGTTTTGAATGATAAAAAACAAATTGCTTTAACGGGCAGATAAAGCTACTAAAATAAGGGAGCCCGACATTAAGGTTCCTAATAAAATATTTATATTCACAAGCGTAAAAACGATATTGTTAGTTAAGCATGTCGCATAATTTACTCACCCGATCGGCGCTTCGCTGGATCACCCTCTCTTCCGCAAGCGGTAAAGAGGGTTAGGAGGCACTTTTTTACCCTCTTTGCGACTTGTCGCAGAAAGGGTCGACAAGCGAAGCAAAGTCGGGGTGAGTAAATGGGCGCCATGCCATGGATAGGGGGCATTTATCGGACACATTAAATAATAAACACTTATTGTAACCAAATGGATACCTCAATATTTCATCGCTTTAGCGATATTGAAACTAAAGAAATAGCTCCCGGCTTTTTCTCAAAATTAATTCATACCGAAAACAATACTATTAATTTTATTGAAGTTAAGGAGGGCTCTTCAATACCGCGCCACCGCCATATACATGAGCAATGCTCCTTTGCCATTGAGGGCAAGTTTGAGCTAACCGTTAACGATCTTCCGCAAATATTGGAACCGGATCTGTTTGCTATAATACCGCCAAACATGTGGCATAGCGGCATTGCAGTTACCAATTGTAAACTGATCGATATTTTCAGCCCGGCACGGGAGGATTACAAAAGGTTGTAAACTTGGTTACTACAAGCCCGCATTTGTGTACCCGCACATCTGCACATCCGCACATCCGCACATTATAACAGATTGCAATTGTGGTTGGTACTAAATTTCAAAAAAGTTAGGTTTGTGCTTTCGTAAAAATAGTTATGCCTATTACAAAAGCCACAAAATCCGACGTCCCTGAACTTAACCAATTGATAAATTCCGCTTACCGCGGCGAAACTTCAAAAAAGGGATGGACGACGGAAGCAGATATTCTTGATGGCATAAGGATCGATGAAGTGACCCTAAATAAATATTTTGAAGACCCAAAGATCATCATCCTTAAAAACACAGATGACAACGGACAAATAACCGGCAGTGTTTATTTAGAAATACGCGGACCAAAATTATATGTCGGTATGTTCAGCGTTTCGCCAACATTGCAAAACAAAGGCATTGGCAGGGATCTGCTCCTTGCCGCCGAGACCTATGCAAAACAACTAAACTGCAGTGCGTTAACCATGACGGTGATCAGCACCCGGCACGAGTTGATTAGCTGGTACGAGCGCCGCGGTTATAAAGCAACCGGCGAAATTCAGCCTTTTCATGACGGTACAAAATTTGGTGTGCCGAAACAGCGTATTGAGCTGATAGTGCTGGAAAAGGGCATTTAAATTTATCTCTATTTTTGGTTCTGTGGTATTGAAGTACTGGTAAGCACGGCCTGCCTGGCTATTTATGGCCCTGAAATTTCTTCTGTAATAAATATTATCGGATAAAACAAGCGTATTTTTACCTTAAAAAATACCGTGAAAACACGGTATAATTATTAAAAAGTTTATGTATAGGTTTGATAAACCAATTTAACTATTTAAATCCTACCCTTAATGTTTTCCTTAACCAAACAAAATAACGCAGATGCGGCAATAAATAACCTGCTAAAACATTTACGTATAAATATTGATCCGGCAGTAATCATTGCTGAATTGGAGATACATCCTGATTCCCCCAGCTTGCTGGCTGTAAGTGATGTATTAACTAACTTCAATATTGAAAATACGGCATTTCGCATGGGGCCCGATGAATTAGTTAACGTCCCTTGCCCTTTTATAGCCCATACCAATTTAAACGGGGGCGACTTTGCGGTAGTTAATAAAATAGAAAAAGAAACCGTTTTGCTTTCCAGCGACAAATGGAACAGGCATAAACTAAGCATAGATGATTTTAAAAAAATATTTGCGGGGGTAGTTTTAACCGCCGAAATACCCGCAACTTTCACAACAAGTATTGTTTCTACAACTTTTATAACCTTTTTAACCAAAATCAAAACCCCGGCCATAGTATCAGGCATACTGCTTATCTTGTTATGGGCGCTTGTTTTCCACACCGGGTATCTTGCAAATTTAAGCTGGCAATTACTGTTGCTTACCTTGTTTAAAACCGTGGGCTTAATCACTTCCATCTTATTATTAATCCAATCCATCGACAGTAATAACCCGCTGGTGCAGGTACTCTGCCAAACCAAAGGCAAAACTGATTGTAATGCCATACTTTCATCAAAGGCCGCAAAAGTTTTTGAAGGGCTTACCTGGAGCGAGGTTGGCTTTTTTTATTTCGCGGGTACCTGGCTGCTGCTGTTGTTTGGCGGCGGCTCGGTAGCTATTTGGCAGGCGTTGGCCTTATTAAATTTCATTAGCCTGCCGTATACTGTTTATTCTATTTATTACCAGGCGCGCATAGCCAAACAATGGTGTGTGTTGTGCTGTACAGTACAGGCGTTGCTATGGCTGGAATGCCTCACCCTAACCCTCTCCAAAGGAGAGGGAAACATACTTTTTCAAAACTCCCTCTCCTTTGGAGAGGGCCGGGGTGAGGCGATCGGCCGGGGTGAGGCGCTAACCACCATATTCATTTGCTTATCAACCCCAATTATTTTATGGATGTTGTTAAAACCCCTGTTTTTAAAACTCCAGCAATTACAACCATTAAAAGATCAACTGCGCAAATTCAAATACAATACCGAACTGTTTAACAAACTCCTTACCGAACAACCTAAATATACCATACCCGATGCAGAATGGTGCATTGTGCTTGGCAATGTTGAAGCAAATAATATCATTACGATGGTGACTAACCCGTATTGCCCCCCTTGTTCAAAAACACATAAACTTTTGGATGAATTGCTGGACCAGCGCAGTGATATACAGGCGCGGATCGTGTTCACGGCCAGCAACGCTGATAACGATATTAAAACACCGGTAAGCCGCCACCTGATGGCGTTGAATGGCCTTACAGATAAAGCAGTTATTAAAAAAGCCCTGCACGACTGGTACGAACAAAAACAAAAAAATTACGATGCCTGGGCAAAGGTTTACCCGGTACATTTAAATGAAGCGGAATATCATAAAATTGATAAACAGCATGCCTGGTGCCAAATGGCAGAGGTTACCGCTACGCCAACGTTATTGCTTAACGGTTACCGCCTGCCTGATTTATACCAGCTACCCGATTTAAAATACATGCTCGAATAAGCATACAAAAGATACTTTTCGCGAAAGTAAAGGAGCATGCACTTTTTAATACATGCCGTTTTGACGCCGGGGCGGGTCTGGCAAAATTATATCTTTTTAATTAAAAATAAACATTTAAAAAAATGAAAAAAGAAAAACTAAGCCTCAGCAGCATCAAAAATGTGCTGAGCCGGGCTGAAATGAAAAAAATTATGGCGGGGAGTGGTGGGTGTAGAACAGAAGGTGAATCTTGCGATGATTATTTTTATATCTGCTGTTCTTATTTGACATGTATACTTGGCAATAGCCCCTACTGTGCAAATCCATAGCACGATGACTTCAGAACTACTTATTTAATCAGATAAGTAGTTCTATCTTTTAAACTTTAATGATTCTTTTGTATTTTTCTATATTTTATTTTAATGTTTACTCAATATTACCTGAAATTAAATGAGTTTTAAATTTAATACATGATTTTATAAGAAATATTTTATGTTAAAAATCTTATACTTCTTTTTAATCTTATTACCCCTTGGCTGTTTTGCCCAGATAACCATTACGGGCAGGATATTAAATCAGGCCGATACCAAACCTGTAGCCAACGCAAGTGTGTTTTTGAGCAATGCCACTATTGGAAGTAAAACTGCCAATGACGGTACTTTTACTCTGCATAATGTAAAACCCGGCAAATATGATATAGTAGTGTCTATTATAGGTTTTGAAACGTATGATCAAATAATAACTGTGGGGAACAGTAATATTACCTTGCCTGATATTGCTATATTTCCTAAAACTATAGCGTTAAAAGAAGTAACTGTAAAATACCATGTCGATCCCGACAGGGAAAATTATTTAAACTGGTTTAAGAATGAATTTTTAGGAACATCGGACATAGCAAAAGAATGCAAAATATTAAACCCGGAGGCGCTTGATTTCAGCTATGACGAAGATGCTCATAAGCTTACGGCCTCCTCGTATGATTATCTGCAAATTGAAAACAATGCCCTGGGATACAGGATAAAATACTTAATTACAGACTTTTCATTAGAAAATAAAGATGCTGAAGAAAAGAAGGTCTACTATAAGGGGCCGGTTTTATTTGAAGAGTTAAAAGGAAGCTCTTCTGAGGAACAGCGATGGCTGAGGAACAGGCTGGAGGTGTATGAAAACTCCTCCATGCATTTTTTGCGCGCAGCGCTAAGCAGCCGGCTAACAGAAGAAGGCTTCAGGGTGCAGGGGGTTATTTACGCTAACCCCGAACGGCCGCCGGACAGCCTGATCAATGCCAGGATAGAATTTTATAAGGATTTAAAACCGCTGAACAAAATACAGGATGATTCATTGTCATTTTGGGTTAAAAAATCCAAACTTCCCAAACTTCTAAAAAAATTGCAGCCTTCTCCTTTAAATAAAAAAGATATCATAAAGGATACAGGCCAGCCAGGACAGTATGCACTCGGGTATAAAAATGACGCATTGCTTGTAGCATATAGCAGTAACCATCATTTTCACATGAATAATAAATTCGATTATTTATATAACCCGGGCAATACTGAAAATACTTTAATAAAGTTTAATGAACCTTTAGCTTTTTTTTACAGCAACGGGGTGATAATTAACCCCTATAGCGTGATATATTATGGCGTATGGGGCAGAAACCGGGTGGCTGGCCTTTTGCCGATAGATTATGAAGCGCCGCAAAATTCAATTCAGCCCCAGCAAGAAAACCTTTCGGCCCATCTTGATTCGGCAATGGAAAAATACCTGGCAGTCCACCAGGCCGAAAAAGCTTACCTTCAATTCGACAAGCCTTATTATGCCGCGGGCGATACCATTTACTTTAAAGCTTATGTAACTAAGGGTGAACAACACCGGCTAAGTGATTTAAGCGGTGTTTTACATGTGGATATGATCAATACAGCCGGTAAGGTCGATCGATCCATAAAGTTACAGCTTGACAGCGGCATAGCCTGGGGCGATTTTGCTCTGCCCGATACCTTGCCAAAAGGAAATTACAGGGTGAGGGCTTATACGCGATGGATGCGCAACGAGGGCGATGCAGGCTTTTTTGATAAGACAATCCCTGTCGGATCATTAAAAACTGCAAAAATACCTGAAAGCCTGGTTAAACAACCGGTACCGGCTACCCTCAAACCAGACATACAATTTTTCCCAGAAGGCGGCAGCCTGGTAGCAGGCATCCGCTCGAAAGTGGCATTTAAAGCTATCGGTCCAAACGGGCTTGGTATAGCTACAAAAGGAACCCTGGTTGATAATGAGAATAATGAAGTCGCCTCATTTTCTTCCACACATTTGGGCATGGGTTATTTTTATTTATCTCCTGTGGGAGGAAAAACCTATAAAGCAAAAATAAGCTATCCCAACGGACAGAAAGATACGGTCAGTTTGCCAAAGCCCGAAACGAACGGGCTGATTTTATCGGTTAATAACGATGCTCTGCAGGAAGCACAAGTACGGATAGAAGCGAACAAGGAATATTATCAAATTAACAGGAATAAAGACTATACGCTTGTAATTTATTCAGGAGGAACAATTACGACAGTAAACTGTAAGCTGGACAGCCCTGTAATAAAATTTGATATATTAAAAAGGAAATTGCGTACAGGCATCGCTGCCGTTACCATTTTCTCATCAAATAACGAACCGTTATGCGAACGCTTGCTGTTCATTCAGAATTACGACCAACTGAATGTCAATATCAGCAGCAATAAAAACAGCTATGCTAGAAGGGAAAAAGTAGATATCCGGCTCAATGCGCTCGACCGTAAAGGTGCAACAGGTGAAGGGCATTTTTCGGCAGCAGTGGTCAATGAAAGTGTGGTGCCCGAAAATGAAACCAATGGAGACAATATCTTATCTTATTTATTGCTTAGTTCAGATTTGAAAGGCTATATCGAGCATCCAAACTATTACTTCTCGGACACGAGCGAAACGGCAAGGGAAGACCTGGATGTGCTAATGCTTACACAAGGCTACCGCAGGTTCGCCTGGCAACAGGTATTAGACAGCACAACCCAAGCCCGTTCCTACCAACCTGAAAAAGGAATTGAGATTGCCGGGCAGTTAAAAAACATGTTTAACAACCTTGTAATGAACGGAACGACTACTCTTATCCCATCTAAGGGCGGCCCGGTTTTAAGCAGCACAACTGATGACAAGGGCATGTTCCATTTTTCAAACCTTGTTTTTACAGATACTGCACATTTTGTATTGAGCGCAGTAAATGCAAAAAACAAAAACTCAACTAAGATCACTTATTTTAATGATGAGAAGGATTGGCCGGCTGTGCAGCCAAATCAACGGCAGGCGGTAAAACAAGTTACCGATACTGCAATGAACGCATTTGTTGAGAATGACAAATTGCAAGAGCGTGAGGTTTTAAACTTTGGCAATGGTAAAGGGATAATGCTTAAGGAAGTGAAGATAAAGGATAAGAAACCCGATGATCAATACCGGACGCAAAGTTTAGCAGGCGCGGGACATGCTGACCAGGTTGTTCATAGCGTCGAATTAGGTTATGGGCCGCTTATAAGTAAGTTAAATGGCTTATTAAGAGGAGTAACCTTTGTAAGGGACACGCCTTATTTAACGCTTAGCCTAATGAATGCTGTGGGCAAGAACCTACCGCACAAAATGCTCGTTATTTTAGATGGTGTTGAAAATGGTGATTTTGGCGGGTTACAGACGACTGATGTTGAAACCGTTGAAGTATTAAGATATGCAAGCACTGCAATATATGGTATGGAAGGCGGTGGCGGCGTTTTAATTATTACCACCGCTCGAAGCAGGAGGCTTGATCCAAAAGATATTGCTTCAATTGGAATTTTACCGATAGCCCCGGTGGGTTTTTATAAGGCGCGGGAGTTTTATTCGCCAAAGTATGATAATACAACTTTGGTTGGTAAACAACGTGATTTTCGGTCAACCATATATTGGAAGCCCGAACTGGTAACCGACAAAGACGGCAATGCCTCATTTGATTATTTTAACGCCGATGGAACTGGCACATACAAAGTAGTGATTGAAGGCGTTGATAACAACGGGAATATAGGCAGGCAGGTTTATAGGTATAAGGTAGAATGAAATAATGAAACCAAATAAAAGCATTGCCTTATTAATCTGCTATTTTGGCAAACTGCCATGGTACTTTGATTATTTTGTCCATTCCTGTAAATACAACCCGACGGTTGATTTTTATATTGTTACTGATGATATAACCCACAACGGATCATTGCCTAAAAATGTTAAACCTATTTATAAAACGTTGAATGACCTAAGCATTTTGGCAACAGAAAAATTGGGGGTTGCTGTAAATATAAAATATGGATATAAACTTTGTGATTTTAAACCGGCTTACGGCCTTATCTTTTCGGAACTGTTAAAAGATTATGATTTTTGGGGCCATGCAGACTTAGATATAATTTTTGGCAATATCCGCAATTTTATCACTGATGACTTGTTGGAAAGTTATGATTTGATTAGCGTAAGGCCCGACTGGATTCCGGGGTGCTTCCTGTTGTTTAAGAACACTTTAAAAATGAATACGCTTTTTCAGCAGAGCAAAGATTACAAAAAAGTGTTTAGCAGCGATGCACATTACTGTTTTGACGAAACTAATTTTGCCCATGATGATTTTACGGACGGGAAAGCCTGGCATGAGATCGATACGGAAATAGAAAGCATGATGCATGTGGTGAAAAAGATGGAAGGTGCAGGCTACATAACTCCTTATTTTGATTTACACATAATAGAAGGTATTCCGGGAAAATTGAAATGGGAAAACGGGACTATGACTTACCGGGATAAGTACGAAATACTGTTATATCATTTAATACGCCTGAAAAAAAATTACAAGCCTAAAAAGAAGATAAATTACATTCCCGACACTTTTACAATCAGCCCAACTAAAATACACCACAAATCAAAATCTAAAATTCTAATTGATGAGCTCATCGCATGAAAACAATAGTGAATGTGCCTTTACCTTTAAACCTTTCGGATAAGGATAAGTACCTATATGAACCTTATTTATCATATGAGCTTGCTCCTGTTAAAATAAAAAAAATGAAAAATGTTTTTGTAACATTTTCCGGTTTTTGTATGAATAATAAAGGATTGATAAAGGAGTGCCATCATGATTATCCGGTACAGCATAATTATTACGAGAATGAGGCTGCCAAATATTATTACGATGTCACAGATCACTCCGAAAACCTTATCATTTTGGATAATGATAATATTTACCTCGCTATTCACCACCCCTGGTTTAATTATTATCATTGGATATGCGAATCTATATTCCGGTTATGGATGGTCCGCAGTCAATTGGATAAGCTTATTTTGGTTTTGCCCGAATACTATAAAAACGCTGATTTTATAACAGGGTCGCTCGAACCATTTAACATAAAAAACATCTTTTATATTCCGAATGGAAAAAGCCTGATGGTTAAAAATCTTTGCCTGCCGCAAATTAAGCCTATTTGCGATTCTTATAATGCAAAGCATTTAAAACAAGTGAGCAGTTTTTACAGGAATTACGTTTTGTTTGAAAAGAAAGTTCCCTTTGATCAAATAGATAAACTGTACGTAAGCAGGGAACTTGCCCCCAGGAGAAAAGTGATAAATGAGAAGGAAATTCAAGAAATCCTTAAAAAATATGGATTTACAATATTTCACCCCGAAAGACATACATTCCTTGAACAGGTTGCTATTTTTTCACAAGTGAAGTACCTGGTTGGCGAACACGGCTCAGGTTTAACAAATTTGCTTTTTATGGGAAAAGGCGCCTCACTTTTAGAATTGCATAAAAATAAAACAAACGAGCTTGATCATCCTGGCTTTTTATTTTGGTATATGGCCGAAGCATTAGGAATAAACTATTACCATCAGCTTTGCGAAACGCATGGTAAAGAAGACTATTTCGACGGGGACTACCTTGTTGATACCGGCCTGTTTGAGAAAAATTTGATTAAAATGCTTAAAAAAAATGTAAAAAATGAGTTTTAAATTTTACAAACAATATGATGGTATGGATTGCGGTCCCACATGCCTCCGCATGATCGCTAAGCATTATGGCCGCAACTACAAGCAGCAAACGCTCAATAAAATGTGCCAGATAAACCGCGAGGGCGTTTCATTATTAGGAATCAGCGATGCCGCCGAAAAAATAGGTTTCCGCACTTTGGGCGTAAAATTAGACACTAAACAACTAAAGGAAGCTGAACTGCCATGCATTTTACATTGGCGGCAATATCATTTTGTGGTACTGTATAAAATTAAAAACCATAAATATTACCTTGCCGATCCTGCCGCAGGCTTGGTTACCCTTGAAGAAGCTGATTTTAAACGCAGTTGGGAGGCGGATAAAGAAACAACAGAAGGTATCGCTTTGCTGCTTGCCCCCACTCCGCAATTTTATGAGCAGGAAGATGAACAAGGCAGCGAGGTACGCTGGTCATTCCTGCTGCGGTATCTCATTACGTATCGCAAACTGGTTATGCAGTTGCTTTTCGGCCTGGGCATAGGGAGTTTACTGCAGCTTATTACGCCCTTTTTAACACAATCCATAGTAGATATTGGCATCAATACCCGCAACCTTAATTTTATCTATATTATCCTCATCGCCCAGGTAGCCTTAATTATAGGCCGGGTAAGCGTGGAGTTTATCCGGTCGTGGATATTGCTGCACATCAGTACCAGGGTAAATATTTCTATCCTCACTGATTTTTTGATCAAGCTGATGAAGCTCCCGATGAGCTTTTTCGACACCAAAATGACAGGCGATATTATGCAGCGCATGAGCGATCAAAAAAATATACAAACCTTTTTAACCGGCTCAACGCTCACTACCGTGTTTTCCATGTTTAACCTGCTGGTTTTCTCGGTGGTGCTGGCTTACTATAATATCGGGATATTCTTTGTTTTCGCGGTAAGCAGCGCCTTATACACGGCATGGATAGTGATCTTTTTAAAACGCCGCCGGGCGCTCAACTATAAAAGCTTTGATGTTTCGGCCAAAAACCAGAGCAGTATTGTACAACTGATAGGCGGCATGCAGGAGATAAAGCTCAACAACTGCGAGCAGCAAAAACGCTGGGAATGGGAGCATATACAGGCGCGTTTATTTAAATTTTCTGTAAAAACACTGGCGCTTAGCCAATACCAGCAGGGCGGCGCAACGTTTATAAACGAGGGCAAAAATATACTGATCACCTTTTTAAGCGCCGAAGCAGTAATAAACGGTAATTTAACCCTGGGCGCCATGGTAGCTATACAAACTATAATCGGCCAGCTAAACAGTCCTATAGAGCAATTATTGGGCTTTATACAGGGTTTCCAGGATGCGAAGATCAGCCTGGAAAGGTTAAACGAAATCCATCAGATGCAGGATGAAGAACCGGCCAACAAGGAATGGAACCACACCCTGCCCGAAAATAAAAGCTTATTCATTAATAACCTTACTTTCCGCTACCCGGGCGCCGGCAACGAGCCGGTGCTCGAAAATATCGACCTGCATATCCCGCAAGGTAAAACCACGGCCATTGTAGGCATGAGCGGCAGTGGTAAAACCACCATATTAAAGCTATTGCTTCGCTTTTATGAACCGCAAAAAGGGGAAATAAAGGTTGGCGATCAGTCAATCAGCAATATTGGCTTTAAAACCTGGCGCAACCAATGCGGCGTAGTAATGCAGGACGGCTTTATCTTTTCGGACAGTATCGAACGTAATATTGCGGTCGGGGATGAATATCCTGATAAAGTAAAACTGCGTCATGCCATAAAGGTAGCCAACATACAGGATTTTATTGACGGCTTGCCATTAGGACTCAATACCAAAATAGGCGCCGAAGGGAATGGCATAAGTCAGGGCCAGCGTCAAAGGATGCTCATTGCCCGCGCCGTTTATAAAGATCCGCAATACTTGTTTTTTGATGAAGCCACCAACGCCCTCGACGCCAATAACGAAAGGGTGATCATGAATAACCTGGAAGAATTTTTTACCGGCCGTACAGTGATCATCGTTGCCCACCGGCTAAGCACAGTAAGCAATGCTGATAATATAATAGTACTTGATAAAGGCCGCATTATTGAACAAGGAACGCATTATGAATTAACATCCATTAAAGGGGATTACTATAGGCTGGTGAAGAACCAATTGGAGTTGGGAGCATAAGCCAGCCCCCTCTAAATCTCCCCCGGTAGGGGAGACTTTTTTGATTTATCTAAAATGACTAATGACCCAATGACCAATGACATAATGACTAATGACCCAATGACTAATGACCGTCATTCAGATGATATACAGGATATTATAACCACCGTGCCCTCCTGGCTACTGCGGTGGGGAATTACGCTGTTTTTTGGGATATTGGTTTTAATTATCGGGCTTGCAGCCATGATACGATATCCCGACATTGTTAAAGCCCAGCTAAAAATAGATTCGCCAAATTCGCCGAAACCAATCGTATCAAAAATATCAGGGAAATTGGTTAGGCTGCTGGTAACTGAAAATGAAACTGTTAAAGCGGGACAGCCTTTAGCATACCTTGAAAGTACGGCAAACCATGCTAAAGTGTTAACATTGTTGACAAATCTGAAAGAACTACAGCGGGACGTTTTACAAAATAAACCTTTTAACGATCGGCTTTTTAATGAAGCGGATAATATACAGTTTGGCGAGCTGCAATCGGCCTATCAAACATTTTTCCAGGAATATTTAGCTTACAAATCATCTATAAATAATGGTTTTTTGGTTAAAAAGAAAGCTTACCTGCAAAAGGACTTAACTTACCTTGCAAAGCAGCAAGATCAATTAAACGCGGAAAAAACCATCCAGCAAAAGGATTTCAGCCTTGCCGGCGAAGAATATGAAATGCATAAAAAACTCACTCAACAGAAAGTTGAAACATCTGCCGAATTAAGGCAGGAAGAAAGCAAATACCTGGCAAAAAAATCACCCTTGCTGCAAACGGAATCTGAAATAATAACCGGGGACAACAATTTGGCCGCCAAACAAAAAGAAATACTGGAGCTTAATAACCAGGTGGAGGAAGAAAAAGCCAAATTTTTACAGTCGCTTAATAGTCTGATCAGCATGGCCGAAGACTGGAAAAGCAAATATGTTTTAACGGCTTCCCAGCCTGGCAAGCTTAGCTATTCGGGTATTGTGCAGGAAAACGAGGTGCTTGCGCCAAACCAGGAAGTATTTTATATCAATCCGGGCAATGAGCAATTTTTTGGGGAAATGGCTATTTCGCAAGATAATATGGGCAAAGTAAAAGAAGGGCAGCAAGTGCTTGTAAAACTTAAAAGTTACCCTTTTGAAGAATACGGAATGATTAGAGGAAGGATTAAATATATAGCCGAAGTTCCGTATAAAGACAGTGTTTTTATGTCGAAGGTGGATTTTAAAATCAAAAACTCATCCGATCTGAAAAAGCCTATCCATTTAAAACAGGGCATGATGGCCGATGCTGAAATTATAACACAGAATGCCACCATTTTACAGCGCCTCGGCAGAAGCTTTTTTAAAATGATCAAATGATTTCGGATTTTCGATTTCGGATTTGTTTAGAGGAATACAGAATATTTAGATTTCAGAAGCTCAAAAAAGTCTCCCCAACCGGGGGAGATTTAGAGGGGGCTGGATTTTCGATTTCGGATTTATTTTATTGAAAATTCACATCCCAAAATTCTTCTGACCTCCGACATCCGATCTCTGATCTCCGACCTCCGACCTCCGAAATACTTTTTCCATCACCATACTAAAAAAAGCGCAATTAAGTTTTACCTTTGTCCCCTGAAAAATTGGCCGCTTATTGCAGAAAACTGGGTTAAAAACATATTTGTTTTACCCATTCATGTATATATACACCCAATTTGACGTTTGATATTTGTTACTTATTTCCTGGTTCTTCATTTTTTAACCAGTGAACCAATGAACTATTGAACAAATGAACCAAAGATAAAATGGGATATAAGGATCAAATTGACTTGTCGAAATTACCGCAGCATATAGCAGTCATTATGGATGGTAATGGCAGATGGGCAAAAGAACATGGGAAATTAAGAATATTTGGTCATCATAGTGGTGTCGTTTCTGTAAGGGACGTTGTTGAGGCATCTGTTGAGCTTGGCGTTCCATACCTTACCCTATATACCTTTTCGGCCGAGAACTGGAACAGGCCAAAGCTGGAGGTTAAGGCCATAATGGAGCTGCTGGTAAGCACTATTGACAAAGAGATTAATACTTTTATGAAAAATAATGTGCGTTTAAATGCTATTGGCGATTTGGATATGCTGCCCGGAAAATGCCATTCGGAACTGATAAACGCAATAAATAGAACTTCGGTAAACACCGGCCTGGTGCTTACGCTTGCCCTAAGTTACAGTTCGAGGCGCGAAATTATACATGCCGTTAAAAGCATTGCGGGTAAAGTATGTAAAGGCGAATTAACCGTAGAAGATATTGATGAAGCGGTTTTTGAGGACAATTTATTTACAAAGGGCATGCCCGATCCTGAATTACTGATCAGGACCAGCGGCGAACACCGTATCAGTAATTATTTACTTTGGCAAATTGCGTATTCTGAATTATACTTCACATCAAAATTATGGCCGGATTTCCGCAGGGAAGATTTGTATGAAGCTATCCTTGATTATCAGAAACGTGAGCGCCGTTTTGGTATGACCAGTGAGCAGGTCAACTAAATTTTTACTTTTAACACTTTTTAACAACTGTATAAATTATTTTTAGCCCACCAAAATATTCGAATGAATAAATTTCTTTTTGCTATTGTTTTCTCTATAATGAGTACGGCGGCCTTAGCCCAGATTTCCAACCAGCCGAGGTACTCGCTGTCAAAATCAATACCTGCCGATAGTTTAAGTTATCTTGAACCGAAAGATTACATTATAGGAGGCGTTACAGTTACGGGTACAAAATACCTGGATAAAGATGTGCTGCTGCAGATATCGAAGTTAAATAAGGGCGATAAGATCAATTTACCGGGTGAAGCTAATGCTAATGTGATCAAAAATTTATATTCGCAAAATCTGTTTGACGATGTACAGCTAAATGTTACAAAAATTAACCTCGACACTATCTACCTTGAAATTGCCGTGGTTGAACGTCCCCGTTTATCGCGCTTGCACCTGACAGGCATACGTAAGGGTGAAATCGAAGATGTGCAAAAAAAGTTATCTGATAAAACCGGTAAAATTGTAAACCAAAACACCATAAGTACAATATCCGCTATAATTAAGAAACACTTTAATGAAAAAGGTTTTTTGAATACGACGGTGACGATTAAGCAAAAAAAAGACCCGGGCGATCCTAACAGCGTAATTCTTGATGTTGCGATTGATAAAAAGCAAAAGGTAACGATTAGCGCAATTACCTTTGAGGGTAATTCGGCGTTTAAAGCAAAAACCCTTAGGAAATATTTAAAAAAGACACGTACGAAGAAATTCTATAACATTTTTGGTTCGCGCAAGTTTAAACAGGATAAATACACTGAAGATAAGCAAACCCTTATCGAGAAAATGCAGGCCAAGGGGTACAGGGATGCTGAACTTTTAAGTGATACGGTTTTTAAGACCGGCGAAAATACTGTTGGTATTAAAATTAAGTTATTTGAAGGCCATAAATATTACTTTGGAAATATAAAATGGTCTGGAAATGCGAAATATCCTACGCCAATTCTTGAAAAAATATTAAAAATAAAGAAGGGGGATGTTTTTAGCGAGGAGGAATTAAATAAAAGGTTAACCGGGCCAACGCCAAATGATGATGATCTTTCATCATTTTATTTGAACGATGGCTATTTGACTTACCAGGCCGATCCTGTGCAAACCAAAATATATAATGATACAGTTGATTTGGATATAAGGGTATACGAAGGCCCCCAATACACCATTAACAGGGTTTTGCTTAAAGGGAATGATGTGACCAATGATAAAGTGGTTATGCGCGAGATAAGGACTAAACCAGGTCAAAAATTCAATAAGGCGTTGTTGATCCGCAGTACAAGGGAAATTGGTCAGCTGGGTAATTTTGATGAACAGAAAACCGAGCCCAAACCAACTAATATAAACCCCCAGGACGGTACGGTTGATATTGTATACAATGTAGTGGAAAAGCCGTCAGATCAAATTGAACTTTCGGGTGGTTTTGGCGGTGGCCAACTGGTGGGAACACTTGGCCTTACATTCAATAATTTTTCTTTAAGAAATATTTTCAATTTTAAAGATTATAAACCATTGCCAAAAGGCGATGGGCAAAAATTGAGCCTCAGGGGCCAGTCGAGCGGGCGTACCTATCAGAATTTTTCGTTTACTTTTTCAGAACCCTGGCTTGGCGGTAAAAAACCTATATATTTTGCGTTAAGCGCCTATACCCAATTAAGTTCAACCGGACAGTATTATGCGCCAACAAGTCCGTTATATAATAATTTGCGCATAAATGGTGTAGGCATTACGCTGGGTAAACGTTTAAACTGGCCGGATAACTATTTCCAGTTAAATTATTCCTTAAACATCGACCATTACAATCTTGATAATTATACAGGTTATTTATTTTCAAACGGCACCTCGTATAACATTAAGTTAACCCAGGAGTTAACACGTAATTCACTCGATGTGCCAATTTACCCGACTACAGGTTCGAATATTAAGTTAACGCTGCAAGGCACGCCTCCGTACTCATTGTTTAATAATATTGATTATGCCATTGCAACCCCACAACAGATATATCATTTTGATGAATACTTTAAAATTAAATACGATGCCCAATGGTTTCAAAGGATAACCGGCAAATTGGTGTTGATGTCGCAGGTTCGCTTTGGATTTTTGGGCGAGTATAGCCATCAGGTACTTGCCAATGGTCAGCCATTCACATCGCCTTTTGAGAGGTTTAAATTAGGCGGTGACGGCATGCAAAGTTATCAATTTTTGCAGGGCAGCGATATAATTGGCTTAAGGGGCTACCAAAATTTCTCTATAATTCCCGTTGGAACAAATTACTCGGCGGATACCAACCCAGGCAGCTCAATATATGATAAATTTACATTTGAAATTCGCCATCCGGTTATTCAAAGTCAGTCGGCTACAATATTTATGTTAGCTTTTGCGGAAGGTGGAAATGTTTGGAATTCTTTTAATAAATTTGATCCGTTTAATGTCAGGCGTTCAGTTGGTATTGGAGCGCGGGTATTTTTACCTATTTTTGGTTTGCTTGGTCTTGATTATGGATATGGATTTGATGCGATTCCCGGAATTCCGGGTGCAAACAAAGGCCAGTTCAGTTTTTCAATTTCCCAGAGCTTAAACGGCGGATTTAATTAATGTGCGCAACAATTGTGATGAAGAGAATACTTTTAATAGTAGTTTTTACGTTTATATCGCTCACGGCGGCTTTTGCCCAGCGCTTTGCTTACGTGGACTCCGACTACATATTAAAACATATGCCTGAATATGCTTCCGCCCAAAGACAATTGGAGACATTGTCAGCACAATGGCAAAAAGAAGTAGATCAGCGTTACCAGGAAATCGACCGCTTATATAAAGCATACCAGGCCGACCAGGTTTTGATGACAGCTGATATGAAAAAACGCCGCGAAGCCGAAATTGCTGATAAAGAAAAGACTGCCAAAGACTTTCAGAATCAAAAATTCGGGCCAAACGGAGAACTTGAACAGCGGAGCAGTTCCACAATTAAGCCCATACAGGACAAGATGGCCAAAGCTATACAGGCTGTTGCCGAAAATGATAACCTTGATATGATATTTGATAAGAACAGTGAAGTAATAATGTTATATGCTAATCCGCGTTATGATAAGAGTGCGGATGTGATCATCCGCCTGGGCTTAAAGCCGGGAGTATTTGCAAAATAAATTTTTAAATTATAATAATCCCCAATATTTTTAAACACAGAACAAGAAAAATGAAAAAACTATTTAAAGTTGCTTTAGTTGCTGTAAGCATGTTGTTTGTAGGCAACTTTGCAAAAGCACAAACTAAGATCGGGTATATTAACTTTGATGCTGTAATAAGCCAGTTGCCTGAATTTAAAACCGTTCAGACACAAATTGACAGCTACCAAAAGCAATTTATCGACCAATTGACCGTCATGAATAACACGCTTCAAACAGAAGCTAAAGATTTCCAGGCAAAAAGCGCCACCATGACTGATGCCCTGCGCACTTCGAAACAAGCTGAATTACAGGATATGCAGAAACGCATGCAAGATTATCAAACCAGTGCACAGCAGCAGGTTGAAGCTAAGAGTAATGAGCTCTATAAGCCTTTGTCAGATAAGGTTCGTGCCGCGGTAACTTCTGTTGCCAAAGAAAAAGGGTATGCTTATGTTTTAGATTCAGGAAGAACTTCCTTAGTTGTTTCACCTGAAAGCGATGACTTAACAGCATCCGTCAAAGTAAAATTGGCTTTAAAATAAGATTAGTTATTGATCATAATATAAAAGTGTCCCGGATTTACGGGACACTTTTTCTATTTTTGCCCTAATGTTTAATAACCAACCCATTGGGATTTTTGATTCGGGCTATGGCGGGCTTACGGTTTTCCGTTCAATTTTTCAGGAGCTTCCCGAATACGATTACATTTACCTGGGGGATACTGCAAGAGCGCCCTATGGCAACCGCTCATTTCAGACGATACATCAATATACCTGGGAGTGCGTGCAATGGCTTTTTGACAAAGGGTGCCCGCTGGTTATCCTTGCCTGTAATACTGCATCGGCAAAAGCATTACGTACTATACAGCAGAAAGATTTGCAAAATGAAGACCCTTCAAAAAGGGTACTTGGCGTTATCCGGCCTACGGCCGAGGTAATCGGCGATTATTCAAAAACAAAAGAGATAGGCGTGCTGGGCACAAAGGGCACTGTACAATCGGAATCGTACCTTATTGAGATCGGGCACTTTTTTCCCGAAGTACAAGTGTACCAGCAGGCTTGCCCGCTTTGGGTGCCCCTTATCGAAAATGGAGAATTTGATAAACCCGGCGCTGATTATTTTGTAAAACAATACCTCGGCCAAATAATAGCCCAATCGGCAAATATAGATACGCTTTTGCTGGCCTGTACACATTATCCCCTGTTACAGGAAAAGATCAGGGAGTTTTTACCTGGAAATATACAGGTGGTTTCTCAGGGAGACATCGTTGCAAAAAGCCTGGCTGATTACCTGCAGCGCCATCCCGAAATGCACAAAAACCTTTCTAAAAACAATACGCAGCAATTTTTCACCACAACTGATGACACTGAAGATTTTGATCATTATGCGGAGATATTCTTTTCTGCGCCTGTAAAGTCAGCATTTGCGGAGATTAAGTGTTGAGTTTCGAGATTAGTCCGAAAGTCAGTAAAGTCCGAAAGAAGCTGCAACTGATGTTTCGACAAAAATAACTTAGGTTATATAGAAGACACCAGAGGTTAGAGATTAGTTGAAGTCTCGTACCATATTCCAAATTCTAGAGTTTTATGTCTGTTGATTTTTTGACCAACCTCTAATCTCCAACCTCTAATCACTATAATCAACCAATTTCACTAAGTTTGCAGCAAAGCAAACACGTTGAATTTTTACATCACATATTTTATTATCGCTATTGGGCTTTTTAGCTTTTCGGCCATATTTGCCTTGTTTGGCGTTTATGCCGAGCGTAAAGTATCCGCTTTTATACAGGACAGGCTCGGGCCTACTGAAACCGGTAAATTCGGCTCGATGCAAACTATTGCCGACATTTTAAAAATGCTGCAAAAAGAGCTGATCACTCCTGCCGCCGCCGACAAACTATTATTTATGATGGCGCCGGCCATTATTTTTATTGCTGTTTATCTGGGCTTTGCCGCTTTGCCCTGGGGACCGGGTTTAATCCCGTCAAAAATAAATTTAGGCTTATATTATGTTTTTGCCATTATTTCTATCGAGACCCTGGGCATATTAATGGCCGGATGGGGATCAAATAATAAATTCTCCATATTGGGGGCGATGCGCTCAGCCGCACAGATTATTTCTTACGAAATTCCGGCAGGTTTTGCGCTGATCTCTGTGGTGATGATCGCGCAAACATTAAATCTGCAGGACATAGCCTCACAACAAGGCATTTTATCGCCCGCGAAAACAATGTTTTCAGGCTTTTGGGATGTATCCTCCATTGGCGGCATATTTGCATGGAACATTTTTAGGGCGCCGCACCTGCTAATCGCCTTCGGTATTTACTTTATAGCCTCATTGGCCGAAAGTAACCGGGCGCCTTTTGATATACCCGAAGCTGAATCGGAGCTGGTGGCGGGCTTCCATACTGAATATACCGGCTTAAGGTTTGCCCTTGTTTTTTTAGCGGAGTATTCCATGATGTTCCTGGTATCAATGGTAGGGGTGATCCTGTTTTTAGGCGCCTGGAACACGCCCCTGCCAAACATCGGACCGGCGCAACTGGCAACCTGGACAACCGGCGCCGGGTGGGGCATTTTATGGATAATTGTAAAAACATTAACCCTGGTAGGCATACAAATGTGGATCAGGTGGACGTTACCCCGTTTAAGGGTGGATAAGCTGATGGCCCTGTGCTGGAAAGTATTAACGCCGCTGGCATTTGCATGTATGCTGATATCGGGGATATGGCGATTGTGGCTAATGTGATTTCGGATTTCGGAATTTCGATTTCGGATTTAAAAATCTGGGAAATCTATTAATCATTAAAATCAACGGTTCAGACAAAAAGAGAATTAATTAAATGAACAATTCAATATTAAACGGCTTTGCCACTGCGCTAAAGGGCTTATCCATCACCCTGCGGCATCTTTTTTCTTCACATAAAAAAAGAAACCTGGTGCCTGCAAGTGATAATAATTACTTTAAACAGCTGGAAGGTACCAATACCATTCAATACCCGCATCAAAAGCTGCCGATACCCGAAGTGGGGCGTTACCAGCTGGATGTGGAAATGGATGATTGTATTGTGTGCGACTTGTGCGCTAAAATTTGTCCGGTTGATTGCATTGACATTGAAGCCATTAAAGCTACCGAAGCAATAGGGCAAACATCAGATGGCACCACAAAAAGATTATATGCAGCAAAGTTTGATATTGATATGGCCAAGTGCATGTACTGCGGCCTATGTACCATTGTTTGTCCAACCGAATGTATTATAATGACTAACCAGTATGACAAAAGCGTAGTTGATATAAAAGATCTTACTTATCAATTTTCGGACATGACGCCCGAAGATGCTGCGCAAAAGCGGCGCGAATTTGAACAGCAGCAGGCGGAAAGGCAGGCTGCCAAATTAGCCGCTATGCAGAAGAAGGAGGGAGGAGCATGAGTATGGTACAAGCGCTGTTTTACGCGATGGCATTTATTGCACTGGCCTCGGCTGTATTTGTGGCTGCTACAAAAAACCTGGTGCGGTCCATTTTTATGTTTTTTATAACATTGTTTGCACTTGCAGGATTATATGTATTGGCGCTTGCCGATTTTGTGGCCATCACGCAGATTGTCATTTATGTTGGTGGTATTTTGGTGCTTATACTGTTTGCTTTCATGCTGTCAGGAAAGGAAACCTTAAATATAATAATGCGGCAGGGTAAAACTTTTATTAGCCTTAAAAATGTACCTGCGCTTTTATTGGCAGCCTTATTTTTGATCGTGCTTGTCAACATGATACTTAAGGTTGATGCCAACAACCTTGTCTGGGTAAAGAAATCAATTGAGTTAAAAAATGAAATTCGGCCCGATGCGGCAATGACAGAAAACATTGGCGTTAACCTGATGACCAGCTATTTGCTGCCTTTTGAAGCCATATCTGTTTTATTAATGATAGCGCTGGTTGGCGCCGCACATTTATCAAGAAAGGGGGATCGGCAATGATCTCTTTAACTGATTTTTTGGTATTAAGCGCATTTTTGTTTTGCATTGGCTTATATATGATCTTATCCAAACACAACGCCATACAAATACTGATCGGCATTGAACTGATGCTAAACGCAGCCATATTAAACCTGGTAGCCTTTGGCAAATACGACCGCTTTAACAACGGCGGACAAATGTTCGCCCTGTTTGCCATAGTGCTGGCAGCAGCCACGACGGCAGTTGCGTTGGCTATAATTTTAAATGTTTACCGGCAGTATAAAACTATTGATCCGGGAGAGATTGATAAATTGAAGGACTGAAAATATCGTAGAGAAGCAATACTTTGCGTCTCTCGCCAGTCAGATTAGATGTTATATTTGCAACCTGTAGAGACGCAATGCATTGCGTCTCTACAACGATATTAAGATTGAGAATTGAAAGATTTTTTACACGCCATAGACACCTTAACCACTCACTTTACACTAACCGCAGTGTTAATGCCCCTGCTTGCTTTTACACTTAACATTTCTCTTCCGGCTAAATGGAAAAAAGCTTCAGGCTGGGTGTCAACCATTGCTATTCTCATAAGCTGTATTTTATCCTGTTTTGTATTTGCTAAAGTATGGAACACCAACCATTTGGTGCATCAGCAACTGCTTTGGTTCACCATCGGCCATACTGAATTATACGCAGGCATTTTATTAAATAATCTTTCCGTTTTAATGCTGCTGTTGGTTTCGGTTATTGCCCTGCCTGTTCATATTTACTCCACAGCCTACATGAAGAACGACGAAAATTATAGCCGTTACTTCGCTTACCTCAGCTTTTTCTGTTTCAGCATGCTGGCTTTAGTGGTGGCGGATAACCTCGTGTTATTCTATATTTTTTGGGAATTGGTTGGCTTTTCGTCCTACTTGCTTATCGGGTTTTGGTTTACACGGGATAAGGCGGTTCAGGCCAACAAAAAAGCTTTTATTATGAACCGTATAGGAGACATGGGGCTGTTAATCGCTATCATCATTTTGTACGCACAATACCATACGTTTGATATTGCACAACTTTTTGCTGATAAAGGATTGGTTGCCCAATCGATTATAAAAAATGGCGTATGGATAGCACCATCCGGTCATTTGCCTGCTTTATGGCAATACATCGCTTGCGGCGGCATATTTTTAGGCGTGGCTGCAAAATCGGCGCAGTTCCCGCTGCATACCTGGCTGCCTGATGCTATGGAAGGCCCGACATCCATATCCGCTCTCATTCACGCAGCCACGATGGTAGCGGCAGGCGTGTTTTTGTTAGGCAGGGTTTATCCAATGTTTAATGACGTTGAATTAACCATTCTGGCCATTATAGGTTGTTTTACCGCTTTTATGGGAGCGACTATCGCACTTACGCAAAACGACCTGAAACGCATATTAGCCTATTCTACCATATCCCAGCTTGGTTTTATGATTATGGCTATGGGAATTGGCGCTTATGCCTCCTCCTTGTTCCACCTGGCGACACACGCTTTTTTTAAAGCCCTGTTGTTTTTAGTGGCCGGTATAGTCATCCATCAAATGCAGCATATTAAAGATGATAATGAGCTTGACATTGATCCCCAGAATATACAACACATGGGCGGCTTGCGTAAAAAAATGCCTTTCACCTTTATTGCTGCCATCATTGGCGGGCTGGCATTGATCGGTCTGCCCTTAACCTCCGGCTATCTATCGAAAGACAGTATTTTGATCCAGGCTTTTGAATGGACCGAGGGCAGGAACGGCATATCTGAATTTGTGCCGGTAATTGCATTGCTTACTACCTGGCTAACGGCATTTTATGTTGCACGGCTTATTGTAAAAGTATTTTTTGGGCAATTAAGGCTATCGCACATTAGGCCTGGTATTAACGTTCACATCAGCGAGGGCGGCTGGCAATACAAATTGCCTATGGTTATATTAGCCGCCGGGTGTTTATTTCCCCTCTTTTCAGCAAATCCATTACTCTATGAGCGCGCCTGGTTGTTTAGCGTTTTTTCGCATGTCGGGGGCCTCGAACGCGAAAATGTGTACCATACTATTGTCCCTGCTGGCGTAAATATACTGAGCATCCTTATTATTTATAGCGCTTTTGCTATTTATGTGAAGCGCAGGGCAAATCCTTTTCCGCAAAGCGGATTTTTATTCCGCGTATCCTTTAAGGAATGGTATTTGGATGATATTTATAACAAGTTGATTATAAAACCGGTAATTGTGCTAAGCAGGGCCTCATTTTGGTTCGACAGAAGGATCATTGACGGCTTTATAAGCGTGCTGGCAAAAACAGGTATTGCCTTATCGAAGCTGTCATCCTGGTTCGATCATCATATTATTGATGGCTTTTTACGAATGCTTGTTGCAATAGTGCAGACAATTGGCAATTTTGCACGAAAATTCCAGGGCGGCAAGGTGCAATATTATTTATTCAGTATGCTGGTGGTGATTTTAGTAATATTTATTTTGGAAACTGTTTTTTAGCGATTAGAGGCCGGAGATAAGAGATTAGAGACTGGAGATTAGAAAATTTCGGCTAATCTCCAGTCTCTAAACACTAATCTTTAATCAGAAATCTCATTTTAGCAAGATCTATTTTAACATTAAGACAATGAATATCTTTATTCTAAAGAATATTAACAAATCTCCAAGCAGGTATAATTCAAATTGCCGCATTCTCACCAAGCGTTCCTACGGAACGCTCGACGGGGATTTAATTTCCATGCCACCAACCAGCCGTCCCTTCGGGACGAGCATGCGATTTGCGTCCCAGAGGGACGGCTGGTTGGTAGAAAAACATACAACAACAATTTTTACGTTCCGTAGGAACGTTTCGTGCGTGAGCGACAATTTGAATGGCAGCCTATCTAACCTCCAATCTCTTCTATATAACTTAAGGTTTTTTTGCCGAAACGTCAGACGAGCTTCCAAACTGCAGCTTCTTTCGGACTTTCGGACTTTACTGACTTTCGGACTAATCTCTAATCACCAATCTCGAACCTCTAATCTCCAGTCTCTAACCTCTAACCTCTGAAATGAACATCCTCACCCTCCTCATATTCACTCCCATCCTGTTCGGATTTATCATTATGATGCTTCCATCCAGATGGCGCGGCAGCTTTAAATATATTACATTGCTGGCCACGCTGCTACAGCTGGGTATGAGTGTTTGGATATATTTTCACTTTAAAACGGGTGCCGCCTATAGCGGGATCAGCCACGAGACCCAGTTTCAGTTTATACAAAAAGTTCCCTGGGTAAATCTTGACCTCGGTGCGCTTGGCAAAATGCAGATAGACTATTTCGTGGGCCTGGATGGTATATCCATTTGCCTGCTGGTAATGACTTCCTTTGTATTGGTCATTGCAGCTCTCGCTTCGTGGGAGATCAAAAGTAATTTAAAAGGGTTTTTTGTGCTTTTTTTAATACTGGATATGGCAGTAACCGGCGTATTCTGCTCCCTCGATTTCTTTCTGTTCTACATTTTTTACGAATTGATGCTGCTACCACTTTACTTTTTAATAGGCATGTGGGGCGGTGTAAGGCGTGAATATGCCGCAATAAAGTTCTTCCTGTACACTTTATTCGGATCCGTTTTTATGCTCCTGGTAATGGTTGCGCTTTATTTATCGGTAAAAGACCCCGTAACCGGCAGTCATACCTTTAACATGGTGCAAATGATGAACCCGGCAAACTATCAGCCAGGATCGGTATTTTCGATGCAAAGCCATCAAACAATTTTCGGCTTATCCGCGCGCGCGGTTGGCTTTGTGGTATTGTTCATCGCATTCGCAATCAAAGTGCCGGTAGTGCCGCTGCATACCTGGCTGCCCGATGCCCACGTGGAGGCCCCGACACCGGTTTCGATCATCCTTGCAGGAATATTGTTAAAGGTGGGTGGATATGGTATTATACGAGTGTGCCTCAGCATTTTTCCTGACATTGCTTTGGCTGATTCGTATTGGCTTGGGCTGTTAGGTGTTATATCTATTTTATACGGCGCACTGAATGCCCTGGCCCAAAAGGACCTGAAACGGATGATTGCCTATTCATCGGTATCGCACATGGGTTTTGTTTTACTGGGCATTGCGTCACAAACCGCCGAAGGGTTAAGCGGGGCCGTGATGCAAATGGTTAGTCACGGATTTTTATCAACCATGCTTTTCTTCCTGGCGGGCATAGTTTACAACCGGGTGCACGACAGGGGTATCAGCCACTTCAGGGGCCTGGCTACCATTATGCCAAAGTACACCGCATTTATGATGATCGCTTTTTTTGCTTCATTGGGTTTGCCTGGCTTTTCCGCGTTCATCGGCGAGGCTTTTTCGCTGCTCGGCGCGTTCAAATCGCATTTGGTCAATGGCCTCCTACCCTACTGGATGGCCGCCTGCGGAGCGTTTGGCATTTTATTAGGCGCTGCTTATTTTTTGTGGACCATGCAGCGGATGTTTTTCGGACGGGTAAACTTAAAAGGCGGAGCAGTTTGGCAAACAGCGTTGACCGACTTGAACCTTCGCGAAAGAATAACCTTGTTACCATTAGCAATTATCGTATTGGTTTTAGGATTAATGCCATCGCTCGTCTTTGATAAGATCAATGATTCGGTGCTGGCATTGGTGCAGTTTTTACAGGTTAAATAAACCCAAATCCGAAATTTTTAAATTCTAAATGGTTATATTTGTATTGAACTTTCTAAATAAAATATACAATGACAACAATAACTATCGAGATACCTGATAGCGAAAGAGCAACCATTTTTAACTATGTTAAAAAAAGAGGAGGCAATATACTGAATATTGATTCGGACGATGATTTGACTGAAGCTGAATTTGCTTTATTGCAAGAATCGTATAATGAAGCATTATTAATAAAAAAAGGTGTTGTAAAAGCTCTTCCTGTGTCAGAGTTGTGGAATGATTAATACAGTTTTAGTATCAAACACTTTTAACAGAGATGCTAAGCCTCTGTTAAAAAAATATAAGACACTTAAAACTTCTATTGAAACATTGATAGACGATTTAATCAAAGATCCATTTTTGGGAGCTGCTTATGGCAATGAAATATTTAAAGTAAGGTTATCTGATCCAAGCAAAGGTGGTGGTAAAAGTGGCGGATTTAGGGTTATGTATTATCATCTAAGTAAAACAGACGCGGGAATAGAAATATTGCTAATGTTTATTTATGATAAATCAGAAAAGTCGACTATCAAAAAAAGCGAAGCGGTAAAAAGGTTAAAGGATATTTTAAATGAACATGAAGCAAAAAACTAAAAGGCGTTCATATAAAGAATGACGAAATAAATCGGCTGCAAGAAGAAGGACACTTAACTCAACCAGGTGTCTTTTTTTATTTAAGTTCGCTTGTAATATTTTTATTGCCCAATACGGACCTATACTCGATCCTTTAAATAAATAGCTGCATGTTTGTGCAAAAACGCTGGCACGTGCATCTTGCAAATAAAATGAAAAACAAATATCGCTTTGTTGTAATCCTACTTTTCGCAGCAACAAAGCTGTACGGACAGGACGTTAGAGTTGGTAACAATTTTATAATTCTTGTTAATGATAAATTGGCATCGAACGTTGCGAGCTTACAACTAATTTTATCTGATGGCACCGGAAAGGAAGAGTCAATAAGTGGAGGTTATGGTCCTGGTGAATTATTTGTAACCACTATCGAAGCAAAAAACGTATTATTTGCTGACAGTATAAGAACTTTAATGTTAACGTTTGATTTTTATGAATATAAGAGAAATAAACAGTTTATCCATAATTATAAAATTTATATTGACAGGAAATGGTTTAAACAATCAGTTATCATCGTAAGAATATCTGATATTAACAAAAGACGCGGAACTTATAAATATTCTTTTGAGGTGCCGGGCTATTCCTTTGCTAAACCGGTTTATGTATTTGGTAAATAGAGAAAAAAGAGACGCTAAAATCTAATCTTCTTACAGGCAAAATTTCATGGAATTTCCTGCTAAATTCGCAGGATGAAAAAAAGATGCAATTAATGTACCTCGTGAAATGTGGTAAAAATCAATCTGTAATAGTTCAATAAAACTTTGGCAGTTTTCGTGCCCCCAGGGTTTGTCGCCGACGGCCCTGCGTTGCACTGAAACATTTTAATACTGGTTAAAAGTAACTATCACTTTTGTTCCGGCTGCCTTTTTATGCTCATCATACTTGTCAATAATTTCCACATGAGAATTGCGGCTATTTAAAAGGCTATCCAGGTTTAGACGGTTTTGTGTTAGGCAAATACCTTTGGATTGATGAGAAGGCTGACCCATTTTGAATTCATTTTGTTTTGACCTTTCCCTCCCTATCCCATTATCGTCGACAATACAGCGGACAGAATTACCATCTGTAATAACAGATAAGTGTATCATGCCGCCCCCGTCACGGGGCATTATGCCATGCCATATCGCGTTTTCAATAAATGGCTGAATAATGAGCGCCGGCACTTTGATCGATTTCAGGTCCGTTGATTCATCGATATTAAATTGATAGTTAAATTTATCACCAAAACGCATGGCCTCAAGCTGAACATAGAGTTTACAGGTTTCTAATTCATCATAGAGCGTAACTTCGCGCTCGTCGGAATTTTGCAAAATGGTGCGCAGCAGTTTTGAAAATGTAGTTAAATAGGTTACTGCTTTATTACCTTCATCCTGCTGTATCAATGACTTAATGGAATTCATACAGTTGAAGATAAAATGCGGGTTCATTTGCGCCCGCAAGGTTTTTGCTTCAAGCTCAAGCAAGTTATGCTCCATCTTTTCTTTTTTACTCCTGAATTGCCTTATCAACTCATTTGCAGACAACCCAAGGAAGAAGGAAAATTTCCTGTTCAAGGCGGTATCATTTAAATCCATTTTGGCGGCAAGCATTTCGACGCTTAACTGGGAATCATCAATATGCTCTTCTATAATTTTGAAGGTTCTTTTCAGAAATTCATCCTGCATTTCGGCGTACTGGGGTAGCGGGTTTTCATCCGTTAACTGTTCAACGTAACGCTTCCTTAACATTTCCTGTCCGTGCAATATGTTTTTTATTTTTGTCCGCAATTCATCCACGCTGAATGGTTTGGTAAGGTAATCGTCCGCTCCCTTTTGCAGGCCGGTTATTTTGCTTTCGTAGGTGGTTTTTGCAGACAAAATAATGAAGGGTATATGTGAAGTTGCCGGGTTGGTTTTTATTTTGTCGCAAAACTCAAATCCATCCATAACAGGCATCATTACGTCTGACAGGATCAGATCCGGAATTTGCGACAATGCCATTTCAAATCCTTCCGCGCCATTTGATGCAGTAATAACTTTGTATAAAGATGCTATACTATCCTTTAAAAAATCTCTTAATTCCTTATTATCCTCAACAACCAGGGTTACGGGGACGTTGTCTGCCTGCTCTTTGGGAAAATACGTATTACTCGCAGTGTTATTTAAAAGCTGTTTTGTTTTTGCAACAGGCGTAACTTCGGGATAGCTTTCTTTTCCTGTTGCAGATAAAAGCGTAGCTGTGATCGTAAAAATTGAACCTTTCCCTTTTTCACTTTCTATTGTAAGCTTGCCATCCATCAGTTTCACCAGTTCGCTTACCAGGGCCAGGCCGATCCCGGTGCCTTCATACTTGCGCGAAAGCTTATTGTCAGCCTGGTAAAACCGGTCGGTTATAAATGGGAGCTCATTTTCATCAATTCCTATACCGGTATCTTTTACCGTAAACTGTATGGTGGCAGATGCTGCCGATGCTTCTATTTTGCTTACGCGAATAAAAACGTTGCCGATAGCGGGTGTGAACTTTAAGGAATTGCCAACCAGGTTATTGATGATCTTTTTCCAATGTTCTTCATCAAATAAATATTCACCTTCGAGCGTGTTGTCGAAATGTAACCCGATTTGTTTTTTTACAGCCTGGTCTTCAAATGTTTTAACAAAATCACCGATATAGTTTCCAAAATCCCCCTTTGACAATGTTATCGTCATTTTACCTGCATCAAGTTTTGAAATATCAAGTAACTGGTTTATTAAGTTAAGCAGGTACCCGGAGTTTTTAAAAATGCTCTCCAGTAATTTGTTGCTATCCTTCAGCTCTTCGGGATGCTCCAGGTAAAATTGCGCCGGCGACATGATCAGCGAAAGCGGTGTTCTTAATTCGTGCGTGATGTTGGAAAAAAACTTTTCCTTCATCTTATCAATTGCTTTTAACTTTTCCAGCTCTTTTTGTTCGAGCCTCATTTTATACCGCAGCCTCAGCTGCCTTATGCGGTTCCATATCAAAAAGCTAAGGATCGAAATAACGATAGCGGCAATAATAATGATCAGCCTTTTTTGAGCGGCCTCTTTGGCATCAGCCGCAGCCTGTTGTTTTTCGCGGACCTGCTCACTGAACGTAAGATTTTGGACCTGCCTCACCTTTTCTATACTTGCCATGCTATCTTTGGCTGCCGTGGCTATTTTAAAATAGCTGAACGCCTTAGCTTCACTGTGCA
Organism: Mucilaginibacter sp.; assembly: GCA_036758125.1. Lineage (GTDB taxonomy): Bacteria > Bacteroidota > Bacteroidia > Sphingobacteriales > Sphingobacteriaceae > Mucilaginibacter. Next base: position 58,283 of record DAIOXE010000018.1, read on the forward strand.
GGCTATCATTTACGGTGTAAAGAAATTTTGATGTGAGTAAAATATGTTGCTGATCATTGTAAATTTTAGCGGCCTTTAACGCGTTTTCTGCATAAAAGATTGATGAATCAATTTTATTGTCTTTCCGGTAAAGTTTTGCCATACCAAGATAGGCCCGGTCAATTTCCCTGTTGTTTAAATTATAACGGTAGAAATCAGAAACAAACCGCCTGTAATAGTTTAACGCTGTTTTATCTTCACCTTTTTCAGCGTATATGGTTGCGAAGACCCTGATAGCAAAATCCTTCATGTATTGCTGATTATGCTCCGTATCTGCTATATGATATGCGATCTTATTATAATACAAAGCGGAATCAGGCATGTGCATTTTCAAATAGGTTTCAGCGATATTCTGGATGGCCCATGCCCCGGATTCATAGGTTTCAAAGACTTTTTTAGCCTTGAAATCGTAATCCAATGCTTTCCTGTAATCTCCCATCCCCTGGTAATTGTTTGCCAGCGTTGCTAACGCAAAAGCCTCTTGCGGTGCGTCCTTTAGTTGTTTGCTTAATTCAAGGGCCCTGAAAGCATATTGCATGGAGAGCGAATAATTTCCGGTTGCGTTGCATAGAAAATCCAAAGTTGCCAAATCATAACATTCCAGTAATGATGGTTGTTTACTATGAGAAAGGATTTCCAGCGCCTGTTGATACGATTGAATACTTGAATCGACTTTGGAATTGTCCCGGTATGCTTGTCCCAATTTTTCATACAGGTCTATCTTTGCAGTATCCTTTTTTGTATTGGATATTAAGTTTTTCAGGCTGTCAATTTTGGTCTTGCCGAAACCATGGGTTGATATAATTTTATTTTTGTTTACCCCGCCAATGTTATTCGGATTGCCTTTTATTCCCGGTGCGGTTTTATAATCCTCTCCGCCTTTGTAAAAATCATACAGCACGGTCGAAGCATTATAAATATTTTGTTGGTCGGAATATTTCTGTGCATTGGCTAAAGCTTTTTTAGCATAAAATATGGCGGAATCAACCTGTCCGCTTTTTTTAAAAATTCTTGCCACATTTATCAACACAAAACTCTGGTCCCTGTTTTTCTCTTTATACTTTACAAAGTTCGAAATATATCGCCTGTAATAATTCAGCGCCGTTTCATTATCTCCCCTGGCCAGGTAAATGTCGCCGAATATGCGCCAGGAGTAAAGGATTAAAACGTAGCTTGACTTGGTCAGCTCTAATTTATAAGCTTGCTGCGTATACATTAAGGCAGAATCAAGCAGTTTCATTTTCAAATAAGTATAGCCTATACATTGAATCAAGTAAGCATTGTCGGGAGCCTCATGGCGCGATAAGGAGTAAGATGTAAAGATCTGTTTTGCCTTAAACAAATGTTTAAGGGACTCCCGATAATACCCAAGCTCCCGGTAATCCAGCCCAAATACCAAATTTGCAGCCGCTAACTGGTATACATTGTTTAGCTTTTCACTTAATGCTGCGTGGCGGGATGCATAGTTTATTGATGCCGTATAATTCCCCATTTCGAATAATAAGTAATCTATGGTCCCCGTGTCCCAGCATTGCCATGTTAGCGAAAAGTTATTTTTTTCATTTACCTCCACCGCGTGCTGGTACGAAAAAACAGAAGAATCTATCTTGTTTTCGTCCCGGTATGCCTGGCCTAATTTTTCATATAATGCTATTTTTGCTGTGTCCTTTTTTGTATTTGATATTAAGTTTTTCAGGCGAGCTATTTTACTTTGCTGAGCCCCGGCAAAAAAAGTGCAAAGCAGCAAAATGACTGACAATATTGTCTTGAAGTTGATAAGAACCCTATTTTTAATCCCGCAATAGTTCATTTCATAAATCTCCTGTATCGCTTAAGTCATTTTGAACCGACCGTCAATTGCAGCTTCTTGACTTAGCCCCCTCTAAATCTCCCCCGGTTGGGGAGACTTTAACTGCGACCACTACTATCGCGGCTTCTCCCGGACTTTACTGACTTTTCAGACTTTCGGACTAATCTATTTCAACCCCAATTTCTCCAGCAACACTTCTTTTCTTGCTTTCGAAACCATCAATTTTTCGTTGGTGTTCATCACTACATAACCGCCATCTGTTCTGATATAATGTGTCACTGCGTTTATGTTAACTATGGTTGAATGGTGGATGCGGATAAAAATTTCGGGGGGCAGCATTTCTTCAATATCTCCCAGGGTACGTGAAATAAGCAGCGAACGCTTATCGCCAAGTACCACCCTGGTATAAGCGCCATCGGCGCTGCAATACAAAATTGCGTTTACCTGTGCAAATTCATAGCCATCCCGGTTTGGCAATGCGATCTTTTGCTCGTGCGACGGCTGCCTGATGTTCTGTAATAAATTCTGGATATTTGATACGCCCGATGATGATAATATCTTTTGTTCCGCCTTTTGCACAGCGGCTTTCAGGTCTGCGGCATCGATAGGTTTAAGCAAATAGTCAACCGCGCTGATACGGAAAGCTTGTGCGGCAAACTTATCGTAAGCCGTGGTAAATATGATGCAGAAATCAATATGCTCCAGCATTTCCAGCATTTCAAAGCCGTTCATCCAGGGCATTTCCACATCAAGGAAAATAAGCCGGGGCCTTAATTTTCGTATGGCCAGAATGGCCTCCTTTGCAGAATTGCATTTAGCAAGCACCTCCACATTAGTACAATATTTTGAAATATCCGCTGCAAGCGAATCAATGCAATGCTGCTCATCATCTATAATTATTGAACTTATCATGTTGTCTGATAAAGGTATAAAGGTTTTTTGTTAAGTCGCTATGCTTTACGGCAAATAGCCATTATGAGTTGATAACTGTGTATGCCGGGTTAACAATTGGATAAGCCAGGGTTTTATCTAAGTTTTTTAAGGATTATTTACTAATCTCCCGGTTATTATTTGCAAAAAATGCTAACCTGTAAATCAACAATAATTAAAAATAGTAATAATTGCTTTGAAATCCAAATATCATATGCGGATATATTACTATCTGCTTGATCCGTGCTAACCTCCTGATTTTCCAATTTTTAAGCAGCCAGGCGGCGCTGTAGATTTACTTCAGAAATATCACAGAGGATATTAAAACAAATTATTATTTAATCAACATTAAAACTTATTATCATGTAAAAATTATCATTAACATCGTTAGCAACTTGTTCAACAATACTGCAAAATTATCAACTCATATACTACAACCATCAGATGCTCATTGACTTGGGTAGCTGTCAGCCGTAGTTTTGATCTCAATCCGGCGAGTCAATCAAAAAACTGCCGGGGCATTAACAATCAATTATTATTATTCAACATTAAAACTTATTATCATGAAAAAATTATTCTTGACATTAACAGTTTCGGTGGCAATTGTGTGCAGCGCGTTTGCACAGTCAACAACATCAACTTCATCATCGGAAAAGGGCGGTGTGAAATTCAGTATTGGCGCAGAAGGCGGATTGCCTATAGGTGACGCCAGCGATGTTTACAGTGCGGTGATAGGAGGCTCGCTAAAATGTGAAATCCCTATAAGCCCCACCGCTTTCGTAACTATTAACGGGGGTTATAACGCATTTCTTATTAAAAGCGAATTTAAAGACGCGGGTTCTCCATCATCGACAAGCTTCATCCCTGTAAAGGCCGGCATTAAATATTATTCGGCTGGTGGATTCTTCCTTGAAGGACAGGCCGGTGTCGTGTTTATTGCCGAGAGCGGCGGTGGGAATTCATTTGCCTGGTCTGCAGGCTTTGGTTACACTTTTGGCGGAGGTATCGAAACAGGTGTTCGTTATGAAGCCTGGTCAAATGGGGGTACCATCGGCCAGATGGGCTTGCGTTTGGCCTACAGGTTTTAATAAAAGCGCGAATAGCCTAAGAACCGGGCGCATTGACCCGGTTCTTTTTATCTGCTGCGGATATATCAAACGAAAGAATAAAAAACAGTTTGAAACTTTTTAAATGAAAACCGGAAAACCTTATTTTTTAATCCAGTGCATATCCGTTTGCCGGCATCTTGCGGCCATACTCGCGGGGATACATTATTGTTTGCTATCTGCCAGGCTTATAACGCTTCCATTATGCATTTCACACAGCGGCGAAAGCGTATTTAAAAATCTTACAAATATTTGGTATATCCGAATGGTTAGACGGCTGATCTCTGTGTCAGTCCGAAGCCCGCTTCGTACCAGTACGCTGCGTTTAGTGAATTCAAACGTTCCATTATCATCCGGTTCAGGCTGCATTATAGCAATTTGCCATACACCCTGGAAAAGGCTGCTTGTGCAATGGTGCCTCGAAAATAATATTGCATTAGTTATAGGGAATGGCAAATGGACAAACCGAAAAAGGCGGATTCAAAAACAAGGAAAAGGCTTCAGTGATCTGCGGGATATTGTCAGCTATTTGCAGCACCATGGACGCATTGTTATCGCATTTGATTGCTTTAGCAGTTATCCAAACCATTGCGCGCTTAAATTTTTAGGGAGTTACCATAATCTGTCAATGCTCCCTGTGCGCCTGGCAAGAATTGCACAAGTGCCCCTGATTGCAGCAATACCAAGGCTTAGTAATGGAATGATAAATATTGATTGCGGGCCGCAATTCGATTTCAACAAGCTTAATTCTGATCCAAAGGGAGTAATGCAAACGCTTATTTCGTTTTTGGAATCCGAAATAAAAAATAACCCGGGTATCTGGCCTGCAAAATATTATCAGTTCGCGGCATTGAATAATGGAATTTTAAATTAACAGCACGAAAAAATTATTATTAAGCAACTTGTTCAACAATAATGCAAAAATACCAATTCAAATGCTATAACTGTTAGATGCTCATTGCATTACGCAACTATTAGAAATAGATTTGACTTCAATTTAGCAAATAGTATTAAAAGCCAATTATTATCAAATTGGCATTAAGACCTATCATCATGAAATTTTTACCTGCCATCACGAAATTAATTTTATTAGCAATTATAGTGTTAGTTGGAACTAAGCTCGACAATTTTGCACAAACAACATCTTCATCCCCGGCCAAAGAGGGTGGCAAGTTTAGTATAGGTTTAGAGGCAGGATTGCCTGCAGGCGATGCAACAAACAATTATTGCACAGTAGCAGGTGGTTCACTTAAGTATGAATTGCCAACAGCGGCTAACACCTATTTTACGATTTCAGCAGGCTACAGTGCCTTTCACACAAAAAGCGACTTGAAAAACCTGGGTTATCTGTCAGCTTATGATTTTTTTCCGGTAAAGGCCGGCATTAAATACTATGCTGATGATGGCTCCTTTCTTGAAGGCCAATCAGGCATTGTTTTTCGCCCTGAAAGTGACGGAGGGGGGCGCCTGTTTGTTTGGGCCCCGGGTATCGGTTATTCCTTCGGCGATGGTTTTGAAGCAGGCGCCCGATATGAAAGCTGGTCAAATAGTGCTGCAATTGGCCAAATTGCTTTGCGGTTGTCCGCCAGGTTCTGATACAAATTATGCAATAGTTTAAAGCCCACGGGCTAATTCCCAGACCCTCTACGATGGTTTTTATTTAATCTTTAATATGTAATACAATGAAAAATCCGATCACAGTAATAGCATTATTGAGCATGCTGTCATTATTCAGCTGCTCCAAAGTTATTTATTCCAATGAACAGGCGATGAATGAGTTCAAAACAAAAGAAAGTATTATTAAAAAACTCGGCCTACCCGACGAGAAAAGAACAGCGGAAGACGGAGAGGAGGAATGGCTTTACAAATATGACACGGGAAATTCGCGTGCCAGCTATTCAATTGTGCAGAACCCTGATGCCAATACAAATGTCGTGAATTTTAGCATGTATAAAAGATATATCAAATTCAGGATGGATGCGCATGGAAATGTATTAAGCTGGCAATGTGAGGGCGTAGATTTTGCAAAAAGACAAGCGCGGCCTGTGCAAACAGTTGCATTGATAGCTGGTATTGCAGGCCTGATTATCGGCCTTACTTCGATAATCGTAAATTCTATACATGTTACATATAACCCATTCAACCCTTAAATACAGCATACAATGAAAAATCTTATCAGGGCTGCGGTATTATTAAGCATGCTGTCGCCAATCAGTTGCTCCAAAGTTATTTATACCAATGAACAGGTAATGAATGATTGCAAAACAAAGGAAAGTATAGTCAAAAAATTCGGCGTACCCGATGAGAAAAGAGCAGGGGAAGGCACCGAAGAATGGCTTTATAAGTATGAGTTCAGGAAACCAGATCTCGAGAAATCATTTGCGGATCGTGTTAATACCAAGACAGTCAGTGTCGTAAATTTTACCATGTATGAAAGATACATCATATTCAGGATGGACGCGCATGGAAATGTTTTTAGCTGGCAATGTGAGGGTATAAACTTTACAAAGAGAAAATTAGAGCTGGGCAAAACAGTTGCATGGAGCGCAGTAGGAGTCGGCTTATTCCTTTTATTTAATTGGTTCGCTCATAACACATTACCTTATGGTGGCGGTTTGTAGCTTTTCCTAACAGATATCAACAGAAGTATTAAAATATTTATTAAACATTAAAACTTAACGACATGAAAAAACAAGTTCAAAAAATCGGGATAGTAATCGTCACTTTTTTATTATCTATCCAACTGGTTTCAGCGCAAAAAGCTGATACCTCAATATTCCATCCATCCAACTCGCTGTATGATCGGTACATGCAAAGACATAAGACATTTAACACGGTCGGTTGGGTATTGTTGGGTTCTGGCGCCGCCCTGGTGATTGCAGGAAGCCTCTATCAAACCGATCCCAATTCCTTTCTTGATTTCACACAACCGGTACTGATTGTCGGGGGCGGTGTGGTGGCATTGGTAAGCGTCCCCTTCTTTATTGTCGCGGATAGAAATGGGCAAAAAGCGAGAAAGGCAAAACTGCAGCTAAAAACCGGTAACATACCCGGCGCCTACAAATTCAATTACGTTGGTGTGGCCTTGAAAATAAATTTAAACTAACAAAAAACTTACAGGTATGAAAAAGCAGGTTCAAAAAACGGGTGCATTAATCGTCACTTTTTTATTATCGATCCAGATGGTTTCCGCACAAAAAGCTGATACTTCCATATCCCTTCCATCCAACCCGATGTTTGATCGCTATATGCACAAGCAAAAAACATTTAACGAGATAGGTACGGCATTATCGGGCTCAGGTGTCGCCATGATTCTCATTGGACTTGTCGATATTTTGCAGAGTGACGCGCATTCTTGCGATGATTGTCTTTTTACCAAGTTTCAAGCAGGTGAAGTACTTATAGTCGGGGGCGCCGCCCTGGCTTTAATAAGCGCCCCCTTCTATGTTGTAGCAGCTATTAATGGGCGAAAGGCAAGAAAGGTGAGTTTGCAGCTAAAAAGCGGTAACATACCCGGCGCCTACAAATTCAATTACGTCGGTGTGGCATTGAAAATAAATTTATAAAAACTAACAAAAAACTTACGGTTATGAAAAAGCATGTTAAAAAAACGGGCGCGTTAATCGTCACTTTTTTATTATCGATCCAACTGGTTGCCGCGCAAAAAGCGGATACCGCGATGATCCATTCGTCCAAAACGTTGTATGATCTCTACATGCAAAGACATAAGAGATTGAACACAGCCGGTTGGGTATTATTGGGTTCGGGCGCCGGCATGATTATCATTGGAGTGGTCGATTTGTCATCCGGTGACATTTTTTCGTCTGGATTTACCACAGGTGCATTGCTATTCAGTTTGGGCAGCGTAGCGGCATTGGTGAGCATACCCTGTTTTATTATAGCCGGGAGCAGTGAGAGAAAGGCCATCTTGCAGCTAAAAAGTGGTTATGTGCCGGGGGCATACAAATTCAATTACGTAGGGTTGGCTTTGAAAATAAATTTATAGCAGGTATTACCTAAAACCTAAATCCATTAACAAACTAAATTTCATGGAATTTCCTGCTAAATTCGCGGGATGATAAAAAGGTGCAATTAAGGTTAAGTGCCATAAAAATCATTCTGTAATAGTCAATAATAGCAAATGCACGACCTGCTGCCATTTTTACCCGTTTCCATAAACAATGTTTTAGCAGGCATACCTTATTTTATGCCCGAAATTTATTTGGCTATAGTGTTTATCGTGGTTCTCGTAACGGATCTGCTTTTTGGCAAAGAATCTCAAAAACTTTGCAGGATCATTGCCTGCGCAGGCATTTTGCTGGTAGTCCACAAAGATTACCAGCAAATAGAACTGTTATTTGATACCGCCCAGGTTAACGGCCATTTGTTCTTTACAGAAATGCTGCTGCTAACCCACACGGCCATAAATTTTAAGCTTATTATTGACCTGCTCGCATTTATTCTGTTATTGTATTTTGAATGGGATAACAGGCTAAACGCCCACCCAAAGGGCCTGTCCGATCTGTATACTATCGTCATCGGTTCTGTTTTTGGGATGCATTTAATGGCGATGGCGGCAAACCTATTATCCGTTTACCTCTCCATCGAAATGGTTTCTATCGCATCCTACCTTATGGTGGCCTACCGCACTGAAAACGCTTTCAGTACCGAAGCCGGGTTAAAGTATGTGTTGTTTGGCGCTGCTTCATCAGCTATAATGCTGTACGGGATATCTTTATTGTATGCCTTTACAGGTTCCCTTAGTTTATATACCGGCAATTTAGTGATTGGTTTAACGCATGTAAACCCGGTGGCGGTATCGTTCGCCCTTATTTTAGTATTTATTGGCATCGGGTTTAAGTTGTCATTTGTGCCTGTACATTTCTGGGTACCAGATATTTACCAGGGAGCCCCCACTCCAGTAACAGCGTGGTTATCAATACTGCCGAAAATAGCGGCGTTCGCCCTGCTGTTAAATTTTTTAAGTCCATTTATCTATTATGCCAATTGGACAGCGTTTGATTTCCGTTTCTTTTTAGCGATAATTAGTATCATCACCATGATAGCCGGGAATTTCGCGGCGGTACTTCAGAAAAATGTTAAACGCTTGCTGGCCTATTCAAGCATAGGGCATACAGGTTTTGCTTTGATGGCCGTGGTAACGTTTAATAACACGGGTTTTTCGGCGCTAACCTATTACCTTGCCGCATATGGGATAGCCAATATCGGCGCGCTTGCGCTTGCCACCTATTTTACCAACGTAGCTGATGCTGAAGATATGATTGGCTATAAGGGTCTCGGTCATAAATATCCTGCCGCCTCGGTTTGTTTTGTAATTATACTTATTTCATTAACCGGTTTACCAATAACCGCCGGGTTTACGGGTAAGCTGCTTGTATTTTCGGTAGTGTACAGCTTTTACCAGGAAAATCATAATATAATGCTGCTTGTATTAATGATCACTGGCGCTTTAACTACAGTCGTATCTTTATTCTTTTATTTAAAAATTCCTTATAATCTATTTTTGAAGAGGAGCGATGCCGTTAAAAACCCCACCGAAAAATCATATAACATTATCATTTTATCAATTGTTATATCCTTTTTGATTATTTTATTAGGAATATTCCCACATTTTCTCCTTAATCATTTATAATCTCATAATTTTATCTGTTTTTATAAAAAAATTGCGATTTATTATGATTTATATTATACTTTCGGCCAAATTTTCTAATCGATGCCAACATTTCGCATGAAACGTTATTTTCCTTTCTTTGTAATTTTAGTCATTTTAACGTTAACCTTTCTTTTTCCATCCGTAGAGCTTCATAATAAAGAAAATCCTCACTTTAATGGCGGCGATATTGCCTGGATGCTGATGTCTACCGCACTGGTCTTAATCATGACGCCTGGCCTTGCTTTTTTTTATGGCGGCATGGTGGACAAAAAAAATGTGATATCGACCATGCTGCAAAGTATAATATGTATGGTTATCATCACTATAATATGGGGCATATTTGGCTTTAGCCTTGCCTTTGGTGATGACATACACGGCATAATAGGAAACCCATCAACCTATTTTATGATGAAGGGTATGCTGGGTAACGCCACCTGGAAACTGGCGCCAACTATTCCTTTGCTGCTGTTTGCCATGTACCAGCTAAAATTTGCCATTATCACCCCGGCGCTTATTACCGGTGCTTTTGCCGGGCGGATACGGTTTAATTCTTACATCATCTTTTTGTGCCTGTTCGCCATTTTTATATTTTCACCTTTAGCGCATAGTACCTGGCATCCCGATGGTATTTTAAGTAAATTGGGTGTGCTTGATTTTGCGGGCGGTACAGTTGTGCACATGTCGGCAGGATGGGCGGCCCTGGCATCAGCCTTGTATTTAAAACGCAGGAACGAACGCAGCCATTCACCGGCCCGTATTACCTACGTGATGATTGGTACCGGTTTGTTGTGGTTTGGCTGGTTTGGTTTTAACGCAGGTTCCGCATTCGGGGCCAACCATTTGGCTGTAAATGCGCTGGCAACGAGTACTACCGCATCAGCAGCAGCAGGGTTAACCTGGATATTTTTTGATATGCTGCTCGGAAAAAAACCGTCGGCAATGGGTACCTGCATAGGTGCGGTGGTTGGCCTGGTGGCTATTACGCCGGCGGCGGGCTTTGTCTCGGTGCCGCATTCGCTGGCAATCGGCATCATATCAGCTGTAGTGAGTAACCTTGTTGTTGAGTGGCGCACCCGTACTACAATTGATGATACGCTTGATGTATTTCCATGCCATGGGGTAGGCGGCATGGTTGGTATGCTGCTTACCGGCGTTTTTGCTAATCAAAATGTCAATAGTGGCAACACAACCGGCAACGGTTTATTTTTCGGCCAAACACATTTGTTTTTTGTGCAGTGTATTGCTTTAGTGGCCGTATCTATATTTTCATTTTTCGGATCGCTATTGCTTTTGAAAATTACGGATATGATATCGCCCCTGCGCGTATCAACAGAGGACGAACTTGTCGGCCTCGACATCAGCCAGCATGGCGAAAAATTATAGTCAAAGAAAAATCAGTTAATATCCTATATTATGTTGGGCCTGTCTGCAAATGCAGATGGGCCTTGTTTTTTAACCACCCTTACGGTTCCAAAATATCAGCCTTGTGGGCTAATGTCTCTTCAAAATCAAATCGACATTACCTTCATACATTTGCTCTTCATCTGCATATCTGCACATCTGAAATCTGCATATCTAAGACAATACCAAAACCCACTTTAGTCCAAAAAGTAACTTTAAACAATTTAAAGTTACTTTTTTGCACTTTGGTTCAAAAACTGCTTAATTTTTGTTTTTGAGCGGTTTTTTGTAGATTTGTATAAACGCAAATTGTATGTATAACCTTCAGGTTTCTCCCGCAGATGTCCAGGCAACATTAAGGAAGCACGTATTGGCCGATGGCTTCGACCTCACTTTTGATATGGAAAAAAGCAAGGGGGTTTATATTTACGATGCTAAATATAACCGCACCCTGCTCGACTTTTTTACCTGCTTTGCATCGGTGCCTTTGGGTTATAACCATCCAAAAATGATCAACGATGAGGCCTTTAAAAAGAACCTGTTGCTCGCCGCTTTAGCCAATCCCTCAAACTCGGATATATATACGACACAATATGCGCAGTTTGTGGAAACTTTTGACAGAGTGGGTATACCGGAATACCTGCCTCATGCCTTTTTTATTGCCGGCGGCTCACTGGCTATTGAGAACGCACTTAAGGTTGCGATGGACTGGAAGGTGCAAAAAAACTTTGCCAGGGGCTATACTAAAGAAATAGGTTTTAAAGTCATCCATTTTGAACATGCATTTCATGGCCGGTCGGGCTATACTTTAAGCCTTACCAATACCCTGCCCGTAAAAACAAAATGGTTTGCTAAATTCGACTGGCCCAGGGTTTCCCTGCCGCAAATAAATTTTCCGTATAGTGACAGTAACCACGAGGACTTGTTAAGAAGAGAAGAACTATCAATTGCCCAGATAAAAAAGGCTTTTGAAGAAAACAAGGATGATGTTTGCGCCATCATCATTGAGCCCATACAATCAGAAGGGGGTGATAACCATGTGCGGAAGGAGTTTTTAGAACAACTTAGAACTTTGGCTAATGAAAATGAGGCCATGCTGATCTATGATGAAGTGCAAACAGGCGTTGGCCTTACCGGGAAATTTTGGTGCCATGAGCATTTTGGCGAAAATGCCCGTCCCGATATATTAGCGTTCGGCAAAAAAATGCAGGTGTGCGGGATACTGGCAGGCAAAAGGGTTGACGAGGTTGAAAATAATGTGTTTAAAGTTTCCTCTCGCATTAACTCTACCTGGGGCGGCAGCCTGGTTGACATGGTGAGGTCATCAAAGATAATGGAGATTATAGAAGAAGATAATTTGTGTGACAATACAGCCCGAATGGGCGAATATTTGCAAAACCAATTGATCGATATCTCACGCAGACACCCGGTTATCAGTAATGTACGTGGCAAAGGCTTGCTGACCGCGTTTGACTTTCCAAATAAAACTATGAGGGACAAGTTCATAAAACTTGGCATGGAGCTTAACGTAATGTTCCTTGGTTGCGGCGATCATTCCATACGCTTCAGGCCTGCACTTATTATTGAGAAAAAACATATTGACGAGGGTCTTACAATACTCGAAAATATTTCAACTAATTTTTAATAAGTGTAAAACTTTTAATACAAATGCCTGTTCTACAAATAAATCAATAGTTTTTCCTGTTTATTTGCCTGTTAGCGTGTTAAAAATAACCTTATTTGAGCATTAAGGCTTAGCAAACACTGCTTTTTTACCAAAAAAGGCAATATTTTTAATTATTATGCGTGTTAAATTTGGATTAAAAAGATAAGTAATTATAAGCTATTAATTGTCATGAGCAAGCACATCGAGAAATTAAAAAAACAGCTATTGGAAATTTCCGAAGTTGTTAATTCGTTTAAGTCGGAAGCGGTACAGGTAAAGGTTATTGACAGGTTGTTAGACGCTATGATCGAATCAGAGAGAGCGGACGGTGAAGGAGCTGAAGTGTTTAATAAAAGAAGCTATAAACAGCGTGGAAATGGTGAGGAAAACTATGCACCGGCCAGGGGCGCCAAGAAACCAGGGGCGACTAAAGTTTTAAATCAGCTTTTAACATCTGATTTTTTTAATGCACCACATTCAATTTCATCAATAGCAAATTACTGCAAGGAAACTTTTGACTCCGATTTTAAAACATCTGAACTATCCGGCATTCTATTAAAACTTGCCAATGAACATAAGCTCAAACGAGAAAGAAGCCATGAGAATAACCGCTTTGAATATGTGCGTGCTTAAGTCCGAAAGATGCGTTTTGGCAAGAACATTATAACTTTTACAGCCCTTAAACTGTTATAATAAATCAAAAAGACTATCCACTCCCAAAATTTTCCCTGAAGTAAAACCTTCCGCATATTTTACCTTGATACTTTTTCCAAACTCTCGTGCACGGGCTTCAATTACCTGTATAAAGTCTGGCGATGATATATATGTTTGCGGTTCATTTTGCCAGTTAGGGTTAAAGAATTGTGACGCATACGCATGTATGCTTTCAACTTTTTTATCCCAGTGTTCAGTAACATCCACCAAAATATCGGGCTTAATATAATGATCCTGTATAAAATGCAGTACCAGGCGGGGGCGCCAGGCTTGCTGCAATTCACCATTAAAGTAAGTTTCTATCTTTATAAGGCCCGACAAAAATGCTGAAGCCTCAACCAGCTCGCTTGCGCGGCCATGATCAGGGTGCCGATCATGATGGGCATTCGTTATTATAATTTCAGGCTGGTACTTACGTATTGCCTCAATAACCTTCAACTGGTATTCGGGTGTGTTTTGAAAAAAACCGTCTGGAATCCCTATATTTTCCCTTACCGATAATCCAAGTATTTTCGCAGAAGAAGCAGCCTCCTGTTCCCGTATTTCAGCCGAACCTCTCGTCCCTAATTCGCCGTGGGTAAGATCAGCAATACCAACTTTTTTTCCCGATGCAATATGTTTTAAAATTGTACCTGCACAACCCAGTTCGGCATCGTCGGGGTGTACGGGTAAAACTAATATGTCCAGTTTAATCATAAATAAAGTTTAGTTACTTCTCAGCGGCCAATAAACGCGCTATCCGTTTCCTGATCTTCGAAGATAATGGTTTGGTAAATGGATAAAAGAAATCTGTAACCAAACCGGATTTGTCAATTAAAAATTTATGGAAGTTCCACCTGGGAATGGAATTAAATTTACGATTCTCCTTCTTGTCGGCAAAAAACTTGAATAAAGGGTGAGCGTATGGCCCTCGTACCCTGATCTTTTCGAAAACCGGGTAATTAATTTTTTGAATTTCGCAGAACGTTGCTATTTCGCTGTCTTCCAGTGGCTCTTGTCCGCCAAAATCATTCGACGGAAATGCAAGAACTTCAAAGTCTTTTCCTTCAAATAGGTTTTTTAATTCAACCAGTTCTTTTAACTGAGGTGTAAATCCACATTGGGAAGCGATATTTACTATTAAAAGAACTTTATCTTTATATTCGGATAAGCTGATTTCCTCACCGTTTAACTTTTGAACATTAAACCGGTAAATGTTATTATCAATCATTATTAATTATAAGTAGAACTATAGCCTGCTTGAAATAATATAGCTTCGATATCCTTTTGTTCATCAGGATCATAAGTCTCTTTTAAATCATGGCCGAATATCCGTGCGACAGATTGGAGTATAAAGGCATTAAATCCGCCTTTTAAGTCTTTAACCATTGCAAAACTGGTGTATCCCGTTTCCCGGTCTATTAATTTTATCAAAATCTCGCCCTGACTAATTGTCAGGTCTTTAACTTCCTTATTAAATAAATCTTTAATCTCAGTCTCGCAGGTATTGATCAGTTCTTTTTGTTTATGCTTGTCGCCCGTTAAAGCAAGGTCGCGCTGCAATTGGCGGTATCTTTGCCCGGCAAAATGCGCATAGGGCAATACTTTCAGTACATTATACCTTAAACGCCGGTACTGGTCAAGGTCTGCCTGGCTTTTAAATATGCGTGTGTCAACTATGATAACGTCCGGCACTACTATCCAGGGGATCATTTGGCCGCTGTCAATTGTTAAATAAGTTTTGATGGTATCATTTTTGCCCAAAGCTAAGGGTGCAGGTTTAGGTGCAGGCTTTGCTGGCTGGGCTTTTAATGTTCCCACTACACAACAAAACAACAGCAGAAGACCAATAAATTTCATAATTTTACTTGTTACAAAATTAACGCAATTTTTTTTGGTATTTGGTAATAACCTGCAATTATAAATTTTATTGCAAGTTTACGACTTTTACGATAATAATACTCAGAGATGAAAGAACTAGTGATTGACCTGGAAGCAGAGAAGAATGAGATATTAAAAAGATACCGTGCGTTATTACGGGCCTGTAAATCAACCATGCAAAAGGGGGATAGGACTATGATACGCAAAGCATTTGACATGGCCCTGGAAAGCCATAGGGACATGCGCCGTAAATCTGGCGAGCCATATATTTATCACCCTATAGCAGTGGCTCAAATTGCGGCCGAAGAAATAGGTTTGGGCACCACTTCAATAGTATGCGCATTACTGCACGATGTTGTTGAAGATACTAATATGACCCTTGACGAAATTGAAAGGGTGTTTGGTAAAAAAGTAGCCATGATCATCGATGGCTTAACCAAAATATCCGGCGTTTTTGACACGAATAGCTCTTTACAAGCCGAAAATTTCCGTAAAATGCTGCTTACGCTGGCTGATGACGTAAGGGTGATATTGATAAAACTGGCCGACCGTTTACATAATATGCGTACAATGGAGTTTATGCCCCGCGACAAGCAGCTTAAACTATCGTCGGAAACCGTTTATTTATATGCACCGCTGGCGCACCGCCTGGGTTTATATACACTCAAATCGGAACTGGAAGATCTTTCAATGAAATACATGGAAAGGGAAACTTACCAGTTAATAAAAACTAAGCTCAACGAGAAGAAAACCGAACGCGAGAAATTTGTAAGGGATTTTATTGAACCGGTAAAAAAAGTACTGGAAGGTCAGGGTTTGGAGGCCGATATATTTGGAAGGCCAAAATCAATACATTCCATCTGGAACAAGATGAAGAAAAAAACGATCCCCTTTGAGGAGGTTTATGACCTTTTTGCAATCAGGATCATATTGGATAGTCCGCCGGAGCACGAAAAAGCTGATTGCTGGAAGGCTTATTCGATAGTTACAGACCTTTACCGCCCCAACCCCGACAGGCTGCGTGACTGGATATCGTCGCCAAAAGCGAATGGATACGAATCATTGCATACCACCGTTATGGGCCCCCGCGGACAATGGGTAGAAGTGCAGATACGCACCAAAAGGATGAATGAAATTGCCGAAAAGGGCTTTGCGGCGCACTGGAAATATAAAGAATCATCAACCGACAGTGGATTAGACTTATGGGTGCAAAAGATAAGGGATATGCTTAAGAACCCCGATTCGAATGCCCTTGACTTTCTTGACGATTTTAAAATGAACCTGTTTTCGGACGAGATATTTATTTTTACGCCGAAAGGAGCCCTTATTCAATTGCCCCTCAATGCCACAGCGCTTGATTTTGCTTTTGAAATACATACCGATGTGGGCGCCAGTTGTATTGGTGCAAAGGTTAACCACAAACTGGTGCCCCTAAGCCATAAGCTTCAGAATGGTGACCAGGTAGAGATCATTACATCAAGCAAGCAAACCCCTAAAGAAGATTGGCTAAACATTGTTGTAACGGCTAAAGCAAAGGCCAAGATCAAATCGGCTTTAAAAGAAGAAAAACGCAAAATTGCTGAGGATGGTAAAGAGATTCTTGAACGAAAAATGAAATCGTTAAAGATCACCTATAATTCCGAAAACATACATAAATTAAGTTATTTCTTTAAACTGCCTTCAACCCAGGATCTTTTTTATAATGTTGCCCAGGGCACTATTGATATGAAGGACCTGAAAGATTACCAGGCGTCGGAAAAAGTAATTGAAAATAAGCCGCAGGACAAAATTGAAGTTGAACAGGTGCAAAGCCTGATGCGAAATTTAAAAGCCCGGGACAGCGAGATGCTGCTTATTGGCGAGGATATGCAAAAAATTGACTATAAGCTCGCCAATTGCTGCAACCCTATCCCCGGCGATGATGTATTTGGCTTTATTACGGTTAGCGACGGCATAAAAATACACCGTACCAACTGCCCCAATGCCGCCAAGCTGATGGCCAGTTACGGTTACCGCATTGTAAAAGCAAGGTGGACCAACCAGCAGGAACTGGCCTTTTTGACTGGCCTTAGAATTACAGGGATTGATGATGTAGGACTAATTAACAAATTAACCACCGTCATATCCAACGATTTCAAAGTAAATATGCGCTCGATCACAGTTGATAGTGACAACGGCATTTTTGAAGGTTCGATTATGGTTTATGTGAACGATACCGAGCACCTGGATAACCTGATAAAGAGATTAAAGACGGTTAAAGGGGTTACAGGCGTTAACCGGTTTGATTCGGTGATTGAGAAGGCGTCTTAATTGGTTGATTAGGTGAGTGAGATGCCTTAGTTAGATTTTTTAAACAATAAAATGAGAACGGCTTCTAAAATTATTTTTATTATAGTTCTAATTATCTGTGCATTAAGCTTAATCAGTGCGAATTATATATTGTTTTTGGTTACTATGAGTATTGATTTGTTGATTATAACGCTTATCATGCTCACGCACAGTTTTAAACGGATCAGATAATAGATTTCACGCAAACATGCCTACTAATTTTGATGCCTTATTACGTTACCATACCATTGACGAATGCCTGCAAAACCAGTTTCGAAATTGGACCTGCCAAGACCTCGCTGAACGTTGTGCCAAATCATTAGAAGAAGCCGCTTACCGGCCTGATGGAAAGAACACCATCAGTAAACGGACAATTCAAAACGATGTTAGAATAATGCGGAGTTCGCTTTTGGGCTATAATGCTCCTATTATAGTTAAAGATGGCTTTTACTATTATTCTGAAAAGAACTTCAGTATTAAAAATGCCTCACTAAGAAAACAGGATATTATCAACCTTTCCGCTGCCATAGCACAGCTTAAGCTTTACAAAGGGTTAAACTTTTTTGAAAATATTGAAAAGCTTCTGCAGCACCTTGAAAACCAGGTACAAGTCAGAACAAGCAAATCCACTCAAAAGATCATCCAGTTTGAAAACATTCCTGCCAGTATTGGGTCAGAATGGCTAACTCCCATAATTGAATTTATTAATGATGAGCAATGTATTACTTTAACTTACCACCGTTTCCATACTGCCGGACCGAGAAATCATCTGATACATCCTTATTTTCTTAAAGAGTATAAAAACCGATGGTATGTGATAGGGTTTGATGATAAGAGTAATTTTACAAAGACTTTTGCCTTAGACCGTATTTTAGCAATTGAACCCTATTTTGAACAATCCTATAATAAAGCGGCAAGGCCTGATCCGGAACATTACTATGACCACACGATAGGGGTCAACTATTTGGGAACAGTCCCGGAACTTATTGTTTTAAAATTTAATTCGGACAAACTTCCTTACCTAAAAACACAGCCGCTGCATATGAGCCAGCAAACTTTAGAAGAATCCAAAGAGAGTATAACTATTTCCTTAACGCTTTGCATTAATTATGAATTGGAAAGCCTTATTTTAAGTTTTGCTGATGATGTTGAAGTTTTGCAGCCTTTAAGTTTGAGGCAAAAAGTGAAATCCCGCTTAGATTTAGCAGTAAAGAATTTCGAATAAAACGATCAGACTTTTAGATATTTTCCTATAAATATTTTCAGATGCAGATAGGCTGCATCAGGCCCGCCTACTTTTGAATAAAATAAAAAAATATGGAAGGTTTATTTGAAAAACTTACTGATTATGTAGCGTTTGCCCACCTTTGGCATTCATTGGAGAAAACACATTCCAATGATGACATTAACTACATAATGCTTCGCATGGTGGAAATTGAGGAAGAAATATCCATCTATTACGGTTTGCCGTTAACCCTTGAATATTCTGAAATATTTCAGGAAATAGGAATCAAGGATGATTTCAAACTTGCAGATATACCAGATTGTATTGAGAAACTGGAGCAGGCAGCCGAAGATTATTTTGAACGCCCGGTTTTAACAGACCTTCAACTTTTAAAAAAGGCCCAAAAGGCGCAACTTGATATTGATTTTGTGCTGCCCGAGCTTACATTAAGATTGCGCCCATATACTTATTATACTTTTTGTTATTACTTTTTATTTCTGAAAAAGAAAACAACGCCCAAGCTGTTCCTCAGAGAGTTAGATATTGTTGAAAAAATGGATTTGGTGAAAAAGCTGCAGGAACTGGTAACTATTACGAATGGCAAGGATACACGGGAATATCTCATACTCAAAATGGCCAAGCTTAGTTACCTGGATATTTTTTTAGAAAATTATCATATATTTGATGATAACCGGTTAGAATATCTAAAAAATAGCGACAATCCCTTTTTAGATACTCGTTAGGAAAAATTTTTATTTATAATCTAATAGGATATGTTATAAAATTAATCAATACCTTTAATTAACATTAAATCTTTTCACAATTAAAATGGATCTTCAAACCCTACGAGAAGCCTATCAAAAATTTCTAAAAAGTACAGAAGTTGAAAGATTAGCATTAGAACTTAAACAACCTAATTTTTTTAATATACTCAAAATTGAACATACTGAATTACGGCATTCAAACTTCTTGGCTTGGCTTTTAGATCCAAAGGGTAGTCACGGGTTAGGCGAAACTTTAACAAAAAAGCTGTTCATTGAACTATTATTTAATGAAATGTCACCCGACATAAATGATCGTTATTTAAATGAAATAGATTACGCTAATATTAAGATTTACAGAGAGTGGAACAATATCGACATTTTGTTAAAATGTCCAGCTAAAGGAAATCGGAAGGACAGTCTTATAGTTTGTATCGAAAATAAAGTTCGCTCAATTGATTCAGTCGGACAGTTAGATAAGTATGAAAAAATAATTAAGGATAATTTCCCATCAGAAACACACGAATTAATTTTTGTCTATTTAACCATTGCTGGTGATAAGCCTACAAAAATTTCTGGAACATCTACATATATTAACCTTTCCTATAAATATTTAGTTCAAGCGCTTGATGGGATAATGGAAATCTATAAAGAAAATATTATACCTAAAATTAAATTTTATATACAGGATTATTTACAGACTATTAAAAGGAATTATATGAAAGAAGATGACAAAGCAGTAGAATACGCGCGTAAAATCTATAACGATCACAAAGACCTTTTTGATTTTATAACAAGTAATGGCATTGAAAATAAATTGCCTTTGGTAGCAGAGCAATTCTGCATCGATAATAACTTGAAATTAATAGGGAATAAAGATACATGGTTCTCTTTTATTCCTAATACCTGGGTCGAATCTATGGACAAGCTTAAAAAAGCTGATCCTACCAGCCGAGGCGAAGGTTATCCTATGGCTTTCGAATTCAATAAGTGGAAAGAAAATTTATATTTGACCTTGATAGTCTATCCGTTTGCTGATCAGGATTTACGAAAGAGATTTATAGATGCTATAAAATCAGTTGCGACCTTTAAATCCAGGAATCTTAAAGCAATAGATAAAATTTTACAAAATGAAAAAGATGCAAAGTGGACTACCCTGCATAGCGGCAAAAAGGAAGTTGGTGATTGGGCAAATATTGAAATTATAAATCGGACGTGTAATGATATTTACGACTTAGAAAAGGATACGATATTGAATGACATCGTTATTAAAACAACTACCAAACTTACCGAATTTATTTAATTTAATTGGCCGAATAAGGTTATTTACACTCTGTTGTAAAATAAATTAACAGATTAATAAAACACCAATTCTTCTGCCTTTTCTCTGAATATTAAATATTCTTCACCAATAGGCACATTTATATCATCCAAACTGAAAATTACTTTGTTGTCCTTTATCTTACTTCCCCATTGTTTGCCAACATGCTCATCTTCACTACTTTTTAATTTGAATTTAACATCCCCACCATGAGCACGACGTTTTCTTGTAAACAATGCTTCAAAATTGTCGGTTGAAATGGGGTTTGTAATTAAGTGCTCAATTTCTTGCTCTCTTTTTTGCTCTAATTCTTTGTTAATTGCCATGTTGACTATGTTTTTTTTAAAAGTAAAGCATTGAATTTGTATTAAAAATTTTATTTTGCTTCACCTTTAAGAAATAAAATAAATTCAAACTGAGATGCCACCCAAAAACTGTCCATTGGGTTACGAATAGAATTTTCTTCAATTTGAATTAAATGATGCTGACGCAGTTCGTTTTACAGGCCGAGCAGTAGCTATTCGCTTTATGTAAATTTGAAATAAAAAATATAATCTTTTTTACATAATATCAATTTTAACACACATAGTAATCTTAATATCAATTCTCAACCCATTATATCTTGCTTCCTGATTCTTGATTTTTATTAATAACTTTGATCTTTAATAAAAACCATGCATCAACAGGAAACCATAGCAATGGTTAAAAAAATTTTCGAGGCTTATCTCGAAAATAAAAGCCTCAGGAAAACCCCGGAGCGTTTTGCAATACTCGAAGAAATTTACTCAAGGAGCGATCATTTTGATGTGGAATCATTGTATATCCACATGAAAAATAAAAAATATCGCGTAAGCAGGGCCACGGTCTACAATACATTGGAGTTACTGGTGTCATGCGACCTGGTTACCAAGCACCAGTTTGGCAAAAATATGGCCCAGTTCGAAAAATCATACGGCTATAAACAGCACGATCATATTATTTGCATCGATTGCGGTAAAGTCGTTGAGTTTTGCGACCCCCGGATAGAGCAGATACAAAGCATGATGGGCGGTTTGCTGAAATTTGAAATAAAGCACCACTCCTTGAACCTCTATGGCAATTGCGAAAAATTACGGGCAGGGTATTGTGAAAGGAAAGTTTAATAAAAATGGATAAACCGATTTTAAGCAAGCAGGCGTTTTGGGATGTTGATATGGATAAGATCGACTATGTGAATGGTATGCTAAACATACTTGAAAGGGTTATTTATAAAGGCAGCGATGACGATTTTACGGCAATCAGAAAATTTTACGGAGACAAAAGAATCCGTATGGAAATTGTTAATTCAAAATGTTTTGGCCCAAAAGAAGTAAACTTTTGCTGTTTTATTTTCAAATTAAAAACCACCGATTTTATATACTATAAAGAAGGTCAATTTAGAGCTTATCCTGAATTTAAAGATTGTCCCGAAGACTTTTATTATGAACATTTTGCTTAGATAAATTCTCAAAGAACATCATAAATTTTATGATATTTGCCCCTTTGTAAAAATCCAATAAACAGATAAAATAATAAGAAATAAAAATTAATGGCTGTTGACGTATTATTAGGCCTCCAATGGGGCGATGAAGGTAAAGGAAAAATTGTTGATGTTCTTAGCTCAGGCTATGATTTAATAGCACGTTTCCAGGGCGGCCCAAATGCAGGCCATACGCTTGAGTTTGATGGTAAGAAGTTTGTTTTAAACACTATACCTTCCGGTATATTTTTTGAAAACACGATGAACCTTATTGGCAATGGCGTAGTAATTGACCCAATTACCTTAAAAAGGGAAATAGATAAATTAAAAGACGCCGGGCATGACCTTTTAGCTAAGCAGAACCTCATGATCGCCAAAAGGGCGCACCTGATATTGCCTACCCATCAGCTGCTAGATGCGGCTTCGGAGAAAAAAATGGGCGAGGGGAAAATAGGTTCAACTCTAAAGGGAATTGGTCCTACCTATATGGATAAAACCGGGCGCAATGGACTGCGGGTAGGCGATATTACCCTGTCTAATTTTAAAGCGCGGTATGAAAAACTTGCAGCCAAACATGTATCCATGCTCAAAGCATTGTATGGGGAGGTTGATGATTTCAGCGACCGTGAAAAAGCATTTTTTGAAGCTATTGAACTGATCAATAAATTTCCGCTTGTTGACTCGGAGCATGTGGTGAACAAGTATATCCGAAAAGGGAAACATGTTTTAGCAGAAGGCGCGCAGGGAACCATGCTTGATATCGACTTCGGTTCCTATCCTTTTGTAACTTCTTCAAATACTACTACTGCAGGAGCTTGCACCGGGCTCGGTATTGCGCCCAACAAGATCGGCGAGGTGATCGGCATCTTTAAAGCCTACTGCACGCGCGTTGGCGGCGGTCCCTTCCCTACTGAGTTAAAAAATGAAACAGGCGAAGAATTGCGCCGGATAGGGCACGAGTTTGGCGCTACCACCGGTCGGCCCCGCCGCACGGGCTGGATCGATTTGCCTGCTTTAAAATATGCTATCATGCTTAATGGCGTCACCCAACTGGTAATGACCAAAGCTGATGTGTTAAGCGGTTTTGATAAAATTTACGCCTGTACCCATTATAAATACTTAGGCGAAACTATAGATTACATGCCTTATGATATTTGTTCTATCGAGCCAACACCGGTTTTAAAAGAAATTGACGGCTGGAAAGAGGATTTGACAGGTATTACCGAAGTTTCACAAATCCCTGCTAAGCTAAACGCATATATCAGCTTTTTAGAACAAGAGTTAGGAGTGCCAGTAAAATATTTATCAGTAGGCCCGGACAGGGTGCAGACCCTGATATTAAATTAATTGGGACACCAGGTTGTGTCAAAAAGTTGAATAAATAAAACCTCTGTGTCACTTTCTGCATTTTCTTTGTATACTTTGCGGTAAAAATTAACCACAAAGTACACAAAGGAGGCACAGAGAACACTAAGATCCAATATTATTTGCATTCCTTTATTGCCAAAGACTTATAATACAGCCTCGTTTCTGCCATAGCAATTTTTGAACGTTGATCATATCGATAACCGATCCTCAAACTTTTAAAACCAAAGCCCTGCAATGGGCATCCTCATTTGACGTTTTTTGTTTTCTCGACTCAAATAATTTTAGCGACCAATATTCAAAATTTGATACTTTAATTGCGGTTGGCACTAAAGATGAAGTTACAGCCGAAGCCGGAACTGCGTTTGATAAATTAGAACAATTTCGCAAAAAGCATCCTGGCTGGATAACCGGTTTTTTTGGTTACGATCTGAAGAACGAAACTGAAGATCTTTTATCTTCAAACCCTGATCATCTCCATTTTCCTGATCTGTATTTTTTTGCACCCCACGTTGTTATTATTATCAGGGGAAATGAAATAGAGATTATTGCCGATAACCCGCAGCAGATTCTCGAAAGCATTGAAAATCAGACAATCTGCATTAGTGGTGAATTACCCGCTATAAACATCCAACCCCGCATAAACAAATCGACCTATTTAAAAACAATCGCGAAGATCAAAGCACATATTAAGCGCGGTGATATTTATGTAACTAATTTTTGCCAGGAGTTTTTCGCTGAAGATGCGGTAATTGACCCCTTAGTTGTTTTTTTGAAGCTGAATGAAATTTCCCCTAATCCGTTCGCGGCTTTTTTTAAATGGAAGAACAATTACATTCTTTGTGCATCGCCCGAACGTTTCCTGGCCAAACGCGGTGAAAAATTAATATCACAGCCAATTAAGGGAACTGCAAAACGCAGTGAAAACATTACCGAAGACGAAGATATCAAGCTGCAGCTGCGCAGCCATGCAAAAGAGTTGCAGGAAAATGTAATGATTGTCGATCTGGTGCGTAACGATCTTACAAAGTCGGCAAAAAAAGGTACAGTTAAAACAGAGGAATTATTTGGCATTTATAGCTTTAAACAGGTGCATCAAATGATCTCGACGGTTGTATGTGAATTAAAGGACGATATCTCGGCAATTCAAGCCATAAAAAACACTTTCCCTATGGGCAGCATGACGGGCGCACCAAAGCTCAACGCGATGCGGCTAATGGAACAGCATGAACTTAGCAGGCGCGGAGTTTATTCAGGCGCGATAGGCTATTTTAGTTCAGACAATGATTTTGATTTTAACGTAGTGATCCGTACGCTATTATACAATCGGGTAGCCAAATATTTGTCATTCCACACAGGTAGTGCCATCACTTACCATGCGGATGCTGAAAAAGAATATGAAGAGTGTTTGCTTAAAGCACAGGCGATACTGGAAGTGCTGGGTCAAACAATATCTTTTTCCCAATCCTCACGCTAATATCCGACCCATTCGCAAAAAATGCCGAATAAGGCTTATTCAATAGAAATGGCTCAAACTCCTTTCCATATAATTCAAGTACATCAGCTTCAAAAACATAATCTTTAACATTTGCTACCTGCCACGACATATGTTCAACCTGGTATTCCATGGTTTTTGTCGCCCCTAACCCATTATAACCCCAGTAGTGTTCAAAAATAAATTCCTCGGGGCTGCCTGGTTGTATATCTTCAAAATGATCACTTACGGTAGCGCCCAGTTTATTCCATACTCCTTTTAGCTTCCATTCGTATAAAAAATTTGTGTTGCTATCTTCAACAGGTATAACGGAATGCCGCATGGGCAGGGCGCGGTAATGCTCTTTGTATAGCTTATTGGCAATAAGGACGATAAGGGCTTTTGGCACAATTTCGCTTACAAATACTGCGCCGCGTTTCCATTCCGTGCTATCGAAATGTTTTAGATAAAAGCGAAGGTTAACTTCCTCGAAGTTGATATGCCAGGGCCATTTAACGCCTAATACGCTGGTGTCAAAAAACATAAAGCCAACCATGCTTACAAGCGCTTTCCCCTGCCACAAGTCAAGTATAGTAGCCGGAGGTAAATAAGGTTTTAATATTTCCGGGTCGACTTCATAATTAAGCATCAGCAGGTTTTTCCATTGTGCCTTCAAAAACCGGGATTTAGCCATTTGCTTATCTTGTTTTGAAAATGGTTTTACATGTGGTCGGCGGCATTTTTGCGCTTAAAGAGGTTTACTTTTGATTCTTTACCTTTTAGTAATCGCTCTATATTTTTTTGATGGGTAACCAATATAAGCGCACAAATGCACATTCCAAAAATAACCACCAGGTTATTAGTATACTTATTGAACACAAAAGTGACGCCTATTAAGTAAGTAAACCCCCCTATAATCGAGCTTAGAGATACATAGCGCGTTACCAGGAGCACAATAACAAATACGATTACACAAAGTAAGGCAGCCGATAAATTCACAGCCAGCACCATTCCGAACAGTGTTGCAATGCCTTTGCCTCCCCTGAAACCGGCAAATACCGGAAACAAATGTCCCATAACGGCAGCTATGCCTAAAGCCAGCTGATAACTGATATAATTGGAATGAGGGCCGCCGGTGGTTGAAACGCCAATAAAAAAAGCCAGGTTTGTGGCCGTAAATCCTTTTAAAATGTCAATAAGCATTACTGGGATACCGGCTTTTTTGCCCAAAACCCTAAAGGTATTGGTAGCCCCGGCATTACCGCTGCCATATTCGCGTACATCAATTCCGTAAAACGCCTGCCCTATCCAAACAGCCGTTGGGATAGATCCAAATAAATAGGCTGTTATTAATACTGAAATCGAATTGATGTTGATCATTTTCGCACAATATTAATAAAATGATAGTGTACTAAAACTATACTTATCATTCTTTAACTGCTTTAAGACTTAAATCTAAACTTTTTACCGAGTGTGTTAAAGCGCCTACGGATATGTAATCAACCCCGCAGTCAGCATATTCACGCATATTATCAACGGTTATCCCGCCTGATGCTTCTGTAATATATTTCCCGCTGATAGTCTTTACCGCTTCCCTCAAATCGCGGAAATTAAAGTTATCCAGCAATATACGGTTTATGCCGCCAGTTTGCAATACCTGTTCCAATTCACAAAGGTTCCTTACTTCGATCTCTATATCCAGTTTTTTATCCATACCGGCCAGGTACCGGTTAGTTTTTTCTATAGCTTCTTTAATCCCGCCCGAATAATCCACATGATTATCCTTTATTAATATCATATCATATAAACCAAACCGGTGGTTAACCCCTCCGCCAATTCTTACCGCCCATTTTTCAAGATACCTTAATCCTGGCGTAGTTTTTCGGGTATCCAAAACTTTTGTATGCGCATCTTTTAACAGATCAACAATCTGGCGGGTTTTAGTGGCAATACCGCTCATGCGCTGCATACAATTAAGTACCAGCCGTTCGGCTGTTAATATACTTTGCGCACTACCTTCAACTTCAAAAGCGATATCACCGTATTTTACTTTTGCGCCGTCATTTAAAAAAATATTTAATTTAAGATCGGCATCAACGACATGAAATATCTCAGCTGCCAGCTCAACGCCTGCCAAAATACCATCATCTTTAACTAAAAGTTTTGCGTTGCCTTTGGTACCTGCCGGAATAGTTGCTAATGATGTATGGTCGCCGTCGCCCACATCTTCATTCAGCGCATTTATAATAAACTGGTCTATTAGTGATTTGTCCAAACTTCTTTGCTTTTTTAAAGCGCAAAAGTAAGAAAGAATTTGAGGAAAGTTGAGCGGGAGTTGGCAAGGGCCTGTTTGTTTAAAAGGCTTTTCTTCACAGTTACGCGTGGCCGCTTCTTGAAAGGAGTATCAAGCGGTTAATCTCCTGATACACTATACAGGCGTTTGCCCAGCCAGCAAAAACAGCACCGCCATCCGTATAGCCACCCCATTTTCCACTTGGTCAAGTATTATGGATTGTTTGCTGTCGGCAACATCGCTGGTTATTTCCACGCCGCGGTTTATAGGGCCGGGGTGCATTACAATGATGTCTTTATCTAATGAATCCAGTATTTGTTTATTCAGCCCATAAAGCATGGTGTATTCGCGCAGGGAAGGGAAATACTTAATGTCCTGGCGTTCGAGTTGTATACGGAGCATGTTGGCCACGTTGCACCAGTTAAGGGCCTTTATCAGGTTATGTTCAACCCTTACGCCTAATGAGCCGATATATTTAGGGATCAGCGTAGTAGGGCCGCAAACCATTACTTCCGCACCAAGCTGTTTTAGGCATAATATATTGGAAAGCGCCACGCGCGAATGCAAAATATCACCCACGATCACCACCTTTTTACCGGCTACTTCACCCAGCTTTTCGCGGATGGAGAAAGCATCAAGCAGGGCCTGGGTAGGATGCTCATGCGCGCCGTCGCCGGCATTCACTATCTGCGCTTTTACATGTTTTGATAGAAATATCCCTGCGCCCGCATAGGGATGGCGCATTACCACCATATCCACTTTCATGGCCAGGATGTTATTTACCGTATCTATCAGCGTTTCACCTTTGCTTACCGATGATGATGATGCCGCAAAGTTAACCACATCAGCCGATAAGCGTTTTTCGGCCAGCTCAAACGATAAGCGGGTACGTGTGGAGTTTTCGAAAAATATATTGGCAATAGTGACATCGCGCAGAGAAGGAACTTTTTTTATCGGCCTGTTTAAAACTGATTTAAAGGTATCAGCAGTTTCAAATATCAATTGAATGTCTGCCGGATTTAAGTCCTTGATGCCTAAGAGATGTTTTGTTGATAGTCCTGCCATTTTTTTATTTCGGATTTCGGATGTTCGATTTCGGATTTATTTTTATTTAGGATTTCGGATGTTCAATTTCGGATTTATTTTTTTGCTCCATTACAAGATTATTACTTTTTCAAATTCCGAAATCATTCTTCTCCAAATCCGAAATCGAACATCCGAAATCACTCCCTATTACTTTCAGATAGAAGTACTATTTTATCCTCCCCATCTGTTTCCTTCCAGCTCACCACAACTTTTTGCGATGCGATTGAATCTACTTCTATACCCACATAATCAGCAGCTACCGGTATATGCCTTGAATATCTTCGGTCTACAAGTGTCAATAATTCTATCTTTTCCGGTCTGCCGAATGCTTGCAGGGCATCCATAGCGGCGCGGATAGTGCGGCCTGTCCATAACACATCGTCCATCATGATCACTTTTTTGCCTTCTATAATAAAATCAATTTTTGTTTGATTAGGTACCAGCTGCGATTCGCGTCGGCGGAAATCATCCCGATAAAAGGTAATGTCCAAGTCGCCCTGCAGAATGGTTTTGCCTGGTAATATTTTGCGCAGTTCTTCGGCTATGCGCCTGGCCAGGTAAATGCCGCGCGGCTGTATGCCAATAAGGACCGAGTCTGCAAAATCATTATGATTTTCAATTAACTGACGACATAAACGTTGTAGTGTGATTTGAAATTTCTGACCGTCGAGCAGTATTGGGTTTTGCATCGTTTGGGTGGATTTGGGCAAAGGTAATATTTTTTTAATCCGAAAGTTAGTAAAGTCTGAAAGTCCGAAAAAAAATAAAAAAAATGTTTACCACAAAAAAAGTCTTTATAGTAGTTCTGCGTATAACTATTTTACAATAATCATTGTCAATATTTAAATATAAATGCCTACTTTTTGCGTTATAATCGTAAGTCTAACAAAACCACATAATCCTAAATCAAAAAATATGAGAAAAACTATCGCACCATCACTCCTTATTTTAATTAATATGATTGCTTTCGGGCAAACTGCTTTAGTAACCGGTACAGTTAACGATCAAAAAGGCAGGCCGGTCCCATTTGCTTTCATCTACGATTCCCAGCATCCGTATGCTACTTATGCGGACAGCACAGGGGTCTTTAGCCTAAAAGCCGACCCTTCTTCAAGTCTTATCGCCACAGCCAGTAATTATCTGAAAGCAGAGGTTAAAATTAATAATCCCTCTGATGTTAAGATTGTAATGGCCAATAGCCCATCGGGCAATAGTGCGGTTATTGATCCAAGCCTGAAAAATATTTTCAGGCAGGAAGAAGGTTTTGAGAATATGACGGAAGGATCGTTTACCAGGATCGGTACGCACCAGGAGAATATTCATGGGAGCCGTTTTCTTTTTGAAGATTGGGTACATGGTTATGTTGTCGGTCCCAAGGACTCAATCAGACAGAATGATACGTATTTGTTTAATTATGACAAAATGGATGGCAATTTAATATTCGCCACAGGCGGCACCGCTATTCATCTGGGTATCAAAAAACAAGTAAAGGAATTTAAATTATTTGACGGCAACGGAAAGCTATATGTTTTTGAAGATGTGCCTGCCATTGACGATAGGCATTACACACAGGTGTTAGCTTCGGGCAGCAAATATAAAATTTATAAAAGCCTGAGCACAAAGTTCGTTAAATCCGATTACTCAACAAATGGCATAACTTCTCATGGTAATAATTATGATGAATTTGTGGATGAAAACGCTTATTATGTTGCAAAGCTGCCGGACGGACAACCACAAAAATTGTCGCTTAAAAAGAAAGCGATTAAAGCTGCATTTGCTGCTGATGCCGATAAAGCAAATAAGTTTTTATCGGATAATGACAGTGATATTGACGATGCTTACCTGGAAAAACTGGGTGAATATATGAATCAATAGTTTAGGGATTAGTTGAATAGTGATTAGAGATCAGTTGATTTGTACCGATTGTTTCGTTCCTCGCAATGGCCTGTTTTAGAATATTTTAGGTATTTATACGTGGCTGCTGATCAGTCTTTCAAAAAACTCATCCCTAAAATCCTCTGCAAAATGGACTACATGCTGCAGGTCTTTAAATTCTTCGGGCTGATGTGTGGTGGTAATGATCACAGCTTTCATTCCCGCATTGGCTGCGGCTTCGGCGCCTTTGGGCACATCTTCAAAAACGAGGCAATCCATTGGCATAACATTTAAAAGTTGAGCAGCTTTTAAAAATGTTTCGGGATGTGGCTTACTTAATATTACATCGTCAGCGCTTACAATCGCCTTAAAATAATGCCTGATGTGTAGGTTATCCAATACAAAATCGATATTAGATGGGATAGCTGCCGTGCCAATGGCCATCGGAATACCTTTTTGCCAGGCAGCTTCTAAAAACTCATGCAATCCGGGTAAAAGCTCAAGGTAAGGAAGAAATTCCTGCTGGTATTTTTTTTCTTTTTCGATGGATAAACGGTTCATCTCGTCCATTGTAAAACGGTTTGATCCGAGTATTCTTACCAGCACTTCAGGATTTTTGCCGTACATCTGCGGCTTTACCTCGTCCAATGTAAAGTTACCGCCAAGTTCATTGTTTAACAGATTTTGCCATGCTTTGGTATGATAGGTCATATCATTTATCATGGTTCCGTTCAGGTCGAAAATAAAGGCCTTCATTTATATAAATTCAATTTTCGGCAAAAGTACAGTTTAAAAAAATTATTGGATAATAAATCTGAAATGTATCGTTTGCCGTAAATCAAACGTATTGGCAGACAATCCTCAAAAGTGTTTTGGCCCTGCAAAAACCTCGAAAAATATTTAAAATGTGGCTAAATAATTAAGGATGGCGCGATGGAGCGATTTGTGCGATTAATTTCTATTTAGCAAAGCCCGTTTAGCGTTAGCTGAGGGGCTTTTTTGTGTTGAATTAGTTGATTGCGTTGGATTAGGTTGATTAGGTGAGTGGTTGTGGGGGAAAAGCCTGGCTTAAGTTCAAATGTCAACAAACAATAATGACCAATGACGCAATGACCAATGACTTAATGACCATTTACTCAATCAACCACTCAATCAATCAACCACTCAATCAATCAACCACTCACTTAATCAACCATTCACCTAACCAACCTTTCTTAATTATTTTAATATCGAAATAATTATAACTAAAAGATAATTAATATCGTAGAAGTATTGATTTTGATAAATAAAAGTCAAAAATATAATACAATATCTGATAAATAATTGTGACCACAACCTATAATACCATGTCCATAGAGCAAAACCGTTTGAAAGCGGTAAACAGATTCAAGCGTCTTGATGATAATATTACCAAAGATTTGAATGATATCGTTAATCTCGCGGCGCAGACATGTAATATGCCTGTTGCCCTGATTACGCTGATTGACGAGGAGATGCAATGGTTTAAAGCGGCTATTGGTACCGAAGTGACCTGTATAACGAGAGAAATATCTTTATGTAACTATACCATTAAACAGGAAGGGCTGCTAATTATTCCCGATACCGCTTTTGATGAACGGTTTAGCGGTAACCTATGGGTTACAGATGAGGCGAAAATAAGATTTTATGCCGGCGTTAAACTTGTTACAAAGGATGGTTTCGCGGTAGGGAGTTTATGCGTGATGGATTATAAACCGAGAAATTTGGACGACCTCCAACAGAATACTTTAGCTGTATTGTCAAGACAAGTAACAAACTTGATGGAGCTACAGTGGAGCCTGCAATCGCTGGCACAGCAGTATCAAAATGAGCAGCAGCAAAAATTGTCGATCGAGGATTCGGAGATAAAACTGAAGGCTATTTTCGACAGCTCAAAAGACACCCACATATTAGTAGGTAAAAACCTGGAAATTTTGGCCTTTAACAAATCGGCGGCTGATTTTATACGAACTACCTATAAAAAGAAACTTTCATTCGGCGATTGTATTATGGACTATACTGATCCGAGGCTTTATAAACAGTTTACAAAAAATTTCGCGTATGCTTTAACAGGCAGATCGGTTAAACGGGAGTGGATGCTGATGCCGGGGACGGTATATGCCTGCTGGAAAGAGACCTCATTTATCCCTGTCAAAAATAGGCGTGGCGAGGTAATAGGCATAGCGCTAAATTCTACTGATATTACCACCCGCAAGCGCCAGGAAAAACAGATCAGCACACAAAATGAAGCATTAACGCGAATAGCTATTATTCAATCGCACGAATTGCGCCGGCCTGTCGCATCTCTATTAGGTATCGTGGACCTCATGAAACTCGAGCATATAGATTTTGGTTATTTTAATATGCTGGAAGTTACCGTTAACGAACTGGATGAAAAAATACGCGGCATTGTAAAAGATTCGGAAGACACTATATATAGCGCCCAATTAGCAATTGTAGCTTAGGATATACGAGTCAGAAAGCAGAATCAAGAATCAAGAAGGATCATGAATTAAGAGCAAAGAGATTAAGAATAGCTCGGCAAAATTGATGCTGGCTTTTTTTCTGTCTTGGTTCTTGATTCTTGGCTCTTGGTTCCCTTTTAATTAAATATATTAATATATTATTTTTTTATATGAATTATTATACCTACCTTGCCGCCCTTAAAATAAATTAATATAATGCAAAAAGAAGGAACAGTAAAATTTTTTAATGAAACAAAGGGTTTTGGTTTTATTACACCAAGCAGCGGTGGCCAGGACGTATTTGTTCATTCAACAGGCCTGATCGATGAAATCCGTGAAAATGACAAAGTAGAATTTGAAGTTGAAAACGGAA
The DNA here is from genome assembly GCA_036758125.1 of Mucilaginibacter sp. Lineage (GTDB taxonomy): Bacteria > Bacteroidota > Bacteroidia > Sphingobacteriales > Sphingobacteriaceae > Mucilaginibacter. The sequence goes on from DAIOXE010000018.1 coordinate 91,565, forward strand.
GAAAAGGCTTAAATGCGGTAAATGTAAAAGTTATTTAAATATAATAAAATCATTAAGCATACCAGGCATCCACTTTACAGTGGATGCCTTTTTTTTGCCTCACCCTGCCCTCTCCAAAGGAGAGGGTTTTTGTTTTCTTTGCAAAAAAAGTAAATTTCTTTTAGAACCCTCTTCAGGGAAGATGGTTTTTGTTTCCTTTCCAAAAAAGTAAATTTTTTTAGAACCCTCTCCTTTGGAGAGGGCAGGGTGAGGCACGCTTGGCATTGTTATTGTTCTTATCTACCATCTACTAAAAATCAAGAAACATGAAAGATACAAACAGGGTTATAGCGGCGCTTTTGATTGGCGCTGCGGCAGGTGCGGCATTAGGAATATTACTGGCACCTGAAAAGGGAGAAAAAGTTAGGGAAGGCATTGCCGATTTTGTAAACGACTTGATTGCTTCGGCCAAAAATGCGGCAGAATCAACAACAAAGGAACTAAAGGACCTTGGCAATACCGCTTATGACAGGGCCAGGTCAAAATTCAGAGGGGCAGTAAGTGAGGCTTCTGATCGCAAGGATGAGATGGTCAATGCTGCAAGGTCAAAATCTGAAAATATAAAAGATGATGCCCGTGATAATTTAAAGGCAGCTAAAGCAAATGTTAAGAGTTAACAATTGAGTAATTCGATCCGGAAATCGTAATGATTAAATCTAAAACAAAGAAACCCAGCTTTATTGCAAGGTTTCTTTGTTTTACAGATTTGCATTCCATTTATTATTACTTTCGTTGGCATCCATAAATACCCCGCCATCCAGCACTACCGATTTTATCGTTTTATTTGTTTTTAAGGGAACCGTTATTTGCTTTTGATTTTTCTGCCAAACAATTGGTGTTTGATGGAAACTTTCTGTTGTGCCGTCGACATAAGTTACTTTGGCATCAAACGGGACAGCAAAACCGCCTATATTACGTATTGACAAATCGTAGCCGCCTTTGGCTTTAGTTACCTTTTTCAGGTCAAGGTCTATATAGTAATTGCTAAAGAACCAGTTATTAAAAAACCAGTTGAGGTCCTTGCCCGATCCCATGTTCATGGAGTTAAAATAATCCCATGGGATGGGGTGTTTTCCGTTCCAGTTGTCCATATAAGTATGCAATGCTTTTTTAAATAGTTCATCGCCGAGCAAGTCTTTTAAAGCAAAATAGCTTAATGATGGCTTGCCATAAGAGTTATTGCCATAACCGGCCCTCAATTCGCTTGACGGAGTTATAATGGGTAAATCTTCGGCTGTAGACCGGTCATGTATCCATCTGTTGATACGGAATTGTTTGTACAACTCATCGGCTTTTTCCTGCCCAACCTCCGAAGCGCCGATCAATCGTTCAAAGGTCGTAGCCCACCCCTCATCCATAAAGGCATAGCGGCTTTCATTTGTGCCCATATAAAATGGGAACCAGGTATGCGCTATTTCATGATCTTGTACAAATTCTGAAAAACGAATATCGTTGGTATGGCTGTCATTAACCATCATCGGGTATTCCATATCGGCAAACCCCTGGAACGAAGTCATTTTGGGGAAGGGATAAGGAACGCCAGGCCAGTTATGTGATAACCAGCTTAAAGAGTTGCGGCCATTTTGTACTGCATGGTGAAAATCATTCGATTTATCATCGAAGGCTGACTGCATACTGGCCCGGCGACCTGTTGCATCATCAACCACAGCACTGGCGGCATCCCAGTCGTAATGGCCGCTGATCCCAACAGCCATGTCGCTTATATTACTGGCTTTCCAAATCCAGGTGTTCCCCTCATTTTGTGCCGTGATGTTTTTCCGGATCCAATCTTCAGCAGTGACAATATGTATGGTCGAGTCGCTGGTAAAGGATTGCTGCAGCCTTTTTGCATATTCGGGCTGTAAAACCCGGCCGGGGTTTTGCAGTGTTCCGGTTGCCCAAACTATATAATTTTTTGGAGCGGTAACACTCAATGTATAGTCATTAAAGTCGTTATAAAATTCCTGTGCATCAAGGAACGGTAAAGTATCCCAGCCATTATAATCATCATAAACAGAAACCCTCGGGTAAAAATAAGCAAGGTAATAAGTAGTAGAATCGATCACGCCTTCCCGGCCTCTTCCTTTGGCAATTTCAAAATGCCAGTTAATATCAAGCTTTACAGAATCATGCGGCATTAACGGCTTGGTTAAACTTACCATTTGGTTGGTTGCCGAAGCGGTAACATTATTCCAGCTTTTCTTTTCCCCATTAACAAGGAACGTATCAATTTGGATCCCTGGCGTGAGGTAATCAGGCCCTGCATTGCCAAACCTCGCTGCGTCCGGGCGGTGTATATTTAATATCAGCTTCATGTTCAGCCTTCTCAGCGTATCAGAGCTGTTATTAAAGTAGGTGATCTGTTCAACGCCTTTTATATTACGGTCGGGTGGCAAAACGGTGATAGAAATAGTATACCGGCCATGATTTTCCCAATAGTTTTTACCCGGTTTGCCATCTGGCGAACGGGTTTCATTTTTAAAGGCACGCTTAATATCACGCGGCATATAAAGGGTTTGGGCCTGCGCCTGCCATAGGACAATGCAGAAAAATGCTGACAGGATAATTGATTTGTACATTGTTTTATTTTAATTGTAAGGTGATTTCGCGGATTAGAACTGGGATTAAACTAATTTGAATGAATGATTCGCAAATTCAAATAAATTGCTATCCAAATTTAAACATATCTCTGGCTCAACGATGAATCCGAGAACAAAAAAGTTTATTTCCATTTGTACTCAGTCAAATATTTTTTTACTTTGCATCAGTTATTTTAATAGGGGTATTAAATAACTAATTTGTAGCCACCTGCCTTCGGGCGGGTGGTTTTTTGTTTTTTGAGATTACACGATTTGGGGATGATTACAAAATACTTTTAAAAGACAACTTAAAGAATCAACACGGATTTAACAGGTTAACAATTTGACTAGTTTTTTAGGGTCAAAAAAGTGGTTCAGCGGGCCGTGCCCTGCACCTGTTCTTACATCTTTGCCCTGCTCAATAGCCTGCTGAATATATATTTTACTTTGAGCTATGGAGGTTTGGAGATCATTCCCTAACGCAATATACGAGGCGATAGCTGATGAAAGGCTGCAGCCTGTACCGTGTGTATTGATGGTATCAATAGCTTCCGACCGGAAAATTCGCTTATCACTGTTTTTATCGAGGTAAACATCATACAGATCCGGGCCTTTTAAATGACCGCCTTTGATGAGCACCGCATAACAACCGTATTGCATGATCAGCCGCGCTGCCTTTTTCATGTCCTCAATGGTAGCAATCTCAATTCCTGTCAGCATTGATGCTTCGTCCAGGTTCGGTGTAACGATTTTTGCTAAGGGAAAAAGCTCTTGTTTTAAGATTCCAACCATATCGCTGTCTGTTAAACTGTCGCCGCTGGTGGCCGCCATTACCGGGTCGAAAACTATAGGCACGCCCGGATACCTTTTTAATATCGTCGCAATAGCCACAGCAAGCCCACGGCTTTGCACCATGCCGATTTTGATTGCCGACGGCCGCATATCCTCCATTACTGCTTTGATCTGCGCTTCTACAAATTCAACCGGAACAGGATGTATACCGCTAACCCCTAAAGTGTTTTGAGCCGTAACCGCCGTAATGGCCGTGGTAGCGAAGCAGCCCAGGGCGCTTACGGTTTTAAGGTCAGCCTGGATACCGGCCCCTCCCCCGCTGTCCGATCCGGCAATACTTAGTACTATTGGGTATTTATATCTGCTCATAAGCTGGCCGGTTGATTAAATGATACCGTTTTTTAAACTGTACATTTTGCCCTTGTAAAAAGGTTTTAACAGCTGAATAGCCATTTTGCTTCGCTGACCGGTTTGGCAGCAGAATACCAATTTTTTATTCTCCGGCAATGATGCGATTTGCTCTTGCAGTTCATATAAAGGAATATTATTTCCACCGATATTATAGTCTTCAAACTCATAGCTTTCACGTACATCCACAAGATATAAATCATCAGGAGATTCTATTACCCATTTATTAAGATCATCCATTGTAATTTCATAATTGATCGTTTGACCAGGCGGCGTGACTAAAGTGTCCTGAGCTTTAGAAATTTTTTGCTGTTTAGCGACTTTAAAAACATTGGTTGTATTGTCAAGCGCATTAATGGTCATTAATTTGCCTGACAGTGTTTCGCCAATGCCGCAAATAATCTTGATCGCCTCGTTGGCCATATAGGCGCCGATGATACCGGGTAATACGCCCAATACGCCTATTTCAGCGCAATTCGGAACCTCGTCTGCCGGCGGTGGTTCCGGAAAAACATCTCTGTAATCGGGCCCGTCATTGTAATTAAATACAGCCACATGCCCTTCAAACTTAAATATTGAGCCAAATACCAGCGGCTTATTTAAAGTTACGCAGGTATCGTTGACCAAATAACGCGTTTCAAAATTATCCGACCCGTCTATCACAAAGTCATAATTCTTACAGATACGTTCCGCATTACCAGAAGTAAGGCGTTCGGTATACACAGTAATATCAACATACGGATTCAGTAAAGCCAGCTTTTCTTTGGCAATAATGGCCTTGAGCTGTCCCACATCGGCGGCGGAAAACAAAATTTGCCGGTGCAGGTTACTGATGTCCACCACATCATCATCTGCAATACCAATTTGGCCCACACCGGCCGCTGCCAGGTATTGCAACACCGGGCACCCCAAACCACCGGCGCCGATCATGAGTACCTTAGCGTTCCGCAATTTTTCCTGTCCGGATACACCGATTTCGGGTAATATGATCTGCCTGCTGTACCGTTTTAATTCTTCGCCTTTTAGCATAGCTTACATGGCTAAACTGTTATCCCAATCTTTCCAAACCGGTTCGTAACCTTGCGCGGTAATGACCCTGGCAATTTGATCGGGGCTGCGCTCATCACTTATCTCAAACTGTTCCAACGATTCCGGTTCAACAGCATATCCCCCGGGATTGGTTTTAGACCCTGCACTTATAGCAGTTATGCCCAATTTAATGATGTTGTTCCTGAAGTTCGGCGATTCGCGGGTAGAAATAGAAAGTTCCACCTCTTCATTAAATAAGCGGTAAGCACAGATTAGCTGTACTAGTTCCCGGTCGTTCATCTCTACTTTTGGCTCCAAACCGCCGCTAAAAGGCCTTAGCCGGGGGAAAGAAAGACTGTATTTGCTTTGCCAGTATTTTTTTTCAAGGTAACTTAAGTGCAATGCTGCAAAGAATGAATCGGTACGCCAGTCTTCCAGTCCGATCAGTACGCCTAAGCCCATTTTATGAATGCCCGCCTGGCCCAGCCGGTCAGGTGTTTCCAGCCTGTATTGAAAGTTTGATTTCTTCCCTTTCGGGTGATGCTTTTTATAGTCTTCCTGGTGATAAGTTTCCTGGTAAACCAGTACAGTATTTAATCCATAAGGTGTTAATTGCCGGTAATCTTCCAGATCAAGCGGTTGTACTTCCATTGATATGTGGGCAAAATGCGGACGGATGAGTTCAAGCACCTTTTTAAAATAATCTACATGTACTGTCTGGTTAGCCTCGCCGGTAACCAGCAATACATGGTCATAACCCATGTCTTTAATGACGGCAACTTCCTGCATGATCTCCATCGGGGAAAGCGTTTTACGCTTTACCTTATTGTCAAAACTAAAACCGCAATAGGTGCAAATGTTATTGCACTCATTTGAAAGGTATAGCGGCACATACATTTGTATCACCTTACCAAAGCGCTTAAGCGTCAATTGCTGACTGATAATTGCCATTTGTTCCAGGTATGGGCTTGCCGCAGGCGAGACCAGGGCCTTAAAATCTTCCAGGGTCCGCTTGCTGGCTGATAAAGCCCGCTCAACATCCTCGCTTGTTTTGGCGTAGATACTGGCTTTGGTCTCGTCCCAGTCAAATGATCCGAAAATATCTGTAAAGCTATTCATCTAAAAAAGAGGTTAAAGGGCTGCTTGCTATAGCATGGGTTACGGGCAGGGCCAGTTTGGCTTCAAAAGCCATGCGCCCGGCTTCAACGGCCAATTTAAAGGCCTTTGCCATTTGTACCGGGTTCTCCGAAACAGCGATTGCGGTATTCACCAATACTGCATCAGCGCCAATTTCCATTGCCCAGGCCGCATCCGATGGTGATCCAATACCTGCATCCACAATCACCGGCACATTGCTCTGGCTGATAATGATCTCTAAAAAATCTATGGTTTTCAATCCCTTGTTGCTGCCAATGGGTGATCCCAAAGGCATCACTGCAGCGGTGCCTGCATCTTCTAGCCTTTTGCATAACACCGGGTCAGCATGTATATATGGCAATACCACAAACCCCATTTTTGCCAGTTCTTCGGTCGCTTTTAAGGTTTCAATAGGGTCGGGCATCAGATATTTTGGGTCGGGATGAATCTCTAATTTGATCCAGTTGGTTTCCAATGCTTCCCTTGCCAGCTGCGCGGCAAAAATGGCTTCTTTGGCATTCCTTACACCTGATGTATTGGGCAACAGGTTAATATGCGGATATTTCAGACGGATCAGCAAGTCGTCTTGTGCGTTGTTTTTTATATCCACACGCTTCAGGGCAACGGTCACCAGTTCTGAACCTGACGCCAGTAAAGCTTCTTCCATCGCGGCCGATGAACTGAACTTCCCGGTTCCGGTGAATAATCTTGAGTTAAATATTTTATCAGCTATTGTTAACATGATCTCTTTTTGTTTTTGGATGGCCCCTTTAGATGGCCGGTTTTAAGTCTGTTGATGGCGTATTTAGTTGCTGATATATTTGTTTGACCACTTCGTCCCGGTTACCGGCAAAAGTGATCGCACCCGATATCGCCGCACCGTACACCCCGGTTTGCATGATCGCTGCAATATCATCAGCTAATATGCCGCCTATGGCAATCACCGGGATCCGGATATGAGCCCCATTAATTTGCTCCATAATGTTTTGATACCCGCTTAAACCTAAAATGGGGCTTAATTTTTGCTTGGTGGCAGTAAACCTGTAAGGCCCCAAACCAATATAATCCACGCCTTCAGCTACCCGCTGTTCGATATGCTGAAAAGTATTTGCCGATCCACCGATGATCATTTGTTTGCCGACAATATCCCTCGCACGGCTTACGGGCATATCCTGTAAACCCAGGTGCAACCCATAAGCGCCTGCTTTCAGCGCGATTTCCGGGTGGTCATTGATGATCAGCTTAGCGCCGGTCTGTTTGCATAGCCTGTTTGCTTCCATAGCGTATTCCAGGATCACATCGTCAGGCTGGTTTTTAACCCGGAGCTGTATCCATTTACATCCAGCCTCGAGCGCCTTTCTGATGGCTGTGAGATGCGACCCATTTTCGGGTTGCTGTGAGATATAGTGAAGTTTATCGATCATCATATTTTATTTAAACAGGGCAGGTTTTCCATTAATTTATTAAAACGGCTTATCGCTTTATCCGGCTCATTCCATATCGTACCTAATACTGCCGCACCGTCAAAACCCATCGCTCTAACTTCAGCCAAATTTGATGCTTCAATACCGCCTAATGCAATTACTTTGCCCATTGTATTGTCTTTGTCCAGCTTAAAACCGGGAGGTACATTACTTCGGTAACCTATTTTTGATATACTGTCAAACACAGGCCCGTAAAAAATATATTCAAAGCCTGTTAATAAGGGCAACAAAGCTGTATTGTGGATAGAAGTGGTTAAAATATATCCCTTATCCAGTTGTAACTGCCATTTTTGTTCATTTAATTCTATACGTGCGCGTTCTGTATAATGCAGCCTTTTAATCCCGTAATCATCAGCAACTTCATGAAATTGATGCAAGGAGATACGGTTGTAAAACCGTGGCGCGATGCCATTCATCAATTCCCGAACCGCTGTAATATTGCTGCCAGGTTTTCTGATATGGAGGTATTTCAAACCCGACTGAAACAGTTGATTGATGATAATGCTTTCATCAGCTACATCATCCGGGCTTGAAATAACCATTAACTCCATTTTCTACAGGTAAATCTCGCTTCCTTTTTGTAAAAATTCCTTCGACTTTTCTTCCATACCTTTTGACAGGGCATCATCATCAGCCAAACCATTTTCTTTGGCATAGTCGCGTACATCCTGCGTAATTTTCATCGAACAGAAATTCGGGCCACACATGGAACAAAAATGGGCGATCTTTGCACCGTCGGCAGGCAGGGTTTCATCATGGAACTCTTTTGCCGTATCCGGATCAAGCGACAGGTTAAACTGGTCTTCCCACCTGAACTCAAAACGGGCTTTACTTAATGCATTGTCACGGTACTGTGCCCCGGGATGGCCTTTGGCTAAGTCTGCAGCATGGGCCGCTATTTTATAGGTGATCACCCCGTCTTTTACATCTTTTTTATTAGGCAGGCCCAAATGTTCTTTCGGTGTAACATAACAAAGCATCGCCGTGCCAAACCAGCCGATCATAGCGGCCCCTATGGCCGATGTAATATGATCATAGCCAGGTGCGATATCGGTAGTCAGCGGGCCTAAAGTGTAAAATGGCGCTTCACCGCAGTGCACTAACTGCTTGTCCATATTTTCTTTGATCATGTGCATGGGGATATGGCCCGGCCCTTCGATGATCGTTTGCACATCGTGCTTCCAGGCGATTTTGGTCAGTTCCCCTAATGTTTCCAATTCGGCAAACTGCGCGGCATCATTGGCATCAGCAATACAGCCTGGCCTTAATCCATCTCCTAATGAAAAAGAGACATCATAAGCCTTCATGATCTCACATATATCTTCAAAATGGGTGTACAGGAAACTTTCTTTATGATGGGCCAGGCACCATTTAGCCATGATTGAACCACCACGCGATACGATACCGGTAATGCGCCTGGCTGTAAGCGGAACATAACGCAGCAGCACGCCCGCATGAATGGTAAAATAGTCCACACCCTGTTCTGCCTGTTCGATCAGCGTATCCCTGAAAAGCTCCCAGGTTAGGTCTTCGGCTTTTCCGTTTACTTTTTCCAAAGCCTGGTAAATGGGCACGGTACCAATCGGTACCGGCGAATTACGGATGATCCATTCACGGGTTTCGTGAATGTTTTTGCCCGTCGACAGGTCCATTATCGTATCCGCGCCCCAGCGGCAGGCCCACACAGCTTTTTCCACTTCTTCTTCAATACTGGAACTAACGGCAGAGTTGCCGATGTTGGCGTTGATCTTTACCAGGAAATTCCGCCCGATGATCATGGGCTCAATTTCCGGATGGTTGATATTGGATGGAATAACTGCGCGGCCTGACGCCACTTCCTGGCGCACAAATTCAGGCGTAATATAACCTCTGGGTGTATTGGCGCCAAAGCTCTGACCGGGATGCTGATGCGCCATTACATCGTACTGTCCGTTTAGCTGCTCCTTTAACAGATCTATTCGCTGGTTCTCGCGGATAGCGATATATTCCATTTCGGGCGTAATGATCCCCTTTTTAGCGTAATGCATCTGCGACACATTCATACCCGGTTTTGCCCTGTACGGCTTGCTGATATGCGCAAATCTTAAAGCATCAAGGTTTTTATCATTGGCACGCTGATTTCCGTAATCTGACGAAATATGTTCCAGTTGCTCTACATCACCACGGCCAGTGATCCATTGTTCGCGTAAGCGCGGCAAACCTTGTTTCACATCTATTTCAATGCCGGGATCAGTGTAGGGCCCGCTGGTATCATAAATGGTTACAGGCGCATTGGGTTCAGTTTCGCCAAACCGCCCATGCAATTTAGTGTCACTCAAGCTAACCTCGCGCATCGCAACTGCTATATTGTGTATCTGTCCTTTGACAAACACCTTGCGTGATGCCGGGAATGGCGCCCGGCTGATCACTTGTTCTCCTGGAATTTTTTCGTTTTTCATGTGTTGTTTTGTGTTTTTATCCGCCCTGTGTTGCTTTAATGATGGTGATGCTGTCGCCTGGCTGCAATGAATAATTGTCCCAACTAGTTTTGGTAATAATTTCCTGGTTCACAGCTATAGCCATGCCGGTAACAGGCTGCCCGAGAACAGTGTTAAGCATTTGCTGCAAAGAGTAGGTTTCGGGTAAAGAATAACTGGTTTGATTTACGGTAATTTCCATCCTGTTTAATTTATTAAACTATTAGGAATGGACCTGTTTAAAGGATTGGTGAACAACGTAACGTTGTCCTGCTTTTCCCTTCGGCAGTTCTAACTGCATCAGGTTCAAAGGGTATTTCTCAGCGCAAGGCACCCCTAAAGTTTTTTGTAAAGTAAGTAAATAATTATCGTATTTTAAAATGATAATAAAAGCAAATTATTTAGGTTTACCCGCTGTTATGATATTATTATCCCCTCAAAGATTATTGACTGACGGTATCGTTTTATCTGCTTTTAAAGTTGTTAAATCAGCTAAATCGGTAGACTACAGGGTCTCTGAATTTGACAATGTGGAGCTGCAGCGCCTGTTTCCGTCCTTGCCGAAGCCAACAAAAGATGTTTTACTGATTTTTACTAAAACAGGAATAGCAGCTTTAAAAAGCCGGCTGAATGCGGCCTATGCTGCTAAACATTCAGGTAAATCATTTGATCAATATTTTCAGCCGGCCTTTTTAAGAGAAATTCACGGCTGCATAAGCACCCTCATGCCATTCCTGGAAAAAACAAAATGTTATCATAAAATTAAAAATAAATCTGAAAATGTAAGAACATCACCCTGCACGTTTCAAAATATCCGGCCGGGTATCCGGTTTGAGCTGACAAGGAAGGCGTCGCGCTTAAGTGTCAGCCCCATCGTCAGGCTGGGAGATTTATCCTTCCCGCTGGAAGAACTGAACCGCTCTCATTTCCTTGTGGAAAAAGATGATGTGTATCACCTGCTCGGCTATAAAGATTATCAAACCCTTGAATGGTTGCACAGTGAACAGGTGGCTGAAGCAGGCCGCGATGAGATAATATTTAGAAAAACGGTACTGTCAAAGCTGGAAGAAAGTTATAAGGTAAACAGGAATGATCTTTTGGAAAGCAACAACATCAGCTCCAGGCCCGAAAGCCAGGTAATGATCAATGAACTGAATGACACTTTCCTGATGCTCACCCCCCAATGGCTTTACGAGGGCTTTCTTCTGGAAGGTAATTTTAAAGAAAATTCAGAAATTCTGAAAAATGGTGAATCATATGCCATTCAGCGGGACCGTGAAGCGGAAGAAGATCTCCGGAGCTTGCTCAAAAATCTTCATCCTGCTTTTGAAAAACAGCCCAACGGTTATTTCTTTCTTTCATTTGAAGACGCCCGGAAAAAGAACTGGTTTCTGAAAGCATATCACCATATGCTGGATCTCGGTATCCGCGTTACGGGCATGGACTTATTGCGGCATTTCCGTTTCTCGGAGCATAAGGCGGCAACGGAAATGGAAATCAGGAATGGGGAACATGAACATGAGCTTTGTCTCGTGATTCGCGTTGCTTTTGGGGATGAAACCATTCCTTTATTGACGCTTCAACGAATCCTTCTTTCCGGCCAGCATACCCTTTTACTATCCGACGATAGCTTGGGTGTACTGGATGAACCCTGGCAGCATAAGTATGGGAATATTTTCAGGCATGGCAGAATAAAAGATAATGAAATACTAATTGAACGCTGGATGGCCATTACGGAACAGCATGAATCTCAAGCGTCCCAATTGCTCCGGCCTGTGCTGACTGACGATTGGTGGAGCCTGTGGGACCACTGGCAAGCAAATGACGCTCCCCTTTTTGAATTACCCGGCATTATCCAGGTAGAACAACTCCGTCCGTATCAGCAAAAGGGCTTTGAGTGGCTGGCGCTGCTGGCGCGCATTGGCGCTGGCGCTTGCCTGGCGGATGATATGGGGCTGGGAAAAACCTTGCAGGCCATCTGTTTCCTGGCTCACCGGCTGGAGCAGTTTCCCGGGATGAAGCACCTGGTGGCTTGCCCGGCTTCCCTGGTGTACAACTGGCAGCAGGAGTTCGAAAAATTCGCTCCCGGCCTTCGTCTCCAAGTGTTCCATGGAAACGGGCGGGATGCCAATGATCTGCAAAGAGACGACTATGATATTATCATTACCAGCCTGGGTACATTGCGTTCAGACATTGACCTATTTGAAAACATCCCATTTTGTGTGGCTGTGGTGGATGAAAGCCACCAGATCAAGAACCCTTCCGCTTTAATTACACGCGCTGTTAATCGTATCAGGTCTGTAACAAAAGTAGCCCTGAGCGGGACGCCGGTAATGAACAATACCTTTGATTTGTATTCGCAGCTAAATTTTGTGGTACCGGGAATGTTTGGCAGCCGCGAATTTTTTAAACGAACGTATGCAGACCCCATAGACAGCGACCATGACCCCGTTAAAATCAAATTGCTGCAAAAGCTAACTGCCCCTTTTATCTTAAGGCGCACAAAAGAGCAGGTCGCCCCCGACCTGCCGGAAAAAACAGAGATGGTGCTGTGGTGCGATATGGGCATGCAGCAAAGGGATCAATATGATGAGGTGCGGGACCAGATAAGAAACTCGATTTTCCTGGAAATTGCGCGGGATGGCTTTGAACGGAGTAAATTATCGATTATCCAGGGAATCATGAAACTGAGGCAAGTCTGCAATTCGCCTTTACTGTTGCCGAATGAGGACTTTTTCTGTGAAGATTCGGTCAAAACAGAGGTGCTTATGGATGAGCTGCTCAATAACCTGAAAGGGCACAAAGTCCTGGTATTTTCCCAGTTCAGCAAGATGTTGGGTTTGCTGGCAAAACAATTGGAAGAACTGCATCTGGACTTTTTCCAATTTGACGGGCAGACGCCGCCAAAACAGCGTATGGACATGGTGAACCGTTTCCAGGAAGAAGGAAATACAACCAACATTTTCCTGATCAGCCTGATGGCCGGCAATATGGGGCTGAATTTAACGGCGGCGGATTATGTGATCCTGTTCGATCCCTGGTGGAATACGGCGGTACAACAACAGGCCATAGACAGGACCCACCGCATTGGGCAGACAAAAAAAGTATTTGCCTATAAAATGATCTGCCGTGATACGATTGAAGAAAAGATCATTCACCTGCAGGAAAGGAAAAAACTTCTTTCAGACAGCCTGATTGGCGGGGAGGAAGGCTTTGTAAAAAATCTCACCATGAAAGATCTGGAATATTTGCTGAAATAGGAAAGCCGGGGTTTAGCAATAAACTATAGATTGCTAAATTAACCATGTATATTTAATATTTTATGTTAAATCTGCATAGATAATTGATAATTCATCAGCATCACGCGCCTCAAGCTTACTGGATAATACCAAATTCATTTCATTCAAGGATTCCTTGACATCTTTCAAAATTTTCGCTTACTTTATACGGTTTAAATGGTTTTGCTGCCGGTAATTTTATTAAGCTGATTAGACATATAATTTTTGCTCTTCGGTTTGTAAGTAAGGTTTAAATTCATCAATAAGCCTTGTATCTTTATGCAGTGCACACAGCCTCTTTGACGCTAAGACTCTTAATAACCAACTCCTGAGACAATATGAAAAAAATAGTGATAATCGCATTAATGCTATTAGTGGCAGGCAGCCGTGCCGCTGGCCAAACAACTGTGCCCCTCTGGAAAACACTGCCGGACATACCGCCTATGCCGAAAGCTGATGAAAGCGGACTTGCACCTGTAAATGGCATAAAAATGTATTATGCTGTATTTAATAAAGAAGGTAAAGATCCGGTTATTCTACTGCACGGCGGTTTGACCAGTTCAGATTACTGGAGCGCTGAAGTACCGCTTTTGTCAAAAACACACAAAGTGATCATAGTTGACAGCCGGGGCCACGGGCGAAGCAGTATGACAGATCAGCCCTTAAGTTACGAGCTGATGGCATCTGATGTTTTACAACTTATGGATTATCTGAAAATTAAAAAAGCCTCCATAGTCGGCTGGAGCGATGGCGGCATTATTGGGTTGATCCTGGCCATTAAATATCCTGCGCGGATAGATAAACTTTTTACCTTTGGCGCAAATTATAATGGTTCAGGTTATAAGAAAGAGCCATCTGACACTTCAATGTCAGCCCGTTTTATGGCACGGGTCCAGGCAGATTATCGTAAACTTTCACCAACGCCGGACAGTTTCTTTGTATTCAGGAAAGCCCTGGGAAAAATGTACAGCACTGAACCAAACTTGAAACCTGAGGATGTTAAAACTATAAAAGCGCCGACAGTAATAGCATGCGGCCAATATGAACAGTTTATTAAGCGTGACCATTTTCGGAACCTTGCACGCCTGATACCAGGTGCAAAATTCGTGATCCTTCCAAATGTTAGCCATGGCGGTCCGCTTCAGGATCCTGTCCGGTTCCACCAGGCTGTAATAAACTTGCTTGATGCTAATTAGCGACGTGCCTGGTTAATCAGATTGTAAGCTAAAAAAGGCAACCTTTAAACTGCAGCTTCTACTTTCCGGACTTTACTGACTTTCGGACTATTCAATAACTCAACCCAAAACCAAATTTATACAAGGGATCTTTCGAATCATAAGGCATATCTTCCTTTTGGTTACGAACTGCTTCCATAGATGACGGCAGCTCGATTGGCAGATGGCCTTCTGGTTTGTACTTGCCAAAAACCACATCCAGCAGTGCCGCGTCATTCGATCCGAAGTTGGCAAAAAGAGCTTTGGCGTTTGCGCTGATTTCCGGGATCACCGCCGGACGGTCCAAATAAATATCTACTACTGTTGGTACAGTTTTTTCCAGGTCAAGGATGTCCTGCAATTGCTGGCCCTTAAAATCCAGGTCGCCCCAATGGAACATTTGCGCGATGAAGTTGCCTTTGGCTTCAGGAATCGGATAGTTTGGCGTTTGTAACCTGATAATGGCGATATCCGCCTGCTTCGGATCCGTTACAATGGTACCGTACTCAGCAGCGATCTTCGGGTTAATATTTTTGATATAAATTTCCAGCTTGTTTGGCGCCAATGGCAGGATGTGGTTATCATTCTTCAATAGCGTCAGCGATCTGCGCTGTGCATCCTGCCCGGCCTTCATAAATACGGGGTTGCCTACAATGGCTGCCGCCTTATTTTCGTCAATAAAAGGATTGTCAAATAAGCCCAGCTCAAATTTCAGGCGCAACAATCTGGTCACCGATTCATCAATGCGATGCTCACTTACTTTTCCTTCCTTCACCAGCTTTACAATTACGTCAGGCAGGTTTTCGCCGCCAAGCTGGTCAACGCCGGCATCGATAATTCTCTGCACCCGTTCTTCGGTATTCAGATTCTCAACCCCCCAGGCCCTTGCCTGGAAATTGGTCGTACCGATCTTTGTGTCGGTCACCAAGCCCCAGTCGGTGCAAACCACGCCGTTGTAGTGATATTTATTGCGCAAAAGGCCGGTAATGATAGCTTTGTTGTAGGAAAACCCAACTTCCGGAATATCTTTTTGCCCCATCGGAACACCATAATAAGGCATGATAGCCGCGGTGCCTGCCTTGATCGCGGCTTCGAAGGGGATTAAATGGTAGTTGAAATTATTGCCTGGATACACTTCGCCTTTCTGAAATGGAAAATGAGGATCAAGGCCTTCCTTTTGAGGGCCGCCACCGGGGAAATGTTTGGTCATCATGGCAACGCTGTTAGCGCCCAGCTTTTCGCCCTGGTAGCCTTTAATATATGCGGTGGCCGTGCGTGACGATAGTGCTGCATCCTCGCCAAATGTGCCGGCGATGCGCGGCCAGCGCGGCTCGGTTGCCAGATCCACTTGCGGATGCAAACCCTGCCGTATGCCAACGGCGAGGTATTCCTGCCGTGAAATGTCTGCAAACTGTTCTGTGAGCTTATCATCGCCAATGGCCGCAAGTCCCAGCGGATCGGGCCACATGGAAAAAGTTTTGGCCGACATGGCAAAAATGCCTGCGCCGTTCTGGTTGCGGGGATCGGATGCGATCGTAAGGGGAATACCCAGCCGCGTTTTTTCTTCATATTTTTGTATACGGTTATACCACATAGCCAAAGTATCAGGCGCAGGAACCGCAAACAGGTTAAAATGGGTGATGTGGTGTTTGTCTATCTCGTTAACCCCAACCGGCGACATATTTGCTAAAAAATTTGTAGCGGGCTTGTCTTCAATTGTCCCATCGGCATTTACACGTACAGGGGAATAAAACATCATGCCCGCCTTTTCTTCGAGGGTCATTTTTTTAAGCAGGTCCTGCACACGGTCTTCAATGGGCTGCCGCGGATCCTCGTAAACATCCAGCTTTCCGTTTTTATCAAGGTCGCGATAAGCAAAGCCGCCGTCTGTCCGGATCAAGCCCGACTCCGCAACTACTTCGGGGGCCAATTTGTTTTCAACCCTGCTTTTGGTAAAGGCGAGTACCGCTAACAGTGCGCCGGCCCCTGCTGCATACGAAAGTGTTCTGTTGATGCTCATTTGATTCTGCTCGATTTTATTTATTAAAACTTAATAAATAAAGGTATAGAATCTTTTTCTTACATTTATTAAATTTTAATAAATATATTTTTTACACGTTTTTTTAATGAAAAGCCTTTCGGAACTGCAAAAATTTTTCAAAACAGGCTATTTAGAATATTTGCCGCATTTAACCATCGACTGTGCAATTTTTGGTTACCATGAAGGACAGTTGAAGCTGCTTCTTGTAAAAAATAAGATCGTTACAGATTGGTGCCTGCCGGGTGGCTTTATTAAAAGAGAAGAAAAGTTAGACGAAGCTGCCGCAAGAATTACAATGGAACGCACAGGCATTGAAAACCTGTTTTTAAAGCAATTTAAAACCTTTGGTGATCCCGGCAGGAATGTTTACAAGAAATTTGACGAAAAAAAGTTTTTCGAGCTAACGGGTGTAAACATCCAGGAAAACAACTGGCTTTTCCAGCACACGGTTTCCATAGGTTTTTATGCCATAACCGATATTTCAAACGCCTGTCCCGAAGCAGATATATTGTCGAGTGAATGCGCTTGGTTCCCGATTGGCGATTTGCCTGAATTAGCTTTTGATCATAACGAAATGGTTAAAGAGGCCTTGCTTACGATGAGAATACATCTCTACCATTTCCCCATCGGCAAAAATATGCTGCCGGAAAAATTTACGCTAAAGGAAATCCATTTGTTTTATGAAACTATGATCGGTAAAAAATTAAATGCAAGTAATTTTCCCAATAAATTAATTTCCTTAGGACTATTGGAAAAGTTAGATGAAAAAAGGAACATCGGCGCGCATAGGTCCCCTACCTTTTATAAATTCAATGCGGAGATTTATGATCAGGCGTTGAGGGAGGGGTTGGTTTTGGCGTGATGTGGGCGATGGTTATGAGTTTCAATCGATAAATTTAAGCAGGTCTGAAAGTTCCTTATCAGATATATTTTCTTTCTCGCTTTTATCAAAAATAGCCAGCAAAAAAACGGTGCCATATATTATTTTGAAACAGGTAACAATCCTGGCGCCGCCTGATTTACCTTTTCCTTTGCTGGAAATTGCCATACGGACCTTGTAACATTCATTGCCAAGGGGAGTGCCTTGAGATGGATCTTCGTGAAGAGATTTCAGAAGTTGTGAAAAGTCTGCCTTAACCGATGGGAATTTCTTAGCCAGGCGTTTAAGTTCTTTTTCAAATTTGGGTATAAACTTAACCTTATAGCTCATTCAATAATTCATCAGCATCCAGTGCTTGTAACTTCCCGGATAATACCAGGTTCATTTCATCCACCGATTCCTTAATATCTTCCATAATTTTAGCTTTGTAAGGCGTAAGCGGTTTCGTTTTTACATAAGGTAAATCGTTTAGTAATGCCAAAAGCGTCGCGGCCTTACTTTCTTTAACATCCAATACGAATTTCATAATAACAAAAATACAAAATTTATTTTGCCAATACTAATGAATAAAATGAAGGTCGACCGTCTGCTCAAGTGTCTCCACTCAACACATAAAATTTAAGCATCCACACTCACGTCAAATAAACTTGCAGGACGGCATATTACAACATTTATCTCTCCGATCATTTCTCCCTCTTGAGCGGGGACGCTCAAAACGTTACCATCCAAGTTCGGAAGCTTTAAGGGGCGGAGTGGAAATTAATATGCTTGAATTAATACTTCTGCCGGGATATGTAAAACCTCGTTAAGTTTACGGATCATAGCTAAACTTAATTTCCTTTTACCTGACAGGATTTCAGATTTTCTGGACCGGTAGCCAAGTATTTCCCCTAATTCTTTTTCTGACATCCCCATCTGATCCAAACGGAACTTAATTGCTTCCAATGGATTTGGGGACGGCATCGGATGATGTTCATTTTCGTATTCTTTGATAAGGATACTTAACACTTCCAACTCATCAGATTCAGCAGAGTTTTCTTTAACTTCTGTTTGCATTAATTCATATACCCGGGCCAACGCCTGGTCATATTGACCTTCTGTTTTAATTGGCTTTGTCATAACTTATTGTTTTAGCATCAATGTTATCATATTGTTTATGTGTTCCAAACCATACAATAAAAACAATCTTTAGACGGTATTCTATGTCAACAATTAACCGGTAACTATTACCGTGGATGTTGAACACAACTCTTTTGTTGTTAAGTATGGAAGCGTTTCTGTATTGGCCTTTAAGTTCCGAGGTACTATCCCATTCAGCATTAGTTATCTCATCATACCAACTAAGCAATGCTTGTTCAGCCTGATGAAATTCTTTTGCGTATTCCCTTAAAGTTTTTACGGCTATTACACGCATTGCTTTGCAAATATATACTATTGTTACCATTTTGGTAACAATAGAATTAAATATTTTCCTTAAACCAAAGTGTTCCATATCGCCTGTAATGATATCAAGGCCGACAGGCGTTATGTGGTTTATTCAGGTAAAGATAAATTCCCTCTTGGCGAGGGCGTAACCGCCATTCCATTGCCTGCACTTATGCAGGAACTTTTGGAATATGGAAAGTAATTCTATTAATACCAATAATTCAATTTCGGAACACCACATCTTTTCAACCTCAAATTTGCTACAGAATTCCAATCTACCTTTGAGATTGCGATATTAAATATTCCGGACTTAAAAATCAGGGATTTAAATGTTAATCAGCATCCGTATGTGGTTTAAAACCTCTCTAAAAATTTACCTTACCCATACAAAAGGGTTTGTTTCAAACAGGATAATTTCAGGTAATTTAATGCTATGGATAATCGGCCTGGCACTTATCGTTGCAATTTTAACCTGGATATGCCTGGTCA
Organism: Mucilaginibacter sp.; assembly: GCA_036758125.1. GTDB lineage: Bacteria > Bacteroidota > Bacteroidia > Sphingobacteriales > Sphingobacteriaceae > Mucilaginibacter. The sequence goes on from DAIOXE010000018.1 coordinate 110,816, forward strand.
GCAAAAAACGGCGAAAATTTATAACAGAAAGAGATCATTATCTAAAAACAGGAGACATTTGTTTAAATATGGTTTCCGAGACTATGTGGATTACCCGCGGACAGGGCGTGCATACCGCATTTTTAGATGCAATTGACCTGTTATCAGGTACCCCAAAATTGATCATAAAAGTAAATGGCAACGGTACCGGCAACATATTTCATTCACATACCTACGGATTATATTATTTTTGGCGGGGCCGGAAATATAAAGGCAGACGCATATTAACCGCTCATGTGATCCCTGATTCAAGCACAGGAGCGCTTCCCTTTTCCAAATGCCTTATGCCTGTAACAACCTGGTACCTTAAAAAGGCATATTCGTACGCGGATGTCGTTATCGCTATCTCACCAACTGTCGAGCAAACTTTAAAAAACCTTGGGGTTAGCTCAAAAATTGTCCGGATAAACAACCCCGTAATTAGCGCTAAATGGAAAAGGACCGCTGAAAACCGGATAAAGGGGCGTGAAAAACTGGGTATTAAAAACGGCGAAATACTTATTATCGGCGTAGGGCAACTCCAGCAAAGAAAAGGGGTTGAAGATTTTATGGACATAGCTGCTGCCATTCCCAATTCGCGGTTTACCTGGATAGGCGGCCGGCCGTGGGGGGTTTTTACAGAAGGTATAAACAGGATAAATAAAAGGATTGAAAATGCTACAGATAATATTTCTTTCACCGGTTTGCTCGGCATACACGATATGCCGGAAATGTATGCAGCAGCAGATATATTTTTATTCCCATCGTACCAGGAGAACTGCCCTTTAGCCCCCCTGGAAGCAGCGGCTTCAGGTTTGCCGGTTATTTTCAGGGATATTAAAGAATACACCAGTTTATACAACCACCCCTATCTGAAAGCAGGGTCTACCGCCGAATTTATAGGTATTACCGAAAACTTAATAGAAGACGACCAATACTACCGGTCGGCCATTACGATGTCGTGCAATTTGTTGAAGGAGTTTGATAAGGAAAAGATAAAACAGGACCTTTTGGAATTGTACCGGCTTACGTTGGAGGATTATTTTAAGATCAATAATTAAGGTTTTTATAAGTAAAGGCTGCAAAAAAGGATCCAGAAATCAATGTGAAAGCGATTAATATGAAGATTTCGGGCTATACCCCGACGGTCGTTATTACTTAAAGAAAAATAACGTAAAAGCCGATTTTGGTATTTTGAAAAACATGAAACTCCGGCTTATCGGAGAACGAACAATGTTTTTGCAGCATTACGTTGTCAACCACCCCATGCCCGAGGCTTTTTATTCCGGAAAAGAGTTCCAGGAGGCGCCGGATTCGGGTCAGGGAGATAAACGTTATTGGGAAACACACAGAAAAGATACGCTTTCAAAAAAGGAGGCCTCAATTTATGCCAATTTTGACAGCCTGAATACCATGCCTTCGTATAAAAGGGCGATTTGGATCACCAAAACATTAGTTGGAGGATATGCTGATCTGGGGCCCGTTGAACCCGGCCCGGACGAAGCGTTATATTCATTCAACAACCTGGAAGGATCGCGCCTAAGCGTTGGCGCCCGAACTACGCCTGATTTTAACAAAAATATCTACCTGGAAGGTTACGGCGCTTATGGCTTCAAAGACAAAATATTTAAGTATTATCTGAACGGGGCTTATTCATTTAGGGGCTTATTCATTTAATAAAACGCCACCCTACAAGTTTCCAAATGATTATCTTAAAATCAGTTACCAGTATGATACGGACATACCAGGCATAAACTTCTTAATTGTCCAAACCCAAAGTTTATTTACCTCTTTTGACCGTTTTACAAATAATTTATGGCTTTACGACCGCAAATTCAGATTTGAATATGCTAAAGATGAAGAAAATCATTTCTCTTACAATATCGCTTATTTTAACTGGACACAGCAAACAGCAGATCAACTTGTGTACCAACCTCAAATTCAAGGCAGTGTGCCCGTCGCTCAGCTAACCACCTCTGAATTTGACCTGACATTAAGATACGCCCCACACGAGCAAATTTTCCAGGGAACAGAGCAACGACATACGGTTCCGGGCAAATACCCCATTTTTACCACTCAATTTAATTTCGGCGTGAAGGGATTTTTAAACGGCTCGTATAATTATCAGAATTTAACCGCAAATATTTACAAAAGATTCTATTTATCACAGCTTGGGTATACCGATGTTACCTTTCAGGGCGGGGTAGTTTTAGGCCAGGTGCCTTTTCCTTTTTTAGCGATATTACCGGCAAACCAAACCTACCTGTATGACCCCAATACCTATAATATGATGAACTTTCTTGAATTCGTAAGTGATCATTATGCGGGGATTAACATTACCCATTGCTTTAGCGGATTTTTTTTGAACAAGATCCCGTTATTAGACCGGCTTAACTGGCGGGAATTCGTTTCTCTTAAAATTTTGTATGGTGGGTTAAGAAATGAAAACAACCCCTATATAACTCGTCCCTCTATAAATTTCCTGTCGAAGCTTCGGGCGCACCACTTACCTACAGTTTGGGTAACACACCCTATATTGAAGCGGGTGCCGGCATTGGCAATATATTTAAATTGATCAGGGTTGACGTTATCCGGCGGTTTAATTACCTCGACCATCCAAATGTGGGCGCATACGGTTTAAGATTTAACTTCACACCGGATTTATAGTTAACAACATTAAAACACAGTCATTTGAACATATTGATGCTGTTAGTCTCCCGTCAAAAGTATTTCATTGGGAGTTAGTTTTAGACATACGTCTGAAATGCCTGATAACGAAAATAATTAAAACTAAGCCAGCAACACCAAGCAAACCGTACTTTACCTTGACTATTTGTAGAAGAGCAATAGTCCAATAAGGGCCTAATAAATGCCCTGCTATTACATAGGAGCAGCAAACCATTATTGCAGTTACCAGCACTATTGGTAAATACTGTTTGGGTTTTATTTGTATCAAACCTGAAATTACGGAAACGTAGCCCCTTATTAGTGGGGTTATACGGCCTAAAAAGATTGTCCATAGTCCGCCGGTAGATATTTCAGAAGACAATTTGTTGATTTTTGCCGTAGAAACAGGCAGCCATTTTGGTTTGTGATTCAAAATAAATGAACCGAAATAATAAAACGTAAAGTAAAGTAATATGGCTCCCGCTAAATCTGCTGTTATAGCTGTTATTAAAACAAGCGGTAATGACAAAGCTTTTTTCACTGTTAAATACCCCGCAAATAATAGAACCAATTCATTTGGGATTGGATTGGGAATGCCTATTTCCTGAATAAAAATAAGGGTGAAAATTGCGATATAACCATAATGTGTAATATAATGGCTTAGTTCAGAAGACATACGAGAAGATATTAATAAATCGGCTATAAAGATAGCACTCCAAAATGACTTTCACCTTTTTTTACTAATACTTGCTGGCGGGCAGCACGTGCAAAGGGATAGGACGTTTCTCCCAACTGATTGCATTCGTCCGGGGACGTCTGGTTGGCAGAAAAAATAAATTCAAGCATTTGAGTTCCATAGGAACGCTTGGTGAAAGGCGACAATTTGGTTTGCACCCCAAGGCCTTGCCGAAGAAAATCAATAATTTTAAAGCATAGCCAAACCATACAATACTACCAAAATAGCGATAACAAAATAGATTACCGATATTCCATAAAATGTAGTCCATCGCACCCAGTTTACAAATTGCTTTAGCATTTGCACGACAGGGTCGTCAGTTTCCTTTATAAGCAGGTAACTGTTTTTTCTGGCACTCTCTTTATTAATCTTCTTTTCTTCCGCATACAGGAAGCGCCCGGGTTCGAGGTATGCATCGCAGTTTGGGCATCTTTCATCTATTTTACTTGTCCATTTGCACCATTTTCCGCAAACAGGACATTTTATTTCACTGACCTGACTCATGACACAGATTTTTAAACTGATACTATTGAGACTATAACAACACCTTACTATTTAAAAGGTTTAATATTTTACGTTTTGAATAAACTAAAATTAAATAAAAAAATCGAAACAGCGAACACACTCCTGAATTATTTTTGATTTTTATTCCAGGCGATAAAAGTTGCGGTTGCACCGAATACCCGTAATGTTGATTTACTTAGCATTGAATAAGATATGCAGATCATGCATATGATTGTGTCGCCCGGTTTTGCGCGCCCGCTGTCTGAGTTTGTAACTTCGGATGTACTATGCATGTAGTCTTTGACTACACTAAACAAGAAAAGCCCGATATTTCTATCAGGCTTTGTGGTGGCTACTGTACAAATCTCGAAACATTTCCTGTCTGATTTGCGTTTAATTGCTGATTTAGACTTATAAAATTGTTTGTATTGAAGTTTATGTAATTATATTAAATTTAATCAAAACAATTTTTCAACCCTACTGTTACACAGCCACCGTAGTACCACAATTTTAAAACAAACCGGCTTTTTTAGAGACAGAATATGGATAAAAAAAAATCGGATGAGTTAATCATTGCTAACAAACAACTTGCTTTTCAAAACGCAGAAAAAGAAAACCGGGCAGCAGAATTAATCATTGCGAACAAACAACTTGCTTTTCAAAATGTAGAGAAAGAAAACCGGGCAGCAGAATTAATCATTGCGAACAAAGAAAAAAAAAATCGGGCAGCAGAATTAGTCATTGCTAAAAAAGAGCTTGCTTTTCAAAACAAAGAAAAAAAAAATCGGGCAGCAGATTTAGTCATTGCTAAAAAAGAACTTGCTTTTCAAAACAAAGAAAAAGAAAACCGGGCGGAAGAATTAGTTATTGCAAACAAAGAACTTGCTTTTCAAAACGAAGAGAAAGAAAACCGGGCGGAAGAATTAGTTATTGCAAACAAGGAGCTTGTCTTTCAAAACGAAGAGAAAGAAAAACGGGCGGAAGAGCTGATCATTGCGAACAAAGAACTTGCTTTTCAAAACCAAGAGAAAGAAAAACGGGCGGAAGAGTTGATCATTGCTAACAAAGAACTTGTCTTTCAAAACGAAGAGAAAGAAAACCGCGCGGCAGAATTAGTCATTGCCAACAAGGAGCTTGCCTTTCAAAACGAAGAGAAAGAAAACCGCGCGGCAGAATTAGTCATTGCAAACAAAGAACTTGTCTTTCAAAACGAAGAGAAAGAAAACCGCGCGGCAGAATTAGTCATTGCCAACAAGGAACTTGCCTTTCAAAACGAAGAGAAAGAAAACCGCGCGGCAGAGTTGGTCATTGCTAACAACGAACTTGCTTTTCAAAACGAAGAAAAAGAAAAACGGGCGGCAGATTTAGTTATTGCAAACAAAGAACTTGCCTTTCAAAACGAAGAGAAAGAAAAGCGGGCAGCAGATTTAATTATTGCAAACAAAGAACTTGCCT
>DAIOXE010000018.1:116295-119348 GCA_036758125.1 Mucilaginibacter sp.
AAACAAAGAACTTGCCTTTCAAAATGAAGAGAAAGAAAAGCGGGCAGCAGATTTAGTCATCTTATCGGGAGATTTAAAGGCTCAGCAGGAGGAATTAAGGAGAGCAAATGATGAACTGCATGAAAAAGCCGAGCAGCTTACCCTTACTTCCAAATACAAATCAGAGTTCCTTGCCAACATGTCGCACGAGCTGCGCACACCACTGAATAGCTTGCTGATCCTTGCACAGCAATTGTTTGAGAACCACGAAGGCAATCTTACGGATAAACAAATCAGCTATGCAAAAACAATCCACTCTTGCGGAGATGATTTGACCCAGTTGATCAACGACATCCTCGACCTGTCTAAAATCGAATCGGGGGTTATCTCAGCCGAGATTATGACGGTTAGCTTTATGGAAATCGCTTCGTTTGTGGAAACCACATTTAAGCCAATTTCGGAAACCAAAAACCTCAATTTTGAGATAGATATCAACGAAGGGCTTCCTGAAATAATGGAAACCGATATCCGGAAGCTGAACCAGATATTGAAGAACCTGCTTTCAAATGCTTTTAAATTCACGGAAAAAGGCGAGGTTAAACTTCGTATCTACAAGCCGGAAAATTTCGGGAATATTCCCGTTAAAAGCAACGAACATGTTATTGCTTTTTCTATTGAAGATACCGGCATTGGTATTTCCAGGAAAACCCAGGGCATTATTTTCGAAGCATTCCAGCAGGCTGAAGGTTCAACAAGCCGTAAATACGGTGGTACCGGCTTAGGCTTATCCATCAGTAAAGGCTTTGCCGAACTATTGGGCGGAACAATTGTATTGCAAAGCGAAATTGGAAAAGGAAGCACGTTTACGCTTTACCTGCCGCTAAAATATAAAGAGGGCGCTAAAACCGTAGGCGAGTATGTTGCCAAAAATATTTACATTGATAATGCCCCCGCCAATTTAGCCGGGGCTGCCGAATCCGCTATAGATGACGACCGGCATAATATTGCTCCCGGCGATAAAGTGATCTTAGTGATTGAGGATGATGTCCGCTTTACAAAAATTATTATAGACAAAGCGCACGATCTGGGCCTAAAGGCAATTGTGGCAGTTACCTATCTCGAAATATTTAACAGTATAAAAGATCATAGCCCAATAGCTATTACGGTTGATGTTAACCTGCCGGAATCGAACGGGTGGAAATTATTGAAACTCTTAAAGAACGACCTTAATCTACGCCATATTCCGGTACATCTTATCTCCGGCGAAGAAAACAGGGTATTAGCTATGAAATATGGCGCTCAAAGCTTTCATTTAAAACCACTGTCGAATAAATCTCTTGATGAGTTGCTCTCTGGCATTAAGCGTTTCAATGAACGCGATGTTAAAAGCGTATTGGTTATTGAGTCCGGCGAAAAAGAACGGATTTCTAAATTGCTGGAAAACGGGGCCGTTAACGTTTCAACAGCGCCAAATGCTGAAAAAGCAATATCGTTGCTTAAAAATACGGATTTCGATTGCATCGTGCTTGACTTTAGTATGCCTGACGCTAAAATCCTGCTTGATCATCTAAAGCAGGCATCAATAGCTGTGATCTTACATTCAGAGACAGATCCGGGCCAGGATGAGCTTATTTATTTAAAACGCTTGCAGCATAAGCTTATCACTAAATCTCTCACTTCGGATGGAAACCTGTTAGATGAACTGTTTATGCTTCTGCACGTAAACACAAAGTCTATCCCGCAAGATAAGATTGAACTTATTCAGGATGCAAGGGGTGAAAATGATATCATTGACGGCAAAAAAGTATTGATAGTTGATGACGATGTGCGTAACCTGTTTGCCCTTACCGCCGCGTTCGAAAGTTCTAAACTTGAGGTAATTACTGCAGAAAGTGGCAGGGAAGCGCTTGAAATACTTAATAAGCAGAAAGATATAGATATTGTGCTGATGGATATTATGATGCCCGAAATGGATGGTTATGAAACGATACAGCGGATCAGGAAAGAGCATCGGAACAAGCAATTGCCAATTATCGCGGTAACGGCCAAAGCGATGATAGGCGACAGGCAGAAATGTATCGCATCAGGGGCGTCAGATTATATCACGAAACCTGTGAAAACAGATCAGTTATTATCACTGATGCGTGTTTGGTTATATCAATAATTATTTGTGGTATTAAAGTGCGATAATTACAGTATATTAAAATGAAAACGTGAGTTCTGAATTAATTAAAATCCTCCTGGTAGATGACCGTGAAGATAACCTGATGTCGATGGAACTTGTTCTGGAGAAAGAAGGCTATTTTTTTTCCAAAGCAACATCCGGCAAGGATGCTTTAAAGATATTACTCAAAGAAGAAGATTTTTCCCTTATTCTGATGGACGTTAAAATGCCCATTATGGATGGGTATGAAACTGCCGAAATAATTTATCAGAGAGAGAAATTAAGGCACATACCCATTATTTTTATAACCGGCCAGGATTATGAAGAAGCGGAAGTATTTAAAGGATACCAAACAGGTGCGGTAGATTATATCCGTAAACCGTTTAATCCGCTGATATTGCGTTCTAAGGTGGCTGTATTTGCCGAGTTATATAAAAAGAACCGGCTGCTTATTAAGCAGGAAGAAACGGTTAGAATCATTAATCAGGATCTCTTGCAATTAAACCAGGAACTGGAAGAACGGGTGGCCAGCCGCACCAAAGCTTTAGTGGAAAGTGAAAACAGGTTTCACAGCATGATAGAAACCATTCCCCAAATAGCCTGGACAAACACGGTTGAAGGCGAAGTCACCTTTTACAATCAGCGATGGTACGATTATACCGGGCTGGATCATGAGCAAACCCAAGGAGAGGGATGGCAGACGGTAATTCATCCTGATGATTTGCAATATACTTTAGATCAATATAAGTTGATTCAGGAAACCAGTGATGGTGGTGAATTTCAAAACCGCAAAAAGCGTGCAGACGGCGTTTACCGGTGGTACTTAATCCGTTTAAGGCCAATTAAGAATAAAGAAGGCGAATTGCCGCTTTGGGTGGGTACGGCCACAGATATAGATGACCTTAGATTG
>DAIOXE010000019.1:0-67687 GCA_036758125.1 Mucilaginibacter sp.
GCTCCGAAGGCGCCTCCTAATTGGACTTTACACAATTTTAATGCGTTTGCCCTGCCGCTACAATTGTTAAATTATGATCAATCAAGATAAAATACAATAGCCATGAAATTAGCAGGAAAAACAATTTTGATTACGGGATCAACAGACGGTAAAGCCATCCTTTTATATATTTTTGATAACCGGCAAGAACCTCTTTGGCTTTAACACTTTCAAAATTTATGCCCCCCGGTAAGCCTTTCTGCATGATTTGCATTTAATCACGGAGGTGGAATAAAATTTGATTTACTTTACTCTTTCAAATAAACAATATTATTGCCTGATGCCCGATAACGAAATTGCCTTAACGCTAAGACGCTGGGTCGAACAATACTCAGAGACTATGTATTCATGGGCATTTTATAAAACATCCGGTAAAGAAACTGCAGAAGATTTGGTTCAGGATACTTTTTTGGCAGCACATCAGAGTTTACCAGGTTTTAAGGGAGGAAGTAACCCAAAAACATGGCTTTTTTCTATCTTAAATAACAAGATAAACGATTATCACCGTAAAAAATTTAAAAAAACTGCCGTTTTCGAACAGCTTCAAAGCGATGAAAGTAGCGACAATCTTTTCAGGCTTTTTTTTGACAATAATGATAATTGGGACAATTCGCAAAAACCACATGAATGGCGCCACGAGGACGAAAATATTTTAGATAATAAAGAGTTTAACCAGGTATTACAATCTTGCCTCGAAAAGCTGCCCGGTCATTGGTTTTCAGCAGTACAATTAAAATACTTCCTTGAAAAAAAAGGTGAAGTAATTTGTCAGGAATTAGGAATTACCCCTACTAATTACTGGCAGATACTGCATAGGGCAAAGCTGCAGTTAAGAAAATGCCTTGAATTAAACTGGTTTAAATCGTAAAACGATGAAAAGAATAATGAACTGGCTGATGCTTTCCTGTAAGAAAGCAACTGAACTGATCGAGAAAGAATCCTTTGCCGGCTTGACCCGCAAAGAAAAAATCCGTTTGCATTTACATACCTCTTTATGTAATGGTTGTACGGCCTATCAAAAACAAAGTCTGTTGATCGATAAATTTCTGCATCATCACCTGGGAAAAGATGCGACAGAATTTGTCCCATTTTTAGAAAACAAGGATTTAAAGGATCGGATTATTTCAAAATTATAACTTTAACACGATGATACCCGAAAAAGATATTCCTATAAAATCTATACTTACCTGTCCGTTATGCGGCCATCAGAAAAAGGAAATCGTTCCGTTAGACTCTTGTCTTTTTTTCTATCAGTGTGAAAACTGTAAAGCCATATTAAATCCTAAACCTGGGGACTGCTGCGTGTTTTGCAGTTATGGCACCGTAAAATGCCCTTCACATCAGCAATAAAAAAATAATTTTCATTTGTCAGGTTTTGTGAAATGATGCGACTAAACGCCGAAAGGATAATACTTGTTTTGAGCATCCTTTCTCCGGTTCAAGGTATCTTTATTGCCGTATATTTGAATTTGCAGTAATCATTTAAATTAAAAGTAATGAACAATTCCTATTACAACCCAGACGACTTAGTTAAGTTTAACAATATTGGGGAATATCAAAAAGAGCTGGCCGATAAGTTTTTTTCTTATTATGGCGATGTATTTAAAGATGGCCACCTTTCTGCTAAAGAAAAATCATTGATCGCATTGGCAGTGGCACATACGGTTCAGTGCCCATATTGCATAGATGCTTATAGCAGCGACGCTTTCGAAAAAGGCTATAGTGAGGCGCAGATGATGGAAGCAGTTCATGTGGCTGCCGCTATTAAAGGTGGCGCGGTGCTGGCGCACGGGGTACAAATGATGAATAAGGTGAAAGAGATTAGTATGTAGGTAATGATAAAATCGCTTAAAGTATTGCAGCACCACCTTGCAGACCCCCACAATCAACTGTCAATATTGCAGGATGAGGGCGAACATCAGCATACTTCGTTTAAAGATAAGCTGCGGCAGGCGGGCTTTTTCCCGCTAAAAGCATCGGGGATAGAAATTTTCCAGGTAAATATCGGCAAAATGTGCAACCAGGTTTGCAGGCATTGCCATGTAGACGCCGGCCCCGACCGTAAAGAGATCATGACCAGGGAAACTATGCTTCTTTGCCTGGAAGTATTAGCGAATTCCGGTATCCAAACTGTTGACATTACCGGGGGGGCGCCTGAATTAAATCCGGATTTCCGGTGGTTTGTAGAAGAGATCAGTAAACTGGAAAAACACATCATTGTTCGCTGTAACCTTACTATAATCCTGGCTAATAAACGTTTTCATGATCTGCCCGAATTTTTCAGAAAGCACAGGGTTGAAGTAGTTTCCTCATTGCCAAGTTTTACCCGCGACAGGACGGACAGGCAAAGAGGTGACGGGGTTTTTGACGATTCCATTAAAGCCCTTCAACTATTAAATGCTGTTGGTTATGGGATGGAAGATACAGATTTGCAGCTTAATCTCGTGTATAACCCGGCGGGGGCTTTCCTGCCGCCATCGCAGCAGACGCTTGAAACGGAATATAAAACGGAGCTATCGAAAAATTTCGGGATACATTTTAATAACCTCTACACAATCACCAATATGCCGATCAGCCGTTACCTGGATTACCTGCTTTCATCGGGTAATTACGATAAATATATGGAAAAGCTGATCGCCGCTTTTAATCCTGCGGCAGTAGAAAATGTAATGTGCCGTAATAGTGTTTCGGTAGGTTGGGATGGTTACCTGTATGATTGCGATTTTAACCAGATGCTGGATATACCGGTAAGCACAATCGGTTCGCAACATATAAGGGATTTTGATCTTAATATAATAAATAACCGCAATATTGAAATAAATCAGCACTGCTATGGATGTACCGCAGGCGCTGGTTCAAGCTGCGGAGGGACCGTTGCTGATTGATGGCGGAGGTTGCTGTTAAGCAATAACAATAAATTGCCTATGAAAAAAGATAATGCCTTATTGATTTTCACACGAAACCTTGTTTTTGGCAAGGTAAAGACAAGGCTTGCGGCCACCATCGGCCATAAAAAGGCGTTCGTGGTTTATAAGCTTTTAATTGACCATACATTTTCAGCTACCCGTTTTCTGCCTGCGGATAAATATGTATTTTATTCGGATTATAAAGAGGCGGGGGATGTATGGACCGAAGATTATTTTCGGGCTGCACAATCCGGCAAAGATCTGGGGAAAAGGATGTCAAACGCTTTTAATTATATTTTTCGGCAAGGATACAAGAAAGCAGTTATCATAGGGGCAGATTGCCCTGACCTGGATGAGACGGTCATACAGAACGCCTTTGACAACCTGGATCATTATGATGTCGTTATCGGGCCGGCTTTAGACGGCGGGTATTATTTATTAGGCATGAAATCACAGCATTCTCAGCTATTTGAAAACATGGCCTGGAGTACAGAAACAGTTTTTAGAGAGACGATTGCACGTTGTGAACAATTGCAGCTTACTTATTTTCTTCTGCCTGTACTAAATGATGTTGATGAAGAAAAGGATTTAATAAACACAAGCCTGATAAAAAACGCATGACCAGCATTATTATCCCAACCTACAATGAAGCGGATCAGATAGCATTAACTATAAAAAAAGTGATTAATGCTAATGGGAGCAATCCTATTGAAATAATTGTGGCCGACGGCGGCAGTACTGATGAAACGGTTTGTATTGCGAAACAATCAGGAGCGATAACTTTAGTTAGTGACAAAAAAGGGCGGGCTGCTCAAATGAATGCGGGGGCCGCGCTGGCAAAAGGCGAAATACTTTACTTTCTGCACGCCGATACTTTACCTCCCTCCGGATTTACTGCAGACATTCAGCACGCTGTAGGTAAGGGTTACCAGGCCGGTTGTTTCACGTTGTCCTTCGACCATGCCCATTGGTTTTTAAAAGCCAACTGCTGGTTTACCCGGTTTGATATTGATGCCGTCCGTTTTGGCGACCAAAGCCTGTTTGTAACCAAAGCGGCATTTAACAAGGCAGGCGGTTTTTATGTGCAGCACATTGTGCTCGAAGATCAGCAAATTATTAAAAGGCTAAAGAAAATCACCTCCTTTATTGTCATAAAAAAGTTCGTGGTGACTTCCGCCCGTAAATACCTTGAAAACGGTATTTATAAAACACAAGGCATTTTTTTTATCATCTACTTTTTATACCGGCTTGGTTTCTCACAACAAAAACTGGTAAAAACCTATAAAAAACTCATACGCCAAAACAAGCTTTAGGTCATTATCAGGCCCTGGGAAAAAGAATAGCAACCGATTTGCATACTAAGCATTAAATTTTATCGATAGGGTTTCGGTTTATCTTGTCCGAAGCTTTAAACCGGCTTGGCGTTATCCCGGTTATATTTTTAAATTGTGCTGAAAGATGTGCACTGCTGCTATAACCCATTTTCCAGGAAATCTCATTTAAATTAAGCTCGCCATATTCCAGCAGTTCTTTTACTTTTTCAATTTTTTGCTGAATGATAAATCTTTCAATAGTCGTATCCTCAGATTCGGAGAACATCCTGCTTAAATATGTGTAATCTTTATGCATATGATCGGATAAAAATTCCGGGAAATTAATAGGGTTATCTTCCAGGTCGCTATGATGGATCCATTTGATGATTATATTTTTAATCTGCTCAACAATTTTTTTCTTTTCATCATCAATAAGTTCAAACCCTAACAATTTGAAGGCTGATGAAATTTTACTTAATTGATCCGCATCAGGCTCAGGACTTATTTTGGCCCTTCCAAGTACGACCTCTTCCGTTTGAAATCCTAGATTTTCTAATTGTTGTTTAACAACCATTATGCATCGGTCGCAAACCATATTCCTGATATGCAAGATCATATTCATTATCATTTAAATCCTTTCTGCAATATATCCTTTTTCTTTTAAAGCGCCAATGATCTCACTGGCTGAAACAGGTTCGCTGGTACGTACAGTCAGCACTTTATCGGGATTAGCGGTATCCACTTCCCAGTTTTCTATTTTTTTCAGATGATCTAAAACCGGCGTTACCGCTTCAACGCAACCACCGCATTTGATATTGGTTTTGAATTTTAACGTTTCCATTTTTATTTAATTAAAATACTAAAGTTTAAGATTGAAAAATTTTAGCCTTAAGCTGTTACTTACCACGGACACAGAGCTCAACGCCATAGCTGCCCCGGCAATCATAGGATTGAGCAAAAATCCGTTTATCGGGTAGAGAACACCGGCCGCGACCGGAATGCCGATTATGTTATAGACAAATGCCCAAAAGAGGTTTTGACGAATAGCGCGGACCGTTAGTTTTGATAAGCGCAGCGCTTTTGGCACTTGCCGCAAATCTGAAGAAATTAAGGTGATTTTGGCCGCGTCCATAGCAATATCCGATCCCTTACCCATGGCGATACTTACATCCGCCTGGGCAAGCGCCTGGCTGTCATTGATGCCGTCGCCAATCATAGCTACGGTTTTGCCTTCTGCCTGCAACTTTTTCACAAAATCAGCCTTATCAGACGGCATAGCGTTAGCCAGATAGTGTTCAACACCGGCCTGGAGAGCAATTTCTGCCGCAGTCTGTTTATTGTCGCCGGTCAGCATATATACTTCAATGCCCTGTTTTTTTAATTGGTCTATTGCTTCGGCAGAACCTGTCTTAATTTGATCAGCTATGGCTGCAATAGCCAGCACCGTAGTTCCGTCGGCAAAATAAACTACAGTTTTAGCCTGCCCCGAAATAGAGGCGATATACGCTTCAAGAATATCCGGGATAGTAATGTTTTTTTCTTCAACGAGTTTAGAACTTCCGGCAAAATACTGCCGGCTTTCAAATACTGCTTCAACTCCCTTGCCTGTAAGGCTGTTAAATGCAGTGATTTTTACCTGGCCTGCATGAGCAGCTTCCAAATAAGCGACAATAGCATCTGCAAGGGGATGCTCTGATTGTTGCTCCATGGTAAGAAAAACAGAGGCCAGCATATCCAGGCGTTCCTTATCTGTTTCTGACCATATCAGGTCGGTTACTACAGGTTTCCCTTCGGTTATGGTACCGGTTTTATCCATGATGACCGCATTCACTTTGTGTCCTGATTCCAAACCTTCGGCATCTTTGATCAGGATGCCATTTTCTGCACCTATGCCAATACCTACCATAATTGCTGTGGGCGTCGCCAGGCCTAATGCGCACGGGCAGGCAATAACCAACACGGTTACCATTGCCAGTAAACCTTGTGTTAACGCATGCTCCCCACCAAATATTAGCCATGCTCCCAGGCTCAGCAGGGCAATAATTATAACCACCGGAACAAAAATGCCTGCAACTTTATCCACCAATTTTTGAACCGGGGCTTTTGATCCCTGGGCGTCCTGAACGAGTTGGATAATGTGGGCCAGCAAAGTGCTTCCTCCTACTTTTTCAGCTATAAAACGGAAGCTGCCCTTTTGATTAATTGTGCCGGCATATACTTTGTTGCCTTCTTTTTTCTCAACAGCAACCGGTTCGCCTGTGATCATACCTTCATCAACAAAAGAATATCCTGCATACACTTCACCATCTACAGGAATTTTTTCTCCCGGATGAACTAACAAACGGTCACCCACCTGAACCTCTGCAATGGCCGTTTCCCTTTCACCCTGCGCTGTTATAAGCATTACCGTTTTAGGCTGAAGGCCAATCAGCTTTTTAATTGCGGATGAAGTATTGGATTTCGCTTTTTCCTCCAGTAACTTACCCAGCATGATAAAAACGATCACGACGGAAGCCGCTTCATAATAAACATGGGGGGAAAGACCCTGCCTGTACCAGAAATCCGGATAAATCGTATTAAATGCGCTGAATAAAAAAGCAATCCCTGTACTCATGGCAACCAATGTATCCATATTTGCCTTCCGATGCCGTGCCTGTTTAAAGGCATTGATAAAAAAACCCCTGCCCGCTATAAATACAACAGGGGCGGTAAAGAGCATTTGAAGATCATTAGCGAAGGGGATACCGGTAAAGAACATTCCGGTCAATACAACGGGCAGTGCAAAAACAACGGCCAATGTTATATTCCTCTTCAGTTTGGTATAATAGCTTTGCTGTATTTCTTCCTGCTTTTCCTGAACATTAGCGGAATCTATGATAAGATCATAACCTATCGACTGAACGGATTGCTGTAGATTTACAGGCTGTATCATTTCGGGATGAAAAGCAACTTTAACAGATTGTGCCGCATAATTTATCTCAGCTTTTTCAACGCCTTTTTGTGCACCGATCATGGATTCCACACTTGAAGCGCAACTGGCGCAGGTCATGCCGGTCACGGGGAACGTCAGTGTTTCTAATTGATCTGTTGTCATAATATTTTGTTAACAACACAAAATTACTGAAGCAATGGCTGACAAAATTTACAGTATTTTGGAAAAGATTTATATAATATTGACTTTAAGCGAGGGCAAACTTCTATTCAGCCGGATTAATCTGCGTAAATTCGCGGTCTTGCTCGTTTGAACTTAATGGCTTCTTTTAAATCAGCGAAGTCAATCTCAAATCGGTGAAATCATATGATGAAATCATCCTTAAATCTGTAATCAAAGAAAATGAAATATAAATTAGGCGATTTTGTTCGTTTTGTGGATGAGAAAATGGAGGGCTTTATAACCCGGATCATTGATGACCAGATGATAGGCGTTACAGGCGAAGACGATTTTGAGATACCTGTGCTGGCAAGTAAAGTTACCACCGTACACGGCTATGAGCCTGCCGGAACTATAAAAAGCAACATTACTGATGAGCAGAAGGAATTTAAAGGGGAATTTAAAGCAAAGGGCGTCTATGTTGCTGTATTAAGCGATCCTAAAGCTGGTTCGGTAGTCCATTTTCATTTGATAAACGATACTTCATTTCAACTGCTGGCAACTTTAACTACAGAAAAGCAACAATATTTTAAGGGTGAATATGCGGGAGTAATTACGCCTGCGACATCGGCTAAAATTTATTCTGCGCAATTAGCCGACCTGCAATTATGGCCAAAATTCATTTTTAACATCCTTTTTTATACTGCACAAAATATAGAACCGCCGGCTCCGCTGGCAATTACTGAAAAATTTAAAGCCAAAGATTTTTCGGGCGCTAAAAAACAGTTGCCGGTTTTAAACCAGCCCGGATGGTTAATTCAATTAGATGAACCGGAGGTGGTTATAGATGCACAAAAATTGAAAGAAAGTTTTTTTAGGACGGCGGAAGAGAAAACAAGTATCGAAAAACCCGGAACAGAAACAGACCTGCATATTGAAAAACTCCGCGACGACTATCAATTTTTAAGCAACACCGAAATACTAAACATTCAGTTAACTCATTTTAATAAGACTCTTGACGCCGCCATTGTGCACCAGTTACCTGAAATTACATTTATTCATGGCGCGGGAAACCGCACTTTAAGGCACGAGATTCATAAAATATTGAGTAAACATCCCAAAATCCGCACATTTATGGATGCCCGTAAAGAGAAATTTGGCTATGGGGCTACTAAAGTTATTTTTTGATTACACTGATTGTTAAATGATTTCACCGATTATACCAAATGATATTATTCAAAGTTTCCTTAGCCTCCTCTATCTTTTTAACTAATTGGAACTGTGCCTTTGCCCGCTGCAAATTATGCCAGGGCGAATGTATCTTGAAATAAACATCGCCATTCAAATAGTCTGTTAAAAATCGCACACCTTGCATATAGGGTAAAAGCAGTGCGCCATTTATTAATGAGCTTACTTCGGCCGGAGTTAAAAATTTAGTTGTTTGTTTTAAATAGCCTTTTACATAGGCTGTAAACAATGGGATGTTGAGTTTAATAAGATTAAGTTCCGGCTCATCCTCGGGTCCATTATTGATAATAGTACGTACAGCATCGCCAAAATCATACGCCACGTAGCCGGGCATAACTGTGTCCAGGTCTATAACGCACTGCGCATGGTCATGTTCATCAAGCAGGACATTATTAAACTTAGTATCATTATGGATGATTCTTTGAGGCAACACCCCGGCACGGCCCAACTGTAAAATCTTGCCCATCTCTGCTCTGCGATGATCAATGAATTCAATTTCGGGTAATACTTTGCTCAATCTATCGGCTGGATTAGCCGCTATTGCTTTGTCCAGGTTATCCAAACGGAATTCAATATTGTGAAAGTTGGGAATCGTGTCGACAACAAGGCGCGTATCCATATCGGCCAGCAACGCCTGGAAGAAGCCAAATGCTTTTCCGCCCTCAAAAGCCTGTTTTGCCGTCAGCGCCTGGTCATAGCTTTTAGTATTATTCAGAAACAGAAAAATGCGCCAGTAATTGCCTGAAATGTCTTCAATAAAATACCCGTTATCCTTATTTTCAACTAAGGTCAACACCTGTTTTTCCGCATCAGAACCAGGCATTGTCTTAAGTTTTTCCTTCAAATGCCGGGTAACATTTACAATGTTATTCATCAGGCCAGCCACATCCTTAAACACAAAATGGTTAATCTTTTGCAGCAAGTAGCTCTCGTGCGTGCTTGTGACAATGCGCCAGGTATCGTTAATGTGTCCCGAGCCAAAAGGTTTTGCAGAGACTATATTGCCACGAACCTTAAATCGCGAAACAATATCCTCAATAACTATATTGGTCAAATTTATTTGGATCATTTGGATTGTAAGTATAGGGGGTGATTAAGTTAGATTGAGTTGATTAAATTGATTGAGTTAGATTGGGTTGATTAAGTTTGTCAATTACAACTAACGCCGGGGATTCAACTCAATCAACCACTCACCTAATCAACCCAATCAACCAATTTACCTCAGCTTATCCACCCTGTCGTAAAATTCATTTTGCAACTGCAAAGTTTTTGTGTCTGCTTTTACTTCTTTCAGTGCTTTAACAAATGTTGCAATTTCATAATCGGTAATAAACTTGCCAAAGGCTGTGGTCGCTTTGGCGCCTTCCCCCGCATAATGGTTAGGATAGGCGGCATACCACCATATCGGGGTGTACAAATTAGTTAAAGGCAGGCGGCCCTGGTTGCCCCCGCTTTGTTCAGCCGCACGGCCCATGCGCATTAGGTCGGGCCTGTAATATAATAAAATCGAGGTTTCCGATTCCCCTGCATGCTGATCGTTTTTTAAGTCGGATTTATGCATTTTGCGGTATTCGGCAGCATAGGCACTATCAGTTTTAGGCTCATAAAGATAAACGGCATAATTATGCCGCTTGTTCAGCAGCGATTGCATAAAGAAGTGCAAAAATTCGGGATTGCCGCCATGACCATTAAGAATGATGATCTTATCAAAGCCATTCCGGCCTATTTCATCACAGGTAGCTTCCAGCAGGTCCCATATCACTTTACTTGGCAGAGCAAATGTGCCCGGCTGGTGCCTGGCTTCATTTATCTGTCCATAAAAATAATCCGGGAAAACTACGGCATATTCTTCTTTTACAGCATGTGCAGCCCATTCACGAACATGAATAAGGTCTGTACCAATAGGTGAATGCGGGCCATGTTTCTCTAATATTCCGATTGGAAGAATACAGGTTCTAGATGATTTTTCCAAAGCTTTCGGGAAATCCGTGGCAACAAGCTCGTCCCAGCGGGCCGGAATGTCCTGGGCAAAAGCAGAACCTCCAATAAGTAATGCATGCAGTAATAATAAAAAAGATTTCATACCAATATAAATTATGTTAAAAAACGTGGTTTTCGAGAAGATATATTTGAGGGTGAATTTACAAAGTTTTTTGTCTGGACCGTTGAGTTTAATGATTTAAAGATTTCGCTGATGCGCTAAAAATCAGCGGTATCCCAAAATCATTAAAATCAACGGTCCCCGTTCATTTCTCCATTACAAAAGTGATATTCGTCCGGTTAGCTGCGGCTGTTGCACCGTGAATGATCTCTGTGATCACCCAGCCCTCATCCAGGTACTTGTTAACATAACTAATATAGACTAATCACCCTATCTCAGCCTCCGTTTCAGGAACTCCATAGTGTATTTATACGCTTCCTCCGTGGCCTTACTGTTATAATCGGGGTTGCTTGGGTTGGCGAAACCGTGGTTGGCGTCGAACTCATGAACGGTTATTTTTTTGCCGGCGGTTTTCATATCCGCTTCAAATTTGGCAACGACTTTTGGATTTATCCATCCGTCTTTACTGGCAAAATTGCCTAATACGTCGCAATGCAATGTTTTAAGCTTGTTAATATCCTGTTCGGGCATGCCGTAATACATTACGCAAGCTATGGCTTGCTTACCGGCCAGCAAGGCGGTTTGCAAACTCCAGCCGCCCCCAAAGCACCAGCCTATAGTGGCAATACGCGCATTAGGACCGGCATAAGCAATTGCGCCTTTAATGATGGCATCGGCGCGGTCATCTTTTACCGTCTGCATATATTTACCTGCTTCTTCGCGGGTGGTGGCAACTTTACCATCATACAGGTCGAGGTCTATCACGTTCACATCGCCGAGATCGTTATAAATTTTTTCCGATTCCTTTTTCACCCAGTCGTTCAATCCCCACCATTCGTGTACAACCAGCAGGTAATTATTGGTTGGCTTCTTGGCGAGGAAAAAATAAGCATCTGCCTCTTTGCCGTCAGGTGTTTTATAAGTAATGGCCTTACCTACGCTGCTTTGAAAGTGCATTTTCAAAGGGCTTTTGTGCGACATCCTGAACTCCTTATTAGAAGCCAGCATAGCGAATTTTTGTGTAGCCGACGGGTTGCTGCAGCAAACCACCTTGCTTTGGCTGAAAGCAGATATACAGCAAGAGGTTAGCAGGGTTAAGAGTAAAAACTTTTTCATGGAATTTTATTTTTGAGGTTGATTTCCGAAAAGATTTGATAAATGTTTGAACAACCAATATTAGGATATTTTTGTTTCAATTATAGAGGATTACACCGATTCTCGCGGATGATTTCACCGATTATAATAAATGATTGCACTGATCGAAACAATTTAATCGGAAATTCCATCGTAATTTGGAACAATGCACTTAAACCCTACCTTTATCTTTATGAAACCAACTATAATTGGTACTCTTTTCATAGCATATTTTATTATGCAAACCGATACTTATAAACAGGCTCAAAAACTCTATAACAATAAACAGTATAAGGCGTCTATTGAAGTCTGCACGGAAGAGCTTAATAAAATTAACCCAAAAGATTCCCTTTTTACGAAATTTCTATTTCTCAGAACAAGTTGTTATACCGAGTTAAAAGATTATCCATCTGGTATAAAGGATTATATTACCTTAGTCGAAATGCATCCTTCTGAAATTTCCTATTATGCTGGAATATCTTATTTATATGGAAGTAAGGGGGAATATGCTAATTGCTTTGCTGCGTTAAGGAAAGGCTTAAGTATTGATCCTCAAAATATTTATTTGCTTAATAACTTTTCTTATTATTCAAATTATGTAGGCAATTGGGATGATGGGTTTGCATTTGCTAATAAGGCTCTTGTTTTGACCCATGATCCTTATTGGAAGGGGGTATCGTTGAATAACAGAGGATGTAGCAATATCGGACTAAAGAAATACGATCTGGCATTAAGCGATATCAATGAAGCAATTAAACTTAATCCAGACAATTCATTCGCATATTGTTATCGTGCACTTGCAAATATCAGGCTTAAACACCTTGAAACTGTTTGCAATGATTTAAACAAAGCCAAAAGCCTTGGTGCTGAAACTATGACAGCAGATCTTATCAAACAATACTGTCAGCATTAAAAATCCGAAATCGAAATTCCGAAGACTCTAAGAACATGATTATCCGGATTGAATCAACCCCAATTCCAACCGCTCAACGGAATATATTGGATAGGATATTAAATATATCGACACATTTAACTAAACTTGTTCCATTTTAAACTTATATGTCAGAAGTCAAAAAAGTTTTAGTTCTGCTTGTATTTATATTGATAATCGCAATTATTGGTTTTTTTAATCTAAATAAAGAGGATGACGAGGAGCGGAAATACTTTTCTAATCTTAATTTTACATTCACGGGTTTAGTAAAAAAAGTTGAAGTCACGAATGAGCACGATTATGGGGTGATTTACGTGAGTGTAATTCAAAATAATAAGGGATCTAATTATGAGGCATTGTTCAAAGGAAAGTACCTTTTTTGTAAGATACGTGACAGCGAAGCTTTAATAGTAAGTCCTGAAATTGATGAAATACAGCCAGGAGATACCATAGTAATAAATACAAATCAATTAAAGAAATATTCAGTTTATAGAAAAGGAAAATTGGTTGACAATATTAATCCATGGATAAATTCCGAGGATTATTTTTACGATTATCTACAAAGAAAAGATTATTTGAATTTTGGTCATGACAAGTAATGGAATTTTGCGAAATTCCGAAGGAAACATGACAGAAATTATGGGCTCCTAATCCGAAATCTGAATGCGTTAGCGAAATTATATATTTACCACATGGAACCTGAATTTATAACCTATCAAAAATTTAACGACCCCGCGTTGGCAAAGGAACTTGCCGAACAATTGGAACAGCATGATATAGCGCACTTTGTGGAAGAAGAATCAAGGACGTTTGATCCGACATTTTCTTTTAACGATGCGTCAGTAACTCAGTATGCTGTAAAAATAAAAAACGAAGATTTTGAAAAAGTAAACCAGCTATTAAAGGACGATGAAAGCGAAGATGTCACCGAAATAGGAAAAGATTACTATCTGTACAGTTTTACAGATGATGAACTGATGGAGGTAATTACGAAAGCGGATGAATGGAGTCCTTTTGATGTTGTACTTGCGCGAAAAATATTAGCTGAAAAAGGTGAGGTTTTAACAGATGAAACCATAACAGCTATCAATGAAAAAAGGAAAGAGGCATTAAAAGTACCCGATCCTCCGCAGACCTACTGGATAGTTGCCGGCTACATCTGCGCCTTTATAGGAGGTTTATTAGGGATACTTATCGGCTGGTTTCTGATGACCTATAAAAAAACATTACCCGATGGCGAACGGGTTTATGAATATAAGGAAAGTGATAGAAAACATGGCAGAATAATATTTTACATCGGTATTGTAGTTTTAACGGTGGCCATCGTTTATAAACTGGCGGGAATATTTACCAATGATTGAATATTTAACTGTTTTATATGAAAAGAATAATTATAATCATATTAATTGCAACTTTAATCAGCTCTGTT
The DNA here is from genome assembly GCA_036758125.1 of Mucilaginibacter sp. Taxonomy (GTDB): domain Bacteria; phylum Bacteroidota; class Bacteroidia; order Sphingobacteriales; family Sphingobacteriaceae; genus Mucilaginibacter. Next base: position 14,193 of record DAIOXE010000019.1, read on the forward strand.
TTTATTTGGTTTTTTTATACATTTCGACATTTTAACGATGATACATTGGGTGGCTTTCCTGAAAGAAATTTTCCAACCTCAAAGAAAAACGTAGAAACAGCTATTAATAATCTTTACTCATTTAATCCGGAATTTAAAGTTCCCGACAAATGGATGTATGAGGATACGTCAATAAAACACTCTTATTTCTTTTTAGAGGGGAAAACTTTTTATTTTAAAAACAAGCCGGAAGAAATTTACTATGTGACCTTTATAGGCGATTCGGCAATGTTAGCAGATCCTGCAAAAGCAACTATTTCTATTAGATTAGTTTACAATGGTGGACCTAAATGGTTTAAGTATGACGAACTTGATACGGTTAATAGGAAACGAATTGAAGAAAGATTTGATGAAGAAATTATCTCTAAATTAGAAGATTACACTAAAACTAAATCATCTAAAACAGAAGATGACCATTAGCAGATAGCAGGTAAGACTTCCGAAGTTTTTAAAACTTCGGAAGTCTGAGTGAGACAAATAAAAAAATCTAAAATCGTAATTCGTAAATCTAAAATTACCCAAGTATTTCTTCATAGTTTTCTCAGCGACACAAACAGTTCTGCCTGTAATTTCCATGCGCCGTCAATTTTCCGCCACATGGCTGAATAGTTGCCGCCTTTACTATAAGAATTTTTCGCTATCCAGGTGCCTGTTTCCCACGCCATTAAATCATTATCACCAATAACGATTGCGGTAGGCATACGTACGTACGATACGGTTTTATTGGTTTTAAACAGAGCCTTCCATGCCGCCACAATGGTATCTTTCCCCGTCAAAGAAGTTCCTCTACCTATCGTTTGAACAAAATCCGGGAGCCAATATTTAGATATGCCATTAATATCATGTTTGGCAATGGCTGCATTTGACGCGGTCCGTGAAGCCCTAATAGCCGCAACATCGTCTTGTTTGCTTCTTTGGGCAATAACAATTTGAGCCAGCAGTAATAGGGTAAGGATAATCGGGTATTTAAACATGGCACAAAATAATTTTATCACTGGTTGTTTTAATCTTGTTTTATTCATTGCCGTCTGCTTTAGCGGACGGAGTAGATAATAAGGAAAATCAGGCTTTAGCCTAAATAATCCTTTGGGCTAAAGCCTGTAACTTTCTCCTTTGTGTCCGTTGGCTAAAGCCAACGGCAATGAATATATATTTTTAACGCGTCATTCCAGGCTTTTTTTCAGAGTTTGCACAAAATGATGCATTTTACTTTGTAAATCTAAACTCGTAATTCGTAAATCTAAAATCACCCCAATATTTCCTTTATATCCTCAACTGACAGCGATTTTATAAAGCTTTCCTCTGTGGTAATAAGCGCGCGGGCCACTTTGAGTTTGCGCTGCTGCAGGGCAAGTATCTTTTCCTCAACAGAATCCTTGGTAATAAATTTATAGATAAAAACATTTTTGGTTTGGCCGATGCGATGGGTACGGTCAATAGCCTGCTGTTCAACCGCGGGGTTCCACCAGGGGTCGAGGATGAAAACATAATCTGCTTCGGTTAAATTAAGGCCTACGCCGCCGGCTTTTATCGAAATTAAAAACACCCTTGTTTTTTCATCCTCCTGGAACTGTTTCACTACATCGCCGCGGTTTTGAGTGCTGCCGTCGAGGTACACATAAGAAATGTTTTCCTTATCAAAGTATTCCCTGTAAATATTCAGCTGCCGCACAAACTGCGAAAATACCAGCACCTTATGACCGCCCTCCAGCACGTTGGAAAGGGTATGCACGACGTTCTCAAACTTACCTGAATCCCCTTCGTACTCTTTATCTATCATAACCGGGTGATTCGCAATTTGCCTGAGTTTTATCAGGCCCTGCAAAACATGCATCTGTGCCCGGGCAAAGGTGCCATCTTCCAGGCTTTGCAGCAATTCGTTGCGGTATTCTGATTTTACTTTTTCATAAACGGAGGATTGCTCTTCGCTCATTTTGCAGTAAAACAAGTTCTCCGTTTTTGGCGGCAGTTCGGTGGCAACTTGTTCCTTTGTGCGGCGTAACACAAAGGGCTTTATCAATGCCTGCAGCTTACGGGCCTTCTCCTCGTCCTTTTTCTTTTCGATAGGCGTCACAAACTCGTTCTGAAAATATTGCTGAGTACCCAACAAAGCAGGATTTATGAACGACATTTGCGTCCACAGGTCGTTAACCGAATTTTCAACCGGTGTACCGCTTAATATCAGTTTAAAGCGGGATTTTAACTGCCTCACCGCATGGAATGATTTTGAAGATGGGTTTTTGATGTTCTGGCTCTCATCCAATATCACATAATCAAAAAAGTACGAGGCGAATAATTCAATGTCTATACGGCTGATGCCATAAGTAGTGATCACCACATCATAATCGGCAAACACCTCCGGCGACTTATAGCGCAGCGTACCAGTGTGCACCATCAGCTTCAGCTTCGGGGTGAATTTTTTCGCCTCATTAAGCCAGTTATAGATCAGCGAGGTAGGCATAATCACCAGTGAGGTGCTTTTGCTAGCTCCAAAGGAGTCCTTCGGACCCATAGCTTCGGTATCTTCCTTATGTTTTTGCAGCAGCGCCAGGGTTTGTATGGTTTTACCAAGGCCCATGTCATCCGCAAGGCAGCCGCCAAAGTGATAATCCTTTAAAAAATGGAACCAGTTGTAACCGGCTTTTTGATAATGTCTTAAATGGCCCACGAAATGCATTGGCATAGCAATATCTTCCAGTTCCTCAAAATCGGCTAACTTTTGCAGCTTGCGGCTCATCGTAACGGTGGCCATTTCACCTTCGGCAAGGTCATTTACCAAACCTATATGATGGCGGCGAAGCTTAAGCTGGTTACCACCTTCGGTAAAATGCAGCAGATTGCCATACCGAGAGAACCATTTTTCGGGTATTACCGCAATTTCTCCCGATGGCAGTATAAACTCTTTTATATGATTAAGTATGTGGATCCTCAGCTGAATAAAAGGTATCTGGTATGATCCGAAATGTACGATGGCATGAATATCGAACCAGTCATTATTTTCTTTTACCTCAAGGTCAATTTTGTTGCTGCCAAATACATATCGTTTTTGTTTCTCCGTGTCCGGTTGTTCAATTTCAAAACCATCGTTGGTCAGTTCATCAAAATGCTGATTAATCCAATCAAATATGGAAAAGGAGCGGTCGGCATCCTCATCAACTGTATCAACTTCCAGGTTTTTAAACAGGGATGAAGTTGCTTTTAATCCCATCGCTTCCAGTTGCTGAAACTTATTTTTCTCCCATAATACCGATCGTTTAATGCGGTGAAAGGTATAATTATCGTCATCGCGTTCCATCCGTACTGACACATGCCGTTCATCGCCATAAGAAAACAAATAACCGGCGTATTTGAAATTAAGCTGCAGTTGCGAGGTGCCACCCTCAATATAGATGGGCTTTAATACCGGGGTGGCATCGTACTTTTCTGTATTGATGGTAAAACCCTCGGCATAAACATGGTGCTTTTCGATAAGCGGCGCTACAAATTTTTCGAAATATGATTGCTCGGATGAACGGGGAATAGCTATATACCGCTTGTTAAGAAACGGCAGCAGCTTTTTGCCTTCAATTTCTTTTTCGAAATAATAAAGGGTATCGCCTAACAGCATCCAAGCCGGGCGGTTGCAAATGATCTCTGCATTTTTGAACATGAACTCGATGCGCATGCCCTGGTATTTAATAGTTGGGAAGTACCTGATCTCCTCCGCATCACGCCTGAAATGGAACAATACCGTAGCGGCCTCAGCAGCGATTTGTAACTTGCGTTCAGCCGGATAGCCTTCTTTGCTCATCAGGTAAAGCTGCTTGTTGCCCAATAGGGACAATGCTTCCCCTATACGTTTTTCAATTTTCGGTCTTATGACATCAAAAAGCTGCTCGTTGAATATTTTGGTAAAAAACTCAAATGGTCTTATCGGTTTTTTGTAATATTTTTTTATGACGTTACCCTGTTCAATTTCTTCCAGCAGTTTTACCAGTTTCAGGTCTGTTTCATCAATACAATGCAAAAACTCCCTGGCTGTATTGGAAAACAAACGCTGGTGGGTTAATGAGAATTCGCCGTTGGGGTTAAGCTGAACGATGTGCGGTTCAATTACATACGACAAGTATTCATGCCGGGCAATGGCATAAATTATCTGGCAAGGTTTTGTACTGTCGACACGTAACATAGCTTCTTATAAAAAAAATTATTAGAAGCTACATCAACAAAAAATTCAAACGTAATCAGAATTTGCAGTAAGTGGAAATGTTTTTTGTTAAATAATTGTTAACAGGCGGGAAGTCATTGTCATTGGGATTATTAAATGTTTTAAGTTCAGCATTTCATTGCACATAAAAATTGCTTAACTTTAAACAAGCTTTCTTTTCAATTAAAAAACTAATCTAACCAATTATGAACCCTGGAGAAGACCATGCCGGCGGCGATTCCGGCTTTACCCGCAGAAAGTTTATTTATAATGTTTCGGCCGCGGTTGGCGCCGGTGTGATATTATCCTCGCCATTGTTCAGTAAGGCGGCAAGCCTTATTAAAACGGATGAAACGTATACGGTAAAGCAAATAATGGATATGTTTATTAAGGATGTCCCCGGCGGTGTTTTAACCAATACGGTGGATACCTTAAAGGCAGGTAACCCTGATATGAAGGTTACCGGGATAGTTACTACTATGTTTGCGACGATCGCTGTTATCCGCAATGCCATTGACCTGGGCGCTAATTTTATCATCGCCCATGAGCCTACATTCTATAACCATACCGATGATACGTCGTGGCTGCAAAACGATGAAGTTTACCGTTATAAAGTTAACCTGCTAAAACAGCATAATATAGCAATCTGGAGGAACCACGATTACATACACCATCTTGTTCCGGATGGGGTAACCACGGGCGTAGTGGCAAAGCTTGACTGGCAAAAATATGCTGATCATGACGTACCTAACATCATTACCTTACCTAAAACAACCTTAAAAGCTTTGATCAATCACACTAAAGCAAAGCTGAATATTGCAAAAGTGCGATATATAGGCGATCCTGCCCAAAAATGCAGTCGGGTTTTGCTGATGCCCGGAGCGGCAGGCGGTCAGCGGCAGATCGAAGCTATCATCAAAGTAAAACCTGATGTACTGGTGTGCGGCGAGATACAGGAATGGGAAACCGCCGAATACGTGCGCGATGCATTGGCTAAAGGCGATAATTTATCACTGGTAATACTGGGCCACATAGCCAGCGAAGAACCCGGATCGGAATTTATGCTGACCTGGCTGAAAGAAAAAGTTCCGGGAATTAAGGCAACGCATGTAAGGAGCGGCAATTCTTTATCGTTTATGTGAGGGGAAAGATTTGTCAACTTTTTAAAAGTTGACAAATCTAAAATCGATTAAATAATTATTTTGCACATTGCGGCTGGATTGAATGTCTAATCCCTTATAACCTTAAATTATGAAACTAAAACTTACCGCTTTATCATTTGCTTTGATATTTTTATTATCATGTGATGTTAAAACAAAATCGTCTATTAAGCTTAACGGCACATGGCAGTTAATCACCGGAACAACTATTACTAAAGGTATTAGTGCTGTTACCGATTACACAAAAAATCAAAAATTTTTAAAGATAATTAATGATACTCACTTTGCTTTTTTAAGACACGACCTGAATGTTAAAAAAGATTCCAGCAATCATTTTGATGCGGGCGGCGGCAGCTATACATTAACCGGCGACCAGTATACTGAGCATTTGGACTTTTATACGGATAAGAACTGGGAAGGCAAATCGTTTAATTTCACTGTTTCCATAAAAAACGATACGTTGATTCAAAGAGGGATGGAAAAAGTTGAAAAAGAAAATGTTAACCGGGAAATCATAGAAAAGTATATCAGGGTAAAAGGCGCCGATTGAATACGGATACAAACAAGAAAACTTTGTCAATCTTCAAAAAGTTGGCGAACCTGAAACGATTTATCGACTAAATAGTTATTTTAGCGTTAAATTCAATATTATGGATTTACAAGCAGAAAAGTTGAGTATTTTGCAAACCATCATGAGCACGAATGACGCGGGTCTTATTATGGATGTAAAAGCATTTTTATCGGACAGAAAAGGTGATTGGTTTGATAAATTAAGCAATGAACAGCAAAAAGATGTTTTAGAAGGATTGGCCGAAGCTGATCGTGGAGAAACGGTTCCCCACTCTGAAGTAGTAAAACTATTTGGAAAATGGGGATTGAAATAATATGGACAAAAAGGGCTGTTAAAACTTTTGGTAAAAGAATAGCTTATTTAGAAGAGCATTGGACAGAAGAAGAAATATTTAATTTTACGATCCGTGTTAATGAATATCTGAATTCACTGCAAAGTCAGCCTTTGATGTTTCGTAAATCGACGAGGTTAAGGCATACTCACGTAGGCGTAATAATCAAACAGGTATCTCTGGTGTACCGGGTGAAACCTAAAACTAACGTCATTGAACTAATCGCCTTTATTGATAACAGGCAAAATCCTAAACGACAGAATTATTAGAGCCCGGATATTTTACAATTCTATTTATCTGCTTTTTAAAAGTTGATGAATCGAAACAATTTTAACCTTCAATATAAGCTATGAAAATTCAACTTGCAACGATAATCGTTCTTTTAATTATTACCTCAGCAAATGCGCAGCAAAATCATCATAAAACCGATACGGTTTTCTTTGAAGATTTTAACGGAAAAACCATTGACCGCGCCAGGTGGAACGTTGAGGTTACCGGTAATACTGTGAACGATGAACAGCAGGCTTATGTGGATTCTTCGATAACGCTTTACCTGGTTAAGGGCGCTGCCGCCGAAGGCGCTAAACATGGCGCTTTAGTTATAAAAGCGGTTTATACGCCGGGTTTCACCAGTAAGGAGAATAAAAAATATGATTTCATATCGGGCAGAATTAACACCCGTGATAAAATGGAATTTACTTACGGCACGGCTTCAGCAAGAATGAAAATGTCTGGTGGTTCGGGCTTGTGGCCGGCATTTTGGGCATTAGGCAATGGCAAATGGCCTGATTGCGGTGAAATTGATATGATGGAAACTGTAGGCGATTCGAGCTGGATAAGTAATGCCCTGCATGGTCCCAATTATTTTGGAAATACGCCCTTAGTTTACCGGGCATTCTTTTCTCCGGGAACTGATGTTACCCAATGGCATGTTTATTCGGTTGACTGGAGCAATCAAAGTATTATTTTTAAGTTAGACGGTAAAGTTACCTATACCGTTACCCGTGCAATGGCTGAGCGTTATGGCCGATGGGCTTTTGACAATGCTAAATTCATCATTCTTAACTTTGCCCTGGGTGGTGTTTATCCGGCTATAGTAAACAGGATAAAATCGCCATATTATGGTATATCCCAGGCTACAGTTAATAAAATAAAGGCCGGAAATGCCAAAGTGATGGTTGACTGGGTTTTAGTGACTAAAAAAAGCAAATAAACCGATCTGTGCTAGCCATCAAAAAAGTCTTCGGACTAACGAAGACTTTTGCTTTAAATTATCATTAAGTATAAACTCGGAAAATAACAAAATTACCAATTCAGCTTAGGCGTTGTAATGATAATCATGGTCGTGATTATCATGGTCCCGATCGCCACGATCATGATCCCAGTGCCTATGATGCTCACGGTATTCAATCGAGCAGCTTGATATAGCTGATGCAAATATCAACAAAGCTATTATCCTTAAAATATGCTTTTTCATAATTTATGTTTTAGATAGATGTATTTGTTGTATTACTTGCAATTAAAATGCCAAAAAAAAGTATGACGCCGTTATTTAAAATTTCAATGATGAAAAATTGTAATTTAGTGTAGTGGTGATGATTCAGTATATGACCGATAACAAGCTTATATCTCTCTTTTCCATTTTAATCTTATTTTTTTGTAAGGCCGGCGCTGCTTTTGCCCAGGCACCAAATCCACCATCCATAAACTATCGAACACCACCAATATATCATGTTAATACAACTATCGCGCCTTTGGTTCCCGCAAATCCAGGCGGTACAGTACCTGCTAATGTATATGGGCTGGTTACTACTGTCGCCGGGAGCGGATCGCCGGGTAATGTTAATGGTTTGGCAGCGACGGCAAATTTTGACAGGCCTGTAGGCGTAGTTTTTGATGGGGCCGGAAATTTATTTGTATCTGAATTTAAAAATAATGATATCCGAAAGATCGATCTGGCTGGTGTGGTTTCGCTTTTTGCAGGAAACGGCACAAACGGTTCGAGCAACGGTACAGGCAATACAGCTTCTTTTAGTTCCCCATACCAGGTATATCCTGATGCTTCGGGGAATATATATGTAGCTGATCAGGGAAACATGTATATAAGAAAGATCATGCCGTCTGGCGTAGTCAGTACATTCGCAGGGAGCGGCTTTCAGGGATCGGTCGATGGCGCGCTTTTGTCTGCGAGTTTTGATGACCCAACAGGCATTGCCGTGGATGGCGCAGGCAACATTTATGTTACGGATCGCGGGGATAGCAAGATTAGGAAGATTGACATAATAACGGGGCAGGTGACTACTTTGGGAACATTTGGCGGCGGTAATCCGGCTTATAATACCGGCCTCTACTACCTCGCTATCGATGCTTCGGGCAACTTATATTTTGTTGACAGTAACCAGGTGAAAGAAATGACTCCTGGCGGAACAGTAAAAGTAATTGCCGGTAGCGGTGTTGCATCTTTTGCCGATGGCACCGGCTTATCGGCGGAATTTAATGGGCTGGTAGGCATAGCTGTGGACGCGTTGGGTAATATATATGTTGGCGATGCAGGTAATAATCTTATCAGAAAGATCACTCCGTCCGGTGCTGTAAGTACCCTTGCCGGAACCGGAGGGCAGGGAGCCGTAAATGCGATAGGTTCAACAGCAAGTTTTTTTTACCCCACTGGTGTTACGGTTGATAATACCGGCGCCTACTTGTATATCGCCGATGCCGGCAACCATCTTATCCGGCGAATATCACTTACCGGCTATTCCATCGATAAATCACTGCCGACAGGTTTAGCTTTTGACCCGACAACCGGTATAATAAGCGGCACGCCTGCGGTTGTTTCACCTGCAACTATTTACACCATAACGGCCTACAACATAGGCGGCAGCAGCACCACTACGATTAGCATTGAGGTGGATGGAATAACAATCGCTTTTGCCCCGATACCTGCAAAAGCCCGTTGCGATGCTGATTTTGATCCCGGCGCTACGGCTAATGGGCCAATCACTTATACCAGCAGTAATACAACTGTAGCAGCTATTGTGTCGGGTAAAGTTCATATCACAGGTTCGGGCACATCGGTAATAACAGCATCAGACGGCACCTCAACAGCAACTCAAACTTTAACGGTTAACGCCGCTTTAACACCAACAATTACCGTATCGCCGGCTGCTATAGACACCTGCCAGGGATTGCCGGTTATTTATACGGCTGCTATAACCAACGGAGGAACCAACCCAGTTTACCAATGGCAGGTTAACGGACAGAACAGCGGAACTAACAGCGCTACATTTGCCGGCAATAACTTAAATAACAACGACAAAATAACCTGTATCCTTACCAGTAATGCATTGTGTACAACAAGCGCTAGTGCTGTATCGAATGTAGCGACATATACTATTGATGTGCCGGTATCTGCATCTGTAAGTATCACTTCTACAGCCATGGGCCCCATTTGTGCCGGAACTGAAGTTGCTTTTACAGCGAAAGCGGTAAACCCGGGTAACAACCCCACCTACCGATGGCAGGTAAATGGCCTGGACGCAGGCGGCAACAGCCCTGTTTTCAGCAGCAGCAGTTTAGCCGACGGTGATTTTGTGACCTGCATTTTGATGAGCAACGGCAAATGTTTGATCGATCCGGTTGCGATATCAAACATTATAACCGTTAAAGTTACACCGCTGAGCGGGTGCCTGATAATTATCCCGAATACTTTTACACCAAATGGCGATGGTATTAATGATCTCTGGAATATCACTGACCTGCAAGATTTCCCGGATTGCAGGATCACCGTTTTCAACAGGTATGGCGGTGTAGTTTATAACTCCATCGGCTATCCAAAACCCTGGAATGGCACTTATAATGGCAGTACTTTGCCGGCGGGCACTTATTATTATATCATCGACCTTAAAAACGGCAGAAAAAAATTGACCGGCCCCGTGACAATTTTGAGGTAAAAATATTTTTACGGATATTTTAAATCTGTTTCAATGTATTTATGTGATAACTATAGGTGAATATTAGCTAAAAGTTAATTTTTCGCAACCTCTTTTAAATTAAGGTCGTATTAAGACGATATGAGGGGTTATGTCGATATTCCACAATCTATTTATTGTAAGCTGTGCAAAGAATGCGGCGCACGCCCTGTAATTGCCCGGGTTGATGACATAGGGTACATTGTTAAATGTTCAAAAGATGACAGGCATTACCAAACTATGCCTGGTTTAATTGATATTGAAGACTGGAACCGTCATAATACGATAATAGCATCATCTATAGATTATAACCTGGGCCCTATGATCAACTGGTAATGAGCGGCTTGCAGTAAGCAGTTTGCAGTGAATAGTTTGCAGTAGGAGTGAACCTATTTCAAACTAAAGACTGTATACTTTTCTTAAACTGCCAACTGCAAACTGCAAACTTTTCTTAAACCACATGGTTGGGGACAACTTCTTCTTTTACGGTCAGATCAATAGGGTTATCAGCCTTTTCATCCAAAAGAGCAAGTTCAATCACTTCATGCATATCGGTAACATAATGAAATTGAAGATCTTTAATATAATCTTTTTTAATTTCCAATATATCTTTTTTGTTTGATGCGCATAAAATTATCTCTTTTATATTGGCGCGTTTGGCGGCCAGGATTTTTTCTTTAATGCCGCCAACGGGTAATACGCGGCCCCTTAATGTGATTTCGCCCGTCATTGCCAGATGCGGTTTTATTTTGCGTTGTGTAAAGGCAGATGTTAAGGCGGTTAACATAGTTACACCGGCCGATGGACCATCTTTTGGGGTAGCGCCGGCAGGGACGTGCACATGTATATCCCATTGATCAAACAACCTTACATCGATATTGAAACTTGACGCATGGGCACGCAAATAGGCTAAAGCAATGCTAACGGACTCTTTCATTACATCGCCGAGGCTTCCTGTTAAGGTTAACCGTCCTTTACCGGGGCTTAAACTGACTTCGATAAACAGTATATCACCGCCAACTGATGTCCAGGCGAGGCCGGTTACCACGCCGGCTACCTCATTGCCTTCATACTGGTCTTTATCAAATATGGGGGCTCCTAATATCTTCTCCACTTCGTTTTTGCTCACGGTGGGATTATAGGGTTCCTCCATTGCAATATTCTTTGCCACACCCCTGATTAATGATCCTATTTTTTTCTCTAATGCGCGTACACCCGATTCCCGGGTATAATCCACAACCAATTTTTCGAGCACATCAGGTTTTATAACTATATTTTTTGATTTTAAGCCATGCGCATCGCGCTGTTTTGGTACCAAATGCTGTTTGGCAATTTCGATTTTTTCTTCAATGGTGTAACCGTTTACTTCAATAACCTCCATGCGGTCGAGCAAAGCAGGCTGAATACTGCTAATGGTGTTCGCGGTTGCTATGAACATTACGTTAGAGAGATCGAAATCCATTTCTACATAATGATCATAAAAGGTACTGTTTTGCTCCGGATCAAGCACTTCCAGTAAAGCTGAGGAAGGATCTCCCCTGTAATCGTTGCCCACCTTATCAATTTCATCCAAAATAAAAACAGGATTGGCAGCGCCGGCCTTTTTTATGGACTGTATTATGCGGCCCGGCATGGCGCCGATATAAGTTTTACGATGGCCTCTTATTTCGGCCTCATCGCGTATACCGCCTAAGGCCATTCGTACATATTTGCGCCCGAGCGCTTTTGCAATCGACTTTCCCAATGAGGTTTTGCCAACGCCCGGCGGGCCGACAAGGCACAGGATAGGCGCCTTCATATTGTGCTTTAGTTTAAGTACTGCCAGGTATTCAATAATACGCTGTTTTACTTTATCTAATCCAAAATGGTCTTTATCTAAAATTTTTTGAGCCCGTTTAAGATCAAAGTTGTCTTTAGTAAACTCGCTCCAGGGTAAATCGAGTAATAATTCAAGATAATTTATCTGTACCGAGTAATCTGCCGCGGCGGGGTTTGTACGCGCCAGTTTGTCTACCTCTTTTTTAAAATAGTCATTTACATCTTTTGCCCACTTCTTTTTTGAAGCGCGCATTCTTAAGTTGTCTATCTCAAGGTCGGGCGAATTGCCGCCAAGTTCCTCCTGTATGGTTTTTAATTGCTGATTTAAAAAATAATCCCGCTGCTGTTTGTCAAGATCGACCCTTACCTTACTCTGGATCTGGTTTTTTAACTCCAGCATCTGAAGGTCTAAAGTAAGGTGTTCCAACACAAGGTTTGCCCTGTTGCGCAGGTTGGGCTCTTCCAGCAAACGCTGTTTAGCGACCACATCTGCATTCATGTTTGATGAGATAAAATTGATCAAAAATGAAGTGCTTTCGATATTGCGGATAGCTATGCCTGCTTCGCTTGGAATATTGGGAGAAAGTTGGATAATGTTCATTGACATATCCTTAATAGAAGATACCATCGCTTTAAATTCCTTATCTTCCCGATGTTTAACTTCTTTAAAAGGTTCAATTGTAGCCTTAATATAAGGTACGCTTTGAACCTCATCTTTTAAAATAAAACGCTTTTTTCCCTGCAATATAACGGTTGTATTCCCATCGGGCATTTGCAGCATTTTAATGATCAGCGCAATAGTGCCTACTTTATTAAGCTGCGTAAATGATGGGTCTTCAATAGCAACGTCCTGTTGCGCAACCACCCCGATCATGCGGTTGCCCTTGTTGGCATCGCGGATCAGCTTAATTGATTTGTCTCTTCCTACGGTGATCGGAATGACTACTCCGGGAAACAGCACGGTATTACGCAAAGGTAAAATAGGCAAAACTTCGGGCAAAGCTTCGTTATTCATCTCTTCCTCGTCTTCGGATGACATTAACGGAAAAAATTCAGAATCTTCGTTTATTACTGGTAAAGCACTTCTAAAATCAAATGGTTCAAAACTCATCAACTACCTTCTATGTGTGAAAAAAAACGTCATATTGTCAGCCCGTAAAAAAACAGGATGATAAGCACGGATTAAATTACGATGATCCCTGCTTGATTGTTATGGTTCAAGACGTGTGCCAATATAGGCGAATAATTAGCAACAATTATTTTTGTGTTGTAATTAATTGATTATATGTTGGTTATAAATATACCCAATTTTGATAAAAGAATGCAACTTATTGGTAAAGATGAAAAAAAGTCATATAATCGCCTTCCTTTATTCCGGATATTAAAAACATTTTTTTAAAAAACACTTTAGCCGGCATAATAATTTCTAAAAATTTCAGTTAATAATACAGTATTTCGATTTGCCATAAATTTTTGATGAAGCTACAGGTTATTATATCCTTTCTGCTCATTACCTCGCTTGAAAACTTATCGGCACAAAACGCCTATGTCAAATTGGGCCAGCAGGCTTTAATGGATGGTGATTTTAAGGCTGCTGCATCGCAGCTTGAAAAGGCCTGCCTTATTGATTCAACCAACGCTAATGCTTTGTGGATGCTAGGCTATTCTTATTATCACAGTGAGAACTACAGAAAATCAATTTCGACGTTCACTAAGGAACTTTCCATAAACCCAACTGATGCCAACGCTTATTATTACAGGGCGAGGGCAAAAGCTTATTTGGGGAAAGACAACCAGCTTTCAACCGCCGATAAGGAAAAATGTTTATTAGGAGCAATATTTGACCTGACAAAAGCCATAACTATCGAACCGAATGATACGCAAAATAAGTATCTTCAAACAAGGGGCATTGCTTACCGTGAGTATGGTACATTTAAATTGCAGGCCACCGGCCATTACTATGATAAAAACCGCGGCATTAACTCATTAAAGGCATCAATCAGCGACCTTGAAAAAGTATTGACTGATAACCCCGGCCGCCCTGATATATCCGCCCTGATCGATCTGTCAAGACAAAAACTAAACGAGGCGCTTGCCCACCATTAACATCGAATAACGAATCCCGGATATTGATTGTAAAATATCAAAGTTAAAATATCGGCATGTTTCGGTGTTCAACATTCTAACGCCCTATTACCCCCTTTATCACATAATGATTAATACCCATCAGCCTCACTCTTTGGTCTTTCTCAATCAAATAAAGTGAATCGGGAAAATAGCTTAGTTTTTCCCTGGTTTGGTAAAGTGACGGTACCTTCAATCCCAGCCACGTACTTTGTGGGGTTTTGCTATAGATTAGTATCCATTTGACCTTTTCTTTATCCTTTTTAATAAGCATTTCGCGCACTTTCAGTTCAGGATACTTTGCTTTATAAATCAGCAAGCTGTCTTCGGTAATTACAATATAACTGTTTTTCCAGGCTGGCCGGTTAATGTCAGATCCAACGAAAAGATCAAATTCCCGTCCCCAGTCATCAATATGTACCGTTTTGCTTTCCGAAACGCCGTTATGGGTTACTGTTTTATTAACGGGCTTATTCAGCTTTTTAAGGCGGGCAATATCTTTTGCAAAGTATCCATTTATATCAAAGTATTTTAAAGATGTTCCGGTTTCTTTAGCGTCTGGTTTGCATGCCGCTGAACAGACGACCAGTGCTATACCGCTTAATAAAGCGCTTGCGATCTTTAACCTTGATCTATACCAGTACATCACCGGTCATTTTTTCAGGAATCGGAACTCCTATTATCTTTAATATCGTCGGCGCAATATCACCCAGCTTGCCATCCTTTACATGCTTTACATCCTTATCAATAATAATACAGGGAACTAGGTTTGTGGTATGGGCTGTGTTTGGCGTCCCATCATCATTTATCATATAGTCTGCGTTGCCATGGTCGGCAATTATTATAAACGAATAGCCATTTTCCATACCTGCCTCTACAACGGCTTTTGCGCATCTATCGGCAGTTTCAGCAGCTTTTACCACGGCGCTGAATACGCCGGTATGGCCAACCATATCAGTATTGGCAAAATTAAGAATGATAACATCAGCCCAGCCACTTTTCAGTTCGGGAATAATGGCATCGCGAATTCCTTCGGCGCTCATTTCGGGCTGCAAGTCATAGGTAGCCACTTTTGGTGAGGGCACCAGCAAGCGTCTTTCGTTATTAAATGTTTTTTCCCGTCCACCCGAAAAGAAAAAAGTGACATGAGGGTATTTTTCAGTTTCGGCTATACGTATTTGATTTTTACCTGCTTCCTGCAAAACTTCGCCCAAGGTACTGGTCAGGTCATCTTTATCAAAAAGCACCTTTACATTTTTAAATGTCTCGTCATAAGGCGTCATGGTGATATAATGCAGATCAAGCGGGTGCATGTTATACTCGGGAAAGGCTTTTTGTGTCAAAGCAATGGTAATTTCGCGGCCGCGGTCAGTTCTGAAATTGAAGCAGATTACCACATCTCCATTTTCTATCACAGCAAGCGGCAAACCATTTTCATCAACCCTTACGATGGGTTGAACAAACTCATCAGTAACATCTTTTAAGTACGATTCTTTAATGGATTGAATGATGTTTTGAGATGCTTCGCCTGTACCATTAACCAAAAGGTCATAAGCCAGTTTAACCCTTTCCCACCGGTTATCCCTATCCATAGCATAATACCTGCCAATAGCCGAGGCAAGTTTAACCGGAGTATCTTTAATATGATCTTCCAGATCGGCAATAAAATTTACACCCGATTTCGGATCGGTATCTCTTCCGTCTAAAAACGCATGGATAAATACCTTTTCAAGGTTGTAAACCGAGGCGGCATCACATAAACCTTTTATGTGCCTGACGTGCGAGTGTACGCCTCCATCGGATACCAGGCCGATAAAATGTACATTTTTATTGTTTTGCCGGGCGTATTCAAACGCCTCTTTTAGCACCGGGTTTTCGGGCAGCTCATTATCGTCAACCGCTTTGTGTATGCGGCCCAACTCCTGGTAAACAACCCGGCCGGCGCCTAAATTCATGTGCCCCACCTCCGAGTTTCCCATTTGTCCCGCAGGCAGGCCGACCGCAGTTCCGGAGGCCTCAAGCTTCGAATTAGGATATGTTTTTATTAAAGAATTAAAGAACGGCGTATTGGCTGCAAGTATAGCGTTCGACTGATCATTGCGGCCGTAACCCCAGCCGTCGAGAATTATTAATGCGACTTTTTTTTTATTTTCCACAATGCAAATATAATAAGTTCACTGGTTCATTAGTTCAATAGTTCATTGGTCTGCTTTATTATTGTGGCTGTCAAACAAACTATCTGCTCCAGCCGTTGAAACCTAATGTAACTTAATCAACGCAATCAACCCTAGCTAAAATCTCATGAAGCATTTTTACCTATCCCCGCTTATTATTTTATACCTGCTCCCTGGGGTTTCCTTTGTGGACCCTATCGATGAGGTTGCCCAATTGATAAGACAGGGAAATATCCATGAACTTTCAAAAATGTTTTCGCCGAATATTGAAATCACCATTCTTGACGAAGAAAATGTGTACTCAAAGGCTCAGGCTGAACTTATACTCGATAAATTCTTTAGTCAAAACAAGCCGCGTGCGGTTAAAATACTCCACAAAATAAGTTCAAATCCAAATTACAGGTTTGCCGTGTTGATTGTAAATACTGATAAAGGCCCCTATCGGGTAGCCTATACCCTGAAAGCAACAGGCGGCAATTTGATGATGACAGATATACAGATAGATCGAGAGATGGTTAAATAGGCGAAAGTCCATGGTCCATAGTTTTGTATCAAATTTCTACACAGTGTGTCGAATATTCATATTTTGGTCCTGATATAAGATTAAGCTTTTATTAAAAAGTAAAATATGGATATTTTGTTTTTCGACTCTACAAAATCCGCAATAGCATCAATAACACTTAAAGCTTGAGGAGTAATTTGAACAGTCAAGTGGTTACTGTTTATCAGAGTATTTCAAAAAAGCCGTTTCTAAACTTATAGGTTTGATATTGTTAGAATTGGGGATTAGAAGTTGATTTGATAATCATCCTTTACATTAAATTGCCAATCCCATCGTTATACAAGCGGCATTATTTATCATGAGAGTTGTATTCACCATTCTTTTATTTTTTGTCATAGTATCCGCAGCCTCCGCTCAAAGCCGCCAGCAGCAAAAGGTTGATTCGGTGTTTGCGATGGTTAAAAAGTATTTTAATCTTAAAAATGCCGATGCTATTTATAACATGGCCGGCGATGCTTTTCAAAAAGAATTAAATATTGATACCTTCAGTAGTGTCGCCAATAAGCAGCTATTCCCTTTAGGCCAAATAAAAGAATCATCGCTGGTAAGCTTTGTAAATAACAGCACAGCTACATACAAGCTAAAGTTTAATTCGATAACCCTGCAACTATTAATGAATCTTGACCAGCGCGATAAATTGCAGCTTTTCCTGTTTCAGCAATATGTTGAACCCGTTGGCGACAAAACTGCCCTGGTGGCAACATCTAATCCCTTAAAGTCGGAAATAGACAAAAAAATCGACACTGTTGCGAGGACATATATCCAGAAAGCTAATACCGTAGGTGTAATTATAGGCGTACTAAACAATGGCCAAATTAATACTTATCGTTACGGAGAAACCATAAAACACAGCGGCAAATTACCCGATGCCGATAATTTTTTCGAGATCGGCTCCATCACAAAAACATTTACGGCTACCCTTCTGGCTTATTATGTAAACGAAGGAAAGATTAAATTATCCGACCCAATAACTAAATTCTTGCCTGATTCAGTCAAGGCCAATCCCGAACTTCAATCCATTACCCTGCTGAATTTATGCAACCATACCTCGGGTTTGGCCAGGATACCGGATAATCTTATCAGTCATGCCGCTGACGCGCTCAACCCTTATAAGGATTATACCAAAGAGTTACTATACACATACCTTAAAACCTGTAAGCTTGAAAGCAAACCTGGCGAAAAATATGCTTATTCGAACCTTGCAGTGGGCCTGCTGGGCAGTATTTTAGAAAATGTAAGCGGCGAACTTTTTTCACAAATGGTAAGGGATATCATTTGCAAACCGCTCGGGATGTTCAGCACTGATCAGTACTTAAATCCGTTACTTATGCCGCGGTCTGTACAGGTATATAACGCAAACGGCCAGCCAACCGAGGCCTGGGATTTTGATGTACTGGCCCCCTGCGGTGCATTAAAGTCGACACTTAATGATATGATGTTGTATGCTAAAGCTAATTTGCATCCCGGCGCCGATGAACTTTCAAAAGCTATTGAATTAACGCACAAGATAACTTTTAATAAAGACGTAAAAATCGGGCTGGCCTGGCATGTTATTAAAGTGGATGGCGTTGAATATTACTTTCATAATGGAGGCACAAATGGCAGCAGCAGCTTTTTAGCCTTTAATCCCGAAAAAAATATCGCAGTAGTGGTATTATCAAACGCTGCTGAAAGCACCGATGCACTTGGAACAGGGATTTTGAGGAAATTGCAGTGAAACTATGATCATCTGGTAAAGGATTATATTTTGATCAGATACCATCCGCCGAAATTCGCATTCCTTCTGAAAGTAGAAATGTGTTAAGCAACTTGTCATCCGATATAGCAAAATCTATTGCATTCCGGACACTGTAGGCGGATGCAAATTGTATTGCATCTAAAGACCTTAACCCTTTGACCCCATATTTTTCAATAAGCTTTTGAGAAAAGTTTACAATTTCCCTGTCAATTAAAATAATGCTGTAATTATGTTCGTCAGCGGTAAAAGCATTTATAATATCGTTTACATTTGCTAATTGTAAGTCCCCTGTTCTTAGTTTTTTATAAATGGCTGAAAAAAATTCTACTTTAGTTATTTCTGAAATATAAATTTCTGTAATAATATTTTCCACGAATAATTGATCAAGTTTAGATGTCCCTTCTTCCTTAAAATATAATTTGATTAGCGAAGATGTATCTAAAAATATTTTCACAGCGTGCTTCTTCTTTCTTCTATAACGGCGTCTGAGAGGCCCCCTTTTACATCTTTAAGCAACTCCCTTGATTTTAGAAAAGAAAAATCACCAAGTTTTAAACGAGTTTTTTCTAAATCAATATCCTCTTCAGCAAAAGAAACTATTACCTTAACCGGTTTATCAACAGTTATTGCTTTGTCAAAGGTTATATTTCCGTTATTATATGTGCCGCTAACTTGTATCATATTCAAATTTACGAAAAAACAATGTAAAACAAAAAAGCAGAATCGTCAGACCCCCGTGGACAATTCCCTTAATCCAAAACATGTTTCAAAGCATAAGTAATAAAATTACTCGTCAGACCATAATCCTCTGTACCCTTACGGCGGATAAAAAAGAAATCGCGTGTAATTTTCAATCCCTCTATTGGCACTTCAACCAAATCGCCTTCGGCTAACTGCCGCACAATGGAAGGCCGCGGCATAAAGCCCAGGCATTGATCGGCTAACAAAAAATTCTTTAACGCTTCGGTGCCGCCCAGCCTTATTTTTACTGACAGGTCTGCCGGTTTTATATGTAGTGCGGATAACGATTTTAATAAAGCATTCAACGTGCCCGATCCCCGTTCGCGCAAAGCAAGCGGCGTTTTAAGAAATTGTTTCAGTGTTAACGATTTACCCGCCAACGGACTTTTAGATGAACATACCGGGATCACCTCATCGCTCATAAAAGGGCGGTAGCTTACTGTGGTCAGTTTGTTACCAACCTCTATAATTCCAATATCAACCTCGTGACTTAGCAGAGCATTTAAAATATATTCCGAATTGCGGTTTACCAGCTGTACATCAACATTGGCATACTCACGCTGAAAACCAGATAGTATGGACGGCAAGATATAAAGGGCGATAGTGGTACTGGCGCCTAACCGCAAATTTCCCGCGGCATGTGAAAGGCTGCTTAAAATAGACAGGTCATACTCGGCTTTGCGCTCAATCTCTGTTGCTTGCAGTAAATATTCATTTAATTTTTTTCCGGCTTCGGTAAGCAGGATACTGTTCCCCTTTCGCTCGAAGAAAGGTACTTTATACTGATCCTCAAGGGCTTTTATATGTTTGCTGATAGCAGGCTGCGTAACAAAAAGTATCTGCGCCGCCTTTGAAAAACTAAGGTTAGCGGCAACTTCCATAAAAACACGGTGGGAGAAGGAGATCATTTAATTATAATGTCTTCAAAGATAGGAAAAACAGTATAATAAAAAGTTATAATGGGGGTTTTTGATTTGTAGAGACGCAATATTTTGCGTCTCCTGCGTGCAAATAATGATTTTGCTTTCGTGTCGGTATGTTGGTTCAGAGACGCAAAATATTGCGTCTCTACAGAATTACAACGTAGTTTAATTTGAAAAGAAGGAGTTCACTTAATCTTATTGGATAATTATCAAAAAAATAGGGATAATCTCCCGATCGTCCCTATTTAAAAAAACAAGATTTTTAAAGTCTCCCCAACCGGGGGGAGATTTAGAGAGGGCTTATGCCTCCACCCCCTGCCCAATCAAATGATTAGCATACAAATACTCCGCTATCTGCACCGCATTTGTAGCAGCGCCTTTACGCAGGTTATCCGATACTATCCAGCAGTTCAACGTATTTGGCTGACTTTCATCCCTACGGATGCGGCCTACAAATACTTCGTCTTTATCATGTGCGTCAAGGGGCATGGGATATTTCAAATTGGCAATGTCGTCAACTACAACAATGCCAGGCGCTTTTGCCAGTATTTCACGCACTTCGGCAAGATCAAAGTCATTTACAAATTCGATATTTACCGCTTCGGAGTGGCCGCCCATAACGGGGATGCGCACTGTTGTAGCGGTTACTTTTATACTTTCATCGCCCATGATTTTAACCGTTTCGTTCACCATTTTCATTTCTTCCTTGGTGTACCCGTTTTCGGTAAATACGTCAATTTGGGGTATCACATTAAGGTCGATATTATAAGGATAAACCTTGGGGCCGTCAATGCCATTACGCTCGTTAAACAGCTGGTCCACCGCTTTTACGCCAGTACCCGTAACCGACTGGTAGGTTGATACCACCACCCTTTTTATTTTATATTTATCGTGCAATGGCTTTAAAGTCACTACCATTTGTATGGTTGAACAATTAGGATTGGCGATAATTTTATCATTGGCGGTAAGTACGCCGGCGTTAACTTCCGGAACCACCAGTTTTTTGGTGGGATCCATGCGCCATGCGGATGAATTATCGATAACGGTTGTGCCTGCTGCCGCGAAAAGGGGCGCCTGGGCCAATGAAGTGCTGCCCCCGGCCGAAAATATCGCAACATCGGGCTTTTGTTTTATCGCATCCTCAACAGAAACCACCTTATACTGCTTACCCTTAAAAGTGACAGGTTTACCAATACTTTTTTCTGAAGCTACGGGGATTAATTCTGTAACGGGGAAGTTGCGTTCTTCAAGAACCTGCAACATTTTAGTGCCCACCAAACCTGTGGCGCCTACTACTGCGACTTTCATTTTTTAAATTGTTATTGAATAATTATTTTAATTGCAAAGATGCAGTTTTTTGTTGAAAGGTTGTAATAGTTGTAAAGGTTGTAGTGGTTTTAGAAAATCAGGCTTCGTATTTTCTAATCATAAATACGTTTGTTGCCTACATCCATTATTAAAAAAAAGGAAGGCAAATGAAAGCTTAATTGAATTTTAGTTTGTTTCCTATCTCATTAAAAATAACCATAAAATCATCCTGCAGGCCGGTCCTGTAGGCCATCAGGACGTTAGTCATTTGAGCCTCGTTTTCAGTGGTGAAAGGGTCTTTCCATACCCGCATGCATATCCTTTTTAAGGCATAGGCAATTTCCCTGGTTTCGGCATAGCCGTACAGGTAGCGGCTTTTTTTAAAATCTTCATAAAATTCAAAAAAAACAGTGGTGTCTTTTAATCCTGAAAAAGTTAAAAATTCATTTACAATTTGAGATTTGCAACCATCAAGGTGATCGTAAAAATCATCGGCCGTAACTTTGTTTGTAGTAAGCAGCAGGTTATCCAAAATAAGTTCCAACGCAACATGCCCTAAAAAGAATGGTTTTACAGGCGAACCTTCAATGGCCGGTAAAAGCTTTATTTTCAACCGGTGCGAATGGGTGAGGAAAAATTCAGATGAATGAAAATAGCGGTCAACCTCGAGGTGTTTTTTCCATCCTTGTATAATAGCGTTAATGGAGGGATCGGCGTGATGTAATTTTTCGGGGTGGATGATTATATTTTTATCCGCATTTTTCAAAAGATCAGGCAGTACCGTTCCTAATATAAGGTAACAGTTATCTGTGTCCCGGTCGAAATAAAAATGCGATAGAAAATTCATACTTCATTTTCTGCAAAATAATATCTCCAGCACAATTTAGGAAATTTTTATGATTTCTCAACAGGGCAAATCCATCCAAAAAATAAAAAACAATTTCAGGGTGATATTTTGTTAATTTATTACACTTGTTATTAAAAACGTGTTTATGGCAGATAACAATTTTTTTGGCAGCACACCCGCGGAAAGAGAACAACTTTTTATAGCACTTTATAAAAAAGCTTTCCCGGCGGTGGCTAAATATATCAGCAAAGCGGGCGGGTCATTTGAAGATGCAAAAGATGTTTTCCAGGATGCGTTGACAATTTATTATGAAAAGACCGTCAATGCCTCAATTGCACTGCATACCAATGAACAGGCTTACCTGATGGGTATCGCCAAACATTTTTGGACTAAAAAATTCAGGGAAAACATTCAGCTAACTTCACTTGATGCTAACCAGGATGATTTTATTGACGATGAGAATATACAACTCTCTGAAGGCAAATTATTGCATTATCTTGAAACAGCGGGCCAAAAATGCATGGAGATACTAAAGGCTTTTTATTACGATAATTTGTCCGCAGATAAAATCACAAGGTTGTTTGGCTACTCCGGCGTACATTCTGCCACGGTGCAGAAATATAAATGCATGGAAAAAGTAAGAGAAACTATTAAAGAAAAATCACTGGCTTATGAGGATTTCATTGAATGAGGTAAAATTAATAGATGACTATATTTTCAACACGGCCGCGTTGGAAGATGCGCTCTTGTTTGATGCTATGCTCATCCTTGACCCTGATCTGCAAAACCAAATTATGTGGCAAAAAAAGACACATGCAGCGGTAAAGCTATATGGCCGCAAAAAGCTGAAGGCCGAGATTGAAAGGGTTCATGGGAAACTATTCAATGAGCCTGAACACCAAAGTTTCAAGTATCGGATATTGAATCTCTTTAGTTGATTAGGTGAGCAGTTGATTGAGTGAGTAGTTGTAAAGCAACTCCTTCAACTTAATCCAACCAAATCGACTCAATCAACTTAATCTAACTTAAACATCATGAACATCGATCAAAAAGAATTTTGCAGCTACGCTGTGAAGCACCTTTGTATTGACCATAGTTACGTAGATAATTATGTTTCGCAAACCGGCAATTATGCCATCCGTATGGGCATGACGCCTTATATTATCGAAGAGCGCCAGTTAAACATTTCACAATTGGATGTATTCTCGCGGCTGATGATGGACAGGATCATCTTCCTCGGCACGGCTATCGACGATAATGTTGCCAACATCATCCAGGCGCAGTTGCTGTTTTTGCAATCCGCTGATCCGAAAAGGGATATACAAATCTATATCAATTCCCCCGGCGGCTCCGTTTATGCCGGGTTTGGCATTTATGATACCATGCAGCTTATTTCGCCTGATGTGGCCACCATTTGCACAGGTCTGGCCGCTTCGTTTGCCTCCATTGTGCTTTGCGCCGGAACACGCGGCAAACGGGCGGCATTAACGCATTCAAGGATCATGCTGCACCAGCCTTTAAGCGGGGTGCAGGGCCCGGCATCGGATATTGAGATTACCGCCAGGGAAGTATTAAAAGTAAAAAAGGAACTTTACGAGATTTACGTTAAACACACCGGCCAGGAATATCAGCGAATTTATGACGTATGCGACCGCGATTTCTGGATGATTGCCAATGAAGCAAAGGAATTTGGGATAATTGATGAGATATTGGGGGTTAGGGATTAGAGGCTGGAGATTAGAGATTAGTTTTTTAGTCTGAAAGATAAGGTTGTTATTTATTTTGTCTAACCTCCAATCTCCAGCCTCTATTCACTATGACGCCATACCTTATTCTCCACATTAATCCTTACCGTAAGCATTATTGCATTAAGAACGGAAAAAATAACAGCCGTATAGTACAAATGAAAAATCAACGGGATAATGCCAATCTCACAAACAACCTCTATGTAATTGGGATGCTTTAAGAATTTATACGGGCCTTTTTTAACAGGATGCGCGCCTGGAACACGATAGATCTTTGTGTTCCAATATTTTCCTAACGAAGATAAAGCCCACAATTTAAATGAAAGTACTACCATGTATATTACTAAAAACACCCAGCTTATTTGCGGTTGGCCGCTTAAAATATATTCACTAATTAAAGAAAAGATAAACAGGGTATGCAGCGCGACAATGAATGGGTAATGACCATGCCCGTATTCAACAGCGCCCTGCCGCAATAACCATTTTTCGTTTCTGTTGGCGATGAACAACTCTGAAAGCCTTTGAAGGATGAAGAAAGAAATGAAGATGATGAACGGAATAGGCATGATATTTTATTTTTTAGGTAAAAGGGTGAAAGGATAAAGGTAAAAGGTTTTTACCGGGATATTACCTTTCGCCTTTCACCTTTCACCTTTTACCTTTTACCTCCAATAGCACCATTTCGCTTGAAAAGCCGGGGCCCATGGCCAGCATCAAGCCAAAGCCTTCTTCAAATCCTTCGCGCATAAATTTTTCCAAAACATATAAAACCGACACGCTCGACATATTGCCATAATCGTGCATTACCTCGTGAGTTTTTTTTATAAAATCCGGTTCCATGCCTAATGCTTCGGTATAAGCATCCAAGACCTTTTTACCGCCCGGATGAAAAATAAAGTTCTTTATATCAGTTAAATTAAGATGGTGCTTCGATAAGAACCGGTCAATATCTTCTTTAATATGCTCATTTATGAACTTAGGAATATCTTTTGAAAATAACACCTTAAACCCCGTATCCTGGAAATCCCACCCCATAACTTCCAATGAATCATAATACAATTTACTGCCCGACGCTACATAATTAATCCCGGTATTATTAAGATGATTGTCCCCCTTAATGATGCAGGCGGCAATCCCGTCGGAGAATAAACTGGAACCAATAAAATTGCTTTTGCTGTAATCGCTTTTTAAAAGCGTTAATGAACAAAGTTCCACGGCAACCAGCAGTACCACAGCATCAGGATTAGCAATGGCTACAGTATTGGCCTTCGCCATGCCTGATACGCCGCCGCCGCATCCCAATCCCCATACGGGTATACGACTAATGTGGGGATCTAATCTTAATTTATTAATGATCAGTGCGTCTAAGCTTGGTGTCGCAAGGCCGGTTGTCGAAACAAATAAAATATCAGTGATTTCCTGTTTATTAACGCCTGTTTTTAGTAAACAATCCTCTATTGCCTGTACAGAATACTGCAGGGCCAAACGGATATATTCATTATTCCGTTCTTCAAAAGAATTTTGGCCGGTATAATAATCAAGTGGCTGACAAAAGTTGCGGTATTTGATCTCCGTGTTATCAAACGCAAAAATTAACCGGTCTACCTCCGGAAAATTTGTAGAGAACTCTTCCCTGACGCGTTGTTTAACTTCCTGCTGTTCTATTTTATAAGGTAGGTCTATTTTTGAAACTGCGGCTATAAAGGGCATTTAGAAATTTATTAGTAAGTATGATAATAATGATTACGGGTATATTTATAAGGCGGTTGCTTTAGTGTAAATAAAGTGGGTTTTTAGTTGATTGAGTTAGATTCGGTTGATTAAGTTAAATTAAATATGCATTAACATAATCAACCACTCACTTAATCAACTCAATCTAACTCACTCACCACTCACCTCTCACTGCTCACCACTTCCGGCGCCTCCTTTAAAACATAGATCATTCCTGCCGAAAAGCCGGAAAACTGTACAGAGTCAAAGGTGTTGAGTTTTAAATTAGGAACCACAACTTCAATATTCTTTTGTTGAAAATAAGATATTTTTCCATCCAGGTCGATCTTCAACGGGTCATCCAGGTCTTTATTATCAAGTATGACCTTTAATAAATTATTATTTTTTCTCAGTTCATTAACAGCTTTACCGGTAACCTGTTTGTCGCCAAGATTTAAAATATTCTTCGCTGCGGTATTCATAAACAGGACTTCCTGCTTTTCATTTAACCCGATTACCACATCCGGTGTTTCTTCTATGAGCGTTTTTATCCTGATCTCTTCCGATAAAATTTTAGTGAGGCTCGTATTCTCAAATTCGCCAAGGGCGGCAGCCATTGTATTAAAGGCATTGGACAACTGAACAAACTCATCACTCGTTGTAAGGTCCAGCCTGACGTCATAATTTTTCTGGCCGACCTCCTGTAAACCTTCGGCAAGTTCGTGCAGCGGATCAATTATAAAACCAGGAAAATTGGCAATTAATACAAAAAGAATCAGAAAGGTGATAAAAGCCATTACACCGAGATAAAGGGTTGCCTTGTTTACGGTTTCATGGGTGGAATCATTTTTAAGCACAATGGCGTGCAAATTTAACCCGTCAATCGTTTCCAGCAGGGAGCGGATGTCTTTTACGGCTCTCTGCTTCTGCGCTAAGGATACCGAAGGATTTGAAAGCAATCTGAAACCATTGCGCACGCCGGCGGTTGCTTCCTTTTCACCAAGTTCGGTAATATTATTTTCCTGTTTTTTTAACGCATTGTCAAATCTTTGAGCCGCCCCGGATGGCAACGGAAACTCGTTCTTATCCAAAACCGAGCGCATTTCCCTGGTAAAGGCTAAAGTTTCATAGTTATTTTTTATGGTGATTTTTGAAGTTTCGGATATCTCTTCGATGTAATATATCGAGACGACCCCAAAAAACAGGACAACTATAAATAATAAACCGAACCCCAAAAAAAGCTTTTTTCTGATTTTCATAACGGTAAATTTTTTTAGTGTACAGGGCTGTTATAACCTGGCAGAAATTAAAGTAAAGATAATTAAATGTCGCTATTTAAACAATAAGGCTGTATAAACGGATTTGTTTTAATTTATGACAGTAAATAAAAATTATGCATTAGTTTTGATATGTATGAAATACGACAGGATCAAAAATTTTATTAATGGTAGTTTTAAAGCCATTGAGTCTCAAAGGATATTAACGATAAACTCTCCTGTTGATGGCGCGTTTTTAACGGAACTGCCATGTTCAACGGCTTTGGACCTGGATGAGGCGGTAAAAGCTGCTAAAGCAGCCTTTCTATCATGGAGCAAAACCCCCATTAAAGAACGGGTACAGGTCTTTTTCAGGTATAAATTTTTGTTAGAAAAGCATCTCAACGAGTTGGCCGCCCTGGGCAGTGAAGAAAACGGCAAAACAGTAAGTGAATCAATAGCCGAAATTGAAAAATGTATTGAATTAACCGAGTTTGCCTGCTCCTTACCCCAGCTGGTAACCGGCGAAACACTCGAAGTTAGCAAAGGCATTGAATGCCGTACGGAACATGTGCCTTTAGGTGTAGTTGCTTCCATAGTCCCATTTAATTTCCCTTCAATGGTTCCAAACTGGACCATCCCAAATGCCATTGCTTTAGGAAATTGCATGATCATCAAGCCATCCGAAAAGGTGCCCCTAAGCATAGGCCGCATAGCATTATTGTTAAAAGAAGCAGGGCTGCCTGATGGTGTGTTTAATATTGTACATGGCGATGCAGAAATTGTGAACGCTATTTGTGATCATCGCGATATTGAGGCGGTCTCATTTGTGGGCTCAACAAAAGTGGCACAGGCTGTTTATCGCAGGGCGACACAAAATTTAAAACGCTGCCTGGCCTTGGGCGGAGCGAAAAATCATTTAATAGTACTGCCAGACGCCACTCCTGATATGACAGCAAAAAACATCACTGCTTCCATGAGCGGCTGCGCGGGACAAAGATGTATGGCGGCTTCGGCAATGGTGGGAGTCGGGCAAGTTGATCATATTGTTGAAAAGATTTGTACTGAAGCCCGAAAACTTGTACCCGGCGAAAACCTGGGGGCGATAATTAACGAGGCCGCCCGAATACGAATTGAAAGCTACATTGCGGAAGCCGAAGCGGAAGGAGCAAAAATTTTAGTAGACGGCAGAAATGTTGTTGTGCCGGGAAAAGAGCATGGCATTTATGTTGGCGCTACTGTTATTGATTATGTAACGCCGGATATGGCTGTGGCAAAAGAAGAAATTTTCGGTCCGGTTATCAGCATTATCCGGACAAAAACAATCGACGAAGCCCTGGCTATTGAAAATGCCAGCCCGTATGGGAATGCCGCAAGCGTATTCACTCAAAATGGCGGTGCGGCAAGATACGTGATCGAAAATGCCAGCGCCGGAATGATCGGCGTAAATATTGGCGTTCCGGTGCCGCGTGAGCCTTTTTCTTTTGGCGGATGGAACGAAAGTAAATTTGGGGTAGGAGATATAACAGGAAAAAGTTCCATTGAATTTTGGACCAAGTTGAAAAAGAGCACTATAAAATGGAATGCAGAAGCAGGAGTGAACTGGATGAGTTAGGCCCCCCGCGTTTTACCCCTCCGACCTCCCTTAATAATAGGGGAGGAGGCATTACGGTTCTTTCTCCCCCTAAACTTAGGGGGAGATGTCGACGAGGGAGACAGAGGGGGTGAAAACCGGCGGATAAGAATTACCTTTATAAATATTAACACTGGCACCATGTTCGAAACATCAATTTCAGAAGCGCAGGAAATTATACAGGACAACCTTGATCATACCTTATTTTCCTGGAGCAAACAAAAGGGCATTGACCCAATCGCGGTAAAAAGTGCCAAAGGTGTTTATCTGTACGATTACAATGGAAAGCGTTACCTGGACTTTTCATCGGGCCTGATGAATGTAAATATCGGTCATGGCAATCAGCGTATAACTGATGCTGTAGCAAGGCAAATGCAGGAAGTGAGCTACGTAACACCCAGCTGCGTTACAAAAGCCAGGGGCGAACTTGGTAAAAAACTGGCAGAAATATGCCCCGTCGATCTGAATAAGGCATTTTTTACGCTCTGCGGCGCAAGCTCTATTGAAAACGCTATCAAACTGGCCCGCTTATATACCGGCCGGCATAAGATCATCAGCCGGTACCAATCGTACCATGGGTCAACCTACGGGGTAATATCGGCAGGGGGCGATCCCCGCAAATTAGCTGTGGATGCACAGCAGGCGCCTAATTTTATTCATATAGATATTCCCTATGCCTATCGCTGGCCGCATGACGAAGAAAGTTTACTGAACGATGCGGTTGCGAACCTTGAAAGAATGATCGCCTATGAGGGCCCTGGCAACATCGCCGCTATATTGTTAGAAGGCGAATCCGGTTCATCAGGTTGCTTGCAATATCCAAAAGGATACCTGTTAAGCGTAAGGGAAATTTGCAATAAACATGGTATCCTGCTGATCATCGATGAAGTAATGAGCGGATTTGGCCGTACAGGTAAATGGTTCGGGTTTGAAAATCACGGCATCGTGCCTGATATGATCGCAATGGCAAAAGGGCTTACTTCGGGCTATTTACCCTTCGGCTGCTTAATGGTGACTGATAAAATCGCCTCAAAATATGATGACGCGATGCTGCCTTTGGGCCTCACGTATTCGGCCCACCCGGTTTGCTGCGCGGCGGCTTTGGAAACGATTAAAATTTATGAAGATGAAAAGCTGATAGAAAATGCAATCGCTATGGGTAGGTATATTGATGCTCAGGCGGAATTATTAAAGCAAAAGCATCCCTCGATAGGCGACTGGCGCAATACAGGCTTGTTAGGCTGTATTGAACTGGTAAAAAACCGGGACACTAAAGAGCCAATGGCGCCATTTAACGCGAAGCCCGATGAAATGCAGGTCATGAACAAGGTCGCTGCCAAACTTAAGGAGCTGGGCATGTATACTTTTGTAAGATGGAGCTATGTGTTTATAGCCCCTCCGCTGTGTATTACTAAACAACAAATTGACGAAGGCCTCGCCATTATAAGCGAAGCTATCAGTATTGCAGATGAAAGCATTTATTGAGTGGAACGGCGGTGAGAGGTGAAGGGCAAAAGGTAAAAGGCAAAAGGTGAGCTTTGAGCTTTTTTCTAAAAATTCAATAATTCAATAATTCACTAACTCACTAATTCACCAATTCACTAATTCACTAATTGATTCAATAATTCAAATGAAGGCAAGCCTCCCCATAGCAATTATATTAAGCATCCAATCAATGGCATACGCACAAAAACCGAGGGCCCGGGATATCGGCATCCTATTTGAAGGGGTACCCGGCAAATACAACGCGATCACTGATGTAAAGGGTGTTGAAGTCGGTTTCAGCACAATCATAGAAGGCAGCGGCAAAAACATTATCGGCAAAGGGCCTGCCCGTACGGGTGTTACAGCCATATTTCCGCGAGGGCAATCAAGCGTGCCGGTTTATGCAAACTGGTATACGCTTAACGGCAATGGCGAAATGACAGGTACAACCTGGATCACTGAATCCGGTTTCCTTGAAACACCAATTCTGATAACCAACACTAACAGCGTTGGTGTGTGCAGGGATGCCATGTTAAAATGGTTTGTTGAAAAAAACTGGATAAAAGAGGAGGGATGGTACACCTACCCTGTTGTTGCTGAGACTTGGGATGGTGTTTTAAATGATATTTACGGCTTTCATGTAAAGGAAAGTAATGCCTTTGAGGCACTGAACACGGCTAAGTCTGGCCCGGTGCAGGAAGGTAATGTTGGCGGCGGTACAGGCATGCGCTGTCTCGGTTTTAAAGGCGGCACGGGTACAGCCTCAAGAATCATAAAGTTCGGCGATTCCACTTATACCATCGGCGTGTTGGTGCAATCAAACTTTGGGCAAAAGAAAAACCTGACAATTGACGGCGTACCTATTGGCCTGGAGTTGAAAGATACCCTTAACGCTGAAGTTCATAAATTAGCGCAAACGCATCACCAGGAAGGGGATGGTTCCATCATTGTCGTATTGGCTACAGATGCTCCCTTGCTGCCGCACCAGCTTAAACGCATTGCCCAGCGTATAGCCCTTGGCGTAGGCAAAGTTGGCGGAAGGGGCGAAAATGGCTCCGGCGATATTTTTATAGCGTTTTCAACCGCGAATCCGGGCGCATTTGACAGGAAAAAGATAGTAAATGTAAAACAGTTTCCCAATGACCAGATAAACCCGCTTTTTGAAGCAACGGTACAGGCTGTTGAAGAAGCCATCATTAATGCCATGATAGCAGCCGATACCATGGAAGGCATAAATGGCAATAAGACTTATGCCCTTCCGCATCACAAAGTAATTGAACTTTTGAGGAAATATGGAAGGATCAAATAGAAACAGGTCTCAGACAGGTGTAATATTTGTATTACTATCAGGCATCCCTATTTAAATAAAGCTAAATTTAGTTTTGAAAATTAATCCTGTCCCTTCAGACAAAAAAGCCCATTATTTTGAAAAACAATCCCGGTAAACAAAAAAAACATAGACTCACCAAATTAGCGGCGGTTTTAATAATAACGCTTTTTGCATTTGCTAATGAAGCTTACTGCCAGGTCGAAGTGGAACCCTGGGGCAACATAACAGGTATCCGCAAACACGGTCAGCTTTTTGAGTTTGAATCGAGCCTAAAAGTAGTAAGTGCGAATTGGAAGCATTTCGTTTCAACAGGCAGAGAGCGTCAGCGGCCGCATTATAAGCGTAATGGTAATGAACAGGACATTGCCACGAATATCGACAGCTTGTTTTTTAAAGAAACCGTAAAAGATTTAGGCAGAGGAAAGATACGGGTAACGCTGAATTTAAACGCACATGCGGATAATACTTTTAACGGAGTGTTTTTTTGTATTACCCTGCCTGGTGATGATTATACGCCGGGCCGTTTTCGCCTGTTTGGCGTTAAAGACTCATTAAAAAATTTCGTTGGCACTGGAAGAAATTACGAAGATACGGCCAGGGGAGTTGAGTTTAATTCACCCGCCAGGAGCCTTAAGATAAAATTTGACGAACCTGCCCTGGTTTTGCTAAAACGGGATACCGGCCATGGCAAAAACGATCTGCAGCTTTATGTGGCATTGAAATTAAACAGTGTTCACAAGGGCGATACTTTACAGAGAACTTATACGATCAAAGCTTCGGGCGATATTGATAGGGCGCCGGTAAATTTGGCAATAAATACTTCTAAGCCAGGCCGCGAATTTGACGGACTTGGCGGTAATTTCCGTCTCCAAAATGCGAAAAATGATCCTCAGGTTATTGATTATTGCCTGCAAAATCTGCGTGTAGCATATGGCAGGGTAGAGATGCCCTGGCGGTTCTGGCAACCCAATAAAGAAGTTGACCCAGCGGCAAGCGCAGATTCCGGCAAACTGCATCCTGCTGTTAAAAAGGCAATGGAAATGGCGCACAGGCTTGACAGTATAGGTATCCCAGTCATTCTTTCGGCATGGTTCCCGCCTGATTGGGCTGTAGAAGGGAAGGTCAATTTCCGCCCCGTTAATGGCGTATGGGGCAACCCGCTTAACAAGGATAATATGGATGCCATATACAAGTCCATTGCAGATTATATTCTTTACTTAAAAAACAAATATGGCGCCGATGTAAAACTGTTTTCGTTCAATGAATCAGATCTTGGGATAAATATCCGCGTTACAGCTCAGCAGCACGATGATTTTATAAAGGGATGCGGCGCATACTTTGCTGCACATGGCATTAAAACTAAAATGCTGCTTGGCGATAACTCAGATGCTACCAGCTATAAGTTTATCTACCCGGCCATGAACGACGCTGAAGCTAAGCCTTATATCGGGGCAATTTCATTTCACTCCTGGCGGGGCTGGGACACGGAAACGCTGAAAAAATGGGCCGACGCGGCAACAAAACTAAATGTTCCTTTAATTGTCGCTGAGGGTAGTATCGATGCTGCGGCATGGAATTACCCTGCTATTTTCCAGGAGCAAACCTATGCACTTAAAGAAATAAATCTTTATACTCGTTTGCTGGCTATCTGCCAGCCGGAATCTATTCTGCAATGGCAGTTGACGTCTGATTACTCACCGCTAATTGGCGGTGGCATATTTGGCAATAACGAGCCGCTGCATCCGGGCCAAAGATTTTGGAACCTGAAACAATTGTCGATAACGCCAAAAGGCCTTTTTGCCATGCCTGTAACCTGCGACAGGCCGGATATTTCATGCGCTGCGCTGGGCGATAACGGGAAAAGTGCTTATGCTGTTCACCTCGTTAATAATGGTACTACGCGTAAAGTAACCTTAACCGGCCTGCCTGCTGATGTAAAGCAGTTGCAGGTATATACAACAAATAAAGGGTTAAATATGAAAGACAGGGGGCTGGTTAAAGTAAAAAATGGCGTGGCAATAAACTGCCTGCAACAAGTTACACAACCTTAATAAGCCGGTAACTGGCAATTGCTTACTTTCACCGCGATGAAGAATGACCCCTTAAGTATTCCCCTTTTTGAGATGCGGCTGGAAGAGATACACAGGGCCGATCCCTGGCTGAGGTATGAAATTTCGATTAGGGATTTTATTGGGCTGTTTCCGGTCCGTTATAAAAATGGTTTGCCTGTAAAACCCGAACACCCTGCTGCTTATGGAGTTGACCGTGAGGTGTTTTTGAAAGTATTGGTGGCGTTCAGCCAGTGCTTCAACTGAATAGAATAATTTAACGTGCGTTCGATATAAGCTCACCATTCGCCTCACCCCAGCCCTCTCCAAAGGAGAGGGAGCCAATAACGAGTTTATTCTGCTGAAAATTAACCATTTTGCATCGAAGTCCTCTCCTTTGGAGAGGATTTAGGTGAGGCGAAACGGAATGCCTGAGTTAAAAAATTATATCGAGCTCACATTAATTTTATGGGTTTTCCACTGTAACGTCCTGCGCCAGTTTTGCGTCATCAGGTGTTTTTCCAAGATCATTATCGAGCGCATAAAGTGCATCATCATTGGCCGCCTCGCCACCTGCAATTTTTATTTTTGATAAGAGATCCAAAGCAAGTGTTTCTTCTTCCGTTTGTTCTTTCACAAACCATTGCATAAAATTCCAGGTTGCCCAGTCTTTTTCTGCCATGCTCATATTCACAATATCATAAATGGATGCGGTATTCTCTACTTCCGACTTAAATATTTTCTCAAAGCAATCATTTATACTTTTAGGATTAACACCGGGACCGGGTATGGCTGATACAACCACTTCACCACCCCGTTTTAAGATGTATTCCAGAATTTTCATCATATGATTGCGTTCTTCATTCGAATGCCGGAACAAAAAATTGGCAATACCATCATAACCCTTATAGTTTGCCCAGGCGGCATAAGAAAGGTATATCTGCGCATTATGCGCTTCATTTGTCATCTGATCGTTTAACGCTTTTGCCAGTGTTTTTGAAAGCCTGTTAGTATCCATAAAAATAGTTTTAAAAACTAAACTAACAGTATGCGAAAATGTTTACTTTATTTAACAAAGTAATAGTTTACAAGTGCCGTATGACGGCTTTGCATGCCAGGGGCTGTAAGAAACACTTTGCTAATGAAACCTGGGGGCCATGCTTTTTATATGGTTGGCTGCCATGGAAGTACCGGTAAGCCTTAGTCTATGTTATAGCTAAAAGCTAAAACTATTTGTAAGCTGACAAATGCACGGTTTTTATACTAAGAACGAAGGATTTTCCAACGCTTATTTTTACGCTTTTGTCCTGGAGCATTGCCTTTATAGTATCGTCGGACTTTAGGGCCTCATACAGGTCACGCGCAACGGCAGACCCGCTGATATTATTCGTTACCTTACCGTTTTCCATCTGCAGATTAAAGGTGTATCCCGATTTGCCGCGGTCGCCGGCTGATTCAAAGTCCTGAATGTTTAATTTAAATTGCTGGTCCTCATTAAAGCTTTTTTTAATGTGCAAACGAATAACCGGCAGGTATCTTTTCCAGGTAGTTAAATATTGTCTATCTTCCATATGAGCCCGCAAAGGTATGATTAATAAAAGCACCAATTAATTTTTTTATTATTTTTTGAACATTTTATCATTAAAATTGGTTGATTAAGTTGATTGAGTGAGTTATTGATTAAGTTGTAGCTGCAAACGTTTTATTTACAACTTTACAATTTACAAGCCCTGTAGCTTTTATAACCCTTAAAACTTCTTTAACTTTTACAACTATTTCACTTGCTCCAACTTAATCAACCTAATCAACTCAATAAACTTAATCAACCAATAAGTAAAAACATGTTTAAAGACACAAAAGCATTTAGCGGTTTTTCAGTAAACGACTTGCAAAAAGCAAAAGAATTTTATCATGATATTCTGGGCCTCGAAGTTTCCGAAAACGAAATGGGAATTTTGACCTTGCACATCAGCGGTGGCAGCCGGATCATTATTTATCCCAAGCCCAATCATGTACCGGCCACCTTTACCATACTTAACTTCCCGGTGCCGGACGTTGAAAAAACAGTTGATGAACTTATAAAGCTGGGCATAACTTTCGAGCAATACGACGAACCGATAAAAACGAATGAGAAAGGTATTTTAAAAGGAAATGGTAAAGGCCCTGATATTGCCTGGTTTAAAGACCCCGCCGGGAATATTTTATCAGTGTTGAAGGAGAGTTGATTGTCAAGTCTCAAGTCGTAAGTCCAAAGTCTAAAGTCGTGTCAATCAGAAAATGTCGTATAGTCTCAAGTCAAAAGTCCTATGTAAAAAGAACAAAAATGACTTAGGATTTGCGACTTAAGACTTTTGACTTGAGTTGGCCATTTTAAGTATATTTTTCACCCGGTCAACATCTGTTTCTTCATAAACATATTCATCACCATAATTATGACCCATTATAATATGGTCGTTTTTAAAGTCCATTTTACTTGGCTTGCGCATCCTGGCAGACGAATGTACTTCAACAGCCCCTGTAAATTGCACCAGGTCCGCAACATTTTGTTCACTGACGCCGCTTCCCGGCATTATTATAATACGCCCCGCGGCTTTTTTTATTAGCTCGGCAATTATACTGGCGCCCTCCATTGCCGTACTTTTGCCGCCTGATGTTAAAATACGCTCGCAGCCTATTTCTATGACGTCTTCCATTGCCTGGAGCATATCAGCGCACATATCAAAGGCCCTGTGAAAAGTAACGCCAAGTCCCTTTGATTTTGCCAGGCGTACAAGTTTTACACACCGTTCTTTATCTATTGTCCCGTCCGCATTAAGTATGCCTATTGCAATGCCATCGCAACCTGCTTGTATACAAAACTTTATATCGGCAATAATAATGTCAAACTCAATATCGGTGTATAAAAAATCGCCGCCCCTTGGCCTTATCAATACATATAATTTAATGTGAAGCTGTTCACGTGCCAATAATATTTCGCCGTGCGAGGGCGTGGTTCCACCTTCGTTTAGGTTTTCGCATAGCTCAACGCGGGCAGCTCCCCCTTCCTGCGCTGCCAATGCTGATGTAACGGAATTAGCACAAACTTCGAGTAATACGGGAGGATTCATAGTGAATGGTTTATGGTCAGCCAAAAGCAAATTAAGATAAAGGTTCTTTCATATATGTTATACAAATATTGAGTAAATTGGTTTATAAAAATAGTTAACATATCATATTTTTAGACATGACCCCAATCAATAAAAACTTTTTCCGGGAACCAGCAAGTCCTGTCTCCCGGCGTTGCATACTGCGAATGAAAAGCCCGGCTGAATGGCATAAGCGCCATACTCGCCTTTTTTATTGATGGCTAAAAATCCAACTTGTATGTTTTTTGCGGTTTGCGGCTTCTTTTTAATGATCCGTTTCACGGCTTCTTTACAAGCCTCTTCCGGGGAATACCCGTGACGCATGAGCTCCACTACTAAAAAACTGCCGACATTGCGTATCACCTCTTCGCCAACACCGGTAGAAGTTGCACCCCCAACCTCGTTATCAACATATAAACCGGCGCCGATGATCGGGCTGTCGCCAACCCGGCCATGCAGTTTAAAGGCCATGCCGCTGGTAGTACAGGCGCCTGAAATATTCCCTTTTGCATCAATAGCAAGCATACCGATAGTATCGTGGTTATACTGATTGCCCGGAACATGCTGTTTGTTTTCAATATTGATCACCGGCGAGTACTTCGCAGTTTTAAGCCACTCTTTCCATGCTTTTTCCGATTCCGGGGTCAGCAACTGTTCTTTTTTAAAACCTTGTTCAACAGCGAACTGGGTAGCGCCATCACCAACAAGCATCACATGCGGGGTTTTTTCCATCACCAGGCGGGCAACAGAGATGGGGTGGGCAATGTATTCTATAGCCGCTACCGAACCGCAATTGCCAAACTCATCCATGATACAGGCATCAAGCGCTACATGGCCATCGCGGTCGGGATAGCCGGCCCGTCCAACGGTATGGTTGTTCATATCGGCCTCCGGGATTTTTACGCCCGCTTCAACGGCATCTAACGCCCGGCCCCCGTTTGCTAATGTTTTCCAGGCCTCCTTGTTGGCCGCTATACCAAAATCCCAGGTCGAAATAACTATCGGAAAACCGGCTGGCGGACTTAAAATAGTTGATCTGGCAAATGAAGATGAAGATAATGCTGCCAGCGAAGCCCCGGCGGCCGATACTTTTATAAACTTACGGCGGGTGTACATGTGTTTTTGTTAATTGGTTGATTAAGTTGATTGAGTGAGTGGTTAATTAAAAGAGTTATAAAAGTTGTAAGGGTTGTAAATGTTGTAAAATCAATCCTTAGTTAATTGTTGATTAGGTTGATTGGTTGATTAAGTTGATTGGTTGATTAGGTGAGTGGTTGATTGAGAGATGTATAAAAGTTGCAAGTGTTGTAAAATCTATCTTTTTACCGTTTTTAACTCGTACAACTTCCACAACTTAATCAACCACTCACTTAATCAACCTAATCAACTACTCACCTATTCAAGTCAACCACTCACTCAATCAACCAATCCCTACTCAAATTCCCTTTGGCAATTGTTGCAGCGCCAGTTCATCTGAGTATGGAATGGATTGGCCAGGTTAATAATTGAACTCAACACGGGCCATTGTTCCTTGTTAACATCTTCGGCTATATTACTCACATTGGTTGACCCACAATAAGGACACACGACATAAGTATTGGTTTCATTATCAATTTCAAAGTGATCCTGTTCGTGCAGGTCGCCTTCAGTGGCTAAAATTTCACGGCAGCGTTCTAAATCGCGCTCAAATATTTTAACTTTTACACCACCGGTTGTTTTCGTGTAAATAGGATTATTACCCATCGTATTTTCATCGGTAATGAAACAGGAAATCCCGTTTGCCTCCAGCCGGGTACGTATAATATGCGCCAGCATCGGATCGTAGTAGGATTGAAACGTTATTATTTTATCATCCATGTTCATTGCGACAAATTAAAACATTTTATGCAAGATACCTTCTTTTTTATGTAATTTGCTTGACATGAACCGTATTGATAGGGTTTCGGCTATTTTAATACAACTGCAATCGCGCAGGGTGGTAAAAGCCATTGATATCGCCGAGCGGTTTAACATTAGTTTACGCACCGTTTACCGTGATGTAAAAGCATTGGAAGAAGCGGGCATTCCCATCATTGGCGAGGCTGGTGTAGGATACTCTATTATGGAGGGTTACCGTTTGCCTCCGGTAATGTTCACGCGCGAAGAAGCCACTGCTTTTTTAACTGCCGAAAAATTTGTTGAAAAACTGACCGATACCTCAACCATGGAAAACCATAAATCGGCCATGTATAAGATAAGGGCGATACTAAAGACATCTGAAAAAAATTTACTCGAAGATATAGACGGCAAAATAGAGGTGCTGAAAAGTCACAGCCAGTTAAGGGTTGATAATAAAGATCATATTCAGCCGCTTTTAAATGGTATAGCCCAAAAGAAAGTAATAACCATTGATTATTTTGCGAATCACAGCCAGGAACATACAAAAAGGGACATAGAACCTATCGGTATTTTTTATAAAGACAGTTACTGGCACCTGATCGCTTTTTGCCGGATGCGGAATGACTACCGCGATTTCAGGGTCGACCGGATCGACCGTGTATCGGTTACCGATAAGATTTTTGATAATAAACATCCCACTTTAAAAGCCTACATAGCACAAACTGCTAAAGAGCAGGAATTGGATATGGCTGTGATCAGGATCGATAAATCGATATACAGCCACCTGGAATATCAAAAATATTACAGCGGTTTTGTTTCTGAAAAGAAGGAAGGGGATCAAATTGAAATGACTTTTCTGACCATATCATTAGAAGGTTTTGCCCGCTGGTTTATGATGTTCGGCGATAAAGCCGAAATTATCAGCCCCGATAGTTTAAAAGAAAGAGTAGGCGCCTTGGCTGCCGCAATAGCCCAAAAAAATCTTCAATTGTCAAATTCCTACTGACATAGGGTTGTCACTTGGCCATCGTTAATTTGCTGAAACAAGTTTTAGTTGATTAAGTTGATTAGGTGAGTGGTTGATTAGGTTAGTCATTGGGTCATTAGTCACTGAGTCATTGGTTGATTTTTTTTAGACACAATCTCTTAATCAACTTAATCAACCTAATCCAACTCAATCAACTTAATCAACTAATCCAATGAACACACTAACTTTAAAAACAAAGATCACTTTTGAGGCGCCAATTTCAAAAGTCTGGCAGGGGCTCACTGATCCGGCCATTGTAAAACAATATTTTTTTGGTACCAATTTGAAAGCAGACTGGAAAGTTGGCGGCCGTATAACCTTTAGCGGCGAATGGGAGGGGAAGACTTACGAAGATGGGGGCACAATACTTGAGATTGACCCTCCCAAATTATTAAAATACACCTATTGGAGCAGCATGTCGGGTACGGAAGACACACCTGAAAACTATAACAATATCACTTATGAGTTAAGCGAAAATAAAGGTGTCACTACATTGATCATTATCCAGGAAGGGGTAAAAAACCAGGAGGCCCTCGAACATTCAGAACAAAACTGGCAATCGGTATTTGACGGATTGAAAAAAATAATAGGCACGAATGGGTAAAGAAATTAATACGAATTGCACGAATTATTTCGAATTACACGAATCCAGATAGATTAGTGAAAATTCGTAATAATTCGTGCAATTCGTGTTAACTAAACGTCAGCCTTTCGCCCATGTTTCCTTCAACTAAATGCCCATTGTCCCAAACCAAATTACCCGAGACAATTGTTGCCGCTATTTTTGATTGAAACTTCATCCCTTCAAACGGGCTCCATTTACATTTGTACAGAATATTAGCATGGTTAACTGTCCAGGGGTCATTTAAATCAACCAGCACGAGGTCGGCCCAAAAGCCTTCGCGTATAAAACCGCGTTTTTCAATTTGAAAACAGATCGCAACATTATGCGCCATTTTTTCGGCAATTTGTTCCAGGCTTATTTTACCCTGGTGATAAAGCTCCAGCATTGCAGGTAAAGCATGCTGCACCAGCGGCCCGCCGGAAGGCGCCTGTAAATAAGGCTGGGATTTTTCTTCTAAAATATGCGGCGCATGGTCTGTAGCGATCACGTCAATGCGGCTATCTAAAACAGCCTTTAAAATTCCATCCCTGTCCTCTTCGGTTTTTACTGCGGGGTTCCATTTTATCAGGTTGCCCTTTGTTTCGTAATCTTTATCTGTAAACCATAAGTGATGGATACAAGCTTCTGCCGTGACCTTTTTATCTTTTAATGTGATAGAGTTATCAAAAAGATGAGTTTCTTTTTCGGTGGATATATGCAGGATATGCAGCCGGGTGCCATGTTTTTTTGCCAACTCAACTGCCATTGATGAAGACAGGTAGCAGGCTTCTTCACTTCGGATCTTCGGATGCAGGCCTACCGGTATATTTTCGCCCAATAAAGTTTTATAATATTCAAGGTTGCGTTTGATGGTAGCTTCATCTTCACAATGCACAGCAATAAGCATGGGCGATTGCGCAAAAATATTGTCGAGCGTATTGGGATTATCCACCAGCATATTTCCCGTTGATGATCCCATAAAAACCTTTATACCGCAAACATTTGAAGTGTCGGTTCGCAATACATCTTCCAAATTATCATTCGATGCGCCCATGTAAAAGGAATAATTCGCAAGCGATGTTTTGGAGGCGATTTGATATTTATCTTCGAGTAATTGCTGCGTTAGTGTATTAGGCACCGTGTTGGGCATTTCCATAAATGAAGTTATACCACCGGCTACTGCCGCCCTTGATTCGGAATAAATAGTTGCTTTATGTGTTAATCCCGGTTCGCGGAAATGCACCTGGTCGTCAATGCAGCCAGGAAAAAGGTATAAGCCTTCAGCATCGATCTCGCTATCGGCAGTTACATCAATTTGGCTGTCAATCCGCTCAATAAAGCCATCTTTTACCAAAATGTCAGCAACAAATTGCTTGTTTTCATTAACTATTGTGGCGGCTTTAATGAGGATGGACGACATAGTGCAAAGATAGTTGTTTTTTTAAGTTGGCAGCCGGATGTTTTGTACTGAGCACATGAGTTATACTTAATACGCTTTGTGCTGATTCTTTCTTTTTAATTTCGATGGAAATAAAAATAAACGCAAAACTGCAAATTTTGAATGCTGTCTCAGCGACAATTATCAAAAAAATTGGATGAATTAGACAACAAAGCGGGGAAATATAACGTAAAAGGCGTATTCACAATTTTATACATCCAGGGCCTCAATGAAAATCGGTATTCGTCAAAAACTCTTTTTATTTTCTCTGATAGTTCTGGCAGGCAATGGCGTAGTAGGATATTCATTTTACGAAAGCAATAAAAAACTTCATGACTCCGAACAATGGGTACACCATACGGAGCAGGTTATTTACCAGTCGCGTAATATACTCTCAATAGCAAAAGATATAGAAACTGCATCAAGAGGTTTTGTAATCACTAATGACAGCAGTTTTCTCGAACCCCTTTATGTTGCCGAAAAAACGACATCTTCTAATCTCGCGCGACTGAGGCAAACTATTACGGATAACCGGACACAGCAACGGCGCGCAGATTCGGTTGACTTTTACATGCACAAGTTGTTGGATTTTTCGCTCAAAATGGTTGAGTTAAGAAGCAAACGAGGTTTAACGGCGGCTATCGCTTATACATCTTCCAAACAAGGCAGGCATTACTTTAGCCGTGTCCGCCAGATTACTTATGTTATCCAGGGAGAAGAAAGCGCCTTGCTTAAACTTAGAAAGCATGCGAATGAGCGGACCTTGAAGGCATTCAAACTATTTATAAGGATTATATTCCTTTCAATGGTAGGGTTCACCATCCTTTTGTTGATTTTCATTGGCAAATATTTACTTAAAAATGAAGAAAAAGAAAAACGTACGGCAGAATTAGCTATCGCCAACCAAGAGCGCACAAAAATGGTAAATGATCTGATGCTGCGAAATATAGACCTGGAACAATTTGCGTATATCATTTCTCATAACCTCCGCACACCGGTAGCCAATATTATCGGTGCATCAAGTGCGTTGAATGATCCCGAATTAGATGCAGAAGACAAAGCAACACTCTTAAAAGGGATTAGTGTATCTGTTTTGCGGCTTGATGATATTGTAAAAGATCTTAATCAAATTTTGCAGGTAAAATGGGACATTAATGAGACAAAAGAATTAGTCCGTTGTTCTGAATTGCTTGAGGATATAATGTTCGGTATTAAGAATTTGATTGATAAGTACAAGATAGAAATTAAATACGATTTTTCTGAGATCGATGAGCTTTTAACAGTGAAGCCCTATTTGTACAGTATTTTTTATAACCTGATCTCTAACAGCGTTAAATATCGGCGGCAGGATATTCCCTGTATTATTGAAAGTAAAAGCTGCCTGGAAAATAACAAGGTGCACTTAATTTTTACTGATAATGGAATGGGCATTGACCTTAAAAAATGCGGTGACCATATTTTTGGCTTATATAAACGGTTTCATACCAACATTGAAGGAAAGGGGATGGGATTGTTTATGGTAAAAACCCAGGTAGAAACGCTTGGCGGGAAAATAAGTGTACACAGCAGGGAAAACGAGGGGACTGAATTTAAAATTGAATTTGAGATTTTGAATACTAAGAACGTGAAAAATGTTTGAAACCGGATTTTAAGGCTTTACATGCGCAATTGAAAAAAACATGCGGTTAAAAAATAAAGGGCAGTGTTTTTTTATTTTATTTATAATTAGTTTTATTGTAATTTAGGCTCTAACACCTAACGAAAATGCAAAATTGGTTTTTACGATTGATTTGCATAACTAACCAATAATTAAGCTGCATAAGGGAGCCGTTATAAACAAATGACCTTATTAGATCGTTTAACCCTTGATGAATGAAAATTATTATGATGTCGAAGTCACAAACGAAGCCGGAAACCATTAATGAGGCATTACAAAAACCCCTTAAAGAATTAGCGGATTATAAGTATGCGTTCGATGAGTCTTTTATTACAGCTATCACTGACCAGAAGGGCATCATCACCTATGTCAATGATAATTTTTGTAAAATTTCAAAATACAGCAGGGAAGAGTTGATC
Source organism: Mucilaginibacter sp. (assembly GCA_036758125.1). GTDB lineage: Bacteria > Bacteroidota > Bacteroidia > Sphingobacteriales > Sphingobacteriaceae > Mucilaginibacter. The sequence goes on from DAIOXE010000019.1 coordinate 58,038, forward strand.
GGGGAGGACCACCATATTATCAATTCAGGTTTTCACGACAAAAAGTTTATCCGTAACCTGTGGGTACAAATTGCAAATGGAAAAATATGGCGTGGCGAATTTAAAAACAAAGCAAAGGATGGTACTTATTACTGGGTTGATAATACAATTATCCCTTTTTTAAATGAGCGCGGCAAACCTTACAAATACCTGGCTGTCCGTGCAGATATAACCGCTAAAAAGGACGCGGAAGAAAAATTAAATAAAATCAACCGGCTTTACGCCTTCATTAGCGAGATCAATCAATGCATTGTACATCTACAGGATGAGCATGATCTGTTTCGCAATGCATGTAGGATTGCAATTGAATTTGGTAAATTCAAAATGGCATGGATTGGCATGTTCGACAGTAAAAATGAAAAAATTACCCTCGTTGGTCAAAATGGTATTCCCGCCAGGGATGTAAAACTATTTAAAAATAAGCGGCTGGAAGCCGGCAGCCCGCAGTTGAATGTATTACTTACCGGCACGTATTGCCTCTGCAATGATACCGGTCGCAACCTTAAATTGGAAAACCAGGAACACATTGCCGTTGACTACGGTATTAAATCTTTCGTTGTGTTACCTATCCGTAGGGCAGGGAACATTATCGGTACATTTAACCTATATTCAACCATACCCGATTTTTTCGACACTGATGAAATAAAACTATTATTGGAAGTGACCGGGGATATTTCGTTTTCACTGGATGATTTTGAGAAAGCAAAAAGGCAGAAAGCAGCGGAAGATATTACAGCTCAAAACGAAAAGTTTTTCCGGGCATTGATTGAAAAAAGCGGGGATATGCAAACGATGACCGGAAAGAATGGCGAAGTATTATATTCCAGCCCTTCTGTTGCCATGTTCAGCGGATACACCTTTGAAGAATTACGAAAAAAAAGCCTTTTTGACTTTTTTCATCCAGATGACCTTCCCGGCTTTGTAGAAAAAAGAAAGGCAATGTTGCAGGCGCCGGGTGGATCATTTTATTTCCAGGCGCGGTTGCAGCACAAATATGGCCATTATATATGGTGCGAAGGCACTACTACCAATTTGCTCCACGAGTCCGGCATTAATGCTTTAGTAACTAACTTCAGGGATATTTCTGAACGGGTGCTTGCAGCAGAAACACTTTCGAAAAGCGAATCAAGTTTAAAAGAGGCACAGGCTATAGCCCACGTTGGTAATTGGGAAATTGATATCACTAATAATGCAAATGTTTGGTCTGATGAACTGTACAACATATTCGGTATACCTAAAAATGAAGTTGAACCTTCCAGGGAATTATTTTTGTCTTTTGTTCACCCGGATGATGTGAATTTTTTAAAAAAGTCAATGGAAGAAGGTTATAAAGCACTTCGCGGTATTGATATTGAATTCAGGTTCATAGACAAGGGTGGCGGGATCAGACATGGGCATTTTGAATCGCGAATAAAATTTAATGATGCAGGAAACCCTGTCGCGCGCTTTGGGATCATACAGGATATTACTGAAAGTGTGCTTGCATCTGAAAAACTTTCAAAAAGCGAATCAAGATTAAAAGAGGCACAGGCTATAGCCCACGTTGGTAATTGGGAACATGATTTGATTACTAATGCATATGTTTGGTCTGATGAACTTTACAACATATTCGATATAACTAAAAATGAAGTTGAACCTTCCAGGGAATTATTTTTGTCTCTTGTTCACCCGGATGATGTGAGTTTTGTAAAAAAGTCATTGGAAGAAGGTTATAAAGCGCCTCATGATGTTGATATTGAATTCAGGTTCATAGACAAGGGTGGCGGGATCAGACATGGGCATTTTGAATCGCGAATAAAATTTGACGATGCAGGAAATCCTGTCAGGCGCGTTGGGATCACACAGGATATTACGGAACGCAGGCTGTTCGAATTGGAACGCATAGGTGTGTTAAATGACCTGATAAAAAGGAATTCAGAGCTGGAACAATTCGCATATATTATTTCCCATAACCTGCGTGCGCCTGTGGCTAATATTATTGGCGCATCAACTGCGTTGAATGATCCGGATTTAAGCATCGAAGACAAAGAAACACTCAGCAAAGGGATCAATGTATCTGTTATGCGGCTTGACGATGTTGTAAAAGACCTTAACGATATTTTAGAGGTAAAAAAAGATATTAACACCAACAAGGAAATAGTCCGTTTTGCTGCATTGGTTGACGATATAAAGCTTAGTCTCCTGTATTTGATTAATCAACATGGTATAGAAATTAAGTGCGATTTTTCTGCAATCAGTGACCTTTTCACTTTAAGGAGCTATTTGTACAGTATTTTTCACAATCTCATTTCAAACAGTATAAAGTACCGCCGCCGTGATGTTAACACCCTGATTGAAATTAAGAGCAACCTGGTAAAAAATAAGCTGGAGTTAATTTTTACCGACAACGGGATAGGCATTGACCTTGAAAAAAACAGCAACGATGTTTTTGGCCAGTATAAACGGTTTCATCCTGATATAGATGGAAAAGGTTTGGGCTTATTTATGGTAAAAACACAGGTAGAAACACTTGGCGGGAAAATAAGTGTACAGAGTATGGAAAATGAAGGGACTGAGTTTAGGATTGAATTTGATTTAGCCAGCCATCCACAAAAATCACTAAAATCTGTTGAATCTCGGTCCAGGCAACTTACGGATTAAATATCCATGGATAATTATCAACTATCGCACTAATCAGCTGCGGGTCGCATTTCTTCTTTTTTAGATATAAAACCAAATTTTTGAAATAAACAGTAATGCTCATCCCCGGTAAATAATAATATTTTCCGTCTTCAATAATCTTAAAGGTTCCAAAATACAGTTTACCGGCATCCCTGCCCAATTTGAAATTTGTTTTCTTTATGTAGCGAACCACGGCGTTAAAGGACTTTTCGTCGGTAACCACAGATTTTGCACGCAATGTATCGGCCACTGCCTCAACAGCATCTCTCGGAACATTTCCTTCCTGGTAAGTAATATTAAGTGTACGGACCGGCTGTATGTTTTCACCGACATGCAAAAATTTAACATAATGCAATTCCGCATTTTGCCCGTAACTATAGAGTGCTAAAAAAAGAATTATTATCAATAGAATCTGTTTTCTCATTCAGTAGGACTTTTTACAAAGAAAGATAATTGATCTCGGATTTTTCGCCGTTGTTTATTTTTTTATGGTGCTCAAGAGGGCTACGCCGTTTCAGATGTTCCATTTCGGATTTATTACTATGTCGGAATTCGGATGTTCGATTTCGTATTTAGAATTTGGCACAATTATCTTCATCACTTCCGAAATCGAAATTCCGAAATCCGAAATTCTTTTCACCTTTCACCTTTCACCTTTCACCTTTCACCTTTCGCCTTTCACCTTTCGCCTTTCACCTCCAGGAAAAACCTATCTTTGCCGCATGGGCGTACCTTTTGATGATTTTAAGTTTAACCGGCAAATTTTAAATGCCATTGCCGATGCCGGTTATACCGAAGCTACGCCTATACAGCAAAAAGCTATACCGCCCATATTAAACGGGCAGGATGTGATGGGTATTGCCCAAACGGGCACCGGAAAAACGGCGGCCTATGTATTGCCCATCATCATGAAGCTGAAATACGCCCAGGGCGACCACGCCCGTGCCCTCATCATTTCACCAACGCGTGAGCTGGCGATGCAGATTGAAGAAAATGTAAAAACTTTTGCTGCTAATACTGATCTGCGGGTAGTGGTTCTATATGGTGGCCTCGGCCCTAAAACCCAAATTGAACAATTAAATAGGGGTCTTGATATTATAGTAGCTACCCCCGGCCGCTTTATGGATCTATACCTGGCGGGGCATATTATTACTAAAACATTACAGGTTTTGGTGCTTGATGAGGCAGATAAAATGATGGATATGGGCTTTATGCCGCAGATAAACCGCATTTTGGAAGTTGTGCCTGTAAAAAGGCAAAACCTGCTTTTTTCGGCTACCATGTCTGATAAGATACTCGGGCTTTCCAATAATTTCCTTGAGTTTCCAACTATTATCGAGGTAACGCCGCAGGCAACACCAGCACAAACTGTCGATCAGCAGTTATATTATGTGCCTAATGTCAAAACTAAAATAAACCTGTTAAAAAAGCTGCTGGAAGAGGAAGGAGATATCAAAAAGCTAATGATCTTTTGTAAAACCCGAACGGCTGCCGAAGATGTTTATAAGTTTTTACTGCGCAAATTCGGCGAAAAAGAAGTTAAGGTTTTACATGCCAACAAAGGTCAAAATACGCGCATTAACGCCATTAACGCCTTTAAGAACGATGATGTGAAAATTTTGGTGGCTACCGATGTGGCCTCGCGGGGTATTGATGTAAGCGATGTTAGTCATGTAATAAACTTTGATGTGCCGGTGGTGATTGAAGATTACGTTCACCGCATCGGCCGTACCGGACGTGCTTACCAGTCGGGTGTGGCGATCACCTTTTGTAACCCGGCCGAAGAATATTATACCAGGAAAATTGAGAAACTGATAAGGCAGGCTATTCCTGTTAAAGAAATTCCCGCCGATGTATTTATTGAGGCGACGCCTTATGAAGAAAAGCAGGACCAGGCAAAAGAGATCGATATGCAAAAGCGCCGTGATGATCCCGATTTCAAAGGGGCTTTTCACGAAAAGAAAACCCTGAACCAAAAGAAAAAATTTGACGCCGCAAAAGGAAAAACACCTGGAAAATCTGCATTTAAGCGAACGATAAAGTCATACAGAAAAAAACATTAGAGTTGGTTTTTTTGTCAATTTATTTCTTAGGTTTGTGTATGAACGATATTGAAGTAGACAACTTGATCCAGAAATTGGAAAAATATAGGATACGTTTGTCTAAAAGCAAGGAAGAATCAAAGAAGTTTTTGGTTGAGGTTGGCGTTCTGACAGCAAAAGGCAACCTTAAGAAAAACTTTAAACATCTATGTATACCTCAAGAACAGGCATAGTCCCGGGCTTTCATGGTACAGATGAAAGCGTTGTACAAGACACTCTTAATGGAAAAGACGACCTAAAAGCTCAAAACAAGTTTGTGTAAGGAATACTGATTGTATTAAAGGTTACTTTTTACCTCTTAAAAGAATAAATGCCTGAATAATCCTGGCGATAAAGTCATTCAGAAAAAACATTAGCTATATGAAATTGAGAATTACACCGCTGAACTTTGTAACTGCATTTTTTTTGATTATTGCTGTTTATAGCTGGGTTTATGGGGTGAAAATTTCGGGCGTACAGTTTAAGCACATGGGCGTTGCTATAGGCTGGATATTTTTATTGTTTGCAGTTGTAGTGTCATTTATGGATATTATGTTTCGTAATTTTTTCCCCCAAACCAAAAAAATATGGATTGTAGAGTTAAGCTTTATAACTTTGGCGGCTATTATATTTTTACTTGTTAAATAATTAAAATGAAGAGAGCCGAGATTAAGCTTACTATAGACCTTGACGACAATAACGTACCCGAAAGCATCCTTTGGGAATCTACCGATGCGCAAAATAAAGAAGCTTTGCCCGTAAAATCAATGATGCTCGCCCTTTGGGACCAGAGTTATAAAAACACCCTGCGCATTGATCTGTGGACAAAGGATATGCCGGTAGATGAAATGAAACGGTTTTTTTATGAAACCTTGCAAACCATGGGCGATAGCTTTTTACGTGCTACCGGCGAAACAAACATTGTTGAAGACCTGCGCGATTACTGCGCACATTTTGCCGAAAAAATGGAAATAAGTCAAAAATAAAATGCGCCTGAACAGTTTACTATCCTTCGCAGGTTTTGTGATACTTATTGCGGCCACCTATTGCCCGATATTTCATCCAATTATTGGCAAATGGGATGTTTACGATGGGAATAAGCCCTATGGCATAGTGATTTTACTTGTAGCTGTGGTTGGTATATTGGGGACTGTTTTTGACCAGGTCAAAATTACACGCATGGCAGCCTGGCTATCCTTAGTACTCGTTTTTATATTTTTATTATTAGCTATTTTAAAGGTTTATACTTCGTTTAACTTTATACCCCTTCATTTTGTTGCTAAATACCTTACATCTAAAATAAAATTTAAATGGGGCTGGTATTTATTGTTTGGCGGCCCGCTGCTGGCAATAGCAGGTGTTTTGTCCGGAAGAAAGAAAAGCTTTAAATAATGGATGTTTCACCAGAAACTTTAACCGCCGAACAGATAACCGAACTTATTGATCTGGTAAAAGAGGTATACAGTTTTGATTTTTCAGATTATACCAAAGCTTCTTTAAAAAGACGGATCACCAGGATTATGCTCTTAAGAAAAATGAATTTTTATGATCTTAAAGAGCTGTTAGTCAGCAATCATCGATTTTTTCAGGATTTTTTAGAAGAAATTACGGTAAATGTAACTGAGATGTTTCGTGATCCGTCCTTTTATAAAGCACTAAATACCTCCGTTTTACCCCATTTCTCTGCTTATCCGGAAGTAAACATATGGTCGGCAGGCTGCTCCTCGGGCGAAGAAGCCTATTCATTGGCAATTTTGATGCAGGCGGCCGGCCTTAAAGAAAAATCGTTTATTTATGGGACCGACATAAACACCATTGTACTAAAAGAAGCACGCAAAGGAATTTACAGTTTAAGAAATATAAAAAATTATGATAGTAATTATAATTTATCAGGATTAAACGGATCGTTAACAGATCATTTTAATCTCAGTCATGATACAGCTACTGTTCATAATGCGCTAAAGCTTAACACTTTGTTTTCTGTTCATAATTTAATATCAGACTCTGTTTTTAATGAATTTCAGCTAATTAGCTGTAGAAACGTTTTTATTTATTTTGAAACAAAGCTACAGGAAAAAATACTGAACCTTTTTTATAACAGTTTATGCGCTAATGGATTTTTATGCCTCGGAAGCAAGGAAACAATACGATCTGACCTATTTAAAATGAAGTTTCGCGTGGTAAATCAAAAAGAAAATATTTATCAGAAAATTGGGATTGACGAAAATTAATTGAATTCAGGGGCCTCATCGATAAACAATAATGGAAAAGATTACGTATTAAGGGCGGATGAGATTTTTGAGCTGTTGAATAAATAAAAATTTTTCCTATTGTACCTTGCATGATTCCGATTAATATTCTCGTTGTTGATTACAGAGAAGAAAATATTTTAACACTCCAGGAACTGCTAAAACCAGGCGATACCGGGGTGTTTTTTACGAAATCTTCTAATGAAGCGTTAAAAGTAGCCTGGGAAATACCAGTATCCATAGCCTTGATAGATGTTCAGATACCGGAAACGGATGGATTCGAATTGGCAGAGATGCTGAGATCAAATTCACGGACCAAAGATATTTTAGTTGTTTTTTTAATAGCCCGGTCAAAAGAAGGTAAATTGGCGGCTTTTCGGTATTTGGGCACAGGTAATTACCTGTATAAACCACTCGACCCCCAAATAACCCTTGCAAAAGTTGAATCATTGATACAGCTTGCCCGCCATAATGCTGATGTAAGGCAAAAAAATGAGGAACTGCAAAATTTAACTATTATATTAAACAATGCTGTAGAAATTGTTTGCGTGGTTGATGCTAACAATTATCATATCAAAACTATTAATCCGGCGGTTGAAAGGATGTTGGGCTACAGCCAGGTGGAATTGCCGGGAAGAAGCATTACAGATCTGGCAGTTGAGGCCCAAAGAATTAATTTCAGAATCAAATTAGCCGGGATTGTAAAAAATAACCTGAGCTATTCTGTTTTCGAATTTGAGTTTGCGAACTATAACCAAAGTTTGGTGTGGGTAGAGTGCCGTGTAGCCTGCCAAAATAAAACATTGCTTTTTAATATAAGCGATATTTCTCTGCAAAAGAACTATCAAAATCAGCTCAACAAATTAAAAGAGACTGCTGAACGAAGTAAAAAAGCAAAGGAAATATTTTTAGCCAACATGAGCCACGAACTGCGTACACCGGTTAACGGAATTATAGGATTAACCAATCTGTTACGCAAAACCCATCTTGATGAGCAGCAAGCCAGTATGATTGACCTTCTTGAAGTATCCTCGCGATCATTATCTGGTGTTATTAATGACATATTGGATATGGCCAAGATAGAGGCCGGGAAATTTAATATCGTGCGGTCGCCTAATAACCTGCATGACCTGCTGCGGTCGGTATATGGTTTGCTTAAGTTTCAAGCCGACGAAAATAATATAGAATTTTCATTGGAGATAGCCCCTGACGTGCCCGTAAATTTAATGGTCGATTCCCTCCGTTTAAACCAGGTGTTAATGAATTTATTAAGTAATGCCATTAAATTTACTGAGCGTGGATACGTAAAATTAAATGCTTCGGTATTGCAAAAAAATGAGGACCGGACGCAATTAAAGTTCACTGTTGAGGATAGCGGTATAGGGATACCCGAAAGCCGGTTGTCAATTGTTTTTGATTCGTTTGAACAGGCCGAAGAAGACACGGCCGCTAAGTATGGCGGAACCGGTTTAGGCCTGGCTATCGTTAAAAAACTTGTTGAATTAAAGGGAGGAGAGCTAATAGTTGCCAGCCAGCCAGGGAAAGGCAGCATATTCAGTTTTGTTAACTGGTACACTATTGCCGGTAAGTCCAAAGAAAAAGCAACTTTTAAAACCGATAAAATACTTGAACGATTTGAAAATGTAAAAGTGCTTGTAGCGGAAGATAACCTGATTAACCAGTTTATGTTATCAAAAATGCTCAAAGATTGGGATATAGAAGTTGAAATGGTAGACAACGGGCGAAAAGTGATTGATAAACTACAGCTTAATCATTACGACCTGATATTAATGGATACCCACATGCCCGAAATGAATGGCTACCAGGCAGCCAAAACGATAAGAAGCAGTTTCAGCGAACCCAAAAGAAGTATTCCAATTATCTCGCTATCGGCGGCATCGTTTGATTACGAGCAGGAGGAAGCGCTTATGTCTGGCATGAATGATGTATTATCCAAACCCTTTCAGCCGAATGAACTTCACCGGAAGATCAAAAAGCTATTAAAAACGGGGTATGTAATTAGTTGATTGGGTTGAATAAGTTGATTAGGTTAGATTGAGTTGGATTAAGTTGATTAGGTTGAATAGGTTGATTAGGTTAAGTTGATTAGGTTGATTAAGTTGAAAAATAGTTATTATTTAGCGTAATAATCCGTTATTAAAAATTAACTCAGAAAAATGGCGTCCTTTACAGAATTAGAAACCTGGAAACAGGCCAAAAAAATAAGGATTAGGATTTTGGAGTTAACCAAAACTTTTCCTTCTGATGAAAAATACAGGCTTGCAGACCAAATTATTCGATCTTCACGTTCTGTCGGTAACAATTTAGCAGAAGGACATGGGCCGCTTCCATTATCAGGACAACGTGCGTTTTTGTATTATAGCAAGAGGTTCTCTGTCCGAAACCCTTGATCATTTAATTATAGCTCACGAAGCAAATATCGTTACCAGTGAAGTGTTACAGTCATTTCAACTTGATTACGATCATTGCCTCAAGCTCTTAAATGGATATATTCAATATCTTAAAAGAAAAAAAGATGTTGACCTATAGTGTACTTTGAAGAATAATCAACTCAATCAACTTAATCTAACTTAATCAACTTAATCAACTTAATCAACTC
>DAIOXE010000019.1:67787-114201 GCA_036758125.1 Mucilaginibacter sp.
AATCAACCCAATCAACCCAATCAACCCAATCAACCCAATCAACCCAATCAACCCAATCAACCCATGCAACTCATCAACCAAACCTGGTATCTTTTTAAAAAAGAAATTGTGCTGGAGTGGCGTTCAAAGTACGCCTTTAATGGGGTATTGCTGTACGTGGTTTCAACTGTGTTTATTTGTTATATCTCATTCAACTTAAACCCTGGCTTTAGCGGAAGTAAAAGTTACCCCGTTGTCTGGAATGTTTTATTTTGGATAATTATGCTGTTTGCTTCGGTAAATGCAATTGCCAAAAGTTTTATGCAGGAAAGTAAAAGCCGGTTACTGTATTACTATTCCATAGCAAGTCCGCAGGCTATCATACTCTCAAAAACGGCTTATAACATCCTGTTAATGTCATTGCTCAGTATGCTGGCATTATTGGTTTATATGATATTTTTTACAAACACCATTGGCGACCCGCTCTATTATTTTTTAACCGTATTGTTAGGAAGCATTAGCTTTTCTACTGTTTTTACCATGATATCAGCCATTGCATCAAAAGCCGGCAATAATGGTACGCTTATGGCGATTTTGAGTTTCCCTGTTATTATCCCGGTAATTTTACTGCTCATCCGCCTTAGCAAAAATGCTATGGACGGCATTGAAAGAAGCTTTAGCTATGGTAATATGGGGGTGCTTCTGGCAATTAATGTCATAGTTATAGCCACCGCCCTTATATTGTTCCCCTTTTTATGGCGCGACTGATGAGGAGAGTCTGAAATTCCGAAAGATGGGAATTCCGGCTACATTATTTTATGGGTTAACTTAAACCCGCGCGAGATACTCTGGATAAATCCAGGGCGGAAAAAGTGTAAACCCGGGTAAATGATGTAAACCATTTAATTCATTGATTTTCAGTGATATACAACAGAGTAAACATTAAAATGTGTAAACCTTTGTAAAGCCTCTTTTTATGGTTTGCGAGTTTAGGACTTCTATTGTTGTGTTAGGGCACTATAAATTGACGTTTAGCCTTTTTAGTCGAAGGCCGCAACTTTTTTACCTAAAAAAATCTTCCGGGCTTTCGGACTTTGCCGACTTTCGGACTATCTTAGCACTTTGAAAATAAATTGTAATTTTACTCGATGCGATTCCCCTGGCTCATCCTGGTCTGTTTGTTTTTTCCATTTATTGCATTGGCGCAAAATGGAGTTATTAGCGGCTTTGTAACAAGCGCTGATAGTAAAAAGCCCTTAGCGAGGGCCAGTGTTTTTTTAAGTAATTCAGCTGTCGGCACTGCCACCGGCGACGATGGAAAATACATGCTTAGCGGCATTAGGCCCGGCCAATATACACTGGTAGTAAGCATTTTGGGCTATGAAGAGTATTCTAAAGCTGTCCTGGTAGGCCGCGAACCTATAAAGCTTGATATTGAGCTGGCCCAAAAGCCCCTGATGCTTAGAGAAGTGGTTATTTCATCAAGCGCCGACTGGAAAAAAAATTATGAAGCATTTAAAAAAGATTTTATCGGTATAGATGACAACGCCAAATATTGCGAAGTTAAAAATCCGCATATTCTTAATATAACTTACAATCCTACAAAACAAATATTACATGCCGATGCGGACCAATTTTTGGTGATCGAAAATAAAGCGCTGGGCTACAGGGTAAAATTTTTGGTTAACGATTTTAACGTCGATAAGATAGCAAATATAGTTTCCAGGGAGGGGCAGCAGGTGTTTGAAGAATTGCCCGGAAGCGAGGCCCAGAAAAAAAGATGGCATCAGAAACGCGAAGAAGCTTATCACGGCTCCGCCATGCATTTTTACCGGTCGTTGTATACCGATAAATTAAAAGAAGAAGGTTTTGAGATTTATCGGTTAAAGCGTTATCTAAATCCGTTAAGGCCGACCGATGAAGTTATCAGGCATAAGTTCCAGGTGTTTAAGGATAGAGGTATGAGAGACTCGGCGATCTACTATATTAACCTGGAAAAGATGTCAAAATACTATAACGAAAGTTTAATGAAACCTTCCCTGTTTACATTTGAGGTGTTGAACCGTGACGAACGTTTAGGCTTATATGATCTGCATTTCTTAGACTATTTATATGTGGTATATACCAGGAAAACAGATGATATTTATAACAAGGATTTGTACCGTCCGATAGATATGCCCAATTACGCGGTGAGCGTCATTACGTCAAATGCCCCCTATATAGTATTTGATATGAACGGTATTGTGGTGGCAAATCCGCCACTTTACGAAGGCGCATGGGCAAGGGACAGGCTTTCGGACATGCTGCCGGTTGACTATGTACCGGATGAAAAGTGAGGCATTGGTCATTGGTCATTATGTCATTGGTCATTTAGATATTTGCTATAAAGTTGAAATTGTTATTCGATCCAATCAATTTTTTACCAATGACTAATGACACAATGACCAATGACTAAAAAAAACTACCTTTGACCCCATAATTAACTATGAAATTTATATATCAAACCTGGTGGAAAGTGTTGGCGGTATTGCTCCTTCTTTACACCTTAATCGCGGGGTTTTTACTTACTGTGCCGCGTCTCCCCATTTTACATGAAACCATCAGGAACGTTTATTTCCACGTGCCTATGTGGATGGCCATGTTTGCTATTTTTACCATATCAGTTGTTTACAGCATTAAATATTTGAATACGGGTAAAGAAGAATATGACCTGATCTCCGTTGAATGTGTTAATACAGGTACTTTTTTTTATGTTTTGGGTTTAATTACCGGGATGATGTGGGCCAAATATACCTGGGGCGAGTTTTGGAGCAATGACCCCAAGCAAAACAGCGCCGCTATAGCTTTTTTGCTTTATTGTGCTTATGCCGTGTTGCGCAATTCTATTGACGAAGAACAGAAGCGGGCCAAAATATCAGCTATATACAACATTTTCGCTTTCCCTATAATGGTGGTACTCATAATGGTATTACCACGCATGACCGATTCCCTGCACCCTGGCAATGGCGGTAACCCGGCATTTGGTAAGCTGGACATGGATAACCATATGCGGATGGTGTTTTATCCTGCCTGTATAGGCTGGAGTTTTACCGCCATATGGATTGCATCCCTCCGCTACCGCATTCGCTTAATTGAATATAAAAAGAACGAAATAAATTAACATGAGGAAAATATTTGTTTTAGCATTTTTGCTATTAAGTTATATCGCTGCATTTGCCCAGCAAGGCGGGCAGGTTGAAATGGCCGATACTATGCGGAGCTCGGGTAAAATATATGTGGTGATAGCCGTTATCGTGATAATTTTTATCGGATTGGCTATTTATTTGTTCTCAATCGACAGGAGATTAAAAAAAATCGAAAAAGAAAAGTAGTCCAAAAATTCTGCCTATGCTGTTTAAACCTGCATTTGAATGTCACATTAAGGATTCAGTGGGAAACAGGTAACATTATATTTGCGATTTTCGTAAAAAAAGAATCATTTTTGAGGACTTTTTTAACGATTCAATAATTTTTAAATAAAATTTATGGCTATTAATAATTCGGTTGCTGATCTGGATATCCCCGTTGCTGCTGCTCAGGATACCCATTTTTTTGGCGATGTGTGTAAGAATTTTGACTATGCAGCACAATTTACAAAACACGATGCCGGCTTGCTCGATCAGATAAAGTCGTGTAACAGCGTTTACCGTTTTCGCTTTCCGATACGCAGGGGAAATAGCTTCGAGGTGATAGATGCCTGGCGGGTTGAGCACTCACAGCACCAATCGCCAACAAAAGGCGGTATCCGCTACAGCGAAATGGTTAATGAGGATGAGGTTATGGCGCTGGCGGCCCTTATGACGTATAAATGCGCCATTGTAAATGTGCCTTTTGGCGGCGCAAAAGGGGGGATAAAGATCAATCCAAAGAAATATAACCTTACCGAGCTCGAAAATATTACCCGCAGGTATACGGTTGAGCTCATCAAGAAAAATTTTATAGGCCCAAGTATTGACGTTCCGGCACCCGACTATGGGTCGGGAGAGCGCGAAATGAGCTGGATAGCTGATACGTATGCCACCATGAATCCCGGGCAATTAGATGCGATGGGCGCCGTAACCGGCAAGCCAATTGCATTGCATGGTATTGCAGGCAGGCGAGAGGCAACCGGCAGGGGAGTAGCCATAGCCATACGCGAATGTGTGAGCGTGGGCGAGGACATGCACAAAATCGGATTGCTGCCCGGAATATCCGGGAAAAGGGTTATTGTTCAGGGCCTTGGTAATGTGGGTTACCATTCAGCAAAGTTCCTTGCTGAATTTGGTGCAATAGTGGTTGGTTTATGCGAAATGGAAGGCGCCATTTACAACCCCGACGGGCTTGATGTCGATTCTGTGTTCCAGCACCGTAAAGCAACCGGATCGATCTTAGGATATGCGGGTGCAAAAATGCAGTTTAAGAATTCAATGGAAGGCATTGAGCAAGATTGCGATATATTAGTTCCGGCAGCGCTGGAAAACCAGATCACCCTGGCTAATGTTAAAAACATAAAGGCAAAAATAATCGCAGAAGGCGCTAACGGGCCAACTTCACCCGAAGCGGAAGCCATTTTTTATGACAATGGCGGCATCATTATCCCTGATATGTATGCCAATGCAGGCGGGGTAACAGTATCCTATTTCGAATGGCTTAAAAACCTGTCGCATGTTGCTTTTGGCCGTATGAACAGGCGCTTTGAAGAGAACTCGAACCTAAACCTCGTAAATATGGTCGAAGGTATAACCGGCGTGGCCTTAACCCCTATGCAGCGTTCAACTATTATTAGGGGCGCAACGGAGCTTGAGCTTGTAAATTCAGGTCTTGAAGATACCATGATCCGTTCGTACCACGAGATCAGGGAAACATTTAAAGCAGTCCCGAAAATGGACACCTTGCGAACTGCCGCGTTTGTCGGCGCAATTAATAAGATCGCCGGGTCGTATCAAACGCTTGGCGTTTGGCCGTGATTTAGGGGAAAGTTTGCAGCGGGCAGTTTACAGATTTGAAAAAAGTTTGCAGCAGACAGTTTGCAGTTTGCCTTTAGTGAGATATCCGCTGCTAACTGCAAAACTGCCAACTGAACTGCATTTGGCGGTTTGCAGAAAGTTCCTCATTTCATACTGTCCCAGGTATCCGAATTCCAAATAAATCCGAAATCGAACATCCTCAAAAAGGGAATGTTACGGAAATCCGAAATCAAAATAATTTCTTACTTTTATTCACTTGATTGGAATGGGATTATTTAGGAGTTTATTTATTTTATTCTTAGCAACGGGTTTTAGAGCCCTTGCTCAAACTAATACGCCGAATATTGGCTTTGAACAAGGTTCATTTGATCACTGGCAATGTTATATAGGCCATATCGACAGGGCAGGTGTTATCAATGTGAATCCTTCTGCGCCCACTTTCGACAGGCAGACTTTATATGGTAAAGAATCTGCGGGCGCGGTTGATCCTTATGGTAAGTTCCCTGTTCTTTGTCCCAACGGCAGTAATTATTCCATGAGGTTAGGCAACAAGGATACAAGTTCGGAGGCCGAGCGTGTTACTTATACTTTTACAGTACCTCGCGACAGAGCATACAGCATAATTTTTAATTATGCCGTTGTTCTGGAAGACCCACCTCATTTACCCTACCAGCAGCCAAAATTTACCGCGCAGGTTTACGATGTCACAGACAGCAAGTATATTGATTGCCCCTCTTTCGACTTTGTAGCATCATCGGATTTGCCCGGGTTTAAATTATCCACGGTAGCAGGGGCAAGAGGCGCATCAATTTACTATAAAGATTGGTCGACGGCAACAATCGATCTTCGCGGATATCTTGGGAAGGTTATACGCTTAGAATTCACCACCAACGATTGCACTTTAGGCGGCCATTTTGGTTACGCTTACCTGGATATAGACGAAAATGTTGGCTCACCAATTAGCGGAAATACCTATTGCGCCGGGCAAAAATCAATCACCTTGTTTGCTCCCAATGGATTCGCTCAATATTATTGGTTTACCGGGGATCTTTCAAAACGAATCGGCTCGGGCCAAAGCTTAACTATATCACCGCCGCCACCTGATCTAACAACCTACGCCGTAAAAATTTTGCCCTATCCCGAACTTGGCTGCATTGACACCATTTATACGGTTATTAATAGAATTGATACGGGTTTCAGGTTAAAAGTTTTGGATACCGTATCCGGATGCCCGGCAACAGGGGTCGACCTTACTGCTGCGGCAATAACCGCAGGCAGCAGCCCGGGAATTATGCTAAGCTATTTCAGAGATTCCCTGGCAACAAGCTATTTATACAATCCTAATTTCGTTGATACTTCCGGTGTATATTATATCCAGGGGGTTAATAAAGAAGGATGTATGAGTGTACAGCCCGTACAGGTAATGGTGGCCCTTCCGGCTATCAACATTACTAACCCACAGGCAGTTACTTTTCCGGTTACTGTTGATCTGTCAAAGACTTACACCCCGCAAAAAGGCTTAACATATAGTTATTACAGTAACGCAGCCGCAACTGTTGCTGTAGAGAATTACACAGCCATCCAATATGGCGGAACATTTTATATTAGAGCAGTAAACAAGGTTGGCTGCGTTAATATAGCGCCGGTAAATGTGGTCATATATCCGCCGCCGCCGTATACTATAGAAGCGCCAAACACCTTCACTCCGAACAATGATGGTATAAATGATTATTTTACCGTTACAGTGAAGGGCGTTGTAACTTTTGAAAGCGTTAAAATATTTAACCGGAGCGGCCAGCTTGTTTATATCACTAAATCGCCAAACGACTATTGGAACGGGAATTATAATGGCCAAACCCTGCCGGTAGGAACTTATTACTGGGTATTTGAGGGGACAGATGATTATTATCAGAAGAAGATTAACCAGGCGGGTTCAATTACGTTGTTGAGATAAGCCTTAGGTACGAAACCATCGCCATGCATTAGCGTTAATGCCCGCTTCAATAGTTACGTGCCTACAGTACGCAAAACCTGTTTAATTATTTTCTACCAATATTTAGCACCTAACGGTGCTTTTTTTGTACTATGTTTAATTCTTAGCGTTAGGGATTGCAACGGATACCGGCCCGTGACTAAGGCCTGTGCAGTATGAGTGGAAAGCCCGGCCGAAGGCAACGCCCAAATCCTTTCAATGGTTTTTGGACATCAGTAAACCCTGCATTGCACACCTAAATAATACTCCAAAATGTTTCACAAAAAACTTCCACTAACCTCTTGTGTCCAGTGTATCTTGTTATTCATGTTCCCCTATTCACAATCGACCTCTTAAACTCATCAATAACGATTCTAAATAATATTAATCACTCGTAATAAACATTATTAACTTAACGTTTTGTATTTTTGTAACTTTGAGAAATTAAGAGTTAAAACGCTAATGAAGAAAAGTTCGATATTGGGTCTTATTGTTATTGCAATAGCTATTGCAGTTATTATGAGTCTTTATTCAAACACAAGCACTTACGGCTCCTTCCGTGAAGCAAAGAAAACCGGGAGTGAATTGCATGTGGTTGGCCAGCTTGATAAACAAAAGGAGTTGTATTATGATGCCGCAAAGGACGCTAACTATTTCTCTTTTTATGTGAAGGATAAAAAAGGTGAGGAGTGTAAAGTGGTATTCACCGGTACCAAGCCGCAGGATTTTGAACGATCAGAGCAAATTGTACTTACGGGGCAAATGGTGGGCAATGAGTTTCATGCATCTGATATTCTTATGAAATGCCCTTCGAAATACACACAGGATAAAATTGACGTCACAGAGGCCAAAGCTAAGTCGGCCAATTTATAGATCATTTAATGGATAAAGCTTTTAAGGGCGAACACCTTTTACCGGGCCATCTCGGCCAAATATTTGTTATACTTTCGTTTGGCGCGGCCCTGTTATCAACCATCAGTTACTATTTTGCAACCACCAATACCGATAAGCTGGATAATTCGTGGCTCAAGATGGGGCGTTTAGCCTTTTATGCCAATTCAATTTCTATCCTGGGTATATGCAGTTGCCTGTTTTATGTTATATACAACCATTATTTTGAGTATCATTATGCCTGGTCATACACTTCGCGGTCATTGCCGGTTTACTACATCGTTTCAGGTTTTTGGAACGGACAGGAAGGCGGCTTTATGTTATGGGCTTTCTGGCAGGCTGTTTTAGGCAATATATTGATATGGAAGGCAAAATCCTGGGAAAAACCGGTGATGACCGTTGTTGGGCTTTCGCAGGTTTTTCTTGCCTCGATGCTATTAGGCATTGAGTTTTTTGGCGCAAGGATAGGCAGCTCGCCATTTTTATTATTACGCAATGCCATTGACGCCCCAATATTTTCCCGCCCCGACTATCTTTCTTTCATAAAGGATGGCCAGGGAATGAACCCCCTTCTCCAAAATTATTGGATGGTAATACATCCGCCAACCTTATTTTTAGGTTTAGCATCGGTGGTAGTACCGTTTGCATACGCCATTGCCGGTCTGTGGCAAAAACGTTACAAAGAGTGGGTAGCCCCCGCTATTCCTTATGCATTATTTGCAGCCATGATTTTGGGCATCGGTGTAATTATGGGTTCGCTTTGGGCCTATGAGTCGCTCAATTTTGGCGGGTTCTGGGCTTGGGACCCCGTAGAGAATGGATCTATTTTTCCATGGCTAACCATGGTAGCCGGCCTGCATGTACTGATTGTTTATAAAAATACAGGTCATTCGTACTTTACAGCCACATTTTTGATGTTGATAAGCTTCATAATGGTGTTATATACGTCGTTCCTTGCCCGGAGCGGTATATTAGGCGAAACTTCTGTGCATGCCTTTACTGACCTTGGTATGTTTTGGCAACTGGTTATTTTTATATTGGTATTCTTAGCTATTTCTATTTATTTTTTAATAGCAAGATATAAAAAAATGCCTATCACAAAGAAAGACGAGGAAACTTACTCACGCGAGTTCTGGATGTTTGTGGGCGCAATATTTTTGGGATTATCCTGCTTTCACCTGGTGCTGGTAACTTCCATCCCTGTTTGGAACCGTATGTTTGGCACAAAGGTAGCGCCCCCGACCGATCTTGTGGGTCACTATAACATCATCCAGGCCTCATTTGCAATGGTAATAACTTTATTAACTGGTTTTACCCAGTTTTTGAAGTATAAAAAAACAAATATTACCAGGTTTTTCATCACAACTGCTTTATACCTGGCTTTTGCCGTGTTGATAACCGCATTAGTGGTGTATGCTACCGGCCTTTATCATTTGCATTTTGTATTTATACTGGTAATGCTTGGTTCTATCTACTCTATTTTGGTTAACGGGAAAATATTTGGCGATGCAATAAAAAGGAAGTTTAAACTTGCAGGCTCGGCAGTGGCGCATATTGGGTTTGCTTTGATGCTGGTTGGCGCCCTCATTGCTGCCGGTACAAGAGAAGTAGTATCAAAAAATGATAAAGGATCGATCGGTATTGCCGGCTTTGACAAGGCTGCCGGCGATGCCCGCGAGAATATCATGATCTACAAAAATGAGCCTGTTAAAATGGGCGTCTATACGGTTACGTACATCGGCGATTCAGTATCAGAACCAAACCATTATTATAAGGTCGATTATAAGCGCTTTGATGCAAACGGCAAGCTTGCCGAAGAGTTTTTATTGAAACCCAATGTGCAAATTAACGCTCAAATGGGATTAACCCCATCTCCGGACACCAAACATTATTTATTGCACGACCTTTATACCCATATAACCGCTTTGCCCCCGTCTGCCGCTTCGCCGCAGACTGCCGATGCCGCCCATGGCGAAGCAAATGATGATAAAAATTATGACCCGCCGATAGCTCACGAGGTTGCGGTAGGGGACACCATCCGTTTTAGGGAAGGGTATATTGTTTTAAAATCATTGAATAAGGAAGCGCATGTTCAAAATATACCGCTTACCGATAGTGATATAGCAATAGGCGCAAAACTGGAGGTAGTATCCAATGGTAAAAACTACCAGGCCGAGCCTGTTTACATGATAAAAACCAAAAATGCATTCGACTTTGCCCGCACGGTTGATGATGCCGGTTTAAAATTGCGTCTTACAAAAATAATTCCCGAGAAAAGCAAAGTCGAGATCACGGTTTACCAGCAGCCTGAAAATAAAAGACCCTGGATAGTAATGCGGGCGCTCGATTTCCCGTATATCAATTTCCTGTGGTCGGGAACAGTTATTATGATGATCGGGTTTTTGCTTTCAATATTCAGAAGGAATAAGGAGTTGAAGACGGTATAGTTCACGGGATTAAACTTAGTTTTTAAAACTTCGTAAGTTTTCCCCGGGTAGTTAATTGATGATATGCGCATCAGTATAATTGGTTCAGGCAATGTGGCTACTCACCTGGCGGCGGCTTTTAAAAATGCTGGCCATCGTATTGCGCAGGTTTACAGCAGGGACATGCATAATGCCGCGTTGCTTGCTTATCATGTCGGCGCGGAAGCCATTGATGATTTAACGCACATCAACCCTGAAACTGATTTGTTCATTATTTCCGTTAAGGATGATGCAATCGCCTTAATGGCACAAGAACTTGCCAAATATCAAAAATTAACTGTACATACTTCCGGCGCAACTGATCTTGTGGCTTTATCGGCCCTTATTTCAAAGACGGGTGTTATTTATCCGCCGCAAACCTTAAGTAAAAACAAGGAAATAGATTTTTTCGCCGTCCCGCTTTGTATTGAAGGCAGTGACGAGGCAGTAACGTTCCAGCTTGAGCAGCTTGCCCAAACGATTAGCAATCACGTTTACCGGATAAATTCCGATCAGCGAAAAATATTGCACCTGGCAGCTGTTTTTGCCTGTAACTTCCCCAATTATCTTTATAGTGTGGCTCAACAGCTTTTGGCAAAACACCAGATGAGTTTTGAGATGCTTCGCCCTTTGATACTGGAAACGGCCCAAAAAGTGCAGGATCATTTACCGGCAGAAGTGCAAACCGGCCCTGCCATCCGTAATGACGAAACCACCATGGCCGCTCATCTTCAAATGTTGGATGATGAGCCCGCATTAAAGTTACTATATAAAACATTAAGTCAGGCTATTATCAAAAAGGATAACGCTGAGCATTGAGCATAAGTAATTTTGTTACTTTTGCGGAAATGAACATTTTTAAAGCTAAGATAAACTTTGAGGCAAAAGGATTGGGAAGTATTGAATTACCTATTGCCGAAGGTGAATCAGTATTAGACGTTTGCCTCGAGAACGGCATTGAATTGCAGCACAATTGCGGAGGCGTATGCGGATGCAGTACATGCCATGTTTATGTAAACAAGGGCATGGATAATGTACAGGAAATTTCCGACAAGGAAGAAGATTTTATCGACAGGGCAGTTAACCCCCGTATCAATTCACGTTTAGGTTGTCAGTGCATTTTAATTGATGGCGACATTGAGATAACGCTGCCCGATCAGTCGAATTTTCTTGGCCACTAATAGGGGATTTCACCGATTATTGGTGGATTTCACCGATTATGGTAGGATTTCACCGATTACGAGAAGATTTCACAGATTATAAAAAGATTTCACAGATTAAAAATGACAGAAAATAAATACACATTGCCGATATACTGGAACGATCATGAAGATATTGCCATTGAACTTTATGAAAAGTTTGGTGATGATTTTGATGAATCGAAAATATACCGCATCCGATTCACAGATTTGTTGGAATGGGTACTTTCCCTCCCAAATTTTGCAGGTACCCGCGAACAATCAAACGAAGGCCACCTGGAGCAGATCCAATCGGCCTGGGTTTATGAATGGCGGGATAACCAGTAGGGGCAGTTTGCAGTTTTTGGTTTGCAGCTAATCGGTGTAATCATTCCGGACAATCGGTGAAATCACCAAATTTTATTTAAATTTGTTGTATGGAAAGCATAGTTATAAGTCCTAAAACAAGAGATGAAGTTAAACTCATTACAGCTCTGCTGCAAAAGATGAATATTTCTTCTAAAGTTATTACCGAAGAGGAAAAAGAAGATATGGGATTACTCATAATGATGAAGGAAGTGGATAGAAACGAAATAGTCTCACGAGAAGAAGTGATGAAAAAGCTTAGTTTGTGAGATGATTGTTAAATTTACTGGCCGTTTTTCGAAAGATCTCGACAAACTTAATCAAGCTTCAGTTAAAAAAGACATTTCGGATATAATCAAAGAAGTAGAAAACGCTGCCCATTTATCTGAGATTAAAAACATCAAAAAACTTAAGGGTCACCTAACTGCTTATAGAATTAGAAGCGGTGACTATAGAATTGGCCTTTTTGTAGAAAGCAATATTGTTGAATTTGCCAGGGTGGCTGATCGAAAAGATATTTATAAAATATTCCCCTGAAATTATTAGCTAAAGAAATCGGTGAAATCATGCCCAGTAATCGGTGAAATCATTCTCAATAATCGGTATAATCACAATAAATGGAATCATTCTTAAATAAACTAAAGAACATAACAACTTTCATTTTTGACATAGATGGTGTGTTAACTGACGGGTCCGTTTTTGTATCAGAGGATGGCGTTCAAAGCCGTGCTTTTAATATTAAAGATGGTTATGCTTTGCAATTGGCGGTTAAATGCGGTTACAATGTTTGTGCCGTTTCGGGAAGCCGGTCAAAAAGCGCGCTTCACCGCTTAAACAGTTTGGGTATAAAAGATGTTTATATGGGCATTCATACCAAAACTGAAAAAATTAAAATCTACCTCGAAGAAAAAAGCATTATCCACGAAAATGTTTTGTACATGGGCGATGACATCCCCGAACTGGAAGCAATGAGACAGGTAGGTTTACCAGTTTGCCCGGCTGATGCTGTTGAAGAAATAAAAGCGATAAGCTTATATGTATCTCCCTTTGCAGGCGGCAAAGGCTGCGCCCGCGATGTAATTGAAAAAGTATTGAAGATTCAGGATAAATGGCTGAATGACGATGCGTATAGCTGGTGATTAGTTCATTAGTTCACTGGTTCATTAGTTCATTGGTCTGCTTCATTATGTGTTCGTTAGTCCACTGGCTCATCGGCGCATGTTTCAAAAACGGGGTTTTTGTAAGATGGAGTATAACGGTACAGAGATAGCAATTCAAAAAAATAAAAAGGTTTAATAATAGCCCTGGGATAAACCTATTAAACATCCCACAAATGAACTAATGAACCAGTGAACCAATGAACTTCAATGACCCAATGAATGTCCCCAAGATAATCCTCGCATCAAAATCCTCTCGCAGACAGGAACTGCTGAAGTTAATGGACATGGAATTCCATGTTGTTTTAAAAGAGGTAGATGAATCGTATCCTGATAGTTTAACGCCGGAAGAAGTAGGGGTTTATATTGCTGAAAAAAAGGCTTATGCTTTTGACGAAACTGTTACGGATGAGATAGTACTTACTGCCGATACTTTAGTCTGTATCGATAACCAGATCCTTGGCAAGCCAGAGGATGCCGCTCATGCTATCGAGATGCTGCAAATGCTTTCCGGCAGGATGCACCAGGTGATTACCGGCGTATGTTTACTTTACAAACACCGGTATCATAGCTTTTATGATGTTTCTGAAGTTTTTTTTGGTGAGCTCAGCGATGATGAGATCAGGAGCTATGTAAATAAATACCCGCCTTTTGATAAGGCCGGCGGCTACGGTATCCAGGAACGGATTGGCTTAATAGGTATTGAGAGGATTAATGGCTCTTATACAAACGTGGTTGGGTTGCCTACGGAAAAATTGTATCGGGAATTGACCAGGATTAAACGGATTTAACTGATTTTTCAGATATCTGACACGTAGACGCGATGCATCGCGTCTCTACCTTATAATAAACACATTATTCTTCCTGTTCATATCCGGCAGCGAAGCATCAGGATCAACGGTAACTCTTTCCGCTTCGGTAGTGGTTGATATAACAAAAGTAATGGCCTTATTTTGCAGCCAGGTTTCAACGGGTAATTTCATCCGGTGTTTGCTGCCATCTTTCAATTTAACCTCAATTGTAAAAGGCATTGCCATCTGCTCCTTATTGGCGACGGTTACCTGTATGCCATTTTTAGGGTCCTTATTTACATATTTCGCATCAATTACCGCCAGGTCAAGCGGCCAGTTGTTATAGAACCAGCCCTTCCAGAACCACGACAAATCTTCGCCAGCCCCATTTTCCATCGATCTGAAAAAATCATCCGGCTGCGGGTGCTTATAGGCCCAGTTTTTAATATAATTTCTGAAAGCATAATCAAACCTGTCGTTACCCAAAATTTGTTCACGCAGTAAAACCAAACCAAAAGCGGGTTTAAAATACTCGATTGGGTGACGGTATTTTTCAGAAACAGCATCGGCGGCCGTCATAATAATTGGCGCGTTAGGGCCGCTTATTATCGGGGCGATCTCATCGGCTGGGTTACCCTTTCCGGGAGCATATTCGGCATCGCGTTTTGGTGCATATTCACCGTGGTTAAATTCATCCGCGGCATAAATATCGATAAAAGTGTTAAAGCCTTCGTCCATAAAGGCAAAACGGCGCTCATTGCTGCCAACAATCATCGGAAACCAGTTATGTCCGATCTCGTGCGCGGTAACCCAATATAATTCACCGCCTTTATCATTAATGCCGTCGAATACAATTCCCGGATATTCCATTCCGCCGGCGATACCTGCCTCGTTAACCGCGACAGGGTACGGGTACACAAACCATTTTGCCGAGAAATACTCGATTGATTTTTTCAGATACTCGGTCGCTCTTCCCCACGCATCGTTCCCCGCGCTTTCAATGGGATAAACCGACATGGCCAATGATTTTTTACCACCCGGCAAATTAACCCTGGCAGCGTCCCACACATAAGCCCTTGATGCGCCAAAGGCTGCGTCGCGGGTATTCAGCATCTTAAAGTGCCACGTAAGCGTACCTTTATGTACGGGGCGCGATGCAGGATTATTAACTTCTTCGGCACTTCTTACCATTATGGTTTTGTCGCTGTTTCGGGCTGCATCAAGCCTGCTGATCTGTTGGGCGGTTAGCACTTCTTTAGGGTTAAGCAACTCCCCGGAACCCGCTACGATCATGTCCGCCGGAACGGAGATGTTGTAGTCAATATCCCCGTATTCCAGATAAAACTCACCGGCCCCCAAAAACGGCAGGGTATCCCAGCCGCGACTATCATCATAAACGCACATCCGCGGGAACCATTGGCCAATTTCATATATCTTCCCATTTTTGGTGTCAAAATAATCTGTGCGGCCGCCAAAATTGCCTGGGATGGTGTACTTATAATGTATGATCAAATCTATCCCGCCGCCGTTTGGCATTATTGGTTTTTGCAGGCGTATTTGCATGCGCGTATCGTTGATGATAAAATCAACTTTTTGTATCACATCGCCATGGCTAATAGCCACCGACGCTATATTATACCCATCAGTGTGCTGGTTTGGTCCGGGTGAAAATGCCGTAGCAAAATTTGAGCGCGCATCGTTTTTATAAGTATTCTGATCAAGCTGCAGCCATAAAAATTGCAATGCATCGGGGCTATTATTGGTATAATGTATCTTCTCGGTGGCGGTAAGCGTTTTAGCTGTGGTATCTATAGCTGCGTTTATCTGGTAATTAACCCGGTTTTGCCAGTATTTAAGACCCGGCGCGCCATCGGCGCCGTGAAATTCATTGCCTTTTTCAGTGTAAAACAACGGGGAAAATAATTTGGATGGTTGGTAGTTGGAAGATATGGTGTCGTTGGTATTATTACTTCGGCGGCGTCTTTGCGCCTTGCTTGAGATAGTGATTAGTAAAAGTAAAATTATACCAATAGATTTTAATTTCATGCGATGCTATTATTAGAATGGCAATATACAAAGGATGGATTGAAATTTTATTTTAGTTGTAACGGTAGGTGATTAACCCATCATCTCCGCCAATACGCCCTCCTTCAACGAATTAGTCGACATCATTACCTTATTAATCCCCGACTTTTCAATAACAAAACGGGTCAGCAAAGAAGCCGTAACTATCATATCAATCCTTATCGGGATAATACCGTTCATAGATAGACGCTGCTGGTGTGATGACCGGACGAGCTTTTCTATCAAGGCCAAAAGCTCGTCAAAGTTAAATTCATAATGTTTTGTTTTTTTCAGATCGAAAGGGTTGCCTCTTGCCAGCTCGATTACTTCGGCATAACTTTCAAATACGCCTGATGAACCAACGATATTTTCAATGGCATAATTTGTTGCCTCGGCAAACAGGTCTTTTAAACAATCTTCCAGGTACAGGTTTAATGCAGTGATGGATTCAGGCGGAATGGGATCAGTGTTATGAAAGCGGTCCATTAACCGTGCTGCGCCAATTTCAAGGCTTTGCTTCCATAATATCTTTTCAATATTACAAATAATAAATTCTGCACTCCCGCCGCCAATATCAATTATCAGGCTGTTTTTTCGGGCTAAACATTCTGCAGCCTTGATCCCCTTGTAAATGAAGGCGGCTTCCAAATCGCCGTCAATAATTTCGATGGCGATACCCGTTTTGGCCTTAACTTCATTAATAAAATCTTGCCCGTTTGCTGCGCTGCGTAAAGCTGAGGTAGCTATGGCCCTTACTGTTTTTACATTGTGTTTTATAATCAGTTCATTAAACCGCTGCATAGTTTTAATCCCCCGTTCAAACGATGCAGGTTGTATAAAACCCTTGTTTATACCGCCCTCGCCTAACTTAACCGAATCCTGTTCATGCACAATTTCATTGAAATCAGAGGTTGCGCCTTCAACGATCAGCAGATGAAATATGTTAGTGCCGAGGTCTATTACGGCTACGCGTTTATTCATACAATCAGCCCCCTCTAAATCTCCCCTCCAAAGGAGTCCTTCGGACTGGTTGGGGAGACATTTAAAAATTGCAAAATACGAAATCGAGTACTCGATTTCCGAAATAAAACAAATCCGAAATCGAAATTCCGAAATCCGAAATCGCTTCACTCTTTATAAAAAAACCATTTGGCAATTTCCTTGTAGCTTGTTTTCTTCCCGTACATTAATATGCCAACTCTGTAAATTCTTGAAGCTACGTAAGTAGTAAATATAAATCCTGCTATCATCAACACCATTGATAGACCTAACTGCCATCCGGGCACATTAAATGGAATGCGTACCATCATTGCAACCGGGGCCGTGAACGGTATAATTGAAAGCCAGAATGCAAGCGGACTATCCGGCACCCTAAACAAATAGACGGAAATTATATAAGTAAATAGTAACGGCAAGGTTATTGGGAACATAAACTGCTGGGTTTCGGTTTCGCTATCTACGGCAGAACCTACCGCAGCGAAAAGCGCGCTGTAAAATAAAAATCCTGTTACCCAGTAAAAAAGGAAACAACCCAATTCATAACCGACATTTGCACCAAGACTGTGAATGAAATTATAAAGTTCACCGCTCATTGGGGAGGTATTGTGCCCCACGAAATAGGTTATAGCCGCCGACAGGGTTATCCATAAAACAAATTGCGTAAGGCCAACTAAACCAACACCCACAATTTTCCCCATCATTAGCTGGAATGGCTTTACCGATGATACGATTACCTCAATTATCCGGCTTGTCTTTTCTTCAATAACGCCGCGCATTACCTGTGCCCCATAAATAAATAAAGACAAGTAAATAAGGATGGCACCGGCGAAACTTAATGTAAAATCGGCTGCCATGTTGGCGCTTTTTTCGCCGGCGGCCGTCATCTCGCTTGCTTTGATCACGATATTGCTTTTAATTTTATGCAGACTGGCCGTATCTATCCCGGCTTTTACGAGCCTGGCGCCTGTAGCAATGTCATTCATTTGGTTTTGTATGTTACCAGCTAATGCCAGGGTTGTTTTCTTTCTGGCAAATAGCTGAGTAGTATCTTTCGTATTAGCCGGAATATTAAGCACGAGGTCGTTGTCGTTTTTCAGGTCCGCCTTGGCTGCCGCAAGGGATCCATCAAGATAGTTATATTTAATAAACCGCTGTTCCGGGAACTTTCCTTTAAAATTGCCACTGGCATCGATAACATTTACAATATGCATTGTTTCGTCTTTGTTATTTGCAACTAAGGCTATCACAGCAAACATCGCGGCAAAAAGCGCGGGTACCAGCAGTGTCATTATTATAAATGATTTCTTTCGTACCCTTGTAAAATATTCGCGTTGTATAATTAATAAAACTTTATTCATGGCTTAGGCGATTTTGTTTACTTGTTCAATAAAAATTTCATTCATGCTCGGTATCACCTCCTGTAGCATGTTTATACGTGTTTTTGGAATAAGGTATTGCAAAACATCGTTTGAGGTGGCGCCGGTATTTAGTTTTATCTTTATGGTGTAATTATTATCTAAACCGGCTATTTCATTCATCAGTTCAAAAGGCGCCGTACCGTTAAAGTTAATCTTTTGGCCTTCATATTCAATAAGGTAAATGTTATTGCGATAGGTGTTTTTAATATCCCTGATGCTGCCGTCCAATATCTTTTTTGATTTGTCAAGAAGGGCTATGGAATCACAAAGTTCCTCAACTGATTCCATCCGGTGGGTCGAAAATAATATGGTGGCTCCCTTACGGTTCAATTCCAGTATCTCGTCTTTTATCACCTCGGCATTTACAGGGTCGAAACCGCTGAAGGGTTCGTCCAAAATAATAAGGTCCGGCTCGTGCAATACAGTCGCCACAAACTGGGCTTTTTGCTGCATGCCCTTGGATAGTTCTTCTATTTTCATTTTCCACCAGGTTTCCATGCCCAGTTTTTGGAACCATATCTTTAACCGCCTGATGGCTTCATCCCTGCTCAACCCTTTTAGCCGCGCCAGGTAGATCATCTGCTCGCCGATCTCCATTTTTTTGTAAAGGCCGCGTTCTTCGGGCAGGTAGCCTATTTTCTCGATATGCGATTGGTTAAGTTTTTCGCCGTTAAAATAAATTTCGCCGGAATCAGGCGCGGTAATTTGATTTACGATACGTATAAGTGAAGTTTTACCGGCGCCATTTGGCCCTAAAAGGCCAAAGACCTGCCCGCTTTTAACTTCTAAACTTACATCGCTTAATGCCGTGTGTCCGGCGTATTGTTTTACAATGTTGCGGATGCTTAACATGGATGGGATTTGATTACAGTTAACAGGTTTTAGATTAGATGGGGATAAAGTTACATGATATTGGTTGATTAAGTTAGATTAGGTTGAATAAGTTAGATTAAATTGATCAAGTGAATTGTTGATTATGTTAAAATGAATTTTATATATTACGACTTTATAAACTTGATCAACAAACCACGCCATGTTTTACAGATACCTGATTTTATTTTTGATTTTTTTCTGCGCGACAAATGTGTCCGCGCAAAAACCTGCTAAACCTGTTCGCATAATTTTCGACAGTGATATGGGGCCTGATTATGATGATGTCGGCGCCATCACAATTTTGCATGCCCTGGCCGACAAAGGGGAAGCTAAAATCTTAGCAACCATGGCCAGCACAAAATACGAAGGTGTGGCAGGTGTTTTAAATGTCTTCAATACCTACTTTAAACGCCCGGATATTCCGGTTGGCGTGCCAAAAGGACACGCCTTAGAACTGCGCGACTGGCAGCATTGGACGGATACTATATTGGCAAAATACCCCCATAAAATAAAAACAAACAATGAGGCATGGGACGCGGTGAAGTTATACCGTAAAACGCTGGCTGCACAGTCTGATCATAGTGTTACTATTGTTACTGTAGGATTTTTAACGAATCTTTCAAATCTATTAAATACGGGTGCTGATGAATATTCACTGCTTTCGGGTAAGCAGCTTATCAAAAAGAAAGTGAAATTGCTGGTTTGCATGGCTGGCAAATTTCCATCAGGCTTTGAGTTTAATGTGATGAAGGATGCGCCTGCGTCACAAAATGTTTATGAACATT
This sequence comes from Mucilaginibacter sp., assembly GCA_036758125.1. Lineage (GTDB taxonomy): Bacteria > Bacteroidota > Bacteroidia > Sphingobacteriales > Sphingobacteriaceae > Mucilaginibacter. The sequence goes on from DAIOXE010000019.1 coordinate 87,711, forward strand.
GGAACACCCCGATTATACTAAGTGGCTTTGAAATCGGTGAGAAAATTAAAGCCGGGCTGCCCTTGATCCATAACACTACTATTAAAAACGACCCGGTAAAAGATGTTTTCCGTATTTCAATCCCGATGGCTAAGGAAGATTCGTTAGGACGAAAAAGCTGGGATGAAACGGCTGTTTTGGTTGCTATAAAAGGCTATTCAAGCTGGTACGCCCTGCACAAAGGCCGGATGGTTGTTGCTGCCGATGGCAGTGATACCTGGGATGATAAGGGGACCGGGCAAGGTTACCTGGTTGAAAAAGTGGATTATCATAAAGTGCAGGATTTGATAAACGAATTAATCCAGCATCAACCAAGGAAGAAATAAGCGGATATTTTTCAAACGGTTGCCTGGATATTTCGAACGTTTTGGCCTTTAATAAACCTTTCCACATTCTTTAATATAAAAAGAACTGCTATAGGGATAAGTATCTTTACAATATCAAGATAGTCCTTGGTATTACTGTTAGCGACTACGGGCGATGACGATGTTAGATATAAAAATGCCCCGACTGAAACTAGCAGGCTGCCTCCAAACACTCTATAAGGGACAGCTATGTAAGGGCTTTTGATATTAAATGTTTGTATCATTAAATACATTCCTATTATTGCACTTAATGTTCCCAATCCCATAATGTACGAATTGCTGTGCACGCCTAAAGAGAATAGACCCAATATAATTTTAGCAGCCTCGAGGCAGGTGAATATTATAAATACGTTTATTACAGATTTATGCTCTTTTAAAGTTTTTAATACACTTATTAAATAGATCAGCATTAAAATATAGGAAAGCGATAGAAAAAAAATAAAACTATAGTATTCAATGGGGGCTAATGTTGCCTTTCCGATTTTGAGGTAAAGGGATATTATTAAAAGAACAGTGTAGATAACGGTTGTTGTTTTTATAAAGAGGTTGGTTTTTAAATTAATTTTCATAAAAAGCAGGGTACTGTATTTTGAATACGTCCCTAAACTTAGCAAGTTAAATCGAAAAAACCCAAAATTTCAAATCTTATCTTATTTCTCGATCCCGATGGGAATAAAAAAAGCCCAAAATCTAATGATTCCGGGCTTTAAATACCTTTTACCTTTCGCCTTTAACCTTTTACCTCTATTCAAAATACTCCTTCATCCTCTCAAAGAAGCTTTTTTCGTTTTTGCCGGGATTTGGTTTAAAGTTGGGTGAGTTTTGTAATTTTTCTAATAATTCACGCTCTTCGTTGCTGAGGGCTTTTGGCGTCCAGATGTTAATATGCACCAGTTGATCGCCGCGGTGGTAGGAGTTTACTTCGGGGACGCCCTTGCTCTTGAGGCGCAATATTTTACCGCCCTGTGTACCGGGATCGATCTTTATTTTAACTTTCCCATCAATGGTAGGCACTTCAACGCTGGTACCTATCGCGGCATCGACAAAGTTTATATGCAGGTCGTAGATCACATTGTTGCCATCGCGTTTTAAAGTTTCATGCGGGATCTCTTCGATCAGTATGATCAGGTCGCCGGGTACACCGCCGCGCGGGGCCGCGTTACCTTTGCCGCTCATGCTCAGCTGCATGCCTTCGCTTACGCCTGCAGGAATATTAATGTTTATATTTTCTTCACCGCGCACTACGCCATCGCCATGACATACGGTACATTTCGACATAATGATCGAGCCTTCGCCATTACAGGTAGGGCAGGTGCTGGTAGTTTGCATCTGGCCAAGTATTGTATTGGTTACCCTGCGCACAGCGCCCGACCCGCCGCATGTTTTACAGGTTTGAAACGATGACCTGTCTTTCGCTCCCGTGCCATCGCAGGTCCGGCAAACGATTTGTTTGTTTACTTTTATCTTTTTTTCAGTCCCGTTAGCTATTTCTTCGAGCGTTAACCTAACTTTAATGCGGAGATTACTGCCACGGGCTACCCTGCGGCCGCCGGAGCTGCCACTTTGCCTGCCACCACCAAAAAATCCCTCGAACGGACTGCCACCGCCAAATATATCGCCAAACTGGCTGAATATATCGTCCATGTTCATACTGCCGCCGTAATTGCCCCCGTTGGCCGAATGGGCATTGGCAGCGTGGCCAAACTGGTCATAACGCTGGCGTTTATCGGAATTACTCAATACCTCGTAGGCTTCAGCGGCTTCCTTAAACTTATCTTCAGCGGCTTTATCACCCTGATTTTTGTCAGGATGGTATTTAATAGCCATCTTCCGGTAAGCCTTCTTTATCTCATCAGCATCAGCGCCCTTCGCTACACCAAGTATATCATAGTAATCTCTTTTAGACATCTTTTTTTAATTGTTGAATTAGTGAATTAGTGATTTATTTAAGGTTGATTTATTGAATTATCGAATTGTAAAATGCATGCTCAATCACTAATTCACTAATTCAATAATTCACTAATTAATCACGCTCCCACTATTACTTTTGCAAAACGCACCACTTTGTCATTCAGGAAATAGCCTTTTTCCATTTCATCGATCACTTTACCCTTCAAGTCTTCGCTTGGAGCGGGTATGTTAGTGATAGCTTCATGCAGTTCGGGATCAAACGGATTGCCGATTGATTCCATTCCCTTTAGCCCTTTTTGAGACAGTATGTTTTTTATTTTTTGCTGAACAAGGGTAACGCCATCTTTAATGGGGACAACATCAGTGGCATTTTCCATCGATTTTAAAGCACGTTCAAAATCATCCAAAACGGGGAGCAGGGATACAATTACATCCTTTCCTTCCATTTTCCTGGCTTCTTCACGTTCTTTTATAGTGCGCCTTCTAAAGTTATCAAACTCGGCGTACAAGCGCAGGTATTTGTCGTTAGCCAGCGAAAGTTCTTCTTTTATCAGCTCTTCCGCGGTAGGCGCCTTTTCAATCTCTTCGGCTTGTTCGCTAAGTGCCTCGCCGTTTTCAACAATCACTTCATTCAAACCTTCATGGTTTTCAATATCCTCTTTCTTTTTTTTCTTCAGCATATCGTTAAAATTCATAACTAAATAGTGCCAATCAAGTATCTTGCCATTGGCTTAAAGCCGACATCGTGTCAGCGCCTTATTGTTTTTATGTAAATAGTGGCACTTTTTGAGTGGCAGTAGCGGTAGCAGTGGCAGATTTTATGCGTTCACCGGTTCATTAGTTCATTGGTGGGATCTAAATAAATCCGAAATCGAACATCCGAAATCCGAAATCAATCAGGCTATCTTAGCATCCTCCAGCACCTTGCCATTCTCGCATTTGATAATTCGTGAGGGGAAAGTGCGGATGATATGATAATCGTGTGTGGCAACGAGTACAGCTGTGCCCGACTGGCTAATCTCTTTAAGCAACAATACAATTCCTTCAGAAGTGTCGGGATCCAGGTTGCCTGTTGGTTCATCCGCTAAAATTATTTCCGGGTCATTGATCAGGGCGCGTGCTATTACAACACGTTGCTGTTCGCCGCCCGAGAGTTCATGGGGCATTTTTTTCAGTTTTGAACGCAGTCCTACTTTTTCCAACACGTCAAGAGACTTATCTTCAATTAATTTTTTATCGGTCCAGCCGGTGGCCCGCATTACAAATTGCAGGTTTCGTTCCACTGAACGGTCGGTAAGTAATTGAAAATCCTGGAAAACGATGCCCAGTTTTCGGCGCAGGAACGGAATCTCCTTACTTTTTATATGATTAAGATCGTACCCGCAGGCATAGCCCTGGCCGGTTGAAATTTCAAGATCACCGTAAATGACCTTCAGCAGGCTGCTTTTGCCCGAGCCGGTTTGTCCGATAAGCCAAACGAAATCGCCTTTATCGACATGCAGGTTAACATCCGATAATACCAGGTGGGTTTGTTGAAAAATATCAATATTTCGAAGCAATATTATTGAATTTCCATTCATGTTTTTTGGTTCATTAGTTCATTGGTTCATTAGTTCATTAGTTCACTGGTTCGTTAGTTCATTTGTTCACCGGAATAGATAGTTCAATTATTTGGTCACGAAACAAGTGACAAAGCAGACCAATGAACTAATGAACCAGTGAACGAACCAATTAGATATCTAATTTAAGGATATGCCCAAAAGGCAGGTCCTTAATAATATTCATAATATATTCAATTTTGTCATGAAGCCCGGCTTTGTCCAACGATTTTTCAGGCCTGTCAACCCTGAAATAAGCCAGCAACGTGAACTTATCATCCCTAAGTTGTACATAGTCGGGTATTTTGGCAACGCCTTTCACTTTTATTATATACATGTCATTAGGTCATTGAGTCATTAGGTCATTGAGTCATTGGGTCATTGAGTCATTGGGTCATTTTTAAAACCACCGAAAAAAAAATGACTTAATGACCCAATGACTCAATGACTTCTATAGCGCAAGCACTTCTTTAACCCGCTCTGCCGCTTCTTTAAGCAAGATGGCTGAATAAACTTTTAAACCTGAATTATCGATCAGTTGTTTTGCCTCTACAGCATTTGTCCCCTGTAAACGAACGATGATCGGGACAGGGATATTGCCTATTTCATTGTAAGCGTCAATCACGCCCTGCGCCACACGATCGCAGCGTACTATACCGCCAAATATATTAATCAGTATAGCTTTAACATGCGGGTCTTTTAATATGATGTTAAAAGCCGCTTTTACTGTTTCGGCATTAGCGGTACCGCCCACATCCAAAAAGTTAGCAGGCTCGCCGCCGGCAATTTTGATGATATCCATAGTTGCCATAGCCAAACCAGCGCCGTTAACCATGCAGCCAACGTTGCCGTCAAGCTTTACATAGTTAAGGTTTGATTTGCTGGCCTCAACTTCCATTGGGTCTTCCTCGTTAGTATCGCGTAAAGCGGCAAAATCAGGGTGACGGAACAATGCATTGTCATCCAGGTTTACTTTCGCATCAACAGCCAATATTTTATTGTCGGATGTTTTTAGAACAGGGTTAATTTCAAATTGGGAAGAATCGGTCGCATCGTATGCCTTATATAGCGCGGTAATAAACTTTACCATATCTTTAAAAGCATCGCCTGAAAGGCCGAGGTTAAAAGCAATTTTGCGCGACTGGAAACCTTGCAGGCCAACTTTCGGGTCAATTTCTTCTTTATGGATCAATTCGGGGGTTGAGTGCGCTACTTCTTCAATATCCATGCCCCCTTCGGTAGAATACATGATAATATTGCGGCCCTTGGCGCGGTCAAGCAAAACACTTATGTAAAATTCTTTGGTAGGACTGTCGCCAGGATAATAAACATCCTGTGCGACTAAAACCTTACGAACTAATTTACCTTCAGGACCGGTTTGGGGTGTAATTAACTGCATCCCCAGAATATTACCGGCTTTTTCTTTAACCTCATCTAAGTTCTTTGCTAATTTAACACCGCCGCCTTTACCGCGGCCACCTGCATGAATCTGCGCTTTTATAACTACCCAGCCAGAACCATAGTCGTCTTTCATTTTTTTTGCAGCTTCAACGGCCTCAGCAACAGTATCGGCGACGATGCCTTCCTGAACCCTTACGCCAAAGCTTTTTAATATTGCTTTACCTTGATATTCGTGGATATTCATGTGTTTTGAAGAATTTGCCGTAAAACTAATAAATAAGTCCGAAAGTCCGAAAGTCCGAAAAGTCCGAAAGTAGCTGCATCGCTTTGCAACGTTAGAGATTGCACGTTGAACAATCTTCAAACTTAATTAACTTCCTTCTTTCGGACTTGTCCAAACAATATATTTTTCTTTCGGACTGCCTGACTTTCCTGACTTTCGGACTTTTTTCCCCCTAATCTCCAATCTCTGATCTCTAATCTCTACATTTGCCCATGCTCCAGGCGAAAAATATCCATAAGTCATACGGACAGCTTCAAATATTAAAGGGCGTTGACCTTGAGGTTAAAAAAGGCGAAATTGTAACTATTGTCGGTGCGTCCGGCGCCGGCAAAAGTACGCTGCTTAACATATTAGGCACTTTAGATAGACCGGACTCGGGACAACTGTTCATCAACCATAAAGAACTCAGCCGGTTAAACAACAAGGATCTAAGCGCTTTCAGGAATCAGAAAATTGGCTTTATATTTCAGTTCCATCATTTGCTTGGCGAATTTGACGCCATTGAAAATGTATGTATCCCGGCATTTATTGCGGGTGTTTCTCGTAAGGATGCAGAAAAAAAGGCGCTCGAATTGTTAAAGTTATTAGGCCTTGGCGAAAGACTTAACCATAAACCCAATGAATTATCGGGCGGTGAGCAGCAAAGGGTTGCGGTGGCGCGTGCGCTGATCAATAGTCCTTCATTAATATTAGCCGATGAGCCATCAGGCAACCTTGATTCGGCTAATGCCCTTGAGTTACACGAATTGTTTATAAAACTGCGCAGCGAGTTTAACCAGACTTTCGTAATAGTTACGCATAACCAGGACCTGGCCGACCTTTCGGACCGCACAGTTTTTATGAAAGATGGTTTGATCATCCATTAATATGCGAATTAAGGGTCAGGAATCAAGAGGCAAGAAGCAAGAGCCAAGAATCAAGATAGAAAATGGGGAAACCCGGCAATATAAAATGAATACGCTTATCACCGCAGCAAATTCGGCAGAATCCCAAAGGCTTAAAAATAAATTAAATTCGAACGGGATTATATTAGGCGATTACCTTGAATTACCTGCTTTCATGCTAAAATCGGCCAATATGATCAGTCTGCCAAACCCTCAATCCATAGCTTATGCCCACGAAATGTTAACTTTATGCCTTGATAGGGATATAGATACCATTTACCCGCTGCGGGATGCCGAGCAGGTACTTTTGGATCAATCAGAATTGCTGTTTCTTGAATACGGAATAAAAATAGTTCATAGTTGATAGTTAATGGTTCATAGCTGGAAAATTATAAGTTTGTACCGATGCCATAAAGACGATACATATTGTTTCTACTATGAACGATGAACCATGAACTATGAGCAAAGAATGAACCAATGAACATATACCCAATCGATACCGGCTTTTTTAAATTAGATGGCGGCGCCATGTTTGGCGTGGTGCCCAAAACCATCTGGAACAAAACCAACCCCGCCGACGAAAATAACTTATGCACCTGGGCCATGCGCTGTTTGCTGGCGGAAGATGAAGGGCGCCTGATATTAATTGATACAGGTATTGGCAATAAACAGGATGAAAGATTCTTTAGTCATTACTATTTACATGGTAATGCGACTTTAGATAGCTCACTGGCAGCGCTTGGTTTTCACCGGGATGATATTACTGATGTGTTTTTAACGCATTTGCATTTTGATCATGTGGGAGGGGCGATTATAAGAGAGAACGATAAGTTAGTTCCGGCATTTAAAAATGCAACCTATTGGAGCAATAAACAGCACTGGGATTGGGCGGTTTATCCTAATGAACGCGAAAAGGCATCATTTTTAAAAGAGAATATCCTTCCTATAGAAGAAAGCGGGCAATTGAAATTTTTAACCGTGGAAGATGGTTCAAAATTCACTGACAACATTAGTGTCAAATTTGCATACGGGCATACAGACGCCATGATGCTGCCACTTATTAATTACAAGGGTAGACAAATTTTGTATGTTGCTGATCTGCTGCCATCTGTCGGGCATATTCCGCTCCCTTATGTAATGGCCTATGATATGTTCCCGCTTAAAACGCTGATGGAGAAAAAAGTTTTCTTAAATGAAGCTGTTGAAAAGGATTACATATTATTTCTTGAACACGATTCGGTAAACGAGTGCTGTACGGTGCAGCAGACGGAAAAAGGGGTGAGGTTGAAGGAGACCTTTAAGTTAAGCGAAATTTAATTTTTGCCCTTTAAATATCTAAAGGAGTTATTTATGTACAGGTTGCGTAAGCAGGTTATTTGGATGCTGGCGTCCTTCGCGGTGTCGGTCGCATTTGTTCAAAAAGCCTATTGTAATATCAATGCTATCGATTTTTCTCAGGTGCATTACTCAGCGCAATTGCAGGCTGATATCGACTTTTTGAAAGACAATGAGCAGTCATATAACCATTGGTCGCCAAATTGGAACGCGTCTATTTCAAAAACTGACGTCATCGCAAAGCTAAAGGCCCTATTTGATGGATTAAACATTATTGCAACGAAGACCACCGACACCTGGCTGCTGATGGGTGACGTTGCTCACTACCTTTATAATCTTGATGTGCAGGATTATTATGATAACGCAGTCGCCAGCTATCAGCAGGCGCAATCGCTAGCGCCAAAAGATTATCGTGTATACTGGTTTATAGCCAACCATTATTCACTCTCGGCAGAGCCTGTGCTGGCCATACAATCGTTTCAACAGGCGGCTCAAAATCTCCGGCCGCAGCCCAGTTTCCTTTTTTGGAATGAGTATGCGGGCGCCTGTATGTTGGCGGGGATGTACGGTACGGCGAGATATGCCGCCCACCAGGTTAGTGTAATACAGGGCCAAACATCGCGGATCGAGGCAGACGTTATAAAAATGTCCGCTAAATCCATGAAGTCTCCGCCCGTGGATACAACAATTCAGGATAAGGAAGTGTGGAATTTTCATGGTCGCTCTGGCGCGAGTGTGATTTTCGGCAGCTGGATAATGGGCACTCAATTTTCGGTTGACAGCGCATGGCATTTACAATTGGGTGGTTATGACAAGCACTTGTCTTATGCGACGATCGAGCCTGAAAAAATTACATCGAAAAAAGGCGTCGACATAGCGTATTCCTTCCTGCTATTGATTAAAGTGGCTGATAAAAACGAATCGCTGCAACAGTTTTTGGATAAGTTTACTTCAGCTTCAAAGTTCAGTGACCGTAAGCCGGTAAGTTTGAGCTTTAGTAAGGCGAATAACGGCCTCGCCTATGAGACCAAAGACCCAACAGTTTACCCGAATATTGGCGGCGCACACGGCTATGCTATTGCTATCGAGCGAAATATGCCAGAGTTTCCGGGACTAAAGCTTGACAAACCGGTTGCGCTACCGAAAATGGATACCGGTAAAATGAATTATTTTGTAGCCCAGCAAATGGCTGGCCGCATCAATGCTAAATTATATTACCTTATTTTATTCGACAGCTGCGAGGATATCCACGACGAATCATTGGCCGTTTTTAATAACTTTTTAAATAATCTGGTGATCGAATAAAAATTCTAATAAACTGTAAATTTATTATTCGTTGCATTTTGTATATGGCCAGCCTCATGAATGCTGTACCCTGCAGCAAACAGAAAAAGGAGTAAGGCTAAAGGAGGCATTTAAGCTGAGCGAATTATAGGTAGAGACGCAATGCATTGCGTCTCTACGCTGCCATAAATATTGTATAATCTTTTTGTAAATATCTGACTACATATGGATTTTTAATAACAATTTTGTACCTTTGCACGTTCTATTCGAAACAAAGAACCGAGGTTAATAAAATAGATGAGACAACTCAAAATAACCCAATCCATTACCAATCGTGAATCCCAGTCACTAGATAAGTATCTCCACGAAATTGGTAAGGTTGACCTGATAACAGCCGAAGAAGAAGTAATATTAGCGCAGAAAATAAGGGAAGGTGATCAGGCCGCATTAGAACGCCTGACAAAAACCAACCTTCGTTTTGTGGTTTCGGTGGCTAAACAATACCAAAACCAGGGCTTAACCCTTGGCGACTTGATAAATGAAGGAAATTTAGGACTAATAAAAGCTGCCAAACGCTTTGACGAAACAAAAGGATTCAAATTTATATCGTATGCGGTATGGTGGATCCGTCAGTCCATTTTACAGGCTATTGCCGAGCAGTCGCGTATTGTGCGTTTACCATTAAACCAGGTAGGCTCATTAAGTAAGATCAGCAAGGCATTTTCAAAATTAGAGCAGGAATACGAGCGCGAACCTTCACCAGAAGAGCTTGCGGACATGCTGGAAACCACTGTGGACAAAATTTCTGATACCCTGAGCAACTCAGGCCGCCATGTATCTATGGATGCCCCGTTTGTACAAGGCGAAGAAAATACATTGCTCGACGTACTGGAAAATCAGGAACCAAATACCGATTCAATTTTAATAAATGAATCATTATCTGAAGAAATAAAACGTTCCCTTTCAACCCTTACTGAGCGCGAACGTGAAATTATCGTATTGTTCTTCGGTTTGGGTACCAATCATCCGTTATCATTAGAGGAAATAGGTGAAAAGTTTAACCTGACACGTGAGCGTGTACGACAAATTAAGGACAAGGCGTTGCAAAGGCTTCGTCATACTTCAAGGAGCAAGATACTGAAATCGTATTTAGGATAATCAATAAGGAATCGATTAAAAGCCATTGGTAAAAGCCAATGGCTTTTTCTGTGTATACAGGCCACACACAATAATCCCGGTAATATTCTGTTTGATAAGTTTGTGGCAATTATTGATTGAAAACTTTATCCCTCCTTACCTTCCAGTTTTACAGAATGCTGCTGTTGTTTAACATAGCTTGTACCTTATTGGGCTCATTGCTTATTAGGTATGGTTTTGGATTTGTTAACGGTGGTAATTTATTTATAGCTAAAATATTAGGATTCGCCGGTGCTGTTGCATTGCACCAGCACACAGCAAAGGAAACGTACTATTATTTCCGAAATGCCGGTTATCGTATGAGATATGTAATCCTGCTTGCCTTTATGGCGGATGTGTTGCTTTATACCCTTTCTTTTTTTCTCATTAACCTAATCACACATGCCGCCGAATATTTTGAAAGTTGATAGTGTGCAGCTATCATTTGATGATAGAAAAATTCTGCAGGATGTGGTTCTTCAATGCAGGCAGGGGGAAATTGTAGGGCTATTGGGACGCAATGGCTCCGGCAAGTCATCCTTGTTAAAAATTATTTTTGGCTCGCTCATGCCCTCCTACAAATATGTTAGCATTAACGATGAATATATTTATAGCGGCTATGCCGACGGCCGCATAGCCTATCTGCCACAGCATAATTACCTGCCTCATGGTATTAAGATCAGCGCTTTAGCCAGGATTGTGATTGACAAGCTTTTTTGGGACGAGTTTGCGAACCAGGAAGTTTATCAAAAGCATTATCATAAAACTGTTGGGCAGCTGTCGGGTGGAGAATTGAGGATGTTGGAAACCTTATTGATCATCTACAATAAAGCGGACTTTATATTGCTGGATGAACCGTTTACTCATATTTCGCCGGTACAGACGGAATACTTTAAGCCGGTAATAAAAGCTTGCGCAGAAAGGAAAGGCATTATCATTACCGATCATCAATATTACAATGTTTTGGATGTAAGCGATAAGCTTATTATTTTGGAGAACGGTTGTACCAGACCGGTTAACCATATTGACGAATTAATTACTTACCGTTATCTTAGCGGTATAAATTGATACAGTTACGCAGCAGTATTGAACAACAGTTTGAAAAAGCGATGGAAACGTTATTATTAACGGCCATTCATTAAAATTGCCTTTTTTATCCCCTTAATATTTCGTATATTTACTTTATTCCAAATCGCCTTATTTCTTTCAATTCTTTAGCATAAAGAGACACAAAATTTTTTTTTTGATGGTTTAGCCTAGCTTTCTTTGATGTGTTTTTTTGTATTTGCCTTATAAACAAGTGTTTGACAAAATAAATAGCCTAATTTGATTGGTACCCAAAACGCATTTTGCCTTCGGAATTGGGTGAAAATGTGGTACCCAAAACGCGTTTAGCCTTCGGAAACGGCTGAAAATGTGGTACCCAAAACGCGTTTCGCCTTCGGAATGGGGTGTTTTTCTGGTACCCAAAACACGTTTTGCCTTCGGATATTAGGTGAAAGGTAAAGGGTGAAAAGTAAAATCAGTTTTGTCTTTCAGCTTTTCCAAAAACCTTTTACCTTTAGCCTTTTACCTTTAAAATATGACAATCCCCATCTACCAGGCCGATGCCTTTACTGATAAGCTTTTTGGCGGCAATCCGGCTGCAATTTGTCCGCTTGATGAATGGCTGCCGGACGAAATCATGCAAAAAATTGCAGTAGAAAACAATCTTGCAGAAACTGCTTTCTTTGTTAAAAATGAAACAGGCTACAAACTGAGGTGGTTTACACCCGAATATGAGATCGATCTTTGCGGGCACGCTACCCTTGCTTCAGCACACATATTGTTCAGCGAATTGGGATATGAAAAGGAAACCATACATTTCGAAACGTTAAAGGCCGGTACGCTCAGCGTTAAAAAAGATAAGGATAAATACGTTATGGATTTTCCGTCGAGGCCGCCGATACCAATTGAACGCCCAACCGGGTTGGCCGAAGCATTAGGAGATAAACAGCCTTTACGAATACTAAGGTCGCGCGATTATTTCGTTGTTTATGAATCGGAAAATGATATCCGCGAAATGGCCCCCGATTTCTTCGCATTATCAAAAATGGATACTGTAGGTGTAATTGTGACTGCGCCGGGAAAGGATGTCGATTTCGTGTCACGATTTTTTGCACCCGGGGCCGGTATTCCCGAAGATCCGGTAACCGGCTCATCCCATTGCAATCTTATCCCATATTGGGCCGAAAAACTTGGGAAAAACAAATTACATGCTTACCAGTTGTCTGCCCGCAAAGGTGAGCTATGGTGCGAACTAAAAGGCGACAGGGTACTTATGAGCGGTAAAGCGGTTACCTATTTGAAGGGGGAGATATTTGTTTAAAGGAGGTGAAAGGTAAAAGGCGAAAGGTAAAAGGTTTTTTGAATATCGAATAACGAATTTTGAATTTCGAATGATGAAGTGCAGAATTAAGAGCGCCACAGGCATATTCACCTTTTACCTTTTACCTTTCGCCTTTCACCTTCCTTAGTACCCCACCGTAAACCTTTCCCTCACATGCCGGGGATTTATTAGCTCATCCACTATGGCCACCGCGTAATCCTCCATAGATATAAAGCTTTTTCCATGCTCATCAGTGATAAGCTGATTGGCGCCTGTACGAAAATTGCCGGTACGTTCGCCCGGCGCGATTTCAGCGGCAGGGCTAAGGTATGTCCATTCCAGTTCTTTTTCTTTTTGATATATTTTTAATGCTTCCCGGTGGGCTAATGCTGAAGGTTTATAAGCTTCAGGGAAATCGGGCGTGTCCACCAGCTGCACTCCGGGCCTTACCTCAAGGCTTCCGGCGCCGCCAACTATGATCAGGCGCTTTACATGGGCCTGCTTTAATCCGTTTAAAAGCGGTTCGGCAATTTCATAAATAGTCGACGGTAATGCCCCATGTGAGTAATTATAGGCGGAAACTACCGCATCATGATTAAATGCGGCGGTTTCAACATCCTGCGTTTTAAAAATGTCGCCTTTAACAACTTTTAAATGCTGGTGTATATGTGTATAATTTTCGGGATGGCGCATAACAGCGGTAACATCAAGCCCGCGGTTTAAAGCTTCATTAACAATTCGGCTGCCTATACGGCCGCTTGCTCCAAATACTGCTATCTTCATATTGGTTATAAATGCTTTAAAGGTCGTAAATGTTTTGGAAAATAGAGATTAGAGGCTGAGATTAGAGATTAGGAAAGAAAATATCCGAAAGTCCTGAAGGTCGGAAACGTCCCGAAAGAAAAGTGGATGCTTCTAAATAATAACTTAATGACTCAAAAAACTAACCTCTAATCTCTATCCTCTAATCTCTAAAAAAATCATTGAAAAATGATTTTTTTATGATTACTTTGAAGGTTCTAAATTTTTGAGTATCAGTACCAGATAAATGCAGCTTACACGGTTAGAAATCAAAGGCTTTAAGAGCTTTGGCGATAAGATCACCATTAATTTTCATGCAGGGGTTACCGCCATTGTGGGGCCTAATGGCTGCGGAAAATCAAATGTAGTCGACGCTATACGTTGGGTGCTTGGTGAGCAAAGCACCAGGACGCTTCGGTCCGAAAAAATGGACAATGTGATATTCAATGGTTCAAAAAGCCGTAAAGCAGCTAACCTGGCCGAAGTTTCACTCACATTCGACAATACTAAAAATATACTGCCTACTGATTTTTCCCAGGTTACCTTAACGCGCCGGCTTTATCGTGCAGGCGATAGTGAATACCGCTTAAATGATGTTCATTGCCGCTTAAAAGACATTACCGACTTGTTTTTAGATACCGGTATTGGCGCCGATTCCTATTCAATTATCGAGTTGAAAATGATCGATGAGATCATCACTAACAAAGAAGGATCGCGCCGTAATTTGTTTGAAGAGGCATCGGGCATATCCAAATACAAGCTGCGAAAAAAACAGACATTCAATAAATTAAAAGATACCGAAGCTGATCTTGAAAGAGTAGAAGACCTGCTTTTTGAAATAGAGAAAAATCTGAAGACCCTTGAGAACCAGGCGAAAAAGACCGAGCGCTATTACCGCATCAAAGAGCAGTATAAAGCGCTTAGTTTGGTGCTGGCCTCTTTCAGGATCGCAGCCTTCAGCGAATCGCTAAACAGAATAGAGGAGCATGAGCAAAAGCACAGGGTTGAAAAATCGGGAATTGTAAGCCAGATTGATAGTCAGGAGGCTCTTTTGCAACAGGAAAAGCTCGACAGTCTTACCAAAGAAAAAAACCTTTCAGCGCAACAAAAGGCCACCAACGAATTTGTAGCCAAAATAAGAGCCTATGAAAGCGAAAAGAAGTTAAAAAATGAACAGTTAAGATTTCAGCAGGATAAAGAAGCCAGGCTGACAAAAGAACTGGAGCAAGATAAAACCCAATTAAACCACGTTCTTTATAATTTAAAACGCCTTGCTGAAGAAAAAGCGCAGGAAGATGAAAACCTGCAAATTTTAACGCTGCAACTAACTGACCTGAAAGCTGCGGTTGACGAGTTAAGAGACAGGCAGTCAACAGCAAGGAATGAATTAACTGAGTTAACCAATGTTAATACCGGCCTGCATAACCAGGTATATAAAACAGAGAAAGACCTGGAAATTTTACGGATCCAGCAGCAAGCCCTGGAGCAGGAAAGCCAGCGGAATATGGAGGACACTTCGAATAAGGAAGTTGAGCTTTCACATTTTAACGAAGTTGTTGAAGGGTTACAAAACCAGGTAGAAACAGCCGAAAGTGAATACCAGCTTATAGTTGAATTTGAAAATAAACTGCAGGAACAAATAACTGCGATCGCAACTGAAATTAATACTGTACAGGAAGCTATTATCCGCGAAAGCCGCAAGCTTGATGCTAAGCAGAATGAATACAACCTTACAAAGAGTATGGTTGACAATCTGGAGGGTTTCCCGGAGTCTATACGTTTTTTAAAGAAAAATACTGAATGGGCCAGGAGTGCGCCTCTTTTCAGCGATATATTCTTTTGCCGCGAAGAGTACCGGGTAGCTATTGAAAACTATTTGGAGCCACTGATGAACCATTATGTTGTTGATACCTATAATGAAGCGATCAGGGCCATTAATTTATTAAGCAGCTCGTCACAGGGACGGGCCCAGTTTTTTGTTTTAAATGGTTACGAAGCAGCAGCCCATGCCCCGGCCCCCTCTAAATCTCCCCCGGTAGGGGAGACTTTAGCTGCACCCGTGTTTAAAGTCCTCCCTGCCGGGGAGGATTTAGGAGGGGCTGCTATTCCCGTTTTACTTGTCATTGAAGTCGAAAAGCGATATCAGCCACTATGCGATCACTTGTTGCAAAACGTTTATCTGGTTGATGATAGCAATGAACAAGCGCTTAATAATGCTGAACTGCCGGCGGGTGTGGTTTTAATTGGCAAAAGCGGGAAGTTTAATAAATCAAAACACGCAATAGCGGGCGGATCGGTTGGATTATTTGAAGGCAAACGAATTGGAAGGGCAAAGAATCTCGACAACCTTTTAAAGGTAATTAAACTGATCGATGTAGAGGTTGCAGACTTAAAAAACCGGTTTGAAGCTTTGCAAAATAAATTGGCTGGCTTAAAATCATCTGGAAAAGCCGCCGAAATAAAGCAAAAGCAGCAGGATCTAAACCGCTTAAATACCGAATTGGTAACCGTTAAAACCCGCCGGGAGCAATACCAGGCCTTTATTGAAAACAGCCTGAACCGTAAAGCAGACATTGCGCACAAAATTAGCGGCATTAAGGAAGAAACGTTCATCCTTCAGCCACAGCTTGAAGAGTTGAAGATCCAAAAGCAAATTCAGAATGACCTGCTGACAGATAAGCAGATGTCATTCAATGAGCTAAATGAACAGGTAACCGTTCAATCAAACACGTACAACCAGGAAAATATCCGCTTTCATCAGCAACAGAACAAAGTATCAGGCCTTATTAAGGACCTTGATTACCGGCAAACACAACAGGAAAGCCTGGATAGCCGGATAAAACAGAACAACGACGAACTGGAGAAAGTAAAAATCGCTATACAGGAAAATTTGCAGCAGGCAGATAATTCGGATGACGATCTGCTTGCAATGTATGGGCAAAAGGAAGAACTTGAAAAAGCTACCCGCGAGGCCGAACAAGAATATTATGAATGGCGGGGAAAAATAACCGGAACAGAGAATGAAATTACCGCTTTGAGGCGTAAAAAAGACAACGCTGAAATAATTGAGAACGAACTAAAGGATGAAAGAAATAATCTTAAACTTGAGCTGAATGCATTAAAAGAGCGTTTGTCGGTTGAGTTTAATGTGGATATTAATGAATTACCGGAGACCGAAATAGCATCTGGTGAAAGTGAACAGGATGTGCGCGAAAAAACGGAAAAACTAAAAAAACAATTGGATGATTTCGGCGCCATTAATCCGTTGGCTGTTGAGGCATATAACGAGATGAATGAGCGTTATAACTTTATACAGGCGCAAAAAAAGGATTTGAGTGATGCAAAGGCCTCCCTATTAGCAACCATACAGGAAATTGATGAAACGGCCACAGAAAAATTCCTGTCGTCATTTACTTTGGTCAGAGAGAATTTTATAACGGTTTTTCGTTCTTTATTTAATGAAGAAGATTCATGCGACCTTATCCTTACTGATCCGCATCATCCGCTTGAATCGGATATAGATATCATAGCCAAGCCAAAAGGTAAACGGCCGCTTTCCATTAACCAGCTATCCGGCGGCGAAAAAACCCTTACAGCGACAGCCATCCTTTTTTCGCTTTACTTGTTAAAGCCTGCCCCATTTTGCATTTTTGATGAGGTAGACGCCCCGCTTGATGATACGAACATCGATAAGTTTAATAACATCATCCGCGAGTTTTCCAAAGACTCGCAATTCATCATTATTTCTCATAACAAAAGAACCATCGCCAGTACCGATATTATCTATGGGGTGACAATGGTTGAACAAGGCATATCAAGAGTTGTTCCCGTTGACTTGCGGGAGTTGGTGGATTGAGAAAAGGAGGCGAAAGGTGAAAGGTGAACGTGAAAGGGTAGTTTAACCTTTCGCCCTTCACCTTTCGCCTTTTACCTAATCTTAGTTCTTTTTCAGCTGATTTAACTTCAATTTTTTATTAAACACCATGCCGGTGAACTTATGACTATTATTCAGCAGTACACTTTTTTCGTATGATGTCTGCAGCGAAAATGTTTTAGCGCCTGGGTTCAGGCTTTGTACAGTATGTTGCGTTACAGCGTAGGTGCCGGTATTTACATAATTTAAAATATGCGCTAATAAACCTTCTGTCGGGTCGCCAAAATTCTTTGTCAGGTCATCATAATCATTAACGCCCGGATAACCGGCACTCCCTGGTGTAAAGCCGGAATAATATCCTCCCTGGTTTGCAGAATTTTGTACCGAAAATTCGGGTGTAAACATTTGATACTTATTAATATCAATATCAAAAAAACCAACCGGTTTTCCATAGCTCGTTTCACCAACAAACTGAACATCCATTTCAGGACGCAGGTTATTTATGGTTAATTCGCTTGCCGATGCCGTTTGCCCGGTCATAATAAAGAACACGCGGCCAATATTTAAAGTCCCCTTTTTAACAAAATTCGTAGCGTTACCGGCCACCGAATAGTCAAACTGTCCATAATTGTAATCCGGACTGCCCGAGCGCCATTGATGACCAAGTAACGGATCCGTTCCACTAACTAAATTACTATTATAATAAGTGTTGTACATTAACGAACCGTTTTTTGCAGAAGGCACAATTAAGTTATCAAGATATTCGGCAGTTGAAACATAACCGCCCCCGTTATAACGCAGATCAACAACCAGGTCAGTTATTCCCTGTGTTGCAAAATTAGCAAAGGCGGCGTTTAACACCGGATCGGCAACAGCATCAGATACGAAGCTATTAAAAACAATATATCCAACTTTATGGTTGTTTGCCGCAGTATATACAGTGTCTTTTAATACCGGGTTTACATTATAACTTGCGGTTGACAGCGTTACTGTTTTTGTGCCCCCGCTGAGTGTTGTTACAATCAATGTAACCGTACCACTGTTGTAAATAGCATTACTTACAAAATTCAAATTTGTGCCGGTTCCAGATCCATATCCGGTACCATCGTATGAAATACTGGTACTCCCGTTTATGCTGGTGATCTGGCAGCCGCGGGTTAAACCCGCAAGGCCTGCAGGTGACCCCGGATACACATATTCGATACGCAAGTCATTTACCTGGTTGTATTGCACGTCAAGGCCAAAGTCGCCTTTTACTCCATTTAACTCAGCGGTAACAGTTCCATCATCAATAAATGAGTATTTAGCCCTGCCTGCGTCAGGTGCGTAGTATTCATATGGCTTGTTTGTTGCAGGATTGATTGCATATTGCGAGAGTGCATCAAGCTCCTTTTGCAAAGCAGTTAAATCATCGGCATTTGTAAATGACCGTGGATTAAATGTTGCATAATCAGGTAATGCGTTAAACCATAGGTAATCCTCTTTGGCATAGAGATAAACTGAATCTTTGATAAGATCAAGTGTAGTGGTGGTTTTCGGCGGCGTTATTTTTTTATCCTTTTTACAAGATGAGATTAAAACAGCTGACAATACGATGACCAGATAAAATATTTTTTTCATTTTTATGGATTTTTGACAAATATGTATGACTTATTAATACATTCTTTAACTAACGGAATTAATACGAATATCTTATTAGCGCTTATAGAAATTCCTGCACGCTAATACAATCAATTCCGCACACCTCTGCACAAAGCCGGTCAGTTTCTGAGTTCTCAATCATCAGTACTTCTTTCCTTTGCAGATCATGATCTTTTAATAATAAATTAATAGCATCCGGTTCAGGCTTGGCAAACGTTTCTTCGGCAAAATAGGCTATTAAATATGGTTCAAGCCCATGCCACTCTGTTTGCTTTATCTTGTTTAATTGCTGCACCGGGTTGCCATTGGTTACAATAAACACTTTTTTTCTGTCAATAACAATTTCCTGCAGCAAATTGAGAATATTTTTATAGATTAATAACTTTAATGGAAGTTTAGCGGTGATTAAAAGATTGTCTAAATTAATGCGAAACTTCTCGTCAATTTTAAAATTTTCTTTTAAACGATCAAAAACAACATCCTTCCCTTCAGCGGTATACGTATTTATCATCAAATTGGTTGTTTCTTTGGCATCAATAAGTTGCGTATACTCTAAAAGGCCGGCAAACAAATAGTAAACCTGGAATAAATAATCTTTTTCAGGATACAGAACATCATCCAGCTCAAATATAAATGCTTTTTTACGTTTATCGATTAGTTGATAGTTCATGGTTGATAGTTCATAGCCGCACAGCAGCGCAATTTATTCTTTTTTTGTATTCAGGAAACATCTATTTTTGATATGTATGTTTCGTATCAAATTGATAAATTAGATGTCTTCACTATGAACCATGAACCATGAACCATTAACCATGAACCAACCGAGCCTGCTTGCTAAAAAATTGCAAATTAAACCAGGCAAAAGCTGGTTGTTTTATAATTCCCCGGAAAATTACCCGGCAATGTTGGGAACACTGCCGGAAGGTACAAAAGCGGCACTTGTCCCAAAGGGAAATTTTGATGGGATACAGTTATTTGTAATCGACAGCATTGATCTTACTGTCAGCTTAAAGATCATTACGCCTTTGTTAAAGCCGGGTACTGTTTTCTGGATCACTTATCCTAAAAAAAGCTCGGGGATTAAATCGGACCTGGAGATGACCGGCAACTGGGAACAGCTTGCCAAATACAACTTGCGACCGGTAGCTGCCGCTGCCATTAATGAAACGTGGACAGCCCTGCGTATAAGGCCGGAAGGGCAGGCAAAAGTATCAGAATTCCGCAACGAGGAGATAAAAAAGAACGAATATTCCGCTTTTATCGACATAGAGAACAGGCAGATCATCTTGCCGCCCGACATGAAACAAGTTCTGGAGCAATCACTAAATGCAATGGCATTTTACCAGGGTTTATCTTTTTCTAACAAAAAGGAATATGTGATCTGGATACTGTCTGCCAAACAGGAAAAAACCAGGACAGAACGATTGGGACAACTGGTTGAAAAACTTTTGGATGGTAAAAAGAATCCGTCTGAGAAGTAGTTGATTGAGTTGGATTAAGTTGATTGGGTGAGTGGTTGGGTTGGTCATTAGGTCATTGGTCATTAAGTCATTGGTTATTAAGGTTATATATTTAATAACTGCAACATTTACGACCTTTACAACCCTTACAACAACTACAACCTTTACAACAACTTAATCTACCTGGAAAAGGCTTAATTGCTTTTTATAAAGTGGTTTCGTGGAGACCGTACCCCATCTCTACAATGCACCTCTACGATGATTTTTTACCAATGGCAATAATTATTATACCGCCCACAAGCACTATCCCACCAAGGTAAGGGGGCCAATTCACTGTTTTGTGCCTTTTAGCTGTTATTTGCAACGAACCGGTGTCAACTATCTTTTCTTTTTTGGTGTAGGTAAAGCCCGTCCAGATGATCATTATTGCGCCGATGATGATTAATACAACTCCAATGGTTCTGTTCATTTTGTAACGGTTTGTAATAGAATAAAAAAAGCTGTAAATTGTTTTTGATGTACATATTAAATGAAAAGCCGTTACAGGTGCGATCCTGCAACGGCTTTTCGAACTAAACTAAACTAACTAAACTGATCTCAATAAACCTCTCTTAAGTAATTGTAAAATGACTAATTAAAAATTACGGCGGCAAGCGTAAAACTACGCGAAATAAGATGTGGTAAATACCCGATGTTTATAATGATTTATCCGGTTTAAACACCATATTAAGGTTTCATAATTACAGAAAGCACTATTCTAAATCCATCGGGATCTTCAAAGGTTATACCGTTCTTTTCCCAATAGGGGTTTTTGGGTCTGACATGCTTAACGCCGCTTGCAACAAATTTTTCTTTAATTTTATTAAACTCATCAAGCGATTCCGCATAAAACACCAGCAGGTCGTCATCATCAGAGCAATGGGAAGGAATATCTTTAGAAACAGTAAACTCCAAATGCCAGTCGGCGCCGGGTACGCCTAAAAAAACGCCATCATAATTATGATGGTCTTTAAATTCACCTAAAACTTTTAATCCCAAAATCCTGCCGTAAAAATCAATGATTCGGTTTAAGTCTTTAGTATGCCGGGCAGTTCTGAATTTCATATGATCGCGCCTGTGATTAGCTATTGTAAAGGGACTAAATTAGTAAATTCAAGCCGGATGGCAATACGCACCGGCTCAATTTGCGTGATTAATAGCAAAATTTAATTGGTGGAAAAGGCATACGCATCGGCGGAATTTTAATTGGGTACCCGATAATTTAATACCTTTTATCTTACATTAGCATGTAAATAAAAACCTGCTTTTTGAAAAGATAGTACTATGGACAAACTAAAAATTGCTACTGCCCAATTTGAGCACAAAAGCGGCGATAAAGACTATAACCTGCAAATTATTAATCAGCTTTCGGCAAAAGCTGCCGGCGAAGGTGCAAATGTGATTGCATTTCACGAATGTTCCATGACCGGCTATTCTTTTGCGCTTGATTTTTCGTACGAAGAAATGCTTAACCTGGCTGAATTTATTCCTGATGGCCCAAGTATTCAAAAACTAACAGAAATAGCCGCTGAACATAATATTGCTGTTTTAGCCGGACTGTTCGAAAAAGACGGTGAAGGGAAGATTTATAAGGCTTACGTTTGCGTAGATAAAAACGGCCTAATCGCCAAATTCAGAAAACTGCATCCCTTTATCAATGAACACATAACGCCCGGTAACGAATACCTTGTTTTTGACCTGTTCGGATGGAAATGCGGGATACTGATCTGTTATGATAATAATGTTGTTGAAAACGTTAGGGCGACCGCCTTGCTGGGCGCGAATATTATTTTTATGCCGCATGTTACCATGTGCACCCCGTCGACCAGGCCGGGCGCGGGCTTTGTCGATCCCGAATTATGGGAAAACAGGGAAACTGACCCTACATCGCTGCGTTTAGAATTTGACGGGCCCAAAGGACGGGAATGGCTGATGAAATGGCTGCCTTCACGCGCTTACGATAACGCGGTTTATGCTATTTTCGCAAATGCGATCGGTATGGATGGCGACCAGCTAAAGAACGGGTGCTCGATGATCATCGACCCGTACGGTGACATTATTGCCGAATGCCGGAAATTAGATGATGACATAGCAATAGCAACCATCACCCATGATAAACTTGAAAGAGCAGGCGGTTACAGGTATATGAAAGCACGAAGGCCGGAATTGTACCGTGATATAATTGGTCAGCCCCATGTTTCGGAGCAAAAAGTTGTGTGGCTTAGTTAGAAATTAGTCCGAAAGTCAGTAAAGTCCGGAAGTCCGAAAGAAGCTGTAGTTTGGAGTTTATTCTGATGTTTCGGCAAAAATAAAGGTATTCCCATATAAAGTCCTCTCCTTTGTCCGTAGACTCCTTTGGAGGAGAGGATTTAGGTGAGGCTTACGAAGGCCTCTTTGTAAAAAATAAGTTATAATGCATCTTCCCTCAAAATAATTGTCATTTATGCAATTTTTAACTTCTACCTTTAACATACCAATTTAACCGTTATGTTAAAAAACGCTCAAATCATATTTTATCATCAGCTTAAAAGCAATTTGCTGATCGCTTTTTTAATGCTGTTTGCAGTATCCGCCATTGATGCCCAGGGCCGCAGGAAACCCGCGCCTCCGGGAATGCCCAATGAAATACAGATCACTCCTTATAAAACCACCATGATAGCCAATGGCAAAGATGAGGCGTTGATCAATATAAAAATCATCGATAGCAAGGGAGATAGTTTGCCAAATGTTAAAAAACTGGTTAATCTTCATTTAAAAGGTGATGCCAGGATTATCCGCGTAAATAATGCCGAAGGATTTGGAAGCTTGCCCCATACCGATAGTACATGGGAGGTGAATTTAACAGGCAGCTGCCAGGTTATATTGCGGGCTGGCAGAACCAGGGGAAGCATAAAACTTGAAGCTAAAGCGGATACGCTATGGCCGGGATCAACGGAAATACATACAGTGCAGCCTGGCATAGCACATGTGGTTACCCATAATAAATATGTTCCTAAACGCGTAACTGATAAAATACTGGGCGCAGATATTTCGTTTTTGCCGCAGTTGGAAAGCCGGGGTATGAAGTTTTCGGATAATGGTGTCCCCGGCGATGCCATCGGGATTATGAAGGCGCACGGTTTCAATTATATCCGCCTCCGGATATTCAATGAGCCGGCAAACCCAAAAGGATATTCGCCAAAACAAGGATTTTGCGACCTGGAGCATACCAGGCAAATGGCCAAACGCATAAAAGCCGCAGGGATGAAATTTCTGCTTGATTTTCATTATAGCGACTATTGGGCTGATCCGCAGCAGCAAAATAAACCCGCCGCCTGGGCGGGGGAAGATTTTGCGGCGCTAAAAAAATCATTGTATGATTATACCCTGAACGTGATGCGGCAGTTAAAAGACCAGGGCACAACGCCTGATATGGTACAAATTGGGAATGAAATTAACCATGGCATGGTTTGGCCCGAAGGCGGCATCAATAACCTCGACAGCCTGGCGCAACTCATTTACGAAGGGTTTAAAGGCGTTAGAGCGGTTAGCCCGAATACGATTCTTATGCTGCATATCGCTTTGGGTGGACAAAATGCCGAAGCGCGGTTCTTTCTGGACAATATGAAAAAACGCAACGTCCCTTTTGATGTGATAGGCCTGTCCTATTACCCAAAATGGCACGGTACACTATCCGACCTCAAAAATAACATGGCCGATCTGGCTAAAAGATATCCGCAACAGGTAATGGTTGCAGAATACTCCCAACTTAAACGCGACGTAAACGATATTGCCTTTAATGTACCTAACGGGAAAGCCGTTGGCTCATTTATTTGGGAACCAATAGGCAGTTGGGAAGGTATTTTTGACCGGGATGACAAAAACAAAGAATTTAAAGCCAACAATTTTATGAACGTGGTTTATCCGGATATTGCGAAGAAGTATTTAAATAAAAATCGATAATTGTCCGGCGACAGCGGGAAATTAAATTTACGCTTTAGGGTACTTCTTTCTCAAAAAATCCACTGCTCGTGTTCCAAGGCTTACGGGTGATTGTATAAAATAACATACACCACAAGTTTATTATTCAACTAAAACCAAACATTGTGTGCGCCGATTCTTCAAAATTTACAGTCTTAGGTAAATAAATTTCTGTTTTAGTAATTGACTAACGGTTTTTTGATAAAATGTAAAAAGTTTTATCCGGTATACGATTTGGCATAGCCATTGATGATATAAAGATGACAGGGATTGCTTATTGAACTATAGTTGTGACTTTTGAGAAAATTTATAATTACAAAGAAAATGGATCACTTTAGAGAAGTAAAAAATGTCTTGAAATGGCATAATGAAGGCAAGTTTGAGGTCGAACTTATCAACGGGACAATAACCAAGCTCAATTTCTGTGAGCCGGGAAAAGGCCCTGGAGATACAGGCAAGAGCCTTACATCAACAGATTTTAAATATCTGCAAGCTATCTATTCTTGCCTTGGCGATTTGTTTAGTTTTATTGAAGAAGAAAACAAACGGTTGGGTTATAGCTATGCCCGCGAAGAACAAATTATGCCTCATCACGAACAGGAAGAAGAAATAACAGAAAATACCTATCCAATGGTCGCTGAAACTAAACTCAGGCCACTGATAAACTATGACCATCAGTCTGAATTAGCGGAACCAAGGACAGAGGATAAACAACTTATGAGGGATATTGGTTAGTGAATTGTTGTAGACGGTACAATACCCGGTAATAATAAACAATCGGTCAATTTTTTTCCGGAAAACGTCTTGAAATTACAGCAAACGTACAGCTAATAAAATCAACTGCTACCTCATAAAAAAGATATTCTATCGAATGTTTTTGTTGGCAATACATTATTTATTATGCCAGGGAGTGACGGTAATAGTATCATCAATTGAAAAACTCATCAAGTCCTCTCCTATAACTAAAGGTCCGGGATAATTTACTTTGGTGCGTTTTAATAATTCTTTTTCATCTCGTCCATAAAGGCACACAATATGAGAATATGCAGCAAGCTTTGGTTGTACTTCGTTAAAAACTTTGGCAGCCTGCTCAGGGGTAGTGTGATGAGCCAATATATGGTATGCAGGATCTGATTTACTCAATGTGTCGGGAGCAATCACTACTTCATGCACTAACAAGTCTGTTCCTTTTGCAAACTTGATTAGATTTTCACAATATTTTGTATCTCCGGATAATGTAACAGAATGCCCGCGATATTCTATGCGGTAGCCAAAAGCTGGTTTAACAACACCATGATCCACTTCAAACGCAATTACTTTAACGCCATTTTTCTCATAAATAACTCCTTGTTGTATTTCCGTAACAAAAAATTTGCTGCCATCAGGCGGCGCCTTATCGTCTTCTATTCTCATTTTAATATCAAAGGCAAACGCCTTTTGTAAATACTTGGTCATAGTATCGGTGCCCTTAGGTCCAAATACTTTCAATGGCATTGCTCTTTTTGATATAAGCCAACCAGTAAGCCATAAATCCGGCAGCCCCACAGTATGATCTGAGTGAAGGTGGGTCAAAAAAAGGGCATCAATTTTATCGTAGGAAACTTTTATTTGACTAAGTCTTTGTAAACAACCTCTACCTGCGTCAAACACCAAATTTTGACCGCCAGCCTGAACAAGGATGCTCGGCCCAAACCTCTCCATAATTGGTTGCGGGTCACCAGTTCCGAGTAGCGTGACTTTTATAGCAGGTTCACCAAGCGGAATGCTGTCTTTTTTCGATTCGATTTGTCCAAAAACAGCAAGTACAAATAATGAAATGATTGCTGTTACCGATAGTCTTTTCATGTTTTTCTTGGTTAAGATAGTCGTGAAATATGATAAAGAGTTCCGTCTTTACGACATAAAGATACTATTAAATTGATTCTTACCACTTGAATAAAGAAAACGAGGATTTGTTCAATTTGAGACAGAATTTGGCCGTCCACAAAACCGTTTTATCATTTCAATGGTTATATTTATTCATTAGTGTCCATTAAAAAATAAAAATTGTTCTTTGAAATCATTGATAGTCT
>DAIOXE010000020.1:0-111208 GCA_036758125.1 Mucilaginibacter sp.
TTTTCCGCTCCTTTTTTATCCTTTAATCCCAAAGGACTTTTTCAGTGCCCTCCAGTAATGCAGACGGCTTTTTATTGGTCTTAAGTTTTTACTAGCGCCTTCTGCCGAAAATACGGAGCAACATCAGGAAAAGGTTGATAAAATCAAGATAAAGGGTTAATCCGCCCATAAGCGCCATTTTTGATGCAGTAGCGTCGCCATAAGTTAAACCGGCGCCGATATTTTTTAGTTTTTGTACATCGTATGCTGTTAAACCTACAAATACCGCAACACCAATATAGCTAATCAGCATATCAAGGCCGGAGCTGTGTAAAAACATATTTACCAGGCTTGCGACAACAATACCAATCAAGAACATTATTAAAATTGAGCCAAATTTGGTAAGATCCTGTTTGGTTGTATAGCCGGCAATTGCCATAACGCCAAATACTACCGATGAAGTTAAGAATACACCTAATACTGAAGAAGCTGTAAAAGCTAACAATATAAAGCTTAAGCTGATGCCTGTTACTGCCGCATAAGCGACAAATAACAATGAAAGTACCGGGTATGAAATACGGTTGAGGCCAAAGCTTATTAAAAGAACAAATGCCAGTGGCGCAAACATTACTATATAAGCAAGGCCGGTTAGTTGCCGCGTATTTTGATCAACCAATGTATTAATCAAAGAAGAGTTTGCAAAAACAAATGCACATAGGGCGGATATGCCCAAAGCCACAAACATCCACATAAATACATTAGCTAAAAATTTACGGGTTGAATCGGCTTCATTTATTTGTATTACGTTATCATAAGCGTAATCAGATTTATTATTTTCCATTTTTTATTAAAAATTATTTATACAAATTTAATTATTAGATATGAGATTTTAGATAGGAGATTTAAGAAAAAGTTTAATTTGGTGATTAGAGGTTGGAGGTTAGAGATTAGGAAGCTTCAACCCTCGCGCTTAACTAATCTCAAATCTCTAATCACTTTTCCCAACCAATCTCCAACCTCAACTTAGCCTCCTGATCAACTGCTCCTCCACCTTTTTAAATACCTGGATGGGTTTTAAAGTGCGCCAGCCAAGGTCGTCAAGTACGCCGCCAAAATTGATATAATAATCGATATTATTCCGCTTAAACTCGTCTATCACATGCTCCCTGAAATTGATCCCCGCTATCCAGCCATCCTCCACTTCCTGGAACCATTCTTCATAATAACAATCGTCGGAAGAGTGATAGTTGAGTACATTTTCGCCTATCAAAATGAAATGGATGATACCATTGCCGATCATTAATTCAATGATCTCGCGCTTCAGCAGCATAATGTCGTTGTTTATCGCATCGTTCCATTCGCCGATAAATTCAATTATGGCGTATGAACGCTCATAATCAGCAAATAATACTTTAAGGTATAAAGTGCTTGAACCAAACGAATCCCATTGGGGATGCAGCAAGTAGTTATATACCTGTTTGTCAAATTCAAACTCGTTATATTCCGTCGCATAAAAAGGAGAATATTCATCCTCGGATGCTACGTAATCATCCCGCCATTTATAATATGGTTCTATCTCGTGCATCTCAAGCCCCCTCTAAATCTCCCCCGGTAGGGGAGACTTTTATATTGTTTATTTTATTTAATTTGTGTGTACGCTTCCACGGCCCTTCTAACGCTGCCATATTCACTCAGCAAATTGGCGGCGGCGTGTTCATCCAAACCCGTTTCTTTCATCACCATCCGCGTTCCCCTGTCAACCAACTTGTTGTTTGACAATTGCATATCAACCATTTTATTGCCTTTTACCCTGCCCAGTTGTATCATTACGCTGGTGCTCAGCATGTTTAATACCAGCTTTTGCGCGGTACCTGCTTTCATCCGGGTTGACCCTGTTAAAAATTCAGGGCCGGTAATTACTTCAACAGGGTACTTTGCTTCAGCAGCAACCGGGCTGCCACCGTTACAAACAACACAACCGGTTGTAATATTGTGCTCGTTTGCTTTTTTTAAGCCGCCAACCACATAAGGTGTACTGCCCGATGCCGCTATCCCAACCAATACATCTTTATTATTAATATGATATTCGGACAAGTCGATCCAGGCTTGTTCTGTATCATCTTCCGCAAACTCAACCGCCTTGCGGATAGCGCTATCGCCTCCGGCCATAATGCCCACAACCCAATCAAACGGAACACCAAATGTAGGCGGGCATTCCGAGGCGTCAACTATACCTAAACGTCCGCTGGTACCCGCGCCGATATAAAAAAGCCGGCCGCCTGCCTTCATCTTAGCCGCAGTAATAGTTGCAAGAGCTTCTATTTGCGGTAAAACCTTACTCACAGCCAGGGGAACGGTCTGGTCTTCTTTATTTATATTTTCAAGGATCTCCATTACAGACATTTTTTCCAAATTGTTATAATGAGAATCCTTTTCTGTCGTTCTTTCCATTTAATGTATGTAACTTTTAGCAAAATTCGGTAAAAATGTTGATTTTGAGGATATGAGATGTGAGATTTGAGAAATGAGATAAAAAAACGGCTTTAAATTAATGTCTCAAATCTCATATCTCACATCTTAAGTCTCTAAATTGTAACAATTTTTAAATTTATGTCTCAAATCTGACAGCGGGATTCCAAATCTATTATACAAATTATTAAATTTGTCGGGAGGAATATGAAAAAAAGTGCAGGAATAATTTTCAGGTCGATGATATTGCTTTTAGTTGGCGTAACTATTGGCTTATACATCAGTGATTACAGTTTTGCTAATCATCGCCTGGGATTTTCTCTTGGCAGCAACGATAAAGTATCAAAAGCTTTAACACTCATCCGCGACAACTATGTTGATTCGGTAGATGAAGACAGTTTAGCAGGAGTTACTGTCAATAACCTTTTGCAAAACCTCGACCCTCATTCGCTTTATTTACAGCCCGAGCGGGCGCAATCCATCAACGAAAGTTTGGATGGCGGTTTTGATGGCGTTGGTTTAGAGTATCAGTTGCTGCGTGATACGCTTTTTATTACCCAGGTTTATCCCGGCGGGCCGGCCGCCACTGCGGGGTTGATCCCCGGCGACAAGGTAATTAATGTTAACCAAAAAAAGTTTTCGGGCACAAAGCTTACTATTGAACATGTAAACGACATTTTCAGGGGGGAGACAAATTCTGAGATTTCGCTTTCGATAGCTGCCCCCGGCAGCAAAGCCCTAAAAATTTATCGTATAAAACGCGGCCATGTTGATTTGAGCAGCCTGGATGCCGCTTACATGGTTGCGCCCGGTGTAGGATATATTAAGATCAGCAGGTTTGCTTTAACTACGGATGCCGATTTTCGGGCTGCGTTTGCTAAGCTTAAAAGTCAGGGACTTAAAAAACTCGTGCTTGATATCAGGGATAATGGCGGAGGGTATCTCAACGCGGCAACGTCCCTTGCTGATGAATTTTTGAAAAAGGACAAGCTCATCGTTTATACCAAAGGCGTGCATGAAGAACGCCGGGATTATTTCGCGACAGATTCGGGTGAGTTCAAAGAAGGTAAATTAGCCGTACTGATTGATGAATATTCCGCTTCGGCAAGTGAAATACTCGCAGGGGCATTGCAGGACCTTGACAGGGCCATAATTGTTGGCCGCCGCTCGTTTGGCAAAGGCCTGGTACAGCAGCAATTCCCTTTCGGGGATGGATCAGCTATTAATTTAACCGTGGCAAGGTATTATACACCATCGGGAAGGTCGATACAAAAATCATACAAGGGCGGTTCTGAAAATTACCACGATGAAATTGCGGAACGCATGCGGAAAGGCGAATTGTTTTCGGCCCAAAGCAATTATCAGGATAGCATTTTTAAAAGGGCATCACCCTACCGCACGCTGAGCGGCAGAAAGGTATTTAGCGGCGGGGGTATTATGCCTGATATTTTTGTACCTGTCGATTCGGCCCAAAACACGGCTTTGGTTGAGGATTTAGGCAACGCGCAGCTTTTTACAGCCTACGCAATTGACAAATTCCAACCGGTTTTGACCAAGTTCACGTCAGCTAACGACTTTTTAAAGCAATATGAAATAAGCGATGATGACTTTAACCGGTTTATTTTGTACGCTTCAAAAACCATCAAAGAAATGGATCCGCATGAGGTGCTTACTTCAAAGCGGGCCATCAAAACCTTGCTCAAGGCGCATGCGGCGCGTTTAAAATGGGGGGATAACGCTTACTTTGAGGCGATGAATATTAATGACGTTACTTTGCAAAAAGCTATAGCGGCGATAGAGTAATTTTGAGCTGCGGATTTTCGATTTCGGACTTGGAGGAAAAAGAAGAATTTCGGAATTTCGATTTCGAATTTTTCAGACGTTCGGCAACATTCCAACTTTACAACATTCCAACCTTTCAACAAATAATTCCGAAATCGAAAATCCGAAATCCGAAATCACTTCTGTCTGAACCAAACCTGTATCGGTGCGCCGGAAAACTCGAAGTTTTCACGGAGTTTATTTTCAATAAAGCGGTAATAAGGCTCCTTTACGTATTGCGGTAAATTACAGAAGAAAGCGAACATAGGGGACGAACCTGCTATCTGCGTAATGTATTTTATCTTTACGTATTTACCCTTGATGGATGGCGGCGGATAGTTTTCAATAATAGGGAGCATTACCTCGTTTAATTTTGAAGTGGGAATCCTCCGCGTTTTGTTCTGATAAACCGTATTGGCAACCTCAATTACCTTTAAAACCCTCTGTTTTTCAGTTACAGAAGTAAAAACGATCGGCACATCGCTAAACGGGGCTATCTTGTCCCTTATCTGCTCTTCAAAAACTTTGATGGTTTTATTGTTTTTTTCGATCAGGTCCCATTTATTAACCACGATAACGATTCCTTTTTTATTTTTTTCGGCAAGGTGGAAAATATTGACGTCCTGTGATTCGAGACCTTCAACGGCGTCTATCATCAGGATCACTACATCGGCTTCCTCCAGCGCTTTGATGGTGCGCATCACCGAGTAAAATTCGATATTTTCTTTAACCTTGGTTTTTTTGCGAAGGCCTGCGGTATCGATCAGCATAAAATTGTGGCCGTACTGGTTATAATGGATATGGATGGAATCACGCGTGGTGCCGGCAATGGGCGTAACTATGTTTCTTTCCTTGCCTATCAGCGCATTAATGATAGATGACTTGCCTACATTTGGCCGGCCAACAATAGCATACTTAGGCAACGTGTTTTCTTCCAGGGGTTCATTATCAAAGTGCTTTACCACTTCGTCCAGCAGTTCGCCGGTACCGGAGCCTGTCATGGACGAAATATTGTAGAGTTCACCCAATCCTAAACTGTAAAACACCATCGAATCAGCTAACAGCGAAGTATTGTCCAATTTATTCACCACAACAAAAACCGGTTTTCTGCCTTTTCGCAGCAGGCTGGCTATTTCATCGTCAAGATCGGTAATGCCGGTGGTTACATCAACCATAAATAAAATAACAGTGGCTTCTTCAATGGCAATAATCACCTGCTCACGTATGGCGGCCTCAAACAGATCATCTGAATTAGCTACGTAGCCGCCGGTATCAATTACCGTGAACTGGCGTCCAACCCATTCAGATACGCCGTAGTGTCTGTCGCGGGTTACACCGCTCACGTCATCAACAATAGCTTTGCGGCTTTCGGTTAAACGGTTATATAAAGTTGATTTGCCTACGTTGGGCCTGCCCACTATGGCTACTATGTTACTCATTTGATTTTAGATTTTAGAATTACGATTTACGATTTGGTAAAGTTTAAATCGTGGCTCATAATTCAATACTAATTTACAAATACGATAATCATAAATCTAAAATCGTAATTCGTAATTCGTAAATTATTCATACCCAAACTGCTTCAGGTAATTTTTTTTACTTCGCCAGTCGGGGATCACTTTAACAAACATTTCCAGGAATATCTTCTTTTGGAAAAAATCTTCCATATCCCTGCGGGCATAGGTGCCTACTATTTTAAGCATCCCGCCGTTTTTACCAATAATGATATTTTTTTGTGAATCACGTTCCACAATAATTTCAGCACTGATGCGGTACAATTTTTCGCCTTCAACAAAAGCGGTAATAATTACTTCGGTGCTATAAGGGATCTCCTTTTTATATTGCTTAAACACCTGCGCCCTTATCATTTCCGAAGCGAAAAAGCGATCGTTACGGTCGGTCAGCGCGTCTTTTTCATAATAGGCAGGATGTTCTGGCAGGTTTTCAATTACAAAATTCATTACCGAGATCACATTATGGTCATGCAATGCCGAGATGGCAAATATTGCCTTTGGATTTAATTTTTCCTGCCAGTAATCTATTTTGTTTTTTACCGTTTCCTCGTCACTCTGATCGATCTTATTAATCAAAACTGCAAGCGGCGCTGACGAACCTTCCAGCTTTTTTAAGACATCGGCCTCATCATATTCTTCATAAATGTCCGTCACCAATAAAATAAGGTCCGCATCTTCTATCGAGCCTTCCACCTGGTGCATCATGCTTTCGTGCAGGGCGTAATGCGGCTTAATTATGCCGGGGGTATCTGAAAATACGATCTGGTAATCTTCATGATTCACAATACCGAGTATCCGGTGGCGTGTGGTTTGCGCTTTTGGCGTGATGATGGACATTTTTTCGCCTACCAGCGCATTCATCAGGGTTGACTTACCTGCGTTGGGCTTACCAATAATACTCACAAAACCCGCCCTGTGCGCCATAGAAAAATAAACAAAATATAATTTGGACTGCAAAGAAACGAATTATATCTTTGCAGTCCAATTAAAAAAGGGATTGCACCGATTTTAAAAGGATTACACCGAAAATTATTAACCGGTGTAATCACGGTTAAAATCGGTGTAATCACAAAAATAACAATAGTGCGGGATGGAGCAGTTGGTAGCTCGTCGGGCTCATAACCCGAAGGTCGTAGGTTCGAGTCCTGCTCCCGCTACCTTAAACTCTTGTAATTAGCTGATAATAAGCAAATTACAAGAGTTTTTTATTTCATAGCGGTGCATTTTGCGGTGCAATCTTTAACTGAGTCTTAAGTAGGGGAAGCTTAAAGTGTCACAATCAGAAAAGGATATAGTTGTTATTCAAATAAAAAACACTTCGAGGCTAACACGAGGATACACTGTAAAGTTATTACAGGATTTACTCACCAAACTGTATAGCTATTTCCGGACGGGTCATTTATCGCTGAATGTTATTCAAAACCGGACAGCCAAATGTTCGCTTATGTTACAATCGCCATAGTATGTAAACTATAATTCTCTATCTGTCAATACTTTGGAAATTTGGAACAGCGATTGAGCTATTTAACTACTTGAATGCATACACTTTCCATATCACCCCCTATGACCTGGTCTTCCTGGGAACGATATTTGTTGGCCTGACTTTTACCCTGCTGTTATGGTTCACCAGAAGGATCAACCAAATCGCAAACCGTTTTCTGGGCCTGGCCCTGGCAACCATCGTTTTGTGGATGGCCTGGGTATTGGGCATTGACATCCGGCTGGGGACCTACTTTCCCCACTGGAGCTGGCTGCCGCTGCAATTTTCGCTGGCGCTTGGGCCGCTCATCTTTTTTTATGTGCTTAAAATAACCCGGCCGGAATATAAACTCCGTTGGAAGGATCTGCTGCATTTTAGTCCGTTGCTGCTGGAATTGGGTGCCCAGGCATTGGAAGTTAGGGATAGTATAAAAACCGGCGCAGCTACTTATGAAACGCCGGCCTTTCATCAGCTGAACCCTATATTGCAATTGCTGGCGTTTATTTCGGTCAGCACCTACCTGTACGCATCTCACAGGCTGATTGAACGCTTTTACCGGCGACTAAAATTTAATGGAAATGACCGGTACCGGTATGAATTGCGCTGGCTGCATCGCTTACTGACGGGTTTCGGCGTGCTATGGCTATTGTGGATACCTTTTACAGCAGTAGGCTATTTTTATTACCATTACCAATTAAGTATCCATGCTTATTATCCTTTATATTTCCTTTTAGCGGCAACGGCCATCTGGATGGTGGCTGTGGCTTTTTTAAGGCAGGAGGCTGGCGTGCTGGTCGCCCCGGCTCCATCTTTAAAGCGACCGCTTCCTGCGGAAATGAAACAAAGGGGTATTTGGCTGAAGAAAGCAGTGAAAGCGGGCTTGTATTACCAGTACCCTGAACTAAGCCTAAGCTCGCTGGCTGAAAAGCTTGATGTGGGT
This sequence comes from Mucilaginibacter sp., assembly GCA_036758125.1. Lineage (GTDB taxonomy): Bacteria > Bacteroidota > Bacteroidia > Sphingobacteriales > Sphingobacteriaceae > Mucilaginibacter. The sequence continues at coordinate 8,204 of DAIOXE010000020.1, forward strand.
CCTCATGAATTATCCCGGATCATTAATACAGCGCTCAAAAAAAGCTTCAATGATTTTATCAATGAATATCGGGTTCGGGATGTCGTTCAGAAAATGCAGGACCCTGCTTATGACCACATCACCCTGCTGGGTATTGCATATGAATCGGGTTTTAACTCCCAAAGCACCTTTAGCCGCATTTTTAAACAAATGACGGGCAAAAACCCGCTGGAATATAAAAATGAGCTAAAAAAAGATTACCCAACTTATAATTTGAGAAGTTATCCCCGATTTGCGCCGGTTATTTTGCATCGTGAAACCACGCCGAAGTGGGCACATGAAAAATTAAACGGCAACTATATGTTTAGGAATTATTTAACAATTGCATGGCGCAACCTTATTAAGAATAAGGTATTGTCGCTCATTAATATAGGTGGCCTTGCAGTGGGTATGGCAGTGGTAATGCTAATCAGTTTGTGGGTTTTGGATGAAGTATCATTTGATAAATATCACGCCAATTATCACCATATAGCCCAGGTAATACAAAATGTGACCAGTAATGGCGAAGTGAAAACCTCGTTCCATGTACCGTACCCTTTGGCAGCCGGGCTGCGCAAAAGCTATGGTAGCGATTTTAAGTCTGTAGCAATGTCGACACTTCCGAGAGATTATATACTGGCTTTAAACGAGAAAAAACTGAGTGAGCAAGGCTGCTTTATGGAAACCGGCGGACCGGACCTGTTCACACTAAATATGCTCCGGGGCAGGCGCGATGCCATAAAGGACCCAACGTCAGTGCTCATATCGGCGTCGACAGCTAAGGCCCTTTTCGGGAATGAGGACCCGATGGGAAAAGTATTGAAGCTGAACAACCTGGAGAACCTGAAAGTAGCCGGCGTTTATGCAGATCTGCCCGAAAATACCACACTTGCCGGTATGGCTTTTATTGGTTGCTGGGACCGCTATGCGGCAGATTACAGACTGAGCGGAATGAAAGAACCATGGGGGAACGGCATTGTTAATTTATATGTTCAATTAGCTGATAATGCCGACCTCGGCGAGGTGTCTTTAAAAATCAGGGGTGAACAGCTGCGGCATTTAAAACCGCTTTCAGCTAAAACAAAACCGGCGCTGTTCCTGCAGCCAATGAGTAAATGGCATTTGTACAGCGAGTTTAAGGACGGAAAAAACATTGGTGGCGAAATACAATATGTGTGGCTTTTTGGTATTGTAGGTGTGTTTGTACTGTTGCTGGCCTGTATCAACTTCATGAACTTAAGTACAGCCAGATCTGAGAAACGCGCGCGCGAAGTAGGCATTCGCAAGGCGATTGGTTCATCCCGCAGCCAATTGATATACCAGTTTTACGGTGAATCGTTACTTTGCGTATTACTGGCATTTTTGGCCTCGTTACTATTGGTAGCGTTAAGTCTTTCAGCCTTTGATCAGCTGGCCGGTAAACAGATATTTATTCCATGGAACAGCCCGGCGTTTTGGCTCGCGGGTATTGGCCTTAGTTTTATCACCGCTATTATTACCGGCAGTTATCCCGCGCTCTACCTGTCGTCATTTAAGCCCGTGAAGGTATTAAAGGGAGCGTTCCGGGTCGGGCGGCTGGCTTCAGCCCCGCGTAAAGTACTGGTGGTACTTCAATTTACAGTTTCCATTGTGCTGATCATCGGTACTATTGTCGTTATCCGACAGATAATTTTTGCCAAAGACCGCCCTGTAGGCTACAGCCAGGACAGATTGGTTGCAATACCCGTCCGAACTATTGAACTCCACCAACATTTTGATGCGATAAAACAGGCCCTTGCAAGTAACGGCACGATAACTGAAATGGCCGAAGCAGATGCTCCACCTAACAAACGTGCTGGTACTAATAGCGGCGTCGGATGGCCTGGAGAAGACCCTAACCTGGATGTCAATTTCGGCCAGGAGGATATTTCATACGATTATGGCAAAACCATTGGTTGGGAATTTAGCGCAGGCCGGGATTTCTCACCGTCATTCCTTTCCGATTCAGCAGCGGTGATCATCAACCAGGCGGCAGCTGATTTTATGACCATGAAAAAACCGACAGAAAACTACATAACCTTTTATGGCCAAAAGTTTAAGATCATAGGCGTAACTAACGACATCATTAACCGTTCACCTTATGAACAGGTGCAACCTATGGTTTATTTTTTAGCGAAATGGGCGGGAGGCTGTTTACTGCTAAAGATAAGTCCGAAAATGAGCGCTAGTAAAGCTATTAGCAACATCGCTTCGGTGTTAAAAACAGAGAATCCGCAACAGCCATTTGAATATCACTTTGTTGACCAGGAATATGCCAAAGAATTCGGTAATGAAGAACGCATAGGTAAACTGGCTACCGTCTTCGCCGGCCTGGCTATATTTATCACCTGTCTCGGGCTGTTTGGCATGGCATCATTCATGGCCGAACAGCGTGTTAAGGAAATAGGTGTACGTAAGGTGCTTGGCGCTTCCGTATTCGCCCTGTGGCAATTGCTATCGAAAGACTTTGCCATACTGGTGTTTTTGTCGATAATTATAGCCTCGCCTGTGGCTTATCTGCTAATGCAAAACTGGCTGCGTAACTATCAGTATCACACCGATGTCGCATGGTGGATATTTATCGTTACAGCTATTGGCGCTATGCTCATCACATTAATGACGGTAAGTTTCCAGGCGATAAAAGCTGCGATGGCTAACCCGGTGAACAGTTTGAGGAGTGAGTAATTTGGCTTGAGGTCGGTGTCATCACCCACCACCTTCAAATCCAAAATGCTAATCCAAAACCGAACATTAATCGCCCGGTTTTGATACACCAATTATTTCTGTTAAGCGTTAACATTTTATCCAATAGCATTTTATAAGTTTGGAGCAGCAGTTGCGGGAACTAATTCAATTGAATACATACACATTCCATATCAGCCTTTATGACGCGGCATTTTTCGGAATGCTGTTTATCGGGCTCACTTTTACCCTGCTGTTATGGTTCACCAAAAGGATCAACCAAACCGCGAACCGGTTTTTGGCCCTGGCAATGGTTACGATTGTTTTGTGGATAGCCAGGATATTGGGCATCGACATCGGGCTGTCAGCTTACATTACTAATTGGAGCCGGCTGCCGATGCAATTTTCCCTTGCGCTTGGCCCCCTCATCTATTTTTATGTGCTTAAAATAACCCGGCCGGAATATAAATTCCAGTTTAAGGATATGCTGCATTTTAGTCCGCTGCTGCTGGAATTGGGCGCCCAGGCATTGGCAATTAGGGATAGTATAAAAACCGGCGCAGCTACTTATCAAACGCCGGCCTTTCAGCAACTGAACCCTATATTACAATTGCTGGCGTTTATTTCGGTCGTTATCTACCTATACAGGTGCCGCAAACTGATCGAAGGCTTTTACCAACAGCAAAAATTTACCGGAGGCGACCGGTACCGGCACGAGCTGCAATGGCTGCACAAATTACTGACAGGTTTCGGGCTGTTATGGCTGTTGTGGGTACCATTTGTAGCGGTAGACTATTTTTATTACCACTACCAGTTAAGCGGACAGGCTTACTATCCCCTGTATCTTCTTTTAGTGTCAATGATTACCTGGATGGCGGCCAGGGCCTTCCTAAGGCCGGAAATTGGCATGCAGGCAGATACGACACCGATCTTAAAACCATTACTACCAACAGAACTGAAACAAAAAGGTATTTGGTTAAAGAAAGTGGTTAAAGAAAACCGCTATTACCAGGATCCGGAATTAAGTTTAAGCTCACTTGCCGAAAAGCTTGAGCTGACTACCCATGAATTATCACGTATTCTCAATACGGTGCTCAAAAAAAACTTCAATGATTTCATTAACGAATACCGCGTTCAGGATGCGGCCCGGAAAATGCAGGATCCCGCTTATGACCATATCACCCTCCTGGGCATCGCCTATGAATCAGGATTCAACTCACAAAGTACCTTTAACCGCATTTTCAAACAAATGACCGGGAAAAGCCCGGTAGAATATAAAAATGATAGAAAAAAAGAGCACCCATCTTATAATTTGGGCAGCCGTCAACAATTTGCGCCTGTAGTTTTACATTATGAAACCACTCCAACGTGGTCTCACGGCAAATTAAACCGCAATTATATGTTTAAAAATTATTTCAAAATAGCACGGCGTAACCTGGTGCGTAATAAAAGCTATGCTGCTATTAATATTACCGGCCTGGCTGTTGGTATTGCCGTTTGTATGGTGATCTTTATCATTATACAATTTCAAACAAGCTTCGATAATTTTCACGCAAAGAAAAATCGCATCTATCGTGTGCTAACCGAATATCATCATGCAGAAACAGGAAGTGTTTCTTATGGGAAAGATCTCCCTTTTCCAATACCCTTAGGATTGAAAACGGGTTTTTCCCAAATAGAACAGGTGGCTCCGGTTTTTGCAAGTCATGATGATGAGGTGCTGTTACCTGATAATAATGGAACTCCGGTAAAAGATTTTAAAGAGCAGCGGGGTGTATTTTTTACAGGGCCTTCATTCTTTAAAATATTTGATTTCCCCCTGCTCACAGGTTCGTATGCCTCATTAAAAGATCCGAACAATGTATTGCTTACCAAAGAGATTGCAGAAAAATATTTCGGCGACTGGAAAACAGCAATGGGCAAAACCATTAAACTGCAAGCAGGCGGCTACATATTCGAGCACGGTACTGATGTGTTGAAAGTTTCGGGCATCCTTGCGACCATACCGGCAAATACAGACTTTCAGCTAAAACTTGTTGTGGCCTTTGGAACAGGTTTTACCGGAAGTTACCTGGCAAAATCTACCGATTGGGCTGAAGCGGTACCTGATTTTGGTTGCTACATTTTGTTGCCGCCGAATACTTCTGTTGACAATTTTAACCAACAATTAAGAGCGTATTCACGAAAGGTGGAATCTCCGCCCAATAAGGATAGTCATATTATACAGCCATTAAGTGCGGTGCATTATGATACAGAAGCAGGCGATTACAGCAACAAAACAATCAGTCATCAACTGCTCAATGTATTATGGCTGATTGCAGCATTCATCCTTTTAATTGCTTGCGTAAACTTTATCAACCTCTCCACTGCGCAAGCTGTTAATCGTGCAAAGGAGGTTGGCGTAAGAAAAGTTTTGGGGAGCAGCAAATCTCAATTGCAAATCCAATTCATAGTTGAAACATTTTTGATAGTTACAAGCGCTGTAATGCTTGCAGCAGTTATCACAATACTTGCGTTGCCTTCTGTAAGCCAACTTTTAGAACTTTCGCTTACATTCAACATATTCAGCAATCCTGCAATTATTTTATTTCTTTTAACTGTAACAATTGTAGTGACCGCACTCGCCGGTTTTTATCCTTCTATTGTTTTATCACGTTTCAATCCTGTTAATGCTTTAAAAAGTAAAGTCACATCAAATAATGCACAAGGAATTTCATTAAGAAGAGGATTGGTGGTGTTTCAATTCATCATTGCACAGGCGCTCATCATCGGGACACTCATCATTGTAAAGCAAATGGATTATTTTATGAATCAACCCTTAGGTTTTGATAAAGATGCAATTGTAAATGTTCCTTTCCGTGTAGATAGCGTTCGCCTCAGTAAACTGGGTTATTTAAAGAACCAGTTATTGTCGGTAAACGGCGTACAAAACGTAGGCTTCAGTTCCAACACCCCGGTTGAAAATGGTAATGATACGTGGAGCGCAGTCAGATTTAACCATGCAGTAAAAGAAACAGATTTTCAGGTTATCACCAAATTCGCCGACAACGAATACGTGCCAACTTATAAATTACCACTGATAGCCGGTAGAAATTTGCTGCCATCTGATACCACAAGTGAATTTTTAGTAAACGAATCGCTCATGAAAAATTTAGGGATTAAAAATCCCGAAGACATATTGAATAAAACTATGACTACGTGGCACGATGAGATCCACGGAACTGTTGTTGGTGTATTGAAAGATTTTAATGACAGATCTTTTCGCAACGATCTTGCACCATTGCTTATTACCCAAGACAACGCCATGTACAACCAGGTCGGAATAAAATTGGCAACAACAAACATTTCTTCTACAATTCAATCTGTTAAAAAAATATTTGACCAAACACTTCCCGATTTTGTTTTTGAATACAAGTTTTTGGATGAAAAAATTGCAAGTTTTTACAAACAGGAAACTCAGTTAGCGGCTTTGTATAAAATTTTTGCAGCAATCGCCATATTCCTTAGCTGTCTTGGGTTATATGGTTTAGCCTCGTTCATGGCAGTGCAGCGGATAAAAGAAGTTGGTATTCGTAAAGTACTTGGTGCTACTGTAGGCAGTATCGTTTATTTGTTTTCAAAAGAATTTATCATACTCATTGCAATTGCCTTTGCCATTGCTACACCCATTGCATGGTATTACATGCACCAATGGTTGCAAGCTTATGTTTATCGCATCAACATCAGTTGGTGGTTATTTGCTGCAGGCGGACTTGTTGCAATAATTATTGCACTTGCAACGATAAGTTTCCAGGCAATAAAAGCGGCGATGGCAAACCCGGTCAAGAGCCTGCGGAGTGAGTAGGCACCGGCAAATCCTGTCAAAAGCCCGAGGACTGAATGATTTGGGTTGCCTGCCAAAAAGAACTTAGGTCCATAAACGTGCGATCTGAGATTTAGTTGAAACACTATGTGGTGCGTTCCGGGGTGAGATACGGAACGCATTTTTAAAGCCCCGTAGATTTTTTCTATTGACGCCTTAATGCCAACTCGCTCAGCACTTGCTCCTTGTTGGCCTCAGCCTCTTTTTCCTTTGCTACGTTCGGGCCGTCTCCGGCTCCCTTGTAATATGTCTGGTCCTCGGTGATTGGTAGCAACTGGAAGCATTGTCCTCCCGGCGCCTGAAAATAAAGATAGGGAACCGACTCGGGCAGTCCGGATGGCAGATCAATCGTCCTGGCGCCGAATTCGAGAATCTTCCGCGTCATTTCTTCCACGTTGTCGGACTTGATTTGCAGCCAGAGGGCTCTTAGCGACCGTAAGAATTCGCTCTCATAGGGGACGTCGCCGTAGCGAAACAAAATATAGAACTCTTCTTCCAGACGAAAGATGTCCTTTTCGTTGTCCTCTTTAACGATTTTGCCGCCGGGGACATCACAATAAAATTTACGTATGCTGTCCCGGTCTCGTCGTGGAACAGTGATCGCCGATGCGTTTCCAATGATTACCTTTGTCATGATTAACATCGATTTAATTGTTATGAAATGATTTGTTGAAATGTATTCTATATCGCTTTACCGTTAGTAATAAAGTTGAAAAGCCACTCCTTAATAACCATATCCCAAAAATGCACGCAATGGTCATAACATTCCAGTTGAGGAACAAGTCCCTCGTGAGTAAAAATTAAGGTGGTTTTTTCTCCTTTAGGAACTATTTCAAAAATCATTTTTGTGCCTGTCCACTCCTCCTTATTTTCTTTTATCCATTTAAGCTTGCTGTCGGTTACCAGCCATACAACTTTTTTATTGGGTATAACCTCAATCAATTTATGTTTTGAATAGTGATTGTTGCCGTGCCTAAGTATAAATTCATCATTAAGGTTTGAACTTTTACCTTCAAATTCTTTTGTCCACCATTTTGATACATCGTTAATGTGGTTGAAAACATCTTTTGGAGTTGATGTAACTTCTACGCTTGTACTATAGCTTTTCATTTTTCTTTTAGTTTGACTGCTTCTTTTACCTTTGCCACATTCGGGCCTGCTCCGATCCCCTCATAAAAGGACATGTCTTCATCGATTCCGACGAGCCGCAAAACTTGTCCGCCCGGGGCCTGGAAGTAGAGGTGGGGGTCCGGTATATCAAGCTTCCTGACACCGAAATCGAGAATTTTCTTCGTCATTTCTTCCACGTTGTCTGACTTGATTTCCAGCCAGACCGATCGTGCAGTTCGTAAGAACTCGCTCTCATCGTCCACATCCCCATACAGAAAACCGATAAAAAAGTTTCCTCCCAAACAAAGGAAATCCCTTTCATCCTCCGCATTCACGATTTTGCCACCGAGGACATCACAATAAAATTTACGTATGCTGTCCCGGTCTTTCCGCGCAACTATAACCGATGAATGGTTACCAAAAATTACATTTGTCATGATTTTTAAATTGTAATTGTTAAAAATGAGTTTATGTTAAAATATTAGATTTCCAGGCACCATCAGTCATAAAGTTATATAACCGCTCTTTAACAAGCTTAGTGCCTACCCATTCCGCCTTGTTTCACTTGGTAGCCGGCCTAAAAACCCCTTCGCCGGTAGTAAAATAAGAAAACAAGCTCGTTTTGATCCAATGGGTCCAACCTGGTGCACAGTCCTTGTAACATTCCATGTTAGGCGTAAGGCCTTCATGCGTAAAATTCAGGGTTGTCACCCCGTTATCTTCAGCGAGGTCAAAAATTAACTTCGTGTTGGCCCATTCCTTTTTGTCGGCATACCAGGGCATGTTACAATCTGTAACTACCCAAACAATTCTTTTGCCGGGAACTAATTCTGTTACGGTAAAGTTGAAGAAAGAATCGCCTCCCATCTTTACTATAAATTGATCATTTTGTTTTTCGGAACTCCCGCTAAAGGTTATGCCCCACCATCCGGGTACATTGCTAATCCTTTTGATTGCCTCGCCCGCGCTAATTTGTGCAGAGATACTGCTGGTAAAATCTTGCTTTTTCATTTTGATTTAATTTAATGATTTAATTTTTAAACAAAGATGGGCCGATGACAGCTTGAAGTATTGTACAAATCGGAACTCAGCTCGTAAAATTCTTCGTACTGAGTTCGTTCATGCTGTTTTGAAGCTCGGTTGGGGTGGACCCGGTGAATCTTTTGAATGCTCTGAGAAAATGGGATTGGTCGTGGTAATGATGATATATGTGTTCTTTCAGGCTTTGAGAATTGGCGCCGGCCGAGAACGCCTGGTAAAATTGTTTGAACCGGACTATTTCGGAAAGATTTTTGGGCCCTGAACCCAGGTGTTCCGAAAATTTTGTATGGAGCCATCGCGAACTGTAGCCGGTGTCCTTTTCAAGCTGCGCCACGGTGACCAGGCCTTGGGAGTACGATATACGATTGATGCAATAATCGTATATCGGGTCCGGGGCGGCTTTTTCCAACTGTTTGATCAGAAAATTCTGCAGGAGCTGCAATTTCATATCTAAAACGCTCGCCTCAGCAAGTTGCGATTGAAGTTCTTCTGCGCGGTTGCCGATCAGATCCTCCAGCTCCACTATTTGATTTTTGACCTCGGCGTACGATAAACGAAATAAACGATAGGCCCCGAGCGGGTTGAATTCGATGATTATCGTGCCGGTCTGCGCATCTTCCTGCGGATCAAGAATGACAGGCGAATCGATCAGGCCCGTCAAACTTAGTTTATTTTCACCTTGAATGAAGGTCTTGTCCCCGATGCGGGCCGCGATTCCGTTACGGCAGGTAAGCGTTAATTTGAAATTTGCATTCGGGACGATCAGTTTTCTTTCCATGGCGGGAAGACGGCCGCTGCTTTCGAACACACACATTTTCGCAACATAAGGGCTTAGTAAAGGATGTGGTGCGACCGGAATGAATTGGAAATGTGCCATTTGTCTCTCCCTGCGAATTATTTCTGATAGTTAAAGATAGTGGTAGGAAATGACTTTTCTCAATTTTTATTCCGGGGAATCATGATGACAATAAAAATAAATTAGTGCAAACATATTGTTAGAGAACTTGTTAGCTATCTAAACTAATGTTAAATTAGAGAATCAGTTAATAACATTTAAGTAACCATTGATGCTGGCTTATGCACAATGCATGATATTTACTCTATCGTAGATATTGGCGAACATATTTAAAAGATAACTTAATAAAAATGAAAAACCTAAAGATCATCCGCATATTATGCCTGGTAATTGGTATCGGTTCTGCTACTGCCACCTTTGCGCAACGCGGAAGCGGAGGCCATGGCCAAATTACACCTGTAAAAGTGGGAAGTGTGATAGTAAATGCGGGAATTGGAGTGGGAAGTACCTACGATGGCGATTATTACAATTCGGCATTTGGAATAAAAGGGGCGATAGAATGGGGACTGTGGCAGGCAGGACCTGGAGTAATTACGCTGGGGGCTGAAGCAGGCGGGTCATTTGCCAACAACGGCTACCCGGATTATACCAACTATAATTCAAATACAATAATTATTGCTGCAAGGGCCGCGTGGCATTATGGGTGGTTGGTGCGTGGCCTGGACACATATGGCGGGGTTTCAGCAGGACTTGGGTTCCATCATTTCGAATATGATAATCCCAATTTGTATGCTCATGATTCAGTGATCGGCGTCCCCGGGGTTTTTGTCGGCGCTTCCTATTTTGTAACCCGGACGTTTGGCTTTAACGCTGAAGCCGGGCATGATATCACCAATATCCAGTTCGGAGTGGTCTTCAAAATAAATTAGAGTTGTTCAATAAGTAACAAGGGATGTATTAAAAAAATAGTGCTCCGCATACAAGTAATGAACTATGCCGGTCATTGCACTATCGACACGACCAAAATTATTTCAATTATATTTGGTGTCCATAACAGTATTAGAAATACATTGGCTAAACCATATAATACAAAAACCCACGGATCATTTATAGCGGCTACCTGTCAGCGGGGCACGAGAAGCATTTGCCCGCAGGCGTTGCCCGTCATTCTCGCGCCTGGTTGGGTAACGGCGTGGGCTGATTTTTTGCGACGCCAGTGGCATCCAAAAAGATAGCGCACCGAAAATCAGAAGAATGACAAATGTTGCGATTGAATAGATATGGAACAAAGCATGTAAGTTATAAACTAATTGGTTTGAGGCAAAATACCGGCTTTTTTAATTTTGGCGATGATATCGGCAGCTATTCGTTTGCCTTGATCGTTGCCTTTTTCAATACTTTGCATATAATGTATGCCGCCGTAAAAGCGCGAAATGGATGCTTCGGCCGCTGCCTGCCTGAACGATTTAAATGACCGCTGGCCGCTCCCGAAAGGTATTTCAGTGTTATCGGTATAAGCGAAATTATCGCCAAACAAATAAGTGAGCAATTCGGCCGATGCGTTGGAAACAACGGCATGTCCGCTTGTATATTCCGGGAAAGGGGGTGTTTGCAGGAGCGGTTGCCACTTAATATCCATGTATTTGTTAATATATGTTTCAGGCCGTATGCGGTTGCTTCTGTATTTTTCATCCCAGCAACTGATAAAAGCATCAGTTATGGTAATGCCTTCAAGAGTCAACACTACTACGGATTGGTCAAAGTTTAAATGGGCTTGTTTCGCGGCTAATCCGGCTATGTTCATCCAGTGCCCGCCGGGGCTTATTTTTTTATAACCTATCATCATGTGCCCCGATGTGGTAATTGCGAAAGGGTTGCAATCCCAAAAAAGCGACTGGTCAAGTTGTTCGGTTGTAAGGTGTTTTGATACTTCATAAACTTCTTTAGCCTGTTTGTAAAAGTTTGATAAGGTATCTTTGCTGAATGAGATAGCCAGCGCCGGCCTGAACTGATTGGCTGAATCAATCACCATAGGCCTGATCGTGTTCCAGTTGGGTTCAACTGGCTCAAAATATCCGGGGGGTGTAGGGTACCAATGCCCTTCTTCTTTTAAAGGCGTATACCGTTTCAAGGTGCTGAGTTTATTATAATGATCTGTTTTTGAAAAGTTGATAATGGCAGCCGAAGCCATCTCTGCCACTTTTACTGATTTTTCAATGACAGCCTGTTCCACCTTTGTTTTTTGCAGCAATTGGATAAAGTCGTCTTCATCATCTTTAAGCATATAACCGGATGGGAGCAATTGTTTGGCGGTTTCCAATATGCTGTAATATGCCGCTATCCTGTAATCATATTTTGGGCCGATAGTATCTAAGCGCCCATCGGCTTTGTACGCTTTTATAAAAGTTTGCAGTGCAGGTACATTTTTATCGTTTGCGGCAACAATATTATATGCACCTAACATACAATAAGCATAATAGCGGGCGGCCACGGGCGGGCTGGTTACATCATGTACCATTACCATCGTCACGGCGTTAATGGCATGATCGGGTTGCAAATAATCGGGGTAAGTTTTATGCGTATTTTGTGAAAAACCATATTGAGCTGATATTACGCAAAATATACAGAGCCCTTTTTTCAAATCATTCATCATTCTTTATAAAATTGTAAAGGTTCACCACTTAAACCCAATAGTAAGTAAGGGATGTTATTAATATTTATTTCCAGGGCTGACTTTACATCGCCCGTAACTGAAAGCCCGGATGACGGCTGATCGATATATTTGAATCCGCCTTTACCATCTCCTTTCAGCAGGCAGCCATAGTTGGCATCAATACTGCCCAATTTAAGCCTGTTATCAGAATGGTTACCGAATAAAAGTATATCCGTATGGCCATCGTGGTCAAAATCGCCGGTAAGTATTTGAGTTACCGGAGAAAATTGGGCCTCAAGCGGCAGCGCAGCAGTAGTAAATTTCCCGTTCTGATTAATAAAAAGCATGGTCTTTGTTTCATTAACGGTCAGTTTTCCCGCTTTCGCCAGGTCGTCCGCACTGAATATATCATTAATGGTAGCATCGGCGTAAGCTTTATATGAGTTGAATTTTTTGCGCATGGGGTATATCTGGTCATTTAACTCATCACGGCTTACAAACGGATAGCTGGTGCCCTTTATATAAAAATTAAAAAATGGATCAATGGAACCATTATGGTCAAAATCGGCAAAATACATTTCGGCCGGCTCTTTATCCGAGGCATGTATCTGGGAATTTAAACCCAGGTTACCGGCAATAAGATCAGGCTTGCCGTCACCATTTATATCTGCAAAGGCTATTTTAAACCAAAACCCGTTTTGCGGCGTATCAAAATATTCACCTGTTTTATCTTTAAACCCCTCCGGCATATTGATAAAAATAGTTATTGGCATAAACTCTCCGCATAGTACCAAATCTTTACGCCCATCGTTATTTAGGTCAATCCATTGGGCATCGGTTACCATACCAATTTTAGTGAAAGGTATACTGGCTGCCGTAAATTTGCCTTTACCATCATTCACCAGCAAATAGCTTTGGGGCGAAACAGGATATTGCCCCGGTACCACCCTCCCGCCAACAAAAAGATCTATATCGCCGTCGCCGTCAAAGTCGCATGGTTTTACACACGATTTACTACAGGCATTAAGCACAGGTAATGCATCCGGGGACAATACAAAATTGCCTTTACCATCATTCAAATATAGTTCATCCTGTAATTCGGGAGTATTCGGCTCATATAATGAATAACCTCCTTTTGCGATGTATAAATCAGGGTAGCCATCGCCATTGGCATCAAAGAAAGCAGCAGCCGAAGTCGTTCCTATATTTTCAGCGCTTCCCCGCACAAGGTTTACTTCGCGGTATTTACCGCCTGGCTCCTGCAGGTAAATTTTACCGGGACTGTCTTTTTCCCCGCTTACAAACAGATCCTCAAGGCCATCATGATTTACATCGGCCTTTGCAATTACAGGCGCTGTTTTTGAGTACATAAACAACATCAGTAACTGGCGTTTAAAATCATTAATGGTAATTTCTTCGGGCTTAAAATTAATTATTGGCTCAGTATGTGTAAAAACCGGCTTTTTAACCACAATGGCGGGTGTGTATGGCTTTAATGAAGGCTGATAATTTATAGTTAGCAGTTGGTTGGCATTAACGGAAGCCAACGAAGTTGAAGTTTGATCGGGCCAGATGATCCTTACAGAATCAACCATTGCCTGGTGCCCCAGGCCAAAATTCAGTGTAGTAGAAACACAAGACAGGTAGCCCTTATTGGGATTAACTTCCTGGTATTGTAAGTTACCGGGTGTGTATACGTACACTTTCGCCCCAATTGCATTGGTATTAAGGCCTTTGCCTTTTAGTTTAACAGCCAGGTAGGAGGTATTATCATTTTCGCGGCTCATATTCTGATAAATTGAAGCCGGCTGATTGATGTTATTTACGATAAGGTCGAGATCGCCGTCATTGTCCAGGTCGGCATAAACAGCCCCGCTGGATATATCAGGCTGGTTTATGCCCCATTCTGCCTGTTTATTGGTAAATGTAAGGTCATGATTATTCCGGAATATGTAATCGGGTACCGAAGTTGACGGCATTGCCCTAACCAGGTCCATGAGCAGGAAAGGCTCACCCGCCATTGCCTTTTTTATTTTATAGTCGCCCCAGTAACGTAAAAAATCTTTGTTGGTATAATCCCTCAAATAACCGTTGGATATAAAAATGTCTTTGTAGCCATCGTTATCAAAATCAGCAATAAGCGGGCACCAGCTCCAGTCGGTATTTGATATTCCGGCCAATTGCCCAATTTCGCTGAAAGTGCCATTGCCATTGTTTAATTGCAGCATGTTGCGCATATATTGTTTATAGAGCCCCTGGCTAAGCATAAGCGCAAACGACTCATAGTTTTCTTCAAGCTGAAGTGATTTTTGCCGGTGATTATCCTCCGGCAGCATATCAAGAGTAATAATATCGGGTAGCCCGTCATTATTAAAATCGGCGATGTCAACCCCCATTGAAAAATGAGACATGTGCCGCAGCATTTCCTGTGACTTTTCTGTAAACGTACCGTCATGATTATTGATGTATAGATAATCAGGTTCATTATAATCATTGGTTACGTAAATATCCGGCCAGCCATCATTATTTATGTCTGCAATTGCGATGCCCAGTCCAAAAGTGAGCGGGTTTTGAACTATCCCTGCTTTTTTTGAAACATCCGTAAAATGACCGCCGTCGTTCCTGAATAGTTTATTACTTGCCAGTTCATCTGTTTGATCTTTATATTTGGCAAGCTCCATGTTATCAATTTTCTTCACATTATGATTTAACAGGAACATATCAAGGTCGCCATCGTTATCATAATCAAAGAAAACGGCCTGGGTGCCATACCCGGGGTCATCAAGGCCGTAGGCTTTGGCTTCTTCCTTAAAGTGCGGAACGCCGTTTTTATCAGGCCCCTGGTTTATAAATAATTGATTTCTTCGAATGTCAGCATCCGCTTTACCCGAGTAACATATATAAATGTCAAGTAATCCATCGCCATTAACATCAGCCATAGTAACGCCGGTCTTCCATCCGTCTGCCCGTCCCTCTAGTTGGGGACATGCCTCCCTGGTAATATCCTTAAACTTCATATGGCCAAGGTTCAGGTAAAGTTTATTCTTCCCCATATTACCGGTAAACATAAGGTCCTGTAAGCCGTCATTATTAATATCACCTGCGGCTACCCCGCCGCCATTATAAAAATATTCATAGGATAGCACGTTGAGCGTCTCAGTCTCATTAATATCATTGCTGAATTTAATGCCGGTTTCTTTTGGTGATAAAAGCTTAAATAACGGTTGTTGGGCAAAACCGCGGAAGCTGATACAACAAAG
Organism: Mucilaginibacter sp.; assembly: GCA_036758125.1. Lineage (GTDB taxonomy): Bacteria > Bacteroidota > Bacteroidia > Sphingobacteriales > Sphingobacteriaceae > Mucilaginibacter. Next base: position 23,644 of record DAIOXE010000020.1, read on the forward strand.
CCCTGTAAATGTTAGTATCCATGCTTTTTTCAACATTTTAGGGGCATGTAATTTAAGAATGGGCATTGAGAGGCAAATTATTTAAAAATTAACATTGCATTAACTTACTGTAAAAAGTAAAAACGAACAAAGAGACGCATAAGTCTCTTTGTTCGTTTTATTTGGGAATTTTTATTGAGTATCCCACCAAACCCTGGCAGTAAAGGTATCGCCGCCCGTCAGGCGGGCAACTGCCGCCGCATAGTTAGCGCCGTCGGTTGCCGGCAAAGTAACCGGATAGTCCATCCTTCTTGGTATACTGCCATCAGTGAACTGGCCTTGATATTTAACCGGGGTTAAAACAGGAAATCCTGATCTCCTCCAGTTGGTCCAGGTCTCGTTAAAATTAAAGGTTGTTGATGTTTCAACAAAATATTCCATGTTAATTTGCTGCAAAGCAGTAGCTGCAACCAAGGGATGCGCCGCAACGTAGGCAGTAATAGCGGCTGCATCAACAACCGCTTGCTGCGTGGCATTTAGTTGTGCCAGTTCCTGCATATCAGCAGCTAAAGCATTTGCATAATGTGTTGCAGCCAGGCCTGTAGCCCAGCCTCTTGTAGCTGCTTCAGCAAATAACAGCTCTGTTTCACCGTAAGTTAAAAGCATGTTTACGCCGTTACGGTCATCGTACACCGCAAAACGCGGGCGTGAGTATTTCCCATCGGGAGCGGCAGCGTCATTTGCCACTGAAGGGTTGGCAGGGCTTGTGCCGGGGTAGTTTGGCGCCTTTGATATGTCTGTGGCGCCGCCATTTTGGTCATAGCCATTTGGCATTCCTATTTGAAGGCTTGCCGTGTTAATGCCTGGCTGCTCGGTTTCATTAGCGGCTTTGCCTGTGCCAGATGATATTTCGGCTACTGCGCTGATACGCGGGTCGTTGGTTGACTGCATAAAGCTTATCAGCGTATTTGACCAGCGCACTTCCCTGAAATCATCAGTTACCAGCAGGGCCGCAGCGTTACTGTTACCATTGCCATTGGTGTAATCAGCCTGAACCTTGGCATCATCAGCAATGCTTGCCATTGCGCCGCCGGCGTAAGCCATCTCTGCATACTTTTGCGCGGTGGCCGCATCAACTTTTGTTAAACGCATGGCTACTCTGAGCATTAACGAATAGCCCAGTTTTTTCCATTTGCTTATGTCGCCGCTATAAAATAAATCTGCAGTTGGCCCTCCTTTTGAGGCATCCAGGGCTGCGGTAGCCGTAGCCAGGGTGCTAAGCATGGATGTATAAATGCTTAGCTGCTTATCAAAAATCGGGGTAGATACACCTGCTTTTGCCTGCAATGCCTGTGAATAAGGCATATCGCCATAAGCATCGGTAATACGCTCCAGCATCATTACCAACAATATACTGCCACAATTATCAAGGTTGCTATAGCCGGCATTGCCTTTAATTAAGTTTTTCATTTCATATACCAGGGTGGCCGCGCCATAACTGGTATTCCACGTACGGGATTTATAATCCTGGAAACTACCTCCATACACATATTTGTCACCATTGCTGTAATAATTGTACGTGCCGGCAAGCGATTGCGACCACATGCTTTGATATAGTAACTGGTCATAGCCTGTATTAGAAAATTGTATCTGCGCCTGTGACATCAAAAAATTAGGATTTATAAGCGAAGCGTTTACAGCATTCGGGTCGGTATTAATTTTATCAAAATTCTTCGTACAGCCAGCGAAAAGAGAAGCGCCTATGATCAGGCAGCTATATATAAGTCGTTTTTTCATGTCTGTTAATTTTTAAATTTAAAGTTTAAATTAAACCCATAGGTCCGGGTGGCGGGTAAGCTCGTACCTTCGATACCGGCGTACCTGATGTCGGGTGAAAAACCGGATTCCGGATCGATATTGTCGGTATGCTTGACAATGGTCCACAAGTTCCTCCCCACAAACGATATTGTTATTGAACTGAATGGCGTTCTTAACAGCGGGTCTTTAGGAATGGTATAACCAAAGGTTACCTGGCGCAGTTTAACAAAGCTGCCGTCTAAAACGTTCAATGCCGAAATCCTTTGGGCTAATGCCTGGTAATAAGTTTGTGCATCTACATTAACAGTATTTGGTGCGCCGGCTTCAGTTACGCCTTGTCCTACAACGCCTGTTTCCCGTCCCGGAAGGGTAAGTTTATTCTCACCACGATAAATACTGTAATAATTTGTCGCTGATAACACTTTATTGCCATAACGGTAATCGATCAGGAATGACAAATTGAACCGCTTGTAATTAAAGTCGTTATTTAAACCGCCATAAATTTTAGGAACGGTACTGCCCATAGGTCTAAGTGAGGTTGCTTCAGGCAAGCCACTCGCATCATAAATGATCTGGCCGCTCGCATTACGCAAATAATCATTGGCCATCACCTGCGGGCCTGATCTTCCAACTATAAATGCAAGATTCGCGTTTAACGGGCGATAAGTACCAGCGCTTACGTTAGCATTTGCGTTATCAGTTGCTAATATCTTATTGTTAACATAAGTGAAGTTAAAGCCCGGTGTCCAGCTAAAATCGCTTGTTCTTACCGGTGTGCCATGAATTTCAACTTCAATACCATTATTCTGGGTAGAGCCTGTACCTAAATATTGATTGGTGTAACCACTGGAAATATCAATACTACCATTTAGTATCTCGTGCCTTGTTTTGCGCGTATAGTACGCAACATCTATACCCAATCTGTCGCCAAAAAATTTAAGTTCGGTACCCACTTCAACTTCACTCAAGGTAAATGGCTTTAAAAATAAATTGGGTAACTGTTGACTAAAGCCTGCTGCCGGAACACCATTAATTGAATTATTAATGTTGTAATACTGGGAAGTTATATAGGGTATTTTGGGGTCTCCGCTTGTTTGCGCATAAGATAAACGGATCTTGCCAAAATCGAGGCCATCAATATGGTAAAGATCAGAAAATATAAAGCTGCCGGAAACTGATGGCGTAAATATACCCCTATTGGCACTTGGCAAGGTACTGTATACATCATAACGGCCGGTCGTGCTTAAAACCAGGAAGTTCTTTATGGCAAAATCAGCTGTGTAATAAGCGGAGTTTGTTTGCAGGGTGCTATAATTTACGCTGCTATTTCTGCTTGGCACATTGGTTAAACTATAAAAATAAGGGATAATAAAATTACCACCGCTAATACTTGTTCCTGAAGTTGTGAATTTACGGATGTTGCCGCCTGCCGAAAAGTCAAGGTTTAACCAGTTTTTGATCAGGTCATGCTTAACACCTAACAACACATCGGTATTAAGTTCAGTAATTGCGTTTGTTTGCTGGGTTATGCCTCCAAGCGGGGCATAAGCTGTTCCGGTTGGCGTAATATTTAACAGGGAGTTGTTACTGTTATCATAGCCTAATCTCGCTTGTGCATAAGCCCATTTTGTAAAATTATATTTTGCAGATAACGAGGAAATTAAGCGATCCCTCCCTATATTGTTTACAAATTTATAAGCCGCAAAATAAGGGTTGGTCACATAGATATCATTTGTAAATGAAGTCTCAGCACCACTTGCATCATATCCCGGAGCTAGTATTTTTTGGTCCTCGTTTGGCGCTAAAAACTGAACGTTGTTGGGATTACCCGGTCCATCGCTCAGGCTTGGCCTGTTCTTCGAGTTTTCAATAATATAGTTTGCCGTTACGTTAACATCTAATTGCGGGGTTACTGATTCCGAGGCATTCAGGTTAAATGTTTTTCTGTCCAGGCCACTATTAGGCACAATTGAATTATTGCTCAGGTCTGACGCTGATAGACGGAACGCGCCGGTTTCATTACCGCCCGTGAAGGATACAGTATTGGTAAAAGTACCACCGGTATTATAAAATGAAAGCCAGTTGTTTTTTACAGCTGAATAAGTATGGTCCTTGCCATCAAATTGCGGAACCTGTGAACCGTCGAGCCTTGCGCCCCACGCGAGGCTACCATCATTTAATGCATCTGCCGCATTAAGTGGTTTTGCACCAAACAGGCCCTGGCCGTAAACTTGCTGAAAATTTGTATAATCAATGGCTTTGTCTGCCTGGTAGTTGGTATTGAACTCAACTCCAAAACCGGCATTTTTTTTGCCAGACTTCGTCGTGATCAATATTACGCCATTTGAGGCTCTGGTACCATACAACGCTGATGCCGACTGGCCTTTCAGCACGGTAATACTTTCAATATCATCGGGGTTCAGGTTTGAAATACCATCGCCAAAATCTGCGCCGCCCCATTCTCCTGATTCGCCTCGTTGCGTATTATCCATTGGCACGCCATTGATAACAAACAACGGCGGACCGGCAGTTAAACTCCCCACACCACGCAGCAGGATCCGGGCAGAAGAACCGGGGCCGCCATTGGTCCCGTTTACACTTAAGCCAGCGACGCGGCCTTCTAATGAATAGGCCACATTAGTTTCTTTTGCTTTATCCAAAAGATCGCCATTTACTACGCTAACCGCATACCCCAGCTTTTTTTCTTCTTTCTTGATGCCCAGGGCTGTAACAACCACTTCGTTAAGGCTTTTGCTTGAAGGGATGAGTTTGATTGTAACCGAAGTTTTTCCGGCAACTGCTACCTCCTGGGTTTCATATCCCAAAAAGGAAAACACCAGCGTGGCATTATCAGGTGCATTTATTGAAAAAGCGCCATTTATATCAGACGTTGTACCAAAGCCGGTACCTTTTACCTTAATTGATACTCCGGGTAAAGGCTGACCTTGTTCATCAGTTACTTTTCCGGTAACAACGCTGTTGCTGACCACTTCGTTTTTATTGGTGATAACAATTAAGTTATTATCAAGCTGTACGTAAGTGAAATCTGAATTAGCCAGCAGCTGGTTAAGCACAGTAGTTACATCTTCATTTTGTACATGGATGGCAATATTCCTGGCCAACGGTATTTTGCGTTCACTAAAGACAAAATGATAGCTGGTTTGCTTTTGAATGTCAGCAATAACTTTTTTAAAATCGGCTGAATTGGTATTTATCGTCACTTTTTGCTGCGAGTAAACATTCGCTAACGATTGCAGGTTAAAAATTACGATTAAAAAAAATGTCAATTTCATTATCAATATGGACTTATACAGCCAATATTTATCTCTTACACCCTTGAGGTGTTTAAAATATTTCATACTTTTACTTAATTAAAGGTGACTGATTAAATTGCCATACATGCTGTTCGAGAGCGTATGGCGTGATTAAAAACGGGTCTTCATCTTTTAAACGGGGGTTACCATTGGTAATTCCCGTTTTCTTTTATGTATTCTTTTCTTATGTCATAGGCTTTTCAGTTTAAGGATTTAATAGATATAAACCGTTTCATTTTTATACTTGTAATTAAAAGTTTCGATCATTTTAAGGGCATTTAAGGCCTGTGTGACGTCTTCTTTTTCAAAAACGCCGGTAAAACGGTAGTCTTTGACACGATCATTATTAAATTTAATTTTTACGCCGTACCATCGCTCCATTTGATTAGCAATCTCATTAAAAGCCTCATCTTTGAAAACAAGCTTATTGTTTACCCACGAAGTTTCCACGATGGTAGTGTCATTTGATTTAAGATAAGTAAGGTTGGTTAAAACGTAATTGGTGTGAACACTGTCAGCAGCCACGGCAGTTAAATTATTATCTGTTACTCGTTTTGCAACAGTTGCACTATTTAAAATAAGTTTTTCATGAGGTTTAAGGATGATCCGGTCAGATGGCCGGTCAGCCAGCGTCACCTCTATTGCCCCTCTTATAAGGGTAGTTTCACTCCGGGTGTCATTTGAATAAGATTTTATATTAAAGGCTGTTCCCAACACCCTCACGCTCATTTTACCGGCATGCACGATAAAAGGATGTTGGTGGTCTTTGGCAACATCAAAAAAAGCTTCTCCGTCGAGGTAAACTTCACGCGTCTTGCCGGTAAATGCTGATGGATATTTCAAAGTCGTTTCAGAATTAAGGGTAATTACTGTTCCATCACTCAAGCTGATCTTTGATTTGGCGCGACTTGACGTTTTTGTTACCTCAAGCTTTGCAGAAAGTGCTGTTTTTAAAGCATATTCAGAATAATTGAAGTAGTACCAGGCTGAAAAACAAATCCCGGCAAGTAAAACAGCGGCTACACTTCTCCACAAAAACATCCTTTTCGGACTTTTAAGCTCAACCTGTTCATTTTCGGTATTCTCCGTAACGCCAATCCTGTTTTTTATTCGCCGGAACATTAGATCACTGTTGGAATTTTGTTCCTGGTCTTGTACCCAGTAAGCTTTAAAGAAATTATTTTGCTCCCGGCACTCCTCGTCGTTAAGCAGGATATATTTTAACTCATCCGCTTCGCTTTCATCGATCTCATCGGAAAGTTTTTTTGTGAGTAATTCAATAAATCTATCGTTTACCATTAATTATCGGCGATACCTGATTTGGAGATACCTGTTTAGTACAAGGACAATTAATTTTTACAAATTGCCTACAAGCCCTAAAAAAATATTTTAAATAAAAAATATATTAAGGTGAATCCCAATAAAGGTGAACGGGCAGGTGCGCCGGCGACAGATTTTGTAGAAGACCGGTGAGCGGCCAGAATTATGCTGAGTTTTTTCATCGCCCTGAAAAGCTGGGTTTGCACAGTCCGTGGTGAAATATTTAAAATTTCGGCGACTTCCTTATATTTCAGGCCATCTTCTTTAATAAGCCTGAAAATGATGCGTGCCTGCTGTGGTAAAGATGCGATAGCCTGATCGAGGTGGAAATGCAGCTCTTTCCGTTCAAGTTCTTTTTCAGGATCGAAAGTATTTACAAACTCTGCCTCATCGGAAGACTCAAGCAGGACCAGGTGTATGTTAGAAAATTTTTTTAAATAATTAAGCGATCTGTTTTTAACCGCTACGAACAAATAGGTTTCCGGATTGGCAATATCTCCGAAGTCTTTGCGGTTTTCCCAACAGGTTACAAATACGTCGGCCACAATGTCCTCGGCAGATTCCTTCTGCCCGATAAAGAACATACAAAACTTTATCAGCCGGGTATTTAACATATGAAACAAGGATTCGAAGGCTTTAAGATCGTCCTCGAAACACACCTTCTTCCACAGGCTTAAAGTATCATTTTTATCAACTCTCAATAAATTTATCTTTAAGTGTCCAAACAACAACAATTTCGATGCAATGTAACAACTTTGTAACAAAAGCAAGAATTTATTTTAATTTTTGTAAAAAAGATAACACTATCATCAAGTTTATGTAATATTTACTACTATTTGATTCGATTAAAATATTAGAAAAACGCCTTTAAATGTTTAAAAAAACGCTCGATTCCTGCTCCTGCTACCTTTGTTTAAGTTAAAAGTCTTAAGTCGAAAGTCTTCGGCCTTTTTTATTTGGCGCCATCATTTGGTAAATTATCAAAAGAAAACAGCAACTCTTAGCTTGGCAAAAAAAGGTGTTCCCGGCGTAAAGCTCATTTGGTCGATAGGGGCGGCTTCTCCTCTTAAGCGGCTCACTTCTTCAGCTTCAAACTCGTTCCACTTTGTATTTAACAAGTTTTCAATTGATAAACCTATCTCATATTTTTTTTGAGTGTAATTCAATTTCAGGTCAGTTACATAATATCCGTCGGCCGTTAAAGTATTGGTATTATTTCCCGGCCGGCTGTGCATATAGCGATAGCTTAAACCACCGTTTATACCATTGGCAAATTTGAAATCAAGCCCGCCGGTGCTGGTAAATGTGGGCGCAAGTGCAAGGTAGGCATGCCCTGCCAGGCTATCGGCCAGCCGAGGCCTCGCCAGGTTCACATTCAAGTCGGCAAAGAGCCCTTTTGCCACCTGGTAACGTGCCGAAAGGTCAACGCCTTCCCGTTTGGTTTTGCCGCCGGGTGCTATGTCGCCATCATCGGTGTAAACAAATTCCTGTGAAAGATATAAGTACCATAAAGCAGCATTAATATAAAGATGCGAAATGGGTTTCCAATTAAGCCCGAGGTCGGCGCCATAAGCAGCCGGGATAGTTTTCAAACCTCTATTGCCGATTACCGCGATAGCATTATTGGAATGAAAGCCCTTGCCGGCTTTTAAATACAACTGAAACTTTTCGTTAGCGGTATATTGGATATTTATTTTGGGGCTTATAACTGCCTGAATTTTGGTGTTGTCGTGATAATTAAAGCTAAAATAATCCAGCCTTGAGCCTGTATTGAACAGCCATTTGCCGCTTTCCAACGTTTCATCCAAATAAACACCGGTATTGTTCTGACGAATATCACCCTGGGTAATATTATCTAAGAACTTGTACTGTTCCGTTACCAGGCTGTAATCTGTTCCATAGGTCCGGTCGAAACGGCTGCTTAATCCCAATGTTGAAGTTATTGAGCTATTGCCCCAATAATTGCGTTTGCTTAGCTTGCCGTTATAGCCGAACATATCCCTGGCTTCCTTTTGCTGCCTTTCATCACCATTGATACTGTCAGCAGCAAAAAATGTGGAATTCACGTGCAGCAAAAAAGTATAGTGTGTATAATATAGCAAGTTTTCCATGCTCCAGTTATTTTTCAGATCGGTGGACAATTTGGCAATAGCGTTTACTCTTGTTGATCCGCCGCCCTGCGCACTGTCGATAGCGCCGAAACGACTGACGGGTTTGCTCACCTCCGGAACGGTATAAGGATTACCGCCGGCATCTATAGCGGTTGTTCCTGCCGTCGCCGCCCGTTCCGGTATCTCGCCCGATGCTGTCCAACTCGTACTAAACGTGGATGCGCTCAACGACAATTTATTATTCGCTCCTAACTGTTGGGTATATTTGGCAAAGAGGTTCAGGCGTTTATAATGTTCGGGCAGCTTAAATGCCCCGTTTGTATAATTATATTCGCCGGCTATATATGCATTCGCACCATTTTGTTTGGCTTTATTACTGAGCAGGTCAATGAGACCAATTGCACGGAAAGTATTGAACTGCCCGCCCTCAATACCGATCATGCTTTTATCCAGAGCATCTTTGGTAGTATAGCTTAAATAACCTGCGGTGGTGAAATCACCATACCCGCTATAATAGGGGCCTTTGCCAAAATCGTAAGTGCTCACCGTCTCCGGTATTAAAAAATGCAGATCGGCATATCCCTGTCCATGAATGTGCGAAACTATATTTACCGGCATACCGTCTACAGAAACGTTCAGATCGGTACCATGATCAGCATCGAAACCCCGGATAAATATTTGCTCAGCCTTACCGCCGCCCATGTGCTGGGCAATAAACAGGCCCGGGACTAACCGCATCAGGTCCTGAGATGAGTTTACAGGACGCAGCCTAAGGTCCAGGGTACTTAAGGTATGGAATGAGCTGCCGGATAAAGATGGTGCAATTACCACTTCCTCCAAATCGACCCGCCCGGGATCCATTGGAATTACAAGCCCGTCAGTGCTTTTTACTGATAAAACCTTTGTTTTATAACCTATATAAGTAATGGTTAAAGTAGACGTATCTGATGGTAAAGAGATCCGGAAATTCCCTTCTTTGTTAGTGCAGCGTAATTTAGCATTCGCACAGATGCATGCGCCATCTAATGGTTGACGGGTTGTGCTGTCAATTACGGTGCCTTTATAAATATTTTGTGCCATCGCAAATTGACCGGCGAAAAGGGCCAGCATAAGCAAAAGCATTTTTTTAGATGTGTTCATTTATTATACTTTATCCGGAACCATTGAAATGTTCAAATGGTTATCCCTACGAATTAGTTATTTGAGTTTAATTGCCCTTTCAAATAGCCGGTAAATGGCTGAGCCGCACGTTTTCACCCTCTTTCCGGCTTGCCGAAGAGAGGGTCGAACAGCGTAGCGCATTCGGGGTGAGTAAACTGTGCACCAAGCATTTGTGTTGAATGTCGCTCATATATTTACTCACCCGGACATCGCTTCGCTTGTCCACCCTCTCTTCCGCAAGCGGGAAAGAGGGGAAGAAAAATGTTTTTTTCCTTTACTTAATGACATTGGGCTAAGCCAGGGCAAAAGCGATGATGCTGACATGCATAAATGCCTTCAGCAAATTTTTTCAGAAAGAGACATCATTTAAAATTATCCTAATTGGGGAGGACGGAAAATGGATATATCACCTTCCGGCAATTCAAACCGGTCATTCGGAATCGTTATTATTTGAATAAGAAAAGTATAAAATTTTATTGGCGATTTTACTTTGAAGTAGGCTTCCTGTATTAAATTCTTTTGTGATTCCCGTTCCGCGTTGTTCTGCTTTTCCTCAGCTTGTTTTATTTTTTTCATGAGGTAGCACTTGCCATTGCAATGGAGCCAGGGTTTATTACGGTTTTCGCATAGCTTTGCGGCAATGTAGGTTTGGTTTAATTTAAAACCGGCATAAACAAACAGTCTGGAATAATTAACGGTTAAAACCGAGAAAATTAAAAGCCAGACTGTCAGGTGTTTTAGCATAAGGTATTACTCGAAATATTGATCATAACGATTTAAGTGCAAATGTACAACTTCAAATGACCGGGACGCCATCGTATCTGTCGTTGCTTGTTTTAATTTTGCTACGTCTTCCATCAACGGTTCCAGCCATTTATGTAAGGCCATATGGCCGGGGCCTTTCATTTTACATTCACTGATCATTTTTGCCAATCCATTTTGCACATCGCCGCCAACTTTTTTATAGGCTTTTAACGATTTGTCCTGTCCCTCATTAAATTCTTTGATTATTGCCTTCAAATTTTCAATATTATTATTGGTAATGCGGTCCACCTTCCATTTTGCGCCATTATTTAATTCGAGTTTCTCTGAAACCAGCTCATGCGCATGGTCTTCCGTTGCCGGATTAATGTGATTCCAATTTTTCGGATGCTGCTGGTTTTTACAGGCCAGTAAGGCGCCTGCAAGCAATAGAGGAATAAATAACTTTTTCATCACAGATCTTTCTTTTTAAAAGTTTTCAAAGCGAACATCAAGGGAACAATGATCCATACCAATTGCATTAATAAAGAGAAAACAATGCCCGAACCACTGCCAAAAAACTGCTGGTATAGCGCCCCCGTATATCCCATCAAGGCTGATATATCCAATTGGAGCAGTATAAGTATCCTTGCCAGGTCGATGGGATTAAGGGCTGTAAGCACGATCATCGCTTTTTCCAAAGGATAATCGGAAAAACCGTAAAGGAACAGCAATACCAGGGCGTCAAAAATGATAGAAAAATAAAACCATAACATTAATGCGAGCCCTATGCCTTTGGCTTTATCGCGGGTAATGGTGGAGGTGAGAAATGCCAATGAAATAAAGCTTAAAGTAAGCAGGCAGCCTGATATCATTAACGTTACACCTGTCCCTGAAAAGGCAAACAGGCATACGGGGAGGCAAACGCCAATGAAAAACGCAACCAGGATTGAGCTGCTTATCCCTATGTATTTACCTAAAAGTATATTGCGCCGGCTGATGGGTTGTGAAACCAGCAATTCGGTAAATTCAGATGCATTAAAATAATAGGTGGTGGCATAAACAACGCTGACCAGGGGAATTATGATCAGTATCACTGTGGTAATGCTCACTAATCCTTTGGTTACATCGGCATCCGACGTAAAAATAATTAAACTTATTGCTAATAATAATAGCGTATAAGCAAGCAGCACTTTGCTTTTTATTATATCCAGGATAATATATTTTGCGATCTTTAACATGATGGTGCGCTTAGAATTTTCGTTAATGCCTTGCTCAATTTCTGTTCACTTGTTTCATTCTTTAGTTCCGGCAAAGTTTTGTAAAACCTGATCCGCCCTTCAAACAGGTACATAATATGATCAGAGATCTCATCAGCCTCACTTAAAATGTGCGAAGTAACCAGCACCAGTTTACCTTTGGATTTTTCCTCCAATATTTTTTCCTTAAGCGTTTCGGCCGCAAGCGGGTCAAGACCCGCAGAGGGCTCGTCCAGGATAAGCACATCAGGGTTAAACATAAATGCCAGCGCTGCACTTACTTTCTGAAGCGTACCGCCCGATAATGTCCGCATGGTTTTATTATACATGCCTTCAAGCTGCCAGGCCTTTAACAGATCACTATCTAAAGCATCTTGCTGCCGGATATCCGTAACCATTTTAAATAACTGGCCGATTTTCATATTATCGGGATAATGCCCTATCTGGGGCATATAACCGATATGCTTTTTATAGGCGAAGGTGTTAATTATCGGTTGGCCTTTAAACAGGATCACACCATCATCAGGGATCACCATGCCCAATATGGATTTGATGAGTGTTGTTTTACCTGACGCATTTGGCCCGAGAATGGAAATAACGCCGCCTCTCTCGTAACTGCAGTCGATACCTTTTAATGCCTCAATCCGGCCAAACGACTTTTTAAGGCCGCTTACCTCAATTATCTTTTCCATGCTTTCATTCTTGGTCTTTCGTCCTTTACGGATTCAGGGGTAACGGACGGAATGGCTCTTTCCACTTTATCCATCAGGTTAACGATAAAGCTTCTCATTAGCATCACGCTTTGAGGATTCTGTTCTATGATCTGGGCATATAAACTTATTGGCCGGTATGGAACATCCCCGACACCGTCCTTATTCAGATCATAGCCGTCATATTTATCCCAGTAGTTATTACCGAAATTATTCGCTTTTAAAGTTCCATTTGTAGTTACATCAAAGGAATTTCCTTTGAAATTATTTTGTGTGAAATTATTATTGCCGCAACTGGCTAATACCCTGATGGCCCATCCGTTTGAAAGGAAATCGTTGTTAATAATTGTTATCCGGTCCGAATTTTCCATATAGATCCCTGTGGTGTTGCGAATAAAATGATTGCCTTCTATCCGGGAGTCAGAAATTTCTTTAAGCAATACGCCGTAAATAGAGCTTCCCCAATTTTCAATAAAAGTGTTATTCAACATCTGGATACGCCTGGTATACATCACCGAAACACCGGAGCCGTTATTTTTAAATGTATTATGACGATAAGTATCATCATCTGAAAACATAAAATGCAAACCATACCGGATATTCTTTTCGCTGAAGTTGTCTTCTATTATACTTTTTTTGGCGAATTCGAAATATATGCCGTCGCGGTGATGAGTAACATAATTTCCTTTAATTAAAATGTATTTGCATTTCCAAAGGTGAATTCCATTCCCTGAATTTTCCGCGTTATTGGAACCTGTAAGGTGGTTGTGCAATACCTGGATGTGTTTACAGTTGGAAAGATAAATGCCAAAAAAGTTGTTCACCAATATATTATTGCTAACGGTCACATATTCAACGTCGCTTAACCTGATGCCTGCATAATCGCGCATGGAACCTGTTTTTGAATTTTTAATAACAAAGCCATCGAATTTTACGTGAGGGGATGTTATAGTAGCCACTTCTTCCTGAAAACGGGCATCCAATACCGGTTTATCGTGGCCTAAAATAGTTAACTGCTTATTTATTATTGTATTTAAAGAAGTATACAGACCTTTTTCAACAACAATGGTGTCGCCATTTTTTGCCAGGTCAACCGCTTGCCTTAAAGAAGAAACAGCCGTTTTTGGCGCGACGATAATAGTTCGCGCCAATGCCGGGAAGGGCAAAAACAAGATCAGGTATATTTTCAGGATCGGCGATCTCATTGTTAATTTACCTCGATTTTAACAACATGGACCATCTATAAATCTTAGCTGATTTGTCCTTTTTAATCGCTTCTGCGGACCCCTCAGACAAAAAGGCGGAAAGATTGCCGCCCATTGGTGAGGATACTGAATTGTCATTAAGGAAAAACGACTTCCTTGCATCAACAAATTGTCCGGGATGATTGAAGTCGCAAACCAAAAAGATGCTCTTTTTATTTGCAGCGATTTCCGGGTTCCCTTTTAAAAAGTCAGCCATACATTCCGTCGCATCAAATTTAAAGACCTTTCCCTTCGACGTTATTATCTCGGCAGCAAACCTTCGATCCATGATGGTCATTTTGCAATGTGCACAGGCATCTTTACCATATTGTATTGGTTCGGGTGTACGGCTGCAAGAGAAAAAAAGGCAGACTATCAATATTGGTACTATTTTATGTGCATGAAATATGATTTTCTTTGAAGAAAAACGGTATTCATAAAAAAGCGATCCTGCAACAAGCAATCCGCCTAAGCCAACCAAAATTCCCCCGACATCAGGCAACGACCCGGCGGTAAAGTTGAGTAGTTGTTTATACCCGAAGAGGGGTGGCTGGTAATTCATACCTTCTACCTTAATAGCTGCGTGCGGATTAAGGTTATGGCCGTAACTATATTCCCACATATAAAAATCGGAAAAACCGATGATCGCAAACAGGCACAGACTGATAAACCATATCCATAATAACTTTCGGCTTTTGGCGATTGCCGAAGTAAATCCTATTAATGTTAAGGCCCCGAAAATATACGGCAGGAACTTAAACTCTTTAAAATCACCGGCGACGATAAATTTCATGCCGATATAGTGATTCAAACCATTGATCTGGCCAATATTCCCTGAAAGTCCATGAAGCCATATCTTCATTTCCAGCCCTTCGGGATACTGCGGGGCATCCAGCAAAATATGCCATAATGGAAGAAAATAAGCGCTTAACATCAGTATAGCACTTATTGTTACAAGTACCCGTGTTAGAGATTTCATAATTTTAAAACTTGGTGTAAACGTATAGCGCTGTTCAGAAACACACGCTATACGTTATATAATGCTTTATTCTGTAACCGGGTTCACACCGATAGAGAATTTTAAAGGCGTATTAGAGCCTGCAGGGGATACCCTGAAATATCCCTGCATTTCCTGGTGAAGTGCTGAACAAAAGTCTGTGCAATAGAATGGAACAATTCCGGTTTGTCCGGGAATCCACTTTAGTGTACAGGTTTCGCCCGGCATAACCAATAGCTCGGCATTGTTGTTCCCTTTAATGGCAAATCCGTGCGGCACATCCCAGTCCTGTTCAAGATTGGTAACGTGAACATAAACCTCGTCGCCTATTTTGATGCCTTCAATATTGTCGGGCGCAAGGTGCGAACGGATAGCTGTCATATAAACGTCCACCCTTTGGCCGGTTCTAACAACTTTGGTGTCTTTTTCTGCCCTTGTCACTGCAACATTTTTGTTTTCCTCCAGTTTAAAAAACTTAACCTGGTTTTTAAGGATCTTTTCAGCAGGGATCATCTGCGCATAGTGCGGTTCGCCGATGGTTGGGAAGTCCAGCAAAAGCTTCATTTTATTCCCGGTAATATCAATTAGCTGGCAAGCCTGCGCCAGTTCGGGGCCCGTTGGTAAATACCGGTCTTTTGTAATTTTATTCAAAGCAAGCAAGTATTTGCCATAAGGTTTTTTAGAATCCCCGCCTACAATGGATAAATGACCGGGAGAATAATACGAGGGTATCCTGTCAATGATCTCCAGGTTGTCAATTTTCCATTTCACCACTTCTGACGATACGAACATGGTGGTATAAGCGTATCCTTTTCCATCGAACTCTGTATGCAATGGGCCTAAGCCCGGTTTTTTAACTTCGCCATGAAGCACATCTTCATATTTTAACACCGGCAAGTTGCCTGATACCATTCCTTCGAAATCCTTTTTATCGATAGCGGCAAGCATCTTTTTAAAAGAAAATACCGGGATCACTGCGGCAAGCTTTCCACTCGCTGCTATATATTCACCATCCGGCGTTACATCGACACCATGAGGAGATTTAGGACAAGGCATATAATAAACTAAACCGGGGAATTTGGTAACATCTAAAGTTTGTGTTTCATTTTCCAGGGTTGAAGTAGCTGTATGTGTGTTTTCATCGTAAACGTTATGAACATACCTGGCTTTTATTTTTGATCCTTTTCCTTCATTTATCAATTCCTCAGCCTTTTTCCAGTTTACTGCCATAATAAAATCTTTATCACGTTGGCTGGCATTGACCTCCAAAAGGGTATGTGCTTCTTCTGTATTGTAACAGGTAAAAAATATCCAGTCGTGTGACGGTCCTTTACCCGCATGAGCCAGGTCATAATTGAACGGCGGAACAACCAGTTGAAATGCGAGGTTCATCGTTCCCTTATTTTTATCAACCTTGACAAAAGACACAGCGCCTTTAAAGTTCTGCTTGTAGCTATCGATAGGCACATCACCATTGCTATTGTCCAGCGGCTCACTAAACCGCGTGTTTCCAACTACATACTCTGTGTTCTCGGTACAAAATGGAGACGCGTGGTTACCGCCAATATTGGGCAATTCAAGGATTTCGGCTGTTTTAAATGTGGCAAGATCGATCCGGGCAATGCGCGGCGTGTTGTTGGCATTGATAAATAACCAGCGCCCGTCGTCTTCGCCATTAGTTTTTGATAATTCGGGGTGGTGTGAATCGTCCCAGGGAACAAAACCATGCGAGGTATTCAGCATAGGTTTGGTTTCTTCCGAATAACCGTAGCCATTTTCAGGATTCTGCGAGAAGACGGGCAATACTTTTAACAGGCGCCCTGATGGTATGCCGTAAACGGCTACCTGGCCACTAAAGCCACCGGAAAGAAATGCGTAAATCTCGTCGTATTTGCCGGGGGCAACATATACTTTTTGTGCTGCATTGGCATCTACCGACGATCCCATTTTGCCCGGCTTACAAGAAGATGTCAGAAGTAAGGCCGACACACCCGACAGCAGTGTGAAAAAAAAGAAAATTGAACGTTTCATGATATTAGATTTAAAGATTGATCATTTATTTTTTATCGTTTTGTCTTAAAAATTCAAGTATCTGGTGAGTCTCATCATCAGTGACATTTTGGAAAGTCATCTGGGTAAGGTGTTTTGCCAATAAGGCCTTACCTACCGGATCTTTTTGCTCCATCTCAGCCGGATTAGTGATCTGGTTCATAATCCACTCGGGCGTACGTCTTTCTGTAACACCTTTCAGGCCCGGGCCAACCACTTTCTGATCGGTAATTTTATGGCAGGCAGCACATTTGGCAGCGAATACTACCTGCCCCTTTGCAGCCATTGCGGGATCAATCGGCCCTAACTGGACTGAAGTAAACCTTCCCACTCCTTTGCTGTCACTTTTTGCGGCCGGGTCTATATCAGCGGCAGTGGCCGATGCTGCGGTCGATGTGCTATCCCCGGAAGAAGTTGATTCTGATCCGCCGCAAGCGGATAAAAAGGCCAGTCCGGATATAATAATTATTGGAATTAATTTTTTAAAAGTTTTTGTTTTCATTGTTATTTTATTTGGTTGTATAATAAGCTTTTTAAAGTTTTTGTTTCATGCTGTTTTATTAACAGTAAAATTACAACTTAGCTATAGTTGCCAAGATGATGCTTCTTACAGTAAAATATGATTTAAATCATATTTTGTAACATTAATGATATAATATGGCATTAAAACATGATATATGATATAAAGTAAATGAAATAAGAACCAAGCATCAAGGGCTTGGAACCGGGTGCCAGGAGAAGAAGTAAAATGGGCTCGTTTTGAGCCGCGAAATATTCTCGTCTCATTAATTTTCTTCATCGACGAACTATTTCCATGAGTCTTGGTTCTTGGCTCTTAATTCACATGTACCGGTTTCAGGATAGTTCTTTTTCGATCTGTATTGCTTTAGGGAACAATATGTTGTTCTCTAAATGCACATGACGGTGCAGGTCGTTCTGATACTCTTCCAGTTTTTTAAAAAGAATTGTGTAAGAACTGCAGGCGTCAGCAGGCAATTGGTAGCCATCTGTAATTTGGCTTATAATTTCAAAATCATCCCCAACCTGTTCATGCTCTGATTCCATAACCTGGATAGGATTAGAAATTTTTCCAAAGTCGGATGCAGGGATATTTCCGCCTGTCTTATAGATGTGTGCTAATTCTTTGATAAACGGAAACAGTATTTTCTCTTCTTTTACCATGTGTAAGCTAAGTTCATTGGCTGCCCGTGAAAATAATTCAGCAACGCGCAGCAGTTCGGGGTGGCGCCCGCCATGCACTCTTGCTACTTTTTGCGCAATTTCAAGAATAAAGGCCGTGTTTTCTTTAACATATTGGTGATGTGTGTTGATGATGTAATCAGTCAAAAAACTTATATCCCATTTTTGAAAATCGGTTTCACTGTTTGCATTTTCACCTTTTATTGATGCAAGCCGGCGCTCAACTTCCTCCGGATCGATCCCTTTCTTTTCGCACACTTCGGCAATTGTCTTTTTACCGCCGCAGCAAAAATCAATGCCCATATTTTTAAAAACCTGTGCTTTGCGGTAATCTTTTGCCACTATTTCTCCAATAGTTTCGGCATTTTCGGCGCCGGCGTTTTTCGCAATTTTTACCTGCCAGGTTTCAGGGCCTTTTTCCAGGTAGTCCCAGGTGAATATTTGCCCGCGTTCAGCCAATAGCTGATAATACAATGGTTTGGGGTCATGATCATTATTAAGAATAAATGCTTCACCCGGCATCAGCGCATCAAATTTTTCAAATATGGTCGGATGTTTCAACCTGGGTTCTATGACTGTTACGTCAAGGATGTCTAAAATTTCCATTTTTTTAATTGTTTAATAATAAAAGACAAAAATATCTTTTATCATTAGAAAAAAAGTGATGGTGGTCATATTTGCAAAAGATGAACGTTGAAAATGTTAATAAACTCTTTTTACCCTTGTCAGTAATAATATCCCTATTGGTAAAAAAAACAAGCAAAGAATAAACAGCAGTAATTGATACTGGGGTATGGTTACCGCGAAAAGAGAAAGCAGGGGCTGCAAAAAAAGTAATCCAAGATAAATTATAACCGTAATGATATAGAACCAATTAACTACGGTCAATAGCTTACCGGCTTTTAAAAATCCCTTTTTAATAAATTGGTCAACAATTAAAGGCATAACAATTCCAAGTGTTAACAGGTGTATGTAGCCAATGATGAGGTTACGGTTCAGGAAAGTCCAATCGCCGATAGGAGGGAAGCAAATAATTGCCTGGAAAATAATTTTTAACGTGGCGCCGAGGACGACCGCTTTAGCAAGAAATGAAAATTGATATAAGTCTTTTCTGAAATTCAGGCATAGCATCGCCCAGCTAATCAAATTTAAACCGGCGCCTAAACCAGCCAGTATCCATATCCAGCTGCGAGTGGCATCCCATAGTGTAAAAATAAAATAAAGTGGAATAGTCGAATAAATAAACAGATTGAGCCATTTCCGATTGTTTTTAGATAAAGTCGGGCTGACTGATGTTGAAGCAAGCAATCCCAGGACGCTTAGAAACATAAAGCCGTTCATTTGAAAATGCAGATAATAATAAATGGCATCTTGATAATACGGCGTGTTTTTTAGTCCGATAGCTGCCAGTGGTCCCAGTGTAAATGGCCCAAGCGATGATAGGCATAGGAAGATCAAAGCGCCCCGGATCAGTTTATAAGCGACCTCATTTACCGCATTTTTTAATGCGCCGCTTTTAAAGACCAGGTAAGTAAAGCGATAGGTAACAAGTATAAACAGCGTTGAGAATGTAATGGAAACCGGTTTATATCCCTGCAAAGAAAAACTTATAAGCATACCCCAGGCACTGACCAGGGCCCCGACAAATACATATTTAAAGCCGGATGAATATTGTCCCCCGATTATAACGTGGCTTATAAGCAGGGCTATTGCAAAAAACATCCAGCCGGCGAAGGCAAAATGAGAATGGGCGTGAAGAAGAAATGTGTAGTTTACCAAGGGCAGCCCGTAGAGCTGTGCATAGCGCAGTAATATTCCCAACACGGTTAGCGCTATAAAATTTACTATTGCCCACTTCGGGTAATTAAGCTTCCTGACCCATTCCATAGTTAAATACCGGGCACCCTTTTACCCTCTGTGGTGTCACTATAACCTTATAAAAAACCATTAACCAAAAGTGTTATATTAATTAAAATCATAATGTGATTAATATCATATTGACAGGTGATTTTAACGCTTAAAATCGCATTAATATATTGTGCAGGACATTTATAATGTTTGCAGGGCGAATTCCCGGTCAGTCATTACTTCTAATGTTTTCAATATTTCAACTGCCTGCTGTTTATCAAAATCTTCATGCTGCCGTTTGGTCACACCGAGGCTTGTCAGCTCTATATGAATATCAGGTTGCACTGAATGATTACTTAAACAGGCTTTGGAACATGCAAGAGGGCAGCCATCTATGACTATGATTTTTCTTCCTGAATGGGCGGTTTGAACAAGCTTTTTTACATTTCCGCCTACACCTGCAATGCACGACATTTCTGCAATTCCCTTTCTGTCTAATTGTATAGCCAGATAATTAGCCATCTGTGCGGCGCTTGAGCAACCTGAGCAGGAATAAACAATTGGTTTCATTATTTAAATTTGGTAAATGTAATAATAAAGGATAAAATTGTCCTTTATTATTACATTTAATTTTGAAAATACATCCAAACCCTCGCGGATGAAATGAAAAAAGTGAATATTGTTATTTCAAATCCTTAGCTAACGGATTCGGATAATTATCGCTTTGGTCTTCGGCAACATTATCCAAACACTTAAAATCCTTTTCAACCAAAAGGAATAATCCATTATCATTGTATTCAAAACCAACCTCACCGGTAAATTTCCATTTATCAACCATTGTTTTCGGCATAAAAACGGTTATTTTATTATCTTCAAATATTGCCGATAGGTTGTTAAGTTGATTTTGCTGCAACGAATAAGTCAGGGTCTGGCTGCCAAAATCAACTCTTTCTTCAATATAGCCATCCAGCGTAAACTTTTCAACATCGGTCCTGGTTAATCGGTATCGCAAGGAATTTCCTTTTATGCGGATTTTCATAATATCATTGTTTTAAATAGCAAGGTTAGTTACTTCGCCTATAATAATAATTGCCGGGTAGGTTAATTGTTTGCTTTCGGCCAGTTCAGGCAAATCCTTTACAAAGCCTCTTACTGATTTTTGGTTAGGGAGAGAAGCGTGCTGTATAATTGCAGCAGGTATGTGGCCGCTGCCGGCTTCAATATAGGTCTGGGCAATATCATTTAGTTTTTTCATGCCCATGTATATTACAACTGTGGCCTTACTTTGTATAGCCAGTTTTAAATCTGCCGATAATCTTCCATCCTTTTTAGTCCCTGTAACCATCCAAATGCTTTCACTTATGGCGCGGTGTGTGAGCGGTATATCTTCAAACCCTGATGCCTGCATACTGGTAATGCCTGGTATAAAATGGGTTTTAATACCCTGTTCGCGTGCATAAATTATCTCTTCAAAACCCCTGCCGAATATAAAAGGATCGCCGCCTTTTAGGCGTACCACCTTGCCCTTGGTAAACGCGAAGTGTTTTATCATTTCATGAATTTGCTCCTGCGGGGTGTATTCGCCATAAGGCTGTTTTCCAACATATATTTTATCACAACTTTCGGGGGCAATGCTTAAAAGCTCCTTATTGGCCAGGTTGTCGTATAATAATACATCTGCCTGCTGTAATACTTTATATCCTTTTACAGTTATGAGCTCCGGATCTCCCGGACCGGCGCCTAAAACAAATAGTTCAGGAATAATGGCTGTATTTTGTATCATTTTTAGTAAATCCTTAAAAAAGCCTTGTTTTTGCTCATCAAATTGAATAAAAATTTAATTGATTGTTATTTTTAATTAAAAAATTGCAACATAATATGACATAAATAATAAAAATCGCCATTTTATATCGATAATTTTGATTTTATTATGACCAAATTAATAAAAATTATTTGAATTTCGATTTATTTTGTTTAAAATTGCTATTGTAAATACAATATAGGTCGCATTTGTTGTATTTATCGGTTTAAAAGCTTTAACACTTAAAAAAATCAGTATGATCAAACCAACAATTATAGTAGTTGGCAATGGAATGGTTGGTTACAAGTTTTGTGAGAAACTGGTTTCCCGTTCATCAGACTTCAGGATCATAGTATTTGGCGAAGAGCCGCGCCACGCTTACGATCGCGTACACCTCAGTGAATATTTTAATGGAAAGTCAGCGGATGACCTTTCGCTCTCTGCGCTTTCATGGTACGGGGAAAATGATATTACATTACATCTTGGCGATCCTGTCCAGGATATAAACCGTTCCACAAAGACTGTTCACGCTGTATCCGGCATCACTTTTAAATATGATTTCCTGGTGCTGGCTACTGGCTCGTCGGCATTTGTTCCGGATATCCCCGGCGTGGAAAAAGAAGGCGTTTTTGTTTATCGCACCATTGAAGACCTGGAACTGATAAGATCCTATGCTCCCAAAGTTAAAGCTGGTGCAGTAATGGGCGGCGGTTTGTTAGGCCTTGAGGCTGCCAAAGCATTAATGGATCTGGGTATTGCCGAAACACATATTATTGAATTTGCGCCAAGATTAATGCCCAGGCAGATCGATTCGGCCGGAAGCGCCATGCTGCAATCAAAACTAAGGGAACTGGGGCTTAATATTCATCTAAATAAAAGCACATCATATGTGAGCGGTGACTACAAAATAGAAACGCTCCAGTTTACCGATGAAAGTGTATTGGCTGTTGACATGCTGGTAATATCTGCAGGCATAAGGCCGCGCGATGAACTGGCAAAGCTATCAGGGCTGCAAATTGGCACAAGAGGCGGTATTATAGTTAACGAAAAGATGCAAACTAATGATAGCTGCATCTTTGCGATAGGCGAGTGCGCCTTATATGAAGGCATGATATACGGCCTGGTGGCGCCTGGCTATGAAATGGCTGAAATAGTTGTTAACCAGTTAACAAATGGCAGCAAGCTATTTTATGGGTACGACATGAGCACCAAGCTGAAACTGATTGGCGTTGATGTGGCCAGCTTCGGGGATGCTTTTATAACCGAGCCGGATTGCCGGACCATTGTTTTTGAGGATACGCATAAAGGAATTTATAAAAGAATTAACATAAGTACTGACGGCAAGCAGTTGTTAGGCGGTATTTTAATTGGAGATGCGGATGCCTATAACATGCTCCTGCAAACTGTTAACAATAAAATAATACTTCCACCTAACCCCGAAGATCTGATATTGGGATTAAGGGGCGGCGCCGAAAACGAAGGGGCCGGTGTTATGAGCCTTCCAGATGATGCGCTGATATGCTCGTGCGAAGCGGTTAATAAGGCGACAATCTGCTCGTCGGTTACCGATCTTGGAATTACAACAATTGATGGTATTAAAAAATGTACCAAAGCTGGAACAGGTTGCGGCGGCTGTGTGCCTTTGATCAAAGATCTTATTGCCGGCACGATGAAAGCCAACGGGCAGTATATTAAAAACGTAATATGTGAGCATTTTGAATATTCCCGGCAGGAGTTATTTGACCTGGTAAAGATCAACGAAATTAAGAATTACGACCTGGTGCTTGATCATTTTGGCAAAGGCGACGGCTGCGAAGTTTGCAAACCGGCGGTAGCCAGCATACTCTCCAGCTTATGGAATGACGTGATCGTTAAGCAAGATACTATCCAGGATAGTAATGACCGCTTTTTGGCGAATATACAAAAAGGTGGTACTTACTCTGTGGTGCCGCGTATTCCGGGAGGCGAGATAACACCCGACAAGCTAATAGTTTTAGGACAGGTGGCAAAAAAATATGGCTTGTACACAAAAATCACCGGCGGCCAGCGCATTGATATGTTTGGCGCTCATTTAAATGACTTACCGGCTATTTGGGAAGAGCTGATAGATGCCGGTTTTGAAAGCGGCCATGCTTACGGCAAAGCGCTCCGTACAGTAAAAAGCTGTGTAGGCAGTACCTGGTGCCGTTTTGGATTGCATGATAGCGTTTCATTTGCCATTGAGATTGAAGAAAGATATAAGGGCATACGTGCACCGCATAAAATAAAAGGCGGCGTAAGCGGCTGTGTGCGCGAATGTGCCGAAGCACAGGCAAAGGATTTTGGCATAATCGCGACAGAGAAAGGCTGGAACCTTTACGTGTGCGGCAACGGCGGTTCAAAACCACAGCACGCACAGTTATTGGCGACGGATATTGATAAGGAAACGCTTGTAAAGTACCTCGACAGGTTCCTGATGTTTTATATAAAAACAGCGGAACCCTTATCACGTACCGCTACCTGGCTAAATAAAATGGACGGCGGATTAAGCTACTTGAAAAACGTTGTGGTAAATGACAGCCTTGGCCTCGCAGAACAATTGGAAAAAGAAATGCAATCGTTGGTAGATACTTATCACTGCGAATGGAAAGAGGTGATTGATGATCCGGTACTGCGTAAACGCTTTACTCACTTTATCAATGCGCCCGAAGAAAAAGACCCCAGCGTTCAGTTTGAACCGATGCGCGAACAGGTTAAGGCAAAGTGGTAGTCGTTGGTTCACTGGTTCATTGGTTCATTTGGACCATTGGGGTGATTTGAAAGAATACAAAGTAAGTAGGGGCGACCCTTGTGGTCGCCAGAGATATAAATTCCGGCTCCCGGACTAAAAAATAAAAATATGGAAACAACAACAACAATAACAACAGATGTTGAATGGGTTTTAGCTTGCTATGCCGATGATGTTCCCGAAAATGGCGGGGCATGTGTTAAATTAGGAGACGAGCAGATTGCTATATATAATTTTACCCGTCGCAATGAGTGGTATGCAACACAAAATTTATGTCCGCATAAACAGCAAATGGTCCTTTCACGAGGCATGATCGGCAGTACAGGCACTAATTGCGAACCTAAGGTTGCCTGCCCTTTCCATAAAAATACGTTTTCGCTATTAAGCGGCCAGTGTTTAACAAATGACGAATATTCCATCAAAACATTTCCGGTAAGGGTGGCCAACGGCAAAGTTTACATTAGTTTTGTTTAATATCGTTATTGGATAAAGAAATTTCAATTTGCCCGGGCACATTGAGCCCTTTTTTAGTTTGAGAAGTATGCTTAAGTCTCCCCGTTTCCCCCGGGGAGCTTTTGTTTTAAAACTACTTCTATTGTAACTTAAATTATTTTGCCAAACGTCAGTTGTGCTTCTTTCGGACTACTGACGTTCGGACTAAGGTTTACGCTTCTTCTGCCGTTAATTTCAAAAGCTTTTCCCGGTTATTGATAGTTATCTTTTTTCCGGATGTTTTTATCAGGTCAGCTTTTAATAGTTCGTTCAAAACCCGGAATACAGTTTCATAAGTGGCGCCGGCATACGAGGCCAGGTCCTGCCGTGAAAGCTCAATATTAATTGCCCCGTCGTCTTTTACCCCGAATTGCTGCTGCAATGAAATCAACGCCTGGGCAATTCTTCCCTTTACAGGCATGTGTGCAAGGTTGCGCATCTTTTTTTCAGACTTTTTTAACTCATCTGCAAAAAACATCATTAGGTTATAGGTAAAATCTGTATTAACTTTCAACGTTGATTCAAAAAAGTCCATTTCTACATAGCAAATAATCCCATCCTCCAACGCGGTTGCCGAAATAGGATACACATTATTTCCGCCAAGCCCCCTGTGACCTAAAATTGCTCCGCCGGAGGCGAATCTTAGTATCAGTTCTTTTTCTGGCCCCCATTTTTTGTGAACCTTAACAATTCCCTCATAAACAAAATAAACGCCTTTCACCTCATCGCCTTCATTAAAGATCAGCTCACCTCTTTTTACCTTAAAATTCTTTTTGTTAGCAGCTATAGCCGGCAGCCATTGTTTTAAGGAATTTCGGCACATAAAACAGCCGTTAATATCGCATCCTTTTTTAATTTCTTTCATTTATCCAAAAATTTGGTAAATATTAATCTTAAAATTCGAATTAGTTTAATTATTCGCATTAAAAAGATGAAATTGTCGATATTTAGATAATAATTTTCAAGTTTCTGCAATTTTACGCGGTTTATATTATAAGAATGTCCATTATTTTGATGTTTAAAACGGAAATAGATAGGTTAATTTTAACCTAAGCGCCAAAATTCGTTGTAAAATTCACATTTTAGCAAAAAGATAGCCTTGCATTTTTAATATTTTGATAAAAAATGGTGTTTTATATAATTTAAATCATAATAGTGCATAAATTGGATGCTATTAATTGATTATTTATATTAAATGCACGATATTTATGATGTTAAAATTAATTAATAGAAGATAATTTATAAAACACATTAGCCTATGATTAAACGCTCAAACCCGACAACATAAAAAAGCCCTGCCGGGAGGTCGCATTCCCGGACAGGGTAAACAGTTTTTATCGCTTTAACAACTAAAAAACCAAACCAAATGTACAAAAATGTATCAAACCAACACATAATTGCGCTAATTCTATTATTTTTATCATGTTTTTGTTCGTTATCCGGATTTGCGCAGCTTTCTTTAAGCGGACAAGTACGAACGCGCGGCGAACTGCGGGACGGATATGGAACCTTAGAGCCAATCGGCAACAAGAGCGCAGCGTTTATCTCCCAACGTAGCCGGCTCACCTTTCATTACAACAGCAGCAAACTTATTTTTCACACTTCAATACAGGACGTCCGGTTATGGGGGCAGGATGCTTCCACCATCAGCATCGCCGGCGGCAACCAACTGGAAGTGCATGAAGCCTGGGCTGAACTGATCCTCTCCAACAAAAAGGATACTTCCTTTAAAACATCGCCGCTTGATTATTTCGCCATAAAGATGGGCCGCCAGGAACTGGTTTATGACGACCAACGCCTGCTGGGTAATTTAGATTGGCTTCAGCAGGCACGCCGGCATGATGCCATTGTTTTAAAAATGATGGAAAAAGGCTGGCAAATTGATTTAGGTGGCGCCTTTAATCAAAACACCGACGCCATCAACTATAATGGCACCTATTTTACGCCGGCAAACGTACCCGCTACTATAAAGGACAGCCAGGGTGATCTTGTAAATACCCCTGCCGGACTAATCCCTTTGATTAACAAGGCGGGTATCAGCGCAAAAAATGGCAGCCCTGCATTTTCAAATCCTCCGGGAACCAATGCGGCGACCCAGGATTATAAGGCTCTGCAATATTTATACGTAGCTAAAAAGGTAGATAAAACCAAAATATCAGGCTTGTTTTTAACTGATCAGTTTGGAAAATATAAGCTTGATTCTGTTAAAAACGTTTCGGGGACCGATGTGGGTTATGTTTATGGCCGGCGGTTCAATCAACCGGGGGTAAACACGCGTTTTACTACCGGCATTTTAATTAACCCGGTGTTCGGAAGTAAAAACGAATGGTCGGCAAACGGCGGTTATTACTACCAGGGCGGACACGACAGGGATGGCTTGTCTTTAAACGCCTATATGTTTACGGCATCCATATTATATATGCCTTCAGCATTTGGTTTTACGGCCGGTTGGGATTATATGTCTGGAAATAATTCTTTTTCAAGCAGCACTACCGATGATCGCTTCGATCCCTTGTATGGCACACCTCATAAGTTTTTTGGATATATGGACTATTTCTACGCCGGAAGCGGTTCGCCAACAGGCGGTGTGAGCAATCCATATTTAAAAGTAAAATATACATCTCCAAACAAGAGGTTTACAACAGAACTGGCAAATCATTATTTCTATCTGGCCAATGATCAGAAAGACATTAGCGGCAACCCGGTAAATAAATATCTCGGAACCGAGTTCGACCTGACGACATCATATAAGTTAAATACATTTTCAACGGTCGAGCTGGGATTAGCATACATGGCGGCAACAAGCAGTATGGAATATGCAAAAAATATTACACCCGGCGCCAGCGGCTTAAGCCCTTTTTGGGCATATCTGCAATTCAACATCAGTCCGGAATTTCTGAATAAATAATAGGATTAATAACCCGATAAATTTAAGATCATGAAAAATCAACTAACCAAACTCAATATATTTTCAATTAAAGGGGTGCAAATGCGCACCTTCCATATTACGTGGCTTATGTTTTTTGTGTGCTTTTTTGGATGGTTCGGCCTTGCGCCGTTAATGCCAACCATAAGGGCCGAGCTGCATTTAACAAAAGGGCAGGTGGGCAATACCATTATCGCTTCGGTAGCCGCTACAATCATTGCCCGGCTAATAATCGGCAAGCTTTGCGATACCTG
This sequence comes from Mucilaginibacter sp., assembly GCA_036758125.1. Lineage (GTDB taxonomy): Bacteria > Bacteroidota > Bacteroidia > Sphingobacteriales > Sphingobacteriaceae > Mucilaginibacter. The sequence goes on from DAIOXE010000020.1 coordinate 51,635, forward strand.
GGGGCCGCGCAAGACCGCCATCAGGTTATTATTAGTAGGCTCACTGCCTGTATTTTTTGTCGGCCTGGCGCATAGTTATATGACCTTTTTGTTATTCCGCCTGGCTATTGGCGTTGTCGGCGCTTCGTTTGTAATTACCCAGTTCCATACCTCGATGATGTTCGCACCAAAAATAAAAGGTACGGCAAACGCGGTTACCGGCGGTTGGGGCAATCTTGGAGGAGGGGTAACCAATATGGTGATGCCCCTGATATTTGCTGCTATCGTGGGGTTTGGCTATACAAAAGGTGAAGCATGGCGCTACGCAATGATAGTGCCCGGAGTAATGATGCTCATCATCGCTTTTCTATATTATAAATATACAAAGGATACCCCCAATGGCAATTACGATGAAACCGGTTATAGAAACCACAAATCAAAAACAGATTGGTCGATTTTAACAGACTGGCGTGTTTGGGCGTTAACAATAGCCTATGCCATGTGTTTTGGCATGGAGATCACTTTTGATAATGTGGCCTCTCTTCACTTTGTAGATTCATTTCACCTCACCCAAAGCATGGCGGGTTTTTGGGCCGGCATTTTCGGCTTCATGAATTTGTTTGCAAGGGCATTAGGCGGCATAGTATCTGACAAAGTCGGAGGCAAATTCGGAATGCGCGGAAAAGGCCTGTTACTGGCAGGTGTATTACTGCTCGAAGGTTGCGGATTAATATTATTTGCCCAGGCAGGCAGCTTAATGGTAGCCATTATATCCATGCTTTCGTTCGCCTTATTCCTTAAAATGTCAAACGGGGCCACTTATGGTATTGTGCCTTTTGTAAACACTAAAAATGTGGGCATGGTAAGCGGTATTGTAGGGGCCGGCGGCAACCTTGGCGGGATGCTGTTTGGCTTCCTGTTTAAATCGTCAACCATAACTTACGTTCAGGCTTTTACCTATATCGGTTATGCGGTAATTGCCGTAGCCTTAATTGTTTTAATAACCAGGTTTACCAAACCGGCTGCTTTAAGCGAAAGTGTTGAAGGAGAGCCGATATTGGCTGGCGGTATTGTATGATAAAAAAGAATTAAATGTTGGTAAAAAAGCAGCAAATAAATACATCAACTTCTACCTGTTGTTATTGCGGGATTGGCTGTGGCGTGCTTATTCATAAGGATAAAAGCGGCAACGTTTTGGTTGAAGGCGACAAAGAGCATCCCGTAAATAAAGGGATGCTTTGCAGTAAGGGCCTTAACCTGCATTATACCGTAAATGATAAGTCGGACAGGTTATTGTATCCGCAAATGCGGTACAATAAAAGTATGCCCCTGCAGCGCGTTAGCTGGGATGAGGCGCTTGACCGTACTGTAGCCGTTTTTAAAACTTTTATTGACAAATACGGGCCTGACTCGGTAGCATTTTATGCTTCGGGCCAGTGCCTTACCGAAGAGTACTATGTGATCAATAAACTCATGAAAGGGTTTATTGGCAGCAATAATATCGATACCAATTCGCGCTTGTGCATGAGCAGTGCGGTTGCCGCCTATAAAATGGCTTTGGGCGAAGATAGTGTGCCCGTTTGTTATGACGATATTGAACTGGCCGACTGCTTTTATGTTACCGGCGCTAACCCCGCCTGGTGCCATCCCATTTTATGGCGAAGGGTTGAGGCGCATAAAGCAGCTAATCCGGATGTTAAGATAATTGTTGTCGATCCCCGCGCTACAGATACTTGCGGCATTGCCGACCTCCATCTGCAGATCAATCCGGGAACAGATATTACCCTTAATCATGCAATCGGCAGGGCGCTGATCGAAAATGGAGATATTGATCTCGACTTTATTACCAATCATGCAGAGGGTTTTGAACAATACAGTGCAATGGTATTTAAAAAATCCATGGCTGAAGCTGCCCGGCAATGCGGTGTAAGCGAAGCGGGTATCCGGCTTGCAGCAAAATATATTGCTGAGGCAAAAGGCTTTATTTCCATGTGGACGATGGGGCTGAATCAAAGCTCGGTGGGCGTAAATAAGAACCTGAGCTTGATCAATCTTAACCTTATTACCGGTCAAATCGGAAAGCCGGGATCCGGGCCGCTATCGTTAACCGGCCAGCCCAATGCCATGGGCGGGCGCGAAGTTGGCGGCCTGGCGAATTTATTGCCTGCACACCGCGATCTGAATAATCCCTTACACCGCGCGGAAGTGCAAAAGTTTTGGGGTGGGACAACTATCGATCCAAAACCGGGACTGACCGCAACCGAGATGTTTGAGGCGCTTAATGACGGCCGTTTAAAGGCGATATGGATCATCTGCACCAATCCTATAACCAGCTTGCCCGATGTGCGTTTGGCGGAAGAAGCCTTAAAGAAAGCCAAATTTGTTGTAGTGCAGGAGATCAGTGATAAGCCTGAAAGCCTTGCATACGCCGATGTGATATTACCGGCTGCCGCCTGGGCCGAAAAGGAAGGAACAATGACCAATTCTGAGCGGCGTGTCAGTTATCTGAATAAAATAATTGACGCCCCCGGCGAGGCGCTGCCTGATTCGGAAATAATTTGCCGGTTTGCCCGCAAAATGGGTTACAAAGGGTTTGACTTTGAGAATGCAGCAGCTATCTACGCTGAACACGCCCGGTTAACAGCCAAAACCAATATTGATATCAGCGGCTTGAATTATGATATCCTGAAGGAACAAAAAACGGTTCAGTGGCCATACAAAAAGAAAGGTTCCGTGCAAGGCACGCCGCGTTTATTTACTGACAAGCATTTTTATACACCTTCAAAGAAAGCCATTATCCATCCGGCGCCAGATATTTTAACCAGTGAAAAGCCGGATGCTGATTTTCCATTTATCCTCACCACTGGCCGTATCCGTGATCAGTGGCATACGATGAGCAAAACAGGAAAGGTGAATAAGCTTAATCAGCATTATCCCAGTTCATTTTTGGAGATACATCCTCATGATGCCGCTGCCTTAAAAATTAGCGAAGGAGATATTACAGTTATAAGTTCGCGCCGGGGCGAGGTGCGGGTGAAAGCCAAAATATCGGCCCAAATAAAACAGGGCGTTGTTTTTTTGCCAATGCATTGGGGTAAAATATTAGGCAGCGATCTTAACCGCGCTAATAATGTTACTTCGGGCCAGGTTGATCCAATTTCAAAAGAGCCTGATTTTAAATACTGTGCCGTAAAAGTGGTTAAGTATAAAAAGCCCTTTCAGCGCATCGTAGTGATAGGAGCGGGAGCCGGGGCTTACGGATTCGTAAAATCGTACCGGGCGCTTAACCAGGATGATGAAATTATCATTTTCAGTAAGGAGAACTTTCCTTTTTATAACCGGGTAATGCTGCCTGATTACATCAGCGGCGAACAGCAATGGGAACAATTGGTAAAAATGAAAGACGCGGATGAGCCGGCTTACAATATCCGTTTATTGCGCGGAGTGAGCGTTGAAAAAATAGATCGCGTAAATAAACAGGTTATCGATTCAAGAGGCATAAAAACCGGCTATGATGTTCTGCTGATAGCCACCGGAAGCAGGGCGGCTATCCCTAGAAATGTTCCCTCTTTACCGGGCATATTCAGCATGAGGAGCCGGACCGATGCCGATAATTTTAAAAAACACGTACCTGTGGATGGTCATGTGGTAATTGTTGGCGGCGGCTTGCTCGGACTAGAAATGGCGGCCTCCTTACGCGAAATGGGTATAAAGATCACTATTGTTCAGCGCATCTCGCGTTTTTTGAACCGCCAGCTGGATGATTTGGGAAGTCAGCTGCTGCACGAGGAAATGGTTGACCAGGGCTGTGATATTTATTACGATGATGAAGTGCAGCTTTATTACGGGCGGGCTAAATTAACCGGCATTGGTTTAAAAAGCGGCCGTAAAATTAATTGTGACGCCATGATAATTGCTATCGGCACAATACCAAACGCGGAATTAGCGAAAGAATGCGGATTGGATTGCCGTCAGGGTGTAACGGTAAATGAGCGGCTGCAAACCAGCGACGCCGATATTTATGCTATTGGCGAAATAGCGGAATTTAACGGAACCTTATACGGTATAACAGCCGCCGCCGAACAACAGGCCGAGGTAGTCGCCGGGTATTTGACCGGCGACATTGCCAGTTATTATAAAGGCAGTTTGTTTATGAATATCATTAAAATTCATGGCTTTGACCTTTGTAGCGTTGGGTTGCCTGAATGCCCGGATGATAAGGAATATGAAGAGATAGTTTTTATAGATAAAGCCAAAAGGTATTATAAAAAATGCATTGTACACCAGGACAGGCTGGTTGGTGCTATACTGATCGGTGATAAAAGCGAGTTCCTGGAGTTTAGGGACCTTATTGCGAATAAAACTGAACTAAGCGAAAAAAGGCTGCAACTGCTCAGAAGCGGTAATACAGCCGATCCCGTGCTGGGTAAATTGATTTGCAGCTGCAATAATGTGGGGAGCGGAAATATTCGCAAAAAAATAGAAGGCGGTTGTAATACGATGAAGGAACTATGCACCATAACCGGCGCAGGCACAGGCTGTGGCTCATGCAGGCCCGAAGTAAAACGTTTGTTAGAAGAATACATTCCAATCGGTGCAATCAAATAATAATCGGTGCAATCATTCCCAACAATCGGTGAAATCATTTAATAATCGATGAAATTAAGTAACGTGGAATCAAAAATTAATATAAAAGTAAACTTGCCGGGTGGTTATATATCAGCCGGCGATTTGTACGAAGTGCTGTTGATTGCAGAAAATGCAGGCGCCGGCAATATCCGTTTTGGAAACCGCCAGCAATTATATTTTGATACCCGGCCAGATTGTTTAGAGGATATGGAACTGGATATGCTAAAGGCCGAAATTAATTTCGAAATTAATGCAGATGCATATCCTAACATTATCAGCTCTTACGTTGCGGATACCATATTTAGCCAGGAAGGCTGGCTTCGCGAAGGGGTTTATAAAGATATTTTGGACATGTTTGATTATCAGCCCCGGCTAAAGATCAACCTGGTTGATAATCAGCAAACATTTGTTCCATTTTTTAGCGGAAACATTAATTTCATCGCCTCTAACACCAGCAATTACTGGTTTATGTATATCCGCTTCCCCAAAACCGGCAAACAATACTGTTGCCCTTCATTGGTATACTCCGATGATATACCTTCCGCAGCTAAAGCCGTTGAAGAGATCATCCTGGGAAATAAAGAGCTCTTTTATGATCAGGCTAATGTAAACGAAGCTTTGTTTTATAAAATGCTTTTAAAAAAAAGCGGCGCCCTGTTTCAGCCAACCACTGAAGTACTGAGACTACCTGATTTTTACCTCCCTTACTATGAAGGTTTTAATAAATACAACAACAAATACTGGCTGGGGGTATATCGCCGCAATGAATTCTTTCCAATCGATTTTTTAAAGGACTTATGCCTGCTATGCCTCAAAAAACGTGTCGGACAGATTTACACAACGCCCTGGAAATCCATCATCATCAAAGGCATTGATCCTGCCGACCGTTACGAGTGGGGCCTTATACTCAGTAAACATCGACTAAACGTGAGGCACGCCGCAAATGAATTGAACTGGCAGGTCGAGGATATTTGTGACGAAGGACTGGAATTAAAAAAACGTCTCGTGCGTGAATTTGAAGAGGTCGATCTGCGTACTTATCAGCTTTGTTTTGCCATCAAAACACAACCGAAGACTGGTTTACCCGGATCAATAATCATAAAAAAAGGTAAAGATGGCTTGTTTGACTTGTTGCACACAAGGGATTTTAATCCAAATTCGAAAGATTATATCACTTATTTGGAGCAAATAAAACCTGCGGAATTACACACTCACCTCATAAAACTTTGCGGTGAATTTTACAGCAGGCAAAGCGGTAATATATCGTTAACAAACCCTGCTTATATTGGTGAGGAAACCGGCGTTCAGCACGAAGAGACCGAAATTTACCAATGCAGCAATTGTTTAACCAGGTATGATAAGATATATGGCGACTGTGTAAATGAAATTGACAAAAATGTTGATTTTAAAGAATTAACCGGGTATAAATGTCCTGTATGCGAAGCGCCAAAAAGTGAGTTTAGTTTAATACAAATAAATGAAGCTTAAAGATTTTAGCTGTAATTTTTAATAAAACAGACGCCTGGCCTTATTGATTATTCGTCCACCAAGGGCGCTATTACAAGCTTTACCCGTTCACTGGCGTAACCGGCAGGGAATTGGAGGACGATGATTAGCCGCTTCATTTTATCTTTTTTCATAACGGCCCGTTTTCTTTTTTAAAATGATCTTGTATAATACCAGTTGTGTAACGGTACCAACATCACTTTCGTTATCTGTAATTCCGTGCGAAGGGTGTGCTTTTTTATTATTGGTCAAAGACATAATTCGGTCACTCAGCTTCTGCATTACCTTTTCCTTTTCATGAATGTCTGTGAGTTCCTCAAATCTCCCCCAGACAATTACACTCTGCCAGTTGAATATATTTTGAACGGCTTCCACTTCAAAACATACTTCCGGATTTTTGCGCATCATGTTGATCTTCATCCCCTCACCCGAATGAGCGTAAATGTCTTTACCGTCATAAAAATAATTTACGGGCACCACATAAGTAATGCCATCCGAATGGCAGCCTATCCTTCCAAAGACCTGACTTTTCAGCAATTTCTCAATTTGGCTATCATTTAATTCCCCTAACATTTTAAAAAAGTTACGCGTTTTTAAGACAGCTTGTAATGATTTCGAACAATTCCTGTGGATCAAAGGGTTTGCGGATGTATCCATTAGCACCCATATCAAGCCCTAGTTGAATGTCCTTTTTTTCCACGCTTGCCGTAAGAAAGATAAAAGGAATAGCCGAAGTCGCGGGATCGTCTTTTAATCCATAAAATACCTCGTACCCGTTGGTCCCGGGCATCATAATATCACAAAGTATAACGTCCGGTTTATTTTCTTTGGCTAAAATAAGCCCGGTTTGCCCATTATCTGCAAAAAGTGCGTTGTATCCTTCAAGTTCAAGCAACTCGCAGGTATTTTCGCGGATGTCAGTATTATCTTCAATAACCAATACAGTTTTCATTTAACTAAAGTTATGTCACCAGCAAAGTCACAAAGATCAAAAGCTTCCTTAGGTATTTCTGTCTTACCTTGCTCCGATAAAATATTTATACAAAAATAATTATAAAAAAATAAAAAAAATGTTAATATGGTTTTTAAAGCCATTTAAACACATTTAGAAACGTTCTTTTTAACAATCATTTTTGCAAATGTTGTTTACGGGGCATTGAAGATATAATTGAAAAACTTGAAGAGTCTTCGCAGGCGCATTGGTCTGATAATGCTGTTAAAGGAAATGACATTGCAAAACAGGTCTCTTGATAAGGAACGCTTGAAAAAGATATGTTTCCTTTCATTAAATTCACATATCTCAAAACTATACTTAATCCTAAGCCGGTACCGGGTATATTCCCGGTGTTGCTTATTCTGAAAAACGGCGTGAACAACTGGGCTTGCTCATGCGCTGCAATCCCGACACCATTATCTTTTATACTTATAATAACTTCATTGGCTGTAATTTCGGCCTTAAGAATAATGACGGCGTTATCTCCTGCATATTTGACCGCATTGGTAACAAGGTTGATGATCGCATTACGTATGAGGTTATTGTCCAGGTTCACTATCTTTTGGATGCCTGTATATTCAAAGTGCAAAGTTTGGGCCGGCCTCGCGATATAGCTCAATTCATCTATAACATCTTCACAAAGTTCAACAAGATCAAAAGGCTGAAAAACAGCTTGTATTTTGCCGGCATTTAATTTGTCGAGAGAAAGAAAATCTTCAAGGATACCTCTTAGATTATTGACCGATGTTTTAATTCTTTGACTATGCTTGAATACATTTTTTGTATCCTGAGATTGTATATATTTTTCCATAAGGGAAACGGATAGCAGTATGGAACTTAACGGGGTGCGAAACTCATGCGATGCCAATGAAACAAAATTGCTTTTAAGCCGGTTTATTTCTTTTTCATTCTGATAGGCGTTTATCCTGTTTTTTAATTCCTGTAAAATGAAATAAATTAAAAAACATACAAGTATCAGGATCAATAATGTCCCGCCTATAATAGCAAACTCTGTTCTTTCCCTTAGCCAACTGCTCCCTTCTTCCCTTTGCATTAAAAGTCTAAGTTCAATAGCACCAATAGCTGCAATTCCCAAGCTGATTGTGTCCATTTTCGCCTTTTCGGCCCATGTGATCCCGAGAAAAGAGCGAGTATCTGAATTTTTGAGATTAACGTCTTCATCCTGCCAGAACTTTAACAAACCGTCGATCTGCCGCCCAAGATATTTGATTCTTTCAACCTGAAGCGGGTTATCAGGGACCATTTTATTCAAAGCGTTTAATTCTGTAAGTAAACTATCGGAATAAAGGCGGTAAGATTGAAAGAAAATATTCAGCCCGGTGCTCCTGTACCGTTGTTTATCCATCCCCATTTCGTATAAATGACGATGTACTGTATGCACCTTTTCCAGTACCTGGTAGGTATGTTCCACCGAGTATTCCTTTTGTTTTTGGCGCTCGGAAAAATACAATGAGGTAGCCCCAACCAGTATAACCAGTAATAGGGAGGTCCCGCAGCCTGCATAGATGAGCAGGGGAAGTTTTTTATGTATTTTAATTTTTGAGTGAAACATTTCTGCAGCGATTCTTTATTTTGTTGTGATAATTCTTTGGCATCAAAATAAGCACCGACTGGCGATTTTATTTACCAATGAGTAACTATAACCAACAGTTAAATTTGGAATACTAATCCCTCCTCTGATACCTATAGCGACATCCTGGGCTTAACAGTACAAAAAAAGCATCAGCCAGCCCCATAACGGGCGAAAAGTTTAACTTTTCCATGATTGGGTTAATAGGAATCTATCCGGTATTGCATAATTAAGAACAACATTATTTACCGCAAATTTTCTAAAATATTGCTACCCAAAGAATGACCCCGGTCATAAAAATGTATGATACAAAACCAATTAAATGAATCAAAGTTAACTGCATAATCACCAGTAAATTTTTTTTCCGGCTTGCTTCTTTTTTTTCTGCTGCTTTTCTAACTACTTGATTTGCTCCTTTTCCTGGCGGAATATTTTAGCAATTGATCATGTTGCCAATCGTCTCTCCTGTGGTTGTCTCTTCCCCTTTTTCGGCTAATTTAAATGATCTTACCTGGAACGCCTTTTTCTTGCTGTGAACAGTTCCCGGCCTGGCTTGTATGATATATAATTGATGGTTTGTGCCGTCCTTAGCCCATTCAAAATCCACTGGATGCTGATAATACTCTTCAATTACCAGCGCCCAATTTGCTAATGTTTCAACTTCGTGGTCTTCCAGGATAAATTTCCCGCGCAATTCCGGCGGTGTATCCTGGTTAATGGTTGAATTTACGTTTTCGTCATCATCATCCGTATAAATTAATCTTTTACTTTTACTGCCAAGGTTTTTTTGGATGATTGACTTTAATTTCTTTTTTAAGGATGGTTTAAATACCAGGAATTCATCCGGGGTTGCTGTGCCCTGTACAATATTCTCTGCTAAACCCCAAAGGCCGGCAATATGCACCACGTTCCTGAAACCAGACTCCGGTTCAAGTGTAAACCCAACGCCGGAGCTACCAAGATCGGAACGTACCATCTGCTGAACGCCGACAGAAAGGAACACTTTATTGTGATCAAAGCCGTTGTCTTCCCTGTATTTTATAGCCCTGTCGGTATAAAGAGAGGCGAAACATTGCTTAACCGCATAAAGCAGTGCATAATGGCCTTTAATATTTAAATAAGAATCATGCTGACCTGCAAAGCTGGCGCCTGGCAAATCTTCGGCAGTCGCGCTGCTGCGAACGGCAACGGGCCTTTCGCTATCATCAAAAAGGTTGTCATAAGCATCTGCTATTGCTTCCCGGAGATCATTTGGCATAAATCTATTCATGATCAATTTTCTGGCTCTTGCCCCTGTTTCGACAAGATTTGAAAAATTTTTCCTATCCAGATCCTTCATTAATTTTTGCAACTCTCCTCCTAGTTTGTTAAAACTTATAAAATGGCGGAATGCGGAGGTAGTAATTGAAAAACCATCAGGTATCAATATTCCTTTAGGAGCCAAATGTGTAAACATTTCACCAAGAGATGCATTTTTACCGCCTACGTCAGCGACATCTTTCATCCCTGTTTCGCTGAATTTTTTAATGAATTTTTCCATCAAATTAATTATTACCATTTAAGGAAAAGAATGAACGAATTTTAAACACATCCTGCCGGTAAAAATTAACGGCAGGATGGTGACATAATGATTAGTTTTTAATAAAAAACTGTAAAATCAAATCTCGATAACAGGCGCCGGGAATACTATGACATTGGGCATTTCAAATAGTGATACATATCAAAACAAAAGCTGTTTTTTGGCAAACTTTTCAACGTTAAATGTGTATTCAATTACAATAACCATTTACAATGAAGACTTTTGAGTTGCGGGTTGGTCAAAGCCAGCGATTACTAAAATTTGAACCACAGAAAAAAGCCAACACTTTTAAAATTTACCCTGCGGATAGTGCAGAAGACTGGATCGATTATGAACAGGCCCGGTCGGTGGATTTACCGGCGGATGGATCACTGGGCACTATTACCGTATACAGCGAACATCATTTTGACTTTGATGGGGCAGGTGCATTAACCGGCCAGGACCTGCAGGCTATAGCGACACAAATTGTGAAGCACCCGCAGTTTAACGCGGAATAAATGATTTACAGGTGTAGCATACTGTGCGCATATTGTATCCGAAGGTGAAAAATTCGGACAGCAGGAGGTACTTCCAGGGCAGTGATTCTTTTTCAAATAAACATAAACAATAAATTTTTCCGAATGTTAATCGGTAAGAAGGTTCCCCTGGGTTCTTGCCCTAATTAATCATCAGATGCCTTCCATTCGTTTTAGTCGCTTTAGCACGCTGGGTTTGAGAAATAAATAGGTAACAAATTGCGATATTAAATTTAATTGACATGAAAAACGGGAAATTAGTCATCTTGATGATTGGCATGGCGGTATCGGGAATAACTTTTGTAAATGCGCAGAGTAAGAGAGAAAGAATTGAAATGTTAACGCGAAAAACGGACAGCCTTGAAAGAGTGCTCTCGATAAAGAATGAAAATTTCGTGCGGTTACAAATAAAGTTGGCGAGGCTGGAAGGCGCCGCAGATGCCTATACAGGGTGGATCAAACAGATTGAGGCCAGGGCCGACAGCCTGCAGGCAGTGCTTACTGCCAAAACTGTGACCATTGAAAGCCAGACTTCTAAAATAACTCAATTAACTGCAGTTATTAATGGGTTGCAGACAGCACAAAAAGACTGGGAAAGTAAAAATGAAGCATTAACCACAGAGATGAATTCGATGAAACAAAAGCCTGGTGACACTGGTATTGCCGTTAAAGAAACAAAACAGGTAGATCCGCCGAAAGAGGAAGCAAAAACCGGGACCGTTGTTACGGGCAATAAGCCAGATCAGCCGGTGAAAAATTAGCGGCGTTGATATTTAACAGTCGTTAACGTTTAGTTGTGGAATTTGTCAGTTGTTGTTCCCGACTGCAAAATTGGGGGAAAGGTTTTGTACTGGCAGACTGATTTCGGACTCGTCGTTGCGAGTGCCCACCAGGGCAAACCCTGGAAAAAATATGGATGACGCGCTGAAATGTATATTTATTCATTGCCGTTGGCTTTTAGCCAACGGATACAAAGGAGATGGCCAAGGGCTTTAGCCAAACCAATTATTTAGGCTAAAGCCGGATTTTCCTGATTAACTATTCCGTCCGCTAAAGCGGACGGCAATGAACTAAGATTATTGTGCATCTTGATAATCAACAACTCACAATCGCGTGATTATAAGGAACGAAGCAATCGCTGCATCAGATATTCAACGAAACGCAATGTAAGTGTTCCCGGCGCGCGGCTGACAGGTAATGAAGACATGCAGGTCCGTTGATCGGCATGTCTTTCGCCTCAAGGCGGATCGTTCCTCATGACATGTTGATTCCACTAACAAAACAATAGGTGTCATAGGGTTTACAAAGGTTTACACATTTTTGGGTTTACATCATTGTAGTCATCTGATATGTAGGCATTTATAGGTTTACGGCGATTTGCAGGGTTTACAAATATCAACTAAATTCAGGTTCCGGCTTTTCTATGTTTGAGGCGATTTTTTGGTGGGCTCATAACCTTTATCGCATGGTATTTGTTTTCGACCCGGCAAAAGGATGGGACGGCGCGGCCATAAGATTCACGGCCTTTCTGCCATTTACCGGAGTCTGGGCACTCAAAATTGTTTTTGGCTTGAACGTGGGCGCTTAATGGGGCGGGTGACACTGCTGTCTTACTGGCGACCAATTTGGCAAAGCAATATTGCCCCACCCAAACCTGCCCCAATCCAAACCACCTACCCAATAATGGACGGGTTTTTGTACATCATATCTTATGAGATTGATTTGCAGCCTATTGGTTGGTGCTATTTTTATCGCTTTCTCCTGTAACAAACCGAAGAACCCGTCACTTTCTGCGTCTGATAATAATCATGCCTTACCTCCGCTGGCCCCCGGCACTAAAAACCAACCTGTTAATATCGCAACCGGAAAAACAACCCCGTCGGAATTAATAACTTTTGCCCGTTCCCTTAAAGGGACACCTTATAAATACAGCTCAACCGACCCGCAACAAGGCTTTGATTGTTCGGGATTTGTCACTTGTGTTTTTAATCATTTCGGAATAAGGGTTCCCAGGCCATCGGTCGATTTTGCTTTTGTAAACCGGGAGATCGATATAAAAAACGCAAAACCCGGCGACCTGATACTTTTCACAGGTACCGACAGCACAACCCGGACGGTGGGACATATGGGTATTGTCGTATCAAATCACATGGGCGACGTTATATTTATACATGCTACTTCGCGCGATAACAAGGGAGTTACGGAAACGCCCTTAGACCCCTACTACCGGCAAAGGTATATTAAAACCATTCGTGTCTTTCCGCAAAACGACCAGTAACGATGCGGTGACGCCAGCGGCGAATGGGTAAGAAGGAGTGGTTGCTGCGGACCTTAAAATTGAATGGTGCTCAATTATTTTGTATCATTTTTAGTTTAATTGGTCGACATTTGTATCATAATTAATAAATTTCACAGTTGTAAGTTTAATCAGGAATTGCAATGACTACATTAACATTTGAAATACCGGACCAGGAAGCTGATACGGTTTCGCAAATAATCAGAAAAAAAGGTGGAACCCTAATTGCAAACTCCAAGGATGATCTTTCAAAGGCGGAGCAAATATCACTTAACCAAAGCTTGAAAGAAGCCGAACTTATCAAGAGCGGTAAACTTAAAGGATTGACCTTTGATGAACTTTGGGATGAGTAATAATGTTATTTATTCCCCGGAATTCAGAAAAAACTTAAAACCTCACCCAACCCTCATCCTTCAAAAACTTCACTAAATGCGCATCATCCACCGAAACTGCCGGTATCCAATCTCCAATCTCTTCACGTGTCCAAAAAAGGCCTTGCGGATTGCCTGGTTTTGCGAACTTATAATAATATAACACTGCCCGGACATATCGCGGCGGTTTGCCGGGGAAAGGGTTGCCTGCTAACAAACTTATAGCGCCGGGATCGTTGTGCAGCAGTTTCCGCACCAGGTTTAGCGTCCAGGGATATTGATCGGGGGTGGACATAGCGGCGAACCACATTTGCCAGTCTAACCGCAGTTGGTAGGCTGCTGTTTGGGGCGGCCGCTGGTTAAAGAACACAGGCAGGCCTTTTCAGGCCATTTGTAATAATTTTTCGTAGTCATATTTGCGATATTTTTCTTCTGCTTCCTTTTCCTTTTGTAATTGCAGCAATTCATTTTTGATTTGAACCTTTAGCCATAAATCTGCGGGAGTATGAAAAAAATATGCAAATTTCAAAGCAAGCTCCGAATTAAAACGCCTATCGCTTCTGTAATATTTATTCAGGTTTGAACCGTCCATCTCGATATACCTGGCAAATGTACCTTTGTTGATACCCAAAATCTTTAGAAAATCTTTTACAAAATCTTCAATCGCATAGATGTTTTCATAAGTGATCCGGCTATCATTTATATAATGCTCCATGCGGTATTGGATGGCTAACATAGCATTCCTGCGCAAACGTTCGGGTGAACGCTTGCTGTTGTGGAGTTTGGCCAGGACAGCTATTTCTGCCGCCTTTTCCTTGCTCCGGGTATGCCCGTCGTTTGGCCCAATAGTCAAATCCCTAATTTTGGTCTTACCAGTATTTCTAACTTGCTTTACGATCTTTTTTAATTTGTCCATTCGCTTAATCTTACCTATTGTGAAATATACTTTTTAACAAGAGCTTCACCATCTTCATCCATTATAACCATTGTGGTACCGTTCCAGCGCTTCGCATGATATTTGGTAGAATATAAAGCCATTAATTTAATCTCATCTTCTTTCTTTTCTTCCATCACATCAAATTGCAACATACTGTTATAATCGCCTACACCTTCTGTTACGCTCAACTGGTAAGCAAAGGCAATCAAACATCCGGCCACATAGTCGTATGTTTTTGTATTTCTTTTATTGTGAGGGGCAACCTCAACGAAAGCCATATACGGCTGCTGCTTGTCAATTAACTGGAATATCATACATCCTTCGATCACCTCCGGGGCTTCTTCCGTAACTAAAAGGTATCCTGTTGCATTTTTCAATTTCTTTAATTCCTTATCGAAATTAAAACGCCAGCCTTGCTGTATCGATGGCATTTCTGATACGTTGCCTTTTTTAATTAGCGCCTCCACTTCTTCAGCAGTTGCCATCTTAATTAGTTTAACCTTCATTTACTTTATCATCATAATTTCCCCGATTTTAAGATTTATGTAAAGATACGAAATTAAATTCATTGGTACAAATCGTACCAAAATTGTGTCGAAATTATTTACCCCCATTACCTCAGCCACCCCTCATCCTTCAAAAACTTCCTCAAATTTGCATCATCCACCGAAACTGCCGGTATCCAATCTCCAATCTCTTCACGTGTCCAAAAAAGGCCTTGCGGATTGCCTGGTTTTGCGAACTTATAATAATATAACACTGCCCGGACATATCGCGGCGGTTTGCCGGGGAAAGGGTTGCCTGCTAACAAACTTATAGCGCCGGGATCGTTATGCAGCAGTTTCCATACCAGGTTTAACGTCCATGGATATTGATCTGGGGTCGACATAGCAGCGAACCACATTTGCCAGTCTAAATGCGGCTGATACGGGGCTATTTGCGGAGGCCGTTTGTTAAGCAATACCGGGAGGTCTTTGTAGATATAAGGTTTCCAGTTGGCTTTGCCGCCGGTGGTATCGTCTGTTGTTCCTTCAAATACTACATTCAAGCGTTGCTGTCCCACGCTGCCGAACGCACCGTAGGTATTTACCAGGTCCAGCGGGTCGAAGGAGGTGTTCATCACCTGCGTTGAGGACAGCATGTTCAATACCGGCTGGATGCTGAGGAGGGCGACAACTGCTGTAACTATCCAGGCGGTGGTAATCATGGGTTTGGATTCTTCGGCATTAGCGGCTGCGGCTTCCGCCTTGCGGACAAGCACACGGGGCAGCAGCCGGGCCCAGAAGCCGTCATCAAAACAAGCCAGGGCGGGGACAATAGTGAGCCAGTTTAAAAAAGAGAGATTGCCACTGAAGATCAGCACGACCTGCAATAGCACGATCACTACCCCGGCAATGTGCCGCCCCAGCCGCGGCCAGAATATGAACCAGGGCGCCGCAAGCTCGGCCAGCCAATTGAACCATACGCCAATTTTCAACATTACATGCGGCAGAAAATGGAACCACCTGCTCAGCGGGCCGGGAATGGGCTGTGTTTCGAAATAGTAAAAGAGTGCGGTGCCATTGCGCCAGGCTTCATCCCCCCGGATCTTGATCAATCCGGAACCAAGCATAATACGGAAGATGAGCCAGCGGAATAAAACAATGATGGGAAAGGGTGGTGCGCGGCGGGGAAACGGCCGCATATCCAGCAGCGGACAGAGAAAGATAGCGAGAAACCCGGTTTCGGTAAGTTGGATCTCCCAGCCGTAGCCGTACCAGTCTTGTCCGGCATGAACAATGGACATGTACAGAAACCAAAGTACACCAAGCAGCGGCCCATTCGCATAGCCCGCCACAACTACAATGGAAATCACAAATCCGATCCAACTCACCGTTAAAAGCGCAGTATCAGAATGCCAGAGCCAAAAGAGCGACGGCAGCCGCACGAAGCCCGCCCCGGCTGACCCGAGTGTAGCTGCTACCTCCTTCAGGTAAATCCCTATGGGAAGGAGCCCATGAGCGCCGATCAAAGGAACGATCTGGTTGATCGCCACGAGAAAGGCCACGGCGTAGACCACGCCCAGCAGGCGAAGGATTATGAAGCGGGTGAGCCAATAGGTTGGCGGGTCAGCCCGCTCACGAAGAACGATCCTGGATTTGCCATCCATTTTATTTCCTGCTTCCATACCGTTCTTTACCTGAAAACAAATTTAATTAAAAAGGTTCAACACATTAACGGCCAAAACCTTCAAAATGTCAATATTTAAATGTAACATTACATTGACTGTCACATTAATGCATAAAAAATAAAGCGACCATTATGGAAAAGAGAACTTTTGTTAACCCGGCAATTAATGATTCTGCTACGTTTATTAAAACTTCGGCAGAAACAAATGGAACGTATACACTCATGGAAATAGATTTAGGTAAAAGCGATGGCCCGCCGTTGCATTATCACAAAGCATTTTCCGAAAAGTTTGAGGTGAAGGAGGGTGTTTTATACCTGCAAATAGGAAAAGATAAAAAAAAGTTGAACATTGGCGAGTCATTCACCGTTCCCACCGGTACTCATCACCGGTTTTATAACGAAACAAACGAACAGGTGAAATTTCAGATAACCTTGCAGCCGGGACATGCCGGTATGGAAAATTTTATAAAAATCTTCTACGGACTTGCTGCTGATGGTTTTAGCGATAAAAATGGTAAACCTAAAAACTTTGCGCATCTCGCGGTGGCATTAACAATGGCAGATACAAATGCCGCGGGCTTGATGTCACTGCTTTCGCCGATTTTACGCGCAGCGGCAAAACGCGCTAAAAAGAACGGAACAGAGAAATGGCTGGTGGATAGATATTGCAGGTGAACAATTTCGGATTTTGTAGATTTTTTCAAATTCAAAAAGAAACCTTTTTGTTTTCCGCTTCCATCCGGGAAAAAGCCTAACTAAACAGCTTCTGCACAAAAATATTTAAAACCTCTACCAAAATAAGAATAATAATCACCCACTCCAGCCTGTAACTTGTTTTGTACTGCAATAGATCTCTGAAAAGTTCGTAGTTGTCTTTTATACTACTCAGTTGTAGTTTAAAAAGCAAACCACTCCATATTTAAAAACATATATGTATTGGCCCTCGTCGGTTATATAAAATAACTCATCGGTATCACCAAAATATAATTCTGCTTTAAAAGCAGATTTGAATATTTTTATATCAATGCTATCAGCTATCTGGTATGATAAAACTTGTACTAACATATGAAGCGGGATGATGTAAACGTTTAGTTTTAAGTTAAAAGTCTTAAGTTCTAAGTAAGAAAAGTACAAAATTCGACTTTTGACTTTCGACTAAAGACTCGTGACTTCTAATCGGCCAGTTCAATCCAAACCGGCGCATGATCACTTGACTTTTCCCACCCGCGTACATTACGGTCTACGCCGGCAGCAGTAAGACGTCTGTCGACGTCAGGGCTAAGCAGGAAATGATCGATACGCAAACCGGCATCGCGCGCATACGCATTACGGAAATAATCCCAAAAGGTATATATTTTTTCATTGGGATAAAGTTTTCGTATCGCATCGGTCCACCCTTGCGCAGCGAGCGTTTTAAAAGCTGCGCGTGTCTCCGGCCTGAACAGTGCATCATTCACCCAGCGTTCGGGTTTGTAAACATCCAGTTCGGTCGGCATAACGTTGTAATCGCCGGTTAACACCACCGGTATTTCAGATGCAAGAAGTTCGGCAGCATGCAGGGTTAAGCGTTCAAACCAGCGCAGTTTGTAATCGAATTTCGGGCCGGGGGCAGGGTTACCATTTGGCAGGTACAGGCAGCCGATAGTAATGCCATTTACCAAGGCCTCGATGTAGCGGCTATGACTATCCTCCGGATCGCCGGGAAGGGCGCGCCTTAATTCCTTTATTTCTCCGCTTCGCGACAGTATGGCCACGCCATTCCAGCTTATTTGTCCATGCCATATCGCATTATAACCTGCATCCTGTAAAGCTTTTTCCGGAAATTTTTCCTTGGGCGCTTTCAGCTCCTGCAGGCAAACAACATCCGGCGCCGTTTCGTCAAGCCAGCGGAGCAGCACCGGCAGGCGTCCGTTAACGCCATTAACGTTATAAGTGGCTATTTTCATCCAACAAAATTATTCATCTTTTTTATAAAAAACGTTCATCACCTCACCTAAACGGCGCAGCCCTCATGAATGCCCTTAAAAAACAAATAATAATATGAATCTTTGAAGCACAATGCGCTAATTCTATGCCTTTTTTAACTCCCTCTCCGTTGGAGAGCGTTGGGGGTGAGGCATGCCATGGCTTATACCAATTTAAGCAACCAGGTTATTATAAATTACCTCGCCGCCATACAACAGGCAAAGCAGGGAAGTGGCGATAATTAAAATTGTTTGCAAAACGGGCGCCTGTATTAATTTTTTTGAGAACGGCACACTGAATAAGCCGGCAGCGACCAGCATACCCGCGGTACAGCCCATACTGAATATTACAAGAAAGATTATTCCCTGGGCCGGGCTTTTGATCTGCGACATAGCCAGCAGGACCAACGCCCCGCTGCCCGCAAGTCCGTGGACTAACCCTACTCCATAAGCCAGGGAATGTGAATGATTATGGGTATGGTTTTGCAGGTGGGGATGAGGGTGGTGCTGAGGTTCAAGGTGAAGGTGTATGTGTTTATGCGGCCCTCCGGCATGTACATGTGCATGCTTATGTACGACGAACTTTTTGCTGCGAAAAAATTTCAGCAGCCTGTAAACAGCCAATGCTATCAGCATTAAACCGACAACGGCTTCAAAATAATGGAAGCTATGTACAGAAATTCCGACTTTAAAAAGGATTACAAGCGCACCGATAAAAACTATGGTGGAAGAATGTCCAAACCCCCAAACAATGCCGTCTTTAACAGATAACCACGTACGATCCCGCTGCGAAACTATATTGCTTACGGCCAGCAGGTGATCGGCCTCAAAAGCATGCGTAAAGCCCGCGTAAATAGTGAGTAAAAGTGGAAATGTAAACATATCTGTTTTTGTTAAATGTTATAAAAATCTTCTATCAGCATATCCTGGGAAGTTGTTCGCCCGGCAGCATATTTACTACCCGGCGGCCGCCAATATTACTTTTCATAATAACCTGGCGAGGGTGCCCGATTGTAACTTCGCCCATAATACTTGCCATTGATCCGTATTCCCATTTTTTTAGCCGGGCCAAAAGATCATCAGCGACAGATGCGTCAGCGATGACAACAAATAAACCTTCATTAGCTACGTACAAAGGGTCGAAGCCAAGCATTTCGCAGGCGCTGTAAACATCTTCTTCCACGGGAATGTTTTTTTGTGCAATGTCAATCCCAAGTTTTGCCCCGGCAGCAATTTCATTTAATACGGTTGCCAGGCCTCCGCGTGTCGGGTCGCGTAAAAAGTGGATATTTCCGCCAAATTCATCCAATAAGGTTGAAACTATATTATTAAGCGGCCGTGTGTCGCTACTGATGGTACTCTCAAACTGCAATCCCTGCCGATGGCTTATTATAGTAATGCCATGCCGGGCCAGCGGGCCGCTTAAGATAATTTTATCCCCCGCTTTTATATTAGCCACATCAATATTTGCTTTTGAATGAACTATTCCTATACCGGTAGTATTTACAAAAATCTTATCGCCTTTGCCTCTTTCAACTACTTTGGTATCTCCGGTTATAATTTCCACCCCTGCGGCATCGCAGGCTGTTTTTATGCTCAGTAATATTTCCCAAAACTCGGTCATTTTCAAGCCTTCTTCCAGTATGAAGCCGAGTGATAAATATTTTGCGGCGGCACCGCACATTGCTAAATCGTTTACTGTGCCGTTAATAGCGAGATCGCCGATGTTACCGCCTTCAAAAAATATCGGAGACACTACATAGGTATCTGTACTCATGGCAACTTTCCCGTTAAGGTTAAAGATAGCGCCATCGTGTTTTTTATCGAGCAGGCCGTTTCCTAATAACTTAAATACACCGGCATCTAATAGTTGGCTTGTTAATGTGCCGCCACTGCCATGCCCTAAGTTAATGGTATCGAAATCAAGTTTGGGGATAGGACAAGAGAGATTCATATTAGTGAGTGGTGAATGGTGAGTTTGAGTGGTGAATAGTGAGTTGTGAGTTTGAATTGTTAATGAAAATGATTGTTATTTAATATCCAATGACCTAATGACTCAATGACCTAATGACTTAATGACCAATAACCTCCAAAGCCAAATCCATGTTAAAATTATAATAGGCAGCGCATGCTCCTTCGCTGCTGACCATAGGAGCACCCAAAGGCTGCACCGGTGTACATTTTGTCCCGAAATTGGGGCATTGGTTCGGCTTGATCTTTCCTTTCATCACATCGCCCGACAAACAGGTTGTATCTTCATGCGATCCTGAAATATCAATTTTGAATTTTTTTACGGCATCATACGCGCCGTATTCTTCCTTTACACCATAACCGCTCCCGGGAATTTCGCCGATTCCGCGCCATTCACGGTTTGTCACCTCAAATATTTCATTAATTGCCTTAAGGGCATTTATGTTCCCTTCTGCTTCAACTACCCGGGTGTATTGATTTTCCAATTTATATTCACCGTTTTCCAATTGTTTAACAGCCAACAAAATGCCGTTCAAGAGATCAACAGGCTCAAACCCGGTAATCACTATTGGAATTTTGTATTTTTCAACAATCGGGTAATATTCGTTCATGCCCATTATGGCGCAAACATGGCCTGCTCCTAAAAAGGCATCTACTCTGCATTCAACATCACTCAATATTGCTTCCATGGCAGGTGGTACCAAAACATGCGATGTAAGAATGGAATAATTTTTTAACCGTTCCCGGTGTGCATGAATAACGGAAAGCGCATTGGCGGGTGCAGTAGTTTCGAAACCAACGGCAAAAAAAACGACTTCCCTGTCAGGGTTTTCCCTGGCAATTTTAACAGCATCAAGCGGCGAATATAAAATACGGACATCCGCACCTTTTGACTTTGCTTCGAGCAGGCTCATGCTACTGCCCGGAACCCTGATCATATCACCATATGAACATAAGATCACGTTGTGTTCCATGGCCAAATTAACAGCCTTATCAATCAGGTTTACCGGCGTAACACACACCGGGCAACCAGGACCATGTACCATTTGTATATTTGCAGGCAGCATGTTAAGTATGCCATTCTTAACAAGGGAATGGGTTTGACCACCGCACACTTCCATGATGTTCCAGTTTCCTTTAACCGTTTGCCTGATTTCTTTTAAGAGGGCGTCCACTATTTCCGGTGAACGGAACTCTGATAGATATTTCATATAGTTAAATCGTACAAATTGTTAATATTTTCTTTGGTAATTGTAAGTTTTCGATAGGGATGGTTTCTATTTACCTCAACAACTCCTGGAATTGTCACTATCTTATTTTCATAATATACCATCTGGCCAAAAGAGATATTCTCGTCATTGGGCGACAGGTTTTTATGAAAGCCCAAGCGGTATTTACCGGCGCATTTCTGTTTGATCCAATCTGTCAGCAGCGTATTCTGAAAAACGCCACCGCTAAAACAAATATTTTCAATATTTAAATTTCCTGCCACAATATCAATAAGGCACACCAGCGAGTAATGAAATTTTGCGGCGATATAGCTTTTTGATTTCCCTTTTTTAATATCCAGCAAAACACCTTGTATTAATAATGATGTGGGTATATGGTAATCGTGCCGCCAATCTTCAAAATACGAACCATCCATTGTGAAGCCGTAAGCGTTAACGTATTCTTCGGCCAGTGCCTGCAGGTACATTGCAGCTTCACCTTCATAGGTCTGTTTGTCGCATACATCCAGCAGGGATGCAACGGCATCAAAAATTCTTCCCGCTGAAGATGTAAACAGGCTTGTGTTTTGCAATAGTACCTGGTAATTATTCCATTCAGCGTCTGTTAATTTTCCTTTAAGATGGCCAGCCTGCGGTCGTATATCACTGGACGCACATAATGCCGAAATCCGGGGTTCAAGCGCCATTTTATCGCCGGCTATAACCGGGAAATAATCGAAGTGGCAACAGCGCTGCATTTCATTGTTCTCGTATTTGAAAAATTCTCCGCCCCAAATGTTTCTATCATTTCCCAGGCCTGTTCCATCCCAAATCACGCCAAGTACGGGTTCTTTTTTTTGTAATAAATTATTCTCTGCCAGTACCGCGGCAAAATGGGCTTCGTGATGCTGTACTAATTTTACATCGACCTTGAATTTATCGGCAAGCTCACGGGAATATTGCTGCGAGAAATAACCAGGGTGCATATCGGCAACAATAACATCAGGCTTCACGCCATACATATTAAGCCAATGTTCTAAAGTTTGCTTATACATCAACTGCGATTCAAAGCTTTCACCGCTTCCCAAAAACTGGCTCACAAATACATTCCCATTCACTGACAGTGTAAAACTACTTTTCAAAAATGCGCCTGTTGACAGGATGCACTGATCTGATTTAGTTTTATAATTAAGGAATGATGGCGCATAGCCTCTTGACCTCCGCAATATGACCGCTTGATTGGTATATTTTGAAACTTGTACCACGCTGTCATCCTGCGGTATAATAATTTCACGATTGTGGCTAACCACGTAATCGGCTATTTCAAATAAATAATTAAGGGCCTCATTGTCTTTATAAATAATGGGAGAGCCGGATATGTTAGCGCTTGTGGCTATTAAAGGCTCACCATAGTCTTTCGCAATTAAATCAAATAAGGGGTTATAGGGAATCATAACTCCTAACCGCTTTAAACCCGGCGCGATGTCTTTTACTGCCAGCTCATTAAAAGCTGCCTGTTTAGGATGTAATAGTACGATGGGGGCTGCTGCACTTTCCAATAAGATATTTTCCCGGTCATTTAATTGGAAGGTGTTTTGAATAGCTTTAATGCAAGGGTATAATATGGCAAAAGGTTTTGAGGGCCTGTGCTTGCGGTTTCTTAATAGTTGAATTGCTTTCGCATTTTTAGCATCGCAAAATAATAAATAGCCCCCAACGCCCTTTATTGCAAGAATTTTGCCGTGCTTCAAAAAGTTTTTAATGTGGAGTAAAACTGTTTCGGTATCATTTGATATGATAGTTGATGCATTCTCGTGCAAACTGAGCGTCATACCGCAATCAGTACATGAATTTGTCTGTGAAAAGAACCTCCTGTCAGTAACATTGTTGTATTCATCGCCGCAGTTTTTACACATTAAAAAGTCCTGCATAGAAGTATTATGCCTTTCATACGGCAGGTTGTTAATAATGGAATAGCGCGGGCCGCATTGTGTACAAGTGATAAAAGGGTAGCGGTGGCGGCGGTTATTTATACCATGCAATTCGACCCCGCAATTAGTGCACATGGCCATATCCGGCGACATTAATACTTGTTTTTTGCCAGCGTCGTTTTCTTTAACCACAATGGAAAAGTCAGGAAAAGTTTGGCCTTTTACTTTAGAAAGTTTGGTCGAAATAACCCTTGATTTCTCCGGCGCAGCCCGTTTTATTTTATTAAAGAATGATTTAGCTTTCTCTTCAGATGCATTGAAGAATACATTTACACCGTTACTATCATTTTTTACATATCCATGCAGTTTCATCTCCTTTGCCAAATGATAAATCATTGGCCTGAAGCCTACGCCTTGTACAATTCCGTTAATATGGATATGATATGTTTCCATTTATGTGTTTTAATAGCTATAAATTTTTTTAGGCGTTAATTTCTGTCGTCACCTGATGTTTTTTGAGGAGATATTTGATCTCCTCAATCAGAAAAGGCACCATGCTTTCAATTTCACCGGTAAGTTCAACGCCTTGCTGCTGAATAGATTCGATACTAACAACAAAAAGGTCTATTTCGGGCATCTTGCCCAATAATTGCAAGGCGCTCACCAGGTCTTTTAAGCCTATATCATGTGTGCTCATTGCCGGCGGAAAATCGCTGGCGAACCTGGGTTTTATTAATCGGATCGTACCAGGGCCATTCCCATCCAGTGTTGCGTCAACTAAAATAATGTGATCATAAATTTCAAAATACTCCAGCAGGTAAAAACCGCCTGTCCCCCCATCCAGTACATCAACGTCGTCCGGCAATTCTTCTTTTAGCATCCGGTTGGCTACATGAACGCCGATACCTTCATCACCCATTAAATAATTGCCGATTCCAAGTACTAATGTTTTTTTATTTTTCTTCATTTACTTTTTCCGGATTAGGTGTTTGAGACATGTTCTTTTCAAATACTTCTTCCTCAATAAATTTAAATCCGCCTCCCATACTGCTTATTTCTCCCCGTCCTTCAACATAATCATGATAGAAAACCAGGTAAACATGTATAACAGCAAAAAGGATAAAGAACCACATCAATTCGTGATGTATTTGCCTTGTAAGGATGTCGCCCCCAAGCATTGCGGGAACCCATGCAAACAATTTTGGCAGCCACCAACTTGACATCCCGGCGTATAATCCAAAGCCTGTAAGGCATTGCAGTAAAAAAGCTATGAAACTTAAAAAATAAATAAACCCGGCCATTGCATTATGCCCTACACTTAGATGTTCCTGTTCCTTACCATATTTTTTCAACATCAGGATATCTATTTTAAAAACACAGCATAGTTCTTTAATGAATCTTTTTGATGTTGGTATAAACTGCCTCCAGTTAGCATATTTATTGCCGACAAAGCCCCAGTACAAACGAAATAAAAAATTGAAAAAGAAAACGTAAGCCGCAACGAAATGAATGTACCTGACCCATCCCATTATAAATTGATGTGAAGCATCCTTATCGCTTAATAAAGCAAGCGGATTAGCTATGTAAAATCCGGTAATTATGAGGGTAAGGACAGCTAAAGCATTTAACCAATGGTAAATTCTTACCGGCATTTCCCATACATAAACCCTTCGTAACCTGGGAATATATAGATATTTATTTGCCATAAAATTGTTTTTAAGTTAAGTTAATCGCCTACAACGCTAATCCTGTTGATTGTTTTTCCTTCCTCATCGTATAAATGAACACTGCAGGCCATGCATGGATCGAAACTGTGGATCGTTCTTAAAATCTCCAATGGCTGCGTATCATCGTTAACCGGCGTATCTATCAGGGCAGCTTCATACGCAGACATGTTCCCCTTTTCGTCTCTTGGCGATGCATTCCAGGTTGTTGGGACCACCAACTGATAATTGGCGATTTTTTGATCCTGTATATTTATCCAATGTGCCAGCGCCCCCCGCGGAGCCTCGGCATGTCCAACGCCAAATGCCGATTTTGACCAGGTTGACGGATCGAATTTGGTCATATCTGCCATTCGTGTATCGCCATTTTTAACATTGGCTATTAATTGATCATAAAATTCAAGGCCCCATTGCGCGGTTAATTTACTTTCAAGCCCACGGGCGGCTGTTCTGCCCAGGGTCGAAAATAAAGCGGTTACCGGAACATCCAGGTCTTTCAATGCTTTATCCACTACCTCTTTAAAATCGTCTCGTCCTCTTGCATAACCAACAAGCACCCTGGCCAGCGGCCCCACTTCCATGGCATTTCCTTTCCATCGGGGGGTTTTTAAGTAACTATATTTTTGATCGGTTTCCAAATGTTCAAAAGGTGGTTTAGGTCCGGTATATTTTACTTTGCTTTCCCCTTTCCATGGGTGTAACCCCTTATTATTCCCTTCTTTGTATTCATACCATGAATGGGTAATAAATTCCTTAACTTCATCATCATTCCGCAGGTCGACATCATATATTTTGCCGATATCCTTGTTAAGGATGGCGCCGCCCGGAAATTTATAGCCTGACGGATCACGGAAGCCATTGGTTGGCAGGTCGCCATATACTAAATAATTCCCGAGACCACTCCCTATACCGCCCCAGTCTTTATAAAAAGAAGCGATGGTCATCAAATCGGGAATGTAAACCTGCTCTATAAATTTTTGTCCATCTTTTAATAGCTGTCCTACATAAGACAGGCGCTCTTCATTTATAACGCTTACATCGTCAAGGCTAATGGCGCAGGCCATACCGCCAACCAGGTAATTTGGATGTGGATTTTTACCACCGAAAATGGCATGTACTTTTACGATCTCTTTTTGCCATTCAAGAGCTTCCAGGTAGTGGGCCAACCCAATCAGGTTTACTTCAGCAGGAAGTTTGTAAGCAGGATGCCCCCAGTAGCCGTTTGAAAAAATACCAAGCTGCCCGCTATCGACAAATTTTTTTATCCTGGTTTGAATGTCGCTGAAATAGCCCGGCGAACTTTTTGGCCAACTTGAAATACTTTGTGCCAACGCAGATGTTTTCTTTGGATCAGCTTTGAGTGCATTCACTACATCTACCCAATCCATGGCATGCAAATGATAAAAGTGTACCACATGGTCATGCATATATTGACTGCAAAACATAATATTTCTGACAAGCTCGGCATTAGGCGGTATGACAATATCCAATGCGTCTTCCACACATCTGACAGATGTGAGAGAGTGTACGGAAGTGCAAACCCCGCAAACCCTTCCAACAAAAGCCCATGCATCCCGCGGGTCTCTTCCCTGTAAAATCTCTTCAAGCAGCCGTACCATCGTGCCGCTGCTGTAAGCATCTTTTATTTTTCCATTCTCAATATCTG
This sequence comes from Mucilaginibacter sp., assembly GCA_036758125.1. Classification (GTDB taxonomy): domain Bacteria; phylum Bacteroidota; class Bacteroidia; order Sphingobacteriales; family Sphingobacteriaceae; genus Mucilaginibacter. The sequence continues at coordinate 78,665 of DAIOXE010000020.1, forward strand.
CTTCTATACGTAAATGACCTTCAATTCTGGTTATAGGGTCAACAACAATTCTTTTACTCATGATTAAATTTTTTATGCGATAAGTTAATTAAGATTTTAATTCGTTCCCACTTTCATTTCCTTCGGCCTGGTGTTCGCTTAACAGATTTGATTTACCAAAATTAGTGGCCACTGCATGAACAGTCGCAGCGCCAAGGGTAACACCTAAAGCAACTTTACCCAAAGTATCTGCATCCGCTTCGATACCAAAGCCGGCAAAAGAAGAAGCCCTTTCATAAATCCTTCCGTTATCCCAAAAATTTTCTTCGCTGCAGCCAAAACACGGATGGCCGGATTGTATAGGGAAACTGGTTCCCCCGTTCCATTTCGTAACGGCACATGCATTATAAGTAGTTGGACCTTTACAACCGACCTTATATAAGCAATATCCCTTTTTAGCGTTGTCATCGTCAAAAGATTCAACAAATAAGCCGGCGTCGTAAAACGGCCGGCGGTAACAGGTGTCATGAACGCGTTTATTGTAAAATGCTTTTGGCCTTCCAATTCTGTCTAATTCGGGGATCCTCCCAAAAGTCAAATAATAAACAATGACCCCTGCCATTACTTCGCCAATGGGCGGGCAACCCGGCACTTTTATGATAGGTTTATTAGTAATCAATTTATGAATTGGCGTTGCCCCAGTTGGATTAGGTTTGGCTGATTGCACACAACCATTGCTGGCGCAACTGCCCCAGGCAATAATAGCGGCAGCGCCCTCTGACACTTCGTGCAATATTTGCAAGGAAGTTTTGCCGCCTATCATACAGTAAACGCCATCCGCGCCTAATGGTACACTGCCCTCTATACAAAGAATATATTGACCTTTATACTTGTCCATAGTATTTTTTAATGCGGCTTCAGCCTGCGTGCCCGAAGCAGCCATCAATGTTTCGGTATAATCCAATGATATTTTATCTAACAAAATATCTGCAACTATCGGATGAGACGAGCGTATAAAACTTTCGCTGCAACATGTACATTCCTGAAAATGCATCCAGATAACCGGCAATCTTTGTTTGGTTTTTAAAGCTTTCGCCACCTGGCCCATAGCCGATTGTTCCAAACCAATAAAGGCGGTCATCATACTTACAAACTTTATAAAATCACGGCGAGAGTATCCTTTCCTTTGAACCTCTTCATAATAAGTAGGTTGTTTTAATAGATCATTATCATTGTTCATGATGGCAATTTTTAAGTTTAGTGGTTATTGTCAGATTTAATTGCTTATTGATTAAACCAAATTTATGTGCACCGTGCGTTGAGAGCGGTAAGAACTATCATTAAATAATATGATGGTTATCACATTTTTATTTTCCAAATCCCGGTAATTTTGAGATATAATTGTTTTTAAACCCTGGCAAATGCATGAACTTTCTATTGTAATGAGCATAATTAAAATTGCAGAAGAACAGGCCAAAGCAGCCAAAGCAACTGTTATTGATGAAATAGAACTGGATATTGGCACAATGAGCGGAATTGAAACAGAGTCGTTGGAATTTGCCTGGAACCAGGCAGTTAAACAAACCATGCTGCAAAATGCTGTTAAAAAGATAAACAGAATAAATGCCCTGGCAAAGTGCCTTGACTGCAATACAGAATTTACTATTGAAAATTATTACGATGCCTGCCCGGTTTGCGGTGAGCATTTATTGGATATTATACAGGGAAAGGAACTTAGGGTAAAGTCATTGCTGGTTTCGTAAATTAACATTTTTTTTAAACATTAAAAACTAAGATTATGTGTGCAACATGCGGCTGCGATTCAGGCGGCAAAACAACTTTTCATCTTGTTGATAAAGATCATCAGCATACTCATGCCCATGATCATCCGCATGATCACGATCATCCGCATCAAAATCAAAAAACTATAGTTGACGTTGAGAAAGATGTGTTATACCAGAATACTTTATTGGCTGAAAGAAATCGCGGCTATTTTGAAGGCAAGAACATATTTGCCTTAAACCTGGTGAGTTCGCCGGGCTCGGGTAAAACATCTTTATTGGAAAGGACTCTGAACGATTTGAAAGGGGAATTGGAATTTGCGGTAATAGAAGGCGATCAGCAAACTGCTAATGATGCGGACCGTATTTATGCAACCGGGACAAAAGTTACCCAAATTAATACCGGCAAAGGCTGCCACCTGGATGCGCACATGGTACTGCATGCAATGCAGGGAATGAAGCCTAAAGAAAATTCTGTTTTGTTTATCGAGAATGTTGGGAACTTAGTTTGCCCTGCTATGTTTGACCTGGGTGAAAAAGAAAGGGTGGTGATAATGAGTGTTGCAGAAGGCGATGATAAGCCGTTAAAATACCCCGATATGTTTCATTCTTCAACACTTTGTATCATCAATAAAACCGACCTCCTTCCGTACGTTCCGTTCGATATAGAAAAAGCGAGATCAAATGCAAAAAAAATAAATCATCAGCTGGAGATCATTGAAGTTAGCTGCACGTCGGGCGAAGGTTTGCCGTTGTGGTATAACTGGCTTAGATCAAAGGTATTACTGCCTGAAGCGATCCGGGTTTAATAAACAACTGATCAGCAAAAACTAATTCGCTAATGTTATTCAAAACCTTCTTAAATAAACAATCATTATGTGCCTCGCTATTCCCGGTAAGATCATAGAGATAACCGCTCAACTGGATGATGTTTTCAGAACAGCCAAAGTATCATTTGGCGGCATTCAAAAAGAAATAAACTTATGCATGGTACCCGAAGCACAATTGGGCGACTATGTATTGGTACATGTTGGCGTTGCAATCAGTAAAATAAATGAAGATGAGGCCATAAAGGTATTCAGCTATTTGAAAGACATGGGAGAGGTGGAAGAACTCGAAACAAAGAGTTCGTAAAATCCGGTTAGTTAGGCGGATTAAGAACCAGGAACCAAGAGTCAAGGAACCAAGAGTCAAGAAATCAAGGGGAATTTACCTGTATAAAAGAGAGGATTTGTGTTTTTCCTGGTTCTTGGCTCTTGCTTCTCAACGCTCGTTAATTATTCATATCGCAAATCTTCTGCTATCATTTCCGCAACTGCAATTGCAGCCTCTTTTACTGCCAGCGACAGTTGTACCCCGTCGCCGAAATTTTCCCCTTCTATACCGTAAAAGATCAATTTTTCAGGGAAAATGCCCAAGCTGCGCGAAAGGGCTATACAGTCCGGAATACTGACATCGTGGGATGATACCGCGAAAATATCTTCAGGCATAGGGTTTGCCACGGCATCGAAACAAAATATAGTTCCGGCAGGCTGTCCTGAACGAACGGCATCAACAAGGATCACTGTCTCTTCGTCTTTCCAGGCGTCCATCATTGCCATGCCATCCCCGGAATTCTCCATGATCCGAACTCCCGGGAGGCCCCTTAATTTCAGCTGCCGCCCTATAAACGGGCCCACGCCGTCATCCTGCCGATATCCATTTCCTATGCAAATCAGCAGTCTCTCTTCTAAACAAGTATTATTTTCCATTTTATAATTGATTTTCTGTTTTAGTCCCGCTCTACCTCCAATTTTAAAAAATGCGTAGAACAGGAGATGCAGGGATCATAATTACGGATTGCCCGCTCACAAAAAAACTTCAGTTTGTCATCAGTGAGGCCAGCATTTGCCTGCACAAGTCCCCAAAGATCTTTTTCGATCCTTGCCTGGTTCACCGAAGTCGGGGCAACAATTTTAGCATCGGTTATTATACCCTTGTCATCTACGGTGTAACGGTGATAGCATATTCCCCTGGGTGCTTCTGTAGCGCCATACCCTGTACCCGCCCTTGGTTTTACATCAATGGCGGGGCTATCGGGTTCCTCATAATCTTCAATAATGCGCTCGGCTTCTTCAAATGCGTAAATTACTTCCACCATCCTTACCAGGATACTTTTGAAAGGGTTGTTGCAATATCTTTCCAGGCCCGCTTCAAACGCGGTCGCCTTAGCCAGCGGGGTAAGGTGGTCGAAATTAAGGTTATAGCGCGCCAGCGGCCCCAGCAAACATGTTCCCCCATCTTTAAAGTGTGAATGCAGTGCGGTGGAATGCGGAACTTGCTCTTCAATAAGGCAGTTGTCGTATTCGCTGATGGCCAGGTTAATACCGGTGTTTGAAACCAGGCGGCCGTCTAAAATAGCATACTCATCCGGATGGGAAAGTGCCAGAAATTCATAATCCTGTGAGAAATCCGGGAATTCGAATTTAGAGATAAACTTTAACGAGTCAACCGCCGCCTGCCTCCCCCATTTTATCTCTTCCAGCAATGTTCTCAATTCCCGTTTTGAAGGCGTCTTGTAAAATCCGCCCAAACGTAAATTTACCGGGTGTATTTCCCTTCCGCCGAGCAGTATCATAATCTCGTTGCCAGCTTTCTTCATCCGCAAAGCATTCCTCACTACTTCAGGGTATACCTGCGCCAAATGAATAACACTCCCGGCCTCAAAAAAATCCGGTGCATTAAGCATAAAGGCGTGCAGTACATGCGACTCGATCCACTCTCCGGCATAGATCAGGCGGCGTAAGGCCCTTAACGGGCCTTCCACCTTTACGCCGCATATTTCCTCCATCGCATGAGATGCGCCCAATTGATACGCAACGGGGCAAATTCCGCAAATACGTGAAGTAATATCAGGCGCTTCCCTGAAGTCGCGGCCTCTTAATAGTGCCTCAAAAAAACGCGGCGGCTCATATATCTTCAATTGAACATCTTTCACAATGCCATTGCTGATCTTCAGGCGCAGTCCGCCTTCGCCCTCCACGCGCGCCAGTATATCGACCTTTATGGTTTTATTTTTCATAGTATTCACTTTCTTTGCGGAAAGGCTCCGCATTAGCATTAAACCCGCGGAAAATCCGTACTAATTCATCCCTTTCAACGCCCTGCTCAAGCAGCCACCTGCTTAACGAAGCGGCGTTGGGAGTTTCTTTTGGCCCGAAGCAAGAATAGCAGCCCCGGTTGTATGACGGGCACAGCGCGTTACACCCCGCCTGCGTTACCGGCCCCATACAAATTTTTCCCTGCGACACCATCACGCACGGTGTTCCCCTTCGCTTACACTCCATGCATACACTGTAATTGGGGATATTTGGCTTTCGGCCCTTTAAATAAGCGGTGATAAGTTCCAGCAATTGGCCTTTGCTAACCGGACAACCGCGTAACTCGAAATCCACGGAAATATGATCGGCAATGGCCGTAGATTTACTAAGCGTTGAAATGTATTGGGGGCGGGCATAAACCAGGGAAGTAAATTCTTTTACATCCCTGAAATTGCGCAACGCCTGTATACCCCCTGACGTTGCGCAGGCCCCAATAGTTACCAGGAATTTAGATGCCTTGCGTATTTTATGGATGCGTTCCTCGTCATGAGGAGTGGTGATAGAACCTTCTACGAGCGAAACGTCATAAGGCCCCTTTACAATAGCGCTGGACGCTTCTGGAAAGTTGGCGATCTCTATCGCCCCTGCAACAGCTAATAATTCATCTTCGCAATCGAGCAGGCTCAGCTGGCATCCATCGCAGGATGCAAACTTCCATACAGCTAATTTAGGGATATGTGCTTTTGGCATTGTATTTATTTTTTAAATCCGTCTGCTTCATGCTTCTTTCCGGGAAGCTTTTTTAAATCTCAGGCTTTCTGAAAAGGGATGATAGCCGGTCATACGGGAACACCGGCCCGTCTTTGCATATAAAGTGCTCGCCAAACTGGCAATGGCCGCAAAAACCAACCGCACATTTCATATTCCGCTCCATGGATACATATATATCTTTCCCGCTCATTCCCCGTTGCTTCAAGGCCTCCACCGTGAAGTGCATCATTATCTCAGGACCACAAATCATGGCAACGGCATTGGCGGGGTCGAAGCGTATCTTCGGAATAAGTTTTGTAACTACCCCAACGCTTCCGCCCCATGACCTGGACCCTCTATCGACAGTAATGTACACGATTAAACCATGCTGTTCCTTCCATTTTCTCAAGTTTTCCCTGAAAATAATATCCCTGGGAGAGCGCGCGCCGTATAAAAGCACCACTTTTCCAAAATTGCCGCGATTGGCGAGCAGTGCATGAATGACGGGCCTCAACGGGGCCAGCCCAATTCCTCCCGCAACAATCACCACATCTTTTCCGGTGGCCTCCTCAATCGGCCAATGATTGCCGAAAGGGCCCCGAACGCCTATCGTGTCGCCTACTTTTAGGGCAAACATCGCCTTTGTAACACTGCCTACATCACGTGTTGTATGGGTAAGTAAACGTCCCTCGGCCGGGCTTGCGCTTACGGAAATAGGAACTTCGCCCATTCCAAAAACATAGAGCATATTGAATTGTCCCGGTGCGCAAGTATACTGTCCTCCTTCTATCGTCGCATCTCTTCCGTCAGTCCCGAAAGGACTCAAACCGATTGAGAAGGTATCGTATGATTCCTTTATGTAGCTTTCCACCCGATATATTGCCGGCGCCATCGGGTCGGCAGTTATAGTGTCCTCATTATAAGAGCTTTCCTGCATAATTATTTTCATTTTGACCGGTTGCCATAAATATCCAATACCAGTAATCTTGTCTGCTCCAGCCTGAAGGCAATCGCCTGCACCATTCGCCTCAGCAATTCATAACCTAACCCGGGGTCTTTTTCGCACTGATTGCGCAGCTCCACACCGTTTATAGCGATAAATTCCGTCCGCGTAAGCACCCTTGCATTGAATTTATACTTATAGGGAGCCACAAGCCATGACCATCCCAGCATTTCTCCATCCTCCACTGTTTGTATAGTGATGCCCTTGTTTGGGGCAAATGTTGTTATCGCTACTTTTCCCTTAATGATGAGATAGAACTTATTCGCCGGTTCCCCCTCATCGAACAAGATGTCTCCCTCATCAAATTTAAAAATCATCGCATGCCCGGCAATTTCACGGATGTACTCATCGGAAAGACCATGAAGGAAAGGATGTTTTGCAAGCATTAGTTCCAGGTTTTTCATATACTGTTAGTTTTTTCTGTTTGATTATTGCGTATGGCCGCGACCTCTTCGGTAATGTCAATGCCAACCGGGCACCAGGTGATGCAGCGGCCACAACCTACGCAGCCTGATGTACCGAACTGATCAATCCAGGAGGCAAGTTTATGGGTCATCCATTGCCGGTAACGGGACCGCACAGTTGACCGCACCGGGCCGCCATGTATGTAAGAAAAATCAAGCGAGAAACAGGAGTCCCATTTGCTCCATCTTTCGGCATGTTCGTCCGTAATGTCGGTCTTATCCTCAACCGTGGTACAAAAACAGGTTGGGCAAACCATTGTACAATTGCCGCATGACAAGCAGCGGTTAGCCACTTCATCCCAATGCGAGTTACCTGAATTGGCATAAAGCAGTTCCTTTATATTAGTGGTATCAAGCTTTCTGCCCATTTTTTCGGCTGATCTTTCCAAAACATCCTCTCCGGCAGCAATCTCACTTTCCGTTGCCCGCTTCCCGGGGATTCCCCGCAGCACTTCATCTCCTTTATTGCTGCCGGCTTCCGCAATAAAATAATGCCGGCCTTCCCCGAAGATTTCTGTTAATGAAAGGTCAAATGCTTCCTTTGCCCTGGGCCCGGTACCCATTGAGGTACAAAAACAGGTGCCCCCGGGATGCGTACAATTTACAGCCACAATAAAAGCATCTTCTCTAATAGACTGATAAAAAGGGTCAACCGCCGGCCCTTCAAGAAATACCTTATCCTGTATCAAAATAGCGTTTAGCTCACATGAACGTACCCCTATAAAAGCCGGTTTCCTTTTTTTTGGCCCGGTTGTTCCATCCTTTGTCAGCTCGAACCCATTTTCTGTGCGTTGGGCCGTCCAAAGAAGATGCTGAGGCGGGTGAAGGAATTTTTTCCAGGACTGAGGGCCTGCCGCATAGGCGAAAATCGTAGGTTCTCCTGTCTTTTCAAGGCGATAAGTCCCTTTTTCCTGTCTGTCCCGCCATCCAACAGGCATATCCTTTACCTGGTCTATCTGGTCATATAATATGGCCCCATCCCTGACAACCGGCCCGAAGATATCATAACCCCTGACCTTGAGCTGGTCGAACAGGCTTTCTAAATGGGTGCTTTCGATTATTTTCATTTTACAGATTTATCATGATCATGGTTTGAATGGCCCCTGCTTTCCACCAGGCTATATCTGTATAGGCCTTCAACCAGGTTCGGTATTTTTCTTTCAAATACTTTTCCTTCGCTGCGACTATTGAAGTTGGAAAGAAAAGTGACACTGTTTCGTGCTGTAAAAGTGGTAAGCCTTTCATTGATATTTCGTGCGGTTTATCATGAATATAAATGATTCTCGTCACAAGCCTGCCTAAATCAAAATCCTTCGATTTAAATTCTTAATTTTTTTTTACTGATTTTTTTAAATTGGATGCCGCTGGATTCGCTATTTGCCTGATACAAATATGATATAAATCAGTTTTAACGATGTCCGGGCTCATTTAATACCTGGAGGTATGTCAGCATCTTAGCCCTTTGATCCAAAGCGGATAATAAAACTATCAAAGTATTGGTTTATCGCAGACCTGGCAAAAATTCCCAAAGAAAAGTCCAGAACACCAATAACAAACCGATGGTAAGGTATCACACAAAAAAACTTATCCCATGAAAAAGATAATCATACCAGGACTCATCGCAGGTATTATCTTGCTGGTACTCGGCGTATTTTGCTTGTATTTAACCATCTGGCTGTTCCCAAAGCTGGCTATTCAATATTACAATCCTGCGTTTAATTCGGGCTCTGGCAGAAACATTATTTACTACATCCATCCATTCATAATAGGTATGGCGCTGTCCTGGTTTTGGGGGCGTATTAAGGGTACCCTGACTGGCTCCTTTATTAGTCGCGGGATCGGGTTTGGACTGATATATGCTTTGATAGCTACATTCCCGATGATTTTGCTAATCTATGGCGCTATGAGTGTATCGCTCACAATGGTAGGGACCTGGTTCGCATTCGGGTTATTACAAGGGGTAATTGCCGGGCTGGTTTTTGGAAAAGTGGATCCATAAACCTTCATTTATGATCAGTTTTTCCTGTATGGCCAAACTTAGGTTAGCGGGGGACTAATCATTTCAAAGCTACTTTCTTGGCCGTTTCTTTCTAATTTCGCCACCTGTTCTTTCTACTTTCAAATAAGCCGGCCGGGAAGATGGGCCATTGCTGAATTTAGAAAAAGGTCTTTTAACCGGGGCTGGTTTGTCTTCAGTTATTTTAACGCTTAACAACCGATCGCCGATCAATGTACCATCCAGCGCTTCCACTGCACGGTCAGCGCCTTCCTGATCTTTCATCTCCACAAATGCATAACCCTTGCACTTACGCGTTTTCTTATCGCGGACTATCTTGATCGTATCTACATCTCCATGCGTCCCGATCAGCATAACGAGTTCCAGTTCCGTAATATCCAGGGGAAAGCCTCCCACAAAAAGTTTAATCACAATAAAAACAGAAATATTTGGATACAAATATACAAAGCAAAAAGCAAAAAGGGTAAAGCAATCTGAGCACGCCCGGAAAATGTTTTTTAAAGGCACAAATACAAAACATTTCGCAATGTCTGCGCTTTTATTATTTACGGCTTGATTAAAGGTTACACATTATGCATACTAATCTTTTTTCAGATTTTAATTTTTTAAGAAAAATATTTCTATGAAAACCATTAAATATATAGTCTTAGCAGCATTAACATGCTTAACCTCATGTGCCGTAAACAGGGCTGGGGTAGCCCCAAGCTACTATGTAAACGGGGCTTACAACAGAAATTTGGAACAAGCGGGTTATGAATTAGTTCATCCTCGTCCGCCTATCGATTAAAATGTGACTGATGTCATATTTTAACCGCCGGTTTATTGCCTTATTTGCCTTTTTATTTATGGTCATATATAAACAATTTTCATTCGACTCAGCGCACTTTTTGCCAAATGTATCCGATAGCCACAAGTGCAAACAGTTGCATGGCCATACTTATCATCTTACTATTTATGCCGAAGGTGAAGTATTGGAAAAGGAGGGCTGGGTTTTAGACTTCTCCGATCTGAAATCAGTGGTTAACCCAATAATTGATCGTATAGATCACAAGCTTTTAAATGATATTGCCGGCCTTGAAAACCCTACCACCGAAATCCTGGCTATATGGTTGTGGAAACAGATCAAACCTTTGATGCATCCTTTAAAAAGGATCGAACTGAAAGAAACAACTTCATCGGGTGTGATATATGAGGGAAATTGAGCAGCCAGGATAAATATTTATTTTATAAAAACATCATTAGGCCTTATTTATAAAATATCTTCTATCTTTCGCCCTTTATCCAAACACCCCAACAATACAATTTATGAATAAATGTTTAATTTTAGCTACTGCGATCTTATTCGCAACCCAGGTTTCAAACGCTCAAACCGAAAAAGGAACCCAAACCATTGGCGCTAACTTTGGATTTAGTTACACCAACGGGAATGATTTTATTATAAGCCCTTCAAGCGGTGCAACATCCACGTTGAATACTAAAACCACAACTTTTAATATCGGCCCCAATTACAGTTATTTTATTGCAGATAAATTAGAAATCGGCGCCTTTTTATCCTATTCATCATCCAGCGCAACAAATAACAGCGACAATTACGCTATTACGAACTATCTGACTAAAACATCTTCGGACAATTTCAGCGGGTCGTTATTTATCAGGAAATATTTTATGTACAAAAACGTAGTGGGCTTCCGCACCGGGGGTTATATCGGTTATTCGGGCGGCAGCGGCAAAAACACCTATACTTCTGCCTATACCATTTATAATTATACCAGTACAACCAATTATTATAGTGGAGGCGCCAACATTGACCTGGTATATTACGCTTCGAAAAAATTAGGCATCGCAGCTACATTGGCAAATTTAGAATATTACCACTATACCGCTAACAATGGCAGCCAGGGGCATGATAGTGGTGATAACATAACTTTCAGTTTTATTAATTCCGGGTTATCCCTATCGGTATTTTTTGTACTTGGCGGCAAATAATTAAAGTTTGGCGGTTTACTTTGCTTTGTCAGTTTTTTGAAAGGTGACAAAGCTTTTATTTTATTTCCGTTTTTTAATCAAATCAAGTACCCCATTGATAAATGTCAGCGGATGGATGGGGTTGCCAGGTATATACAAATCTATTTTATATTTTGATAAAAAACTTCTGTTTAACGCCTTGCTTCCTTCAAATATTCCGCCGCTTATCGCATCCGTTCCAACAAGAATAATAATTTTAGGTTCAGGTATCGCATCGTAACATGTTTGCAGCGGCTGGGCCATGTTTTCTGTGATGGGCCCTGTAATTACTATGCCATCTGCGTGCCGGGGAGAGGCAACGAATTCAATTCCAAACCGCCCCATATCAAAGTTTACATTACTGCAGGCATTCAATTCAAGTTCGCAGCTGTTATCTCCGCCTGCCGAAACCTGGCGCAGCTTTAGGGAGCCGCTAAAGCATTTATAAATCTCCTCTCTTATCAATTCGGCGTTCAGTTCAATAGTTTCATCCTGTCCTTCCGGGATGATAAGCCTCCGGAGGTCGTTGGTTGCTATTTTATAGTCGGTCGTAAATTTTATTTTGTTAGGAAAAGCAATGGCACATTCCCCGCAAAAGGTGCATTTTCCTAAATCAATACTAACCGGGTTTGCTGAAATAGCATTTGTGGGGCAAAAGTCCATTAGTTCAGTTTCATTAACTTTTTCAGTACTGATAACCGGCCTGCCCCTGAATATGCCCGGCACTTTCACGGTGGTAACATCCGGAATATATTGCTTGCCCTGGCGCAACAGTATTTTTAAGTTATCTATCATTTTTACTCTTTTTAATTTTTACAGATCATGCCCGCAATACGACAAGTCAAAACTTTTATTACAAATCGGAAAATCAGAAATTTCGTTATTTCGCACAGCAAGGGCCACTGCCAGCCAGTTATGGAAGGATGTATCTTTTATTTTATAATGGATCAATTCGCCGCTATCACCCGTAATGGCGCAATGACAAATTTCCCCTCTCCATCCTTCGACCAAAGTAATAGTAAATGAATTTGGCTGCGGAGCAGATAGCTGTTCGGGTTTGCTATTTTCCCGTGGAATATTCAGAATTAATTGCCTGATATAACTGATAGATTGCCTGATTTCTTCTTTTCTTATCTGAGCTCTTGAATAAACATCGCCATGATGCTTAATAATAGGCTGATGGTTTAATCCGGTATAAAAATCATGAGGGTGTGAAAAACGAATATCCCTGCCGATGCCACTCATCCGGGCAGACATACCTACCGTTCCGATAGCTGCAGCTTGTTCAGCGGTTATAACGCCGGTTTTTTCAAACCGGGCCAATGCACTCGACAAATTGAATAATTCGTCAGACATTTCTTCAAAATCTCTTCCAAATTCATCAAACAACGTTGTTAATTCGTCGCCCAGTTCATTTGTAAAGGGGAAATTAGTTTTTCCGGCGCGGATCAAACCTTTTGCCAAACGGTTACCGCACCATTTTTGAAAGTAATTAATTACCGGCGTTCTTAGCCTTCCGAAAACAGCGCTGCCTAATTGGTAAGCCACATCGGTGCACATTCCGCTCAGGCCCCCCGTGTGCATAGCCACCCTTTCCAATTCTATAGCAAGTGTACGGGCCATCTGCAAATCCGTTCGTGGCTGATAGCCGCATAAGCTTTCCCAAAGGTTTACAAAAGCTGTGGTATGCGCGGCCACTGAATCGCCGGAAATGTTTTCGGCCAGGGTGGTCCGCTGCAGTAATTTTTTCTTTTCAAGAAACAAATGTTCTATGCCTCTGTGCTGGTAACCCAATTGTACTTCGAGGTGAAGGATCTGCTCGCCATTACAGATAAAACGAAAGTGTCCAGGTTCTATAATACCGGCATGTATCGGCCCTACGCCCACCTCATGCAATTCCTCACTTTCGATGTTAAAAAAGGGGTAATCAGCAATACCGGTCTCTCTGTTGAACCGGTTAAAAGGGAAGCGGACCGGCTTAAGCCAGGGATGGTTTGTATAGGGTATCCCAAAATTTTCGTGGATTTCCCGCTCAAATTTTTCGAATACCAGGTTATGTTTCGTAAAAGACGGCAATGCCTGTTTTGCTTCTGTTAGGCATGATGAAATATTTATGGTATGCAGCTCATCGTTGGCAATACAGCAAATAAGTTTGATTTTACCGGCATACGGAAATCCAAAATAGTTTACACAATGTGACCCTGAACTCTTTAATAGCGAGAATACATTCAGCTCCAAAAATGAAGGGTAATCCAACTCCGGAATAGAGGAGAGGGGCACTGTTTGATTATTATTAAGACTTATATAATTCATGTCACTTTGGTAAGTTTTTAATAGCTTCGTGAATGAGCGTTACAAATTCCTGCGGTGGATTTAGCCCGAGGTAAACAACCAAACTAAGCAAAATAAATTGTGATACTGATTCCGCCGGGTTTATTCTTTCAATAGCATCTTCTTTAAAATCAATAGCGGGAGAAAATAATAGCTTAAAGATATTTTTGCCAAAGGCCCATATAATAATGGTTAGCAGCAGCATCACGATAATTAAAAGGGCCAGGTAATTGGCTTCAAACAAGGATCGAAAAATCAGGAATTCGCTTATAAATAACCCGGATGGGGGCATTGCAGTTGCGCAGAAGAAACCCAGGAGGACTACTAATGAGCCCGTAAGATTGTATTTAAAATAGTCGCCTGTGTAATAAATGCTCTTGGTTTTATAAATGCGGTATATCTGCCCCATCTGGAAGAACAGGCTCGATTTAACGAAAGCATGAAAAATAATGTGCAAAATGGCGGCATAATATCCAATTCCGCCGGCAATAACGCCAAGCATTACAATGCCCATGTGTTCAATACTGGAATATGCAAACATCCTCTTGATATTTTTCACTTTGGTCATATAAACCGTTGCTACAAAAATAGACAGGATAGCTGCGATCATAATAACGTGATTTGCCCACGCATGAATAGGAGAATTTGCAATAATTATATAGAAACGAAAAATCCCTACAAAACCCATATTCATTAGCACGCTTGAGAGCAAAGCGCCCGCCGGAGAGGGAGCCTTATCTTTTGCATCGATGCCGGCCGTGTACATAGGAACCAGCCCTAACTTGGCGGTAAAGCCGGTGAAAATAAAAACGAAAGCCAGCCGCAGCCAGAATAAATTCAGTTCCGGCGCTTTCTTTAATAATATTGCAAATGAAAGGTCGTCGGTACCTGCTCTTTTCAAGGTAAAACTCAAAAAAAGTATACCGATAAATACAAGCGTGATACTTATCGCACAAACAAAAACATATTTCCAGGTACCCTCCAGTGTACGGCTATTTCTGCGATGATAAATAAGGGCCGAAGCGCTAAGGGTGGTGAGTTCGACAAAAATCCAGGTAACAGCAATATGGTTAGCAAGATAGGCGGCGCTGATAGCTGTGAGCAGCACAACCGCCGCAGCAAAATATATGGCCCTGTGCCTGGGGTTTTCTTGTTCTTTCGACAGAAAAACATAGCTATGATACATTGCCGGAATGCTGATGATGCTTAGCGTGGCCAGCATCAGAATACCTAATGCATCCGCTGTAAAATAACCTAATTCAGTTGTGTTAATGTGCAGGTATTCATAAACTGTAAAACCAATTTGCAAAGCCAGGAAAGCCGCCACCAAAAGGTAATTGTATAACTGGTTCCGGTTAAAAAATAATAAGCCGCCTATACTGAATGCAACTGCTAAATATATTCCTGTCATCATGTATTTGGTTTTTTATTAATCAATCCTTTAAATTTTTCAGCTGGTCTACATCGGTATCTTTCAGCACATCGCCAATCCTGTTTACAAATATTCCCAGGATAAAAACGCTGACAAAAACATCCAGCAATATGCCCAGGTTCACCAGCATAGGCATTTCATTGCCTACAGCAAGTGACAAAATAAAAACGCCGTTTTCAATTATCAGGTAGCCCATTACATGGGTTATAATTTTATGCCGGGTTAAAATGATATATAAACCCGTAAACAAGGTTGAGATAGCTACAACGAAATAGATATTACTTATCCTTGAATCAGCAATTGCATTTGACAAAATGAAGGTGGCGAGAATGATGAGCGTAATAATAATGAGCGAAATGAAGTTTGACAGAAATGGCTCAGCGTCTCGGTTGATCTTGTTTCTCTTAATGATATAATTTAGAAAAAAAGGAATGGCAATTGTTTTAAAAACGATGGTCTCTAAAAGGACAAAAGCAAGGTTGATCGCATTGATTTGAATAAGATCGATAAAAGCAATCCCGAAAAGCAATACGCCCTGGAATGCGAGAATTTTAATGTAGGTGAGTAACCTGTGGGCTATACCGAGGTAAAGCAGAGAGATGGTAAATGTTATCAGTAAAACATTGATCATGATTGTTTAATTTTTTTGATCATTAGCTAAATTGTCTTAAAACCAGCAACACTCCCAGAAAAATCAACAGGGAAACCGATGATAGGGCCAGTATATATTGTGCATTATGGTTCATCCGGAACCTTGCTGTAAAAGATTCAAGCACCCCGACAGCCATCGCAAATAGCAGCTGGACAGCCAGAAATATAGGTATCGTTAAATATAAAGGGAAACTGCCCATAAACAGGTTTGCAATCAATGCGCCGTACATGGCAAATTTCAGGTTGGTAGCATACAAGATCAATCCAAGGTCGAAGCCACTGTTATCAAGCATCATCACTTCATGAACCATGGTCAGTTCCAGGTGCGTTTTGGGATCGTCTATCGGCATCCGGCTATTTTCCACCATTGTCATCATTGCCAAAACGAATGTCGCTAATACCCCGAGGATGTAAGATATATAAGACCCAAAATGTAATGAGGTGAATATTTCCTGGAAAGAGGTATGGCCTGTAAGCAGGGCGAATGAGCCCATCAGAATAAAAAAAGCGGGCTCGGCAAACATAGAAAACAGCGCCTCGCGGCTGGCTCCCATACCTTCAAAACTGCTGCCGGTATCCAGGGCGGAAATAATGCTGAAAAATTTCCCTGTTCCTAATACATAAGCAAAGAAAATAAAATCCCCCTCAAAAGAGATGATCCCTTTGTAATGGCCAAATGGTATAACCATTATCGCCATAATGATGGAGGCGAAATAAATACTGGGAGCTATCTGGAAAATAAAACTGGTTGTTGTGCTGTACACAGATCCCTTTTTAAACAATCGGAGCACATCTTTCAGCGGCTGAAAAATTCCGGGGCCTTTACGGCCCGAAGTAATACTTTTAATACGGATGATGATACCCGTAAAAAACAGGCTTGCCAATATAATCAACAGGAAACTTATCATCTTTATATCTGATTTAAGAATTTAAGAAATGCTTTTATGTAATCGAATGCAAAAGGAACAACTATGGCCAGGGTAATAAAAACTACACCGTATAATATATAAAATTGCAGGTTCCCATTTTGAAGAAAAATAAACCGGCTTAGAAATTTCTTTAACTGCTGCAAAGGATAGTCGATAAACCATTCTTCTAGTTTATCATACGGATGTGTCTCCTGCCCGCCTGACTTGGGGAATATTCCCTTTATTTCCTTTTTATTTTTATGAATGGAAAAAATGGGTTCGGCAAGTTTCCGGTAGGCCCGGATGTATGAGCTGGCTGTGTATTGCATTTTAGCAGTAGGGGCGACATACCCGCAAGCCCAGGTGACATTCACGGTCTGGGGTTTATTGCCAATCAAGCTTTTTCTCAATAAAAATATCAAGCCGGTCAAACCTAAAAAACCGGCTGAACATATCCCAATCATTGACATCGTTACTGTTAATGGAAGTCTTCCCGCCAGGTTATCGTTATTAAGACTGCGGGTAAATAAATTAAGCGGCTCTGATAGCGCTGTAACAAACGTTTTTGGGAACAAGCCGATAGCCATCATCAAAACAAACACAGCATACATAGGGATCAGCTTTCCAAAATTCGCTTCGCGGGGGTTATCATGGAAATTAGAGCGGGCCGTGCCTGAAAAAATTGATCCGAATGCTTTTGTAAAGCATAACATCGCCAGCCCTCCGATAAGCGCTAATCCAAAAAGTCCGCAAACAATGGACAGAATTAAGCCTTTGTCCGGGATATTTAAGCCCGTAAACATTCCATTATAGATAAGGAATTCAGAAACAAAACCATTAAACGGGGGCAGCCCGCAAATGGCAAGGGCAGCTATGAGAAAAAGAAATGCGGTATGGGGCATTTTTTTACCTAATCCACCCAGTTCTTCTATATCCATAGTATGGGCAGATTGATAGACATTACCCGCGCCATAAAATAAAAGTGATTTAAAAAGAGAATGATTTAAGGTATGCAGCAAGGCGCCCGCAAACCCCAATACAGTTAAGAGATAATTTCCTTCCCCGATACCGATACATCCAAGGCCAATGCCAATGCCGATAATCCCGATGTTTTCAATACTGTGATAGGCAAGCAATCTTTTCAGGTTATGCTGAATAATGGCCAGCATCACACCGTAGATGCCCGAAAGAATGGAAACAAATAATATGATATATCCGAGCACCATGTAGTCGGTTTTAATTAGCAGCAACATCCTCAAAATACCGTAGATGCCAATTTTAATTATTACTCCCGACATTATACCTGAGATGTGCGAAGGCGCAGCCGGGTGCGCATAAGGCAACCATGTATGAAAAGGGACAAAACCGGCTTTTATGGCAAATCCGATAAAGAAACATAAAAATAATGCTACCCCGGTGAGCAATGAATTAGAGGTTGAGAAAAGCGTTATAGCTTTAAAATCATAAGAATTCATATGCATTGACACCCATATAAAACCAAGTGTCAAAAACAAAATGCAAACATGCGCCTGGATCAGGAAATTGATGCCGGCATTTAAAGTTTCTCTTTTATAATGTTCAAAAATAATCAGTATAAAAGAAGATAAGGCCATTATTTCCCAGGCGACTAAAAAAGCAAAAGTGTTTTGCAGGGAACAAATACTTATTAAGCTTGACTGAAGAAGTATAAAAGCGATACAATGAAGCGAAAGATTCGATTTTTGAGACCGGTACTGCTTCATATATTGCAAACCATAAAAAGCCGCTGTAATGCAGGTAAAGTTGATGATGACAATAAACCAGCCTGAAAGCGCATCAAGACGGACCGGGATAATACCGGTTACTAGCGAACCCTGAAATAAATATTCGAAATTTTCACCTGTTAATGTCCTGAAGGCAATGATACTGGTGAATATGGCAATTGCCGTTACAGTCGTTACCGTAATTATCCCTTTCCCTTTTACACTTACAAACGGAATAAGTATAACAGCTAAAAAGATAACAACAATAAACGTTGTAATAATTCCCATCAGAGAAAATTAAAAATCGTACCTAAAAATATCAGCAGAATAAAGAAAGCACCATATAAAATATATAGCTGGATTTTGCCATTTTGAATAAATTGAAAGTAATTCATAAAATGAAGTATCCTGTCAATAATGCTATCAAAGATCCTGGCGGCAAAAAAATCATTGTAGTGTGATGAATGCGTTCTTTTTGCAGGAAAAATTTCGCCGGCTTCAATCTCTTTATATTTGCGCTTCTCAAGGATTATAAAATTCAACAGTTTCCCCAGCGACTTTGAAAACGACTTGCCGGTGTATTGCATCCTTATTGATGGCGCGGTATATCCGCAACCCCATGTTAAACCGGTTGCTGCCGGCCGCTTCCGGGTAAAACTATTTCTTACCATATAAACAATGAAGAGCAGCACGATAAACATAAAAGAAAATTCTCCTATGGATGACACGCTGTGAAGCAAAGACCGAGGAACCGGGCTGCTTCCCAAATAAGCTACAGGAATAAACCTCAAAACAATTTCATTTACTACAGAAAAATAAAATTGAGGGAACAGGCCGATGGAAAGCATGATGATCAAAATAAAATATTGCGGCAACCGCATACCCCAGGAAACTTCGACTGCCTGGCCCTGTAAAGGAATTCGCGGGTTGCCAAGAAATATTGTTCCAAAACCTTTTGTAAAGGTAAGCGCAGAAATTCCTCCTATTAATACCAGCCCCGCTAATGAAAATACTATAAGTGTAATATAAGCAACCCCGATAGACTTGATGCCAATCAGTATGGCATTGTACAACAGAAACTCCGACACGAACCCGTTAAATGGGGGTAATCCGCTGATAGCGATTCCACCGATAAGGAAAAACATGGCAGTTTGCGGCATACTGCGTATCAATCCGCCCAACTTTTCCATGTCGCGGGTATGTGTTTGCTGATAAACAGCGCCTGCTGTAAAAAAAAGGAGTGATTTAAAAAGGGAGTGATTTAACGCGTGCAGCAAGGCCCCGGCAAATCCCAAAACAGCCAAAACGGGATTTCCGCTTCCGATTCCCATTAAGCCGATGCCGATGCCGATCCCTATAATTCCGATATTTTCGATGGTGCAGTAGGCAAGCATTTTTTTAAAATCCCGGTGAACTGCCGCATTCAGGATGCCATACAATCCGGTAAGCACAGACAGTGTGAGAATAATTTCACCAATCAACACGTAATCATGTTTCAGTAAAAAAACCATCCTTAATATACCGTAGATGCCGAGTTTAACGATAACGCCCGACATAATGCCCGAAATATGCGAAGGCGCAGCAGGATGTGCCTGCGGAAGCCAGGTATGCAGGGGAATAAAGCCTGCTTTAATGCCAAACCCGGCAAAAAATAAAAAAAACAGCCAAATGTTTGGATTGGTAGTGAAGAATTTTTCAATCGCCGAAAATTCGAAGGAGCCTTCTGCAAAATAAACCCAGATAAATGCGGCGGAAAGAAAAAGCACCCCAATATGCATTTGTACCAGGTAATTTATTCCCGCATGAAGCGTTGCCTTGTGCTGGTGTTCAAAAATAACCAGCAAGAAGGAGGAGATGGACATTAATTCCCAAACAATGAGAAAGACCAAACCATTTTGCACCATGCAAACCCATAGCATAGAGGATTGAAACAACAAAAACAAGGTCCAGTGCATGGCAAGATTAGCTTTTTGCTGATCGTATGCTTTCATGTAGCCTATACCATAAAACGCGCCGTTAATACACGTTAAATTGATGATAAGCATAAACCAGGATGAAAGGCTGTCGATATGAACCGAAATGTTGCCAAAGACAGCATTGTTGCCAATAAAAATATCAAAGGTATTTCCTGTTAATGCTTTGATAGCCGGAACCGATGTTGTTACCGCAATAAGAAGCACAAAAATAAGATTAGCCACTGCCCTGGTTGAGTGCGGCAGTAACGAAATGGAGATCATTCCGGCTATTGGTAATAGTAAGGCCAAATAAAGCAATAAAGAGCCGGTCATAGATATTTGAGATAAGCCGCTTGCGAGGCCCGAATTTACGAATAAAAATGTACAATGTCCAATTTCGGCGTAACTCAAAATGTCGCAGATATAAAAAAAACGAATTTGTCATCCTGACCGGCATGACAAAGAAACTTGTTGGGATGGGTAGCAAAAGGACTAAATGTTACAAAACAATTCAGCCGAATTGCTTCGGCTGAATGCTTGGAGCAGGCGGATTGCCATATGGGACCCCTCAGGCTGCTTAGCCAAACGGGATGGCATTCTTTAAATTAATTTACTCTATACGATTTTAAACCCATTTAATTTTAAGGACGAAATCTTTCAAAAAAAATTAAAAAAATCGCAACTTAAAAAAACAACGTTCGTATAAAAGCATTCATTGAGCGCCCTGCTCATCAATAATTTATCAAATCAAAAGATTCCCCGGCGCGAGGCCGGGGGATTTTTTATTTAACGAACATAATATATAACTTTTACATTATCAACTCCGTATAAATATAATGAGTTTTAGTTTTTTAGTTTAAATAGTTAATAACGATTGATTTTTGGTAGCCGGAAAGGGATTTCCGGCTATTTTGATTTCGGATTTCGGAGTTTCGATTTCGGATTTATTTCGATTTCGGATTTGAAAAAAAATTATAATTTAGGAAAAAAATAATTCCAAAACTGAACGCCCGAAATCCGAAATAAAAGAATGGATAAAGTTGAATTGAAACGCAGAACACAGAGGTTTGCCATTGATGTTATAAAGTTCATTGAAGAACTTCCGCCCAAACGTTCACTAAATGTTTTATCGAATCAGTTATTACGAAGCTCGTCATCTGTTGGCGCAAATTATCGTTCCGCTTGTAGAGGAAAATCCAGCGCTGATTTTATAAACAAAATAGTCATTGTTGAAGAAGAGGCCGATGAATCCATTTATTGGCTTGAATTGATGGAAGAATCAGGTTTAGTTAACTCAAAAGATATAATTGAATTAAAAAGGGAAGCTAATGAACTAACAGCTATATTTACAGCAATAGGAAAGACGACAAAAGCAAACCAACGCAACACTAAATCTGAAATAAAAAAATAAATCCGAAATCGAACATCCGAAATCCGAAATTAAACCAGCACTTCCGCAATCTCAACAAAACCCTTCTCCCTTGCAAGGTCGGCAGGGAGTTTGCCGCCTTCCATCCGGATATTTACATCGGCGCCATGTTCCAGCAATAATATCAAAAGGTCAATGTTCCCGTTTTGGGCTGCCGAATGCAGGGCTGTTGCCCCGGCTTGCTGTTTTACATTAATCTGCGCGTTATTCTCGATCAGCATGCGGGCAATCTGTGTGTAATTACCGGCGGCTGCGGAATGTAAAGGATATACCCTGAAACCATTGTTCGACGGCAAGTTCACATCAGCGCCTTTTGATACCAGGTAGCGGGCAATTTCATAATGGCCAAAGTAACAGGCAAGCCCCAGGGGCGTAAAGCCGTCTTCCGAATAAAAATTGATCGCTTCCGGGTGGGCATCAACCAGGTTGGCAACTTCATCGAATTTCCCGATGGCTACTGCCTCGAACAAGTTAATCTCACCAATGTATTTTAGCAGGAGGGAGGTAACCTCGGGTTTTTTATAGTAACAGGAGAGCATAAGCGGCGATACCTGGTGACTGGTACGGCTTTTTGCTAACGAAGGATTCTCCGTCAGCAACGCATCAAGGCCTTCGAGGTCGGCATTGGTAATGTACTGCTCCAGCTTTTCTACGCTCATTTTTTAGATGGTTGATTAAGTTGATTAAGTTGGATTAGGTTGATTGAGTTGCAACAGGTTAATTAAATTACACAGGTTTTTCTATACATCGTAACCTAATCAACTTAATCAACCCAATCAACTACTCACCTCCTCCCACCAATATTACTAAAAAATTAAAATACTCAGGCTAAATATATGTTTAATCTATTAACTTTATATTTGTACAATATATCAGGGTTACATCAGGATGCCGGTAAAAGGAAATCAGTTTAAATCAAATAGTTTCAAGCAAGAAGATCAGGCCCGCCAACCTTCATCGAAAGCTGAAAGGGAACGATCAACTAAGCAAAAGCGGGAATACCATCGCCACAGTGACCTTAATAGTCGCCTCGTTAAAATTATTGGCTTGTTTTCGCTGCTGCTTTCAGTGTATTTTCTCGTGGCATTCACCTCCTACCTGTTTACCTGGCAAGAAGACCAGAGTTATGTTTGGCCCGCGAATGGCGGCTGGGGCAACCTGTTTAAAACCACGCAGGAACTGATGGAAAATGGCGTTAAAAGCCCTGTTGTTGAAAACTGGCTTGGTAAATTTGGGGCGTTACTATCAAACCAATTTATTTACGAGTGGTTTGGCGTGGCATCTTTCCTGTTTGTTTTTGTTTTTTTTATTATCGGGTACCGTTTGCTGTTCAGGATCAGGCTGTTTTCCATCAGTAAAACACTGGCTTATTCTTTGTTCGGGATAATATTTATTTCGATTGCTTTAGGATTCGTTCATGCTTTCGTAACTGATACCCCGGGTTACCTTGAGGGCGGGTTTGGCTATTGGAGCAACCGCTTGCTCGATGCGCAGATAGGCCAGACAGGCACAGGCGTGATATTAATTTTTGCAGCCCTGGTACTATTGGTTATTGCTTACAACATTGATTTTAAATTACCGCAAAAAAGTAAAAAAACAGTTGTGCCGGTGCAGGTTGGCGATTTTGTTCCCGAACCTGTTGACCGGGGTGGTGATGAAGGCATTTCCCTGCCTCTTGAATGGCCTGGCCGCGCCAATAAAGATAATCTTGAAAATACCGTTCGGCCGGGAGCGCTTAAACAACAGCCGCTGGTACAAAATCCGATATTTCATGAACCTATCGTTTTAACGCCTGACCAGGATGGGCCCGAGTTTGAGGTTGAAAATGGGGTACCGTTAACAGTTGGCGTTACAAGGCCTACCCCCGTTTTAAATATTGAAAAATCAGATGACGAAAAGGCTCGAAGCCTGGTTGATCAGTTTGGTATGTACGATCATACCCTTGAACTGGCCTCTTATAAGTTTCCTACCCTCGACCTCCTGGAGAATTATGGATCGAACAAAATAAATGTAAACTCTGATGAGCTTGGCGCCAATAAAAACAAGATAGTTGAAACGCTGAACCATTATAATATTGAAATCGCTAAAATAAAAGCAACTATCGGCCCTACGGTAACTTTGTACGAAATCATCCCTGCGCCGGGCGTAAGGATCTCCAAGATCAAGAACCTGGAAGATGATATTGCGCTTAGCCTGGCCGCCTTGGGTATCCGTATCATCGCCCCAATGCCGGGCAAAGGCACAATAGGTATTGAAGTGCCAAACCAGAACCCCGAAATGGTTTCGATGCGCTCGGTACTGGCCAGCGAAAAATTTCAAAATGCTGCAATGGATCTGCCCATTGCCCTTGGTAAAACGATAAGCAACGAAGTGTTTGTAGCCGATCTGGCCAAAATGCCGCATTTGCTTGTCGCCGGCGCTACAGGCCAGGGGAAATCGGTAGGTATTAATGCTATATTGATATCGCTGTTATATAAAAAGCATCCCGCGGAATTGAAATTTGTATTGGTTGACCCTAAAAAGGTGGAGCTAACCCTTTTTCGCAAAATAGAACGGCATTTCCTGGCAAAACTGCCTGATGAAGCCGATGCTATTATTACCGATACGAAAAAGGTGGTAAACACCCTGAATTCGCTATGTATTGAGATGGACCAGCGGTATGACCTGTTAAAAGATGCCGGCGTGCGTAACCTTAAAGAGTACAATCAAAAATTTGTTAACCGTAAAATCCCAAATCCCGAAATCCATCGGTACCTGCCTTTTATAGTGCTGGTAGTTGATGAATTTGCCGACCTGATGATGACCGCCGGGAAAGAAGTGGAAATGCCGATTGCCCGTATAGCGCAGCTGGCGCGTGCGGTGGGTATCCACCTTGTAATTGCAACACAAAGGCCGTCGGTAAATATCATTACGGGCACTATCAAAGCTAACTTCCCGTCGAGGCTGGCTTTCAGGGTACTCTCAAAAATAGATTCGCGTACCATACTGGATACCGGCGGCGCCGACCAGTTGATAGGCCGCGGCGATATGCTGCTTTCAACCGGCAGCGACCTGATACGGCTGCAATGCGCCTTTGTGGATACGCATGAGGTGGAAAGAATATCCGAATTTATAGGAAGTCAGAAGGGTTACCCTTCGGCGATGTTATTGCCGGAATACGTTGGCGAAGGCGAAAGCAGCGGATCAAAAGAATTTGACCCGGATAACCGCGACCCAATGTTTGAAGAAGCTGCACGGTTAATTGTGATGCACCAGCAGGGTTCAACCTCACTTATCCAACGAAAAATGAAATTGGGCTATAACCGGGCCGGACGAATTATTGACCAGTTGGAAGCGGCAGGCATAGTAGGCCCTTTTGAAGGCAGTAAAGCCCGCGAAGTACTATATTCTGACGAATATAGCCTCGAGCGGCATTTGGAAGTCCTTTCGAAACAAAACAATTAAACCATTTGTCTGAATCAGCATCTACAGTACTAATTAATTTTCGCAATTTTGGCCGGAAATCGGTGCAATCAATTTTTTAATCGGTGCAATCATATATCAATGAAGAAACTACTTATAATTCCTCTATTAACAATAATAACCTCTTATTCGTTTGCACAGAAGGGTGCAGAAAAAGATGCTGCAGCTAAAGCAATTTTAGAAAAAGTGAGTGAAAAATACAGGGCTTACAATGTTGTAAAAACTGATTTTGATTTTACCCTTGATAACCAGCAGGCTGGTATTAAAGAAACGCAAAGCGGCACTTTGATTGCGAAATCAAGAAGCAATAAGTTTAGGGTAACCATATTCAGCCCGGAAACTTCGGCTAAACCGGAAATTGCCCAGGAGATCATCAGCGATGGCAAAACCCAATGGACCTATCTTAAAAAAGATAATGAAGTGCAAATTAATAATACTGATAAAAGCGGCCAGGGGCTTAATCCCGCCCAGATATTTACCATTTATGAGCATGGTTACAAATATATTTACAACGGCGATGTAAAAATTGGCGGCAAAACTTACCAGCAAATAGACCTTACGCCCGAAGATATTAAAAAGCCATTTTTTAAAATCCGTTTATCGATAGATAAGAAAAAGAAACAAATTTACAGTGCCTTGATATTTGATAAAAATGGCAACAGGTACACTTATACATTACGCGGCTTCGTGCCTAATATTCAAGTGCCGGATAATACTTTTTCTTTTGATCCCAAGATGCACAAGGGGGTTGAGGTGGTGGATTTGAGGTAGATGTTAGAGATTGGAGGTTAGAGATTGGAGGTTAGAGGTTAGAAGAGGCAGCACAAGGCAATCACCTAATTTTAAATTATTCATTATCAATTCGGTACGTTTCCCCCGATGATTAGGGTTCAATGATTTGCAAGTGCAGATTGCTTCGTTCCTACCCATGACATGTTTGTAAAATATGTCATTTCTCCTTTAGAATTCCTCGGGATTTTACCACTCGCAATGACGCTTCAATTCTGTTAATTCTAAAATTCTGTAAATTCTGATTCAGACAGCTATTCCGCGTTCCCCGCCTTTACCCTCCGCTCCATCACTTCCCGCCAGGTTGTTAAAATAAAACCGTTCTTCTTTAGAAATTCCTTTAACCGGGGATCCGTCATGGCCAGCAAATCGCCTTTGCGTTTATTGCCTGTGTCTGATATATATTTAAAGTTGGCCGAAGGGTTGGTGCAATGCATAATAACCATCGTCAAGCCGGGGCTTAACCTGCCGATGCTTTCGATATAATGATCGGTATACCATTTTTGAATTTCTGCATCGGTTTTGTTATCCACATCGGGCATATTCCAATCGTAGCTGGAGTTATGCAGGTCATCAAGCACAGGCAAGCCGTTTTTCCATAACATTTCTCCTATAGCCTTTGCTTTGCCCAATGCGGCGGGTTCGGGAATCACCATGCCCTCTTTGTATTTTCCCTGCTTTTTCAAATCTGCGATAGTAGCAGCTTTGGCTTCTGAGCGGAAAAACAAGTCGTCGCCACCCGGAAACATTACCGGAATCTGTTTTTCAATGCCCAGCTTTAAATATTTTTCCATGTATGCATCTTTGGCGAACAAAGTACCCATGTGCGAATCGAGATGTGTTGGCTTGAAGCCCATGCTTAAAGCCCGGTCAAGTTGTGCTCTTATCTCTTTATCTACTTCATCGGGAGTAGCGCTGAAATAGACTGCGGCAACAGACGAATACAAACAGCCCTGCTTATCGACCAGTCTGGGCACGGCGGCTTTGCCGGCCAATGGCCCCCAGCGGTAATTGATCCATTCAGAGGTAAGTGTTAAATGCAAGCCGGCGTCCATATCAGGGTGTTCCTTAATATATTTTATAATTTCCGGTACCCATGGGCATGGCATCATCACGCTTGTTGAAGTCGATACTCCCTTGCCAATTGCCATTTCAACGCCTTCATCCGATTCATGAGACATACCGGCATCATCAACGTGCAATATCAATACCCTGGCGCCTTTCGGCCAGCCAAGTTTTTCGGCGTAAGTTTTTGTTTGCTGGGCGGTTGCAATAATAACAAGGCTGAGCAGCAGGGATAGAAGGCTTAATTTTTTCATGTTTTATAATCGTTATAATCGTCGCTTAATTATAATGGCGCTTTTACCCTCCTTGCGATTTATCGCAGGGAGGGTGGTCGAGCGAAGCAACGACCGGGTGAGTCGACTATGCGAGCGATATTAACGCAAATGCCTGGCGCACAGTTTACTCACCCCGAATGCGCTACGCTGTTCGACCCTCTCTTTGCCTGCGGCAGAAAGAGGGTAAAAAGCTGTTCCGTACCCCTTGTGTGTCCCACAGACAACCTGATGAGAACCCGGGCATTTGAAATATTTTAGCTTAATCAACCATTCTCTAAATCAACCATTCTCCAACTCACTCAACTATACCCTAATGTAAATTTTGTTCCTTTCCAGTATCTTACCAACAGTCCAGCAAACCAGCATATAACAAATGGCAAATAGCAATGAGCCAATTGCGCCGGGTGCAATCACCTGGAAGAGTACCTGGTTTATCCAACTGTAAAAGGTAGTACCATGCACACTGATCATATAAAGTACTACCACAAAAAGCTCGGAAAATATGTAAATGGGCAACGGATTTTTACCAACCGTTGTAAAAAATGCCGTCCAGTTAGCCTTGTTCCATGATTTTATTTCAACGATATAAATCAACGCTGAAATCCATACAAGATCAATACCAACTGTTAGTAGCACAAATGGACTCGTCCATAATTTTTTGGCAATAGGGAACGACATATTCCAGCACAGGGCAAGAAAAATGAACAAAAACCCGTATAACATTAACTTTGAAATAGTTTCGAAGCCCTTGCCTTTTTCCTGGATAAACTTGCCCGCATAATAACCGCCAATTACATTTACAATGGCTGGCAGCGTGCTTAAAATGCCTTCCGGATCGAAAGCCACACCCTCGCCATGATATAAATGTGCATCGCCCAATAAAGCTTTATCCAGGTACGTACCAGCATTGGTCAGCATGCCGTAAGGGTCGTGATGGTCGCCAAAAATGAGCAGTAACGCCCAGTACCCGACTAAAAGCAATATACTGATAACAATAATAGCCGTTTTTGATGATATAAAATAGATAAGCAATGAAGCGAAAAGATAGCAGAGCGCAATACGCTGCAAAACGCCAAATATCCGTGTATCGCTTATCGGCGATATAGACCATCCATTTGCATTATGCTGCACAAATGGGAACCAGTACATTAAAAAGCCTAATAAAAAAATGATAGCCGCCCTTTTAAATATCCTCCATAATACCGAACCGGTGCTCATGCCAATAAACTTTTTTTGCGAAAAACTCATGGCATTACCAACTGCAAATAGGAAGGAAGGAAAAACAAGATCGGTGGGCGTAAAACCAAACCAAACGGCATGTTGCAGGGGGGCAAATGCGGTAGCCCCGCTGCCGGGTGTATTTACAATGATCATAAAACAGATCGTCATCCCGCGAAATACATCCAGCGAAAGAAACCGTTCAGGCTTTTGGTCCATATTCAACAAAAAGGTTTAAAATTGATTGAAGGAAATAAAGTACAATATAGTAATAGTAATTAATTGCAGCCAAATATAATCTTATATGTCATATTTACAAACTATGTGGATGTTTTTAAAATTGTTTATTAAGTCCGAAAGTCCGGAAAGTCGGGAAGTCCGAAAGATACTTTCAGCATAATACTCTGAATACTCCAAAATCAATTCTTTCTTTCGGACTTTCGGACTTTCCGGACTTTCGGACTTAAAAAATTTCCTATTTTTGAAATATCAATGCTTACCGTTACCAACCATACGCTCGAAAAACTGGAAATGCTGCTGAAAACTTCCGGCTACCGGGTGCGCTACGAAAAAGGTAATTTTAAAACCGGGGCTTGTTTATTGCAAAATAGCAGGGTTGTGGTGGTCAACAAGTTTTCGGGGTTGGAAAGCAAAATACTGGCAATAAGCGAATTGGCGCGCGATCTGGATATAGACTATAACTTGTTGGATGAAAAGCAAGTCGCTTTTTTACAGCAGATAAAACAAACAAAACTGGAATTTTGATAATCACTTTTTTAGGTACCGGAACTTCGCAGGGTGTGCCTGTTATCGCTTGCGACTGCGAAGTTTGCACATCGGCCGATCCGCGGGATAACCGCTTGCGGACTTCACTATTAATTGAAGGAGAGGGCAAGGTTGTCGTTATCGACTCTGGCCCTGATTTTAGATACCAGATGCTGCGGGCCGGGGTTCAGCGCCTGGATGCAATTGTGTTTACCCATGAGCATAAAGACCATATCGCCGGCCTTGATGACATAAGGGCATTTAATTATAAACAAAAGGGGCCGATTGATGTATATGCTGATCTGCGTGTGGAGGCTTCGCTGAAACGCGAGTTCTATTACATTTTTGAAGAATTTAAGTATCCCGGAATACCGCAGCTAAACCTCCATAGTATCGGGCCGGATCCATTTAACATTGGCAAAATAAACTTTATACCTATTGAGGTAATGCATTATAAGCTCCCCGTATTGGGGTTCAGGATAAATGACTTTACCTATATTACGGATGCAAAAACTGTTTCGGAAAGCGAAAGGGAAAAAATAAAAGGATCAAAGATTCTGGTGATCAACGCCCTGCAAAAACAAAATCACATATCGCATTTCACATTGGACGAGGCTATAGCCTTTGCCGAAGAAATGGGCGCCGAAAAAACCTATCTTACCCATATAAGCCATCGTTTGGGAAGGCACGCCGATGTTTCAGAATTATTACCGCCTTATGTTGAGCTGGCTTATGATGGGCTGAAGTTAAGTATCTGAATCACAGATTTTATTGATTTATGAGATTTCACTGATTTTTACTTTCCTTTATGCAATAAATCAACCCCAGCCATTCAAATATCTGCGAAATCATAAAAATCAACTAAAATCTGTGATCAAAATTTGCTTAATCCCCGTCCCGGTCACATCTGCACAAAACTTACCCTTTCAATTGTACCTTTATAACTACCCAAATGGCCTTTATGCCGAACATCAATTTTGCCGCGAATGGTGATATATTTATTGTTTAACTGAGTAAATTTTCCATCGCTGTACTCAAACAAACCCGTGTGGGTGCCTTTTAAATAAAGGGGACAGTCCTGGCTGAAATTTACCCAGAGGGCATGCTCACTCGAATGGTCGACAAAAAGGCTGTCGTTAACCAGGGCCGATTCTCCTTTCCCTTCCTTGTAAGTACCGTTTACCTCAATATATTGCTGATCATAGTTATTAATACTATCAATCAATTGGGTAAATCCAACATGTTTAAAGGCGAGACCGTCATTGCAGTTACTGAGATATTTTTTTTTATCGCTTTTACAAGATTGAAAAATAAAAATGACGAAAAAAAAGAGGTAAATCGCTGGCTTATAAAATGAAACCCGAATTCTTTTTGCAGAAGTAAATGCCATAACGTGAGTCATAGTTTAACAATATATATCTCTTACATTGGCTTTTACCCTGTGCCCTCACCGGAAATATGCATTAGACCATTTGTTAAACAAGTGGTTTAATGTGTAATTTAGAAAAAACTTTGTCCGTTTGCAATTTAAAATAGAATATTACATTTAAAATAAAATTACCGGTTATGATAAGAAGAATAATTATTGCGTTTTTGCTGCTATTTGCGATTGCTGCCAGCGCACAGCAAAAAGTAATCCCTTTGTATAGCGGGGCCGCGCCCGGCTCCGAAAACTGGACCTATAATGAAAAAGAAATGGATGTATCCAATTTCAAGATAGTGTACAATGTTTCACATCCAACATTAACCGTTTATCCTGCCGACCCGGCTATTGCTACCGGAACAGCGGTTATAGTGTGTCCGGGTGGTGGATTTTACATTTTAGCGATAGCAAATGAAGGCACTGATGTCGCGCATTGGTTAAACCAGAAAGGTATTACCGTATTTTTATTGAAATACAGGCTTGGACAAAGTTTAACTGATAACCCCGGCCAGGAACTGGGCGAGAATTTGAAGAAGAAAGATTTCCCGGAAAAAGTTAAGCCAATCATTACTTTATCCATTGCTGATGGCAGGGAAGCCATAAAATACGTGAGGGCCCATGCGGCTGAATATGGCATTTCGCGGTCCCGTATTGGCATAATGGGCTTTTCGGCAGGCGGAACGGTTACCGCGTCAACCGCTTTTAATTACAACGCCGATAACCGTCCCGATTTTGTGGCGCCCGTTTATGCTTATATGCCACCTTATTTATATGGCCCGGTTGCGAATGATGAGCCGCCAATGTTTTTAGTCGCCGCCACGGACGATCCTTTAGTGCCGGCATCACATAGCGTTGATCTTTACTCCAAATGGCTTGCCTCCAAACATGCTGCCGAATTACATATTTATGCAAAAGGCGGCCATGGTTTTGGTATGCGTAAACAGGATATCCCGACCGATACCTGGATTGACCGTTTTGGCGACTGGCTGGGTCTGCTCGGCTATTTAAAACCTATAGACCCAAAGGTTGCAGCGCACCTGGAACAGGTGGAAAAAAACAGGAAATATTATGCTGACCTGTTAAGCAAGGACTGGCCATTTATTAAAAAGTATGAGGAAGAAAATAGCAAAGTACCCCTGCCCGCACCGGGTGAAAAACGGGTTGTTTTTATGGGCAACTCCATTACCGAAGGATGGAAAGGCTGGGACCCCGCATTCTTTTCGGGAAGGCCTTATTATGACCGTGGCATCAGCGGACAAACAACCGGGCAAATGCTGGTGCGCTTTCGCGAGGATGTGATCAATTTAAAACCTGGCGTGGTGGTGATCATGGCCGGGATAAATGATATTGCCGAAAATAACGGGCCCTCAAAACTGGAAGATGTTTTTGGCAATATTGTATCAATGACTGAACTGGCAAGGGCAAATCATATAAAGGTGGCGTTATGTTCCGTAATGCCGGCTTTTAGTTTCCCATGGCGGCCATCTATCGATCCAAAAGCCAGCGTAACTGCGCTTAACGCGATGATAAAAGATTATTGCGAAAAAAACAAGATCGTTTACCTTGATTATTTTACTGCCATGGCCGATGAGCGGAGAGGCTTGCCTGCAAACTTATCCAAAGACGGCGTACACCCCAATCTTGCGGGCTATAAGATAATGGAGCCGCTTGCCGAAAAAGCTATTGATGAGGCGGTGAAGAGGAAGAAGTGATTAGAGGTTAGAGATTGGAGATTAGAGGTTAGAGATTGGAGAGTAGTTAGTGATGACCTCTTTTTCACCAAATCTCTGATCTCCAACCTCTAATCACTTCAACATCACCACCGGCAAAACCAGTTTCGATTGGTTACTATAAACATTTATAGTCTCTTTCAAAAAGTCATCATCCTTTGCGTGGTAAATATCAATAAACTGCTGCGGGTTACGGTCGACTAAAGGGAACCAGCTGCTTTGCACCTGCACCATAATGGAGGGCACTGAAAAAGTCCTTTGGGATTAAAGGATAAAAAAGGAGCGGAAAAC
>DAIOXE010000021.1:0-101536 GCA_036758125.1 Mucilaginibacter sp.
TGTTTTCCGCTCCTTTTTTATCCTTTAATCCCAAAGGACTTTTTCAGTGCCCTCCTTTCGGCAGGCGGGTTTTTATTGAAATAAAGAAAAGATCGATCCCTTATTACTAGCCTTTGTTTTTCGCCTCCTGGACTTCCAATCGGATCGCCTGAGCTAAATTTTTAAGGTCTTGCATTCCTTTACGAACACGGGTTCCAGCTGCACTGTTGCCTTTGTTGTAAAATTTGTCAGCGTCTGCTTCCAAAGACGCCACTAGTTCTTTTACTTCAGTAAATTTTTTCATTTTCAGTTACTCCTTTTTAAAATTGAGGTTTATTGTTCTATAAAGCTAATCTAAAATGTTTTTTCTAAAATAAAAACTTTTAATGCAAAAAAATAATGCCTTTAAAGTGGTTTTTTTTCACATTTTATTCATATCGCTCATATAAAAACAATATTAAATAATATAAAAACGGATAAATTCATATTATATACTTATATAAATGCTTCATGATTTAATAATATTTAAAGATAAATTAGCTAATAATTAAAACAAACAAATTTTGAATTTAAAATCTGCGAAATATCGCGTTAGTCTGGTGTTAAAATATTATTTATTCAAGTTTAAATTAATTGTTTTATTTATAGAATTTCCGGATAATATTTATGTGTTTTTATTATTAATTCGCCAAATAAAGTATTCGCCCAGGCAAACCATTTGCGTGTAAAATCAGCAGGATCATCCTTATTGAAAGATTCGTGCATAAAACCGGTGCCTGCATGAGTGTTTTTTAACCATTTAAGACACTTGATTATTTCAGCTTTATCCGTTGATGTTAGTGCGCGCATAATAATACCCATTGGCCATATATAATTTAATCCAACGTGCGGCCCGCCTATGCCTTCGGCAGCTTTGCCCTCAAAATAATAAGGATTAGCCTGGCTTAAAACCATTCGCCGGGTATTTTGGTAAACCGGATCATGAATAGACAAAGCCCCGAGATAAGGCAGTGCAAGCAAACTAGGAACGTTGGCATCGTCCATAAACAACTGGTTGCCATATCCGTCGACTTCATAAGCTAATACTTTACCATATACCGGATGTTGGGCCATGGCATATTTTTGCAGGGCATTGTACACTTCGGTTGCCAGGGTTTCGCAAGCCCCGGCAGTAATGTTATCTGTTTGAATTATGCGGTACATTTCTGCGAGCTGTTTCAAACTAACCACCGCAAAATAATTCGACGGGATAAGAAAAGGAAAAATAGTAGCATCATCCGAGGGACGGAATATGGAGCATATCAGTCCAACCGGTTTAACCGGGTTACCATACCCGCCATTTGGCGCAGTATCGCTAGCCACTTCTGTCCTTCGCTGAAAATGGTAGGGGCCGGGGCCGTTTTTGCGTTGCTGTTCTTTAAATGCAGCAACTATCAGTTTACCGGCCTTTTGCCAGTTTTCATCAAAAAAACTGCTGTCGCCGCTGGTTTTCCAGTAATGATAGGCAAGCCGTATTGGGTAGCATAAGGAATCGACTTCCCATTTGCGCTCGTGAAGTTCGGGCTTCATTGCGGTACGGTCGCTGTCCCATTCGCTGCCTGTGGGGCCCATGTTGAAGGCATTGGCATACGGGTCGATTAATATACATTTTGCCTGGCGGTTAAGCACACCTTTTATCAGCTCCCTCAGTTCGGGATCAGCTTTTATTAAAGGCAAATAGGGCCAAACCTGCGCCGATGAATCGCGCAGCCACATGGCATTGATATCACCGGTTATTACAAAAGTGTCGGGCTTGCCATCTATTATTCTGTAATTAACCGTTGTATCAAGCGTATTCGGATAACAGTTTTCAAAAAGCCAGGCCAACTCAGGGTCTTTAATGTTTGCCTTAATGCTTTTAATGGTTGCTTCAACTGCTTTGCTGGTGAATTTGCGGTCGGAGGGCTTGGGTCGGCGGCTTTCGAAATTGTTTGTAAACCAGGCGGGTTTTAGGCCCGCGCCTATGCCGGCGGTGGCGATACTATTTAGTTTGATAAAATGGCGGCGGTCAAGCATGAGTTTTTTTGCTAAACCATAAAAGTAAAAAAGCCTTCCGGATTACGAAAGGCTATTGAATTAATTATGGAAAGAAAACTCTTTGCTCTAACTTCTTAAAGTCTCCCCTACCGGGGGAGATTTAGAGGGGGCTTGAGGCCTATGCCACTACCAACTTATTCTCTTTATAATACCCCGCCTTTAGCTTTTCGGACATTTCGCTGTAAGCATCAAGGGTACGCTGCACATCTTCAAGACTGTGGGCTGCAGTTGGGATTAGCCTTAGCAAGATCAAGCCCCGTGGGATAACCGGGTATATTACTATCGAGCAAAATATACCATAGTTTTCGCGAAGGTCGCGGGTAAGAGCAGTGGCCTCAACCAGTTCGCCCTCTAAAAATACAGGCGTAACCATAGTATTGGTAACTCCCAAATTAAAACCGCGTTCTATTAAGCCATTTTGCAGGGCGTTTGAAATTTGCCAAAGCTTTTGACGCAGTTCCGGCTTTGATCTTAACAATTCGAAACGCTTTTTCAAACCTAAAACCATGGGCATAGGTAATGCTTTGGCAAATATTTGTGAACGCATGTTATAACGCAAGTAATCCACAATTTCTTTATTTGAGGCTACAAATGCACCGATACCAGCCATTGATTTTGCGAAGGTGGCAAAGTAAACATCAACGCCTTCAATACAATCCTGCGCTTCATGCGTACCGGCGCCGGTTTTGCCCATCGTGCCAAAACCATGAGCATCATCAACCAAAATGCGGAAGTTAAATTTGTCTTTTAATTCAATGATCTCTTTTAGCCTGCCCTGGGCGCCTGACATCCCGAAAACACCTTCGGTGATCAATAATATACCGCCTCCGGTTTGTTGAGCTAATTTTGTGGCGCGTTCCAGTTGTTTTTCGCAGCTTTCCAGGTCATTGTGCTGGTAAACAAAACGCTTGCCCATGTGCAGCCTTAAACCGTCAATGATACACGCATGCGACTCGGCGTCATACACAATTACATCATTACGATCAACCAATGTATCGATGATAGATACCATTCCCTGGTAGCCGTAATTTAACAAATAGGCGTCCTCTTTACCAACAAAATCGGCAAGGGCGCTTTCAAGTTCTTCGTGGTGCCTTGAATTTCCCGACATCATTCGTGCGCCCATTGGATACGCCATACCGTAATCCGCCGCAGCCTGGGCATCGGCTTCCCGCACTTCGGGATGATTAGCAAGGCCAAGATAATTGTTCAGGCTCCAAACCAAATGCTCTTTCCCGTTAAATAGCATATGCGGACCAATCTCCCCCTCCAGTTTGGGATAGGAAAAATACCCGTGCGACCATTTCTGGTGCTGCCCCAAAGGCCCGCCCAGGTTTTTTAATATTTTATCAAATATGTCCAAAATAGTATCGTGTAATATTTAAACTACAAATATAGCCGTTAAATCGTTTAATAGCAATTGCTATAACTTTTTATAATAGGCTATAAAGCAGAGATTAGAGTTTGGAGACTGGAGATTAGTTGAATGCGGCAATTAGAGGCTACAGACCGAAGGTTAGTTCAATGCCGGTGATTAGAGATTAGATTAGTCGAACTTGCCGTTCTAATCTCTAATCCCCATCCTCTAATCTTAATTCCGCCTAATCTCTGATCTCCAACCTCTAATCACTAATCTACATTATCATGTAAGAATGAATTATTAGGCCGGATATCCGTTTTCCCCTCATCATCAGGCATTAAAGAGAAACGGGACACATGGCTTTCGTTTGAAGCAGGCGTTTGCTGAAGGGCAATTTCTTTGCGTTTATAAGCAGGGATATTTTCGAGCTCCTGGATATTACCGCTGCGCAATTTCATGCTCAGGTCTTTTAACCGCATAATACGCTCGCGCGATTTGCGTAATTGCTCCTCGATAGACTCGTCTGTTTTATGATCATCGGCGCCAACCATAATTTCCGGCTCCGGCAGCTTTTTTTCCTTAAGGGGCTCTGAATCCGCAACCTGTTCTGTTACTTTGAAGGTCATTTCAGGCAATTCTGCCGCCTCATTTTCAGTTACAGCAGGCTCCACTTCCATCAGGTCATGTTTTATGACAGACGGCTCCTCAATGCTGGGGGCAAACAGATCAAATAAGCCCGTTTGTTTTGGATCTTCCTTAACTTTCAGGTAAGGGTCTGTTACAGCATTTGCCTTAACAGGGTTTATAAATTCATTTACAGGTTTCACCAAAGGCATGCTTTCGGGAATGAGCATGGAAACTATCTTTTTGGTGCTTTGTTCTTGCTCACGCTCATCTTTAGTTTGGAACCCGGTGGCAATAATGGTCACCGATAATTTGTCACCCAAATTTTCATCGATGCAATTTCCCCATATCAGGTCTGCGGCAAGCCCTGCCTCCTCCTGGATATAGTCAGTGATAACACTTACTTCGTCCATCGTAACCTCTTTAGCGCCGGAGCTGATATTCAGCAATATATATCTGGCGCCTTCAATTTCATTGTCCTTAAGTAATGGCGATGACAAAGCGCCCTCAACAGCCCTAAAGGCACGGTTTTCACCTTCGGCCGACGAACTGCCCATAATGGATACGCCACTGTCTTTCATTACGGTGCGCACATCTTTAAAATCGACATTTACATAACCGGGAAGCGTTATAATTTCAGCAATTCCTTTCGCGGCAGTAGTTAAAATATTATCGGCTTGTGCAAATGCGGAACCTAAGGTGAGGTTACCGAATATCTGGCGCAGCCTATCGTTCGAGATCACTAAAAATGAGTCGACATATTTTTTCAACTCCTCCATTCCGGCGTCAGCCTGCATCTTACGGCGCTTGCCCTCAAATGCGAATGGGGTTGTTATAATACCAACTGTTAAAATGTCCAGCTCGCGCGCTGCCTTGGCTATTATCGGACTGGCGCCCGTGCCGGTCCCGCCACCCATACCGGCAGTTATAAAAAGCATCTTGGTATTTGAGCCAAGAATTTGTTTTATATCATCAATATTTTCAATTGCTGAATTTTTGCCGACTTCGGGGATTGAACCGGCGCCCATACCTTCGGTCAGGCTTGCGCCAAGCTGTATCTTGTTGGGGATTGGACTTAGCTCTAAAGCCTGGGCATCGGTGTTGCAAATAATAAAGTCGACACCGGTAATGCCCTGCCTGTACATGTGGTTCACCGCATTGCCACCACCACCGCCAACACCAATTACTTTGATGATTGACGATTTTTCTTTTAACATCTCAAACTGCATAATCCTTGTGTTTCAGTTATATATAATTAACTAATAATAAGATTTCCCTAATGTAATTATAGGGCTTTTTCAACAACCTTTTTCCACATTTGTCAATATGTTGAAAGATTGGAAATTGTGAATAAATTACTTCAAAAAGTCTTCATCCTTAATATCATCTTTTATAAATTTCTTTCCGCTTTCTAATATTTTGCTCAATAAACCGAACTTTCTGTCATCGGTGTATTTGGTTTTTTCAATTTTTACCGGCGCCTCTATTTGTATCGTATCATTATATTCCATCTTCTGAATACCTTTTATCAGCAGGCCTATACCTGTTGCAAAAGCAGGGCTTTGTAATTCTTCATAAACATTTTTTGGAAGCACATCATTTTTTGCCAGGTGCTCATTCGGAAAGCCAACGCGACAATCCAAACCTGTTACAAATTCAACTAATTGCGACAGGTGTTTTAACTGTGCGCCACCCCCGGTGATCACAATACCTGCTATAAGCTTTTTCTCATATCCTGAAGATTTGATCTCGTAATACACGTGTTCAATGATCTCTTCCATACGTGCCTGTATCACAAATGCGAGGTTTTTTACCGATATTTCTTTTGGGTCGCGGCCGCGAAGGCCCGGAACGCAAACGATCTCATTTTCTTTATTCTCATCGGCAAGTGCGGATCCGAAACGGACTTTCAGCTGCTCAGCTATATTGCGCATTACGGAACATCCCTCGCGTATATCTTCTGTTACGCTATTGCCTCCAAATGGGATAACGGCCGTATGCCTGATGATGCCTTCATGAAAAATGGCTACATCCGTTGTGCCACCGCCAATGTCCACCAAAACAACGCCTGCTTCTTTTTCTTCATCACTCAAAACCGATTCCGACGAGGCGAGGGGTTCCAATATCAGTTCCTGGCTTTCCAAACCGGCTTTGTTTACGCATTTAACGATATTTTTTATAGCTGTAACCTGCCCTGATATGATATGGAAATTTGCCTCAAGCCGTACGCCTGCCATGCCTATGGGGTCCTTTATTCCAGGTTCATTATCAACGGTAAATTCTTGCGGCAAAACATGGATGATCTCCTCTCCGGGCGGCATTACCAGGTTGTACATATCTTCAACCAGTTTATCAATATCCTTTCGTGCTATTTCTGACTGGATATCACGGCGTGTTATCAATCCGCGGTGCTGTAAGCTTTTAATGTGCTGACCTGCAATGCCTACGTTGACTACTCTTATCTCCACATTTGACTGTGTGCCCGCAACATCAACTGCCTGACTGATGCCCTGAACGGTTTTATCTATATTTGAAACCATGCCACGAGTTACTCCCGCCGACTCAGCTTTGCCAATACCCAATACTTCTATCTTCCCGTTTTTGCTCCGGCGGCCAACGATAGCACATATTTTTGTAGTTCCGATGTCCAATCCCACAACGATTGGTGAACTTTTTTCCTGAGTTGAGCTTTTATCCATATTATTTCTTTATTAAAGATGTGTCCGTATTCAATTTTGTTGAGTCCCTTCCAGTTTTTGACTGAAGGGAATCCTTTTTTATATTTTCGTTCCTTACGCCGATAACCTGGTTGGCATACTTAATATTTATCACTTTGTAAGCATCCCAGCCAACATTTGGCATCGCTTTTTTATAAAATACCAGCAGGTTATGAAATTTTCTATCTAAGGAATCCGCATTGCCCAGCAATATCCGGTTGTTCCCCACACGCGGTATCAATTCAATTTCATGCTCCTTATTTACATATATCTGTGCTACCTGGGCGTCCCAAAGCGAATCCTTCCTGATATAATCGGCTGTTTTAAATAGCTCCAAAGCAAGCGCGGTATGCAAGGTATCTACACGATGGGCAAAAAGTTCGTCAATGTACCCGTTAGCTACCAAAACCCTGGCTGTAAAATTTGCCGATAAAGGGATCTTTAACCCGTGTTGGTCCACATAAAAATCCTGGTCAAAACGGTTCATTATCCGCAAAATGGGCTGGCGCTGGCTGATCTCGACATTTATTACACCATCCATATCAGCGTAAACTTTTGCAAACTCAATAAATGGATTCGCCTTTAATTTATTTTCGAGATAATGGATGTTGATACTTTCAAGCCTGCGGCCGATAAGGGCGTGGTTATGTATCTGTAAAATGTTATCAACTTCATCGCGGTCAATAAAATACTGGTTGCCTGGTATATACACTTTTACGTCTTTGCAAATAACTTCTGATTTTTTCATTTCGATAAAGCTCATCAGCACGATCAACCCGCCCAGGCTAATAGCCCAGGCAAAACTCATCAGCATATATTTCCATATCCGTTTTTTAAACATCTTGTAAAGCATGTTTTAAAGGTTGAACTAATTGGTCAATATCACCTGCACCCACTGTTAAAAGTAATTCAGGCTTTTCATTTCTCACTATGTCAATGGCTTCTTGTTTTTCTAATCTGCGCTTATTTTTAATTTTCATGCGTCCTAGTATCATGTCTGCATTTACGCCTTCAATTGGCAACTCGCGGGCCGGGTAAATATCCAGTATGAGCAGTTCATCCACGAGGTCGAGCGCTTCGGCAAATCCATCGGCGAAATCACGTGTACGGGTATATAAATGCGGTTGAAAAATTGCGGTAAGTTTCCTGTTCGGATATAATTTTTTAACAGACCTGATACTTGCCTTCAACTCTTCGGGATGATGCGCATAATCATCAATAAATACCTGCCGGTCATTTTTTATAATATACTCAAAACGGCGTTTAACGCCTTTAAAAGAGCCTAATGCACTTTTTATAGCATCGGCCGGGATATTCAAAAGCAAGGCCGCCTCAATAGCTGCCGTTGCGTTCTCAATATTGTGCATACCCGCTATGCCCAGTTTGATATTGGGGATGTGTGTCGTGCTGTTTTTAAAGTCAAAATAAAAGTCGTCGTTTTTAATATGGATGTTTGAAGCGGCCGCATCGGCTTCAGCCTCGACTGCGTAGGTAAAACCCGTTTCCAATGGCAGGCCTTTGCGGTGAATAAGCTTACCGCCGGGTTTTATCTGCGAAGCAAATAATTTGAATGAATCGGTGAGATGACTATGATCGCCATAGATATCAAGGTGATCGGCATCCATAGAAGTAATGATTGCTATATCCGGGTAAAGTGTAAGGAAGGAACGGTCATACTCATCCGCCTCAACCACTACAATATTGTTTTTGCCGTACAGCACATTGCTATGGTAATTTGACGAAATTCCGCCCAGGAATGCTGAACAATCCCTGCCCGAATCTTTAAGGATATGGGCAACCATGGTGGATGTTGTAGTTTTACCATGCGTACCGGCCACAGCTACCGTAAACATACCTTTGCTGATGATACCCAATACCTGTGAGCGTTTAAAAAGCTCAAAGCCATTGTCTCTGAAAAAATTCAAGATCGCCGAATCCTTAGGTATAGCCGGAGTATAGATAATAAGTGTGCCGGAATCCGGCGATTGGAAACTTAAAGGTATCCACTCTTCCCGGTCATCAAAAATCACAGGGATCCCCTCATCGTGCAATTCGTTGGTTAGTTCGGTCGCTGTTTTATCATACCCGCAAACAATGCAGCCCAAATGATGAAAATACCGGGCAAGGCCGCTCATGCCAATACCGCCGATACCGATAAGATAAACCCGTTTTATGTTGCTTAATTCCATATTTTTTGATTACACCGATTATTGTTTATGATTACACCGATTATTATTTGATGATTTCACCGATTTTATTTCTTGATCACACCGATTATTTATGAATGATTCCACCGATTAAACGGCTACTGCTTACTGCCAATTGTTTCTGCTATGAACCATGAACCATTAACATTACCTCTTTGGCGATAACTTCATCCGCATCGGGCATAGCCATCTTGCCAATGTTTTCGCTTAATGTTTTTTGTAACTCCTTACTATTTAAAAGCTCCAATGTTTTATCTACCAGGGTAGCTTCAGCATCCTTATCTGCAATAAAAACAGCCGCGTTTTCGTGTACCAGCGCCAGTGCGTTTTTTGTTTGATGGTCCTCCGCAACATTTGGCGAAGGCACCAGTATTACCGGTTTTTT
The DNA here is from genome assembly GCA_036758125.1 of Mucilaginibacter sp. GTDB lineage: Bacteria > Bacteroidota > Bacteroidia > Sphingobacteriales > Sphingobacteriaceae > Mucilaginibacter. The sequence goes on from DAIOXE010000021.1 coordinate 9,349, forward strand.
AACTACGCACAACTCGGCGATGGTACCAGCCCCGGCCCTTGATATAATAACATCTGCCGCAGCGTAGGCAAGGTCCATGCGGTGTAAAAACTCTTTTATCTGTACATCAGGGTGATAATCTTCACCAAGTTTTTCTATAATGCTTTTGTAGTATGATTTGCCTGTTTGCCATATAACTTGCACATCCGCGGCAATTATCTTATCTAACCCCGCCATAATGCTGTTATTTAAGGTGCGGGCGCCCAAGCTGCCACCAATAACAAGGATAGTTTTTTTGAATGCCGATAATTTATATAGCTCAAGCGCCTCCATATGTTTGCCGGCTACATTTACCGACTCGCGGCGTATTGGGTTTCCGGTTTTAATGATACGGTCGAAAGGGAAAAAACGGTCCATACCATCAAAAGCTACACATATCTTTTTTGCTTTTTTACCCAGCCATTTATTGGTGATACCCGCGAATGAATTCTGCTCCTGTATTAAATAAGGAATATTCTTTAATGATGCCGCATATAATAAGGGCCCCGAAGCATACCCGCCAACTCCAACCGCCGCATCAGGTTTAAATTCCCTGATTATGTCAAGGGATTTTTTTACACTCAGTATCAGTTTGACCGGGAACATCACATTTTTCCATAAAGATTTGCGCTGTATACCCTGTATATCTAAACCAATGATCTTATAACCCGCAGCAGGTACTTTTTCCATTTCCATGCGTCCATTAGCGCCAACAAATAATATTTCAGTAGCAGGGTCGAGCTTTTTTAAAGCATTCGCAATAGCAATAGCCGGGAAGATATGCCCCCCGGTGCCGCCGCCACTAATGATTATTTTTTTGTTAAACATGATTACACCGATTTATTAAAAATGATTTACCGATTGTTGCTGTTGATTACACCGATTATTTATTTTGATTCCATCGATTATTGTTTGTGATTACACTGATTATTGTTCGTAGTTCATGATTTTTTCTTTTTTTCTTAAATCCGAAATCGTAAATCCGAAATCCGAAATCATACCGCAACCTCCCTTATCTCACCTACTATTACCTTTTTAGGCTCATCAATGTCCCTGCTAACTGATAATATGATACCAAATGCTACGCTGGTAAACAGTATCGATGTGCCCCCCATGCTGATAAATGGCAAAGGAATGCCCGTTACCGGGCCAAGCCCAACCGCTACCGCCATATTTGCAAATGCCTGTATGGTTAAACTAAAGCTTAAACCTGCAGCCAATAGGGCGCCGAATGCTTTTGGCGCCTTTGTTACAATTTTTATACATCGATACAGTAAAAACAGGTAAATGCCTATTAAAATGATGCCGCCAGCCAAGCCATATTCCTCAATGATTATTGCATAAATTTCATCTGAATATGCTTCAGGGAGGTAATTTATTTCATCGCTTTTACCCACGCCTTTGCCAAATATTCCGCCTGTGGCGATGGCAATTTTAGCGTGATCGGACTGGAACGACTTATCCGGATTAGCAATTTCGGGATGCATAAACGCGTGTATCCTTGAAACGTAGGTTTTATGACGGGGCCCTAAAAATACAACGCCGGCTAATAAAATACTTCCGGCAAGACAAGTTATTGCAATTTGTTTTATGCTGATACGGCCGATGATAAGCAATAAAATGCTAACCCCGAAAAGCATGAGGGCAGTTGAAAGATTTGCCAGGGCTATTAAAATAAAAACCAAACAAACCGCGCCCATGATAGGGATAAATGATTGCTTTACATCCTTGATATTTTCCTGCTTAAGTGATAATGTACGTGCCAGGTAGGTGATGAGGGCAAGTTTGGCCAAATCAGAGGTCTGGAAACTTAAGCCGGTACCAGGGATTGCTATCCATCTGCTGGCATCATTCACGTGGCTGCCAAATGCCAGGGTATAAACTAACAGCGGCAGGGTTATGATCATCAATAACTTTGATATGCCCCGATAATAGCGGTAGTCGAGTTTATGCGATATATACATCAATGCAATACCACCAACTATCATGGCGAGGTGTTTCATTAAAATAGATTCAGCGCCCACCCCGCGCTTATACGCAAGCGTCCCGATGGCGCTGTAAACAGCGAGCAAGGAAATAACGGATAACAATATAACGATCAGCCATATCCAGCGATCCCCTTTTGTGTTGTTAAGTATCCTTTCCATAAGCCCCCTCTAAATCTCCCCCGGTAGGGGAGACTTTTTAATTTGTTTATTTTTTAATTTTTACAACCCTTACAACAACTGCAACCTTTTTAACATTTTCAAATCTTCAAATCAACACATCATCAAATTTCTTCATCCGCACATCTGCACATCTGCACATCCGCACATCCGCACATCCGCACATCTACAATTCCCTTACCGCTTGTTTAAACTGACGGCCACGGTCTTCGTAGTTTTTAAACAGATCGAAGCTGGCGCAGGCGGGCGAAAGTAATACCGTATCGCCTTTGGTTGCCAGGTGATAAGCTACCTGGGCAGCCTCCTGCGCCGAATAGGTATTTACTATCAGGTCCACATCATCTTCAAAAGCATCATGGATGCGCTTGTTGTCTCTGCCCAAACATACAATGGCCTTAACTTTTTGCCGCACCAGGTCTTTAAGTATGGAATAATCGTTCCCTTTGTCTACACCACCAAGTATCAATATTACATCAGTGGTCATACTTTCAAGTGCATACCATGTTGAATTAACGTTTGTCGCTTTTGAATCATTTATGAAATTTATACCGGATATTTTACCAACCGACTCAAGCCTGTGCTCAATGCTTCTAAAATTCCCCATACTCTCCCTTATAATGGGGTTGCGCAGTTCGAGGTATTTAGCGACCATACCCGATGCCATCGAGTTATAAATATTGTGCTTCCCTTGCAGGGCCAGTTCTGTTATTGACATCTGAAAATGTTGTTGATGAGTGTTAATAATAATATTGTCTTTTTCGAGATATGCTCCCGGTTCAACCTTTTTTTGAATAGAAAACGGCAATTGCTGTGCGGCAAAGCTTTTCCCGGCCATTCCTTTTATTGTTTCGGGGTCATCGGCACAATAAATGAAAACATCGTTTGCTGTTTGATTTTGTGTGATGCGAAATTTAGACGCCGCATAGTTTTCCATTTTATAATCGTACCGGTCTAAGTGATCGGGTGTTATATTTAATAATATGGCTATATCAGTCTTAAACTTGTACATATCGTCCAGCATAAAACTGCTTAGCTCCAATACATACAGATCGAACTTTTCGGTAGCCACCTGGTAAGCAAAACTCTTACCTATGTTGCCTGCCAGCCCAACGTTTAAACCGGCATTTTTCAGGATATGATAAGTTAAACTGGCAGTGGTCGTTTTTCCATTCGAGCCGGTGACACCTATAATTGTGGCATTGGTATATCTACCTGCAAACTCAATCTCGGATATAACCGGGATATTTTTTTCTTTGATCTTTTTAACAATCGGCGCCTTACCAGGTATCCCGGGACTTTTAACCACTTCTGCAGCTTCAAGGATATCTTCTTCAGTATGCTGATTTTCTTCGAAAGGAATATTCCAATCCTGCAACTGTTTCTTATAATTTTCAGCAATGGCTCCAAAATCAGAAACGAAAACATTATAGCCCTGCCTTTGGGCCAGGTATGCCGCCCCCACCCCGCTTTCGCCGGCGCCAAGAACTACTATTTTATTTTTACTTTTTGATTTCACCGATTATTATTATTGATTTCACCGATTATATTTTCTGATTTCACCGATTACTTTATCTTTATTTCCTTGTCAAACTGCTTCCGACTTCTTAATCTCCAATCACTAACCTCTAACCTCTAATCACTAATCTCCAACCTCTAATCACTAGCGAAGCTTCAACGTTATAAATGTTACTATAGCCAGCAGGATACCGATGATCCAAAACCGGGTTACGATCTTTGCTTCATGGAAGCCCTTTTTTTGGTAATGATGATGCAATGGGGCTAACAAAAAAACCCTGCGCCCGGTACCAAACCTTATCCTTGTATATTTAAACCAGGCTACCTGGATTATGACAGAAAGGTTTTCGACCAGGAAAATCCCGCATAAAATCGGCACCATCAGTTCTTTACGTATCATAATGGCAAAAACCGCTATGATACCGCCAATGGCCAAACTGCCGGTATCGCCCATAAATACTTGTGCCGGGTAAGAGTTGTACCACAGAAAACCGACGCAGGCCCCTACAAATGCGCCCGCGAAAATCACCAGTTCGCCGGAGTTGGGGATATACATGATATTGAGGTAATCTGCAATGACTGTGTTACCTGATACATAAGCCAGGATAGCCAGCGTAACCCCGATAATTGCCGATATCCCCGTAGCGAGCCCGTCAATCCCATCTGTAATATTAGCCCCGTTTGATACCGCTGTAATAATTATAATCACAAAGAACATGAATACCAGCAGCGAATAACGTTGGTAGCCCTGCCCCATAAATTTGAGCACCTTACCATAGTCAAATTCGTTGTTCTTATAAAATGGCAGGGTAGTTTTGGTCGATCGTATATCCTGTGTGTAAACCGGCGTATTGCCGCGCATGTGAAACTCTACAGGCGCATCGGCTATTTCGGGCAATTTAACTTCTTGCCTGATGATGATATCCGTATTAGAGTACATGGTAACGCCAATGAACAAAGCCAGGCCAACTTGCCCTATTATCTTAAACTTTCCGGCTAAGCCTTCTTTATTTTTTTTAAAGATTTTTATATAATCATCCAGAAAACCTATCCCACCCAGCCAAACCGTAGTAACAAGCATCATGATCACATAAATATTCTCCAGCTTGGCGAACAACAATGTTGGCACTAAAATGCCCAATATGATAATGATCCCACCCATTGTAGGTGTTCCTGCTTTTTGCATCTGGCCTTCCAAACCTAAATTCCTTACTGTTTCGCCTACCTGTTTAAAGCGCAAATAGTCGATCAGCCTCCTCCCAAATACTGTAGTTATAACCAGTGAAGTTATTACTGCCATTGCCATCCGGAACGTGATATACTGAAATACCCCTGCTCCCGGAATATCGTAGTTTTTGTTTAGCCAATTGAACAGATAGTAAAGCATTGTTTTTTATGATTTCACCGATTATTTTAGTCCATGGGCCATGGTCTATGGTCCATGGACTTTTTTAGTTCAGGTATTTAAATTGTTCTGTTAATTCTTCCATATCATCAAAGTGGTTTTTTACCCCCTTTATTTCCTGGTACTTTTCATGGCCTTTGCCGGCAACAAGCACTATATCTCCCGGACGGGCCAGCATACAGGCGGTTTTTATAGCTTCCCTTCTATCGACGATACTCACAGTATGTCTTTTAAAAGCCGGATCGACACCTTCTTCCATATCTTTAATGATCTGGGCGGGATCTTCATCGCGGGGATTATCCGAAGTAAAAATCACTTTATCACTCCATTCACATGCTGTTTTTGCCATAATCGGGCGCTTGGTTTTGTCCCTGTTGCCCCCGCAGCCAATTACGGTAATCACCTTTTCATTACCCTTACGGATGTCATGTATAGTGCTTAATATATTTTGAACGGCATCAGGCGAGTGGGCATAATCAACGATACCGATTATTTTGTTTGGCGCTATTATGTAATCGAAACGGCCCCTTGCACCGGTTAGCTTGCTCAAACTGGTCAATATCTTAGATTTATCCTGGTCGAGCAGCATTGCGGCTGCGTACACCGCTAATAAATTATAGGCATTAAAAGTGCCCACCATTTTAAACCAAACTTCTTCATTATCAATTTGCAGCAGCAGCCCTTCAAATTGGTTTTCCAATATGCGGGCTTTATAATCCGCCATGCTTTTCAATCCGTAGGTTTTTTTGTGCGCCTTTGTATTTTGCAGCATCACATTACCATTTTTATCATCGCTATTGGTTAAAGCGAATGCGTTGGAGGGCAGCCCGTCAAAAAATGCTTTTTTAACTTTAAGGTAACTTTCAAAGGTTTTATGGTAATCTAAATGGTCATGTGTAAGATTAGAAAATATGCCGCCCGAAAACTTCAGCCCGGTGATCCGGTGCTGTGCGATGGCATGTGAGCTTACCTCCATGAAACAATAGTCACATCCCTGCTCAACCATTTCGCCCATTAACCTGTTTAATTCAACAGGATCGGGCGTGGTATGCGTAGCTTGCAGTACCTGGCCATTGATTTGATTTTCGACGGTTGACAGCAGTCCGCATTTGTAACCCAGATCGCGAAATAACTTATAGAGCAGGGTCGCAATGGTTGTTTTACCATTGGTGCCGGTTATGCCCACCAGTTTTAATTTAGCCGAAGGATTGTCGTAAAAATTTGCTGAAACTATCCCTAAAGCAATGGAAGAATCGGCAACCATCAGAAAATCGACCTCGCCGGTAACCCGTGCAGGCAAAACTTCACAGATAACTGCAACAGCGCCGTCAGTAATTGCCTGCGAAATAAAATCGTGCCCGTCGGCAAGGGTGCCTTTTACCGCCACGAACAATGATCCTGGTATCACTTTTCGTGAATCAAAAACGACCGCAGATATTTCCATATCGGCACTGCCCTGCAGTTCAGTGAATGCAAGCCCTTCTATTATGTCGCTTAAATACTTCATTGCAATTCAATTATTATTTTTGATCCTTTTGGTACGATACTTCCACCTGCTACCGATTGGCTGATAACTGACCCGCTGCCGCGAACTGTTACTTTATAGCCGGCATTACCTAATAAATATAATGCATCGCTAAGACCAAAACCTGTTACCGAAGGCACCACGCCGCTTTTATAGCCAACTTCTTCATAAGGAATACCGTTGCTGGTATCAACCCCGTTAGCCAATGCATTGTTTGAAGCATACAATGGTTTAACGCCAAGTTTGGCATATACTTGTTTCAGCGCTTTCAGATTGCCCCTTTTTATCTGCGGCATATTTGTGTTGCCCACATAGTGCATCGGCGCCGCCTGGTTCATGTCCAGATCACTCGCATACACCCTGTCGGCTATTTCCCTGAAAACCGGGCCGGCAACCAAAGCAGCCAGATATGATCCTGCTGTTGGATGATTGATCACAACGATCATAGAATATTTTGGATGATCGGCAGGAAAATATCCGCAAAATGAAGCCTGGTAGGTTTTTTTAATACCATAACCAGAAGACCCGTTAGCGATTTGCGCCGTTCCGGTTTTCCCGGCAACGGTGTATAATGGATTTTTGATCACATTTTTCCCCGTGCCTTCGGTTACCACGCCCTCAAGCAAACTTCTCATTTTACCAAGCGTTGCATCCGAGCATACTTTTTCATTAATAACTCTTGCCTGGAATTGTTCTACTGTGTTGCCCAGCCGGCGTATTTCCCTTACCAACAGAGGGGCAATCATTTTGCCATTGTTGGCTACCGCATTATATAAGGTGAGCATTTGTAATGGGGTTATCTTCATTTCGTACCCATATGCCATTTCCGGGAGGGTATAATATTTGTTCCAGCTGCGGCTTTTGGGATTTTTAACTACCGGGCTACCTTCGCCAGGTATCTGTAGACCAAGTTTTTCGTTTAAATGATAGCTATATAATTTGTCTGTAAACTCTTTTGGATTATTATTATAATGATCGTATATAAATTTGGCGGCCGCCACATTTGACGATTCCTCAAATGCTTTTTTTGCCGTCATTTCATGATTTTCCTCCACATCGGTAATTGTAGGCCCTTTTGGGAATTTGTATTTCCCGCCTTCAGCATTAACAACGGAATTGGTATCAATTTTATGCTGATCAAAGGCTGTCATATAACTAGCCAGTTTAAAGGTTGAGCCCGGATCGGCTGCATCGCTTATCGCATAGTTGTACCTTTCCTCATAAGCACCGCTTTTGGTCCTAGTAAAATTGGCAATCGCCCTGATCTCACCGGTAGCAACTTCCAGCAGTACAACGCAGCCGTGGTCGGCCTGTGTCTTTATCAGCTGTTTCTTCAGTGCATCCTGTGCAACATCCTGGTAATTAACATCAATAGTCGAAATAATATCAGCGCCTTCTTTTGGTGCAATTTCTTCCTCACCATTATTGACGGGCATCCAGATACCACCGGCAATACGCTGCATCAGGCGTTTACCGTTTTCGCCATCAATATAGCCTGCATAGGCGCCTTCGAGGCCGACCGCATTTTTAACATTTTCGTTTTTATAGCCGATGGTGCGCGCAGCCAGCGAACGAAAAGGCAGTACCCGTTTATTCTGCTCAACAACTATCAATCCGCCTTTATATTTACCCATATTAAAAATAGGGAACTTGCGGATTTGTTTTAATTCCTGGTAGCTTACTTTACGCCGGATCAATTCATATCGTGAACCGTCTTTACGGGCATCACGCAGCATCCGTGTATACTCCCTTTTAGACTTATCGCCAAACATTTGCGAAAGTTTCATGGCCAGCGAATCCACCTTTTCATTAAAAACATCGTCATCTGCTATCCCGCCGGCAAGCATATCCATATGCAATTCGTATTCGGGCACTGAGGTAGCAAGCAGGCTCATATCAACCGAGAAAATATTGCCCCTGGCAGCCCTCACTGTTTGATACTGCGCTGAAAGACCGGATGACATGGCTTTCCACTTTTTTCCTTGCACAAATTGCACGCGATACAATTGTACTACTACCGCACCAGCAAAAAGCAGGATCAAGCCGAATGCCAGGTAAACCCTGATTAGTATGTTGGTCCTAATGCTCATTCGGCACCTCCTCTGTTGTTATTTTTTGCGGGGGCTGAAGGGATTCTTTAATGCCCAGCGTGTCCGCCCGTTTTGCTACCTCGGTAAGCGTGCTCTTATAAGCAAGCTCGGCCTTGGTAGTTTTGTAATCCCAACTCAGCTCTTTCACTTCTTTGCCGATCTTATCAATATCGCGTATGTTTTTTTCAGCTAAATGCCTGTTTCCTATATATACCATCCCCAATAGTGCCAGAAACAACAAGAAAGGCAAGGCCCTGGTCGCTGATTCGGCATTAAATATGCCACTCGTAAACAATTGAGTTAAAAAGTTATCGGGAAATTCGCTGACTGATTTTTCCTCAACAATGAGCTTCTTTTCTTCCTCTTCTTCCGCTTCAATTTGAGTTCTTAAACGATTGGTCATCTTTTAACCGCAATTCTTAATTTTGCGCTCCGTGCCCTGTTATTTTTACTTATTTCTTCCGCCGAGGCAGTAATCGCCCCGCGGCTCACTGCATCAAAGGGTTTGTTTTCATTACCATAAAAGTCTTTTTCAACTTCGCCGCTAAATTTTCCTTTGGCAATAAAGTTTTTTACCAGCCTGTCTTCCAGCGAATGGTATGACATTACTACCAGCCGACCCCCGGATACCAATACTTCAGCCGATTGTATCAAAAAATCTTTTAATGCCTCAAGTTCCTGGTTAACTTCAATGCGTAATGCCTGGAAAACCTGCGCCAGGTATTTGTTTTCTTTCCCCTTGGGGATACGGTTTGAAATCGCATTTTTCAAATCGGCAACCGTTATGATTGGTGTATTCAAACGGGCCATAACCAGGGTATTTGCCAGCGATTTTGCATTTTTGATTTCGCCGTAAATGCCAAATATCCTGTGCAGTTCAGCTTCCGAATAGTTGTTTACCACTTCTTTTGCACTCAATTCCGAAGCCTGGTTCATCCGCATATCCAGTTCGGCATCAAAGCGGATAGAAAAACCGCGTTCAGCCTGGTCAAATTGGTACGACGAAACACCCAGGTCAGCTAATATCCCGTCAACCGGGATGGCATGATGCAAACGGCAAAAATTTTTGAGGTAACGAAAATTCTGATCGATGAAAACAAACCTGTCGTCATCGATTACATTTTTCTTTGCATCGGCATCCTGATCAAAGGCCAGCAACCTTCCTGAATTATCTAAACGTTTTAAAATTTCGCGGGAGTGTCCGCCGCCACCGAAAGTTACATCGGCGTAAGTGCCTCCGGGCCTGATGTCCAAACCTTCGATACACTCATCCAGCATTACGGGGGTATGATATTTAGTCATTTGTGTTGTCCTTTCCACTACCTCCCATTACTTCTTTTGCAAGACTGGCAAAGTCCGCAGGTTCATTTTCAATCATGGCGCGATGCGTATCTTTATCCCAAACTTCTATATTACCCAACTGGCAGGCCAGTACCACATCGCTTTTGATCCCAGCATAGTCAAGTAACAACTGGGGTAAATTAACCCGCCCGGTTGAATCAGGTATCAGTTCAGTTGCGCCGCGGGTAAAATATCTTATAAATTCTATGTTTTTGTAATCGTATTGATTAAGTTTGCTTAGTTCATCGAGTTTCTTGTCCCATTCTTTTTTGGTGTAAATGACTAAATACTTTTTAAAGCCGCGATTGATCACAAAGCCTTCACTTTCAGCTTCGGGAAGCTTCTTTTTGAGGCTGGCAGGGATCATCATACGCCCTTTGGTATCTAGTTTGCATTCAAACTCACCGATTAGATATGACATTTTGAAACTTTGGTATTGATTGTAATGTAAAAATAGATTTCTTCTACCACTTTCTACCACTTTCTACCACTAAAGTTATTAACACTTGTGTATTAACTATGTTTATAATTCTTTATATTCGTCATCTTTCCTTTAAGCCCTTATTTCTTTAAAAAATTTAACCGTTACTGCTTAATTTTAAGCATGTTACAATTTTTATAATAACGCCATTTTAAAATTTGATGAAATCCTTTCTTTTATTATTGAAGCCGGCGGAAAAGGGGCACGCTTAATGGTTTGTAAATACAGCGTGGAAAATGTTTGGGAAAGATGCCTCCGATTTATCTTTTTTAGCATCTTTTAATACCTTTTTAAGGCAGCCCTCAGCTAACCAGTTACGACCTGATGCTTTATAATACTTACCGAAATATTATTCGGGCAAATAACGATTTTAACCACGGCAATTATAAAGAAAATCCCAATATTACAGCGGCAAATATGCTTTGGGAGCTTTTCCTTACCACACCCGAAAACAGGGTGAAAAGCATACCGCATGGTGATTTTTCCAAATGGCTGAAAAATACTGAAAACAAAAAAAGCCGCGACTGGAATGATTCTAGTACCAAATCACGGCCATAATCGGTCATGACATTTCAAAACCCTACAATGGATCGATGAAAGAGGCAGCGTTACATATCAAAGCAAAAATGCTTACCATCAGTTCGCAGCAGGACCATATGGTTAACCCTGGGCCGGCCATTGAATTTTCAAAGTTGCTGCCAGCCAAACTTGTCGTAATAAACAGCGATCTGGGTCATCTTGCGCCAAGTTTTGGCGACCCGGAAGTAAAGAACAGTATAATTGAAATTTTAAAGGAAGATTAATCCGGGCAATGAGTTGCCTAAATAAATCCGAAATCGAATATCTCCGAGTCCTTCGGACCGGCATCCGAAATAATATTGATTGCATTATTTGAAGATAAATCAATATAATTGGCCGGATTATTGGAAATAAGATGGATAAAGAGCAGCTAAGAAGCCAGCAATGGTTTGGCAGAAAGGGCAAGGATGGGTTTATTTACCGCGCCTGGATGAAAAATCAGGGCATTCCCGCCCATGAGTTTCAGGGGAAACCTGTTATTGGTATTTGTAATACATGGTCGGAGCTTACGCCCTGCAACGCCCATTTCAGGGAGCTGGCCGAATCAGTTAAACATGGCATTTATGAAGCCGGGGGCTTCCCTGTTGAATTTCCGGTTATGTCGCTCGGTGAAACATTGATCAAGCCTACCGCTATGCTTTACCGTAACCTGGTAAGCATGGACGTGGAGGAATCCATCCGCGCTAATCCAATTGACGGGGTGGTGCTGCTTTGCGGCTGCGATAAAACTACCCCGGCCCTTGTAATGGGGGCCTGCAGTGTAAACCTGCCAACGATAGTAGTATCGGGAGGTCCGATGCTTACCGGAAAATACCGGGGGCATGATATAGGTACCTCGGATGTATGGCGGTTTTCAGAAGCATACCGGACAGGTAAAATGAGCGATGAGGAATTTTTTATTGCCGAGGCATGTATGACGAGAAGCCGCGGCCATTGCGCGGTAATGGGTACGGCGTCAACTATGGCCTGTATGGTTGAGTCGCTCGGATTATCCCTGGCTGAAAACGCGGCGATCCCTGCCGCTGATTCACGCCGCAAAGTATTGGCTCACCTGTCGGGAAGCCGCATCGTGGAAATGGTAAAAGGGGATTTAAACCTTTCGGATATACTTACCCGTGAGGCATTTGAAAATGCCATTACTGTGAACGCAGCTATAGGCGGCTCAACCAATTTTGTGATCCATCTGCTGGCCATTGCCGCACGTATCGGTGTAGATTTAACCATGAACGATTTTAATAATGTAAAAAACATCCCGCTGCTGGCTAACCTGCAGCCATCGGGCAAATATTTTATGGAAGACTTTTATTATGCCGGCGGTTTGCCTGCGCTGATGAAGGAATTGCATGGGGTTTTACATAGCGGCGCCATTACCGTTAGCGGAAAACCCATTGCTGAAAACTATGCGAACAGCGAATGTTTTAACCGGGAGATGATTGCAACGCTCGATAAGCCATTTAATAAGATCGCCGGGATATTAGTTGTTAAGGGCAACCTGAGCGAAAATGGCGCTGTGCTAAAGCCATCGGCGGCGAGCCCGGCTTTAATGAAACATACCGGTAAAGCGGTTGTATTTGAAAATATTGAAGATTATAAAGCAAAGATAGACGATCCCAACCTGGATGTTGATGAAAATAGCGTGCTGGTATTAAAAAATGTTGGTCCGAAGGGCTACCCCGGCATGCCGGAAGTCGGCAATATGTCGATTCCAAAAAAACTATTGGAAAAGGGTGTTACTGATATGGTGCGCATTTCGGACGGGCGCATGAGCGGCACCGGGTTTGGGACCGTTGTTTTGCATGTTTCGCCGGAGGCTGCGATAGGAGGGACCTTGGCCATTGTCCAAAATGGGGACATTATCAAATTGGATGTATCCGCCGGTTTGCTGGAAGTTGAACTATCCGACCGGGAAATTAATGAAAGAAAACATAAGTTAGCGCCACAGGGAAATTTAACCGGACGTGGATATGTTTGGTTATACCAAACCCATGTGGAACAGGCGCACCTGGGCGCTGATATGGATTTTTTGAAGGGCGGATCAGGCAGCGAAGTGTTACGGGATTCGCATTGATGCGCGTTTCGCCTCACCCCGGCCCTCTCCAAAGGAGAGGGAGGTAAAACAGACACCAAAATTGATGGCCTTGCTCTTCAAAGTCCTCTCCTTTGGAGAGGATTTAGGTGAGGCTGCGCACCCTATTTTATCGTATAACCCATGATGGTTTGAACTGCATTTAAATTGCCATAGGCATAGGTGTCTTTTTCTATCAGCCCGACACCTTTTGCAAGGTAGAAATCGTAATAAGCGATATTATGGAACCCGACCCCATCGATCTGGATTTGAAAATTGGCGGAGGTATGGATAACATTGGTAAATGTTTTTCCGCCAACCACTTTGGTGATATTTTTCTCTCTGACTGTATTAATACTTTGTATAGGATCACCGTTTAACAATCTGTTGCCGGTTGGTGAGCAAGTCCAGCTGTAGCCAACCGAAGCGGCGGTATCTGTGAGGAATTCAAAATAAGTAAATCCGAAAGGAGGGGTTGTCTCACGCAAGCCAAACGTCTGTTTGTTTGCATAGAAGTACGCAATATTACTGACATTCAATGCAGAAAGCACATTAGCGTCATAGCATACTGCACTGTTGAAGTCCGTGGTAGACCCGGTTATTGTATAGGTTATGGAAGCAATCTTTACTCCGTAAATATTAGCTGTATCTGTCTTTTCTCCATAAATAGAGTCGCGATACGTCCATGTTGAACCAAGCGTTTGGGGGAAATAGCTGTTAGCCGGCGAAGGTGGCGGAACTTTATAAGCCTCATCTTTACAACCCATAAAACAAATTGCGGGGAAAGCCAGAAAGACAAGTAAATATTTGTTCATGGGCGGTAAATTAATAATTTATCATCCAATTATAACAAAGAGCTTTGATTTTATAACCTCAAAATCACTAACATATCAACAATTAACTAATCGTTAAAATGATAAAGAAAAACAACTTCACCGGTATAGGCAGGTTTTTTCTGGCCATCTATTTCCATCTCTACACCTATGGTCGCTTTGGTAACGCCCCTTAAATTAACTATTGCCGCTAACTTTGCCTTGAGCCGTACCTGGCTGTCAACCACTACCGCCTGTGCAAATCTCAGGCTTTCAATACTATAATTGATCTGCATTTTCAGATTTTGTACATCTGCAATCTGATGCCAAAAATAAGGCAGCAGCGATACGGTTAAGTATCCATGTGCAATGGTTGCCTTAAACGGGCTTTCATTTTTGGCCCTTTCCGGGTCGGTGTGTATCCATTGATGATCTATCGTGGCGTCGGCAAACTGGTTTATTTGCTGTTGGGTTATGGTATGCCAGCCGGATACGCCAAGTTCTTTTCCTAAATAGCTTTCGAATTCAGGATGGTTTTTAATAATTATCATACGGATTTATTTATTTTCGGGCCCACATATATAATATAATTGCCGTAAAATTAATAAACTGCGTGGCATTGCAAAATCAAATCAGTAAGCTGTTAAAAATGGAAAAATTGAAAACATCAGGTTATGCCCCGGTAAACGGCCTGAATATGTATTATGAAATATACGGCAGCGGCCCCATGCCCTTAGTGCTGATACACGGAGGCGGCTCGACCATCGAAACTACTTTCGGTAATATATTGCCCTTATTTTCGGGTTATGGTAAAGTGATCGCGGTTGAGCTGCAGGCCCATGGCCGCACAAGCGACAGGGATGCGCCCGAATCTTTTCAGCAGGATGCTGATGACGTTGCGGCCCTGCTTAAGTATCTCAAAATAGGTAACGCTAATTTTTTCGGTTTCAGTAATGGCGGCACTACTACTATGCAAATTGCGATAAGGCACCCGGACATAGTTAACAAAATAGTGGTTGTTTCCGCCAATTATAAGAGAGACGGAATGATACCTGGCTTTTTTGACGGCATGCAAAGCGCAACATTAGCTGACATGCCGGCGCCGCTAAAAGATGCTTATTTAAAAGTGGCGCCCGAAAGCCATTTACAGGTAATGTTTGAAAAGGATGTAGCGCGCATGCTGAACTTTGAAGATATACCTGAGGATGATTTGCGATCTATAAAAGCACCTGCCTTAATTATGGCGTCGGATCATGATGTAATAACGCTTGAGCATACCGCAGAGATGTCACGCGTGATACCGGGTGCAAACCTGATAATATTGCCGGGTACGCACGGTTCATTTATTGGGGCAGCAGAGGCCGGCACATCAAAAGGCAGCAAATTACCTGAAATAACTGCCGCCCTGGTTGAAGAATTTTTACGTGGATAGACTTTATTGGGACGCAGAAACGCCCTGGTGCAATGTGGCGATTTGACTTACACCTTTGCAATCGATTGCATAAACAGACTTTTTTTTCGATATTTACGCTATCAAAAAAACTGCTGTGAAATTTAATCTGCACTTTTCAACAATAATCTCATTAAGCATCCTTTCAGCTGCGGCCCAATTTTCAAATGCGCAGGTCCGCCTTCCGCAATTAATTAGCGATGGTATGGTATTGCAGCGGGATGCCAAAATACGAGTTTGGGGCTGGGCCTCGCCAGGCGAAACGGTTAAAATAAAGTTTAACAAAAAAGGGTACGCGGCAAAAACCGGAGCAAGCGGCAAATGGTCGGTTGGACTTCCTGCTATGAAGGCCGGCGGCCCGTATCTAATGGAGATCAGCGCAAGTAATCACATCACGATCCATGATATTTTGATAGGTGACGTGTGGTTTTGTTCTGGCCAGTCGAACATGGTACTGCCGATGGAACGGGTTAAAGAAAAATACCCCGGCGAGATCGTCAATGCTAACTATCCGCTTATTCGAAACTTTTTTATCCCGACGGTATCAGATGTCAGCAAAATACATGATGATCTTCCGCCGGGCAAATGGAAAGCAGCAGATCCCAAAAATGTGCTTGATTTTGGCGCCGTCACTTATTTCTTTGCTAAACAGCTGTATAATAAATATCATGTACCAATCGGTATTATTAATTCGAGTGTTGGGGGCACGCCTATCCAGGCATGGATAAGCGCGGAAGGACTGCAAAATATAAAACGATATGCAAACAGGCTGGCGATGCTAAAAGATACCGCGCGGTTAGACAGTATTTTAAGAAAGAATTTTGAAAAAAAGAAGGAATTTGAGCGCAAGCCTGTTAAGTTAGTTGATAAAGGCCTCACCGGGCCAAAAAAGTGGCATGATACCACCTATGAACCGGATGGGTGGCACAATTTCTGGCTTCCGGGCTATTGGGCCGACCAGGGCGTACGCGGCTTAAATGGTGTCGTATGGTTCCGCAAGGAAATCAATGTACCGGCCTCGATGACCGGGAAGCCTGCCAAATTGTTTATGGGGCGTATTGTCGATGCTGACCAGATTTATGTAAATGGCGTGCTTATTGGGAACACTACTTACCAATACCCGCCAAGGAGGTATGAAGTGCCGTCAAACTTGTTAAAGCCGGGAAAGAATATAATTGTAGTTAGGATAACCAACACTGCAGGCAAGGGTGGTTTTGTGCCCGATAAAGCTTATTTTCTAACGGAGGGCGGCGAAAATATCGATTTACGCGGGGATTGGCGGTATAAAGTAGGGGAAGTATTTGAACCCAGGGAAGCCCGGGATAACTATTCCTTTTTTTCCGCCCAAAACGAGCCGGCCGGTTTATATAATACCATGGTTGCACCCGTGGTCAATTATGCTATAAAAGGAATATTATGGTACCAGGGAGAAACAAATGCAAACCAACCGGCCGAATATGAGCAGCTTTTGCCAGCCCTAATTGCCGATTGGCGCAATAAATGGCAAGACGGCCATATCCCCGTTATTTATGCACAGTTGCCGGGTTTTATGGAAGTGGATTACTCGCCGGAGGAAAGCAAGTGGGCACAATTAAGGGAAGCACAGTTAAAAACATTGTCGGTACCTAACACCGCAATGGCGGTAACCATTGATGCCGGTGAATGGAACGATATTCACCCGCTGGATAAAAAAGATGTTGGCGGCAGGATGGCGCTTGCGGCAGAAAAAATTGCTTACGGCGATGCAAACATCGTATCGTCAGGCCCTATTTACCAATCGGCAAAGGTGGAGGGTAATAAAATTGTGATCACTTTTAATAATATTGGCAGCGGGCTTGTGGCAAAGGGCGGGGACGGTCTGAATCAATTTGCAATTACGGATGAAACAGGAAAATATGTTTGGGGCAATGCTGTTATTAAGGGTGATAAAGTGATTGTATGGAGCGATGAGATTGCGCATCCCCTGCACGTACGTTATGCCTGGGCAGATAATCCCGAAGGAGCGAACCTGTATAATAAGGAAGGCTTGCCCGCTTCGCCGTTTACGACGGATGCGAAGTAATGGCAATGGCGGCGCAGGCTGGTGGGGCAAGGGCGTTCGTTCTTGTTCATTTCGCGTGAACGCTCGCTTGCGCGCGGGACCTGTGCCGGGCGGGTATCCACTACCGTCCTTTACGCAACTGCTTATGACTTCTGAGAAGGAGAGGGTTAGGTGAGGCGACGAATAAATTTCAACAAAAAGAAAAAAATTTAAGCAGAAGCAATTACATCGAACTCACCTCAAAATAAAGTGGGCTGCTGAACGACTGATTTTACGGATTGTTTTTGATGGTTTGCGAATCCGGCTGCAATTCCGATTTGATAAACAGCTGATTCCTTATAGCGCGAAGCCACTATGATGCTTACCCCGCCGGCGCAGTTGTCAAATAACTCCTGCACTAATTTGGGGTCGTTATTGTTTTTTGAGAGATGCGACAACAGCAAATGGCTCATAAAAGGCGGTCTGTGACTTATAAAAAGTTCCAGGGCCTGTTTGTTTGAAAGATGGCCATTTCCCCCTCGTATCCGGCGCTTTAAATGAAAGGGGTAACTGCCCTTATCCAGCATTTCATCGTCATAATTAGCTTCGAGAAATGCTGCGTGACATTGGCTAAAATGATGGACCACGTGTTCACAAGCAATACCAATATCGGTAAATACGCCAACTTTAATATCGCGGCAGCTAATTATAAAGCTATGCGGATTGCTGGCATCATGCTCTTTTGGGAAAGCGGTAACGAGTAATTCTCCTATGCCGATAGTCTGAAAGCCGGCAAAAGGGATTACCAGTTGTTCATCCAGCCTTAAGCCGCCATTTTGCAGCGTTGGCGGGGTGATGTATACCGGCAACTGGTATTTTTTGGCAAGCACCGGTATACCATTGATATGATCGGAATGCTCATGTGACACAAAAATGGCCTTAACCTTTCGGATCGACAGACCGAGCCTTAACATCCGTTTTTCTGTTTCGCGGCATGATATTCCCGCATCTACCAATACGGCTTCATGCTCATTACCGATATAATAGCAATTACCGTTACTTCCCGAATTTAATGAGGCGATGAACATGGATTTGCAAAGAAACGAAGAATTTCGGATTTCGGTCCGAAGGACTCCTTCGGAGAATTTTTATTTCGAATTTAGTTTTTATTTCGGATCTAATGACAAAATTTTATTTCTTCACCCACCCATCCTTCAAGGTAACCGTACGGTTAAACACCAATTTATCAGCTGTTGAACGCTTATCCAGCGTAAAATACCCTTTGCGCATAAACTGGTAACCCTTGCCGGGGACGGCATCGGCCAGGTCGGGTTCGATATAGGCTTTTGGGATAATTTGAAGGCTGCCCGGATTTAAATATTCTTTAAAATCGCCGGTCTCATTGCTTGGGTCTTCCACGCGGAAGAGGCGGTCGTACAGGCGCACTTCGGCAGTATGGGCATGAGGCACGCTTACCCAATGGATTGTGCCTTTAACGTTGAGGCCGCTGGTATCATGGCCCGAGCGGCTTTCGGGGATATAGGTGCAATGTATTTCGGTCACCTTGCCGGCGGCATCTTTAACAAAACTGTTGCAGGTAACGATGTAGGCGCTCTTAAGCCGCACGGACAGGCCTACACCCAGCCGGAAAAACTTTTTGGACGGTTCTTCCATAAAGTCCTCGCGCTCTATCCAAAGTTCATTGCTGAAAGGTATTTCCCTGCCGCCTTCACCGCCTTCCGCCTCCGGATTGTTTTCGCTGAACATGGTTTCTGTTTCGCCTTCGGGATAGTTGGTGATGATCATTTTTATAGGATCGAGCACGGCCATGCGGCGCCAGGCTGTTTTGTTGAGATTCTCGCGGATGCAGAATTCCAGCAAGCTTACGTCGATCATATTCTCGCGCTTGGCGACACCAATACGTTCGCAAAAATCGCGGATAGCGGCAGGCGTATAACCCCTTCGGCGCAGCCCGCTGATGGTTGGCATACGGGGATCATCCCAATCTTCTACATGGCCTTCCTCAACCAACTGCAGCAGCTTGCGTTTGCTCATAACGGTATAGTTAAGGTTGAGCCGGGCAAATTCATATTGTTTTGATGGGAATATTTCCAGTTTTTCGATAAACCAATTATAAAGGTCGCGATGCGGAATAAATTCCAGCGTACAAATAGAATGCGTGATCTCCTCAATAGCATCCGACTGCCCATGAGCAAAATCATACATTGGGTAAATACACCATTTGTCGCCCGTGCGGTGATGTTCAGTATGTTTTATCCGGTACATCAGGGGGTCGCGCAGGTGCATGTTTGGCGCCGCCAGGTCCACCTTAGCCCGCAGTACTTTAGCGCCATCGGGATACATGCCGGCTTTCATATTGGCGAACAATTCAAGGTTCTCTTCCATGCTGCGGCTGCGGTATTGGTTAGGAATGCCGGGTTCGGTTGGCGTACCTTTTTGGGCGGCTATCTCTTCGGCGCTGCTGTCATCCACATAAGCCAGGCCTTTTTTTATCAGGATAACGGCAAAATCGTATAGTTTGTCAAAATAATCAGAGGCATATAATTCATTGGCCCATTCAAAGCCCAGCCATTTTACATCTTCTTTAATGCTGTCAACATACTCGATCTCTTCTTTGGCTGGATTGGTATCATCAAAGCGAAGATTGGTTTCACCGCCATATTTTAGCGCCAGCCCGAAGTTTAAACAGATAGATTTGGCATGGCCGATATGCAGGTATCCGTTAGGCTCGGGCGGGAAACGGGTAAGCACCCTGCCGCCATTCTTTCCGGTTCGCAGGTCTTCTTCAACTATTTCTTCTAAAAAATTTAATGATCTTTCTTCGCTCATGGTAGTATTAAGAACGGCAAAAGTAAGAAATTCGTGCCATTTTATTGAGCATCAGGATCGGCATCCTTATCAGACTTTTTAGTAGCCATCGCCAGCAGGGGTTTGCCAATTACCCTATATGAGCCTTCGCCTTTAAGGATAGAAGTCACCATTTCTTTATTCTGCATCACCTTAATAGCTTGGGCAAGTTCCTTATCATATTTAAAATTTGTTTCGTAACGGCCCTTTTCATAGTAATAGCGCGAGGCGATTTCATTCTCCAGCACTTGCTTAATTTCATCTTTATGCAATTGCAGGTCGTTCTTTTTACTGGCCTCCATTTTAGCCTTCAGCGCATCATATTCGCTTTGTATCTCGCCGAATTGTTTTTCTTTAGTAGCTGCAGTTTTTAAATCAGCCAGGAACTTTTCGGAGGAAGTATTGTAACTGTAATTTTTGTCTGCCAAAAACTTTACGAAATCGGCATAGTCCGCATCGGATAAACTGAAGCTGCGTACATTGTCAAGCCTGGGGTGCGTTCTGCGGTAATTATTAGCAAAATCAAATATCAGCAGCTTGCCAACCAATGCTTCGGTAATATTGGCAAAACGTTCCTTCTTTACAAAAATATCAGGATAAATGCCGCTGCCATCATAAACCGAACGTCCGTCTTTTGTTTTAAACTCGTGGATCAACGAATCGGCAACCTTTACTACGCTGCCATCATCCTGCCGGTGCGTATAATCAATTTCCTGTATGCAACGGCCCGAAGGGACATAATATTTAGCGATAGTGATCTTTACCAAACTATTATAGGGCAGGTTAAAAGTTTGCTGCACCAGGCCCTTCCCGTAGCTGCGCTGGCCGATGATAACCGCGCGGTCAAGGTCCTGTAACGAGCCTGCCACGATTTCGGATGCCGAGGCGGAATGGCTGTTTACTAATACAACCAGGGGCAAATTTGGTTCAAGGGGTTCACTAACGGTGGTATAGGTCGCATTTTTCTCTTTTATTTTGCCCCGCTGCGACACTACCTCAACATCCCTCGGCACAAAAAGGTTCACGATTTTTACAGCCTCCTGCAATATACCTCCGCCATTTGACCGCAGGTCGAGGACAATTCCATTAGGATTGTTCTTTTTTATGGACACTAAAGCGTTTGTTACTTCTTCAGCCGAGTTTTCAAGAAATTTATCAAGCTTGATATAACCCATGTTGCCATCAACCATCCCATAATAAGATACATTAGGTTGTTTTATCTCATCGCGAACAAGGGTTTTTTCGATGGTTTGATTGGTTCCATCGCGTTTAAGCAGCAGTTTTATCGGTGCGCCTTTTGCGCCTTTTAACAACAAGCCCACCTGGTCATTGTTTTTACCGGCAAGGTCTATATCGTTTATTTTAAGCAGCTCATCGCCGGGGCGTATATCGGCTTTTTGAGCAGGGAAGCCTGCAAACACATCCGAAACATAAACTTGTCCATTCCGGGTAAAAATACCGGCGCCTATACCGCCGTATTGTGTACTAACATAGTGTAGCTTATAGTCTTCAATTTCCGATTCAGGAACAAATTCGGTATAGGGGTCCAGTCCGTCAAGCATAGCGTCTACACCGGTCTTTATCATTTTTGCCGAATTAATATCGTCAACATAGTTAACGTTAACTTCTTTATACACCGAGGCAAAAACATCAAGGTTCTTGGATATCTGGAACAGATCATCCTTAAAACTCCAGGTACAGAGGGCCAGCATTAATATGCCTGCAAAAAATGCCTGCTTTTTATATTTTTTAAATGACATTTTACACCTATTCATCCTTATAAACTTATTTTAAAATATATAACTGCTGCTAAGTCAATAGTCTTTAGCCAAAAGTATTAAGTCCACTATGTTTTTACTTAAGACTACTTCTAAGTCTTAAGTCTGTAGCCAAAAGTCATAAGTCGACTGTGTTTTTTACTTAGGACTTTAGACTACAGACTCAAGACTTAAAGCCGGTTGTTGTCAATGTCTACTAACGCCTTTTTCAAGGTAAATAGTACATATTTCCTGTCGCGGTGAACTAAATTCATTAAATTATTTATCAGGCTGTCTTCTTCACCCTCCATATACTTTAATTGCTCGTCGGTAAGATGGTTGTATTTCCGTTGTATTTTAATTTTTACGCGTTGCCAATCTTTATTGGTGATGCTGATTTCGGCCATGATTAAATTATTTTCAGCAAAAATACAAAAATACAAATTGTATGCGATTGAAAATTTGGCAAGCCAATTGTTATGCTAATGTAATGTATTTATTTAATAATTAACCAATAGGTTAAACTAAACTATGAAAACTATGAAAAAGTATCTTTTAAGCGTTGCTTTTCTGATAGCGGTATGCATCAGCGCAAAAGCACAATTTTCACTGGGTATAAAAGGCGGGGTTAATTACTCAACGATTAATTCTGACAACCTGAAATCTTCGAGCGTTGCAGGTTACCAGGCCGGTGCATTTGCCCGCATAGGAGGCGGCTTTTATGTACAACCCGAACTTTATTTGAGCAGCTCGGGCGGCGATTTTGATTCAAATGACAACGTTTACCATGCGAAAATTCGTTTTACTAATTTAAATGTGCCGGTATTATTAGGATTGAGATTCGGGCCTAAAAATTTAAACCTCAGAGTGATGGCCGGGCCTATTTACACTTATGTTTTGAGCCAGAATAACAGTTTTTCGCAAAACTTTGATGCCGCCTTTAATGATTTTGGCAAGTATAAAAACAGCACCCTGGGTTACCAGGCCGGCGCAGGGGTTGATTTAGGCGCAATAACTGCCGATATTCGCTATGAAGGCGGCCTTAACGATATAAACCCGGATTTTGGACAAAGACAACATTTATGGGCATTAAGTGTAGGGTTTAAGTTTTTTTAGGATAGGTTGAGAAAGGTTGTAATTGTTGGAGAGGTTGTAAGTGTTGAAAAATAGCCTTTAATAAAAGTCCCGGTTTTAGCCGGGATTTTTTATTAGTTATTATGTTTTAGCGCTTCGAGAAAAGCCATTTTCAATATATAATCAGGATATTCAATTAGCTTGTTATTGCTAAGCTTTATTTCTTTGTCGATTTTTACACCTTTGCCTTCACTAAAACTACCATTTAATCCTTCCGAACGAACTCCGGTAAACGATGCCTCAATTCCGCCAGGGTAATCGACGAACAAAATATTACCGGTGGTGCCTGCGGTTTGCCGCCCCATTATTATAGTGTTGGGCCTTTGGCTAAGCTCATAGGCTACACTTTCGGCAAGGCTTTGGGTCTGGTCATTAACCAGCACTATCATCTTACCTTTATATAATGGCAGTTTAAAATCATCTATTTTATCATAGGCAACACCTGTATGTTTCAAAAAGGCCCCGGGATAAAGAACCATGCCATTATAGTATATCGATGATATAATATCATGATCAAAAAGACCATTCCCTATTACTTGCATCACCTTGAAGTTAGGATAGGCGCGCAGGTCCCATATTACAGTTTTTGCCTGTTGTATATCGCCAAATAATTTTTTTAATGTATCCCGGCTCTGAATGTCACATATTTTTACATACCAGATGCTATTGCCCATATTTTCCCAAAGTTTCTTAGGATGGGCGTTACTGTAATTTGAGAGTTCCTGCCATGTGTATAAATGAAGCGCTTTTTTCAATGTAACTCCCTGTCTTTTTAAACTTACCGGTATTACGCGGCTGCTGTCAATTTTAAAAAGGCTATTAGCTATGTTGCGATAAAAGGATAGTTGGTTAGTGCCGGTAGTAAATGGTTTAAGTTCATTTGCCCTTTCAGCAGTGGGCATGTTATTAACGGTAACTATCTCATCTCCAACTTTTAAGTCATCTTGCTTCATCAGTGAATCATATCGGCTTTCGCCGATAAAATATTTGCCTTTTATATAATATATCGTAAACGGCGGGTTCATCTTGTTGTATGTCTTATCCCATTCCTCTTGCCCGAAAAATGAATGACTGTCCTTTATCTGCGCTGTAAGCATTAAAAATGCTTTTCGGTATTCGTCAGCATTATTGGTATTTATAAACAGCGGAATAAACCTTTCCAGAACGTTATCCCAATGCGGCGCGTTTAATTTTTTATGCGGATAGAAATAGTTAATGATGTTCCAGTAACGAAACAACGCCAGTAAACGATGTTCTTCATCCGGGAATGCCGGCTTAAAAAACGGATCTTCATTATGGATGATATGATCAAAATGAATCTGCTTATAACGATCGGTAATAAATTTATTTGAATCAGGAAGATGATATAGGTAAAGCTTAGTTAATTCATCTTTAAGGTTTCCCGGAACGCCAAAACGCCTGATGTCCTTTTCATCAAAAACATGCATAATGCTGTCATTTTCCTTTTGCGTGATTGTTGAAGCTAACCTGGCTTTGGGCAGCGTATTATACCAGGCGGTAATAGATTTTGCAAAAGCATCATTATTTGGCTCCACTTTTATTATGGGTATCATCCTTATCAGTTCTTTGTCCCAATCCGGATTGCCTTTTGCTATTTCGGAGTGATAGTATTTTAAAAATCCCCATACTTTGGCAAAAGATGCAAGATTTTTAACTTCCTGTTTGTTTTGGGCATATAAGGCGACTATTGCAAAATAAATCAATAGAAAGGCGGTCAGTTTTTTCATACCGTAAAAATGCAATACGCTAACAAACACAAAGAATAAATTAGATCAACGCGGTTTTTAGCCCGTTTAAATACTATTTTAAAAATTCACCGTGTAAATTATGGAGTTGATCGAAAAATATTACGCTTTACAAAAAAGAATAAGGTAATTTGATGGATGCAATTGGGTTTGTCTTCTCTTGATTATAAGCAGCGATCAGTAATTACAGAATTTATCTACCTGTTTATCATATGCGTGCTGGTCCCGTTCGCCATCGGGCACAATATATTTGATAAATACAGCCTGATATTTAGCCTCGTACTTATTAATTGTTTACACATACCAAGCATCGTCCTTTTTTACCGCTGGCTTTTGCCATATACATTCGGGAAAAAGAGATATGGCCTGTTTTTTCTTCTTTTCCCTTTATATATTCTTGTTTATGAGCTAAATGGCCGATTAGCAGCCTTAATTGAAATGTCATTGCCTTTTATCCCGAAAGAATATAAGAATGACTTGGCATCAGGCCATCCCGCAAGTTTCGACTACAACATCATTATCCAAAACTTTGGCTGGACAGGACTGGTGCTATTGGCGGCGACATCTTTGTATATGATGCGGCAATTATTTAAAAGCCAGCACAACTTATACCAGGCGGAAACTGATAAACTAAAATTGGAACTCACCCACTTGAAATCGCAGATACAGCCACACTTTTTTTTCAATACACTCAATAATCTTTATTCGCTTAGTGTAAGCGGCTCAGTAAAAACATCAGGGATGATAGCCGATCTATCGGCAATTATGCGGTATGTACTTTATGAAAGCGACCATGAAAAGGTGCCATTGGAAAAAGAGGTGAATTTTATTAAAAGCTATTTGCAATTGGAGCGGATAAGGCATGATGACCCCAATATTATTGATTTTGCCATACAGGGCGATGTAGCCTTAATTGAAATTGAGCCACTGCTTTTTTTGCCGCTTATTGAGAATGCTTTTAAACATGCCCTGCAAAAGGATATACCAGGCAAATACGTTAAAATGGCATTAGTTATTGATGAAGACGAGATAGTGTTTCAAACCTCTAATCCTCAGCAAAAAAACAATATGGATATATCCGGGATAAATGATTGCGGAATCGGCTTAAAAAATGTAAAAAAGCGGCTGAATCTGCTTTATCCGGGCAGGCATCGCCTGGAAATTGAGGCCGAAGATGAAACTTTTAATGTACTTTTAACTATAAGATTAAATTAAGAATGATCCGCTGTATTATAGTTGATGATGAACCGCTTGCAAGGCTGTTGCTGGAATCGTACCTGGATCTATTGCCAAATTTAACTTGTGTTGCAGTTTGCCAGAGTGCGTTGCAGGCTTTTTCAGTTTTGCATGGGCAACAGGTTGACCTGATGTTCCTGGATATTCAAATGCCTGGAATAACCGGGCTTAATTTTGTAAAGTCGATAAAAAACCCGCCTAAAGTAATATTTACTACTGCTTTTATAGATTATGCCGTAGAAGCTTTTGAGTTAGAGGCTGTTGATTATTTATTAAAACCGATAACTTTTGAACGGTTTATAAAAGCGGTGCAAAAAGTATCCCAAAAAAAGGAAGAACCTGCGGACAGCACCCTAAAAAATAATGGGAGCCTTTATCTGTTTTTAAAAATAAACAAGCGCCTGGTAAAAATTGACCATGCCGATATTATTTACGCAGAAGGTTTGGGCGATTACTTAAAAGTGTACACTGATGCGCAAACCTACACTACCTACATGACCATGAGTAAACTGGATACCTTGCTGCCGCCCTATAAATTTGCGCGCATACACCGCTCCACCATTATCAATCTTGATCATATACAATATGTGGAGGGTAATTTTGTAAGAATAAATAATAATGACCTTCCGATAGGTCTAACTTATAAAGAGAGTTTGATACAAAAGTTAAAAAAAGCGGAATAAATCATCTGAAGATATGTGCGGATGTGCAGATTTCAGATGTGCAGATGATGAGTGTACAAATTCTAAAACGTAATTTGACAAATCTGCATATTTGCACATCAATTCATCTGCACATCAAAACCCTTATATACAAGCAAAGCCCCTGATGGGCAGGGGCCTTTGCTAACCAATTATAAACCTAAATTATGAGAAGAGCTGTAGGAGAAGGAGTCGAACCTTCACGAAGTGGTTATTCTCATTGCTGAGAGTTTCCCAAACTCTTCGCCACCGCGACAAGGAGGTGTGTCTGCCTAAAATTTCACCATCCTACATTATAAAAATTCCAGCTTGCCTGAAATTTGCTGTTGGGGAAGGATTCGAACCTTCACAGAGTGGTTGGCCCGCTTCGGGTTTTCCAAATTCTCCGCCACCGGGACAAGGAGGTGTGTCTGCCTAAAATTTCACCACCCAACAATATTTTTTATTTTAAAGAACGTTAAGC
Source organism: Mucilaginibacter sp. (assembly GCA_036758125.1). Classification (GTDB taxonomy): domain Bacteria; phylum Bacteroidota; class Bacteroidia; order Sphingobacteriales; family Sphingobacteriaceae; genus Mucilaginibacter. The sequence goes on from DAIOXE010000021.1 coordinate 36,740, forward strand.
TTTTGTCATTTGCTTGATACAAATCTAACAGACCAATCCATTCTTTGCAAATATTTCAACAATATATTTGTATTTTTATCAGATTTTAATTATTCTTGTATTAAAATAAAATTTTTCGAATTTATGTCCCACAGAAAAGCCCAAAATTTAGAAATTGATAATCTGGACATCCAGATTTTATCAATATTAATGAAAAATGCGACCACTCCGTACACCGAGATTGCCAAAGAGTTGATCGTTTCCGGCGGAACCATACACGTGAGGATGAAAAAGTTGGAGGAGATGGGCGTGATAAAGGGTGCCAGCCTGGAGGTAGATCCACAGAAATTAGGTTATGATATAACCGCTTTTTTGGGAATATTCCTCGAAAAAGGCTCGCAGTACAACGATGCTGTGAAACAGTTAAAAACCGTAAAGGAAATTGTTGAATTGCACTACACCACGGGGAGCTACAGTATTTTCGCAAAAATTGTATGCCATGATACCACCCATCTGCGTGAAGTATTGAATGAACAGATACAGGGCGTAAAAGGTATTCAACGAACTGAAACGTTTATCTCATTAGAAGAAAGCATCAGGAGACAGATCACTTTGGAATAACATTTACCTAATATTTTGTGCCGATGGCACAAGCTCAATTTAATTTATTTCATTCGTAGAGACGCAATGCATTGCGTCTCTACATCCGGTTTATCTACCTGAATTTATCCTTCAAAGCAGCCAGTTTAACCTGCAGGTCACTTTCAGGCTGCGGCTCAGGTTTTTTATAAACGGGTTTTTGCGCCGGTCTTTGTACATCAGAAGGCTCCCGTCTTTGTCTTTCAGCCGGCTTAGCTTCATTTTCTTTCATCGATAAGGCAATGCGCTTGCGGTTAATATCCACATCGGTTACTGTTACTTCAACCCTTTGGGCTACTTTCAGCACTTCGTTAGCGTCTTTAATAAACCGGTTGGTGATCTGGCTCAAATGTACCAGCCCATCCTGGTGAACGCCAATATCCACAAATGCGCCAAAGTTTGTAATGTTGGTTACTATCCCCGGCAGTTTCATGCCAACTTTTAAGTCGCCGATACTGTTTACGCCTTCTGTAAAGCTGAATGCCTCGAACTGCTCACGGGGGTCGCGGCCGGGTTTGGCTAATTCGGCCATAATATCGTTTAGCGTGGGTAAGCCTACTGTGTCCGAAGTATATTTTAATAGTGGAATGCTTTTACGCAGCCTGTCATCGCTCATTAATTCCTTTACTGAGCACTTAAGGTCTTTTGCCATTTGCTCAACAAGGCCGTACCTTTCGGGATGCACCGCGCTGGTATCCAAAGGGTTTTCCGCATGGTGTATCCGCAGAAAGCCCGCTGCCTGTTCAAACGCCTTATCGCCCAGGCGCGGCACTTTTTTCAGCTGGTCGCGGCGTTTAAATGCCCCGTTCTGATCGCGGTATTCCACAATATTTTGTGCCAGCTGCGGCCCAAGGCCCGATACATAGGCCAGTATCTGTTTAGACGCGGTATTCAGCTCAACCCCAACGGCATTTACACAGCTCATTACCGTATCATCCAATGATGTTTGCAGTTTGGTTTGATCCACATCATGCTGGTATTGCCCTACGCCGATGGATTTTGGATCTGTCTTTACCAATTCGGCCAACGGATCCATTAACCTGCGGCCTATGGATACCGCACCGCGCACGGTAACGTCTTTATCCGGAAATTCCTCGCGTGCCACATCCGATGCCGAATAGATCGAAGCGCCGCTCTCATTAACCATTACAATAGCCGCGTTTGGAAGGTTCAAATTACGAATAAACAACTCCGTTTCTCTTCCCGCTGTTCCGTTGCCAATGGCTATCGCTTCGATATTGTATTTTTCAAAAAGGTACCTGGTGGTTTTCTCCGCTTCTTTTGCCTGCCCTGCTCCCGTATGAGGAAATATGGCAGTGTATTCCAGCAGTTTTCCCTGCTCATCTAAACAAACCACTTTACACCCTGTTCTAAAACCCGGATCAATGGCCATAGTGCGCTTTTGCCCAAGCGGTGCACCTAATAACAGCTGGCGGGCGTTCTCGGCAAAAACGCGGATGGCTTCTTCATCTGCTTTCTTTTTGGTGAACAGGCGTACCTCTGTTTCCATAGAAGGTTTGAGCAAACGTTTATACCCGTCCGTAATCGCTTGTTTTACATGGTCGGCGCTGGGGTTGTTACCGGTAATAAAAGCTTTTTCGAGCAGTCCGGCAGCTTCATCTTCTTCAGGTTTTAGGTCGAGCCATAAAATTTCTTCCTTTTCGCCGCGGCGCATGGCCAGTATGCGGTGTGATGGTACCGATTTTATAGGTTCTGTCCAATCAAAATAATCTTTATATTTTATGCCTTCCTGCTCTTTGCCCTCAATAACTTTTGATTGGAATACCCCCTTCTCAATAAACAAATTGCGCATTTGCGTGCGCGCCTCTGCATTTTCGCTGATAAACTCCGCAATAATATCCCTGGCCCCGGCCAATGCCCCTTCAATACTTTTAACACCTTTTTCTTCGTCGATATATTTAGCGGCTTCGCTTTCGGGGTCCCGACTTTTTTGCTCCATAAGCAAATCTGCCAAAGGCTGTAAACCTTTTTCGCGGGCAGCCGTGGCGCGGGTTTTTCTTTTAGGCCGGTAAGGCAGGTAAATGTCTTCCAGCGCTACCATTGTTTCGGCATCATTTACCTGCTTTTCCAGTTCGGGTGTAAGTTTGCCCATATCAGTCAGCGACTTTAGGATGGCTTCGCGGCGTTTATCAAGATCGCGCAGTTGCAGTGTACGGTCCCGGATGGCGGCTACCTGTACCTCGTCCAAAGAGCCGGTAAACTCTTTGCGATAGCGGGAAATGAATGGAACCGTGGCGCCTTCATCAAGCAATCCGACCGTGGCGCTAACCTGCTTTTCGGCAATGGAAAGTTCGGCGGCGATCTTTTTGTAATGGGTATTCATTATTTCGATTTCACAGATTATTAGTTTCGATAGCACCGATTATTAATTTGGACTGCAAGGATTTTTAATCGGTGCAATCTATTCAAAATCGGTGTCATCCCGGGTCGCGAAATTGGGCAGAATTGGGACAATAACCAAGGGGAGTTTATCAACAAACGGGAAATTTGGGAGGTGTATAGGTCGCAGATCTCTTATAAATCCTTATGCACCTAAACTATAGGAAGACTATCCTGCCCGGAAAATAGCTATATTTCAAAAAAAAATTGTTTTTCAACCTTTAACCAAGTTTCTCAATGCAAACATTAGTAGGACTACTAAGATCCAGGTGCATCATCGTGGTAATATTTTTCCTGGTAATAACCCCATCCGTTTACGGACAGGCAATCACCCCCGATTCAGTTGACAGATTGGTTGAGCATACCCTTAAAACTTTTGATGTTCCGGGAATCGCAGTAGCGATTGTTAAGGATGATAAAATGATATTTGCCAAAGGCTATGGTTATGCTTCGCTGAATACGCGCAAAAAAGTGGATGAAAATACCTTGTTTGGCATCGCATCTAATAGCAAAGCTTTTACCGCCGCGGCGATCGGCATCCTGGTTGATGAAGGCAAACTGAAACTGGATGACAAGGTAACCGACTATATCCCCGAATTTAAAATGTACGACCCTTATGTTACCGCTGAATTTACCATAAGGGACCTGCTTACCCACCGCAGCGGCCTGGGCCTGGGCGCAGGCGACCTGATGGATTGGCCGGATTCGACTAATTTTACGATTGCAGATGTAATTCATAATCTCCGCTATTTAAAACCTGTATCAAGTTTCAGGAGCAAATATGATTATGACAATCAGTTGTATAAGGTCGCCGGGGAATTAGTAAAAAGGGCATCGGGCATCCCCTGGGAGGATTTTGTGCAGGCCCGCATCATGAGCCCACTTCACATGGACCATAGCTCCCCATCATATCAAAGGATAAAAGATTATTCGGACGTGGCCGATGCGCATGCACCGGTTGATGGGAAGGTGGTTGTGATTCCGCGGTTTTTAACGGTGACAGCCAATTCGGCAGCCGGTATTTATTCGAGTGTATCCGATTTGAGTAAATGGGTTATAGTGCAAATGAACAACGGCAAATATGATGATGGCAAACAATTATTCAGCACAGCAATCCACCGCGAAATGTGGACGCCGCAAACTGTTGTACCCGTCGGACAAAATACGCCATACAATACCCATTTTGCAGCTTATGGCTTAGGCTGGTTTTTGAGTGATGTGAAAGGGTATAAGGAAGTGAACCATACCGGCGGCATTGATGGTATGGTAACTAAAATCACTTTGCTGCCAGAATTAAAATTAGCCATTATTGTGCTTACAAACCAAATGTCGGGAGCTGCTTTTAGCGCCGTCACTAATCAAATTAAAGATAGTTACCTTGGCATTACCGGCAGGGATTGGGTAAAGATCTATTCCGACCAGGTAAACATAAGCCGGAAGGGCGCTGATAAAGTAATAGATTCGGTTTGGAAACAAGTGGACGCAAGAAAACACGACGGTACAAAAATTGATTTTGCCCCATTTGCCGGTACTTATCACGATAACTGGCTTGGCGATGCCCTGATCAGTATAAAAGACGGTCAATTATGGTTCAGCGCCAAACGCTCACCGAAATTGACCGGGCAGGTGCTGGCTTATAAAGGAAATACCTTTATAATAAAATGGAATTACCGCAGCATGGAGGCTGACGCATTTGCCATGTTCTCGTTTGATGAGCATGGAAATCCAACCGAACTAAAACTGAAACCGGTATCGCCATTAACTGATTTTAGCTTTGATTTCCAGGATTTGGATTTTAAGAAGGTACAGTAGAAGTCAGAGATCAGAGGTCAGAAGTCAGAGGTCAGAAGTCAGAAGTCGGAAGTCAGAAGTCGGAAGTCAGAAGTCGGAAGTCGGAGGTCGGAAGTCGGAGGTCAGAAATCAGAGGTCAGAACTGAGATTTCAGATTTCAGAGGACGGAAATCAGAAGGTCGGAAATCAGAGGTCTGATTTAGTTTACAATCTTTTTAAAATATAGAGACGCATTTTGCGTCATTTTTTATCGAAATATGATTAAGACGTTTTTTGATTTGGATGTTTATCGGCTAGGCAATGAGTACTCCATGAAAATTTATTTACTGACTAGATCGTTTCCAAAATCAGAAATGTACTCGTTGACCAGTCAGATAGTGGATTCTTCACGCTCAATATGTGCTAACATTGCTGAAGGGTGGGGTCGATGGGTATATGAAAGCGAGTTTAAAAAGTTTTTAGTTTATTCGATGGGATCATTGCAAGAGACCAAATCATGGTTACATTTCGCTATTCAGTGTCAATACATTAATGACACGGAATTTAAACAGCTGCTTGAAGAAGCAGAGTTAATCGGATCCAAACTTTTCAAATTACATCAAAACTGGAAATCTTAAATTCTCCGCAAAAGAAAAAATCTGATTTCTGGAATCTGACCTCCGACCTCCGACCTCTGACTTCCGGCCTCTGACCTCCGACTTCCGACCTCCTTAATCAACAATCCTGCTGCTTACATTCGGCGTCTGAAAATTCCGGTTCAAAGGTGCTGTGGCTGATGCCGAGGTGTTCTAAACGGTGCCTTAGGTCGTGTTTAATTTCATCAAAAGAGGAAAGATAAGCCGGGTCGATAACCAAATGTGCGGTTAAAGCATTATCAGTTGTACTTAGCGCCCAAACGTGCATGTGATGTACATCTATAACCCCGTTAGCTTTTAATAGTTCAGCTTTAATTTTATCAAGGTCCATTTCCTTCGGGACGCCCGCCATTTCAAGCCTTAAGCTGTCTTTCAGCAAGCTCCACGTGCCCTTCAAAATTACTACAGCAATAATTAAGCTAACTGCGCTGTCAATCCAGTATAGATGAGTGAAATATATAATTATACCCGATATAACCACACCTAACGACACTATTGCGTCAACCGCCATGTGCAGGTAAGCGCCTTTTATGTTAAGGTCCTTGTCTTTGTCTTTAACAAAAAGCCAGGCGGTAACAGCGTTGATAACTATGCCTATAAAAGCCACCCAGGCCACGGTTCCTCCGGCTATTTTTTCGGGATGCATAAAACGCTGTATGGCCTCATAACCTATAATGCCAACCGCGGCAAATAAAATAAGCGCATTAAAAAATGAAACAATAATAGTTGAGCGTTTATAGCCATAAGTATAATTATCCGTGGCATTAACTTCGGTAAGCTTAAAGGCAAGCAGCGCAAGGGCTAAACCGGCAACATCGCTGAGATTATGGCCGGCATCAGTTAATAGTGAAAGTGAATGTGTTGCTAAACCCGCTATCACTTCAATAATTACAAATGCCGAATTTAAAATGATACCAACTATAAAGGCAGTATTAAGGTGTTCAAGCTTTGGCGCGTGATTATGATTGTGCGAATGACCGGAATCTGCTGACATTCGGCAAATTTAACGATTTAACCGCTGCCATCAAAAGAAGATAAGATACAGTATTAGCAGCATCAGCGAGTACTTAACGGCATAGTACAAATTGCGGTCATATGCTTTTATACGTTTACCCAGCAGGCGGATGGAATAAACATATTTAAACGCTTTATTAATATTGCAGCAGTAGCAGTTTGCAGTGTGGCAATTGGCAGTGAGTGGTGTAAAGTTGTCAGTGGCGACTAATCGAGAGTATGTCTCCACAGCCACAGCCACTGCTACTGCCACTCACCCCTCACTACTCACCACTTCACTCATGATGATAAGGCTCTCCTTTTAAAATAGTAAAAGCGCGGTATAATTGTTCAACAAAAAACAAGCGCACCATTTGATGCGAAAAAGTCATTGCCGATAGTGATAATTTATCATTCGCGCGCTCGTAAACCGATGGCGCAAAACCGAAAGGACCTCCGGCAACAAACACCAGGTTTGCTACCGAACCCAATGTTTTTTTATCAATGTAAGCAGCAAATTGCATGGAGGATAATTCCATGCCATTTTCATCAAGCAGTATAACATGGTCTAATGGGAGGATTTTTTTTAGGATCAGTTCTGCTTCTTTTGCTTTCTGCTGTTCAGCCGTTAAGGCTTTGGTATTTTTTAAAGCGTCAATTTCAATGATAAACAGCCGGGTATAATGTTTTAAGCGGTCAACATATTTTGCAATGCCTTCTTTTAAATAAGCATCTTCGGTTTTGCCGACTGTTATAAAGGTGATCTTCATGCGGACTGTTGTAAAGTTGTAATGTTGAAACGTTGGAATGTTATTGCAAAGATGGTAAAATGAGTTTTAAAGATGTTGAAATGTTGCAAGGTTGTAAAGTTGAAATGTTGTTGCAAAGATGTTGAAATGTTGCAAGGTTGTAAAGTTGAAATGTTGTTGCAAAGATGTTGAAATGTTGTAAGGTTGTAAAGTTGAAATGTTAAGTTTGCCCCCGTTATTTTGCCGTAGCTTCTTTCAGGGTAAGAGAACCTTACAACATTTCAACATTACAACTTTGCAACAAATAATCCAACAACAAATAAATGGAACAGGATATTATACAAGATTATATGCAAAGGGCAGCATTTGCACAACAGGAAGCTGATAAATTTAAAAAGCTGGCAAATACCTATTCCCTGCTGCGTTTAGCTGTATTTGCTTTGATAGTTTTAGCAATATATTTTGCAGTTAAACTGGATAATTTTACCATACTGGCAATGGCTTTTATTGGTTTGCTTTTCGTTTTTGCATGGCTGGTATCGCGCCAGGTTGTTTTTGAAAAGAAAAAAAAATACTTTCTGGATATTAAAAAGGTTAATGAAAACGAAACAGGCAGTATGTTAAACTATGCAAATATTTATGATAACGGCAGCCGGTTCACCAACGAAAAACACTATTATAGCGCCGACCTCGATATTTTTGGTAATGCTTCGCTGTTCCAGTTAATTAATCGGGCGGCTACTTCTACGGGTAACAATAAACTGTCTGAATTGCTCAATAATCCGGCAGCAAAAGAAACTATCAAATTAAGGCAGGACGCGGTAAAGGAGCTCTCGAAAAAAAATGATTGGAAACTCGAACTGCAGGCCCTGCTTTTATTTGCTGCTAAAGAAAATGTTAGCCAACTGCTAAATCTTTTTCAATACCTGCGTATACCATTAAACCTTCCCGGAGAGAAATGGCTAAGCTATTATGCCAAGATTGCACCTTTTTTATTAGCAGCGGCGATATTACCGGCGTGGTTTTACCCTGCGATTAAAGGTATCGCTATCCTGATCGGCCTTATCAATTTGGGAATTGTGTCTTCAAAAGCTTTCTACATCAAAAAGGCTGATCTTATAGCCGGAAAAATAGGGGATACTTTAAGCAGCTATAGTATTGTTTTTGAAAAAATTGAAAAGGAGCACTGGCAGTCAATCTATTGTAATAAACTTGTTCAAAACCTCAAGGAATGGCATACTTCTGCAAAGATCAAAGAGCTTTCCGGCTTAATAAACAAGCTCAATTACCACTTAAATATAATAGTGGGTTTTATTCTGAACCTTTTTCTTCTTTGGGATATCAGGCAGATTATAGCCATTGAAAACTGGAAGCGCGATAATCAGCAAAGTATTGAAGCGGCTTTTGATGTAATTGCCGAATTTGAAGCGCTTATCAGCCTGGCAAGCTTGCATATTAACTATCCCGGGTGGTGTTTTCCGGAAATAGAAGAGCGCCCTGCCTACACTTTGCTTGCAAAAGGTTTGGCACACCCGCTGATTAGCACAGAAAAAAGAATTGAAAACGATTATGAACTGGATGATACTTATAAAATTGACATCATCACCGGCTCAAACATGGCAGGCAAAAGCACATTTTTACGTACGACAGGCATTAATACCGTGCTTGCCCTCTGCGGTGCGCCTGTATGCGCAAACTATATGAAGGTTTCGGTGATGACGATCATTTCGTATATGCGAATTAAGGACTCTCTAAACGAAAGTACTTCAACGTTTAAAGCCGAACTCGATCGCCTGCAAATGTTACTAAAAGCTGTTGAAAGTGACACAAAGGTTTTCTTTTTGATAGATGAGATGCTGCGCGGAACAAATTCGGTTGATAAATACCGCGGGTCAAAGGCGGTAATTGAGCAATTGATCAGCAAAAAAGCAGTAGGCCTGGTAGCTACACATGACCTGCAGATTGCCGACCTCGAAACCAGCCACCCTGATTATATCCGCAATTTTTACTTTGACATACAAGTAAAAGACGGCGAAATGCTTTTTGATTATAAAATTAAGCACGGCGAATGCAAAACCTTTAATGCTTCGATATTGCTGAAACAAATAGGTATCGATGTGGAGTAAATGTGCGGATGTGCGAATGTGCAGATTATAGATGTGCAGATTAGAGTTACGTACATTTGCCATCCCGCACATCTGCACATCCGCACATCTTCCCATCTGCACATCCTCTAACGGTTACCGCTTGGCGCCCCGCCTATCCCCTGGTCACCTTGTTTCTCTTCATCAACATCGCCTTTCTTTTGCTGCGGATTACTGAATTTCAGTTTACCAAACCTGTAGCTAAACGTTAGGCCCACTGAGCGGAACGGAAAAGCAAAATGACTTGTTTGCGTAAAAGCAGGGTTTGATATATTCGAATCAAAGCTCTTGTATTTGTTAAACGGTTCAAGCGTATTGATACCTATCGAAGCCCTTTTGTCCATAAATTGCTTTCTTACTCCAAAGCCGAGTATACTGAATGAAGGACTTTTGCCCTGTAAAGTATAACGCGGTGAATTTTCTACAGCAAATAATTCAGCGATTAAATCCTTCGGTAAATTTACCGAGGCACTTAAAAAGATATTATACTGAACTTTGGTTTGTGTATTTGTAAAATCGAAGGCATATTGTGAATAAGGTGTGGGATTGTAGGTATACACATTTATATTAGTCCGTAACGTCAATATTTTAATCGGATTTATCGAGGTAAAAAAGTTAAATCCAAGTGAATGATTTACATCCGCGTTGTGAAATTGCGTTAATGTACCATTTAAACTGTCAACCATTATTGGTCTTGCAATGTTTTCTATTACCCCGTCAATATGCCTGTAATAAACTGAAAAGTTAACAAGAGACGATTTTATAAAAGTGTTGTAATTTAAATCAATAGTTTGCGAAACTTCTGGCGACAACACTGGATTGCCTTCCGTTTGCGCTAATTCATTGGTTTTATTTACGTAAGGGTTAAGAAACTGAAGGCTTGGCCTGGTGATGCGTTTGGTATAACTTAATTTAAGGGTTTGGGTTGCGGACAGCTTTTTTTGAATGGTTAAGCTTGGGATATAAATTTGATAGTCGCTGCTAAATGGCATCAGGTTTGTCTGGCTTTCACTTTGTGGATTGCCATGAATGCTCGTATTTTCGGCCCTGAAACCTGCAAGTATGGAATAACCTTTAGGCAATGTAATTGTAAAAACCGAATAACCTGCCGTAACATTCTGGTTATACCCATAAGTGCTTGAATTAAACGGATCATATACAAAACCGCCGCTGGTTGGATCAAAAAGTTGTGAGGTGCTGCTTAAGCGCCTGATGACCTCCTTACCGCCGGCTTCTAACGTTAACGTTTTGCTTATGGGCAGGGTATAGTCAGCCTGGAGCGTATATTCATTGTTATAGCCATCAATATTATCTTTTGCGTCGGTTTCCTTTTCAGGAGTGAAATAAGTGGTAAAATCGGTCACAATGTGGCTGTGGCTCCACTCTCCAGACAAAACTATATTATGCCCTTCTTTTTTAAATTTGTGTGTATAATCCATAGTCCAGTCAAAACCGCCGAATGAATTATGCCCCAGGGCATTACTCATAAATTGATAAGTTGAATCGGGATTAGTTAAAAAATTAGGGTTGGTTTTTTTTATGGTAGTCGAGGCGTTGGTATTGAAACCTCCTTTATTAACGGCGAAAGTTGATGTAATATCATTGTAGGCATTGAAAGAATAAGATGCGGTAGCCGAGCTTCTGGTTCCGTAACGTTTCACGAGGCTTGTACCTTCCGAAGCCTGGGAAACGTGGTTGCCAAAAAGGAATTGCTGGTTAAAATCAGTTATTGAAGTTTGCGGCCAGGTAAGGTTCCCTCCCGCGTTTATAGATAGGCTAAACCGATTTTTATTATAATTTAGATTAAGGTTGCCGTTATTTTGACGCGTGCCAAAACCACCGCTAATAGAACCGCTAAAACCGGAAATATTTGTTTGTTTGGTGATAATATTAATTATACCTGCAGATCCCTCAGCATCATATTTAGCCGATGGTGAAGTAATTACCTCAATTGTTTTAATCTGGTCGGCAGGGATGGTTTTTAATACATCAGCTAAACTTGCTGAGGTTGCGCCGGATGGCTTACCATTGATCAGCACTTTCACATTTTGGTCGCCCCTTATGGCAACATTGCCATTCAGATCGACAGATACCATCGGCACTTTTTGCAGCACATCACTTGCATTACCGCCTGCAGATGTTAAGTCTTTTTCGGCGTTGTAAACAATTTTGTCAATATGGTTTTCAATCAAAGCGGCCTGCCCCGTAACTGCTACCTCCTTTAGCATTTTTGAACCGGGGGCAACTATAATCATCCCCATATTTTTATCAGGTTTTGCATTAGTGGTTACTACAGGATCGATTATTTTTGTAGGATAACCTATATAAGTAATGGCTAACTTGTAACTTCCGGGATGTACATCATTAAGTTTAAAGTTTCCTTTTTCATCCGTGATGACACCTGTTATGGGGCTTTTACCACCACTGTGATACAGGCCGACAGCAGCGTAATCCAACGGTTGTTTTGTAACTGAATCAATTAAAGTACCGGATATTTTTCCGACAATAGTTGAACCGCCGCCCACACCAAACTGGGCCCTGGCCGTAATAACCGAGCATATAATTGCAATAAGTATATAAAAGCGTTTCATTTCCTGTAATTTTTCTAATTGGAGGCGAAATTACTTGAAATGTTACAGGCCAATGCCCATTATTTGGTCAAAATCGTATACTGTCATTAATTCGTTACTGTATGCGGTTAAATGCGGTTATCTTACAAAATCAAACCCAAATTTATCGAATTAACGAATTTTCATAATGCAGTAAGAAATGTTGTTAATTTTAAAGAAACAAGCCCGCTGCGCTTTTATGTTATAACACTTCCGCCCTCTATGCTGAATTTCTTTCAGCACCCATGTGCTAAATAGCGAACGTGGCGCGTATTATTTTGTCTGGATCAGTCGCCAAGAGGCGGATTAGAATTTTCAAGATGTAATAGGCTATTAATTCAATAATTCTGGTTCATACAATTACCTTTGCCCCATGACCGATGTAATATTAAAAAAAGGCAAGGAAAAAGCAGTGCTGCACCACCATCCCTGGGTATTTTCGGGCGCTATAGAACGTGTAAAAGGCAAGGCTGAGAACGGTGATATTGTACGGCTGTTTGATGACAAAGGCAATTTTATGGCTTACGGGTTTTATAACGATCAATCAAGGGTTGCTTTGCGCTTGCTGGAATGGGATGAGTCTGTTGAGGTTAATGAAACGTGGTTTCGGGAGAAGGTGAGTTTAGCGGTGGCAAATCGCGGTACAATATTGACCGAAGGGGTGACCAATACTTGCAGACTTATATTCAGTGAATCGGACTACCTGCCAGGATTGATAGTTGATAAATATGCGGATCATCTTGCGGTTCAGGTATTAACTGCCGGAATTGAAAAAGTGTTGCCCATTATTATTGATGAGTTGCAGCGCATATTAAAACCTGAAAGCATTTTTGACAAAAGCGATGCCTCATCCCGTAATCACGAAGGGCTCGGCACTCAAAATATCGTGCTGGCCGGTGATCATCCACCTGAAAGGCTAGAAGTAAGGGAGAACAGGATCATCTATAACATCAATATCGCCGAAGGTCAAAAATCGGGCTTTTATTGCGATCAGCGTGACAACCGAAAAATTGTAGCGTCTTATGCCAGAGGCAAAAAAGTGCTGGATTGTTTTACCTATACCGGCGGATTTACCCTGAATTGTTTACAGAACGGTGCGGCGTCGGTTACTGCTGTTGATAGTTCGGTATTGGCCCTTGAAACTTTGAAGGAAAACATCATCCTCAACAAATTCGATCCGGCTAAAGTGACGGCCATGCCATCAGATGTAAACAAACAGCTTAGAAAATTCAGGGAAGACGGGGAGATATTTGACATTATTATCCTTGATCCGCCAAAATATGCGCCATCACGATCCTCGCTCAATAAGGCTTCACGCGCTTATAAAGATCTGAACCGTTTGGGTATGTTATTGTTAAACAAAGGCGGTTTACTGGCAACTTTCTCTTGCTCGGGAGCCATGGATATGGAAACTTTTAAACAGGTAATTGCATGGGCTGCGCTTGATGCCGGTAAGCAGGTGCAGTTTATCCACCAGTTTTGCCAGCCGGAGGATCATCCGGTAAGGGCCTCATTCCCGGAGGGAGAATATTTGAAGGGATTGCTTTGCAGGGTTATGTAAGTGAGGTGAAAGACAAAAGATGAAAGGTAAGAATGTCTCCGAAATAAGTACGGCCTGTCATTCTCCCCAACGGCAATTAAAAAATTTAATAAAAATAATTTTTTGTCCAATTTTAAAAAGACCGGTCGTCATTAGGGCATAAACAATTAAATATTAAAACGATGAAAGAATTCATTTTGCTTTTCAGAAGTGCTCCAAACGGCGATGCAAGGCCTTCGCCCGAGCAATTACAAAACATCACCAAGCCCTGGCAGGATTGGATGGGCAGTATTGCCGCGCAAAACAAGCTGGCTAACCGCGGTAACAGGCTGGGCTTCGAAGGCGCTGCCGTACTGCCCGGTAATGTAGTAACCGATGGGCCGTACGCCGAAGTTAAAGAAATTTTGGGCGGCTATATCGTTGTTAAAACAGGCTCCTTGGACGAGGCTATTGAACTTGCCAAAGGCTGCCCCATACTAAATATCGGCGGCAATGTAGAGGTAAGAAGCATTGTCCAGATGGACCTTTCGTGAAAATTTCAAAATAACTTCCGTTAATTAATTGCATAGCGGAGAGCATCTGAATTTTTTGACAAACTGCTGTGTTTAATGCGGATATTTACGACATGAACGAAAAGCAATTAAAACCGTTGTTATTGATTTAAATGCCGCCATCATATCCCCGATGATTTCATCCGTAGGGGCGACCCTTGTGGTCGCCCTTGTTAACGATTGCCCCGTTTCATTTGGGATGTTATTTCGCTTGGGATTTCCGTTTCATTTTTACGGCCGTTTCGTCATTTTGGGCGACCACAAGGTCGCCCCTACGATTTCAAAATTGCAAGGAGATGTCATTCTTACCCCCTTAAATTGTCTCCTTTTCCCATTGCTGGCAAAGGTTTTGTGGTTAATTTTGCATTATTCATCACCAAAAATTAAAACTTATGGAAACACAGGATAATGCAACCATGACCGCCGAACGCGAGCATGGCACTGATGCTGCTCAGATGATCACTCCGTTTTTATGGTTCGACGGCAGGCTTGAAGAAGCAGTGAATTTTTATACCACGGTTTTTGAAGACGCCCATATAGTGCACATGGGCCGCCTTCCGGCCGAGGCGCCCAATAAACAGGGCAAGGCGTCCATGGCCACCTTCCGCCTCAATGGGATTGAATTTTACGCCCTCGACGGCGGCCCGGTAAAGGATTTCCACTTTACACCCGCTATTTCGTTTTTTGCGAAGTGCGAAACACAACAGCAGGTTGACCATTACTGGGAAAAACTTTCCGAAGGTGGCTCCACAAACCAATGCGGCTGGCTTACCGACAAATTCGGTGTAACCTGGCAAATCGTCCCCAACGCATTGCAGCGACTGATGGGCGACCCCAACCCGGTTAAGGCCCGCAACGTAATGAACGCCATGCTTCAAATGACAAAAATTGATATTGCAGAGCTAAAAGCGGCATATGATAAGGAGTGAATCGTGCTAAGTCAAGAGTCTTTAGTCGCAAGTCCTAAGTCAAGTTTGCTCACTTTTGACTTAGGGCTGAAGACTTCGGACTTAAGACAATCGGCAATTTATGAATGACATGACACCAGTTTGATTACTGGATTTCGCTGATTATTTTTCCGGTGATCAGCGAAATTTTTTTGTTAATTCTATCATGATTAAATAGATATTTTATTTACAGATAAATGCCACAACTAAAACCGGATTTA
Organism: Mucilaginibacter sp.; assembly: GCA_036758125.1. Classification (GTDB taxonomy): domain Bacteria; phylum Bacteroidota; class Bacteroidia; order Sphingobacteriales; family Sphingobacteriaceae; genus Mucilaginibacter. The sequence continues at coordinate 51,938 of DAIOXE010000021.1, forward strand.
CGGCTACCCCGCAAAGCTAAACTTCCCCATCAAAACCGCAGGGCTTTCCCCTATCTTCATTGGCTCACCGCATAGCGCTTCATTCCCCAATAAAGCAAACAGAATTGCTTCCTTTGCATCCGGGTCAATACCCAAACTACCTGTATCTGCAATAACAGCGTTTGGCAATGCCTTTTTTAAATAACTGATAATATACACGTTTTTCGCCCCGCCGCCGCTCGTGAATATTTTTATGTCGCTTGCCTCAAAATTATTCGAAATAAAATCAGCAATAGAATTGGCAGTGAATGCGCTTAAAGTGCAAATCAAATCTTCATTGCTTATTGTCAAAGTGTTTGATCTTTTTTGGGCATTAAAAACATAATCTAAATTAAACAATTCTGGCCCCGTGGTTTTGGGCGCTTTTTCCGTAAAAAAAGAATGCTCAAATAAAGCATTCAATAAGACTTCATTTACAATTCCTGACAATGCAATCCTTGCATCCTCATCAAAAGCTTTGTTAAAATATTTGCGGCAGGCTGCATCAATCAGCGTATTGCCGGGGCCGGTGTCACTGCATAAAATATTGTTATAATTACCATCGGCAGGCAAAAAAGTGAGATTGGCAATACCGCCGATGTTGAGCAATACCCGGTTTTCACCGGGTTTGCTGCCAAGTAATACATCGCCGTATAAAGCTAAAGGGGCGCCCTCCCCACCTGCGGCAATATGTTTTTGCCTAAAATCACTGATGGTCAATATCCCGGTTTTTACGGCAAGGTGATCGCCGTCGCCAATTTGCAGGGTGGCATTGGGGTAACCGGGCTGCTTGTGCAGCCTTTTTGGCGCATGGTAAATGGTTTGTCCGTGGCTGGCTATAAAATCAACCTCCTCCGGCTTTATTCCCCATTCTTCAAGTGCCTGCAAAACCAATTCCCCATGAAAATTGCCGATATAAGCATTTAACAGGCAAACTTTTTCAAGATCAGCTTCTTTATGGGCAAATACAGATTGTATTTCTTTTTTAAAATTTTCCGGGTAAGTTATGGTGATAAATTTAAGCAGGCTGAATTCCGTTTGCAATCCGTTGCCATTAAACCGGCATAAGGCAATATCCAGCCCATCAAGCGAGGTGCCCGACATTAAGCCTATGCTGATTTTTTCCGGCTTTTGGGCGATATGGAAAAGCTTTTGCAGATTTTGGTTGAGAGGTAACATGGGGTTAATTTAAGGATTTGTTAAAAGTATCCAAAGGTTTTAATCACGGCAATTTTTTAATTAATATTCTCATACTATCTAAACATATCTGATATATTTGTTTTTCACCAATTATTACTAAGCCCGAAGTCTTAAGCCAAAGGTCTTAAGCCGGACTTAGGACTTTAGACTAAAAGACTTACGACTTAAAACAAATGGCCCGATTAAATTTATTGGAAGAAACACGATATGAAAAACTGCCGGTAACGGTGTACGGCAACCAGCAGCAGGCCTCCCTGGCAGTGGCGGCAAGGATAGCTGCGCTGATAAAAAGTAAGGATGCTAAAGGCGAAAAAACCGTATTGGGCCTTGCCACCGGGGTAACCCCGATCGGCGTTTATGCCGAGCTGGTGCGGCTGCACAAGGAAGAAGGCCTGAGCTTCAAAAACGTGGTCACCTTCAATTTGGACGAATACTATCCCATGCAGCCCACGGCCGCCCAGAGCTATGTCACCTTCATGAACGAAAACATCTTCGGCCATGTGGACATTGACAGGAATAATGTACATATCCCGGACGGAACTTTAGGCAAAGAGGAAGTAGCAGCTTTCTGCCTGGATTATGAGCAAAAGATCACAAGGTTAGGCGGGCTGGACCTGCAGATCCTCGGCATAGGCCGCACCGGCCACATCGGCTTTAACGAGCCGGGCTCTGCGCCGAACTCAGGTACAAGACTGGTGACATTGGATGACCTTACCCGGAACGATGCCTCGCGCGACTTCGGCGGCAAGCAAAACGTACCAACCAAAGCCATAACGATGGGCATCGGCACGATCTTCAAGGCCAGGGAGATCATCCTGATGGCCTGGAGCCAGAAAAAGGCCCCGATCATCAAAAAAGCGGTGGAAGGGGAAATGTCCGGCGATGTGCCGGCCACCTACCTGCAGCTCTCGGAACATGTGGAATTCGTACTGGACGAGGCGGCAGCCTCGCAGCTGACAAGGTTCGATACCCCCTGGCTGGTAAAAGACTGCCACTGGGAAAACGGCTTAAAAAAGAAAGCCGTGATCTGGCTGGCCGAAACGGTAAACAAGCCCATCCTGAAACTTACCGAAGAAGATTACAATAACCATGGCATGGCCCAGCTGGCCGTGGAACAGGGCCCGGTATACAATATCAATATCGACATATTCAACCAGCTGCAGCACACGATCACCGGCTGGCCGGGGGGAAAACCCCATGCCGACGATTCGCAAAGGCCCGAAAGGGCACAGCCGGCCCGCAAGCGCTCCATCATCTTTTCGCCTCACCCGGACGATGATGTGATCTCGATGGGCGGTACCTTTATACGATTAGTTGACCAGGGGCACGATGTGCATGTTGCGTATCAAACCTCTGGCAACACGGCTGTCTGGGATGACGACGTACTGCGGTTCGTGGAATTTGCCATCGACTTTAACGAGAGCATCGGCGAGGATAATACCAGGCTGAAAAAGAGCTATGAAGAAATGCGGGCCTTTATGCCCACAAAAAAGCCCAACCAGGTAGACACGAAAGAGATCAGGGATGTAAAAGGGTTTATCAGGAAAACGGAAGCCATATCGGGGGCAAGATATGCAGGACTGGAAGACGACCATATCCATTTTATGGCCCTGCCGTTTTACGAAACCGGCAAATTCAAAAAGAACTCGGTGGGCGAAGAAGACATACAAATGACCATCGACTTACTGCAAAAAGTAAAACCGCACCAGATATTCGCAGCAGGCGATTTTGCCGATCCGCATGGGACGCACCTTGTTTGCTTCAATATCATCCTGAATGCCTTAAAACGGTTGGAAACAACCGAAGCATGGGTAAAAGACTGCTGGCTGTGGATGTACCGGGGGGCCTGGCATGAGTTTGAAACCTGGGAGATAGAGATGTCCGTGCCGCTGTCGCCACAGGAAGTGGTCAGGAAAAGGAATGCCATTTTCAAGCACCAAAGCCAGAAAGACAGGCCTGTATTCCCGGGCGATGATGCGAGGGAGTTTTGGGTAAGGGCCGAAGACCGCACAAGGGAAACCGCAAAAGCCTACGACAAGCTCGGCATGGCTGAATATGAAGCCATGGAGGCGTTTGTGAGGTATATTTTTTGATTACACCGATTTATTAAAGGATTACACCGATTATGATTTGATTTCACCGATTTTGGATACTTCAGAGATTTGATATGGTCTTAACGGTTTTAATCGGTGTAATCACTTTCAAATCGGTGTAATCTACGCTTCAATAAATCGGTGAAATCATACTAAAATAATCGGTGTAATCGTCTTATATTAGCGAACTATATGTCCCCTAATAAAAAATGAACTTCACCCATAAAATTTCTATAGCTGCCTTAGCCTTTCTTGTTCTATCCGGCGGTGCATTCGCACAGGTTAAAAAAAAACACGTCTTACCGACAAAAACTAAATCTGCGGCAACCGTTAACCAGACCCGGAATAATAATTTACCGGTCGACCCGAATGTACTCATAGGCAAGCTGCCAAATGGTTTAACTTTTTATATCCGTAAAAACAGTGAGCCCAAAAACAGGGCGGTGCTGTACCTGGTAAATAAAGTTGGTTCGGTATTGGAAACGGATGACCAGCAGGGCCTTGCCCACTTTACCGAGCACATGGCTTTTAACGGCACACGCGACTTCCCCAAAAACGACCTGGTGGATTATCTCCAAAAATCGGGGGTAAAGTTCGGCGCCGATCTGAATGCTTATACCAACTTTGATGAGACGGTTTACGAGTTACCTGTGCCGACAGATAGTGCAAAAATATTTCGAAAAGCATTTGACATCCTGGCAAACTGGGCGGCTTATCAGACATTTGATCCAAAAGAAATTGATTCGGAGCGCGGGGTTGTTCTGGAAGAAGAACGTGCCCGTGGTAAAAACGCACAGGAGCGTTTAAGGAACCAAACATTGCCGGTACTGCTCAATAATTCGAGATATGCTTTGCGCATACCCATTGGCAAAGAAGATGTTTTGAAAACTTTTAAGCCGGAAATCATTTCCAGCTTTTATCATGACTGGTATCGTCCCGACTTGCAGGCTGTAATAGCAGTTGGCGATTTTGATCCTATGGAAGTTCTGGCGCTGATAAAGTATAATTTTTCATCGCTTAGAAACCCTGCATCTGAAAAGCCAAGAACATATTATACTGTACCGCCGACACCGGGAACAGTTGTTAAGATAGCCACTGATAAAGAATTCCCGTACACTTTGGCCGAAATTATTGTAAAGCACCCGGAAACAATTGTTAAAACCGGCGCTGATTACATGCAAAGTATCCGTGTTCAATTGTTTAACCAGATGCTGAATGACCGCCTGGGCGAATTGCTTCAAAAACCAAATCCGCCTTTCCTTTACGGCCAGTCGAGTTATGGGGGATTTGCAGGCCGGCAGGATGCATTTACTACAATTGCCGTTGCCAAGCCCGGTGAGCTGGAAGCCGCGGTAAAGGCGGCAGTTGCCGAAACTGAACGGATACGCCTTTTTGGATTTACTGTAACCGAATTGGAAAGGGCTAAACAAAACGCCTTATTGGGAATTGACAATGCTTATAAGGAAAGGGATAAAACCCCATCGGCATCCTTTGTGAATGAATATCAGCAAAACTTTTTAACCGGCGATGCCATACCCGGCATATCCTTTGAATATAATTTTTATATAAACAATATTGGAAGGATCAGCCTTGCCGAGCTGAACGCAATGGCCGGTAAGTTTGTGAGCGATCAAAACAGGGTGGTTATTGTTGAGGCCCCGGATAAAGACAAAGACAAGCTGCCCAACGAAAAAACCATACTTGACTGGATAAGTACAGCCGGCAAAGATTTAAAACCATATATCGATTATACGACCGATAGGCCTTTATTGGAAAAATTACCGCCACCCGGTAAAATTACAAATACTGAGACCGACAGTACCATTGCAACAACAACAGTAACATTAAGCAATGGCCTAAAAGTAATATTAAAGCCGACACAATTTAAAAACGACCAGATACTGATCAACGGTTATAGCTTTGGAGGCACGTCAGTGGCCAGCGACCAGGATTTTATTTCAGCGGATTTTGCATCAGGTGTCATAGCAAGAAGCGGTGTTGCTGATTTTTCGCAGGCACAGCTGGATAAAAAGCTGGCCGGAAAAAATGTAAATGTTTCGCCATATATCAGTGACGTTGCAGAAGGTATATCCGCCAGTTCGACGCCACGTGACTTTGAAACTGCCATGCAGTTAGTCTACCTGTATTTTACCAGGCCACGTAAAGATACTGCTATATGGCAATCTACCATCAGTCAGACAAAATCATTACTGGCAAACCGCAGCCTCGATCCGGGAAGTGTTTTTCAAGACACTATTTTGGCTACTTTAAGCAACCATAATTTCAGGGGAATGGTAATGACGCCGGAAAGATTAGCCACAGCCAGCCTTGATAAAGCCTTTGCTTTTTACCATGACAGGTTTGCTGATGCCAGCGGCTTCACATTTTCCCTTGTAGGCAACTTTGATATTAAAGTTATAGAGCCATATCTTGAGGCATACCTCGGCAGCTTGCCATCAACTAATCAAAAGGAAACCTATAAAAACCTCGACATTCATCCGCCTGCCGGGCAAATCACCAAAACAGTATATAAGGGTATTGGGGATAAAAGCAGCGTTCAATTAGTATTTAGCGGCGATTATGACTATAACGAAAGTAACAACATCCAGATGGATGCACTGGAATCGATTTTGCAGATTAAGCTTGACCAGCGCCTTCGCGAAAAGGAAGGGATGGTTTACTCCCCGGGCGTTAAAGCCAGCTATAAAAAAATACCCAGGGGCGGCTACAGTTTCAGCATTTATTTTGAATGTGCGCCGGCCAATGCGGATAAGCTGATCAGCGCTGCAATGGAAGAAATAGACAAGATAAAACAAAATGGCGCTTTGCCGGTCGACATCGAAAAATCTACCGTTCAGGAAGCACGCTCAACGCAAGTACAACTGAAACAGAATATTTTTTGGGCCGGGTACCTGGGCTCCGCGTCACAAAACCAGGAAGACCCTGACGCCATCCTTAAGCATGTTAGCGACCTTAGTAATGTAACTGTTCAAAGCACTAAAGACGCCGCCAATAAATATCTAAGCGGCAATAATTTGATCAAGCTGGTCTTGTTGCCGGAGAAGAAATAGAGCACTATGGTCAAGTCAGCAGTCTTAAGTCGCAGGTCTTAAGTCGAATTTGTCCTTTTATCTGCTTAGAACTTAAGACTTTCGGCTAAAGATTAAATCCTGCCGGTAATTTGGCAGGATTTTTTTATTGTGTGCTCTGCCCTGTAAGCTTAGCGCTCCAGTACCAGGCTTTTTTAGCATCCTGCCGCAAAACGCCATCAAACAGCATATCTAACGGCTCCTTTGACGCTATAAAATAAGCGGTATCATCGTAAAGGTTGAGCAAATCGGTTTTTAATTGCGCAGCGAATAATTTATACATATCGGCCAAAATAGGGTTCCTGGAAGCTTCGGCCAGTATGATATAAAAATTTACATGCGCATCCACACATTCAGTAAGTAAATTTTCGCTGGCTGCCTTTGTCCTTTTACCTAAAAAATGTTCGAGTTTTGATATATCGTTGCCGGTACGGTTCATGGCGGCCTTTTCGGCGATCTTCAATTCCAGTATTTGCCGCACCTCGTCAATGTCTTTAGCTTCGGTCCTTTTTAACCGTTGTGACAATGGTTCATTTATCCCGCTATTATCCTCTATGAAAGTCCCGATACCCTGCTGCACCCTCAAAAAACCGGAGTTGACCAAAATTTTAACAGCCTCCCTGATCGTTGAGCGGCCAACGCCAAAACTGCGCATCAGTTCGGCCTCAACCGGGAGCTTCTGATTTACCTTATAGCCGCCTTTTAGTATCTTTTCCTGCAAGCTGGAGGCAACCTCATCGGCTAATGATTTGCGGGTTATAATGTTTGTGCTCATCCTGTCATCTGATAAGCATAAATGTAAATTAATTTTTGAGATTAAGGATATTTAAAAAAACATTCTGTTATAATCCCCGTTTTTACTAAAAAACTAAAACCATGAACTTATTAAAATTTGTGATAGCCGGTGCAGCCGTAGGTTACGGTATTCATTATATTACCAAAAAAGGCCCGGATGGCCGCTCGATCCTGGACGATGTTGCCGATAAGGCGCCTGATTGGGTCGACAGAGCAAAAAAATATACAGAACACACCGTTGAGCAGGTTAAGGAATTTGCCCAGCCAAAAGCAAGTCGATAAAGCATTTTATAAGTGGGAAGCTTGTTAAATGATTTCACCGATCCGTAAAAAAAAGGGTAAAAACCGTCAATAGATTCCGTAGTAGTACGCTTTCGCGGGATAGTTCATAGCAATAATTTTACAATTTCTAATATAGATAAATTGCTGCTATACTATGGATTGTAATAATTTGCCTGCCGGTACTAACATTTTGGTCATAGAAGATGACTATCTTAGTTTTTTTATCTGCGAAAAGCTTATCAAAAAGGTGATGAAAGACACCGGGGTCACCGCTTGTTCAAACGGCAAATGTGCCATTGATAAACTTATAGAAATAAAAAACAAGGACATTAATTTATTACCCGATTATATATTTCTTGACATAACTATGCCAATTATGAATGGATGGGAGTTTTTAGAGAGATATACTGATTTAAATATCGACCCATCGGGTAAGTGCAAAATTTACATTCTTACTTCCTCATTATTTCCATCTGATGCCAGAAAATCAGCTTCATACGATATTATACAGGATTATATTGTAAAACCTCTTGATTTTGAGAAGTTAAAGAAGATCTTTATTGCGGTTAGTTAACTGCAAGAATCAAGAACCAGGAATCAAGACAGTAAGATTATGGATAAGAGGTATAAATTTTATGTCTTACGTCTTGATTCATGCCTCGTATCCTAATTACAAAATCTGTTCAGCGTCCGTTTGAAATGATTAACATTAACCGGTGTCCTAAGTAATGCATCTTCCCGATATTTATTTTCATTGAATCCCGCATGTTCGGCGTTCGACATCAAGAAAATGGGAAAGTATTCTGGCAAATCATACAATTCAAATACCCGGCGCAAAAATTTTCTTAAACAATTCTGTACCCAGTCTTCCAACTGCATCAGATCAGGGTTGTGGAGATATTTAGTTATTACGTCTTCAAAAGACGGCGGAGTGTTCGTTGCTTTTACCGCAAAGCCCTCCTTTACTAACATATAGTGCAGCACCGCGAGGTAATCCTTATTATCGTCAATTATTAATATCTGTTTCATTAGGTAATGCGTTTATATATTGAAATAAACGCGATGACTATTGGTTTGTTTTGGTCGTTGCGCACAACTCATCCTTAACTATCTTCTTAGCGTGATAATATTTTTGAGCTTTAACCAGGCTTTTGCAGGCTAATGGGTTACACCAGCGCCGGGTACCATTTCTTGTCCGGTCGAAAAATAGGCTGCCGCAGGTTTTGCATTTTTTAATTTTTTTCGGATCGGTCAGTAGTAACAGATCGGCGGCCGATTGTACAACCATACACAGGGGCGCGGGTATCTCTTCGTCAATATTAACCCACATCCGCCGCATACCCCCGGCTGTACTTTCAAACTGCAAATATTTTGCGACGCCCGCTGCCGCGGTATTAAATTCACGCACAAAAATTTCATCAGCGGGCTCGCCATTTATTATCGATAGAAATATTTGATGCAGCATAAACCGGGTTTTGATCACTTCTTCAAACACACTCGCCGCCTCCTTAAAATAGCAATATCCTTCCAGGCTAAGCTCCTGGTAGTAATCATAACTGATAACTTTTGCCTCATAACACCAGTAAATAAAATCTTCATAATTGGTCAGATAATCCCGGGAGTTTTCAGCGCCCCGGTTTTTTAAAGTGTTTACAAAGTTTAGTGCAGGAGTACCACCATCCTGCGGACTAACTGTGTTTTTGAAGTGCAGTTTGCGCTCACGCGCCTGCGGGGTTAAACGAGGTTTCATAGTATTTAATATTTAAGATTTTTTAAATGGCAATTGAACCGGATTGGTAATAATTTGGCCGATTATCACCGCCTAAATGCAGTTAGGCGGTGATAATTTTTGCAGTTTTCCCGGCTAAACACAGTTAGGCGGTGATAATTTTTGCAGTTTTCCCGGCTAAATGCAGTTAGGCGGTGATAATTTTTGCAGTTTTCCCGGCTAAAGACGTTTAGGCGGTGATAATTTTTGACGTGTTTTAAGGCAAATAGATGACAAAATGAAAATATAACTACCTGTATAACAGTATATTAAGAAAATGTATAATCGAAAATTAAGGTGGCACGAAACTTGCTTTGGAGCCCTATTTTTATTTTTGTACGCTGTTAATTGCTCCAAAGAACTTTTACGGAGCGTTATTTTCGATAGGATGGATTATACAAATATATATAAAATTTGCTAATATAATTAGTGTTTTTAATATTTTTTTGTATTTGGAGCGTTTGGGTACGGCAGACGCATTAAAAGGAGACCCCGATGGGGTCTAAGCACACGGTTTTAGGGTTTTCTATAAACAGGATACTCCCAAGGGAGTTAAAAACCATCAGGTAAAAGAATAAATGGCTCCGGAGGGGCCACCTGTTTATAGAAAATTTGTAATAAACCTGAAAGACTCCATCGGAGTCACCTATGAATTTGCTTGGAAGTCATGACTGTAACCAATTATTTTAATGCGTCTGCCCTGAGAGTTTGGGCGATCAGGCCAAATTTCGTCTTTTATTTAGGTAATGATATAGCAAAACTTCGTAAATTTTATTGCATGTCAATAATTGAGTGTCGTCATAAATATTATTTTAACCGTCTATTTTTACTTTTCCCTCCTTCACAACTCCCCTCTCTTCGATGCCCCAACAGCATAATCCGCTGCCCTTGCTGTGAGCGCCATATAGGTTAATGATGGGTTTTGGCAGGCGCCGGAGGCCATGCAGGCGCCATCGGTTACAAAAACGTTTGGTGCGCCCCACACCTGGTTGTGGCCGTTTAAGACGGATGTTTTTGCATCGCGGCCCATCCTGGCGGTGCCCATTTCGTGGATGCCGAGGCCAGGGGCCTGGTGGGTATCAATTTGGCCTATGTTTTTAAATCCTGCGCTATCCAGCATTTCCGAGCCGGTTTCCAGGATATCTTTTAGCATAATAATTTCATTTTCCCGGTAGGCGCAGTCGATGTCAAGCAGCGGTATACCCCACTTGTCCGTTTTATTTTTGCTTAAGGTAACCTTATTCTTTATATCAGGCAGACATTCGCCCATGCCTGTCATGTACATCGACCATGGGCCTGCTTCGGTTAAGTTATCTTTAAAATCTTTGCCTATTTCCTGTCCGCTTGCCGCATTTCCCCGGCTCCTTGCGCTGCCGCAGGCAAAGGCGTAGCCCCGTAAAAAATCATGCTCTTTTATTCCTTTCAAATTTCTGAAACGGGGCAAATAAACGCCTGTCGGGCGGCGGCCGTAGTAATATTTATCTTCAAAGCCCTCATACTGGCCATAAACACTGCCGCGGTAGTTATGGTCCATCAGGTAATGACCCAGGGCGCCGCTGTCATTCCCCATGCCATTCGGAAAACGGGCCGATTTGGAGTTGAGCAATATCAGGGTGGAATTTAAAGTGCTGGCATTTACAAATACGATCCTGGCAAAATATTCTGTTGCCTGCAAAGTGTTGGTATCGATCACCCGCACGCCCTTTGCCTTTTGGTTTTTTTCATCGTAGATGATGGAATGCACCACCGAAAACGGCCGCAGGGTTAAATTCCCTGTCGCCACGGCCGCAGGTATGGTTGCTGAATTACTGCTGAAATAGCCGCCATAAGGACAGCCCCGGTAGCACAGGTCGCGGTACTGGCATGGCCCGCGGCCGTTGATGGCCCTTGAAAGGTTTGCCGTGCGCGAAATGATCAGGTTCCTTCCGGGGAAATTGGTTTCGATGCTGCTTTTGAAGTGTTGCTCAAGGATATTCATTTCCATCGGCGGCAAAAACTCGCCATCCGGAACCTGCGGCAAGCCATCGCGGTTGCCGCTTATGCCTGCAAATTTTTCGGCATAGCTGTACCAGGGGGCTATATCACTGTAACGTATGGGCCAGTCGATGGCCACGCCGTCCTTTGCATTGGCTTCAAAATCAAGGTCGCTCCAGCGCTGCGTCCACCTGGCCCAAAGCAGCGACTTGCCGCCCACCTGGTAGCCCCTTATCCAATCGAACGGTTTGGTTTGGATATATGGATGTTCCTTGTCCTTCACAAAAAAGTGCTGTGTTTCTTCCTTAAAAGCATAACATCGCGAGGCGATCGGGTTATCCTCATGCATTTTCAGTGTTAATTCACCGCGGTGCTCAAACTCCCAGGGCGGTGTCATGGCTGTGGGATAGTCTTTAATGTGTTCCACATTGCGGCCACGTTCCAAAACCAGGGTTTTCAATCCTTTTTCACACAACTCTTTAGCGGCCCAGCCGCCTGATATACCCGAACCGATAACAATAGCATCATAACTGTTTTTAGGATCAGGTTTGTTATACAAGTATTCGGGCGAGGGATCGTTCATGTTGGCTATTTAAGATTAAACGTTTATTTGGGCGAAAAATGGTATCCCAATTTTACGGATAATTTTTAATTTTTATCTGCAGTATGAACTGAAAACTTTGTTTAACAAAATAAGCCGCCATGGCGATATGCCCATCGAGCCGCCTATTTGTGGAAAAACACAGCTTCTCCCGACAGCTACCGGGAAGAACCTGTGGTAACGTAGTACTCCTTTGGAGACTTTTGGACTGATCCTACATTCCGCTCAACTTTTTTTCCGCTCTTTTTTTCCGCCGTTCCGCCCTTTTTTCTATTCTTTGTTCCTTTTTTATTTTGCGGCTCTGTTTATTAATCGCCTGCTGGTTTTGCAATGCGACAACAGCATTCTGTGTTTTTTTATCAACCCCGGCACATGGTTTTATGCCGGTCAGCAATGTTTGCCAAATGAATTTAAAAAAAGGGGTTTGAGTGTTTCGGTAATTTTCTACATAAGCCGACCGTGGCCGCCCCCCTGCTTGATCAGGATTATTATGTTTAATAACAAAAATGTTGACATATAAGGAGGCAAGGGCCTTCTTTTTTAAATCATTAAAATTGGTGTCGACTTTTAATACGCTTACGTTAAGATCATTATACAAAACATTAATCGTTCCTCTTGCTATTGAACTGTTTGCCCTGACATCGAAATTTAATTGTTTTATTGTTCCCGAATTAATTTTTATCATCGCTAACGGCTTAACAGCCGGGTTAACCAGTTTCAGGTCCATTGGCCCCAGGACGCCTTTATAGCTAAAGCTGTTATTTTTATCAGTTAAATTAAAAGTAAATTCAAGGTTAAGCTTGCCCCCGTTCATAAAATAACTGGTAAGCCTGGCTGTTGTGATATTGTTTTTTTGTAAGGCTTCCTGATCAGTTGTTATATTCAAAAACCGCCCGCAGGTATTGTTAAAGGATATTGTTCCGGATTCCTTTGACTTATCATTATATTCTGTATACAAAACGGTGATGTGTTGTACGGAAACGGTATCGACTTTCAAATCGGATTTTATTTTATATAAGCCCATGGTCGGAAAACTTTTTACTTTATCCGCATTATCAATGGGATGATTTGGGTTGCCGGATATTTCAACTGTACCCCGGTTTAAAAAAAGGCTTGACCCGGTTAGGATGCGGTACTTATGATAATTTAAAAAATCGAAGTCGTTTAATTGAAGAGAATCAAGTCGTATGGTAAATTTGTCCCGGTTGCTCTTTTTAAAAAATTGATTTGGAGTGATCGGAATTAATGTAAATCCTTCAATATTTAGCCGCGATTTTAGCGTGGAGAGCTTAAGGTGATTAAATTTATAGGTGTACAGGCCGTTTGAAGACCTGCCTGTATAATTATTCAATTCTGCAATAATGTCCCTGCAATAGAGCAATCTCGACTTGCCGGTTTGCGTAGCCGAGTCGATCAGCAGGTCGCTGGCGCTCAGGTTCATTTCTTTCAATTCAGAGATTGCCAATTTATGGCCTGAATAATCTTCATATCTCAACTTAACATTGCCTAATAAAATTGTTCCGATATGAATTGACCGAAGGCTTTTTGACATTTTTTGCCAGGCTGTTCGGTTGTCTTTTAAAACAGTATCCTTAGTATGATTTAATTTATAACTGATATTGAGCACAGGCTCATCTAAAACTATTTCGCCAATTTCCAGCTCATGCTGAAAGTAAAGTTTGAAAGGATGAATATGTGATAAAGTAAGGCGCTTCACATGCAGTTCGACCAAATTATTGGGTGCCAGGTTCTGTTTCTTCCGCCTGTTATAAACCGCAGTATCAGGCTTCAGGGTAATATTAAAAATAACTACACTGCCACGCAGCACATGTAATTCAGCGGAAGAAAAATCAGCAGTATATAAGCCATCGGTGCTTTTTAAAACAACCTCTTTGACTTTTGAGGCTAATATTGGCGACCAGTAACGGTTAACAAATAGCGCCAGAATTAAAATAAACACGGTAAAAACGAGCAAAACAGCTATTGAAATTTTATGCCATTTATGTTTTAAAAATTTAAAAGCCATTAATTTTTTCGTTTTAACTTGCTTTGTTTTATCGAGTCCTTTTTGGACTGGCGTTCTTTTTTGCGTTCTTCACGTTTTTGCTTCCGCTCTTCTGCAAATTTTTTAAGTTTGTCGACCAAATTACTAACTTTTATTATTGTAGTGTTAACCCGGACCTCGGTTTTTTTATCATACCCAACGCTTGGTTTTAATCCGTCGAGCAGTCCTTTATATAAAAAGCTAAAAAATGATGATGAAGGTTCACGTTTTAAATCAATAGGTCCTGGCCTAAGAACACCGTTTTTGTCCGGGTTCTCATTTTGGATGATCATTTTATTAGCCAGCATTGAAATAAAGCCCTGTTTTTGCAGATCAGTTTTGCCCGCAACCTTTTTAAGAAATTGTATCTTTAAATTTTTATAGTAAAATTCGAGACTGCCTTTACCGCTATAATTGCTTGCATCAACATTAAATGTAAGCTTTTCAATATCAGCCGAAACCACATGCACCATGGCCAGCGGTTTTACCAGTTTATCCAATAGCTTGCCATCAAAACTACCAAGTTCACCGGAATAATTGAATGCGCCACCTTTATCCCTTAAGTTGAATTTGAAATTTACCTGTAAAGGCGCTGCATCCATAAAACGGGTGTTAATAAAGGCCCGCATATAAGGATTTCTCCTTTTTGCTTCGGCGTCATTGGTCATATTTAAAATATGGCCGTTGGTATGTGTAAATAATATCTGCCCGGTGGCGCCGGTTTTTGCGTCTGTTTCAGAATAAACCACGTTCGCATTTTTAATATCAAGCCGCGTTAATCTCATGTCCAGCGCTACTTTTTGCAGTTCCTGTTGCGGGTCTTTGCCAATTTTTATTGTTTTTTTACCCCCGAAGGCATTGTTGGTGTATATCTCAATATCAGGTCTGGTAATATTCATTGCTCCGGCAAACAATTTTTGATCATGCAAAAACCTTTGCAGGTCAATATTATTGATCGCGATGCGTTTGCATTTGAAAGAATATATGTCACCGGCTTCGCCGGTTTGTTTGTAAAAATCGGTTCGGCTATACCTGGGCAAGAAGGTTACTTTATCCAGCACTATCCCTCTTTGAGCAGTTGAAAAGGATATTTTTTTTAGATCGGCTTTATATAAACTGTCAGGCGTAGCGATATGATAATCATGCACAATAACATCGATATTCTTTGTATAATAAAAACGTGTGGGGTCTTTGGCCGACAATGAATCGATAACTACATCAGAAATGTCAATATCCAAATGCTTCAACGCTGTATGTTTTGTTACTGTGTTGTTTTTATTTATATAATTTAAACTGACGTTCTTAAGGGAAATGGAATTGATCTTTAATCGCTTAAATATATTTTTAATCAATTGATAAGGGGTTTTTGACTTGCCAACTTTTACGGTATCGTTAAAAGAATAGCGTTTATTTACAATGGTAAGGATAGGATTTTCTATAGAAACATTATCAATGTCCAATATTTTTTCGTTGTATGCTTTGCGGGCGCCTACATTTTTGATTGACAACTTTTTCACGCTTAAAATAAAAAGATTGTCAGGCGCTTTTTTTTGACGCACTAACTTATTGTAAACATCGGTATCAGGTGTAAGCCTGAAATCGTAAAGGGTAGCATTGCCCGATGCTATATTGAGATCAAAGTCGGAGTATTCAATATGATATAAACTATCGCTTGATTTTATTACCAATTCTTTCAATCGCGCCTGTAATAACGGCTTCCAGCGGTTATTAGCCAGATACTTATTATAAAAATAATACCCGGTTGCTGTCAATACGCCCACGACCACTATAATCGATAACAAAACAAAAGGCCATACAGGTATTGTTCTTTTAAGGGGCATTTCCTCTGATTTCAGGTGGGTTTAAATTTACAACAATAGAAATGTTGTAATGTTGTAATGTTGTAAAGTTGTAATGTTATGACGCTCCAATTGCAATGAACCAACGAACCAATAAACCAATGAACCAATGAATTTTTCCTGCCAATATGTCACACTATATTTAAATTTTATGTATTTTTGCAGACTAATTTTTATAGGATGATGGATTTGCTTATTCCGGATAAGGTGCATGATGAAAGCAGGCAGGGTGAGGCGTTCGTATTAGAACCGGTTAACGGTAAAAACAATGGCCGTAAATTGTATATTGAAAGCTACGGTTGCGCCATGAATTTCTCGGATAGTGAGATAGTTGCTTCCATATTAGTGGAAAAAGGATTTGAAACCACAACAGATCATACTATAGCGGATGTTATTTTTATAAACACTTGTTCTATCCGCGAAAATGCCGAACAGCGTGTCCGCAACCGGTTAAAGGAGTTCACCATAGCGAAGGTTAAAAATCCGGGCTTAGTGGTAGGGGTGCTGGGCTGCATGGCGGAGCGTTTAAAATCGAAGTTTTTAGAAGAAGAAAAGCTGGTGGATGTAGTTGTTGGCCCCGATGCTTACCGCGATTTGCCTAACCTTATAGAACAGGTTGATGGCGGCCAGCGGTCGGTGAATGTCCTTTTATCCCGCGAAGAAACTTATGCAGATATCAGCCCCGTACGTTTAAACAGCAATGGCATAAACGCTTTTGTTTCCATCATGCGCGGCTGCGACAACATGTGTTCGTTTTGTGTGGTCCCCTTTACCCGTGGCCGCGAGCGCAGCCGCGATCCGTATTCAATTGTTAAAGAATGCACCGACCTGTTTAACCAGGGATTCCGGGAAGTTACCTTGCTCGGGCAAAATGTGGATTCGTATAAATGGAAGCAGCCCCTCCCAACCCTCCCCGGTAGGGAGGGCTTTAAAAATCTAAACGTGAGCGAAGCTAAAGTCTCCCCAACCGGGGGAGATTTAGAGGGGGCTGGGGCTGGGGCTGGCGCTGTAGTCAACTTTGCCAATCTTCTCGAAATGGTCGCCTTAATAAACCCTGATCTGCGTGTGCGTTTTTCCACCTCGCATCCAAAGGACATAACCGACGACGTATTATACACCATCAAAAAGTATAATAATATCTGCAATTATATCCATCTGCCGGTACAATCCGGCAATAGCCGGATCCTTGAACTAATGAACCGGACTTATGATCGTGATTGGTATATTGACCGGATTAATGCTATTCGCAGGATTATCCCTGAATGTGCTATATCAACTGATGTGATCACCGGTTTTTGCAGCGAGACCGAAGAAGAACACCAGGGTACCTTAAGCATAATGGATTATGTGCAATATGATTTTGCCTATATGTTCATGTACTCCGAAAGGCCAGGGACTTTAGCAGCTAAACGTTACGCTGATGATATACCTGACGAAGTGAAACGCCGGCGTTTAAAAGAAGTAGTGGCAAAGCAGCAGGAACATTCTTTTTTAAGGCTGCAAAAACTTGTCGGGACAACACAAAAAGTATTAATTGAAGGTTTTTCAAAAAAGTCGGATAAAGATTATTGCGGCAGGAGCGACCAGAACGCTATGGTTGTTTTCCCGGTTGCCGAAGATTATAAACCGGGGCAATATGTTAATGTTCTTGTTGAACGGAGTACAACAGCGACATTGATAGGAAAGATAGTTGAATAAGTTGGATTGAGTTGAATAAGTTGATTGAGTTATACTGGTTGCGTAAGGCAACTTAATCAACTTAATCAACCCAATCAACCACTCACTAATAAAACATGGAAATACAAGAAATAAAACAACGCTTCGGTATCATCGGCAATTCGCCGTTGCTTAACCGGGCCATAAATATAGCCAACCAGGTAGCGCCGACAGATATATCTGTTTTAATTAGCGGCGAAAGCGGCAGCGGAAAGGAAGTGTTTTCGCACATTATCCACCAGATGAGCCCGCGCAAGCATGGGCCGTTTATCGCTGTAAACTGCGGCGCCATTCCGGAGGGGACTATCGATTCGGAATTGTTCGGGCACGAAAAAGGCGCTTATACAGGCGCCGTTGGTGAGCGCAAAGGGTATTTTGAAACCGTAAACGGAGGGACTATATTTTTAGATGAAATAGCCGAATTGCCCTTGGGTACGCAGGCCCGTTTACTAAGGGTGCTTGAATCGGGCCAGTATATAAAAGTGGGCTCATCGAAGGTCGAAAAAACAAATGTGCGGGTTATTGCGGCTACTAATGTAGATATTTACGATGCCGTTAAAAGTGGTAAGTTTAGAGAAGACTTATATTACCGTTTAAACACGGTTCCCTTACGTATTCCGCCTTTACGCGACAGGAAGGAAGATATTTATTTGCTGTTCAGGAAGTTCACATCCGATTTTACAGATAAATACCGTACGCCGCCAATACAGTTGGATGACGAAGCGCAGCAGGTATTAATTAACTATTCGTGGCCGGGTAATATCAGGCAATTAAAAAACCTGGCCGAGCAATTGGCAGTACTTGAGCGCGACCGTATTATTACAGCCCAAACATTGCTAAATAATTATATTCCACAGGAAACAAGCGTACGGAACCTGCCTATGCGGATTGGTAATCAGCAAAAGGAAGATTTTTCGGAGCGGGATATTTTATACAAAGTATTGTTTGATATGAAGCGCGATATGGTTGAGTTAAAAAAACTTGTCGCAGATATAATTGAACACGGGGGTATTTCTGTCAATCATGCCAGCCATTCGCAAACTTTAAATCAATTATACCGCGATATTGACTTGCCCGGAGCGCCGGAAACACAATTTACCTTGCAAAAACCAGTTATTAGCAATAGCAGCAGTAATCCCTATAATATAACACAGAATGCCGAAGAGGTGGAAGAATCGCTTTCGCTGATCGACAAAGAATCAGACCTGATCAGGAAAGCGTTAAAAAAACATAAAGGGAAACGGAAACTAGCGGCAAATGAACTGGGAATATCGGAAAGAACCTTGTACAGAAAGATAAAAGAATTAAATTTATAATGGATGAAGAGGATAGCAGGGTTATTAATACTATTTATTGCATTGATTTTGGTTGGCCCGTCGTGTACTTACAAACTGAGTTTGAGCGGTGCGTCAATTCCTGTCAATATGAAAACCATAAGGGTCGACTTTTTTGAGAATAATGCCGCTTTAGTGGTAAACAACCTGAGCACTCAATTTACAGAAGCATTGAAAGACCGCATCAGGAATACCACACGCCTCAGTATTGTGCGGACCGAGGAGGCCGATGCAGTGCTGTCGGGCACTATTACCGATTACAATATTTCACCCGTATCTATAAACGCAACCCCGAATAATGTTGCGCCCATTGCAGGGGCAAGTCAGTTAACTATTACAGTTAATGTGAAATATGTAAATAATTTGGATAAAAAAGATAATTTTGAACAATCGTTTTCAAAGGCTTTACCATTTTCAGGTGATATTAATTCGCAGGAGCAAACATTAATTGCAGCTATTAATAAACAGATAACAGAAGATATTTTTAACAAGGCCTTTGCAAATTGGTAGGCAATTTGTAGTTTACACAACGTGGACCAAAATAATAATAACAGTCAAAATGAATTTTTATGGACGTTATTAGCTAACCCTGCTAATGATGCCCATTCGTATACGTATAATTTACAGCAGCTGGTCAATGAATTTCCGCAAAGCGGCATTTTACAAGCTTTGCTGGCGCATGCCGGTGGTGAAAAAAATTTAAGGCAGGCTTCGGTTTATTTTGATGCAAAATTATTATATAAACTCATCAATGCGCCTTCAACTATTAATAATGTGCCCGATGAAAAAATTATAATTCATGCCCCTATTAGTACAAACGGCCAATACCAGCATACCGATCATGAACCTGAAATTGAGCACGCAGAAGGCCAGCTTTCAAGTACCGCGATAACTGATGAGCCTCATTTAACCGAAACAGTTGAAGGGGCCGAAGAAAGCGTGACCGTTGAGGAGCCGGCTGAAAGTGAGGCCGCGGAAGTACAGGAAACAGTAATTAACGACACGGAAACTACACAGCCTGAGCCGGAATTAGCTCCGACTGTAGAAAATGAAGAACCCGCTGAAGCCGGGATTGAAAATCATATTGAAGAAACGCCTCACCCTGCCCTCTCGAAAGGAGAGGATTCTGAAGAAGAGATTTTAAGTATAACGGATCAAAAAGTCCTCTCCTTTGGAGAGGATTTAGGTGAGGCAAACCGCGCAGCGCCTGACCCTGCCCTCTCCACAGGAGAGGTTTCTGAGGAAGAGACTTTAAGTATAACGGTTCAAGAAGCCCCCTCCTTTGTGCAGGGGACTCCCTCCGAAGAAGAGGACTTAGGCGAGCCAACTCCGGTTATTGCTGAAGAGGTACCCGTTGTTGAATCCATCGAACAACAGCCTGAAGAGCGTATCGCTGATACTGAAACCTTCGATGAAATTGTTGACATTGAAGTTATAAGTACTGCACAGGATACTATCCAGCCCGCAGCATCTGCGCAGGAAGAAGAAACCATTACAGATGAAAAATCTGCATCTGAGGCCGTTGAGGAAGAGAACCCGATCACAGAAAATATTGCGTCAACAGACCACCGGAATGTATCAAAATATAATGATGAAAAAATGCCGTACACCTTTATGTGGTGGCTTGATAAAACACGAAAAGAACATGCGGGAGTACATCAGCCTTATATAAATCCATCACCGGTTGCTTCAAATGTGAAGCCCAAAATGGCGGCAGATGAATTACAGCAGCAGTATTTTGAGAACATATTTCACATTACTTCACTCGATGAATTAGACAAAGGCATTGCTTCGCGTACAGTTCCTTTTGATATGAAGCGCAAAGAACATGTAATTATTGAGCGGTTTATAAAAGAAGAACCACAAATTAAACCTCAAAGCAGCGATAAGCTGGATAACGAAAATAAAGCTAAAAAAAGTTCGGAAGACAGGGATGAATTAGTAACTGAAACCCTTGCAGGCATTTATTCGGAACAGATGCTTTATCATAAGGCTATCGCTTCGTACAAAAAATTGATGTTGAAATTCCCGGAAAAAAGCCGTTACTTTGCTGCTAAAATAGAACAGTTAGAAAAGAAAATCAATTAATATAAAATATAATGTATCAACTATTTTTGGTCATCGCTATTATTGTTTGTGTACTTTTAGTGCTCATCGTGTTAATTCAAAATCCCAAAGGCGGTGGTTTATCGTCAAATTTTTCAAGCTCGTCTCAGCTGATGGGCGTGCAAAAAACAGGGGATTTCCTTGAAAAGGGCACCTGGGTGCTTGCCATAACTTTGATGGTTTTATCGCTGGCAATCAACGTTGCGACAAAAAGCGGTACAGAAAAAACCACGAACTCCCACAAGGAGCAAATCGAGAAAGCCTCCAAACCAACTGCGCCAACAAATGCTGCTCCGTTAAATTTGCCAAATACGCCACCGGTTACACCCGGGAATAAAAAATAATTAACATCAGAAAATATTTTTCGTTGATGGGATTTCTTCACTTTTGAAGTAATTTTTTTGACTCCTTGATCTTTTACTCTTGGTTCTTGGTTCTTGACTCCTGGTTCTTGACTCTTGTTTCTCGACTCCTGGTTCTTTTATTCTTGGTTCCTGGTTCTTGACTCTTGGTTCTTGGTTCTTGACTCTTGGTTCTTGACTCTTGGTTCGTACTGACACGATGGCATTTCACTTTAAAGTAATATTAACTTAAAAATCCCCGGTTACAAAAATCTGACAATACATCAGTATTTATATGTCAATTAGTGCAATTATATTTGGCTGGCATAATTGATGAGGAATCCCTTGCATACTTGCCTGACGGCAGGCAGAACTTAAATTCATTTTAATTAAATAATTGTATAACTATGTCATTAAACATTAAACCTATCGGAGACAGAGTGGTAGTGGAAGCTGCACCGGCCGAAGAAAAAACTGCTTCCGGGATCATCATTCCGGATACTGCCAAAGAAAAACCTCAGCGCGGAACCATAGTTGCTGTAGGTGATGGAAAAGTAGACGAGCCTTTAACTGTAAAAGTTGGTGACCAGGTTTTATACGGAAAATACGCCGGCACTGAAATTACTTACGAAGGTAAAGAGTACTTAATTATGCGTGAAACTGATATTTACGCAGTGCTTTAATCAATTATTGAATTATTGAAGGATTGATTTATCGAATCAGGCCTTCAATCATTAATTCAATAACACACAAATCAACAATTATTGATCGAAATAATTCTTCAATCACTAATTCACTAATTCACTAATTCAAAAATTAAGAAAATGGCAAAACAAGTTAAATACAATGTAGAAGCGCGCGACGCCCTAAAACGCGGCGTTGATATTTTAGCCAACGCGGTTAAAGTAACATTAGGCCCCAAAGGACGTAATGTGATTATTGACAAAAAATTCGGTTCACCTATTATTTCAAAAGATGGTGTAACCGTAGCAAAAGAAATTGAGTTAAAGGACCCCATTGAAAATATGGGCGCCCAAATGGTTAAAGAAGTGGCGTCAAAAACTGCTGATATTGCCGGCGACGGTACTACTACTGCAACACTTTTGGCGCAGGCTATTGTTACTGCAGGCATTAAAAACGTGGCTGCCGGAGCTAACCCGATGGATTTGAAACGCGGTATCGACAAAGCTGTTGAAGCTGTGGTAAAAGATTTGAAAAATCAATCACAATCTGTAGGACAAGACAATAACAAAATCAAACAGGTTGCAGCTATTTCAGCAAACAATGATGAAAAGATAGGTTCATTAATTGCCGAAGCTATGGCCAAAGTTGGTAAAGATGGCGTTATTACAGTTGAAGAAGCTAAGGGCACTGAAACTGAAGTGAAAACTGTTGAGGGTATGCAGTTTGACCGGGGTTATCTTTCCGCTTATTTTGTTACCAATGCTGACAAAATGGAAGTAGAACTTGAAAACCCATACGTTTTGATCTATGACAAAAAGATATCTTCCATGAAAGAATTGCTTCCAATACTTGAGAAGCAAGTTCAAACCGGCAAACCTCTGTTAATTATATCAGAAGACCTTGATGGCGAAGCGCTGGCTACCCTGGTAGTCAACAAGATCCGCGGTTCACTGAAAATTGCTGCTGTTAAAGCCCCTGGATTTGGCGATCGTCGTAAAGCCATGCTTGAAGACATAGCCATCCTTACAGGCGGAACAGTGATTTCGGAAGAAAGAGGTTATAAATTAGAAAATGCCGATCTTACCTACCTTGGTACTGCCGAAAAGATCATTATTGATAAAGACAATACTACCATAATAAATGGTTCAGGTAAATCGGAAGATATCAAATCACGTGTAAGCCAGATCAAATCTCAGATAGAGTCTACTACATCTGATTATGATAAAGAGAAATTACAGGAACGTTTAGCCAAATTATCAGGCGGTGTTGCTGTACTTTATGTAGGCGCTGCTACAGAAGTTGAGATGAAAGAGAAGAAAGACCGTGTTGACGATGCTTTACATGCAACCCGCGCGGCTGTTGAAGAAGGTATAGTTGCCGGTGGTGGTGTAGCATTTATCCGCGCTATTGAGGCTCTTGCGAACCTTAAGGGCGAAAATGAGGACGAAAATACAGGTATCCAGATCATCCGCCGGGCCATTGAAGAGCCCTTACGCCAGATCTGCGAGAACGCGGGTATTGAAGGCTCTATCGTAGTGCAAAAAGTAAAAGAAGGCAAAGGTGACTTCGGTTATAATGCCCGTACTGATAAATACGAAAACTTGATTAAGGCCGGCGTTATCGATCCTACTAAAGTAGGCCGTGTAGCCTTAGAAAATGCGGCTTCAATTGCAGCCATGCTGTTAACAACAGAGTGTGTATTGGCCGATGATCCTGAAGATGAAAAATCAATGCCTCAGATGGGCGGCGGCGGCGGCATGGGCGGCATGATGTAATAAAGTCCGGAAAGTCGGGAAGTCCGAAAGTCCGGAAGAAAAAAACCAGTAGCGACAAATCAAAAGTCTCCCCAACCGGGGGAGATTTAGAGGGGGCTCGACTTAAAAGAATCCCTGTCTGTTTTAACAGACGGGGATTTGTTTTTTAGGGCGAAAGCCTAAAGTCCGAAGTCTAAAGAAAAGAGTTCATATTGACTTTTGACTAAAGACTAAAGACTATGGACTTGTTTGTTTCGTCATATTAAGGTAAATGAATGGTCATCTGTTAATCAAATGATTGATTAAGTATTTTCGTTGGTCACAATTGGGTGTAAATTTGAAAAGAAATTTAGAAGACAAAATATCAGGCACAGCATTTGACTATAATACATTATCATGAAACATCTATCAGAAAAAACAATATACCTGCAAAACCAAATATTAGATTGGGTGCTTATTAAAGGCCCCGAATTGTTTATAGCTATCTACGGCAGATAATACAGAAGAAGAGCCAAGAGCCAGGAACCAAGAGCCAGGAATCAAGACCATATCTGGTTACAATTTTTGGGGTGACTCTTGTCCGGTATATCCTTTCGGTTATTTCTTGTCTCTTTTCATCTTGATTCCTGACTCTTGACTCTTGGTTCTTAATTCCTGAATAAATTATTAATTTCGCCACCGCATGAATGCGGCAAATTTTTACAATCAGGCTTATGTTTGGTTAATAAGCAGCGGGCTTAGGGTGCTAACCGGGATAATAGTATTTTTTATAGGTATTTGGCTTATAAAAATTATGCGTTCCCGTCTGCGCAAGCTAATGCTTAAAAGCAAGATACATTCTTCCATACAGCCATTCATCTTCAGCCTTTCCATTCCAGCTTTATATGTTTTGCTGGTGCTTTTGGTGATCGATATACTTGGGCTCCAGCTAACAATGTTTACCACCATTATTGGTGCGTTTAGTGTTGCGATAGGACTATCGTTATCAGGCACGTTTCAAAATTTTGCCGGTGGCGTGCTCATTCTTTTATTGAAACCTTTTGAAGTTGGCGACGCTATAATAGCCCAGGGGCAGGAAGGTAAAGTAACCTCCATACTTATATTTTACACCGTATTATTGACTTATGATAACAGGACCATCATTATCCCTAATGGCAAACTATTTAACGAGGTAATCATAAATCTGAGCCGCGAGGGCAAAAGGCGTTTGGATTTTGATGTTAAATTAGCTTATGCTGCTGATATCGATAAGGCCAAGCAAATTATACTTGATGTCATTAAGTCAACGGATAATATTTTGAACGATCCCGCGGTAAGGGTTGGTATCCAGGGGCTCGATGTTGATAGTATCAGGTTTACTGTAAATGTTTGGCTTGTGCCCGATAATTACCTCGTTACTAAAATAGCGCTCATGGAAAAAATAATCAGGAACCTTGGCGCGGCGGGAATTGCTTTTCCTAAAGCCGGATAGGTGAATCAAGAGCCAAGAGCCAGGAATAACTATTATAAACCTGAGTTCGATTTTAAAATAGGGTTATTCATCGACTAAATAAAGTATTTCCGTAACTTTATCCGTGGTAAGATTCATGTATTTTAGTGCTATATATTTGAATTTCAGACACCTAAATATATGAAAAATACTGAATCTTACCTAACTTTATAACATTATTTTACTCAATTATTAATCGAACTCAGGTTACAAAACAAATTTAGAGCAGGAATAGGTTTCAACAATGGCCGGTAAACCATGCACTACATGCCGGATATTGGCGGAATATTTTAAAAAACAACATGCTCACGTATTACGGGATATAAAAAGCCTTGACTGCGATCTTGATTTTAGACTATCCAATTTTGGAGAGTCCTATTATATTAACGCTCAGAATAAAAGACAACCAGAATACGTAGTTACTCAGGACGGTTTTACTTTAGTAGCCATGGGTTTTACTGGAACTATTGAAACCGTTACAGAAAAATATTACCAAAGAACTCATCAAATAATAGAACAACACGGTAAAACCGTTGTATCAGGCCGGGATATTTATGATTTACTGAAGTCACAAACAGTATTTGCTACCTGGGCTTCACGGTGTCTGGCTTATTGTTTTATTAAAGACGTTGATTATCACCCATACTCAAATTTGGGAAGCGACATTCTACCATTTAGTACTGCCATTAATATTCGTCCCATTCATCCCGGTACGAGTAACTGCGGCCGGTGGGCCTTAGGGCAGCCATTACGAAAATGAACTGCCCTAATCAGGCTGGCTTAAAACCGCCTTTAATAACAACAAAATTAAAAATTATTTGGATTCTATCACAGAATCTGCGGAAGGAAACGGATGTTAGTTGAAATGCTATATTTACCTCATGGCCATCAAAACTAAAAGAGTCCGGATTTCAAATCCAGACTAACAAGGATAAATATCTGAATCTTGCTGCAGCACCGGCCCCGGTCACATTAAACTATGCCATTACTGGTCTTTTTGCTGATGAGTCTGATTTTAGTTTTTTGTGATAATAAACGTAAGACGCAATCGCAAAGGCTATATAGATCAGCATAAACGCTGTTTTGCCTACCGGCTGACCAACCGCGCGCTCCGAATAATAAGACGAATAAGTAGCAGCTACCAGATCGTACGCAAATCCGGCATAGGCCCATTCCTTTATACGTGGAAATCCCGGTATAAGAATAGCTATGACACCTAATATCTTAGCAAACCCGATAAACGGCGTAAAATAAGCCGGGTAGCCTAATTGTTTATTAATTATCATCACAGAATCTGAAGTGCTCATCAGGTCGGGAATAGCCGACGAAAGCATTAATCCGGCAAAAATGATAGTAAGGGTCCAGTAAATAAGGTTAACATTTTTCATTTTAGTAACAATTTAAGGGTATGTAATTGGTTATAACACAGTATGCTCCATCAGCAGGACAGGGTAACTTACTTCTAAGATAGAAAGAATTATTATTATTTTCGTAATCTTATTTTTTTTTGGTAGTGTCTCAGTTTGAATTTAATTTATTTTTTAATCCTTAAATAGCGATTAAGTGAATTTACTTGATAATGATATATTTTGTTATAAATTTGATGAACCAAATATATCTTATTGTTGGCCACAAAAGGTAATACTAACAACAATTTATGGTGGGCAAAGCTATTTGTTGTTTTAGGTAATGTAATGAACAAAGTCGGAATTTCTGGCTTTGTAGTAATTGCAATAACTGTAATAATTTATACGTTTTCAACTGTACAACAGAAAGCGGAAATTATTGATGACTGGTTGTTATTTAAAGGACCATCTACCCCTTTTTATATCATACTTGGTGTTTTGATTTTATTACTAATAGGACAAAGCAGAACCAATAGCAAGCGAGCGGAAATTTATAAAGAGCGAATAAAAGCACTTGAAAAACAAAATGAAGAGTTATTACGCATCAGAAGATAAGTAGCAAATATGAACATCTTAGTATCAATAGTATTATTTGGACTGTTGTTTTGGAAACTGAAAAACAACTTTATCAATCGAATTACGCTTGATTATGAATATAAATTAAAGGCAGTCGAATATAAATTAGATATGTTAGTTGTTAATAATAAAATAAAAGTTGATAACGCCAAATACAGGTCGCTTAGAAATAATATTTTCAACCAAGGCTTTAAATTGGAGTATCTTAACTTAGTCGTATTATTAATCTATTACTTAGTTGATAAAAAAAGGAGTTCGAAATTAAATACTAAACCGCATTTTAATTATCAGTCAATATCAAAAAAAGACCAACGTATAAATGCTGAATTAAGCAAAATTGAAAAAGAGTTTAATAACATTTTGTTTGCGTATATCGTCCAAAAAAATGTTGGTTTGAAGGTGGTAGTTTTAGCAAATCATCTGGGGATTGCACCAGTTAAAAGAATGACCAACAAACTGTCAGCTAAACTAAAAGACTATCTTAAATATTATATTGAAAAGCCATTATACAGACAAATGGCACTATCATCATTCGGTTACTAAATCAATCGGTTAATCTTATAATATCTTCAATCTCCATAGGTATCTTAGTTAATCCCGCCTCCATTGCAGGCGTTACACGTAATGTTTTATGTATCTTACAGAAGTTGTAATAAACAAAGTGCAGTGCAATAGAATAGCAATGGTTTTCCATTTTCTTTGAAAAAGCATTGGTTAACGTTGTAAATCTTCTCATGTGCATGCGCATTGTTAAATTTTGCCTTTCTACATAAGAAGTTGACACAAATTCAGCTAAGGGCTTACCTAATATCCTTTTCTTTTCACTTCCTGTACAATCGCCGGGGCTATATTTACGTTCACTATTACTTTCGCCGTCAGGCTGACCGTACATCTTTATGAGCATGGCATAATCAATCTTTGAACCGAACGCGAAACAACCAAATCCTGATCATATTTTTTGCCTTGCTTTCAGTTCCAGGTAACGGTTAATGGTGTTAACAGTAAGGTTTTGAGGTGTCGTTAAAATTGATTGTATGTTGTATTTAGCCAATTCTTTTACGATGAGCTTTTTATCATAGGCGAACTTTTCGGCAATGGTTTTTATATAAATGCCTTCAACATCACCGGCCGGTTTTTCGTTTAATTTTTTCAGTTCGGTATTCTCAAAAAATACCACAAGCAGCAGGTGAAATTTGGATATCCGTTTTAAATAGGGGAGCTGCCTTTGCAAAGCCGACATACTTTCGTAATTGGTGAAAAATACCACCAAACTGCGCTGTTTTATTACACTGCGGATAGTACTATACAGCAACTCCATATTTGTTTCCAGGTAGCGGGTTTTTTCTTTGTATAAAACCTCGAGTATTTTATTCAGCTGTGTGTAGCGCCGGTCGGCCGGGACCACGGCGCCAATTTTTTCGGCAACGGTGATCAAACCTGCCTTATCCTCTTTTAATAACGCTACGTTTGATAATACAAGGCTGGCGTTAATGGCATAATCCAGTAAGCTTAATCCATCAAAAGGCATCTTCATTGCCCTCGATTTTTCGATCACACAATACACATGCTGCGATTTTTCATCGGTGTAAGTATTTGTCATTAAACCGCCATGCCTTGCTGTCGCTTTCCAGTTTATGGTACGGTAATCATCGCCCTGCACATAATTTTTTACCTGTTCAAATTCAAGGCTATGGCCGAGGCGCCTTATTTTTTTAACGCCTATCTCTGATAAATGGTTCGAGATCGCCATTAACTCATATTTGCGCATTTGCAAAAAAGAAGGATATACCGGCAATGTTTCTGCCTGGTTAAAATTATACCTCCGGCTGATCAGCCCGATGGGTGAGCGGACGAACACCCTAACCTGTCCAAACTCGTATTCGCCCCGTTTAGTGGGGTGCAGGACATAATTTATGAGTTTACGCTGTCGTGGTTTTAATTCCGTTTTGAACCAAATGTCTCTTTTTTGAAATTGGAATGGAATTTCATCGATAATGCCTGCGCTGATATTAAAAGGGTACCAGTTTTCAATATATATTCCTAATTCATTATCATCGCTATTGCTTAGCCGCTCCGGGGCATGTCTTTTTGCAAATATCCCTTTTGCCGTACGGTACAGCATCTGTATATCGATAAAAACGAATAGTACAAGGGTGTAAAAAACCATTTGTGGGATGATATCCAGCCATGGAAAAAAGAAGGATAACATAAATAGCACCACGCAGCCGCCAAGCCCTATAAAAAGACGGCCAGTTAAGAATAGGTTTTTATAAAATAAGCTAAAAAATTTCTTCACCCGGGTTTTTAAATAAATTTCCTAAACATTAAATCAATCGCAAATTCAAAATATCGTTTCGTTAATTGCCGCCTTTCCATTGCATGGCGCACATTTACTCACCCCGACTTAGCTTCGCTCGTCGACCCTCTCTTTTGCAAGCAAAAAGAGGGTGAAAAAAACCACTTTTCACCACTCACCACTCACCACTCACCACTCACCACCTCACCTCGGAACTTCAATTTTTTGAATAATTTGTGCTATTACATCATCAGGCGTTGCGCCTTCCATCTCCTTATCAGGCGTAAGCATAATACGGTGTCTTAAAACAGGCGCCGCAACATAAATTACATCATCGGGGGTAATAAAGTCGCGTCCTTTGATAGCTGCCAGCGCTTTTGCCGCGTTTACTATGGCCAGCGAAGCGCGCGGCGAACCGCCCAGGTATAACGATTTATTATTGCGGCTCTCGTGAATAATCTTGGCAACATACACCAATATTTTATCTTCAACGTGCAGGCCCAATACCAATTGCCGGAGTAAAATTACATCCTGCGCCGACAGTACCGGCTCAATATGCTTAAGCTGATCAGCGGGTTTTTGATAATGCTGTTGGGTAAGGATAGCTATTTCTTCATCAAGCGAGGGGTATTTTATCTCTACCTTAAATATAAACCTGTCCAGCTGGGCTTCGGGTAAACGATAGGTGCCTTCATGTTCAACCGGGTTTTGTGTTGCCAGTACTGTAAATGGCTCATCCATTTTATAGGTTTGGCCGTCGATGGTTAGCTGCCGCTCTTCCATCACCTCAAACAAAGCCGACTGTGTTTTTGCCGGCGCGCGGTTAATTTCATCGATGAGGATGATATTACCGAAAATTGGGCCATGCTTGAATTCGAAATCAGTAGTTTTAGGATTAAATACGGAAGTGCCTAAAATATCCGACGGCATCAGATCAGGCGTAAACTGTATGCGCGAGTACTTTGCATCAATTGATTTTGCGATCAGTTTGGCGGTTAAGGTTTTGGCCACGCCAGGCACGCCCTCAATGAGTATATGACCATCGGCAAGTATGCCTGCTATGAGCAGGTCGATACTATCATGCTGCCCTACAATTATTTTCGCGAGAGTAGCTTTTATCTGTTCAACAGCATTACTGAGTTTGCTCAGATCCGTTCTTTGTTCAAATATTTCATCTTCCATATTTAGGAGGTTTGGGTATAAAAATTTTCAATTAGTTTATTTAATTCAATGAGTTCACGGTCTGAAACATAGGCCTGAACGCCGATAAACTGGATGTAATTAACCAGCTCATTAACAAACGGGGCGTCGATACCTAATTTTGCCCTTAGCTTTTCAACAAATTCACTATCCAGTTTATTAGTTTTTAGTTGGTATTGTCCACGCAGATGCTCCAAAAGGTAAAGGATCTTTTTATGGGCGATATTAGCATTGTTGCGTTTTTCGTAATAAACCTGGCCCACGACATTGACAAAATCCACAGTAGAATTTTTAAGCGGCTCTATTACGGGGATAATGCGTTGCCGGCGTTTGATTTCGAAAAGCACAAAAATGATCATACCGAATAGGCTTAAATAATAGGCCCATTGAAGGCTGGGATGACTAAAGAAAACACGCATCGGCGATTCATCATCCGCTATATCGCCGTTTTGAAATTCATCCCAGTAAACATTTTGCGTTTCAGGCAGGTATGATAAAGCTTTGGCGGCATAATCTGCCCTGCGATTGTTGAGAAGGCTATAATTTGTCAATATCCATGGGTCGGCACAAAGGTATAAAGTACCTTTTCCGAATTTAAAGCTTATATAAATGCTATGCCCGTAATTATTTTTACTAATTACCGTAGCTCTGGATGTATCAAAACTGTTAAAATACAGGTTACTTAAGCTCGTGTTAAATGTAAAATAGTTTGATTGCTTTAACTGATTACTCGTAAAACTTAGCCTGGTGTTCCCATTTGATTGTTCAAATCCGGGAGAAAGTTTTAAAGTATCGGCTAAAAACCCGTTAAATTTGAAACAGGAAATGAACACCGAATTGCCGGCCTTCATATACTTAACTAATTCACCAAAATCGTATTTATTTATATTCACGGTTTTAGCAATAATAATATAATTTCCGGCCATTGCTGTTGAATCATGAACGGTATTATAAATAGAAGCATTGGTTTTTATAACTTTTGAGCCCGGGAACAACCAGTTTAACTGGTGATAAAAAATATAAGTGCCAAACGGAATTTTGTCATTGTAATAAAGTGTTGGGCTCCAGTTAACCGGCCTGGGCTTATTGTACTGGGCAACCATATAAATTACCATTATAATACAGGCTATTGAAAGATATATTTTAAAGTCTTTCATGTTATATCGATTTTAAATTTTTGAAACATGAAATTTATAGCCTTATAAATATTGCCGTCGATTGCAAACTCGCCATACCAGATGTATTCAAACTGGCGGGTCAGCAGTTTGAATGCGGTTCTTTGTTCCGTATTGTTAAGCTCATTTATATAGTTACTGTTAGTTTTTTCGGGCTGCCATTTTATTAAGGTGGCATCGCTTAATTGTTTAAGGCATTTTAAATAAAGCATCCTTACCGCAAGCCTGTAGTTGTGTTGGGATGCAGCTTTTTCAATTTCAGCATCAAAATCAATTTCATGAATATTTTCCAACGACTCTGAGTATGGCAAGTTAGCGGGAAGAGACTTAGCCCTGAATATGCTTAACATATCTATTCCTGCAAGTTTGAGCACTAAAAACACAATTGCCGCTATGCCCAGCAGCAGCAAAAGATATTCTAAAATCAAAAAAACTACTGCGAAGAATCCCGAATGACGCCTGCCAAAATTTGAAAAATCAAATAAATGAATCAGCCAGTTCCAAAACCAGCGCCAGAACCTTGCCCACCAGGATTGTTGGGGTTGAGTTTCATTATATTGAAATTCAGGCTGTTTATTATAATTATTAAGGGCGGCTTTATCAAAATACCTGATGCTAATTGTCGATGTGTCGGTTTTTAAAATCACTTTTTTATTAACCGGCCCCGCGGATTTGGAGGCAAAGCAAAAGCTAAGGTTAAGTACGATAAAAATAGAAGTAAGGTATATGTACCGTAACATTCTTAATATTCTTCTGGGTGTGAGTTATTATCCAGCCGGATATTTCCAATCTGGCTGATCCGCTCTATTAAACCGGTACCATCAAGTTTTTCGGCAAGGCTAAAGTAGCATAAGCTTAAAGTTACCAATGGTAAAATATAAAATAATTGACTAAGATGCGACAATATGGACGTGATAATTGTTGTTGTTGTTGATATATGAAGGCCGCCCCTGGGATGAAGGAAAAAACTGCTGAAATTAAGAAGAGCTGCGGGTAACACCAATGCCATAGCCGCAAAATAGACAATTAGCCCTACAACGAACAACGTACCAAATGTTAGCCACCAATTATCTTTGATCAATCTGAAGCTTCGGTTAAAGGCATATCGTAAAGAAGTGTTCTCAAAGATCATTATAGGGAATACCAGCGCCAAAACCGGATACAAGTAAATTCCAGGGATGACACACAATAGGAAACCCACCATAAGTAAAATGAAAAGCAAAATACCGCTGCCGAGTATTTTTAAATAAAAAAATTTAAAATAACCCCATACTTCCTCAATGGTCGGAGGTTCATTCCCTTTCACTTTATACAGGCACATATATGAATAAACAGTTACCTGTATTGCAATATAATTAAGTAAGATAAATAAAATACTCAAAAAATATTCAACGCCAAAGAATGCGAATGGATTTGTTTGATTTAACCGGCTGCCGGTTTGAATTGTGCTAAACGCATCGTTTATTGTATTTACCGCCTTACCTTGCTGAATAGCAGATAAAATTGCGCCGGCTAATAGAAAAAAACCGCAAAAAATAAAAAAACATTTAATAAGGGGCTTAAAATTCTGCCGGATGAAAATAAATGTGTCAGTAATTAATTCGCCGAAATCACGAATTTTTTGAAGTTCAAGGTTTTGCGACATATTGGTCTAGATTTTTGCTTAATAAATTTGGATAAATAATTACGTACCATATCATAAAGATGAGCGATGAAATTAAAATACTAAGGCTAAGCCAAACGGGCATTTCGGTATGCCTGGTTACAAAGCTTTCAAAAAATGCAGCGGTTATAAATATGGGTACGAGGCCGATAACCATTTTCATGCCATCTTTCGCCCCTTTTTTTAATGAAACCATACGGTTATAAGTTTTTGGAAACAGAAAACTGTTACCTAACACCAGCCCTGCCGCCGCTGCTATTATAAATGAAGAAATTTCCAGTGTTCCATGGATCCAGATGACCAATACCGATGAGAACCCCAGCCCTTTACTAATAAAATAATATTGGAACGAACCAACCATTAGTGAATTGCGAAATAAAAAATAAACCGCGCCAACTGAAAAAATAATCCCGCTGACAAAATTTACAAAAGCGACAAAAATGTTATGTGAAGCAATAAAAAGAAACATCGGGAACTCGCCGGCTTGTTTATACACCCCAAAAGGATCTCCCCTGGCAATATTGTCATTTGTCATATCAACATACTGGTCGCCTAAAATCAAGCGTACAAAATTTTCGTCATATTTGGCCGAGAGCAGGCCAATTAAGAAAAATACAGTAAAAAAAATAAGAGAATATAGCAATTGTTTTTCGTAAGTTTTGAACAGCAGCGGCAGCTCATATTTCCAGAAAGTGATAAAGCGGTTGCTCTTTTCCGTTTTATTTTTATAGATAGACTGGTGCAAACTGGCTGCCAGTCCATTTAAATAGGCTGTTGTTTTTGAATTTGGATAAAATGTTTTCGCATATGCTAAATCGTCGGTTATTTGTATAAACCTATCTGCAAGTTCGTCGGGATCACTTGTCGGAAAGCTTTCGAAGCTGTTCCACTTTTTTGAATTTTGTTTTACAAATAACGGTTCGCGCATTAAATAAACGTATCAAATTATTGTGTTAAAATAATTACAAATTTTTATCTTTCAACTATAAAGATGATATTAAGCCTATATATTTGTTTAAATGCAAACCATAAGGATAACGACATCCCAAAATATCGATATTGACTACGAAGTAGCCGGCGTAGGAGAGCGCGTTCTTGCCCGCTTAATTGATTATGGCTTGTTTATTGTAATTTTTATAGTTGGTGCAATTTTCGCCAATTTAATTGGCAGAAATATCGACTCATCAGCAGGCATTATCGTATTGATAAGTATTTATGCAACGCTTTATGTTTTTTATGACCTGGCTTGTGAAACATTAATGAATGGCCAAAGCGTTGGCAAGCGCATTATGAAAATAAAAGTGGTCAGCCTTGATGGCGGCAGGCCTAAATTCAGCCAATATCTATTACGCTGGTTATTCAGAATAGTTGATTTTACATTGACGTCAGGTATATGCGGGCTAATATCCGTGGCCGTTTCTGATAAAAACCAGCGCGTTGGCGATATAGTGGCAGGTACTACGCTAATAAAAACTCAACAGCGCACATTAATAGATAATCTTGTTTTTACACCTGTAGCAGATAGTTATGAACCTGTTTTTAAAGAGGCGTCACAATTAAAGGATAGTGATATTACTTTAATACATGAGGTGGTCAGCAATTATTTCAAAACAGGTAACAGCACCATCGTTTACAATATGGCGGAACGTTTGAAAGAATATTTATCTGTAACCCAGCCCCCCGGTATGAACAGTATGCAATTTTTACAAACTTTAATTCAGGATTACAGTCATATTACCGCTCAGATGGATGCTCCATAGCACCCATATAAGCCCCATAGCTTGACACCGTAGCTAACTAATATTATACTGCCTATAAAAACAAACAGCGTCTTTTTAACTGCGTTTTTCGAGTTATCAAGTTTGAAATATTTATCTGCAAAGCCGTAGGCAAAAAACAATAGGAGTGGTATTGCCGCAGGATAAAGCATAAAACTTTTATGAAAATTGCCTTGTGTAAGCGCTAAAACCGAGCGCTGAAAACCGCAGCCCGGACAATCAATACCGGTTAAATACTTAAACGGGCATGGGACCAAGTGATTTTGCAGCCAATTAATAAAAACCAATTGGCTGCAAAATATCTGTAAGTGTATAGTCTTTAGCGGCATTAAACCTGCGGGGGGTTAGGATCCTGGTAATTTGTTGGGCCGAACGGATCCCTTGGCTTTAATCCGCCGGCTTCTGAAGCTGAAGGGCCAAGGTATGTATAATTGCCAAAACCTAAAATAGGGAAGAAGACATAGGGCAGTAATACTAATCCAATGGTAAAACCTTCGCTTTGACCAAAACTCTTGCTTACAAGGTTAAGTGTCCAAATAGCGAAAATGATAGAGGTACAAGGAAATATGATCAAAAAAATCCACCAAATTGGCTTGCCCACTATCTCAAGCAATATAATATAATTGTAAATAGGTATGATGGCAGCCCATCCGGGTTTACCCGCCTTTTCAAAGGTTTTCCACATTCCTATAACCGTTATTATATAAACGATAAGGAAGGGAATAAACATTGCACTAAAAATCGCTGCGTACATGCCAGCAGAGGCTGAATCGTAATTTTCCATGTGTTTTAGGTTTTAATTGGATTTTTGAATAGGTTTTTAATTTTAAATGAATGTATTAAATCTATTTTGAATATTCAAACATTAAACCAAAAAAAGTACCGGTACAATTGTAATTTTGACTGATGCAGAAAGAGCAAATATCTATTTTCGATATGTTTAAGATTGGCATAGGCCCGTCCAGTTCGCATACGCTTGGCCCCTGGCGTGCCGCGCAGCAGTTTGTGCAGGTACTTGAAGACAAAAAGGTTTTGCCGCTGGTGGTTCAGATAAAGATACTATTGTATGGTTCGCTTGCTAAAACAGGCAGGGGCCACGGCACTGATATAGCTATATTGTTGGGTTTAAGCGGTGACGACCCCGTAACTTTTGAGGTAGACCAGGTTGGGGTTAAAACGGAAAAGATAAGATCGGCAAACAAACTGATGCTGGCCGGTAAAAAGGAAATCTCTTTTTTTGTAAATGATGATCTTTTATTTCTTTTTAGCGAAAGCTTGCCATATCACCCCAACGCAGTAACCTTTCAGGCATTTTTGAGCAATGAAACCGCTGTATCCGAAACATTTTATTCCATCGGCGGCGGCTTTGTAGTGAAAGAAGGAAGCCAAAGTCAGCAAAAGGCCGAAGTCGATTTGCCATTCCCTATCGAGACAGCAAATAATTTGCTGCACTGGTGCATTAAAACCGGCCTCAAAATATCAGAGGTAGTGATGGAAAATGAATTGGCCTGGCGCGGTGAACTGGAAACGCTTACGGGAGTGCTGAATATTTTCAATGCCATGGCCGCGTGTATGTACAGGGGCTGCCACACTACCGGCTCGTTGCCAGGTGGGTTAAATGTATCCCGGCGCGCTGCAAGCCTTAACCGTAAACTGATCGGCAGCAATACGTATAATAATTTTGATGAATGGGTTGAGGCTGTTCGTAAAACAGGTAACAGCTTTCAAAACACACTGGATTGGGTAAGCTGTTTCGCTTTAGCGGTTAATGAAGAGAATGCCTCGTTCGGGCGCGTGGTAACCGCCCCGACCAACGGGGCCGCCGGCGTGGTACCGGCGGTGCTGCAATACTACCTGGTTTTTTGCAACGGCTATACCACTGAGCGCATCGTGCAGTTTTTACTTACGGCATCAGAGATCGGGAGTATATTTAAAAAAGGCGCCACCCTATCTGCAGCTATGGGCGGCTGCCAGGCCGAGATTGGGGTATCCTCGGCAATGGCCGCTGCGGCATTGACAGAATGTATGGGCGGTACGCAGCGGCAAGTATTAATGGCCGCCGAAATTGCCATGGAACATCACCTCGGCATGACCTGTGACCCTATAGGAGGGCTGGTGCAGATACCCTGCATCGAGCGTAATACCATGGGGGCAATTAAAGCGATTACCGCTTCACAACTTGCCCTTCAAACCAATCCTGATAATGCTAAAGTGAGTTTAGATGCAGTAGTTAAAACTATGTGGCAAACTGCGCTGGATATGAACTCGAAATATAAAGAAACAGCAGACGGTGGGCTGGCGATTAATATACCGCTGAGTTTGCCGGAGTGTTAGGCCAGCCCCCTCTAAATCTCCCCCGGTAGGGGAGACTTTAAATGATCGGTTTCTAAAAATATCGTTTGTATTGAGAAGACTTCTAAAAATGTCCCCTACCCAGGGGGAGATTTAGAGGCGGCTCCTCTTTGATATGTCAAATATAAAACCCTAAATTCGTTAACATGATAACAAACGATCGCCGCGTTTTTTTAAAACAAGCCGCAACGCTGGCCGGCGCTTTTTCCGTTAACAGTCTTTTTAACCAGGCGCATGCTGCCGACTGGCAAAAAGCATCACAAAAAGTTAAACAGCTAACCGATGCAGAGGTAGCCGGGGATGAGGATTTCTGGCGGGTGATCCAGCAATCTTATACGGTTAACCCTAATATCATTAATTTAAATAACGGCGGCGTATCTCCATCCCCTTTGGTGGTGCAGCAGGCGGTTGAACGGTATAACGAACTTTCAAACGAGGGGCCATCTTATTTTATGTGGCGCATCCTTGATCAGGGCCGGGAGCCTTTACGCGAAAAACTGGCTGGTCTGGCAGGTACACTTCCTGATGAGATTGCCATAAACCGGAACGCAACCGAATCGCTCAACACAATAATACTGGGAATTGGCCTTAAAAGTGGCGACGAAGTTATTGGCGCCAAACAAGACTATCCGCACATGATACAGGCCTATAAACAAAGAGCTTTACGCGATGGGATAGTTTATAAGCAATTGAGTTTTGATTTCCCGATTGAAGATGATGGGCAAATTGTTAAAGCTTATGAAGATGCCATCACACCTAAAACCAAGCTGCTTCATGTTACCCACATGATCAATTGGGTTGGCCAGGTAATGCCGACACAAAAAATATGTGATATGGCACATGCAAAAGGCATTGAGGTAATTGTTGACGGCGCACATTCCTTTGGCCTGCTCGATTTTAAAATCCCCGACCTTCACTGCGACTATTTTGGCACCAGCCTGCATAAGTTCCTTTCTGCTCCTATTGGCAGCGGAATGATGTGGATAAAAAAAGAAAAAATAAGCAAAATTTGGCCGCTTCTTAGCAGCGGTGATCCCCATAGCAGCGATATCAGGAAATTTGAAGAACTGGGTACGCGCAGCTTCCCTATTGAACAGGGAATTGGCGAGGCTATTAATTTTCATGAAGGAATTGGCAGCAAACGCAAAGAGGAAAGGATAAGATATCTCAAGGATTACTGGGCCTCAAAAGTGCAAAAAATACCAAAAGTTAAACTCCATACGTCCTTAAATCCAAAATATTCATGCGCTATTTGCGGGGTAAGTATCGATGGGATGACGCCGGGAGAATTAGATGCCGCTCTTTTCGAAAAATATAAAATACACACAGTTGGCATAGTTTGGGAAAATATCAGTTGTGTAAGAGTAACGCCTCATGTTTACACCACTTTGCCCGACTTGGATAAACTGGTTAAAGCTATAGGGGAAATCGCATCGAAAAGCAAAAGCTAACGCTTGAACAATCTCGAATCGAATTCAAAAGGATCTGTCATTATTATTTTCACGCTTTTAAACTCGGGGTGCCTGGGGTTAAAAATGTAATTAAACTCGCCGGTAACTGTCGCCGAAGGCACCTGCAGGATTAAATTTTTATTCTCTTTTAAAAAATCGTCGCCAAGGTATTGGGTTGCTCTTATCGGCGGGTTTCTATTCCAATTTTCGGGGAGTTCAGGGATGTCGATTTTGGTTACAGTGAATCCTTTAGCCATTTCAATAGCCATCATATAATAGTTAGTCGGAAGGATGCCGAACGGGACGTGTACAGCAATTTCAAGTACTGCAAGTGCACGTGAACCTGACGTATATAAAGCGGGGTTGCCCCGGCCATTCCAGCGGCCGCCGTTCATTTCGGCCCCATGGCCCGAAAGATCATTAATATATTTCTGCTTGCAAAGACGGTAAACTATCATGCAAAAATGCCGTGCTCGATGCGGCCCAGCTCATCGTAAACCATCGTGATGCCAAATGAAGTATCCAAAAGATCCTTTGGTCTTACACCGCCCAGCGCAACGCTTTTGGTATCCATCCAGGTATAAAAGTTTTCTTCAATACCGAAAACATCGATACCTTTTTTATACAGTAATTCAATGAGGATAATTTTTTCAGAATGGATAGGATCAAACGTTTTTCCTTCTTTTTTATAACGCTGGATGGTACGTTCAGAGAGGTGAAGGTAATCGGCCCATTCCTGTAATTCTATTTGAATGCGCTCTGAAAGTGTGGTAAAGTAATTATATGACAGGCCTTCCCTAACCATGTTGGTTAAGTTGATCTCATCGTCATCAGCAAATTCATATTTTTTATGCTTTGTCATTTTATCTGATTGCTAATTGTCAATAAAATTACGACACTTGTCTTGAATTTCCAAATTTATTTTTTTAATTGCTCTGCAACCATTGGTTCAAGCAAATTTACCCATAGCGTGTACATTTTACCGGAAGGGTGGAGGCCATCGGGTGCAATTAATGAGGGATCAGTTGCAGCCATCCTTGATATGGCAGTTACATATAAATAATTAACTCCCGCTTGCTGACTGACAGCTTCGTTAATATCGTTAAAGCTATCTATTTGCGGACCAATTGTACTATCCTGCCCATTGGCAAAAGGCATTACCCCCCAATCAGGAATTGATAAAACAAAAACATGGCTGGGATTCCCATTCGCAAAATTTATTGCGGTATTTAATAATTGCATAAATTTTAATTTATAATTGCTTTGACTTAGACCCCGGGCTTCATCATTTACGCCGATCAGCAAGGTAACAAAATGGAATTTTGTGTTGTTAATACCGCTTGCTGAAATAGCGCTTATTAAATCATCTGTTGTCCAGCCTGGTTTTGCAATTTCAATTGGGTTAACTAATTGGAACGATTGCGCATTTAATGTACTAATTAGCTGGTAGGGATAGGACTCGGGTGTTGTTACATAAGCGCCGGTAGTGTATGAATCGCCCAGGGCCAGGTAGCTGAGCGTATCAGCAGCTGGAGTATTGTTTGTTCGGCTACCCAGTTTTATAGCCGATCCTGGCAGATGGTCAACTTTTTTAACACAGCCCGCTAACATAATCAGTCCTATTAAAATAATCTGTAGCTTTTTCATAATACTTCTACAATAAGCATACGAAAATATTGTGCTTTTAGATGTCTGCGTTATTGAAAATTAAATGGTACCCCGCTCTTTTTGCGACGGAATTGTTCTTTATGAAAATTAAATTTATTTTTTTAACCGTGCTGCCACCATCGGTTCAAGCAAGTTTACCCATAGTGCATACATTTTAGCTGACGGGTGAAGGCCGTCGGGTGCAATTAATGAGGGGTCGGTTGCAGCCATCCTTGATATGTCTGTTATATTTAAATAATTAACGCCCGCATTTTTGCTTATTGAATCATTAATACCATTAAACTGGTCTATTTGCGGACCGATAATACTGTCTTGCCCGTTGGCGAAAGGCGTCACTCCGTAATCCGGGATGGATAAAACAAAAACGCGGCTGGCATTCCCATTCGCAAAATTTATAGCGGTGTTTAATAATTGCGTAAATTTTACTTTGTAGTTATCCTGGCTCAAATGCTGATATTGGTCATTTACCCCTATCAATAAAGTGACAAAATCATATTTTTCTGCGTGGATATCGCTTCTGGAAATGGCGTCTATTAAATTATCTGTCGTCCATCCCGTCGTCGCAATTATTGTTGGAGGCTGAACATGGACTGATTGTGCATTTAAACCATCCATGAGTTGATATGGATATGACAGCTTTTGCGGCACCGCCTCGCCGATGGTATAAGAGTCGCCTAAAGCGAGATAGGTGAGCGAATCAGGCTTGGCCATAGTCATGTTATTATTGGTGATTGCAGGCACATTCCCCCCTTTTTTTGCGCATCCTGATAACGAAGTGAGTGCTATTAAAATAACTTGCAAGGTTTTCATAAAATCTCCATATCAAACAATACGGAAATATGGTGCTTGAGGATTTTTTTTACTTCATTTATATCAACTTCATATCCAAGTTCCCTTTGTATCGAGGTTACGTCCTTGTCATCAATGCCGCAAGGGACTATGTTTTTAAAATAATCGAGGTTAGTATTTATATTAAACGCCAGGCCATGCATAGTTACCCAGCGGCTGCACCGGACGCCCAACGCGCATATTTTACGCGCCCGGTCATTATCTGCATCAAACCAAACACCGGTATAGCCAGGGTATCGCCCGGCTTTTAAGCCATAATCAGCCAAGGTAAGTATCACTGCCTCTTCAAGAGTACGCAGATAAAGG
Organism: Mucilaginibacter sp.; assembly: GCA_036758125.1. Lineage (GTDB taxonomy): Bacteria > Bacteroidota > Bacteroidia > Sphingobacteriales > Sphingobacteriaceae > Mucilaginibacter. Next base: position 93,805 of record DAIOXE010000021.1, read on the forward strand.
TGTATATCTGTAAAAAAATTATCGAGGTCAAGTATAGGGTATGATACTATTTGCCCTGGCCCGTGATAGGTGATATCACCGCCCCGGTTGATGGGATAATAAACGGCATGTTTTTCTTTTAACCCCTTTTCATCTAACAATAAATGTTCGGGCTTGCCGCTTTTACCCAGCGTGTACACATGCGGATGCTCACAAAATACCAGGTAGTTAGGCGTGGGTATATATTCTCCATATTCATCCCCCTCAGTTACAGACTGACGATTGCGTATGCTAATCTTTAAATTCACAATGTCGGCAAAAAGGGCTTCCTGTTTGTCCCAGGCCGCCTTGTAGTCGATCAATCCCCAATCAATAAAATTTACCTGTCTGTTTTTCATCCTCAACCTTTCACATAGCCGATCATATAATCATGGTATTGCAGGTAGCCCACATTATAATTAAGACTCAACCCATCTTTATGTAAATGTGCTTTTACACAGCCGTGCCCTTCAAAGTTAAATGGCGATAGCAAAATATTATCGGCGAATGATATTTCCTTTTGGCCAAAACATTTATAAACAGCCTCTTTGGCGCACCAGCAAACGTATAGCTGTTCTATTTTATGCTCATTGTTAATAAAAGCCTGTTCCTCGGGCTGCATAAATTTATGGGCGATGCGTTCAACCTTTTCCTTTACCTGCTCAATGTCAATCCCGACAGGTGCTTTCCCGATCATTACCGCGGCATAATCAAAAGAGTGGCTCAAGGATATATGGTAAGGAAGATTTACCAGGTAAGGCTTGCCATGTGCATCAACTTTGCAATCAATATACTCATCAGTGCGCAGCATCTTACGCAGCAAAACGCGCGTGCCTAACCAATGCAGGTTACGTTTGCCAATTTTTAGCCGCTCATAATAAGCCTTTTCATACTCATTTAAGCGCAGCTGGCTGTACAATTCGTCAGCTTCTTCCTCAATTTTCCAGATCGCAAATTCGGTATCGTCATCAACCTGCTGTCTGTATGCTATAGCCATAAAGTAAAATTGCAAAAAGGATGACAAACTTATATTAAATAAACCTAAATTGTGTCGCTTTTTATTAAATTGATTTGAAGATGAGCTGATTTTATAATTCGAAAATTATAAAAGATTTTCCATTTACAACTATTACAACCCTTTATAAAGAAAAAAATGAAAATAGCCATGTTAGGTTCGGGATTTATTGCCCGTTTTTATGCAGATTCACTCCAGGCGCAGCGCGCAAAGGATACATTGATCAGCGTGTACTCCAGGAATATTGAGAAAGCTAAAAAGTTTGCTGAAGATTATAAGCTTACCTTTTTTTCGGATGATATAGATGCAGTGGTTAGTCGCGCAGATGTGGATGCAGTGGTGATCTCCTTGCCAAATAACCTGCACGAAGCGGCAGTTGCCGCCTGTGCAAAAGCTAAAAAGCATGTTTTATGCACCAAGCCGCTTGGCCGTAACGCCGCCGAGGCTAAACGTATGCTGGATATGGTTGAAAAAGCCGGCATTATGGGCGGCTACCTGGAAGACCTTTGCTACACCCCTAAATTCTTAAAATCAATGAAAAGCATAAAGGATGGCAATATCGGCAAGGTATTATGGGCAAAATCGCGCGAGGCGCACCCCGGTCCGCATAGCGATTGGTTTTGGGACCAGGAGCAATCGGGCGGCGGCGCAATGGTTGACCTGGGCTGTCATTGTGTGGAGATTGCCCGTAATTATATTGGTAAGGAGATAAGGCCGGTTGAGGTAATGTGCTGGGCCGCGACCCAGGTACACCCGATAAAAGCAGAAGACAGCGCCATAGGCCTGGTAAAATATGCCAATGGCGCAATCGGCCAGTTTGAGGTAAGTTGGTGCTTCAGGGGTGGGATGGATTTGCGCGACGAGGTAATGGGCACCGAAGGTACTATCTGGCTCAATAACTTTTTACGCACAGGGTTTGAAATGTTCAGCACCGGCAAGGGCGGCTATGTGGCCGAAAAGGCAGAAAGCAACAGCGGCTGGCTTTTCCCGGTGGGCGATGAGATTCACGAACTGGGCTATACCAATATGTTTACCGACATGTTTAACGCCATCGAAAATAAAACCGAACCACTCGAAACTTTTTACGATGGCTACATAGTAAACGCCATACTTGACGCAGCGTACCTCTCGGCAAAAACAGGTAAATGGGAACCTGTACAGATTGAAGGCTGGCGCGGAGATCAAACCGAAGATTATGGATCGAACTTTGTATCGTACGACGATGACTATTACCTTATCAAAAAAGAAATCCTCCCACATGGTGAACATAAGCTGATACTTAAGCATAAAGTGACAGGGGAAGTAGTGGCAAGAAGCTCCCTCTAAATCTCCCCCGGTAGGGGAGACTTAAGAAGCATTTTCAAAACTTCGTAAGTCTTCAGATCAGCTGGCTTTTACCCCTTCTTCTCAACCTTTATCCATGGGCTATTCACCGCCTGCACCCTGATCTCTTTTTGTACCGTATTGTGATCTATGACCGCTGTTTTTTGCACGCGTGCATTCAAATGCGGCGCAATTACCAGGGAAACTATGGACATCAACTTGATCAAAATATTCATCGATGGGCCTGAAGTATCTTTAAACGGATCGCCAACGGTATCGCCGGTTACGGAAGCTTTGTGCGGTTCTGATTTTTTATAGAACATCTCGCCGTTGATCATCACGCCTTTTTCGAATGATTTTTTAGCATTGTCCCAGGCGCCGCCGGCATTGCTTTGGAATAATCCCATTAAAACGCCTGATACGGTTACACCTGCCAGCAAACCGCCCAATACTTCGGGGCCAAATGAAAAACCGATAATGACCGGTGTAAGCAGGGCAATCAGTCCGGGCGCAACCATTTCCCGAATGGAAGCTTTGGTAGATATGGCCACGCACTTTTCATATTCAGGTTTCCCGGTGTATTCCATAATACCCGGAATCTCGCGGAACTGGCGGCGAACTTCTTCAACCATCGCCATGGCTGCACGGCCCACAGCCGAAATTGCTAATGACGAAAATATAAAAGGGATCATGCCGCCTACGAATAGCCCGGCTAATACATTTGCTTTGTAAATATCAATATGCTCAATACCCGCAACCCCTACAAAAGCGGCAAATAAAGCCAGTGAGGTTAAGGCTGCCGAGGCAATAGCAAAACCTTTGCCGGTAGCAGCTGTAGTATTACCTACGGCATCAAGGTTATCGGTACGGTGCCTTACTTCTACGGGCAGACGGCTCATTTCGGCGATACCACCGGCATTGTCTGCAATAGGACCGAAGGCGTCAATTGATAACTGCATGGCCGTGGTCGCCATCATACCCGCAGCAGCGATAGACACGCCATATAAGCCCGCGAAATAGTAAGAACCATAAATGCCTGACGCTAAAACAAGTATGGGCAGCACGGTTGATTCCATCCCAACGGCCAAACCCGCGATAATATTTGTAGCGTGGCCCGTTGATGACTGCCGGATAATACCCATCACAGGGCGTCTGCCCATAGCCGTATAATATTCGGTGATCATGGACATCAGCGTACCCACGACCAGCCCGACAAGGATGGCGCCATAAACACCATTTTTTGTAAAATGCGATGCGCCGCCTTTTAATACACCACCTGTATCGTCACGTATCATATGAAATTCGCCGGCCGGCAGCATCCATTGCACTACAAAATAAGTGGCTATTGCGGTTAGAATGATCGAGGTCCAGTTACCAATATTAAGGGCTTTTTGAACGCTATCCGTTTCATTTTTTATCTTAACAAAAGCTGACCCAACAATTGAAAACAACAAACCCGTGCCCGCGATCACCATCGGTAACAATACCGGGGCGATACCGCCAAAATCATCGTTCGATACGATCTCCCTGCCTAAAACCATAGTCGCCAGCATGGTAGCTACGTACGAACCGAATAAATCGGCGCCCATACCGGCTACGTCGCCTACGTTATCTCCAACATTATCGGCAATAGTGGCAGGGTTACGCACGTCATCCTCGGGAATGCCCGCTTCAACTTTACCCACCAGGTCGGCGCCCACATCGGCTGCCTTGGTATATATACCGCCGCCCACGCGTGCAAAAAGGGCAATAGATTCGGCGCCTAATGAAAACCCGGCCAAAACATCCAATGCCTTTGCCATCGCCTCGCCATTTACATTGAAGCCCTGGCTTTTAACGAAAACAGTATAGAAAACAATAAAAAGAGAACCCAGGCCAATTACTGCAAGGCCTGCCACACCTAAACCCATCACTGTGCCACCGGTAAAAGACACCTGTAAAGCTTTTGCAAGGCTGGTGCGGGCTGCTTGTGTAGTACGTACATTCGCTTTCGTAGCTATGCGCATACCCAGATAGCCTGCGAAAGCCGATAAAAATGCACCTGTTACAAATGACACCGCAATAACCGGGCTTGATGTAGCCACCGAGGTGCCCGACCATGCCAGCAATATACCTGCAATTACTACAAAATAGCTCAGTACTTTCCATTCGGCCTTTAAAAAGGCCATAGCGCCATCGGCAATGTGGCCCGCAAGCTCATTCATGCTGGCGTCGCCGGTTTCTTGCCTGGTAACCCAGGCGGCTTTTACAGCCATCGATATGATACCAATGAGGCCGAAAACAGGAATTAAATAAATAAGGTAAGTGTTTAAAATATCCATATTTTAAATTGGTATTCCGCCAATCGACGGGTTTTATGATTTTAAAAAGTTTGCAAATATAATAGGTGGCCGCAAATTAGTAAATTAATTTCTTTACAATAGCCTGTCAATTACAAAGTTTTTTGAATAGTTTAGAAGCTTTAACCTTAAACTACAAATGGAACCGACACCAGGACAACCAAAATTAAAACACGAGCTGGGTTTGCTCGATGGCACTATGATCGTCGCAGGCTCGATGATAGGCTCGGGTATTTTCATTGTAAGCGCCGATATTACGCGTAATGTGGGCTCGGCAGGCTGGCTGATATTTGTATGGGTAATAACAGGATTTATGACAATTACCGCCGCAGTAAGCTATGGCGAGCTGAGCGGCATGTTCCCCAAAGCAGGCGGCCAATATGTTTACCTGAAGGAAGCTTATAATAAATTGATTGGCTTTTTGTATGGATGGAGCTTTTTCGCAGTGATACAAACAGGTACTATTGCCGCCGTTGGGGTGGCATTTTCAAAGTTTACCGCTTATTTGATCCCTGCGGTAAGCGAGGACAATATTTTATTCAGTACGCTCATTGGGAAGTGGCATTTTACCATCAGCGCGGCACAATGTGTTTCCATAGTGGTGATCTTGTTGCTCACGTTTATAAACACCAAAGGCATTAAAAGCGGGAAACTCATCCAAAATACTTTTACCATAACCAAGCTGCTTAGTTTGTTTGGACTGATTGTTTTTGGTTTTATTGCCCTTAAGGGCGATGTATGGCATGCTAACTGGAGCAATGCCTGGGATATGCATAAGCTAAACCCGGATGGCAGCTTCAGCAGCTATACAATGGCCGCGGCCCTTGGCGCAATTGCTGCCGCCATGGTCGGTTCTATTTTCAGCGCCGATTCGTGGAACAACGTAACCTTTATTGCTGGAGAAATGAATAATCCAAAGCGCAATATAGGTATGAGCCTGTTTTTGGGGACTTTGATCGTTACGATCATCTACATATCAGCTAATGTGGTATATACTGGTTTATTATCGCTGCATGATATAGCAACTGCTGATAAAGATCGGGTTGCTGTTGCAGCTTCGCATGTGATATTCGGCAATGCTGGTACAATAGTTATTGCGGTGATGATCATGATCTCTACCTTTGGGTGCAACAATGGACTTATCATGGCGGGGGCCAGGGTTTATTATACCATGGCTAAGGACGGATTGTTTTTCAAGAAAACCGGCACGCTCAATAAATTTGCCGTGCCTGAGTTTGGTCTGTGGATACAGGCTTTAGTGGCCTCTGTCCTTTGCCTCAGCGGCAAGTATGGCGATCTGCTGGATATGATATCGTTAGTTGTAGTTATATTTTATATACTTACCATTGCCGGTATTTATATTTTGCGGATTAAACAGCCTAATGCTGAGCGGTCTTATAAAGCTTTTGGCTACCCCGTTCTACCTGCCATTTACATTATTTTGGGCCTTGCATTTTGCATTTTGCTTCTAATTTATAAGCCGGAGTACTCGCGGGGCGGTTTGTATATTGTATTGGCAGGGATACCGATTTATTATATTGCTAAAAGATATTTTAAGAATGACGATAAAGCAAACCTGGTTAATTAGTTTACTTTTTATTTCAGGAAACACTTTTGCCCAATCGCTTGAGCAAAAACTAGAGGCTGCATTTAACCGTTTACAGGCCGATAGTCAGTGCCGGTATGCATCGGTTTCATTGACAGTACTTGACGCTAAAACCGGGGAACAGGTGTTTGCCGTCAACCCCAATATGGGCCTGGCAACAGCGTCCACATTGAAAACGATAACCACTATCACCGCGTTTAATTTGCTTGGTAAAGACTTTCAATACCAAACCCAATTTGGTTATAACGGTTCGATAGGCCCGGATGGCACCCTAAACGGCGATATTATTATAAAAGGCGCAGGTGACCCAACTTTAGGCAGCTGGCGGTATGAGGACACACACGAAAATCATATCCTTACCTTAATGGTTGATGCGCTCCGAAAAGCAGGTATCAAAAAAATTACCGGGCGAATTATTGGGGACGATTCTGTTTTTGGTTCGCAATCCATTCCCGACGGATGGATTTGGATGGACATTGGCAATTATTATGGCGCCGGCACATCGGGCCTTTGCTGGCGCGAGAACCAATATGATATCAAACTTGCAACCGGCCGCGTTGACAGCTCGATTGGTATTTTGCGTGAAGTGCCCGCTATGCCTTATCTTAATTTTAAAAGCGAACTGGTAAATGCTCCCGCAGGTACCGGCGATAATGCCTATGCGTTTTTGCCTATTAGTGGTAAAGTGGTTTATTTAAGGGGCACTTATGCTGTTGATGAAGATAAAAAAAGCATATCCGCAGCACTCCCCGCTCCGGCTTATGACGTGGCTTTTCGTTTAACCGATACTTTGAAGCGATTGGGTATTTTGGTAAGCAATGATCCTGAATCAACCAATACCTTAACCGCCAAAGGTTTGCAAACACCGCAAATCGTGACAAATTTAACCACGATCTTGTCGCCGCGTTTGAGTCAGATCATTTACTGGCTCAATCACAAAAGTATTAATCTGTATGCCGAACAGCTACTGAAAACCATTGCCTGGAAAGCTGGCAAACAACCCTCAACAGAAAATGGCGTTCAGGTGGAACAGGATTTCTGGAAAGCCCGCGGCATTGATCCTCATTCATTAAACATTGTTGACGGCAGCGGACTATCCCCCGGCGACAGGGTGACAACCTTAACCATGGCAACCATCCTGCAATCGGCCAAAAAAGAAATTTGGTTCCCGGATTTTTATGAAAGCCTGCCTACCTATAATAATATGAAAATGAAGAGCGGCAGCATACTCAATGTGCTTACTTATGCAGGCTATCAAACCTATAAAGGCCGCGACCTTTGTTTTTCAATTATGGTAAATAATTTTAATGGATCAAGTAGGGAGGTAAAGGAAAAGATGTTTAGGGTGCTGGATGAATTAAAGGCCCCCTAACCCGCTGGAGGGCACTGAAAAAGTCCTTTGGGATTAAAGGATAAAAAAGGAGCGGAAAA
>DAIOXE010000022.1:0-97276 GCA_036758125.1 Mucilaginibacter sp.
GGTCATTGGGTCATTGGGTCATTGGGTCATTGGGTCATTGGGTCATTGGGTCATTAGGTCATTATTCTAACTAACAACTATTACAACTTAATCTAACTTAATCAACTTAATCTAACTTAATCTAACTTAACCAACTTAATCTAACTTAATCAACTTAATCTAACTTAATCAACTTAATCTAACTTAATCAACTTAATCAACCAACAATGAAACATAAATTACTTATTTACATCCTGTTATGCTTCGCAGCAGCAAGCGTTAATGCAAAACCAAAGGTTTTAATTTTCTGCAAAACTGCCGGGTTTCACCATGCCTCTATTCCGGCTGGTATAAAGGCTGTAACAAAACTTGGGCAGGAAAATAATTTTGACGTGGATACCACCACCGACTCAAAAAAATTTACCTATGCTAACCTAAAGCATTATGCAGCGGTCATTTTTTTAAGCACAACAGGTGATGTTTTAAATGATGCCCAGCAGGCTGAATTTGAAAAATACATCCGCGCTGGCGGTGGATTTGTCGGGGTACACTCTGCTACAGATACCGAATACAACTGGCCCTGGTACGGCAACCTGGTTGGCGCTTATTTTAAAAGCCACCCGGCCCAGCAAAATGCGACACTTGATATTGTCGACCGCAACTTTATAGCAACGAAACATTTACCCGCTGAATGGAAGCGATTTGACGAATGGTATAACTTTAAATGGATAGCACCTGGCCTGCATGTGCTGATAAAGATTGATGAGAAGAGCTATACAGGCGGTGCAAATGGCGACGATCATCCCATGAGTTGGTATCATGAGTATGACGGCGGAAGGGCCTTTTACACCGAACTTGGCCATACCGATGAGTCATATTCCGAGCCTTTATATTTAAAGCATCTGTTGGGCGGGATATTGTACGCTATGGGCAAAAGCTCCTGATCAGCAAACTATTAGGGGATAAAATTGTTAAGGTTTCTGATGAGTTAGCAACAATTTCCTTAACCCGATGAACTCCTATAAAAAAACAATTGAGTATATACTTCACGGTTCGGGCATTGCGATTAATAATGGCCAGGCCTGGGACATGCAGGTACATAATGAGAAACTCTACCAGCGTATTCTCCAAAACGGTTCTTTAGGGCTCGGTGAAGCATATATAGAAGGTTGGTGGGATTGTGATGCGCTGGAGGAGTTTTTTTTCCGGGCTTTCAGGGCCGACCTTGAGACGAGGGTTAGAAATAATTTAACCACTTACTTCCAAATCGCGAAAGCAACTTTGTTGAACCTCCAAACCAAAAGCCAATCATTAAAAGTCGCTAAAACACATTATGACGCGGGGAACGAGCTTTATAAATCAGTGCTGGATAAGTGGATGATGTACTCCTGCGCTTACTGGGAAAAAGCTTCAAACCTGGATGAAGCACAGGAAAATAAACTTGACTTGATTTGCAGGAAGTTAAAATTGGAGCCAGGATTACGGGTGCTTGATATAGGGTGTGGCTGGGGCGGCTTGGCTAAATACGCAGCCGAAAACTATAACGTCTCGGTAACGGGAATAACCATATCTAAACAGCAGGCAAAACTGGCCACAGCAAACTGCCGGAACTTGCCTGTCGATATCCGGATACAAGATTACAGGGATATTCATGAAAAATTTGACCGTATTGTATCAGTAGGCATGTTTGAGCACGTCGGGTATAAAAACTATGCTAAGTTTATGGGTGCCGTATTTGATCTGCTTGAAGACGATGGTATATTTTTGCTGCATACCATTGGGGGCAATAAATCTGTAAAAAGTATCGATCCCTGGATAAATAAATACATATTTCCAAATAGTATGATCCCTTCGGCAGAACAGATATGCCAGGCCATAAAAGATAAATTTAAAATAGAAGACTGGCATAATTTCGGCCGGCATTATTACCTGACCATAATGGCCTGGCTGCAAAACTTTGAGCAAAACTGGCCCGAACTGAGTAAAAAATACGATGACCGGTTCTACCGGATGTGGAAGTTCTATTTATGCTCAAGCGCCGCAACTTTCAGGGCCAGAAAAAATAACCTGTGGCAAATTGTATTTTCAAAACAAAACACCCTGGCTGATTATTTATCGGTGAGGTAATTGGTTGATTAAGTTGGATTAGGTTGATTAGGTGAGTAGTTGGTCGTAGGGTCATTGGGTCATTAAGTCATTGGTTCATTTTTTTTCTTACAACAATTACAACTTTTACAACAATTACAACTTAATCTAACTTAATCAACTAAATCTAACTTAATCTAACTTAACCTAACTTAATCAACTAATTTTCATTATTTTCGCTTCACGGAAATGGTGTCTTCCTTTTAAAAACCGCATTTGCTGATGGCGCCTGCAAAAAATTCATTAGATCATCTGGTCTGATGAGACATTGATATGCAGGTGAAAAAACAAAAATTTTACTTTCCCGAAATAATCAAAACCATCAGAAAATGTGGAAAACAATAGTATATGTTGCAGTTGGCAGCGCCATTGGCGGCGTTGGCAGATTCCTGTTGCAGCAGTTTATTCAAAAAAGGGTAGATTCTACCTTTCCTTACGGAACTTTATTTGTAAACTTACTTGGGTGTTTTATCATAGGCATTGTAGCAGGCTTAGCGGATAAAGGTAATATACTTTCACCCCAGGGCCGCATTTTTTTGGCAGCGGGCATTTGCGGTGGCTTCACAACCTTTTCTTCGTTTATTAATGAAAATCACAGTATGCTTCAAGATGGTGAGCTGCTTAATACTTTTACATATATAGCTGTGAGCGTTATTGTTGGGCTGATAGCTACAACATTGGGTATATTATTAATTAAAAATATTTAGGCTATGCAACCACTAAAAGAGGATTCAAAACTACTCCGCATTTTTATTGGTGATGCTGACAAACTGCATCATACACCGCTTTATGAAGCTATATTACTCGAGGCAAAAAAAAGCGGCCTTGCCGGGGGCACAGTATTAAGGGGCATCATGTCTTTTGGTGCATCGAGCAGATTACACACCGTTAAGTTACTTGATCTGTCAGAAGATCTTCCGGTAATTGTTGAAATCATAGACCATGATGAAAAGATAAGAGCATTTATTGAGGTGGTGGGGGCTATGCTTGAAGAAGCCGCATGCGGCGGCCTTATAACTGTTGAGAAAGCTGAAGTTGCCTATTACAAGGCAAAAAGAACAATGCCATGAACGTCATTCTCAGCAATATCTGGTTTGTCGCCGCACTGTGGATGGGGATGGCCTTGGTTGCCAGTATAGTATCTATCCGGTTGCGGGTATCAGTGGCTTTAATCGAAATTTTCGTGGGCATTATTGCGGGAAATTTCCTGGGAATTCATAAAACTACAGATTGGATAAATTTTCTGGCTATGCTTGGAAGCGGCGTGATCACTTTTTTAGCAGGGGCTGAAATTGATCCGGTTTCTTTAAAAGCTAATTTACGCCCAAGTTTAGTCATTGGCGTCCTGTCTTTCTTATTACCTTTTATTGTGGTGTGGATGTTCGCCCAATATGTGCTGGGATGGAGCCTTCACCAGTCGCAAATAGCAGGGATTGCTTTATCAACTACGTCAGTAGCAGTAGTTTATGCCGTTATGATAGAAACCGGCCACAACACTACTTCGCTGGGTAAAATGATATTGGCTGCCTGTTTTATCACCGATTTTGGAACCGTGCTTGCTTTAGGCGTTTTATTTGCCGAAGTAAATTGGTGGATGCTGCTGTTTGTGGCGGTGCTATGTATTGTATTATGGTATATGCCCAGGTGGACATCGTTTATTATTGTAAAAATGGGCGCGCGCCAGGTAAGCGAGCCGGAAGTGAAATTTATATTGTTTATGCTTTTTTTATTGGGAGGGCTGTCAACAACAGCTAAGAGCGAAGCTGTTTTGCCCGCCTATCTTATCGGTTTGGTTGTAGCCGGTGTTTTTATCAGGGATAAGACCGTAGCCAACCGTATGCGCAGTATTGCCTTTGCCGTGTTTACCCCTTTTTACTTTATTAAAGCAGGGTTATTTGTATCGTTACCGGCTGTATGGGCGGCATTAGGCGTCATTTCTGTACTGTTCATCCTCAAATTAGGATCAAAATATATCGGGGTTTTTCCCTCTGCAAAAGTATTCAGCATGCGCAGCAAGGAAAGCCATTACACAACGCTGTTAATGGGCACCGGCCTCACTTTCGGAACTATCGCGTCTTTATACGGTTTGAACAATCACATAATAGACCAAAAACAATACACCATTTTGGTAACCGTTGTTATTTTAAGCGCGGTCTTGCCAACCATTTTTGCACAAAAATATTTCAAGCCTAAAACAACAACTATGGATGCATGGGGAAGGCTTAGAAAAAAGAATAAGGGTATTAGGAATATTAAAACTGAAAATATTTAACCCACTAAATTGGAAGCATTGCAGCAGTAACGAAGGAAATAGAATCATTAACTATGATAAATGGAAAATAGAAACATCGATTATATTGATTAAGTGAGCTGTTGAATTGCCATCCATATTTCGTTTGAAATAATTTCAGGCGCCCGGTTTCCCTCTGTAATTAAAACATTTTCTTCGCTTTTAAGTAATTCAAAAACTTCAAAATATTTATTTCGTACGTTTTGGAGATTTTCAAGCGTTTCGTAAAGTTCAATTGAGCTCCGGCCTTTTTTCAGGCGTTCAATGCTTATTTCAGGAGTTATATCGATATATATATTCACATCAGGCCTTAGCAGGTTTGCGCTTAACGAATTTGCTTTAATTACCCAGTCCTGGTCAACATGCGTGCTTTGGTAGGCGTATGAAGAAAAATAATACCTGTCGGTTATTACCGTATAGCCTTCCTCTAATTTTTTCAGGATACCATTGGTTTTATTGAGCAGGTGGTCTAACCTGTCGGCCACAAAAAGGCCGGCAATTGTGCGGTGGTCCGCTTCCATTTTATGGCTGAATATATCCCTGATAATTTTCCCGATCGGGCTGTCTGTCGGCTCGCAGGTGGTGTAAACTTTTAATCCGGCATTTTCAAGCTTTTCTGTTAATAATTTTACCTGGGTGCTTTTCCCGCTTCCGTCAATGCCCTCAAAGGCAATAAAAAGGTTTTTCTTCATTAAAATAAAAAATCCGAAATATATTTCGTGTTCAAATATACGAAAGCGAAAAGCAGAAAGCCGAAAGCGAAAAGCAAGAAAATTAAAAGCTTTAAGCTTTTTCAACTCTATCCTATTTTTGGCTTTTTGCTTTCTGCTTTAAGCTTTCTGCATCTTTCACTTGTTTAAAGTACGCTATGAGCCGGTCAATATTTTCCAATACATAAACTTTGGCATGTATTTTATCAACCACATCAGGATAATCGCCCATCATATCGCTCATTACGTCTTCAAAATTTTGATCGTTGAGGCGTTTCATATCGGCGGTATTATCGCCGTAATAGTAAACCAGTTTTTCGTACGAGCCACCGCCCCCTCCGCCAATCGGGATGGAAATACCGCCGCCAACACCGCCGCCATAGCCCCCTGTGCCGATACCTGTTCCTATTTCGGGTGCAAAACCGATTCCGTGTCCGCCGCCGGTCTTTACCCCACCGGCCGCATAGAGTTTTATATCTTCGTCAAGCGCTACTTTCACAAAATCGAATTCATTTTTTGCCCAGGTTTCGTTACCGGGGGCGTGCGCCACAACAAAACTATCCTTACCAACCACAAATGACCGCAGATCGCTTGCACTTAATTTAAATGGCTCTGTTTTCTTTTCCTCTTTAAATTCAATAAAGCCTTCGCCTTTAACGGGTGCCTTGCCTGAACCAAAGCGGATAAACCCGCTTTCAATATTTCCTTTCACATCGGTAAAATGGCCCGGCTGCCATTTTTGTGCGTTTGATTTTGCTGATATTATCATCAGCATAAAAAATAAAATGATTAAAATTGAGCGCATAATAAACAAAACACAAATAACGCGTTTTTAACACATTTAATATGATGATTGTTGATCTACGAAGCGATACCGTTACCAAACCAACGTCCGGGATGATGGAGGCTATGATGAATGCAAAAGTTGGGGATGATGTTTTTGGCGAGGATGAAACCATAAATGAGCTGGAACAAAAAGCGTCCAAAATATTTGGTATGGAAGCGGGCATTTTCTGCCCATCAGGCACCATGACCAATCAAATAGGTATTAAATGTTTTACACAGCCGTTAGATGAATTGATTACCGACCAAACTGCTCATGTTTACCGTTATGAGGGTGGCGGGATCGCGTTTAACTCGGGCGTTTCCGCACGTTTATTGAACGGTAACCGCGGGATACTTACCGCCGAAATGATAGAACCCGAAATTAATGCCATAAACGACCATTATCCCCGAACCAGTTTAGTGGTACTGGAAAACACGGTTAACAGGGGCGGCGGCAGTTGTTATACGCTTGAACAAATTAAACCGATAGCCTTATTATGTAAAGCTAAAGGCTTGAAACTTCATTTGGATGGCGCCCGCATATTTAACGCGTTAACAAAAACGGGCGATAAAGCCGCAGATTATGGTAAATATTTTGACGGGATTTCAGTTTGCTTGTCAAAAGGCCTGGGCGCACCGGTAGGCTCTGTTTTTTTATCGGGTAAGGAAACAATAAAATATGCCCGCCGGGTTCGCAAAGTTTTTGGCGGCGGAATGCGCCAGGCTGGTTTCCTGGCGGCAGCCGGTATTTATGCCCTTGATCACCATGTGGAACGGTTAAGTATAGACCATGCGCACGCGCAAATACTGGCGGATGAACTGGCAAAATGCCCCTGGGTAAGCAATGTGCTTCCTGTAGAAACAAACCTTATTTTGTTTGATACGGTGCAACCCGCCACTGTTGTGCTTGAAAAACTGGCTTTGCATGGCATAAAAGCACTCCCAACGGCGCCTAACCGCATTAGGTTTGTATTACATTTGGATGTGCACACGGAGCAGGTGGAGCATGTAGTGAAAGTGCTTGGGGAAATTCATGATTAATGGTTTATAGCAGCTGCAATAGCTGTTATCTATGAACTAAACAATAATGCAATTATTTTATCCTTATATTTGTATTAACCACTAAGAAAAGAATTAAAATGACCACCATAACTATTCAATTACCAGAAAGTGAAATTGGTATAATTACAACTATTTCAAACATTGTTAAAAATGTAGAGGGCAGTCGCATCAACATTGATAGCGATGATGATGGGTTTACAGAAAAGGAATTAGCTTCTTTAAAAAGAAGTTTAAAGGAAGTTGCCATGATAAAGAAGGGCGAATTAAAACCGTTATCAATGAGCGATCTCTGGGATGAATAACACAGTTAAGCCTACACCTGAATTTAAAAGAGATTTAAAGCCGCTATTAAAAAAATACAGGACACTTAAACAAACTATCATAAATCTTGAAAATGATTTAATAGAAAATCCATATTGTGGAGAGTCATACGGCCATGGAATCTATAAAGTCCGAATATCAGATGAGAGTAAAGGCAAAGGTAAAAGTGGTGGATTAAGGGTTTTATATTATCACTTAAATAAAACAAATGAAGGAATCGAAATGCTGCTGTTAAACATATTCGATAAATCTGAAATGTCTACCATTAAAAAAATTGATGCCGTTAAGCTTCTGAAAGCAATACTGACAGAATATTTAAATCAATAAAAACCTATTAAAGTCTTAAGTGCAAAGTCGAAGAACTTAGAGTACTTCATACTTTGAACTTTAGACTAATGACTTAAGACTTAACTTCTCTATCCGCTCCTTGCCTTTCAACCATCCAGCCAGGATATTCTTTTGGCAATGCGCTTACTTCATCGAGTTTCTTAAGGTCATCTGCTGATAGCTGAACTTCGGTGGATTTAATATTATCATTTAACTGATCAACATTTTTGGCGCCTATAATGGTACTGGTTATCCCTTTTTGCAGGCGTACCCAGGCTAAGGCAATTTCAGCTACCGAAGCATTATGTTGTTTGCCCATTTCGGCCATTATATCAACGATATCAAAAGCCTTATCCTTATTGATTGGCGGAAAATCAAATGTGTCCCGGCGGGAATCTCCGGCCTTTTCATTATTGCGGGTAAATTTTCCCGATAGGAAACCGCCAGCCAGCGGGCTCCAGGGCATTACGGCAATATTTTGATCAGCAGCCAACGGCAAAATTTCTCTTTCAATATCGCGGGCGCTTACAGCATAAAAGTACTGCATGCCAACAAATTTGTTCCAGCCGTGTTTTTCAGCTGTGCCTAACGCTTTCATCACCATCCATGCGGGCCAGTTGCATACGGCAACGTAGCGCACTTTTCCTGTTAAAACTATATCGTTAAGCGAACGCATGATTTCTTCAACCGGTGTTTTTTTATCAACGCCATGAACATATAAAATGTCAATATGATCAAGCTGCAAACGCTTTAGGCTTTCATCTACCGAATGAAAAATATGATAGCGTGAAAGCCCGACATTATTTACACCTTCGCCCATCCGTGCGCGTACCTTTGTCGCAATTACCAGTTGGTTACGGTTAAGGCCGAGGTCTTTAATAGATTGTCCCAAAAGCTTTTCCGACTCGCCAAAAGAGTAAGCATTTGCAGTATCAATAAAGTTAATACCCGAATCGACTACTACCTTCATCAAGTCGTTTACTTCATTTTGCTGCACCTTACCTATGGCCTCCCAAAAGCCCTTTCCGCCGAAGGTCATGGTGCCAAAGCATAATTCGGATACGGCCAGGCCGGTGTTTCCTAAAAAATTGTATTTCATAAAGTGATGATTAAAAGTGAATGCAAAGTTGAGGTTTTTGGGAATAATAAGCACGAATTTTCACGAATTATTTCGAATTAGACGGATCATACTTAACTCCATTCATATTTACACTGAAAACAAAAACCGGCCGGAGCCGGTTGATGGTAGCGAATGGTTGACCGCGTTAATTAAGTGGGTACAATGGTTTAACTATTAAACTAACCCGATAACCTAATCAACGCAATCAACTTTAACTACTTAACAATGTTCTTTTTGGTTACAATAAACAAAATCCCATTTTTTGCTTTTTCGCCGTAGAGTTCTTTGGTTTCTTCATCCGTTTTAAGCACCATGCGGTCAATGTCAAATGCCGAAAGTTTTTTCAGGTCAGTTTCTGTAGCAATACTGCCATTAATAATGATGAGTTTATCAGAAAGATGATTGAGGCTGAACGAATTTCCAAAAGGCGGGGAGGTAAATGTAGCCCAATTATTTGTATATAGTTTATTTTCTTCTTTTGGAAGCCATGTAGTTAAAGGGCCATCATACGAAGTATCCGTAATCAAATGCCCGCTGTTACCTTCTTCCTTAAGAGGATTGTGAATACTAAATCCAAGCCCACCGTTGTATGGGTAAAGTTTTTTATCCATCATTTCTTTTAATTTTTTTCCTGTTTCCGAATCAAATGTAGATACAAATAATACTTTGCGTTTGCTGTTTGGGTCAGCAGTGTTAGTGAAAAGGGCATTAGCTTGGTCGGCAGGCAATAGCATGATGCTCATAATACGTGAAGGGTCAATCTTTTTAAATTCGGCTTTCGTTGATTTTGCACCGTTTACAACATAATTTATAGAATCAGACATGTGATCACCTAAAACCATAAAAGATACAGGGATGTTTTTGCCCTTATGTAGAACATATATCGTATCGCCGGTATGGGTATTTATTTTATTTGTTGCCGGATTTATCGTATCACGGGTACCACTATTTGTTTCAGCTGCTGCCGGTTCAATTGTATTTTCCTTTACAACTGCCGGATGTGTTTTATTAACGTTTGTGAAATTAGCAGATGATACAGCCGCTGTAGTCGTTTTCAAAGCTTTAACTTTTTTTTGGAAGATCACAGCTTTTGAAAAGCTAAAAATCAATAATAATACCACCACTGCCGGTAATAAGAATGCATACCTGGTTAACTTAACTTTCGAAGATCTTTTTGCGTTCATCATGATTATTCTTTTTTTAATGGTTGATATGTTAAAATGATTTACGATGCCTTGCGGCGCTGCGGAGAAACTTACGTTTACAAGGCTGTATTGATATTGTTTGGTATCTATGCCATTGCTTAATATTTTCCGGTCGGTTATAAATTCAATATTTTCGCGGATAGCCTTTTTCATCAGCCATATTCCCGGGTTGAACCAATAAAATATGGTGCTTAATTCGGCCAGAAGAATGTCTAAAGTGTGCCACTCATTTATGTGTACCTGCTCGTGTAATAATATTGACCTTAAGTCGGCCTGTTCATGATTTGCAGGGTTAATATAGATGCTTTTCCAGAAAGAGAAAGGACCGGAGTTCCCATTGACCAGTCTTATGTCATGGCCATAGATTGTCGATGCTGTTGAGTTGCGGTACAATTTATATAGTGAAAATAATTGCACCAGCAGGCGTAATGCCAGTAACGCAGCGCCTATCCAGAATACAAATTCGGCCCAATACCAATAATTCGGCTGCGAAAGCGGACTAACAAATTTTTCGGCAGGGGCCTGCCAATTAAAAACAATCTCCTGTACCGGTTTTGTTATTTGCTGATGTTGTTGCGCGAAGTCAGAAAAGTTGATTTTAGGATAGGCAGTAGCAAACAGGATAGCTGAAACCAGGTAAATGCGGTTAAGCGTATAAAAAGTAAGATGCCTGAGCACCAGGTAATATCCCGCGCAAAACAATAGCAGGGCGATATTTATTTTTAGCAGAAAAACAAACAGGGTTGGCATGGCGTTTATTTTTTAGGGTTTTCAATTAGTTTAATGATCTCTTTTAAATCGCTTGCGCTGATCTTTTTTTCATTGGCGAAAAAAGTGACCAGGTCTTTATAAGAGTTTTGGAAATAATCGCTTACAAAGCTACTCATGAATTTATTTTTATATTCCTCTTCCTCGATGGCGGGAGCATAACGATAGGAATTACCCAGCTTTTCACTCTTTAAAAAACCTTTGCGTTCAAGATTTTTGACGGTTGATGCAAGCGTGGTATATGGAGGTTTAGGTTCTTCAAGCAGGTCAAGAAAATCTTTTATAAAACCTGTTCCATATTGCCATACTGCCTGCATGGCTTCTTCTTCTTGTTTTGATAATTTTTCCATTGATAATTACGATTATTTCGTAAATCTACGACTAATTCGTAATTATCCAAATTTATTCTAAATCTCCCCCGGTAGGGGAGACTTAAAAAAACCTCTTTTATCAGCGAATTTTATTGTGCTTGGCTTGCTTGTAGCTGAAAAATTACGGTTAATAGATGTTAATTATTTATTAACTGTTGGAACAATCAAAGTAATATTTTACTTTCGGTGGCTTAAACATGACATTATGCTTATAAACAGAAAAATTTTAGCTACATTGAGCCTGGCAGGCATAGTAACGGTAGTGGCATTAACCTCTATGGCGCCTGATCCGGAAGGGTTTAAAAATCTGAAGGTATTGCCAAAACACATAACAAAGGAACAGTTAGATCATGTGATGGATGAATGGGCGCATTCGCTTGGCGTACATTGTACTTTTTGCCACGTGCGTGATGAGGCGGCAAAAAAGATGGATTTCCCAAACGATGCTAAACCTGAAAAGAAAATGGCCCGCCAGATGTTTAAGATGATGAATAAGATTAACCAAAAATATTTTGAGGCTAAAAAAGATTCATTGGGGATGATGGCGCACACAGGTATAAACTGTTATAGCTGTCATCGCGGTGTCAATCATCCTAAAGTTACAATGCCAGAAGAAAAAAGGGGACCCGGCGGTCCTGGAGGCCCGGGTGGTCCGCAAGGTCCTGGAGGCCCTGGAGGTCAGGGTGGTCCCCCAAAACAATAAATTCAAAAATAGCAACACCCGTTAGTGTCAAGTCAAAAGTCTTTAGTCGGAAGTCCTAAGTCGAATTTTGTTTTTTTTTGACTTAGAACTTAAGCTTAATTATGTTTAGTAGCTCCACCATTATTAGAGACGCAGTTGAAGCTGACCTTGAGGACATACTGAATATTTACAATGACGCTATTATAAATACAACAGCTGTTTACAGCGAACAGCCGCATACGCTGCAGATGCGAAAAGACTGGTATAACGACCGGATAAAAAATAACTTCCCTGTGTTTATAGCCGATTTGGACGGTAAAGTAGCCGGGTTCAGCAGCTTCGGGCATTTCAGGGTATGGCCGTGTTACAGATATACTGTAGAAACATCCGTTTATGTTGAAGCTTCGCAGCGGGGCAAAGGCATAAGCAAAATATTATTGCAATCGCTTATTGACCGTGCGTATGAGATGAATGTACACGCTGTTTTAGCAGGCATTACTGCCGACAATCAAATAAGTATAAACCTGCATCGGTCCTTCGGTTTTGAGGAGGTTGCCAATTTAAAAGAAGTGGGTTATAAATTTGGCAGGTGGCTCGATCTTAAGTTTTTTGAATTACTGTTAAACAATATACCCCGCGCTA
This sequence comes from Mucilaginibacter sp., assembly GCA_036758125.1. Classification (GTDB taxonomy): domain Bacteria; phylum Bacteroidota; class Bacteroidia; order Sphingobacteriales; family Sphingobacteriaceae; genus Mucilaginibacter. Next base: position 12,448 of record DAIOXE010000022.1, read on the forward strand.
TTTAAAAGGTAAAATCGTCTGTCATTCCATTACATTTGCTGCCATGCAAAAGATACTCATTGCCAATCGTGGCGAAATAGCCTTAAGGATAATGCGTTCTGCCCGGGAAATGGGCATTAAAACGGTGGCCGTTTACTCGGATGCCGACCGGAATGCGCTGCATGTGCGTTACGCCGATGAAGCTGTTCATATCGGTGAATCGCCCTCTGCTCAATCATACCTTATTGGGGAAAAGATCATCGACGCCTGCCATAAAACAGGGGCCGGGGCTATACACCCGGGCTATGGCTTTTTGAGCGAGAATGCGGCTTTTGCAAGAAAGGTTAAGGAAGCAGGTTTGATACTGATAGGCCCTTCGCCCGAAGCTATGGAAGTGATGGGCAACAAACTCTCGGCTAAGGCCGCCGCGTTAAAGTATAATATCCCAATGGTACCAGGTACCGAAGAGGCTGTAATAGATATTAACGAAGCCAAACTGAGGGCCGTTGAAGTCGGGTTCCCCATACTTATCAAAGCGGCTGCCGGAGGCGGCGGCAAGGGTATGCGTGTTGTTGACAGCGTGAACGATTTTGAAGAACAAATGCAACGGGCAGTATCCGAGGCGACATCCGCTTTTGGCGATGGTTCGGTTTTTATTGAGCGGTATGTTTCGTCGCCGCGTCATATTGAAATACAAGTGCTGGGCGATACGCATGGCAATATATTGCACTTGTTTGAGCGGGATTGCTCGGTGCAGCGCCGCCACCAAAAAGTGATAGAAGAAGCGCCAGCGTCAGTATTGACGACCGAGCTCAGGGCCAAAATGGGTAAATGCGCGGTAGATATCGCAAGGTCGGTTAATTATACAGGTGCAGGTACGGTTGAATTTATAATGGATGAGGATTTAAACTTTTATTTCCTGGAGATGAACACCCGCCTACAGGTGGAACATCCGGTTACGGAACTGATCACCGGCATCGACCTGGTAAAAGAGCAGATCCGTATTGCAAGAGGTGAGGCCATCAGTTTTAAACAGGAAGATCTGGAGATAAAAGGCCATGCCATAGAATTGCGCGTTTATGCGGAAGACCCGGATAATAATTTTTTACCCGACATCGGCACACTGCAAACCTACATTACCCCAAAAGGCCCCGGCGTTAGGGTGGATGACGGCTTTGAACAGGGAATGGAAATCCCTATATATTACGATCCGATGATAGCCAAGCTGATCACCTATGGTAAAGACCGCAAAGAGGCTATAGAACGTATGTTGCGCGCTATTGACGAGTACCAGATAACAGGCATTACAACAACATTAGGCTTCGGCAAATTTGTGATGCAGCATGAGGCTTTTACTTCGGGTGCTTTTGACACGCATTTTGTGGAGAAATATTTTAAGCCCGGCTCATTGCAAAATGACAAGGAAGACGAGGCTTTAATAGCAGTGATGGTCATGGAAAAGCTGCTAAATGAGCGGGGTGTACATGTATCTGATATTGTTGGCGGAAATGTTTCACCCTGGATTAAAAACCGAAAAGAGTTTTGATCATTTTTTTTAACATAGTGATTAGGTCAGCTTCGATAAAAAGTCGTCAATCAACCCCAATTGCCCCGCATTAATCTTTTCTTTGGCTTCATCCACTTCAAACCATGCCGCCCTGTCAATTTCAGGAAATGATTGTTTTTTACCTGATTTAGGCGGCCATTCTATTTCAAACAGGTTGCTGAAAATAGTTTCGTGGTCTATATCTCCCTCAACAGCCCAGGCATGTACAACTTTTCCACTTTTTAATGTAACAGGTTTTAAACTGATAAAATTGCCGTCAATGGCCTGGCCTGTTTCTTCTTTAAATTCCCTTTTGGCGGCCACGAGCGGGTCTTCATCTTCCAAAAACTCGCCTTTGGGTATTGTCCACGAGCCGGCATCCTTATTTTTAAAAAAAGGACCGCCCGGATGGACGAGGAGAACCTGTAGTTGGCTGTTTGTTTTTCGGTACAGTAAAATACCTGCGCTTTGTTTCGACATCGTTAGGAATTAAAACTATTTAACAAACACAAAACTATTATGGTTAAATTTACTTTCGTAATAAAAGTCAAATAATATAATGATGACCGACAATAAATGGACCAGCTTTAAAGTAGCAGGCGATTATAATACAGACATAAGAAGCCTTTACGAAGCATGGGCAACCCCGGCAGGACTTGAAAAATGGTTTTTAAGAAAGGCTGACTTTTTTACTATCCCCCGGCGGCTGCGGGACCCAGATGAGTTTATCATGAAAGAAGATACCTACGAGTGGTACTGGCATGGCTGGGATGATAATACTTGTGAAAAGGGACAAATACTGGAAGCAAACGGCACCGATTTTTTGAAATTTACCTTTGCAAAAGACAATATTGTAAGCGTGGCAATCAGCAGCCGTAACGGCATATCGTTAGTGGAACTTACGCAGGAAAACATTCCCATTGAAAATGATCCCGCAAAAAACCTGTTTGTGCAATGCCAGGTAGGATGGACATTTTACTTCGCTAACCTAAAATCAATCATTGAAGGTGGGGTTGATTTGAGAAATAAGAAACTGGAAGTAAGCAGTAATTTTAAATAGTCGCCCCCCGACCCAGCCCCCCAACCCCCTAAAGGGGGAGTTTTATTGGCATAGTATCAAAACCCGAACTGAATTATTAGCTTTGCAAATCAAAAGTTCCCCCTTTAGGGGGTTAGGGGGCATATGTTTACAGGTATTATAGAAACCTTAGGAAAAGTAACCGATCTTCGGCATGAGATGGGGAATTTGCATTTTACCGTTGAATCGGAAATTGCGGATGAGTTGAAGATCGACCAATCAGTGGCGCACAATGGGGTTTGTTTAACAGTTATAGCCTTGGCTGACGGTACACACACGGTAACCGCGATTGAGGAAACATTGAACAAAACCAATCTTCGCGATTTAAAAATAGGCGACGGGATTAACCTGGAGCGCTGCATGCAAATGAATGGCCGGCTGGATGGGCATATTGTGCAGGGCCATGTTGATCAAACGGCTGTTTGTATTGATTTTAGGGAGCTAAACGGCAGTTGGGAATATACATTTGCCTACGAGGGTGAACCGGGTAATGTTACGGTCGAAAAAGGGTCAGTTTGTGTTAATGGCATCAGTTTAACCGTAGTAAATTCAAAAACTAACAGTTTTTCTGTAGCTATAATTCCTTACACCTTTGAGCATACCAATTTGCAGCAAGTGCAAATAGGCTCGGTTGTTAACCTTGAGTTTGATATTATCGGTAAATATGTTGCGCGTTTAATGCAGCGCTAACTCTTCGATCCGTCTTTTTGAATAAGCCATATATGACCGCTGGCCATCCGGCGGATCGCTATTAATGTACTTTTTGTAATAGCGTAAAGCCACAGCCTTTTTCTTCAATTCGGTATCGTACACGTTGGCAAGCGCGTAATAAGTTAAAGGCATAATACCATACAGCAAACTTTTCTGATAAGCATTTACAGCGTTTTTTACCTGGTGCAATTGATCGTACGAGTTGGCCATTTCGCTGTAATACGAATTTACATTTGGCGACAGTGCTTCTTTTATAGCTTTATCAAAGTATGTCACGGCGGTGGCCTGGTCGCCCAATGCCTTAAAGCTCATGGCAGTATAATAGTAGGAAATTTCGCTTGCTGTGTTGCTTTGTTCCAATTGTTTAAATGTGCTGATGCAGCCGTTATAATTCTTTAAAATATAATACGACGTTCCTAACATGCTGATAACCACCCCGGTTTCATCTTCGGCATTTATTAGTTTCGTGCATTCATTAATGGTTTCGGGGAACTTATTGAGGCGGTAATCAATTTGTGCTTTTCCAAACAGCAGCAGCAAGTTTGCTGTATCTGCTTGTAAAGCAGCAGAAACCACAGTGTCGGCCTTTTTATAAAGTTTAAGGTTTATATAATATGAGGTAAGGTCGTAGGCCACATCCGGCTCAAGCGGGTTGATCTTATTTGCCTTCTGAAAATAGTAAATGGCGTCATTTACATTACCTGTACCTTGCGACAGGCTTGCCATTTGTTTATAAACATTAAAATTGCTGCTGTCCCTTAATAATATCTTTTTATAAAAAGCAAGCGCTTTTAAGTTATTGCCCCTGCGCACGTTAATACCGCCCAGGTTAAACAGTATACCGGTGTTGCTTGTATCTGTAGCGTAAATTCGCTCGTAATAATCCTCTGCTTCGGGCAGTCTTCCTGCCATTTGCGAAGCATAAGCCAGGCCGGATAAAACTTTTACATCGGTAACAGGTTCAGGATATGTTTTTTTTAGATAATCGGCTGCATCGGCAAATCGTTGGTTCTGGTAATAATCCAATAATAAGGCGTTATCAACTCCCGCTGGTTGCTGTGCAAATAAAGGAGCATTTAGAAAAATTGTGATAAGGATTAGGACAGTCAATTTCATACAACTAAGTTATTAGTTATAATTGAGAAATCCAAATTATCAAACATTTTATGCCAAATAACGTTATATCCATACAAAATAAAGGAACAACAACATGGATAAGTTAAAGAAGTTTGCATTGATGGAGAAGATTGTCAATGAATTGGAAGATCTAAAAAACAGTCAGCAGGCTATTATTCAAAAACTTACAAAGATAGAGGTTGATAATATGGAATTGGGAGATAAAAGGCTGGAAAATGACCTGCCCGATATGCACCAACGTGTTTCGGATAATCTTGACGCCATTGCCGGAATACTGGATGATTTCGCTGTTAAAACGGAGGAATTTAACAATCAAAATAATATTGCTGCATTGAGAGAGCAGGAAGCCCTTGGCAAGCAATAAAAGGCGCAATCCAAACTTCCGAAGTTTTGAAAACTTCGGAAGTTTTTAGTATATACCTGTTACTATTGGCCTGCAGTTACAACTGTTGTCACCGGCGGCGGAGCAGGTTTGTAAATAGCACAGGTTGCAAAATCTATTGCTATACCTGGCCAAAACAATAAAATGTCCGCTATAAATGCGCCCACACGTAACGGGCGTGTCTGTTGCCCTGGTAACGGTTTAGTACGTTGATAGGTATTAACGCGACCACCAAATACTGTAGCGCAACTTTGTAAAATGCATAAAGCAAGGAAAGCAGGAATAATCCCTTTGTAAATTTTTTACATTGTGATAATTTTATGATTGGCTAATATAATGACAAAAATGAAATAAATAAGAACATTTTATTTGTTCTGAACTTTTTCCAGGAAACACGTGGTAAGCAATAAAATTGATCTCCAGAAACGGGGATTTATTTTTTCGCGGCTTTCCAGGTATCGTAGTTATATCTTCTTATTGCTTTGAGATATTTTTTCTTTTGAAAGTATCTCATCGCATCACTGTCCTGATCTATCATCTGTTTAAGGCTATCGTCGGAATATTTCATAATAGGCCCGTCATTTAACTGCATACCGACAATCGATGATGTTTCAAAATTCGCAAAATCGCGATCACTTAAAAAGGAATATACATTAATTGTTCCGGCAATTACTTTAAACATCCAGCAACTATCGGCAGGTTTACCTCTATAGTAGAGGGATGCAGCCGATTCATCGTCCCTGGCAACGTCACGTTTAAGATATAATGTTTGCGAAGGATAAATCCTTTTGTACCTGTTTGTGTCAGATTTGCTATATTTTTTATCCACAAGTAATATGAAGCGCTTTTTGGTGGCTGAGTCTGTGTACATAGCAGAAGTTATTTTCATCCTGGTGCTGTCGAGTAACACTACTACAAAGTCAAATTCATCGCCTGTACCCGTAACTCCACGCATATTCATCATTCGCATCATCGTTTGCATTTGCTGGCTTGCAAATTGCATGCTCTGCTGTGCACGAAATGCTCCCATCCCTGGGTATTGCCCGAATGAACTTTTTACTAAAAAAATAAATAGAACAACTATAACTAAGGTGCACAAGGTTTTACGGTTAAATTGCATACTAAGGATATTTGGTTTGATAAAGATATAAATTTTTAGCGATTAGAGGTTAGAGACCAGGGGTAGAAATCAATTTGTCGCTCCAGCACGAAACGTTCCTACGGAACGTGTAAAATCGCTTGTATGTATTCTACCAACCAAACGTTCCTACGGAACGCATTTTTATATTACAGACATGTTCCGTAGGAACATTTGGTTGGTAGAAAAAATAAATTCAAATGTTTGCGTCCCGTAGGAACGCTTGGTGCAATGCGACAAATTGGTTTGCACCCCCGAAAAGTAAAAGGCGAAAGGTCAGGGTAAACGCATTAAAATTGTGTGAAGTCCAATTAGGAGGCACCTACGGAGCCCCGACAGATTGTTCACATCATTACTATAAACACGTGACTCCGCTGGAGTCAAAACAAACGACATTTAGCGGGATCAAAAGCGCTCCAGAGGAGCATCGTGTTTATAGAACAATATAAATAAATTTCAGGGCTCCGGAGGAGCCTCCTTTATAAACTAAATTAAAGCGCTGATGGCTGAAAATTTCATAAACAATTTTAATGCGTTTGCCCTGGGCGAAAGGTAGAAACATTTTACCTTTCGCCTTTTACCTTTCGCCTTTTACCTTTCTCCCCTACTCTATACTTTTCCCTCGCATCGCTACACTAATCGCCTGGTCCATCAGCCTTTCCGCAAAGGGGCGCGTAAATTCATTTATGGCATCAATAGCTTTATGGATCACGTCTTTATCACCGCTGGTTAGCCCCTCTTTCAGGGTTTTAAGGTATTGATCGGTTTCGGCTATCTCGGTAACCGACAAATGATCACTGTTTTTTTGTAAAAACCTTTCAACCGTATAAATCATTTGCTCACCTTCGGTGCGGGCTTCTATCAGCATGCGCTGGCTTACATCATCTTTGGCGTGGGTGATGCTATCCATCAGCATTTGCTCCACCTGGTCATCGGTAATGCCATATGTGGGCTTTACTTCCACCTCCTGTTTTACGCCCGAACGCAATTCCTTTGCCTGTATTTTCAATATACCATCAGCATTCAGCAAAAAATTAATATCCACTTTGGGGAAACCTGCCGGCATGGCAGGTATACCTTTCAGATCAAATTCGGCCAGTTTGCGGTTTTCTTTTATCAGGTCGCGTTCCCCCTGGTAAACGGCTATTTTCATATTCACCTGGCCGTCTTTCGAGGTTGTATATTGCCTTCCCGCCTTGGTCGGCACTTTGGAGTTACGGGGGATGATCACATCCATCAGTCCGCCCATCGTTTCGATACCGAGGGAAAGCGGGGTAACATCCAGTAATAAAATATCCTTGCGGTTCCCTGCCAAAATATCCGCCTGTATTGCTGCACCGAGCGCCACCACTTCATCAGGGTTCAATTCATCGTGCACAGGCCGTTCAAAAAAACCGGCTACCATTGTTTTTACCAATGCCGTACGGGTTGATCCGCCCACCATAATCACTTCATCTATCTCACTAATGTCCAATTTGGCGTCCCTTAAGGCATTTTGACAGCAGGTGATGGTTTCCTGTACTCTGGGCAGGATCAGTTCTTCAAATGCCGTGCGGGTAATGGTGCACCATATATCACCGATCTTGTCATTCACCATGCTTTGATGAGCGAATGCTTTTTTGCTTTCTTCCGCCTTCAGGCGCAATTTTTGGGCAAGTTTGTTATCGGCAAGCACATCGGCTTTATTGAGTTGATTTTTCTCAATCCAGTAATCAACAATAGCCCTGTCGAAGTCATCACCTCCTAAAAAAGTATTACCATTTGTAGATAGAACCTCGAAAATTCCGTTTTGTATTTGCAGGATGGAAACATCAAAGGTCCCTCCTCCTAAATCATAAACAGCAATGGTTTTGTTTTCTTCGGGATTTAAACCAATGCCATAAGCAAGGCTGGCAGCGGTTGGCTCATTTACAATACGCAACACATCTAATCCGGCAAGCTTACCCGCATCACGCGTGGCCTGGCGCTGTGAATCGTTGAAATAAGCAGGCACAGTGATCACCGCACGGTTAACAGGCGTTTTTAAAGCATGCTCGGCCCTGGCTTTAAGTTCTTTCAGTATCAGGCTGGAAAGCTCAATCGGCGTATAAAATTTATCGCCCACCTTTATTTTTACAAGGCTCTCCGTATCATCATCTATAACTTTGTAAGAGAAAAAGTCCTTGTAATTTTCAATATCGTGATAGGAACGGCCCAGCAAACGTTTTACCGAAAAAACGGTATTTTGCGGATCGGTTATTAAAAATTCTTTTGCTTCGCTCCCAACGGTTACCTCACCGCCAGCACCAAAATGGACCACAGAAGGCACTAAAACACCTTTACCAGTATCATTAATTACCTGCGGATGCTTATCCGGATTGATAAAAGCCACAAGAGAATTGGTGGTCCCAAGGTCGATACCTACAATTAATTCTTCCTTCTGTATAGAGCCCGTTGCCAGGTTGATAGATACTTTAGCCATGATTGTTTTAACAATCGGCAAATGTAGAGAGTTTTGGGGTATAGTGTGTCATGGGAATTTCGGATTTCGGAATTTCGATTTCGGATTTATTTTGGTCTGATTTAATTTGTACTTACTTTCACACCTGATGATAAAGCCGCTTAAAATACCCCTGCTACTTCAACTACTACTACTGCTACTCCTAACTGCCACTACAACAAAAGCCCAGCAATTCGGCGGCAACCCTCCTTCAATAAAGTGGAACCAGGTTGATATGCCGGCAGCAAAAGTAATTTTCCCGGTAGGGCTTGATTCGGCAGGGTTGCGGGTGGCAAATATTGTACGGCAGATGAATAATGCGATAAAACCCACCATCGGTTTTAAACAGCGGCAGATCAGTATTTTATTGCAAAACCAAACCACCATTGCCAATGGCTACGTGGGGCTGGCGCCTTTCAGGAGCGAATTCTATTTAACGCCTGAGCAAAATAGCTTTGAATTGGGCAGCCTGTCGTGGCCCGAGCAATTGGCGATACACGAGTTCAGGCATGTGCAGCAGTACAATAATTTTAATGTGGGTTTTTCGCATGTGTTGAAGGTGCTTTTCGGCGAAGGCGGGCAGGCGCTCGCTAATGATATTGCCATTCCCAACTGGTTTTTTGAAGGAGACGCTGTTTTTAACGAAACCAATGTAAGTGAACAAGGCAGGGGCAGGCTCCCATTTTTTTTTAACGAATTCCGTGTATTATGGGCCGATGACAGGGATTACAGTTATATGAAAATACGCAACGGCTCATTGTTGGATTTTACACCAAACTGGTACCCGTTAGGCTATATTCTGGTATCGTATGGCCGCGAAAAGTACGGTGATGATTTCTGGAAAAAGGTAACACATGATGCGGCGGCTTATGAAGGGGTTTTTTATCCCCTGGACAAGGCCATTAAAAAATATTCAGGCAACGATTTTACACAATTCAGGAATGACGGATTTAACCATTATAAACAAGTATTTAAAGAGGACCAATCGATAAATAATTCACTAAATCACTCATTCACTCATTCACCAATTAGCAAGCATAAGCATTTTGATGCCGACCGGGAATACCCTGCCTATGTAAACGACAGCACCATGATCTATATGAAAAGCACATATGATCATATCCCTCAGTTTGTGATAAAAAGCGGTGGATATGAAAAGAATATTGCTGTAAGAAGTGTATCGTTGGATAATTACTTCGCTTACCACGATGGTAAAATTGTTTACGCCGCTTACCGGCCCGATCTGCGCTGGAACTACCGCGATTACAGTGAACTGATGCTACTGGATGTGAATACCAGGAAAGAACATCGCATTACTAAAAACACAAAATACTTTTCCCCAGATTTTAGTCCTGATGGTAAAACAATCGTTACCGTTAAGGTGGGCGTCAATGGTAAATGCAATATTCATTTAATAAATACGGCAACTGGCCGCCTCATTTCCATCATTCCTAATAAAGAAAATCTGTTTTATACTTATCCAAAATTTTATGGAAATAATCGTTTGGTCGCCGCCATTCGCTCCCCAAAAGGCAAAATGTCTTTGGATCTCATCGACATTAAAACAGGCAATAACAAATATTTACTGCCATTTTCCTATCAGCCTGTTGCTTTCCCGCAAATAAAAAATGACACGGTTTATTTTTCAGCAGCTTCCGGCGTTGATGACCGTTTATTTGCTTTAAGTTTAAAAAGCGGTAAACTCTATGAGTTAAGCAACTATAATCTCAACGGTTCAATTGGTAATTATGAACCGGTTGTCAGCGGCAATAAATTAGCCTGGGTGGGATTTACGGCCGTTGGTTACCAGATAAATGAAGGAGACAGGAGTGTTCTGCAATGGTCAGCTATTGAACCCGGTCAGGCGCGCGGAAGCCTGCCTGATTTTGGTATCAGCGCACTAAAAAGGGATAGCTCTACTGATCTGCTGGCTCATGTAAAAAATGATTCGCTCCCAATAACTAAATACCGCAAATCACATCATTTATTCAATTTCCACAGCCTCATGCCCGATTTTAACGACCCTAATTATACCTTAAGCATTGAAGGTGAAAATGTGCTGAACACGCTGCAATCCCAGCTTTCATTTACTTACAACCGTGATGAAGGCTATAAGCAATTCGGGTTCGATGCCATTTACGGGGCTTTGTTCCCTTACATTTCGGGCGGGGCCGATTATACCGTTGACCGCCGCAGTTATTACAAAGGCAACAACATTTACTTTAATGAAACCGATTTGCATGGCGGCCTTGAACTGCCTTTAAATTTAAGCTATCGTAAAAACTACACGTCACTCCGGATAGGCAGCGCCTTGCATTATACTCAAAGTGCCTTTCAGCAGCCTTTCAAAAATACGTTCACTAACCGAACTTATACCTACAGCAACGATTATATCAATTTTAGCAATAATATACAGCAGGCAAGGCAAAATATTTTTCCGCGCCTGGGACAAGCCATTCTTTTAAATTATAAATCAGCTATCAGCGGGATAAACGCCGACCAGTTTTTGGCAAACGGATCATTCTATTTTCCTGGTTTTATGATCAACCATAACCTTGTGATAAATTTGGCGCATCAGCAAAAGAATAAAAACAGTGTGATCGGTTTTTCCAACGATTTCCCTTTCTCAAGAGGGTACACTGCCGAAAACCTGTACAACATGAATAAAGCGGGTATTAATTATCATTTTCCTATCGCTTACCCCGATGCAGGCATCGCCAATGCCTTTTATTTACTGCGCATAAGGGGCAATGCTTTTTACGATTATACTTCTGCTGCCGATTTTTACAGCGATGGCAGGCAATTCAAGGAAACTTTCCGCTCAGCCGGAGCGGAAGTATATTTCGACTCCAAATTATTTAACCAGGGGGCTGTTTCCTTTGGTTTCAGGTACAGCTATCTGATCGACAGGGATTTTTTCGGCGGCAGCGGGCGTAACAGGTTTGAAATTATTGTGCCGGTAACAGTTTTTTAGTTTTGAATTAGTGAATTAGTGATTTATTGAATTATTGAATAGATTGTAAAATAATATTAAAGCATTTTAACAAAAATACCAGGCTAAAATATCGAAGACAGCTATTGTGATCGTTCTTATAGTCTTGATCAGATCACTTGCAGATGGCATCTATCATTTGAATGTCGAAAACGGCTTAACTATCCCTCAGCAAAATATGTACCTGTTGGGTTCCCTGGTTGTTGCTATTAGTAGTTTATTATTAATCTTGCTGTATGCTTATCGCAAATATACCTTTATCAATATCTTATTCCTTTTTACTATCGGCATATTACTATACATTAAAATCAGGTATACGAATTAGGCATTTTATTTAACTCTTTTCGTTTTTTTAATTTCTCCAAGGTAGCCCCCCCTCATTAATTCCATAGTCTGACAGTTCTGTATCCTCTTTGCACATTTTCCAGGGTCGTTTCTTCTTTTTGCCCGGTTTAAAAAAAAGCGGCGCTATTAAAATAGCAAAAAGAAGAATGATCTTTAAAATGAGAAACTTCCTAATCTTAATTACCAGGATTTATTCGTATAGATGTTTTTTTAATAGGTTTTTTAAACTTTTACGCAATAAACGAATGTAATAAAGGCTTTTAGACGTATTTTATTAAAAAAATTGATTCTAAAAATATGGAAAATCAATTTGAATATGATTTTTCAATAAAAAATTTTCAATTTTTGATGAAAAATCATACATAAAATTAACAAAATAATAATAATTACAAAAATTATCATATTTTTTGTTTTTTTTTTATTTTTTGCCCTATATTGGAAAAAATTAAAACAGAAATTTTAATTTTTTTGTTATTTGAATAAGGAAACCATCTATTTATCTGTGTTTAGTATAAAAAACAATCAAAATTTATATCAATCAAACCTTTAAACTATGATTTCTCTAAAACTAAAACCAAAAATTCCATCATTACTGCTGTTCAGCTTTGTATTGATGATGATGTTGTCTGTTTTTTCAACGTCCCTGGCGCATGCCCAGGATCCATCCGGTACAAAAATCGGCAATGTAACTGACGTCCCTGCGGCAAAAGCCGGTAAACCCACCCAGGCTGAAATTAATGACGCGGTTGGGCACAACAAAATTTCTATCAACATTATGTGGACCCTGATCACGGGTTTCCTTGTAATGTTTATGCAAGCAGGTTTCGCGATGGTTGAAACAGGCTTCACCCAGAAAAAGAACGTTGCTCATACCATGACGATGAATTTTCTGGTCTATGCTTTAGGTGTCTTAGGGTTCTGGATATGCGGTTTTGCGTTTATGTTTGGAGGAGGTCTGAATGTTGCAAGCCTCGGCAATGCTCCGGGAGTTGTAAGTCACGAATTTGCTGTTCACATTTTTGGCCACGATTTCGGCCTCTGGGGAACTGTTGGTTATTTTCTAAATAGTAAAGTATATGATGTAGGAATATTTACATTGTTCTTATTCCAGTTGGTATTTATGGATACAACGGCGACTATCCCAACCGGCGCCATGGCCGAAAGATGGAAGTTCAAAGCTTTTGTGGTTTTCGGTTTCTTTATTTCCATGTTCGTTTACCCTCTTTTTGGCAACTGGGTTTGGGGCGGCGGATGGCTTTCTCAATTAGGTGTTATGTATCATTTAGGGCACGGGCATGTAGATTTTGCCGGTTCTTCTGTTGTGCATGAAGTTGGCGGCGTGGCGGGACTTGCCGGGGCCATTGTAATTGGCGCACGCGTGGGGAAATATGGCAAAGACGGAACGGTTAATACTATACCGGGCCATAATATACCAATGGCTATTATCGGAACATTTATCCTTGCTTTTGGCTGGTTTGGTTTCAACCCTGGGTCTACCCTATCGGGTACCGATTTAAGGATTGGCGTTATCGCAACTAACACCATGCTTGCCAGCGCAGGTGGTGCCTTTGCAGCAATCATGTTTTTGAAAATAAAAACTGATAAATGGGATCCCGGAATGGCGGCTAACGGCATGTTGGCCGGGTTGGTGGCTATCACTGCCCCATGTGCCTTCGTAAATGCAACGTTCGCAGTTGTCATCGGGATTATTGCTGGTATACTGGTAATAGTTTCTTACAACTTTGTTGACACCAAATTAAAAATAGACGATCCGGTTGGCGCATTTTCAGTCCATGGTGTTTGTGGATTTTGGGGTGTGTTGTCGTTAGGATTATTTGCAGACGGCTCTTACGGTGATGGGTGGAATGGCGTACCGGGCACTGTCAAAGGACTGTTTTATGGCGATGCCAGCCAGTTCGTGGCAGAATTGATCGGGGGCTTAACCTGCTTCGTATTTGTGTTCGCAGTGATGTATTGCTTCTTTAAAATATGTGCTGCGACAATTGGCCTCAGGTCAAGTGACGCAGATCAGATCGCCGGGCTTGATATACCTGAAATGGGTGTACATGGTTACGTCGATTAGTTTGACATTGAAAAATGCAAAATTACCTGCCGGTTAACGGCAGGTAATTTTTGGTTTTTTAGGTGAATAAAAAGGAAAGTGAGGAAACTATGAAAAAGATGCTTAAAAGGGCGATAGATCCCTTAAGGATATTAATTAACGACAGCCGGTTCACCGGGCTTATGTTAATAACCTGTACGATAATTTCGATGTACCTGGCTAATTCAACGCACTTTTACAGGCAATTATGGAATAGCCAGCTTTTTCATCATTCGGTTATTCCACTGCCTCAAACTTCACTAAGCCTGATCAATAATTTCCTGATGGCTTTCTTCTTTTTAATGGCAGGGATGGAAATAAAGCGTGAGCTGCGCAGCGGGGAGTTATCTTCGTTTAAAAAAGCGGTCCTTCCATTTGGAGCGGCCTTAGGCGGCATGACGGTCCCCGCGTTAATATTTGTCGCATTTAACATGCATACAAATTATACACATGGCTGGGGGATACCCACTGCTACCGATATAGCTTTTTCTGTCGGGATTGCGTCATTATTAGGCAAAAGGGTACCCGTAGGGTTAAAGATACTGTTACTTGCTTTGGCCATCATTGATGACCTGGGTGCGATTATAATTATTGCCATGTTTTACGGCGGTCATGTAAACTGGGTATATCTCGGAATCGCCGACATCATTTACCTGTGCCTTTATGCCGTTAATTATACTAAACGGTTCAAAATAAAATTTGGTTGGGTGCAAATCATTTTATCTTTAGGTTTATGGTATGCCTTTTTTAATTCGGGGATCGAAGCAAGTATTTCGGGTGTCCTGGTAGCGTTTATTACGCCGATTGATGTGTTGCCGGTGATTGAAAAGGCCATTCACCGCTATGTGAACTTCCTGATATTACCCCTTTTTGCTTTGGCTAATACAGCAATTTTACTGCCTTCGCACATGATCGGTTCGTTAACTACGACCGTTGGATTAGGGGTTATGGCTGGATTGGTTATTGGCAAACCTGTAGGCATATTCCTTTTCAGCCGCATACTCGTTGCGCTTAAAATAGCCAGTTTACCCCACAATGTAAAATGGAAACAGCTGTTTGGCATGGGAACGTTAGCCGGTATTGGTTTTACCATGTCGATATTTACGACGATGCTTGCATTTAAGTCGGAAGCTTTTCAGGACATTGCTAAGGTAGCTATATTAGTAAGCGTACTGTTGTCGCTGGTGTTCAGCATGGTTTACTTTATGATCATCAGTGTAAATGTTAAGTTTGAACATGCTAAAGAAGCAAGCAAGGGACGTGCATCCAAAGGCAGATTAGAACTTGATATGGGTTAATAAAAAGGTATTTGCAATTCAATTTTCAATTCATACTATAACTGACATACCTGGTTATGGTATGAATTTTTTTTGATATTTTTTTGTAGAGACGCAACACTTTGCGTCTCTTTGTTTTGCGTCTCTTTGCGCCCTTTTGCGCCTCCGTTTATTTTGAATATATTTGAAATAACCAATTTTTATAAACCTGCTAACCCATGTTAAACCTATCAGTCATCCTGGAAGACAGCGCCATGCGATATCCCGCAAAAACGGCCTATATTTTTATGGATACCACAATATCATACACTCAATTAAATGAGGCCGTTAACAGGGTTGCAAACGGCTTAAAAGCAATTGGTATTAAAGTTGGCGATAAAGTGGCTGTAAGCTGCCCTAATTTGCCTCAATTTCCTATTTTATATTTTGGCATTATCAAAGCCGGCGCTGTGGTTGTACCGCTTAATGTTTTGCTCAAAAAAGATGAAATTGAATATCACCTGCATGACAGTGATGCCAAAGCTTATTTCTGCTTCGCCGGGACACCAGATTTTCCGTTAGGCACAATTGGATATGCAGCTTTCAATGCGATAAAAGCGTGTGAACACTTTTTTATGATAATGCCTAAAACCGGAATGCGTTCCAGCATAGAAGGTGTGCAGACTTTGGACGATTTGAAGGGAGGGCAATCCTCTCAGTTTGAAATACACCAAAGTAATGCTGAAGATACCTGTGTGATTATTTATACATCGGGCACAACAGGCAAGCCAAAAGGAGCCGAATTGACCCATTCAAATTTGCTCTTAAACGCGGTTATGATGTGTGATTTGATGGATGCCGGTGAAGACGATGTAGGCCTTATTGTTTTGCCGCTCTTTCATATTTTTGGGATGACGGTTATGATGAACGCCGGTATTTACAAAGGCCGTTCAAATGTTTTGCTCACGCGCTTTGATGCTGAAATGGTGTTTTACGCGATGCAAAAGCACAAAGTGACACTTTTTTCGGGCGTACCTACCATGTACTGGGGTTTATTGAATTATAAGGATCCTAAATTTGATTATGAAAGCATTGCCAAAACCTTGAAATTATGCTGTTCAGGCGGCGCCGCGTTACCCGTAAAAGTGCTTGAGGATTTTGAAAAACGGTTTAATGTACCAATCCTCGAAGGCTATGGCATGTCGGAAGGTTCACCAGTCGTTACTTTTAACCAGTTAAAAGCCAGGAGAAAACCGGGCTCTATCGGTAAGCCCTTTTGGGGCGTTGAAGTAAAGCTGGTGGACGCTAATGGTATCGAAGTCCCTGCCGGCGAAAAGGGCGAATTGCTTTACAGGGGGCATAACGTAATGAAAGGTTATTATAAAAAGCCCGAAGAAACACAAAAAGCCCTGCAAAACGGCTGGATGTATTCGGGCGATATTGCCATAAAAGATGAAGACGGCTTTTACTTTATCGTGGACCGAACTAAAGATATGATCATCCGCGGAGGCCTGAAAATATACCCGCGCGAAGTGGAAGAATTGATGATAAAACATGAAGCGGTATCATTAGTGGCTGTGATTGGCATCCCGCATGAAGAAATGAGCGAAGATGTGAAAGCATTTGTCGTTTTAAAGGAAGGCCATTCTATTTCAGCAACCGATCTAATAGCCTGGACAAAGGAACGCATTGCATCCTACAAATATCCACGCCAGGTAGAGTTTATTTCAGCATTACCAATGAATGCCACAGGAAAGATATTGAAAAGGGAATTGCGGGTAGGCAGAGGTTAGAGATTGGTGATAAGGGATTAGAGATCGGGGATGAGATTTGGTTTGAATGCTCCACTTCTTTCTTTACAGACTTTCAGATCATTTTACTAGCCTCTAAACTCCAGCCTCTAATCTCCAGCCTCTAATCTCTGATCTCTAACCACTAAACTAATCAACTCGTTACAAAAAATCTAAAATACCCAAAACCAATCATCAAATACTATATTTAAAATTGAATATGGAAAAGTATGTAAATCTTGAAATAGCTGATGGCACCGATATGGAGGCATATACAGCAATCCCCGCAGATGCCCTTGGCAGAAACTCCCCGGGATTAATTTTAATACAGGAAGCTTACGGCGTAAACCATCATATACGCGATGTAGCAGATCGTTTTGCCGCGCAGGGATTTGTAGTAATAGCGCCGGAATTGTTTCATTGCTCAGCGCCGTCGTATTTTGAAGGAAGCTACAGTGATTTTTCAGCTATTATGCCGCACATTCAGGCATTAACGGTTGAAGGCAATGAAGCCGACCTTAAAGCGGCATATCATTTTCTTAAACATCATGAATTGGTTAATCCTGCAAATATTTTCAGCATCGGTTATTGCATGGGCGGCCGGGTTTCTTTTTTGGCCAATGCTACACTTCCGTTAAGCGCTGGGGTTAGTTATTATGCCGGAAACATCAAACAAGTAGCTGACAAAGCCGCCGACATAAGCGGCAGGCATTTATTTTTCTGGGGCGGTTTGGATAAACATATTGGCCAGGATCAGATCGACGCCGTGATCAATGCTATGGATAAAGCAGGCAAAGAATACATCAACGTAAAAATATCCTACGCCGATCATGCGTTCGCCTGTGACGAGCGGCCCAGTTACAACAAAAAACTACCAAAGAAGCATGGGCACTTACGCTGGCGTTTTTTGCAAATAATATGATGTAGAGCTTTATTTTAATTGAATTACCGCGTCTTGTACCTTTATATTGGCAACATTTCCCAACCCATTAATTCCGGATCCTTTGTCATTAACAACATTAAGGGTAATATAGGCAGCATGATTATCATCATGATCAGTAATGCGAGCAACTTGACTAAAAAAATAAAGGAAACAACTGCGAATTTAATATTTTTCATGACTTATCCTTTCGAGTTAAACAACGTTTTACTGCAATTGTTTCCTAAAAAGCAAAAAAATTTCAAATCTCCAGCGCCGGCGATCTCACTTTAAACACTGATACCTTTCCTTCCTCGTTTTCCACTTCAACTTTGCTTTTTGTGTTTTTCTACTGCCTTACCCGGCCTTTTGGTATTAAGAAAAACTAATCTCTAACCTCCAGTCTCTAATCACCAATTCCTGGCAAACTCACATTAAACACTGATCCCTTGCCTTCCTCGCTTTCTACCTCAACTTTACCTTTGTGTTTTTCTACTATTTGTTTTACTATGCTCAAACCCAAACCGGTGGATTGTTCGCCTCTTAACCCGGTTCGTCCCGCTTTGGTGAATGGATCAAATATAATGTGTAGTTTATCTTTGGGTATACCTATGCCGCGATCTTTTACGTCGATGGTAACAAGGTTATCTTTTTTGCCAAGAAAGATTTCCACCTTGCTCCTTTGTTTTGAGAATTTAAGGGCGTTGCCGATAAGGTTATCCAATACGCGCTGGAATTTTTCATGGTTAATCTGCACATAAACAGGGTTAACCTCGCTGATCAGTTCAATATTTTTAGCATCTTTTTGTATTTTCCAAACATCAATAATGTCCGTTATAAACTGATTAAGTTCGGTTTTATCGGTTACAAATTCAATGGTATTTTCGTTACGGGCTGTTTCGAGCAGATCTTCGATAATGGTAAGGGCTTGTACGCAGGATGCTTTTATCAGATCAAGGTTATCCTGTGTTTCTTCGTCAATTTCATCCATTTCCATCAGCATAGCTAATGACTCAACAGCGGCAATAGGGTTGCGCAGGTCATGGGCTACGATGCCCAGTAACTGGCTTTTTAATTCGCTGCCACGTTCAATTTCCAGGTTTTTTTCCTTAATCTCAATAAATTGCAGGAAATAATTGGCCTTTGAGGAAAAAAAGTATCTCGAAACTAAGTAAAACCCTCCAAGCAACACCAGCGATAGCAGTTGGTTATAGGTCATTTCTGTTGGATCGGTACGGTTATAAATTAATAGCATTGTGAACAGCACTTCAGCAGCAATGATCAGTATAATAGTTTCATAATATTCAAACACGCATAGAACACTTATTACAGATAATCCTATTAAATAGAGTGTCAGGGAATTTCGCGGGTTGCCGGTTGCAATAAAGCTCGAATACATACCGCAGGAGATGATATAGAGGGAAAAAATAAAAACAAACAGCGACATTGTGGCAGTCGCCTTTTTGTTGTTCTGAAAATTGTCGATCAACAAATTACTGATAATGTAAAACACTACGCCTGATGCGACAAAAACCCAATTAGTTATATTAAACTCGGGAAAGTTGTCCGCCCGGGTAAGGCTCAAAGGGAAAATTGTATAAACCACCCTTATGATTACATTCAGCAGTAAAAAAATAATACAGGCGACACGAATAGACGAGAGATTTTGACCCGTATAATAGTCGCGCCAGGCTGTCTTGTATTTTCCAGGTAAATTTTTAAAAATATGGATATCCAAGTTATAATTGTTTCGGGGGGTTAAACAAATATAGCAAATTTTATTTTACTAATAGGTAATAAGCCCTAAGTCTTTAGCCCTAAGTCTTTAGTAAAAAGAATACAACTTAAGTATTAGGCAAAAGAAGGGGTCTTAAAAAAACCGTTATGACAAAGTAACTTATTAATTTAATTTATAGCGACATTTTAGCATATAAGCCTGAATGGCAAGCGATTTGATTGGGTAAAGTTGATTAAGTTAAATAGTTGATCGGGTGAGTTGTTGATCTCGTGATTAGTAGATTAAGCGACACCGTCGATTTATTTCTTATCAACTCAATCAACCACTTAACTTAATCAACTTAATCAACCCCAAGATGAATTTTAACAATTTCACCATAAAAGCGCAGGAAGCCGTGCAGAAGGCTTCGGAGATTGCGGCAGGCAACCAGCAGCAGGCTATTGAAACAGCACATTTGCTGAAGGGCCTGTTACTCGTTGACGAAAACGTGATCACCTATTTATTAAAAAAATTAAACGTTAATGTTAACCGGTTAAATGAAACGCTCGATCAGCAGATCAGCTCGTTTCCAAAAGTTAGCGGAAGCAATATTTATTTATCTACAGGTGCAAATTCTGTTTTGCAAAAAGCGCAAAATTATCTTAAAGAATTTAAAGATGAATTTGTATCGGTTGAACATATTTTACTTGGCATTTTATCTGTAAATGATAAAACAAGCGCAGCACTAAAGGATTATGGTGTAAATGAAAAGGACCTCAAAACAGCCATTGTAAGTCTGCGCGGCGACAGTAAGGTTACCGACCAGAACGCGGAAGCCACCTACAACGCCCTAAACAAATATGCCCGTAATTTGAACGAATACGCCGAATCGGGGAAGCTCGACCCTGTGATTGGCCGCGATGATGAGATCAGGCGTGTGATTCAGATATTATCCCGTCGTACTAAAAACAACCCGATATTGGTTGGAGAACCGGGTGTTGGTAAAACCGCTATTGCTGAGGGCATTGCGTTTCGAATCATCAAACACGATGTGCCGGAGAGCCTTAAATCGAAGACCGTTTACTCCCTTGATATGGGCGCGCTGATTGCAGGCGCTAAATATAAAGGCGAGTTTGAAGAACGGCTAAAAGCGGTAATAAAAGAGGTTACCCAGAGTGATGGCGAAATTGTCCTCTTTATTGATGAGATCCATACGCTGGTTGGCGCCGGGGCAAGCGAAGGCGCCATGGATGCCGCTAATATACTAAAACCTGCCCTTGCCCGCGGCGAGTTAAGGGCTATTGGCGCCACCACACTGAACGAATATCAGAAATATATGGAAAAGGACAAAGCTTTGGAGCGTCGTTTTCAAATGGTGGTGGTGGATGAGCCGGATACGGCAGACGCTATTTCGATATTGCGCGGATTAAAGGAACGTTATGAAACACACCACAAGGTCCGGATTAAGGATGAAGCTATCATCGCCGCCGTTGAAATGTCGCAGCGCTACATATCCGACAGGTTTTTGCCGGATAAAGCGATTGACCTGATGGATGAAGCTGCATCGAAACTGCGTTTGGAAATGGATTCCGTTCCGGAAGTTGTTGACGAACTTGACCGCCGGATTATGCAGCTCGAAATTGAGCGCGAGGCCATAAAGCGTGAAAAGGATACGCAAAAAGTAAAGGAATTAAGCGAAGAAATAGCCAACTTGTCTGCTGAACGCGATTCGTTACGCGCCAAATGGCAGGGTGAAAAAGACCTGGTAGATGGCATAAACCTAAAAGTTGAACAGATAGAAAACTACAAACTGGAAGCCGAACAGGCAGAACGCGCAGGCGATTACGGCAGGGTTGCCGAATTGCGCTATGGAACGATCCGCGAAAGGCAGCAGGAAGTGGATAAACTGAAGGAAGCCCTTTTGGAAAACCAGAGCGACAGCCGGATGCTGAAAGAGGAAGTTACTGCTGAAGATATTGCCGGCGTTGTATCGCGGTGGACGGGCATACCGGTTTCAAAGATGATACAGAGTGAACGCGAAAAACTGCTGCACCTTGAAGACGAATTGCACAAACGGGTAGCGGGGCAAGATGAAGCTATCGAAGCCATAAGCGATGCCATACGCCGCAGCCGTGCAGGTTTGCAGGACAAAAAGAAGCCGATCGGTTCGTTTATATTTTTAGGCACAACAGGTGTTGGTAAAACAGAGCTGGCCAAAGCATTAGCCGAATACTTGTTTAACGATGAAGGCGCACTTATAAGGATCGACATGTCGGAATACCAGGAACGGCATTCAGTTTCCAGACTGATCGGCGCGCCTCCCGGCTATGTTGGTTACGATGAAGGCGGGCAGCTTACCGAAGCCGTACGCCGCAAGCCTTACAGCGTAATATTGCTGGATGAGATTGAAAAAGCGCACCCGGATGTATTTAATATCCTGCTGCAGGTTTTGGACGACGGGCGCCTCACCGATAATAAGGGCCGTGTAGTGAACTTTAAAAACACCATCATCATCATGACCTCGAACATCGGCTCGAACATGATCCAGGAAAATTTCCAGGAATATAATGAGTTTGAGAAAGATGAAATTATTGGCAAGACCAAAGAACAGTTATTTGAATTGCTAAGAAAAACTATCCGCCCTGAGTTCTTGAACAGGATCGATGAGATCATTATGTTTACCCCGCTCAGCCGCGATGAGATCACCGAAATTGTGAGGCTGCAATTCAGGCATTTACAGCAAACGCTTACCGAAATGGGTATCACCATTGAAGCTACAGAGGAAGCCCTTGACTGGCTGGCCCAGTTAGGTTATGATCCTCAATTCGGCGCAAGGCCGCTAAAAAGAGTGATCCAAAAAAAGATACTAAACGAGCTGTCGAAACAAATACTGGCCGGCAAAGTGAGTAAAGACAGTAAAATAAGGCTGGACATGTTTGATAACGAGTTTGTGTTTTTGAATCCGCATGAGTTGGTTGATAAAGTTGATTGAGTTGGTTGATTGAGTTGATTAAGTGAGTAGTTGATTGGGTTAATCTTGCCATTTTAGCTTATTGTAGTCGGCTTTTATGCCAAATTCAATGCTGAAAGTTCTTTGGCAAGTTCCTTTACCCCGCCCAATATTTTTTTCACCTGTTTTTCGGAAGGTTTTCTTTTGCCATTTGCATATTCGGATATTAGGCTTTTGTGAATACCTATCCGCTTACCTAAGGCGGAAGCGTTTATTTCTTTATAAAAATCAAAAAATGAAGGCAGATCATATTGAAAGGTTATTTGATCCAGGCTGATCAAGGGGACGTTTTTATCTTCTAAATACAGGTTATAAGCTTCCATGATATTTGCCTTTAATTCGGCCATATCCGCTCCCGTTGTGGCAATTAAGTTATTGCCGGCTTCTTCCCTATAAGCATCAAACCCGGTTCGGGTTTTTCCAACGATAAATAGGATAGTTTTCATTTTATTTGGAAATGGGATAATAACTATGTCTCCCTTTACAAATCCTGCCATGCCAAATCTTCTTCGGGCGACAGCCAATCATTAGCTAAAACTTTTTCACTGGCAAAGTGAGTAAGAGGTTTGTCTACAGTAGCTACAGGCTGGTCAGCTTCCTCTATAGTAAACGCTATCACTTCTACCTGTTCGCCTACAAATTTCTTAGGCAGTTTTAATAGTTATGTTTTGATTGTCCGGTTTAAGAACTGTCCTTATCATAACTCAAATATACGAATAGAGTTTCCACCAGTCAAACAACCTCCCTCTTTTATGGTTATAAAATAAAAACATTAATAATCAGCATATCACCATGAATACATATAATAATTTAGTGGAAGCCACTAACGATTTGATGAAAAGGGGATACACGGAAAACCTTAGCCTGGAAGGCGATACGGTTGATGATAAAGATAAAAGCATCCAAATGGCGGCGGATGACTTCGAGATCGATGAGTTTTACCGTTTTGAAGGCGTCAGCGATCCATCGGACATGTCCATAGTATATGCGGTTAATTCTCCAAAATATAATATAAAGGGCATTTTGATCAATGCATTCGGCGCCTATGCAGATAACAGCGCTTCGGCTATTGAAGCCAAATTACACCATCACCAGGTGAGCCACAAGCTGCATGGGGAGGATAGGCCTGTTGCTTAAGGCGAGAGATGAAAAGTAGCAGTTCGTAGTAGCAGTAACAGCACCATTTAACTTGGCTGCTGCCACTGCTTTTGGCAATTTGAAGACTTAAAAATGCATAAAGAAAGATGTGTTATTTAATTTCAAATTGATACTATTCCAACGTTTCAACCTTCCAACATTTCAATCTTTCAACATTACAACAACGTCATCAAAAATTTTACCTTTGCCTTCCGTTAATATCATATTTATAAATGGTTAAGTTCAATCGTTTTATTTTAGACAATGGCCTGCGGGTTATTGTACACGAAGATCACACTACGCCCATGGTGGTGCTCAATATTTTATACGATGTTGGCGCCCGCGATGAAGATCCCGCCCAAACAGGGTTTGCCCATTTATTTGAGCATTTAATGTTTGGCGGCTCCGTAAATATCCCTGACTACGATCAGCCCCTGCAGCGTGTAGGCGGCGAAAATAATGCGTTTACCAGCAACGACCTGACAAATTATTACATCACCCTGCCGTCTGCCAATATCGAGACGGCGTTTTGGCTTGAAAGCGACCGGATGCTCAGCCTGGCATTCAGCGAAAAAAGTTTGGAAGTGCAACGCAACGTGGTAATTGAGGAATTTAAACAGCGCTATCTTAACCAGCCTTACGGCGATGTTTGGCTGCGCCTGCGGCCACTGGTTTATAAAAAACACCCCTACCAATGGGCGACGATAGGCAAGGAGCTAAAACATATAGAGGATGTTAAAATTGAGGATGTAAAAGCCTTTTTTAAAAAGCATTATAATCCGCAAAATGCTATAATGGTTGTTGGCGGCGATGTAAAACCGGAAGAGGTTAAACGATTGGCCGAAAAATGGTTCGCCCCGATCCCCGCCGGGGAAAAGTACCGGCGCAATTTGCCCCAGGAGCCGGAACAGCATGACGAACGCCGTGAAACAGTTACTGCCAAAGTACCGCTTAACGATGTGTATATCGCCTTCCAGATGGGCGGCCGCCTGGATAGCTCCTACTACGCGGCCGAACTTATTTCAGATATCCTTTCCCGCGGTAATTCATCGCGCCTATACCGGAATTTGGTCAAAGAGAAACAATTATTCAGCGAGGTACACGCCTATATGACAGGGAGCCTTGACAAGGGTATGTTTGTATTTGAAGGCAAACCGCTCGAAAATGTGAGCATCGAAACCGCTGAAGCTGCGATTTGGGAAGAACTGGAACGAATAAAAACAGGGGATATCCCGGCAGATGAACTGACCAAAGTGAAAAATAAAACTGAATCGACAATGATCTTCTCAGAAATGGCATTATTAGACAAAGCGATGAACCTTGCGCAATTTGAATTGCTGGACGATGCAGACCTTCTTAATCACGAAACAGAAAAATTTCTCGCAGTTTCCAACGGAGAGATCAAAAACCTGGCTAACAGGATATTCAGAAAAGACAATTCATCAACGCTTATTTATTTGGCGGAGAAAAACTAGAAGTGTTGTAAGGTTGAAATATTAAGAATGACCCCTTACAGCAATCCAATGACTTAATAACCAAATGACTTAGTGACCCAATGACTCAATGACCCAATGACCAATGACCCAATGACATTACAACGAAAAACAGCCCCTGAATTCAGGGCGATAGATAATATAAACCTGCTAAGGCCCGCTCATCAAAAACTCGGTAATGGCTGCAATATATTTTGCTTTAATTCTGGCGACCAGGAATTGGTACGTATTGAATGGATATTCAGCAACCAGCATTTTAATGCAGCTAAACCGCTACTGAATTTAGCAGTTAACAGCATGCTCACCGAAGGTACTGGTACCCTAACCGCTTCGCAGATTGCCGATAAAGTTGATTTTTATGGCGCATTTTTGCAGGTTGATTACGGTTACGATAATTCGCAGGTCACCCTTTTTAGCCTGAACAAACATTTACAATACACTTTGCCGGTCATTAAGGATATTATTGCCAATTCTGTTTTTCCTGAAAAGGAATTGGAAACATTTATCCGCAATCAGCAGCAAAAATTACAGGTGAGCATGCAAAAGAATGATTTTGTTGCCCGCCGTATTTTTAACAAAGCATTATTTGGCAATACCTTATATGGATTGGGTGCTGATCCTGATGATTATAAAACCCTGCATAGGGATGATATGCTGGCACATTTTAAACAAATGTATCAGCCTTCTAATTGTACAATTCTTATTGCAGGCAAGATTGAACAAGATATACTTGAACTTATAACAAGCACTTTTAATAATAATTGGATAAATTCTGAAATCCAGGCTGATTTTACCCAGCCCCGATTAGAACCATCTGCAGAACATTTTTATTTTACCGAGAAACCTGAAGCGCTGCAATCGGCTATCAGGATGGGCATGCCTGTTATTAATCGCACACATCCTGATTTTCCGGCTTTGCAGGTTTTAAACACTGTTTTAGGCGGTTATTTTGGCTCCAGGCTTATGGCTAATATCCGCGAAGATAAAGGTTATACATACGGCATCGGTTCGGGCATGACCTCCTTAAAACATAGCGGCTCGCTGTTTATAGCAACGGAGGTTGGAGCCGAGGTTTGCAAGGCAGCTATAACTGAGATTGAAAAGGAACTGAATAAATTAAAAAGCGAACTTATCCCGGATGAAGAATTATCCCTGGTGCGCAACTTTATGCTGGGTTCGTTATTGGGGAGCCTTGAAAATGTATTTTCACACGCCGATAAGTTTAAAAATCTATATTTCGCCGGCCTTGATTATGATTATTATGACCGGTATGTTAATACCGTTAAAACGATTACATCAGACCAATTACAACAATTGGCCAACCGGTACTTGAATTTTGATCAATTTTATAAGGTTATTGTGGGGAAATATTAACTTAGATGTGAATTTAACCTCCACCTTGCATGAAAAGATCATTTAAATTCTTCCTTCTTCTAAGTCTATTGCCCTTTATTGCTTATACACAGGAAATCAGATTTGTTAAAGATCAAACAAGCCCGGATTTTGTTCAGCAATACCACGTGTTGGCAGCAAATCCAAAAATACGACAGGGATTATATCAAAGTTATTTTAGCGCTTCTGCCAGGTTAATGGAAGAAGGTTATTATAAAAACAATCAGAAGGATAGTACCTGGAATTACTTTGATGTAAATGGTAACCTAAAAGAACAAGGAAATTATTTGGAAGGAGTGAGATCAGGCAATTGGAAAATTTTTGTCTATCATAATAATATTCCTGTAACGGTAATGGAGGGTAATTATATAAAAGGGATCAGGCAAGGAGAATGGATATTCAGAGATAAAAAAGAGAAAATTGATTATAAATACGACTACAAAAAAAATAAAATAACCGAATATGGTAAAAATGATCAAACATTTACCATAATTGACCAAAAAGATACTATTATAACAATTATGGATAAACCCCCAATTCACCTTGGGGGAACAGATACGTTGATGCAGATTTTATATAAAAATTTAAAAATTCCGCGATATCATCCATACCAGAAAAATATTAATGGCGTCTATAGAGTTTTAGTGTCCTTTAATATAAATGAAAATGGAAGGTTAGAGGATTTTGCGATTTTACGAGGCACTAATAAGATATACAACGATGAGGCCCTTAGGGTTATTAAATTGTGGGATGATGGCAATTGGGTTCCCGGATATTTTAAAGATCACCCCGTAAAAGTTTTGCAGTTAGTTCCGATAGTTTTTAATATAGATTACCCGGTCATATGGCTAAATCACAATCAAATAATCATTAGTCACTGAAGTTTACATCTACATTTAAGAGACCTATGGAAGTAATTTTCAAATCATCAAATTGCCATATTTTCAAATCAATCGATAAATCCGAAATCGAAATTCCGAAATCCGAAATAAATTGTTAGCTTTGCCCGGCAAATAACATTATTTGCCATGCAATTAGACCCCTCCAAATTTGTTGCCGAAGGATTAACTTACGACGACGTTTTACTGCTCCCTGCTTATTCAGAAGTTTTACCGCGCGATGTTGATACAGGTACGTATCTTACAAAAAAGATCAGGCTGAATATCCCTATACTTTCCGCGGCGATGGATACTGTTACCGAGTCGGCTTTGGCTATCGCTATTGCGCAGGCCGGCGGGATAGGCATCCTTCATAAAAACATGAGCATCCAGGCGCAGGCTGATGAAGTGCGTAAGGTAAAACGCTCGGAAAGCGGCATGATACAGGATCCTGTTACCCTTCACGAGGGCTCAACGGTTGCCGATGCTGTTAAAATAATGCGGGAGTTCAGGATAGGAGGTATCCCAATTGTTAACGGCGATCATCAGTTGAAAGGAATAATTACCAACCGTGACCTTCGTTTTCAAAAAGAAATGGGCCGTTCAGTAAAAGAAGTAATGACCAGTATAAACCTGATCACAGCACCATTGGGAACCACGCTTTTGCAGGCTGAAGAAATATTGCAGAACCATAAAATAGAAAAACTGCCCGTAGTTGATAAAGATGGCAATTTATGTGGCCTGATCACTTTTAAAGATATACAGAAATTTAAGAACTTCCCTAACGCCTGTAAGGATGAATATGGCCGTTTGCGGGTTGGCGCCGCCGTCGGCGTTGCTACCGAAAATATTGACAGGGTTAAGGCGCTTGTAAGCGCCGGTGTTGATGTGATAACCGTTGATACGGCACACGGCCACTCAAAAGGGGTGATCGATATGGTAAAGCTGGTAAAAGAAATGTATCCCGGCCTGCAGGTTATAGCCGGTAATGTGGCGACTGCCGAAGGTGCCATAGCCCTGGCTGATGCCGGCGCTGATGCTGTGAAGGTGGGGATCGGTCCCGGGTCGATTTGTACTACGCGTGTTGTTGCCGGTGTTGGCGTTCCACAATTGTTTGCCGTTTATGAATGTGCCAAAGCATTAGAAAGCCGGGGGATTCCCGTTATTGCCGATGGCGGTATAAAACAAACCGGAGATATTGTTAAAGCCCTCGGCGCCGGTGCCAGTTCAATCATGGCGGGTTCCTTGTTTGCAGGGGTAGAAGAATCGCCGGGCGAAACCATTTTATATGAGGGCCGCAAGTTTAAATCCTATCGTGGCATGGGCTCGGTCGAGGCGATGGATAAAGGTTCAAAAGACCGTTATTTCCAGGATGATACGGATGTAGTCACAAAACTGGTACCAGAAGGCATAGTTGGCCGTGTTCCCTATAAGGGTATGCTTGCCGAAGTTGTTTATCAATACATCGGCGGCTTGCGTGCCGGCATGCATTATTGCGGCGCAGCCAATATTGAAGACTTGCAAAAGGCTAAATTTGTGCGTATTACCGCAGCAGGTATGCGGGAAAGCCACCCGCATGATATTACGATAACTAAAGAAGCGCCGAATTATTCCTCGTAGAGACGCAATATTTTGCGTCTTGGAACGGATGATGGCATTGAGGAAAATTCAAGGCTGTTAGGTCATAGACGCAAAATATTGCGTCTCTACATGGTGTCATAATACAACGCAGCCGCCCCCAAAATTCCGCTATTTTCTAATGCCGAAGTTTTTATCTGCAATTGCTCGATGCTTTTGGGGAAACCGAATGTTCTGATACGTTCCCACATGGCTTTTTCAAAGAACTCATAAGCTTGCGGCACTGATCCGCCTAAAATGATCAGTTCGGTATCATAAGTGTACATGATCATTTTTATGGCATTGCCTAAATGGATACCCAGTTCGTTGTACAATATTAAAGCATGCTTATCGCCGTTTTTAGCCTTTTTAAATACATCCTCACCGTTAAGGCCATAAAGATTCTTAAAAAAGGAGCCGCTGGCATAGTATTCATAGTTATGTTCAAGATAATCCACCATGCCAAATTCCCCCGCACCGCAGTTTTGGCCTGCATAGAGGTGGTTATTGACGATGATACCTGCACCGAGGCCCGTACCAACGGTTAATCCAATCATATCATCAATGCCCCTGCCCTTCCCGAAATAATGCTCACCCAGGGCAAAGCAATTGGCATCGTTATTTACAAAAACCGGGATGTGATAACGGTTTTCAAGCAGTTCTTTTAAATGAACTTCTTTCCATGAGGGGATATGTATAACATCATAAACTATCCCCCGCTTAACATCCACAACGCTTGGAACACCGATGCCTATCGCTTTAACTTCCTTATCAATCAGCGCATCGATCAGCGAATAAACATCTTCCAGTACTTCTTGTTCCGTCCCTTTGGTTTGAATGCGGCGTGATGTGATGTATGATATTCCCCCGTCATTAACCACCGCACCGCGGATATTTGTTGCACCCAGGTCGATGCCAATAATTTTTATAGCCTTCATTATATCAGGATGGTCTTTTTTCATCGAAAATTGTTTGGTTGGTAACAAGCGGTTTTGCCCAAAAACCTACGCTAAGGATATAGCCCATGGTTATGTAAATAAACAGCATGCCTGCGCGTAAGCCAAAAAGGTTTGCTAAACCACCGATAAGAACCTGGACAACTGCACCGCCTATAATGCCTGTAACCAAAATACCTGCAAAAGAACCATGATGTTCATCAACAGAACTTAGCGCAAGTGAAAATACAATGGGGTACATCACAGACATAAAGAAGCCAACTATAGGAAATGCATATAATGAAATTTGCGCACTTCCAAACAGCCCTAATGTTAAGGCAATAAGTGCGGGTATAGAAAAGACCACCAAAAGCTTGCGGCTATCCATCAATTTTAAAAGGAACAATCCGATAATCCCGCCAATAGTCATCAATCCCCAAAAGTTAGCCACGGCATGCGCCCCGGTCGTCTCAGGATTGAAATTATGGTATTTAAAAAGGAACTGGGACATCCAGTATGACACACCCTGTTCGGTACCAACATAACAGAATAGGGCAATAAAATATAAAATTACCACCGGCCTTTTAAAAAGCATTAGATGTGTGGCCCAGGGCCCGGCTTTTTCATCATTGGCCAACTCAACTTTTGGGAATTTTGAGAACAGCATAATCGCAAACATAAAAAGGCAGATCACAGCAAATAACCAGTAAAGGGATATCCAGGGTAGATTATGGGGAACTATTGGCTGCAATAATGAAAAAATGCCTGCGTGGTTCCCTTTATTTAAATTCAAGACCATGTACGAATACACCAACGGGCTTAAAAAAGAGGCGCCGCCAAATATGAGTTGTGCCAAAACTGAAGTAAACGCATAGTTTTCTGCACCCCCTGCTGTTCTTAATAATGGATTAATAACCACCTGCAGCATCGCCATGCCGCACCCGATTAAGAAAAGTGATGCGATAGCAGTAAGATAATTAGGTTCGGCAGCTAAAAGCGATGCCCCAAGGAATGCAACCACGAAAGCGGCAACCATAATTACTTTCTCGTTGTACTTTTGAACAAGCATACTTGATGGGATTGACATAACCCCGTAAGCGATAAAAAATGCAAAAGGCAAAATGCCCGACAACAAGTTACTCAATTTGAATTCACTGATAAACTCAGGATTTAAGGCCCCGATAATATTTGTCAGAAAAGAAATAACAAAAAACGTAAGCATTATTAATGTTACGATGTAATAATTGTGTTTCATAAATGTGGTTTAATGGCTGGTATTTTTGAATGATATACATATTTAAAGGAAAACTTCAGCAATAACAAGTTTTGTGATAAATAGAATTTCACAAAAATTTTCTGAAAATTTCAATTTTAAGAACTTTTAAGAGTACCCAAAGATGATTTTTTGACATTTTTTGTTCATAACCATGTTGTTAATAAGCCTTTGTAAATTGCCAAATAACACTCAAACCATTGCAAATCAATGATAAAATGTATGGTAAAGAATTGTTAAAAACATGTTAATAAAAAATAAAAAAAAAGCTTGACAAATGTTTAAATACGCCCTACATTAGAATCATCAAGAAGGACGTACTTTGACAACCTTACAGGATCACAGAACAGAATCGGGCAAGCCTTCGGGCAAGCTAAAGATCTCGGAAGTACCTGAATTACCTGGAAAAGAAAAAGCGAAAGCTTTAGAAATGAAAGATAATTAAAAAAAGGTATTAGCAAGGGCTGCGATTTTTTACGGAGAAAAGCAGATACCCGCTAATGAACTGAAAGAATCAATGTTCGCGAGAACAACAGGATAGCAGTTCGGCCAACTTACACGAAACTTGATGCTTTCTGAGTAACTACGGTTATCCAGAGAGTCAGGAAACGGAAGTCGAATCGCAAGAGGAGGCTTCCGTTTTCGCTTTTTATACCTTTTCCCCACCTTATTAGGGATCAGTCTGAATAATCGGGGATCCTTATTGAGGGCCGTAAAAAACACAATCCTTATATCGAACTTGCCTTAAAATAGCTAATTTAGCCGCAATGAGTAAGGAAGGCAAAAGCAGGCAGAACGGAAAGGCAAAAATATTTGTTTTAGATACCTCTGTGATCTTATACGATCATAACGCTTTCGAAAATTTTGAGGAACACGATGTAGCCATACCCATACAGGTACTGGAAGAGCTTGATAATATGAAAAGCGGGAATGATACCCGCAATTTTGAGGCGCGCAGCTTTATCAGGCTGATGGATGATATTTCGCACAACCACCTCATAAACCAATGGCGGCCATTAAACGGAAGCAGCAAAGGCAATTTTAAAGTGATCATGGATACCAAAAGCATAGCCGCCGATGCGGAAGAAGTTTTTGGGTCGGATAAGGTTGATCACCGTATTTTAAATGCCGCATTAAGCTTGCAGGAGGAAAATCCCGATAAAAAAATAATCTTGGTTTCAAAAGATATATGCCTGCGGTTAAAAGCCAAATCGTTAAACCTTCATTCGGAAGATTACGAAACCGGTAAAATTAAAAACCTTGCGGAGTTGTACACCGGCGAAACCACTTTAAATAAAGTGCCTGAAAACCTGATCAGCCGGTTAAATAAAGAAGAAACATTACCGGGCGACAGTTTTGAAATGCAGCCGCATACCAGTAATCATTTTTACATTTTAAACGGTAAAAAAGCCTCGGTGTCGGTTTTTTATAATTCACAAAAAGCAGAACTGGAAAAGGTAACCGGGCAGCCCGTATTTAATATTTTCCCGAAGAACATCGAGCAGGCTTTCGCCATCCATGCCTTGCTGCACCCTGATATTAAATTAGTTACTATACAAGGCAATGCCGGCACAGGGAAAACCTTACTGGCATTGGCCGGCGCTTTGGAGCAGCGAAAATACTTCCGGCAAATTTATGTGACCAGGCCTATTGTCCCGCTGAGCAATAAAGATATTGGATTTTTACCGGGTGATATCAAGTCAAAGATCGACCCTTATATGGCCCCAATTTGGGATAACCTTAAATTTATAAAGGACCAGTTTGTTGATGACGAGAAAATGCAGGCCAAAATTGATGAACTGGTTACCAACGAAAAAATATCCATCGCCCCGCTGGCCTTTATACGCGGCCGCACGCTAAGCAAAATATTTTTTATAGTTGACGAGGCGCAAAATCTAACCCCTCACGAAGTAAAAACCATCATATCCCGCGCCGGCGAAAACAGCAAGTTTGTTTTTACCGGGGATATTTACCAAATTGATACACCATATCTCGATGCCGAAAGTAACGGACTAAGTTATTTAATTGATAAAGCCAAAGGGCATCCGCTTTATGCGCATATTACGCTGCAAAAGGGCGAGAGGAGCGAACTGGCAAATTTGGCGACGGAACTGTTGTAAACTCATTATGAAAAGCGCTATTTTGATTTTTCGCCTTTTTTAATTAATTCGCAACTTCGGCATAAGAATCATGCTCTTTAATTATTTTCTTTAACAGTACTTGCAAGACTAAAGCATCCCAATCATTTTTAAAACATTTCCTAATATTTTTAATCTTAAAGTTTAGAAAATAAACGTATTAAATTACTAAAAGGTAGCCTGTCCCCCAGTGTCCCCTGCCAGAACAGGGGGAACATGGGGCGGTTTCAGCTTAACTTCACGCAATGAACTATGAACCATCAACTATGAACCAATTATATTCTCAGTCACCCTCGCAATATCATTACTGATCTTATTAATAAAACCCAACTGATCTTTCAATAAAATGTCATCCGCAGATGGTGATACAGGTTCATTGATAACTGCAGGTAACGTTTTCCCGGTATTAAATTCAATAACCTTTCCATCCAGTTTTTTGTTGCAATCATTTAATACTGCAATGCTGCGTTTAAGCAATTTAATATTTTCAGCCGGGGTTTTATGTAAGGATTTGACAGAAACGGACGATCCAATTGTTGCAATATAGGACGATAAAATATGGTTCAGCACCACAAATTTATGCACTTCTTTTATTTTTCGTTGCTTACTTTTTGGCTCGGAGGTCATGCGTTCAAAGGCAGCGGTTAAATTGGCTGATTTTACAAAAACATCTTTCCGCGCAAGCTTGTATTCAATTGTTCCAATTTTTTTACCCAGAATACTTTCAGCAATTATAACAAGATAATTGACGTTTGCGTAAATCACGTTGGCGAGGTTCTGCCGTATCTGTTCAAATTCCCAGCTTGGAAATATCAAATAGCTGGCAATGAAGGCTATGCTCGATCCAATGATGGTATCCACAATACGCTCTTTAAGAACAAACCCCACACCCAGAAATTTGAACAGGATAAGTACGTATGGAGTCATAAAAATAACGCTTACCACGTAATTTAACCGCAGGAAACTGTAAGTGCCGATCATCAATATAACCAAAAGGATAAATTGTACATCTCTTTCCGGTATAAAAAGCAGCATGGCTATACCTATAATTCCTCCGGCAATGGTACCGGTAAGGCGCTGGTAATTGCGTTGTTTTGAAAGGCTGAAACCGGGTTTTAATATCACAATGATGGTTAACAGCACCCAGTAGCTATGATGCCCTATTGCAAAGTTTCTTGCGATAATAAAACCGATCAGACAAACCAATGATACCCTTAAAGCATGTTTAAATGCAGATGAACCGAACGAAAGATTATCAGAAAAAATGTGCGGAGCATAGTCCTGGCGAGTTACAAATTTTGAATACTCGTCGTTACTTATATTGTCTTCAAGTAGTGTTTCGGATGAACGGGAATTATAATAATTATGAATACTTTTTATCCTGCTGTTCAAATCCCGAAGGTTTATTAATATCTTTTTGAGCGCGATATTGCTTGCGGCATGTTCATTTAGTCCAATCTGGTCAATTCTTGATTTTAGCTGTTCAAGCTCAGTGATAAAATCAATTTTATGTCTGCTCCTGGTATTTGATAATACCATGAAAGCGATATTATCCACTTCATCAGCCATTCGCTGCAAAACATCTGCAATTTCGCTAAGTATGCCTGTTGTTTTAAATTTCTCCTGTATATAATTATAATCATAGTTCGTAGCCATTATTTGTTCAAACATATCAACCAGGTCCACAAAGCTAAGTACCATCACCCGCCCGGTGTTTGTCGACTCTTTTACCATTACCCTGCTTTTAAAAAGCATTTCCCTAACTGCATCCTGGTGCTGGCTGACTTTTATTTGCTGCGAAACCAACTTCCGGTAATTTTCGTCAATATCAGTGTCCGGTAGATAAAAAGCAGCCTTTATCCTTAAAAAATCGGCTATATCGCGTATGTTTTCACCTAACGTTTGTTGCGCTGCGCGGTAAGGCCTTATGCCAAAAAATAGTAAGCTAAAAAGCAAATACCATATTCCGCCCGCTAAAATGGTTGCGCTCACGATTAAAATTTGGGCAGGTTTGGCCTCCTTATCCATCATAAATATCATCACCAGCAGCGCCGAGGTGCCGACCGAAGCCGCCCTGTTGCCATATACAGTGAACATGGAGAATAAAAAAGAAAATAAGGTGATCTCTAATGCCAGAGTGAAAACGTTGAGGCGGGCAAAACCTGTAATAACTGCGACAACAAAAAGGAAGATATTCCCGATAACCATGCCGTTACGTTTATATGAAACCGGGCCTGGGCTGTCAATTGTGCAAATACATAAAGCGCCCAGTGATAAGGTAATTCCGAGATCAAAATGATTGAATTGTATTAATACAAGGGAGGGCAATAGAATACCAAGCGTCATGCGTACTCCATCAGAAAAATACTGGCTGTAAAAGAAGCTTTTAATTTCCCTGATGTTAATTTTCATAAATGTTTTTTAATTGCTAAAAGCAGCGTTCAAATTTACAAAAATTAAATTTTAGGGCGGTTTTTTAATAAACATTACATTAATAACAGATAAGTGTTATTAATTAGTCAGTTTTTTCTATTTTTAGACTTTGATATTTAAATTAACCAATTGATAGAGCCGATTAAAATGACCTAAAGATCTGTAGAGAGACGCAATATTTTGCGTCTCCCGCTATTCAGAGTTAAAAACATCGTTTTAATGCAATAATTTGCGTACCGGAGACGCAAAATATTGCGTCTCTACAAAGGACATATGTTTCTAATAAATAAACTTTTTTATAACCTTTATGCCCTCAACATTAAAGCTCGGTCAAAGAGAAACTGCTTTTAATAACGAAGTTGTAACCCGTTTTGAGTTGTACAACAGTTTGTTTCAGACGCTGCCGTTTTACCAGGTTAAAGATACCGGGATATTATTGCCGTTTTTTAGTTCTCATTGCGAAAAAGAGGCGACAAAATACCTATCGCCAACTGCTATTATCGAATCATTTTTTAAGAAATATGTACCCGATATTGACCATCGAGAACAAATTAACCGGATGTTCCGCTTTATACAATATATTGAACGACAGGTGGTTTTGTTTGATGCCATTGAGGACTCATCCTTCAATAAAATAGGGCGCGCAGACGAAAGCGGCACCTTACAAAGCTTATTGCAGCAGGCATCCATAAATGAGCAATCGCGAAATTCAATAAGCCAAAAGCTCAACGAGTTTTCGTTAAGGCTCGTCCTTACAGCACATCCCACGCAATTTTATCCGGGTACGATATTGGGCATAATGACCGACCTGATAGAGGCATTAAAAACTAACGATATTACTACCATTGACGTTTTGTTGCAGCAATTAGGCAAAACCCCGTTTTTTAACAAAACATCCCCAACACCGGTTGACGAGGCAATCAGCCTGGCGTGGTTTCTTGAAAATATATTTTACCACGCGGTATCAGGTATCCAGTCGAAATTGGAAGAAGAATTTGATATAGACGGAGGCCGGGCGCACCAGGTACTGGAGCTCGGTTTCTGGCCCGGCGGCGACAGGGATGGCAACCCGAACGTAACTACCGAAACTACCAAGTCAGTGGCCAGTTTTCTGCGGCAAAGGTTATTCAGGTGTTACTATCGCGATTTTAGGCTTTTAAAACGCCGGATCACTTTCAGGGGCGTTGAAAAGGCCATGGCCAAGCTCGAGAAACTGATCTATCAGAACGCCTACTACCAGGTAAGGGACCCGGAAAATTTACAGAGTGAATTACTTGAATTGCTGCAGTCGATAAAACAAACGCTTATTACTGATCACGGTGGTCTTTTTGTTAATATAGTTGAAGACCTGATAAAAAAAGTACGCTTGTTTGGCTGCTATTTCGCCACGCTTGACATAAGGCAGGATAGCCGGGTGTTACGCAAGGTTTTTAACTATTGCACGCAGCAAACTGATATTCAAACGGGCATTGTAAGCAGCTACGAAAGTCTGGACGAAGATGGTAAAATAAAAAATATCGTATTCAATGAGGCTGACCTTCATTGCCCGGATGATGCGGAAAACCTGACAAAAGACACGCTTGACACGATAAGACTGATGAAACAAATTCAGTATACCAATGGTGAAAAGGCTTGTCAGCGTTTTATTATCAGTAATTGTCAGCATGCGTCTGATATATTGCAGCTTACTGACCTGTTCTTATGGAGCGGCTGGAAAAAAGATAGTTTGAGTGTTGATTTTGTGCCATTATTTGAGATGGTTAACGATTTGAAGAGCGCGGCCCTTGTTATGGAACAGTTGTATACCCATCCCTTTTATAAAGAACACTTGAAAAAAAGAGGCAACCTGCAAACTATAATGCTTGGTTTCTCGGATAGTACAAAAGATGGCGGCTATTTAATGGCTAACTGGTCTATTTATAAAGCGAAAGTAGAGCTTACCGCCATGGCCCGCAAGTACGGCATCGACCTCGCTTTTTTTGACGGCAGAGGCGGCCCGCCGGCCAGGGGAGGCGGCAAAACGCATCGTTTTTATGCTTCTATGGGCGAGGAAATAGCTAATGAACATATCCAGCTGACTATACAAGGCCAAACCGTAAGCTCCCAATATGGATCTGTGGAAACAGCCCGCTTCAACATGGAGCAATTGATAAATGCCGGTATCATATCAAAACTGAACCCAAACAAAGATGACCTGCTGGATGACAAGCATAAAGAACTGATCTCGTCAATGGCAGATGAAAGTTTTAAATTGTTTTTAGCATTGCGCCAGCACCCGTTATTTGTCGAGTACCTTGAAAAATTCAGCCCTTTAAAATTGCTTTCGCATATAAACATCAGCAGCAGGCCAACTAAACGTAATGCAGGTACCGCACTTAAGCTCGAAGATCTCCGGGCTATTAGTTTTGTAACAGCATGGAGCCAGTTGAAACAGAGTATCCCTGGTTTTTATGGCGTGGGCGCCGCCTTAAATAAGATGAAAGAAGATGGCAATTGGCAAGAGGTAAAGGATTTATATGATTCGTCAGGTTTTTTTAAAACGATGGTTGATAATTGCGTTATGTCAATGACCAAAACCGATTTCAGGGTTACGGCCTATCTCGAAAAGGATAAAAAATTCGGCCAGTTCTGGAAAATGCTTAAAGATGAATTTGACCTTACAAAAACATTGCTGCTTGAATTAACGGGCTGCAGGGCGCTTATGGAAGAATACCCCGTTGAACGGCGCTCGATCGCTATCCGCGAAAAAATCGTACTGCCCCTGGTTATTATACAGCATTATGCCCTGCAATGTTTAAATAACAGCACTGATGATGAATTAACCAAAATTTATAATAAACTAGTAATTCGGACGGTTTACGGTATTGTTAATGCCGGCCGGAATTTGGCTTGAGAAAGTCGGGAAGAAAGGTAAAAGGTGAAAGGCAAAAGGTTTTTTCACCTTTCACCTTTCACCTTTTACCTTTTACCTTTTACCTTTCACCTTTTACCTTTCGCCTTTCGCCTTTCGCCTTTCGCCTTTCGCCTTTTACCTTTCGCCTTTTACCTTTCGCCTTTTACCTTTCGCCTTTCGCCTTTTACCTTTCGCCCTCCTCAAATCCCCTGTGCTATAACAAAGCCGCTTGCCCAGGCCCATTGAAAATTGTAGCCGCCAAGCCAGCCGGTAACATCTACACATTCGCCGCCATAGTACATGCCGGGCACTTTTTTAACTTCGAGGGTTTTGGAGGACAGTTCATCCGTTGATAGGCCGCCGCGCATTACTTCAGCTTTATCGTAGCCCTTGTCCCCTGCCGGTTTTACTTTAAACTCATGTATCAATTTGCTGATATTTTCTAAGTCCGCTTTGCTTAATGAGGCAAGGTTTTTATCGACGGGCAATTTATCGCTTAATGCTTCGGCAAATTTGCGGGTATATAAGCTTGCAAGATAAGCCAGCAGCATTTTTTTTCCATTTGCCGCTCTTTCCTGTTGTATCATTTCAGCGATATTTTGATTTGGCAAAAGATCGATATAAATATATTCGCCGGGGCGCCAATAGGAAGAAATTTGCAGTATAGCCGGCCCGCTTAAGCCCCAATGGGTAAATAATATATTCTCTTCAAAGCTTATCCTATCGTTCCATACCCTGCAAAAAATGCTGTTGCCTGATAATTGTTCGTACCATGGCTGGTCTTTTCCGGTTATCGTCAATGGCACCAGCGCCGGGGCGGTATCATTAATTTTTAGGCCAAATTTTCGGGCTGCGCGCAAACCAAAATCCGTAGCGCCCATTTTGGGGATAGGCAAACCGCCGGAGGCGACAACTATTTTTTTTGCGGATAAACTTTCTGTTCTCCCATTTCTTTCCATCGAAATTATAAAACCATTATCAGCCTTTTCCACACTCTTAACATCGGCGTTGCACCATATTTCCTGGCCCAGGTCATCACACAGATCAGTAAAAACCTTTACCACATCCTTTGCATT
Organism: Mucilaginibacter sp.; assembly: GCA_036758125.1. Classification (GTDB taxonomy): domain Bacteria; phylum Bacteroidota; class Bacteroidia; order Sphingobacteriales; family Sphingobacteriaceae; genus Mucilaginibacter. The sequence goes on from DAIOXE010000022.1 coordinate 52,293, forward strand.
ATCACTCACCGGGAAAAGCTGGCCCAATGTTTTTTCTTTACCTTGAATGCCGTAAGTTTCAAAAAAATTGACAGTATCTTCAACCGTCCACTGCGAAAGGGTTGATTTACAAAAATGCTCGTTTTGCGAAATAAACTGCTGGGGCGAAGCATACAGGTTGGTATAATTGCACCGTCCGCCGCCGCTGATGAGTATTTTTGCGCCAACTTTATCATTCTTTTCCAGTACCAATGTGCGTTTGCCCAAAAACCCGGCCTGTATGGTACACATTAATCCGCAGGCGCCGCCGCCAATAATTATAGCATCAAAATGGGTTTGTTTTGTTAATTTTGTGGTCATGAACGGGGTTTCGCAAATATCAGAATTTGGAAAGATATTTATCTTTCTTATTACCGGGATAATAATGGTATGCTTTGCCTTCTTTATCAATAAGTTAATAGCGCCGCATCATCCCAATCCCGAAAAACTAACCTCGTATGAATGCGGCGAAGAGCCGACAGGCAACGCATGGATGCCTTTTAATTCGCGTTTTTATGTGATAGCATTGGTTTTTTTATTGTTTGATGTAGAAATGGTATTTATTTTCCCCTGGGCAATTGTTTTCGGAAACCATGAAATGAACAATTTCGATCCCCGCTGGGGATGGCTGGCATTAACAGAAATGTTTCTGTTTTTAGGTATCCTGATCCTTGGCCTCGCTTACGTATGGGTAAAGGGTGACCTCGATTGGATAAAACCGAAACCAATCGTGCCAACAACGGATGCACATGTTCCGCCATCACTATATGACAAACTGAATGCGGAGCAAAGCGCCTATAAGGCAAAGGAATTTACACCTGATCCTACACCAACTGCTACTACTACTGCTACTGCAACTGCAACTGCTACTACCTCACCCCCACCGATAAGAAAGCCCATGTTTAAACCAACATTTAAAAAACCAGGCAATGAGCAGTGAAATGAATGAAAGCGGCGGTGTGGTAATCACCAAAATGAATGATTTGCTCAATTGGGCGCGTTTGTCATCCTTATGGCCATTGAGCTTTGGCATTGCCTGCTGCGCTATTGAGTTTATGGGTGCTTTCGCAAGCACTTATGACCTTGACCGTTTCGGCGTTTTTCCGCGCCCGTCGGCAAGGCAGGCTGATGTGCTTATTATTGCCGGTACAGTAACTTTTAAAATGGCCGAACGCATAAAACGCCTGTATGAGCAAATGCCCGAGCCAAAATATGTGATCTCCATGGGTTCGTGCTCCAACTGCGGCGGCCCCTACTGGCAGCATGGCTACCATGTAGTAAAGGGTGTCGACCGCGTTATACCTGTTGATCTTTATGTTCAGGGCTGCCCCCCCCGGCCCGAAGCGCTGATCGGCGCAATATTGGAACTGCAAAAGAAGATAGAAGGTGAGCGTTTGATCGGGGCAGAAAAGGCCTGATTTCGCTAATTATTTACAGTAAAATGCCCGAAAAACAGCAATATCCACTCCGCCTTTTAACAATTTTAGGGGTTAAATCGATTATTATGACGGGTTAAAGCCGTTTAGCTTGTCATAATTTTTGCGTTTTGCCAACCTAAATGGGTTTAGCCCATCATAATTTTTTCGTTTTGCCAACCTAAATGCGTTTAGCCCGTCATAATTTTTGCGTTTTGCCAACCTAACTCGATTTAGCCCGTCATAATTTTTCGGGTGTTTTATCCGGGTTTAAAGCAAAAAAGTTGCAAAACTATGATATAACTATATGTATATCAATATATTAAAATTAATGTAGCCAAGCTAACTAAGTGGCATGAAACTTGCTTTCAGTCCTATTTCTTTATTTTTTTTGGAGTTTTAAGAGTCACAAAGGGTTCCCGCAGGGGCGGCAGCGATTAACATGCTGGTTATACAAATATACAAATTCCGGTTGATATAATTGGTAAAATTCAAGGATTAAACCGAAGCACTGATTTCGGATTTCGGATTTTCGATTTCGGATTTCGGATTTATTTTTGATTTGGATTTCCTGCCTTTGTTGGGCTTGTCACCATAGTTGTTCGGAAAAAATTTTAAAAGCGGTGGACAAGAGCGATTCCTTCCCCCGGGAAGGTGCAGGAAGGGGTTTAGCGAACTATTTTACCCAATCAGGCGCGAGAATGCCGCGCAAAGGCCAAAAGCGCTGAGTTCTCGTGCCCCGCTGACAGGTAGCCGCGATAAATGCTTGTGCGTTTTTTGCATAACAGCTTTTAGTAATGTACTTTTAGACCGTTATGAGCTCCAAATATAAATTTCACGACCAGGATCGGCTTTATTTTGTAAGTTTTGCTGTTGTAAACTGGATTGATTTGTTTACCCGTAATGAGTACAAGGACATCATGATTGATAGCTGGAAACATTGCCAAAAAAATAAAGGGCTTGAAATATACGGCTGGTGCATCATGAGCAGTCACGTCCACATGATCATAGGAACGCGTGGCGAAAAGCTGGAAAACATTATGCGGGATATGAAAAAGCACACTTCTGCCGCGTTGAGACAAGCTATTGAGCAGCATCCGGCAGAAAGCCGCAGGGAATGGATGTTATGGATGATGAAAAGGGCCGGGACAAAAAATAATCATAACGGCGAGTTTCAGCTTTGGCAGCAGGATAACCATCCGATAGAATTGTTTGATTTGAAGATATTGCATCAAAAGCTGGATTATATCCACTATAACCCTGTAATTGTCGGGATAGTTGAAAAGCCTGAAGATTATCTATACAGCAGCGCCAGGGATTATTACGGTCTGCCTGGCTTAATTGACATAATTTTGGTTGAGCCGATGGTACAATGATCAGCATAGTTTATCACCTGTCGGCGGGGCACGAGAACTCCACCTCTTTTGGCCTGAGCGGCATTCTCGCGCCTGGGGTGCAATCCTTTCGTAATAATCCAGAGACTGTCCCAATGAGCAAAAGATATCATCTAAGGCCTCTAATCCGCCTAAGGGGATCAGGTACTTTTGTTTTTCTTCCTGTCCCTGTTTAAGGATCTTGACCAGGCCGATCATTGTATTTTGCTTATCCGCCGTATGTTTACCAGTAACATGCAGGTGGTAGGAAGTATAAAAATGGAAGTCATTCCAATCATCCCGTTCCAAATAAAAAGAAGGTTCCTTACTTAACCGGGAAATATTATTGTGACACCATTCTATGACCTCTATAAACATGGTAAGGTTTGTAAAAAACTATAAATATATTGTCCGAATAAACATAAGGCAAATATTAAACTAATCATAATATTCTTTCGACTACTGCTTATTCAATCTTTTATTTTAAATATATTAGAAATGACATCATGGTTCATCACCTGGCGCGATGGTATGAGGAACCGCTGCCTCTATAAGATTAAATCCCAAAAAATGAATCAGCAATATTCCCCTCGTCTGATATTCCTCTGGTTATTTCATTTATTTTATAGTCTACTTGGGTGATAATATTATTTAGGATGTCGACAAAACCTATTTTCACCATTAGTTTTGTCGCTGCTTCAGTCCAGTGTTCGATTATATTATACCTGAAATAGTCGCTGTTGGGTTTATCTCCAAACCGCGTTGCCATTTCCCTAAAATATGTCTCAAATTCTTCACTGTCATGTGGAAGACCTTTTACCGATATGGACCTTAAACCATCAATCTGAAGGAATCGAAATATTTTGTCGTAAAGATTGTAGATGGTTACTTCGCCTCTCCGTCTAAAGCTAATATCGCGGTTTGTCGACGAGAAAAACGCATTTAATCCGTTAAGGTCAATAGTTGAATAAAAATTTTTTAGTTGATTAATCGGTTCAGGGTCATTTATCAGATTTTTGAACTCTAATAATTTCGGTAACAAAAAATGTTTTTGAAATCCCGTTTTGTCCAACTCATAGCAAAAGTCCCAAAGATTATCCGCCCCGATTATACCCCTTTCAACCTGTTCAATAAAGGGGTGTGGGTATACATTATTTTTCGCCTCATCAGTTTGGCTCTTAATATACAATGCACAAAAATATTCTTGTATTGACCTATGTGGGAACTTGTAGTCCACTCCGTCTATTAATAGTATTGGGATTGCTAACGTTAAATCTTGAATCAAGTCATCAATTGAAAAGTCATAATTTAATCGTTGTTTGATTTTATAAAGCGTCGTATTCAGATATTCCGTGTCGAAAGACCATTTCTGTTCAAAATAAGATATATACGAAAAACACGTCAGTATCTTCTCAAAATCATCATTTTTTAGGCCGGTCTTTCTTTCGTATATATATCCTCCCGTCTTAGTGTAATTGTTATGCCTTGTTGTCAGAGTGTCAAACATATTCCAATAAAATTTACTCTTTAATCTCGGCAGTTCAGGGTAAGAGTTAAATGTTAGAATAAACATTGAGAGCAATAGCGGACTTTTTAGCAAATTCGAATAATCAGAGTTTACCGATTTTTTAATGGCACCGTTTATTTTTACTGCGAAGTTTTTATCAGGGTTACATTTTAGCACCAAATCGGTAAATTCAAATATTTCTTCTGTAGTTAATTCCTCTAAATAGAAATTATCGAACCTTGGAAATGATTCAAGCCCGCTTCCTAATCTCGAAGAAATAACAAAATTATTTTTAGCATACCTATCAATAAATTTGTCTAAGTCGATCGTGAATTTATTTTTTTTGGATGAATAAATCTCGTCGTATCCGTCGAGCAATAGTATAAAACTTCCGCTTTCCAACAGCCGCTCAAGAATCCTTTTATCCGGCGATAACCGATTATTAAAAATCACCTCATAAATAAAATCTGTTAATGAGCCTTCATAATCGTTAAGATTCCTCAGTTCTATAAATAGCGGAATTTTGTAGTAGTCACGGATACTGGTTAAAAAAAAATGCTTCATTAGCATTGTCTTTCCTGAACCAGCTGTACCATTAATGGTTACAAATCGCGATGTTCCAAAAAGCTCGTTGTAAGTGGTAACCTTTTTTTTTACATTGCCATTCCTAAGTGAAACAGGAAAGAATACATCGTAAAAGGGCACATTTTCGTTGCGGTAAAGAAAGGTTTTGGTATTCAAAAATTTCGATTCAATGCTTTCGATGTAAGTGGGCAGACCGCCGTTTAAAAAGAATTCGGCCTCGTTTTTTACATCGGTGCATGCCGAAATAAGTTGTTCTTTAAATGTTCCTATTAATGAAAGGATAGTTGCGAGAGCCATATATTACGAGGTTTAATTCTCAAATGTAGTGTTTATTTGACTGGCCGTCCCTCATCAAGTGCGAGTGTGCCGCGCCGGCCAAAAGAGGTGGTGCGCCCGTGCTCCGCTATCGTGCGTATTGTAATTCTATCCTGTATCGCAAAGTAACAAACTCCTCATCAAGCGCGAGTGTGCCGCGCCGCCCAAAGTGGTACCCTTGTGCTCCGCTATCGTGCGTATTGTAATTCTATCCTATATCGCAAAGTAACAAACTACCGCTCCATCAAGCGCGAGCTACTACCAGTAAAACCAAAGCGCAAATGCGACTCGTGTCTATTCCAGATAAGTGATTTTAAAACCAGTAATTAACGGACACACCGCGCGTTATGCAGTTTCATAATTTTGGTGATTAATTTGTATTTTTGTAAAAAGCAACAGTTTTATGCAAACTCAAAAATTAAGCGCTTTACAATTGGAACTGTTAAATGTTTATTCATTTCAGCCAAAGGAGGAAGATTTACTGGCAATCAAAACTTTACTGGCAAAGTATTTTTCTGGAAAACTTCAGAAAAATATTCAGAAGGCAATAAAGGAAAAAAACATTACAGAAGATCTTGACCGTTGGCTAAATGAGTAAGCTACGCATTATTTTGGATACGAATATTTTCCCGGTTTGTCTTGCACCAAATTATAAGTATCATTGGATATATCAATCACTCGTCCAAAATAAATTCGATTTAGTAGTATCCAACGAAATCCTTACTGAATACCAGGAGCAAATTACTTTCAGATACGGGCTTGACCGGACTGATGCCGCGCTCGATTTTCTGCTAATGCTTCCAAATACCATACTTAAGAATCCATCCTTTTTATGGCAATTAATAGAAAACGACAAGGATGATAACAAATTTGTGGACTGTCATATAGCCGGTCAGTGTGATTATCTCGTTAGTAACGACCGCCATATTCATCAACTGAAAAACAGTAAATTTCCTCCTATTGAAGTTCTGCGATATGAAGAATTTGAGGACAGATGCAAAGCTTCTTTTGCATCGTAATGTTGTCAGGAAACTGCCTTGCTCTCATCAAGCGTGAGCGTAATGTCATTAAGTTAAGAGAAATTACCTTCTTCACCCTCTTTCCGCCGCAGGCGAAGAGAGGGTCGACCAGCGTAGCGCCCATCGGGGTGAGTAAATTGTGCGCCAGGCATTTGCGTTAATGCCGCTTCCATAGTTTACTCACCCGGTCTTTGCTTCGCTCGACCACCCTCTCTTCGCCTGCGGCGGAAAGAGGGAAAAAACAACTTAAAAAAGATTCCTTTCCTTAACTTAATAGCATTGTGCACCTTCCCAAGGGAGGGAATCGCACACGTCCGCCGCTTTTTAAAATCTTTCGAACACTCGTGACGCGGCTATCCTCAATTCCGTTAATTCTTAAATTCTATAAATTCGAGTTCAGACAATTATCCGTATCGTGAGGTGTGTCGCTTTGAGATATTTAAAAAACCATAACTATCCTTGGCTGTTAAGTCTTTATAACATTTAACTCAATGAAAAACTGGATGATCATCATCATAGGGGCAAGCATTACATGTTTTTCAATCGCTTGCACTTGTGGCCGCAACCCCCAAACGGGCAAGGATACCGTTACTAACACCTACAAGATGAAGGATAGCTCTAAAATAGATACCGGTAACACCACCAGCAGCGATAACAGCGCTTCGGGCGGTGCAAATTTAGTAAAGGATACTTCAAAACATGTTAAACATAAATAGTAAGAGAATATGAAAGCAAAATCGGTTGTTATGGGACTCACTATATATTTAGTAGTTTATGCCCTAATATGCGATGCCGGCCTTTCTGTAACTATATCTTCCGGTATGTTACTACTGTCGCCATTCCTGCTGGTATGGGGTGTATATTCAATATTAAAGGATGACCGGCAAAAATACCCGGAGTTAAAAAAGAACGAGGAATGGGGCTATCGTGATAAAGCAAGGAAAGAGATTGGAGGTTAGAGGTTGGAGATTAGTTTTTTTAGTCCGAAAGATATTTCAACTAATCTCCAATCTCTAATCACTAATCTCCAACCCTTCTATATAACTTAAGTTATTTTTGCCGAAACGTCAGTTGCAGCTTCTTTCGGACTTCCGGACTTTACTGACTTTCGGACTAATCTCCAATCTCTAATCACTAATCTCCAACCTCCAACCTCTAATCTCCAACCTCTAATCTCTAATCTCCAGTCTCTGACCACAACGGCAATTTAAAATAGAACGTAGAACCTGCTCCCGGTGTGCTTTTCACCCAAATTTCGCCGCCGTGCCGTTTAATAATGTCGGATGAAATGAATAAACCCAGGCCTAAACCCTGGAAACTGTTTGAAGTTTTTTCGCTGCGGTAAAATCTCTCGAATAAGCGCCGCCAATCTTTTTCGGCTACGCCCACACCATAGTCCTGAACAGAAACTATAATGTTCCCATTTTCGATAAATGAGTCAACCAAAATAGTATCAGCGCCAGGCGAGTACTTTGCCGCGTTATCTAACAGGTTATTAAATACTTGTTCTATTCTTATACGGTCGGCCATTAATGTGCCTTTGGCTATGTTTTCTACGATGATTTTGTGGCTTGACGAAACATCCCTGAAATTTTCGATGCTTTGCTTTAACATATCTTCGAACTGAAAAGTTTCAAGGTCATAATGCATCTGCCCCGAATTAATACGGGATACGTCCAACAAGTCCCTGATCAGTTTTTCGAGACGGGCTATATGATTTAACGTTTTTTCTACAAACGGGAATGTTTTTTCTTCCGGGTTTAAATTTTTATGCAGCAGCTGTGTATAGGCCTTAATGCTGGTTAAAGGTGTTTTTAATTCGTGACTGGCTATAGATAAAAACTCATCTTTTTTATGCATGAGTTCTAAAATGGCCTCTTCAGCAGCCATTTGATCTGTAACATCGGTCATACTCCCAATATATCCCGCAAATTCATTTTTATCAAAGATTGGGTTGCTCTGGATATGCATCGACCGGTATTCGCCGTTTGCATTCTTAAACCTTGCCTTGGTTGCGTAGGGTATATGGCCGGCGAAAGCCTCTGCCAATACCCGGTCTTCCTGGTCATCAGGATGCAGCATAACCATCCAGCCAATGCCCAGGCTCTCTTCAAACTCCATCCCGGTAAATTCAAGCCATCGCTTGTTCATGTATGTAGCCTCGCCTTTACTGTTCACCTGCCATATTATAAACGGCGTTTGATCGGCTATTTGCCTGAAATAGTTTTCACTTTGCTTTATCACCTCCAATAAACCTTCAAGCTCGTCGGAATGAGCAAGTTTTTGTGATGTAAAATGCTGTAATTCATCCTTCATCTGTAATATAGCATTGCCAAGAACGTCAGTACGTCCGCGCGGTTTTACCGGAACATCAAAATTACCGCTGCCAATAGCATTGGCTGCTTCCGCAAGCATTTTATTATTCCTGTCTATTTTCGTTATTGACTTGGCCAGTCTGCCTATTACATCCTTTGAATAGCTGCTTAATTCCAGGCCCGTAGCCCCTACCGCTATTTTTTCAGCCGCCCTTCTCAATTCTATTAACCTGGATTGAATATCCAGTATGGTATAACCTACTATAGCAGTTATTAATGCCATATAGATAATCAGTAAAATCAGCCAACTATTAACTGTCACCTGTTCTGTCGTTTCAAGATCAATTAATGTATTATCAATCCGGGCCGTAAGTTTAAACTGCAGCAGCTTTAATTGTTCGGTGGCCTCCGCCGAAATATTCCGCCATTGCACATCATTGTAAGTGCTGTCAATATTCATACGTTTAAAGGACGCGTCCAGGTAAGCCATTGCCGGTTTTAACGCTGAATTTTGTTTTATTTGACAATATGATTTAATGGAGCTTTCGGATGCTTTGATCATAAACTCCTTTTCAAATGTCTTGTACACCTGGTATGTGCTGGCTAAACCGTTTAATACGCCGGCAGCATCTTCGCAGTGCGAGTACAAGACATTGTATATATTCTCATTTATTATAGAAAGGTAGATATTCATTTCCGACAGCGCCTTTAACCCATGGATGTCCTGGTTTACCTTTCTTGCATTTCCTGTCAAAAGTTCGGGAGTGACGTCAAGGTAACTTATCCTGAAAATAATGTTAGTATAATAGGCCATTACTGCATCGGGGACAATTTTTAGCTGTGTAATATTTTTGCGTATTCCATCTAATCCATCCAATAAAGTGTAGGTTTTAATGCCTTTTAATTCCGGGTCAGTATTTTCAAGGCGGGTTATTGCCAGTTCGGTAGATTTCCACTGGTTTTTAAAACTGCCGTACTGATCCTTTTTTAAAGCAAATTCATAACCAGATCTTCTTTCCGCGCGTAACTGTCCGATGAGCTCATCTACCGCGGCAGCCCTGTTAATTATCCTGATATTATTATGCAGCAATTCTAACTTCTGTTTTTCGGTCTGATAAAGTTGAAAAGACATGTAAAGAAAAAAAAGCGTAGGTATCAAACCGATAAGGATCAGCTTTGCCTGTAGGGATAATTTCTTAAAAAAGCCAATTGACCAGTTCACTTAATGACGGATTGTTTAACGATTGTAGAATTTGAATTAGGTATTTGTACGTAAAAAACCTCAAAAATGGTTCAAATTAATAGGCAATTTACTCCTTTTACGAACAAAAAGAGTAGACTGCCCGATATTTATAAAAACATGGAACGTGTTGAGTGGCGAGTGGTGAGTGTTGAATGTGAGTGGTGAGTGGTGAAGAACTGTATATCCCTTCACAACTCATCCATTCACTATTGATCAATATTAGCCCGGTAAAACTAACAGTGGAACGTTATTGTGCTTCAGCATGTTTTTACTTTCGCTGCCATAAATAAAATTTTCGAACCGGTCATCCTTGTGATGGATCAATACTACAAGATCTGCCTCAGCAAATGTCACAAATTTCCGCAGCTGCTTACCTATGTTTTCTAAAGGGAACAGTCTTGATGTTACATTGGTGTATTTCAACGTGTTTTTTATAAAATTTAAACACTTGAGGGCATTATTATCATATTCCCCGAAATGAGTGAGAATAATATGCGAATAGTAAATTCGTGCGAAGTCAATCAAAAAGCCGATAGCTTTGGTATAATCCTTTTTTAGGTCATCGGCAAAAATAATAGTTTTAAGATAGTCAAAACTTCCGGTTTCCGGAACAAATAAAACAGGGCACGGTGCATGTTCAAGTATATCATCTGTATCGCTGCCGTTAAACAGATGCGAGACCGTGTTATCCCCTTTAGTCCCCATAACAATGAGATCGATATTTTTATCTTTTACAAGCTGATTGACATAACTCCCTAAGTCGTATCCCATTTCATTTAACAAGCTGATCTCCGGTTCAAATGCTCCGGGCTGATGATGTGCTGCCATACATTCTTCCAGTTTTTTTAACTCCGCCAGGCTTTCGGTTTTAATAATTTCATAATCTTCGTATACCCACGACCCCGATTCGGGCACATTGACAGGCTGAAAGCTTTCAACTGAATGAAATAAAACGATGTTGGCATGTGCTTTTTCGGCTATTTTTAATGCACACATCGCCGCATTTTCCGCTTTTGCCGAAAAGTCGGTTAGTACAAGTATGGTTTTCATCTTATTTAAATTTGCTGTTATAAAGTTGAATCAAACCACTTGGCTATAAAATGACGCTCGTCATATATTTAACTGATCTGGACAGTTATTCTGGTGCTATGTCAACCCTAAATTGACATTTAGTCTTAAGTCGGAAGTCTCATACCCATCGCAATACTATTTGTCTCTTTCAGGGACGCCGGTTGATGGAGGGGAATCAGTGAATGTTGGGCTTTAAACGATTAGTGCAATTGATCAGCGCCCTTAATACATGATAAGTGCCTTTCCATATTTGCCCTTTTAAGTCCGTTTTATAGTCAGGTTGTTTATCCAGGCCGCCCTGGTACCAATCGCCGTGTTCGTGATCTATAAGATAGGTCTGCACATATTGCCACTGCTGCTCAAATTTTTTTTCATATTGCCACGGGTCGTGCGGATATTTATCAGCCATCATTAACAAGGTATTTAAACCTTCGGCCTGCGCCCACCAATTTTTAGTATCGGCTATGATGGTTATGCCGGGTTTATCTTTAAAATAATAGCCTTCATCATAAAAACCGCCAACCTTATTGTCCCAGCCATTCTTTAAGGCATCGTCAACCATTTTTTTGGCGATGCGGTTTGTTAAAGCATCATGTTTAATACCTAATATATGCGAGGCTTCCAGCATCAAATATGCCGTCTCAACATTATGTCCGAATGAAACATGGTCAAGATTGCGGTGCTTTAAAATAACCGCCTCGCCCGAATCCCTGTAAGAAACCGGCGTCCAGTCTGGCTGAAAAAATAGTATCAGGTCTCCCCTCTTATCTGTTATAACATCCCGCACCAGGTGCAGCAGTTCCTGCAGGCGCAGCTTTAATAAATTATCGGGCCATACCTTGTACAGTTCGGTAAATGATTCCAGCAGGTGTATGGAAGTATTCTGGTCCTTATAACCAAGCTCGGCGGTAGAGGGGACATCAGCCGTTCTTTTTATAGGTGTGCCATCTCTTTCCATGTGCTGAAAATAACCTTTGTACACAGGATCATGGCTATGCTTCTCCAGCCAGTGAAATTCTGTAATAGCCAGGTTCAGCGCGCTTGTATCTCTGGTACTTTCATAATAGGCGGCAAGGGCGTAAAGGCCAAAAGAATTTCCGTAAGCTTCTTTAGGTGCAAAGCCGCCCGGTTTAGGGTTTCCCTGCCTGTCGGTATAAGTATAAAAACCGCCATATTGTTTATCCCACATTTTATCCCGCAAAAAGCGGAACCCAGCTTCTTCACCTTTTTTGTACAATGGAACTAAGGGAAATAGTTCAGCAGCCTTTGCATTGCTCCAGGTATGCCTTGCCTGGGTAACTATCATTTTATCCTGGTTTCCCTGCGGTTTAAAATCATAAGTAAATGTGCTCAGGAACCCGCCGTATTCACTATCAATCGATGCCGGGTACCAGGGTTTCAGCAGTTCGTCCACCATTGACTTTTTCATTTCACGGTAAATCTTTAAACGTGTCTTTTGAACATGATTTTTTTGCTGGCCCGATGCCGGGTTAATTAGCAGCGCTGAAAGAAAAAAGAGGAGATTTGATATTTTCATTGGATTTTTTTAGGTAGAATTGGCCTTGCAATTTAAATAAAAACCTACGTCCGGCTATTAATTGTAGAAAAGAAATTTCTTTTATCATCAAAATTTGTAAACACACCATGCGCAATAAGAAGTTCGTATTAATATTTTGTTTATTTATTACTTCGTTAATTCACGTTTCCATTCTTAATGCCCAACCAAAACGCGGCACTGGCGGCATGAGACTTAACAGCCTGGAATACCTGGAGTACCAGGGTGTTAATGTAATGCTTGCGCATGATTTTTACCCGGAGGGCCACCAGGGCGGTGTTGGGATAATCCAAAACGGGCAGCGTGTAGCCACGAACGGCGATATCAGGCTGGAACCAACACCCGGACAATGGCAGCCGATACCTAAAGTTGGCAAGCGAATGGTCGATGTTGAAAAGCAGCAGGTCAGCGTGCACATGCATTTTCCTGATTCGTCCATAAACCGCAAAGGCTTTAACCCGGTAATTTACCCCGACCTTAAATTTGGCTATACTACAAGGGTTGAACCTGCGGGCAAAGGTTTCAGGATAATTGTTGACCTGGATAAGCCTTTGCCGGATAACTGGATAGGTAAAGTGGGATTTAATTTCGAGTTATATCCTGGCGTGTTGTTTGGCAAATCGTACTACATAGATAAGCAATTCGGTATATTCCCGCAGCAGCCAAACGGCCCTATGTTTAATGATGAGGATGGCGAAGTACAAATAACGCCGATGGCAAGCGGCAAAAAGCTCACCGTTGCGCCTGAATCCGAAAGTCAGCGCATGATCATTGAAAATGAGGGGCCCGGTGACCTGCAATTACTGGATGGCCGCGGCAAGCATAATAATGGTTGGTTTGTGGTACGGTCGCTTGTTGCAAAGGGCGCAACAAAGAATGCCATTGTTTGGCTGGTTACACCACATGCCATTGAAGGATGGAGGTCGCAGCCGGTGGTGCAGGTGTCGCAGATAGGCTATCATCCCGATCAGTCAAAAATCGCTGTTATTGAACTCGATAAAAATGACAGCCGCATATTTCAGCCCGAACTTTTAAGGATAGATGAAAATGGTGGTTTAACTTCGGTTTTAAAAGCGGATGCTAAAGTTTGGGGCAATTTTTTACGATATCACTACCTGCAGTTTGATTTTTCGAAGATAACTGCTCCCGGAATGTACGAGGTGCGGTACGGTAACGTTCAAACACATCCGTTCCAGATCAGCCGCACAGTATACCACCGTAATGTATGGCAGCCTACCCTTGAATATTTTTTGCCGGTGCAAATGTGCCACATGCGGGTAAATGACAAATACAGGGTATGGCATGGCTGGTGCCACATGGATGATGCGAGGATGGCGCCCACTGATTCGAACCATTTCGATGGCTATATACAAGGGCCTTCAACCCTGAATAAATATAAGTCGGGCGAAACTGTGCCTTTTTTAAACCGGGGAGGATGGCATGATGCGGGAGACTTTGACCTGCGCATCGAGTCGCAGGCCGAGACTGTACATGGCTTAAGTTTGGCTTACGAACTTTTTGATGTAAAATATGATAATACAACCATTGACCAGGTAAACCATATCGTAGAAATACAACAGCCGGATGGAAAGCCTGATATTTTACAGCAGGTTGAGCATGGATTGTTAACCATCGTTGGCAGCTACCAGGCCATGGGAAGATTTTACAGAGGTATAATTGAACCGACCAAAAGGCAATATACAACCTTGGGCGACCCTGCTAATATTACGGATAATAAATTTTATGTGGCTCCAAAGGATGGCAGCCCGATACCTGCCGCAGGTCTGCCCGGCGCAGCTGATGACCGCTGGGTTTTTACAGAAGCAAACCCTTCACGTGAATTGCAGGTGGCTGCAGCATTAGCAGCCGCTTCAAGAGTGATGAAAGGCTTTAATGATACACTCGCAACGCAGTGTCTTGCTATTGCGACAGAGGTTTGGAAAAGAAATGAAAAGGCCGGAACCCTGCAAAAATTAAATTTAGCCGTGGAGTTACTTCAAACCACCAAAGACAAGCAATATGCCGGTTTTATTATCAGCCACCAGCAGGAAATTGCCGGTAATATGGCAAATAGCGGCTGGCTCGCCGCCCGTGCGGTTACATTGGTTAATGATCAGCAATATACCAGTATCATTACAGCGGCTGCCACAAGGCTTTTTGAACAAATAAAAAATGAAGGCAGTAAAACGCCTTATGGTGTGCCCTATAAACCAAATATTTGGGGAGCCGGATGGGATATACAGAATTTCGGCTACAAGCAGTATTTTTTACATGTGGCCTTTCCGCGAATATTCCCTAAAGATTATATGTTAAGCGCCATCAATTTTATATTGGGCTGTCATCCGGGATCGAATACATCTTCATTTGTTTCAGGCGTAGGCGCCGAATCATTGATACCCGGCTATGGTTTTAACCGTGCCGATTGGTCGTATATACCAGGCGGCATCGGCTCGGGCACCGCGCTGATCCGCCCGGATTTTCCTGAATTATTGAAATGGCCCTATTTATGGCAGCAGGGCGAGTATGTTTTGGGAGGTGGCACCAGCGATTACCTTTTCCTGATCCTGGCCGCTGATCATATTCTTAAGCATTAGATTGACGAGTTCGATATAGGCCCTGACACGCCTCACCCCAACCCTCTCCAAAGGAGAGGGAGTTAATAAAGACACCGAAATTAACGGCCTCGTTCTTTAAGTCCTCTCCTTTGGAGAGGATTTAGGTGAGGCGAATGTTTTGATAAAAAGATCAATGATTTGGGTAAGAAAAATTGTAAGCTCTTGAAACTTTTGGTTTTTCTTATAGTGGTACAAACTTTGTGCAATTTGTAAAAAAATATATCAATGAAAATATACCAGCAAACGCTGCAATTGAAAGAAAGAAAAAGAGGTTTTCACCTGATAACCACCGACATTTTAGAGGCGCTGCCTGAGATCAGGGAAATCAAAACCGGTATTTGCCAGGTATTTATCCAGCATACATCCGCTTCCGTAATAGTAAATGAAAATGCCGACCCAACAGTACGGAAGGATTTTGAAATGTTTTTCAACAAAGCCGTTCCGGAGGATGATCCCGGCTACCATCATGACGCCGAAGGCCCCGATGATATGCCCGCACATCTGAAGGCTGCATTGTTAGGCAATTCAGTAACTATCCCCATCACCAACGGCAAACTGGCCTTAGGCACCTGGCAGGGTATTTACCTTTGTGAGCACCGCGACAATGGCCACCGGCGAAACCTGGTGATCACAGCATGGGGGGAATAGTTTTGGTCACTGGGTCATTAGTTCATTAGTTTATTGGTTTTGGTTATTGAACTTAATTGCTTTATCTTTCTTTCGGACTTCCCCGACTACGGGCTTTCGGACTTTTTTGATTTAAATGTTAGGAAAAATGATCGCATCATCACTAAACAAAACTTGGTTTATCTTATTTATTTGCTGCTTTTTTAGTTATGCAGCCTTATCACAAAGTAAGTCCGTTCAATTGCCGGGTATCCCTTATCCTTTATCGTGGGAGAACAAGCCTTTAGATTATTCGGTGAAGTGCAGGGTTTTAACTATCGAAGCAGGTGCAAAAACCGATATGTTCCGGGACCCGAATGTTACTTATAATACTGACAACGCGCCAAAATTGCTTTTTACAGCAGACAATGACTTTGTGCTCACTGCGCGGATCGAACATGCTTTTACCTTTAAATGGGACGGCGGCGCCATCGTTTTGAAAACTGACCCGCTGCACTGGATCAAGTTTTGTTTCGAAAAGGATTATACCGGCATTCACAGGGTGGTGAGCGTTGTTACCAACAATATTTCTGATGATTGCAATTCGGTAGCCCTGGCGCAAAATTATGTTTATTACAAAATAGCTAAAGCCGGTAATGTGATCACTTTATATTTTTCAACCGACCGAAAAAAGTGGTTTTTAATACGGCATTTACAATTTAACGCGAAAGGACCATTGAAACTTGGGTTTTTAGCACAATCACCAACCGGGACACATAATACAGTTACGTTTTCGGACATTACTTATCAGCATAAAAAAATTAAGGACCCGTACGTGGGGGAGTAGCGTACACGCCTCAACACTACATTTTTAGAACCCTCTTCTTTGGGGAGGGCAAGGTGAGGCACTACGCGCTGATCTTATCAAAATGACGTATAATAGACCTGTTAACCTTTTGTTCTGCATGCCATAGCTCATAATTATTTTGAAGGTTAACCCAAAATTGAGCTGTGTTACCAAACGCCTCAGATAGTTTTATGGCAAGCTCGGGGCTGATCCCTAAATGTCCGTTTATCACAGCCGATAAATTTGCCCGTGCCACATTCAAGCCCTTTGCTACTTCGGTAATGGTCAGGTTGCGTTCTTTAATAAACATTTCCCGCAATATTTCGCCGGGATGTAAAGGCGGCAATTTTCTTTTAAGCATTTTAAATCTCCTTTTTAATGATAATCTACATAATCAACATCATGAATATTTCCAGAATCCAAGCGAAAAATAATTCTGTAGTT
This sequence comes from Mucilaginibacter sp., assembly GCA_036758125.1. Classification (GTDB taxonomy): domain Bacteria; phylum Bacteroidota; class Bacteroidia; order Sphingobacteriales; family Sphingobacteriaceae; genus Mucilaginibacter. Next base: position 69,221 of record DAIOXE010000022.1, read on the forward strand.
AGCACTTACTTTTATAGACCAAAAATATTTCATGTTTCCTGAAAGTTTATGGATGCCCGATCCAAGCGCCCAGATATCTTCTTCCATCGTAACTGTATCGAGCGCATCAAGTATTCTGTTTATTTTCCTAAGTTGGTCACCGGGTAATTTTGATCCTATTCCTTCTTCATAATAAAGCCGGAGACCCTTATGACTGATACTTTCGATCATTCACAAATGTAACACGTAATATGACATGTTACAAAATGTTTTTTTATAACAGATTTGATACAAAAATCATATGCCCTTATTTTTTAAATCGTTTATATTTGACCTCTGTTGTCTATAAAAAACTACCATGAAACCATTTTTTCTCACTATTGCTATCAGCTTTTGCCTTATACTGGCTAAAGGCCAAACCGCTTCTGTTGGCCAAACAGAGATCACCAAATGGCAATACGGGAAAAATGGCGCTGTTTCCATTACTTATGACGATGGATCGATAAACCAGTTCAGGTATGCCTTGCCTATTATGGAACGCCTTAAACTGCCTGCTACCTTTTTTATTATTACAGGCGGCATACCAGGCTCAAAATACCATGGCAGGTTTATTGGCCGCCCGGTAAAAGCCATTATTGCTGAGTCGGCAACTATTCCCACCAGTCAGCAAAACTTTTTTGAGCGTTGCTCGGCAGCGGGGTATTTGGGCTTTAAGGGTACAATTACCTCCCATACCAGGGCAGCAGGCCTTTATGATGATGGAAAAAAAGACCAGGCCTTTAGGCTGATGGACGAGCTTTATAAAAAAGTTCGGAACGGTGATTTTAAACCCGGCTATCAACCTTGTGATGAAGTGCTTCAGGAACAAGGTTCGATATGGGATGACTTCAGGCGCGATGCAGCGAAAGGATACGAGTTTGCCAGCCATTCCATCACCCATGCAAGTATGCCGGCGCTTGATTCGGCAAATATTGTTTATGAACTTGAAAAAAGTAAAGAAGAGATAAAAGAGAAAATGGGCGAGAAATATACCTTTTCCGCCGAAGTGCCTTACGGTTATGAGGACCCTCGGGTGATGAAAATAGCTTACAAAATTTACCCTGCCCTACGTAACAGGATGCCGGAGCCCTGGTTAAAAGAAATTGACCGCGCCAGCCGCAAAACTCCCGGAACAACTGATAAGGATTATATACAATGGCAACGCGGCGCCACCACCAAAACGCCATTGCCGCTCATGGAATCGTGGGTTGATACCGCGGCTGCTAAAAATAATACATGGCTGGTGCTCGTTATTCATGGCGTGGAAGGCCTTGGGTACGAAGCGCTTCCGCACACCCTGCTCGACAAATACTTCCAGTACCTCAAAAGCAAAAACGACAAATTATGGATCGCTACTTTTGGCGATGTAACCAAATATATGCGCGAAAGGGAGGCGACAGTTATAAAAAACAACTCCGAAAGCAAGGACATCAGTTTAAATATTACAATGCCACTGAATAGCGGTATGTATAATATCCCCTTGACGCTCAAAACCTACATTCCTGCCAATTGGTCGCATGTAATTGTTAAGCAAGGAAAACATTCAAAAAAAATTGAGCCTGAAAAAGATGGAAAAGGCACCTACGTTATCTACCAGGTAAAACCTAATCTAAAAAGTATTCATCTTTCAGGTTATCTAAAAGGAAGTGATCATTTGTAAACCATTAACTATTGTCCAAGGACAAAGATTATCGACGTTTCGACTATGAACCATGAACTATGAACCATGAACTATGAACCATGAACCATGAACTACAAGTTTACAACCTCATGGTCACTTATCCTATTCAAATCCAAAACAATCCTTCCGTCCTCATCGCGGTCGAAAACAGGCTTAAATTTAGCGCCCCAAACAATTTCATGTGCCTGGTAAGCAGTGCGCGAGTGCACTGTTTGCGAAAAAGTATCGTCAAATGCCCTGAGTAATATGGCAAACCCGGCTTCGGTTGCAATAAGGTCTTCCCGGGTCATGTCCTTAAGTGGGCTGTTGTCATCAAGCGGGTGCACAATTGTCCAGTTCATTGTAAGTATGCTCACTTTGCGCCTTTCCACTTCAAGGGGGTAAAATCGTCGCATTGTTTTCCCGTCAATCGTTTCATTGAACGAAAAAATGATCTCAATTTGCAAATCGATAAGTATATTTCTGCGCAGATTTGCCAGTCTGAACATAAGTCCTTTGCCAGTTTCAAGGTAAGGAGCGATAAGCATATTTTTGCTATATACGATTTGTGCCGATGGCCGCGAAAAACGCCCGTATAATAGGCCGGTTGCCAGTGCAAAAGCAAGCAAGCCCAGCATCGATTCCAAAGCGGCCACACTGCTCGACATCATGCCGTGCGGAAAAATATGCCCATAACCCACCGTCGATATAGTTTGGGCCGAAAAAAAGAAGGCATCCATAAAATGGTGAAAAGGGGTATCCCCCGATGTACCAACCAAACTGCCTGGCCCCAACGACGTGTAAATAAGTGCGAAAACTACGTTTATCACCACGTAGCAGCTCAAAACCAATAGCCAGAATTTTGTCCAGCTCATGGTAATTAAAGTGTGGTAATTATCGGCAGTATTAAAAAACGGCAATCCAGTTCGTCTTACATTCGGGGTACCATCCTTATTAATTAAAGGCTGGTTTTTTATAACCGGCTGCGGGCCAAAGCCAAGGTCGTCTTCCGGGTTTATTTTGCGATTATGTATGGCCATTTTTAGTTGATTGCGTTGATTAAGTTGGTGAATAGTTGATTGAGTTGACTGGGTGAGTGGTTGGTAAAGTTGATTGAGTTGGTGAGTGGTTGATTAAGTTGAATGGTTTATTTTACCCGCAATAATTTGGGCAATAAGTTTGTTTTTAAACTATTTGCTTCAAAACCACTTAACTCAATCAACTGCTCACCCAATCAACTACTCACTCAATCAACTACTCACCCAATCAACTATCTCAACAAAAATATCATTCTGCTTGCTTTTAGTAAAAACTATTTCCATATTTGTGGCATAAATGAAAGTAATGAACAATAACTGGTGGTGGCTTAACGAGTAATCGTAAGGCAAACCATTTTTGTTTTTTAAGATATTCAGAAGGGTTGCCATGTTTGGTAACCTTTTTTTTTGCCAGCCCCCTGACCCCCTAAAGGGGGAACTGTTAACGGGTCTGGTAGCAGAAATAAAAAAAATTAAATTAAAAAAGTTCCCCCTTTAGGGGGCCAGGGGGTATGAAACAAATATTAAACCATCTTTTTGAAAACAAGACATTTACACGCGGACAATCAAAAGAAATTTTGACGGCCATTTCGCAGGGTAAATACAATAATTCGCAAATGGCGGCTTTTATGACGGCTTATTGCATGCGTAGCATTACCGTTAATGAACTGGAAGGTTTTCGCGATGCCATGCTGGAACTTTGCCTGCCTGTTGATTTAGAAACCGATGAAGTAATAGACCTTTGCGGTACTGGCGGCGACGGAAAAGATACTTTTAATATATCCACACTTGCATCACTTGTGGTGGCCGGAGCTGGTTATAAAGTTGCCAAGCATGGTAATTATGGCGTTTCGTCCGGTTGCGGCTCATCCAATGTTATGGAGTTTTTAGGCTGTAGGTTTAGCAACGATAATAATAAGCTTAAACATCAAATTGATAATGCCAATATTTGCTTTTTGCATGCCCCGCTATTCCATTCGGCCATGAAAACCGTTGCGCCCATCCGCAGGGAACTTGGTGTAAAAACATTTTTTAATATGCTGGGCCCGCTGGTTAATCCCGCAAAGCCAAAAAACCAACTGGTAGGGGTATTTAACCTGGAGCTTGCCCGCATTTATGCTTACCTGTATCAAAAATCGAATGTAAAGTATACTATTTTAAACGCACTTGATGGTTATGATGAAGTTTCGCTAACCTGCGATTTTAAAACTTTCTCTGCCGATGGCGAAAAAATAAATAGCATTGAAAGCCTCGGTTTTGCCCGTTTAGACCCGCATGAAATTTTAGGCGGCAATAGTGTAAGCGAATCGGCTGACATTTTTATGACCGTACTTAACGGCGAGGCTACGAAAGCGCAAAATAGTGTAGTGTTGGCCAACGCCGCATTAGCAATAAAAACCATTGGCCCGGAAAAAAACTTTGATGATTGTTTTTTGGAGGCTAAAGAATCATTGATCAGCAAAAAAGCGCTGAAAAGCTTTAAAATGTTAGTGGCTAATTAAAATGACGGGTTAGATTTGACAACTTTTAAAAAGTTGTCAAATCTTTCAATAACGAAAAATAAAAATATACTGCGCTTAAAAATGAAAATAAAAGTCTGCGGTTTAAAGGACCCTGAAAATATAAAAGCTGTTGCAGCTTTGTCCCCTGATTATATGGGCTTTATCTTCTACGGGCCATCGCCGAGATTTATTGATAAACTGGCAACGGAGTCGATGAACAATATCCCGCCTGATATTAAAAAAACAGCGGTTTTTGTAAATGAAAATGCGGAAGCGATAAACGTATTAATTGATAAACATGGTTTCGATGCCATACAGTTACATGGGGATGAAAGTCCCGGGTTTTGCAATTCATTCGGGAACCGGGTGACTATTTTCAAAGCTTTTGGGCTGGATAATAACTTTGACTTCACACGGTTAAATGATTATGTAAATAAAGTCGACTTTTTCCTCTTTGATGCAAAAACGGATATTTATGGCGGATCAGGCAAAACATTTGACTGGTCTGTGCTCAACCAATATAAACTGGAAATACCCTTCTTTTTAAGCGGAGGAATAAGTTTGGATAATCTTGAAGAAGTAAAAAACACCAGCCATCCACAATTTTATGGTGTTGATTTGAACAGTAAGTTTGAAGACGCACCGGGATTGAAAAATATAAACAAGTTGGAAAAAGCATTTGACATCATTAAGCAAACCCAATATAAATGAATTACGGAGTTAATGACCAGGGTTATTACGGGGATTTTGGCGGCGCCTATATCCCCGAAATGCTGTATCCCAATGTTGAAGAATTAAGGCAGAAATACCTATCTATCATCAATGATGCAGATTTTAAAGCTGAATTCGACCAGCTTTTAAAGGATTACGTAGGCAGGCCGTCGCCGTTATATCATGCTAAAAGATATTCGGAAAGATATGGGGCTAATATATTTTTTAAACGGGAAGACCTGAACCATACCGGCTCGCATAAGATAAATAATGCCATTGGCCAGATACTTTTAGCTATTCGTCTTGGTAAAAAGCGCATCATTGCCGAAACCGGCGCCGGCCAGCATGGCGTGGCAACCGCTACAGTGTGTGCCTTAAAAGGCATGGAATGTATGGTTTACATGGGCGAGGTTGATATGGCGCGGCAAGCGCCAAATGTTTCACGCATGAAAATGCTTGGCGCTAAAGTGGTTCCCGCTAAATCAGGCAGCAAAACGCTGAAAGATGCCACCAATGAGGCACTGCGCGACTGGATTGCCAACCCGGTTGACACCCATTATATTATCGGCTCGGTTGTGGGCCCCTACCCCTACCCTGATATGGTTGCCCGCTTTCAGTCTGTTATTTCGTTAGAAGCCAAAAAACAGCTAAAAGAGCATACCGGTAAAGAGTTGCCCGAATATGTAATGGCCTGTGTAGGCGGCGGAAGCAACGCCATGGGTATGTTTTATCATTTTTTGGAGGATGAAGCCGTTAAACTGGTAGCCGTTGAAGCCGCCGGTAAAGGCGTCTACAGCGGACATTCGGCAGCCACCACATTTTTAGGACGGGAAGGCGTTTTACACGGCAGCCGCACCCTGTTAATGCAAACTGATGACGGGCAGGTGGTAGAGCCTTATTCCATTTCAGCCGGTCTGGATTATCCCGGCATAGGGCCGCAGCATGCTTATCTGCATAAAATTCATCGCGTGCAATATGTTAGTATTACCGATGATGAAGCGCTGAAGGCAGGTTTACTCTGTTCGCAACTGGAAGGCATTATCCCCGCAATTGAAACAGCCCACGCCCTGGCCTATCTTGAAAAAATGAAGTTTAAACCGGATGATAATGTAGTGATCTGCATCTCCGGCCGCGGCGATAAGGATTTGGATACATATATAAAATATTTTGGATATTAATTAGTCCATGGTCGATAGTCCATAGTCCATGGTAAAAATCAAGTCAGTGACAAAAATGATTACAGTTTTAATAAACGCATTATCATAACCATAACTACCATGGACTATGGACTATCGTCTATGGACAAAAAAACACTCATGAACCGTCTCAACCAGCTTTTCAATACTAAAAAGGATAATTTACTATCCATATACTATACGGCAGGCTATCCCGAAATCAATACTACCCTTGATATTGCTGAAGCCCTGGAAAAGGCCGGGGTCGATTTTTTGGAAATCGGCTTCCCCTACTCCGATCCGGTAGCCGATGGGCCGGTTATTCAGCATAGTTCTGAAAAAGCACTTGAAAACGGCATGACCCTCCATTTGCTTTTTGAGCAACTAAAGGACCTGCGCAAACGGGTAACCATACCCATTATGCTGATGGGTTATTTTAATCCCATAGCGCAATTCGGTGTCGAACGCTTTTGCAAAAAGGCAGCCGAAGTCGGTGTTGATGGCATTATTGTGCCCGATCTGCCTATCTATGAATATGAAACTTTGTACGCCGGTTTCTTTAAGGATAATAACCTGAGCAACATTTTTATGGTTACGCCTCAAACATCCGAAGAACGTATCCGCAAGATAGACGAATTGAGTAACAGCTTTATTTACTTACTTTCCACATCAGCCATAACAGGCGCAAACCTTCAAATGTCGGATAGTATTGAAGGTTATTATAAGCGTATAAAATCTATGCATTTAAAAAACCCAACCATTTTCGGGTTTGGTATTAAAGATAATGCATCATTTAAGAAAGCCTGTGAATACGCCAACGGAGCTATAGTAGGTACTGCCTTTGTAAAGCATTTGGGGATTGAGGACTATTTGGAGAGGATACCGGAGTTTGTGAAATCTATTCGTCCGTAAAGATTTACGAAGTTTTTAAAACTTCGTAAATCTCACAGGAACATCTCCAACTCCCCTTTACCTTCGCGTATAACCTCAAACTCGCCCCCGGTACAATCAACCACAGTTGACGGTATGTTATCTCCGTAACCGCCGTCAATAACAACGTCAACCAGGTGCTCATATTTTTCGTGGATAAGTTCAGGATCGGTGGAGTATTCGATGATCTCGTCCTCATCTTTTATAGATGTTGAAAGTATCGGGTTTCCCAGTGCTTTTACAATTTCGCGGGCAATATTATTATCGGGCACCCTGATACCTACCGTTTTTTTGTTGGAACTTAATAATTTAGGTACGTTATGGTTGGCGTTAAAAATAAAAGTAAACGGACCGGGCAAAGCCTTCTTCAGCAACCTGAAAGTGGTGTTATCTATCGGTCTTATATAATCGGATATATGGCTCAGGTCGTAGCAAACAAAAGAGAAATTGGCCTTTTCGGGTTTAATGTTTCTTATCCTGCAAATCGCTTCAATGGCTTTATGATTGGTAATATCGCAGCCAAGCCCATAAACGGTATCGGTAGGATAAATGATCAGGCCGCCTTTACGCAGTATTTCAACCACCTGTTCAATGGCCTTCGGATTGGGGTTTTCGGGGTAGATTTTTATCAGCATCTTTTTATTTCGGATTTCGGATGTTCGATTTCGGATTTATTCTGATTTTGAATTTAAGTATATTCTCCGATTTATACCTTATCTAAATCCGAAATCATTTTTCTTTATCAAATCCGAAATCGAAATTCCGAAATCCGAAATCATTTACGCCACTTTCGCAAACTGAATGTTGATGATTAGCTTTATATCTTCACCCACAACAATCGAACCTGCTTCGGTTACAGCATCATAGGTAAGGCCAAAATCTTTGCGGTTAACTTTACCGTTAACTTCAAAACCCGCCTTGGTATTGCCGTAAAAATCATTAGCCGAGCCGCCATATTCGGCTTGCAGTTTAACCGGTTTGGTAATGTCTTTAATGGTTAGGCCGCCAAATAACTCATATTCATCATCATCGCCGGTTTTTTTGAATGAGGTTGATTTAAATGTGATCTGCGGATATTTTTCTGCATCAAAAAAATCTGCTGATTTCAAATGAGCGTCCCTTTGACTTTGGTTAGTATCAACACTATCGATATTTAACGAGAAAGAAATATTGGCATCTTCAAAATCGTTGTTTTCGGTTTCTAATGTTCCTTCAAAACTTTTAAAAAAACCGGTTACTGTCGAGATAACCAGGTGCTTTACTTTAAATTGAACTTCGGAGTGCATAGGGTCTACCACCCATTTTGTTGCAGTTGATGTTGCTGTTTCCATGATATTTAATTTTTTTGATTGTTTTATTTAGTACAAATGTAAATAATAGATGTTTAAACATCTAATTTAATCTCAAATATTACATTCGTTTAACAATGCTATAAAAATTAACCAACAGGAAATTTTTTTGTTCTTTATAATTATGTCATTTTCCAGAGAATCAGCTCTTGATTTCCTGGCGCTTACTTCACATCCCAATTTTCTTTAACCAAGTCGTCACTGCCGATAAACTGCCAGGAGGGCGCAAATATTTTTTCCCTGCACTTCTCAAATACTTCTGCGCTTGTATAAAAATCAGCCTTTATCGTTTTGGCTTTGGCAATATTAGCGTCAACAAAATATCTGTTCATAGGCATAAATGTTAGCAGTCAGGTTTGAATGGGTAAATTAAATAAACCCACTGAATTTACATAACCAATAAGCCGAAATAAAGAACATTCGCTATCTTCATGCACTTTTTATAATTTATATGATAAGGTATATTTTCATTTTATTTTTGAGTTTAGTGGTTTTTAGTGAAGCTATTGCACAGAAAAAGGATACCGCCGTTTACTATTTAAGTAATTCGGGGAAATTAGTTTCGACAAAAGATAGCGCAGATTTTTTCCTTGTTGTATTACCGCCGGATACAAGTGTCGACAAGAATTTATCTGTTATAAAGGAATATTATAAAAATGGCAAGATTAGGTTGGCTGGGAGTGCCACTATGCAAGATTTAAAATTTCAAGGCCCAGTTATTACTTTCTTCGCCAATGGGCATAAAATGAACATAAAAAATTATGACAACGGCGAACTGACGGGCGACATAATAGAATATTATCCTAACGGTAAATTTTATAATAAGAAAAGTTATATAAAAACTGTTACAGAAGAAACAGAATTGTTATTAAAAGATTGCAGTGATTCAACAGGAAAAGTAATGGCTGTAAATGGTAACGGCTCCTGGATAAACTTTAATGACGGTTTTACCAGGACATCTGAACAGGGTATAATAACTAATGGACGCCGGGATAGTGTTTGGAACATTGTGATTACAGACACCACAGGTTTTGTGAAGACTTATAAGGATGGAAAAATTATCAAGTCTGAACCTTGTACTATATCCGATAATAAATTTTTTGTTAATGTCGAGCAAGTACCGGAATTCCCTGGCGGCCTTGACGCTTTCTTGAGATTCCTTAACAGCCATATCCGCTATCCTGATGCGGCAAAAAAAAATAATACATCCGGACGAGTAATTGTAAGTTTTGTTGTCGAACGGGATGGGAGTTTAACTGATGTGAAAGTTGCCAGGGGTATCGGCGATGGTTGTGATGAAGAAGCTGTGAGACTCATAAAATCGTCACCGAAATGGAAACCCGGAATACAAAATGGCAAACCTGTCCGCGTTCTATACAGTATTCCAATAGCTTTTTCTTTAGACAATTGAAATTTGATAACTAAAGATTTGACAACTTTTCAAAAGTTGTCAAATCTAAAACCTAATACAATTATATCACCCCCGTATCATACAGCACCTGGTTCATACTCCGCACCGCATCAGCGCTTTTGCTGAAATTTGCCTGCTGCTCATCGTTCAATTTATATTCAAGGATCTTCTCAAAACCATTTTTACCAAGGATAACCGGAACTACCAGCGAAATATCTTTTTGCCCGTATTCGCCATCCAAAGCAACGCCGCAGGAGATCAGTTTTTTCTGGTCGCGTACTATGCTTTCTACCATAAAGGCAGTTCCTGCCCCGGGTGCATACCATGCTGATGTGCCGATCAGTTTTGTTAAGGTAGCGCCGCCAACCATTGTCGCTGCAACTACTTTATCCTGCTGTTCTTTGCTTAATAGTTCCGTAACAGGGATGCTGTTCCAGGTAGCATGATGTATTAAGGGAATCATGGTGGTATCGCCATGGCCGCCTATAACAACCGCGTTAAGGTCGGCAGGAGAGCAGCCTAATTCCTGGCTCAGGTAATATTTAAACCTTGCCGAATCCAGTGCGCCGCCCATGCCTATGATACGGTTTTTAGGCAAGCCTGATGTTTTTAAAGTCAGGTAATTCATGGTATCCATCGGGTTTGATACCACGATGATGATGGTGTTCGGCGAATATTTAAGAATGCTTTCGGTAACGCTTTTTACGATGCCCGCGTTGGTGCCGATCAACTCCTCGCGCGTCATACCCGGTTTGCGCGGCAATCCCGACGTGATCACTACGACCGCTGAGTCCGCCGTAGCGGCATAATCGTTGGTAACCCCTTTAATTTTAGTATCGAATTCTAAAAGGGCCGACGTTTGCATCATATCGATGGCTTTGCCTTCGGCGAAGCCTTCCCTGATGTCCAATAAAATAAGTTCTTCGGCTAATTCTTTCCTGGCGATATTATCGGCACAGGTAGCGCCTACAGCTCCGGCGCCAACAACTGTTATTTTCATATTAAATTTTGATTTGCAGATGGAAAATTAAATTGGCCGAAGATAGGGAAGATTTCGGATTTCAGAATTTCGATTTCGGATTTATTTTTATTTCGTCGTATAATTCTTTTAATTCCTAAATTCCAAAAATTCGGGTTCAGACAATTCTGAGCCAGATAAAATATGCTAAACAAATCACGTAAAAGACTGTATATAGTGGTATTGAGTGTTTTATGAAAAATTTAAAACCGGTTTTCCTTGCAGGCATGGCCTTAATAGGAGTTGCCGCTTGTGATTCGGAACCTGAGCCTGCAGCCGACAATATCATAAAAACCACTGTGACGGTTAACGGTGAAAAAGATACTGTTATTAATAACCTGGGGAAAGGCCATGAAAATGCTGACGTTTCAGCTTCATGCATTAAATGCCTGATAGGGATAGTTCATACGACAGAAAATTATAAGATGTTAACTACCTCAATTCCGCCGCAAAATATGATCTATTATATTAATTGGATCACTGCAAAAAACCCGATAGAAGTTGGCCGTGCCCGTAAAATAGATAATGGGATTACTATTGGTGTTAGTTTGAAAGACGGAGGTTCGCCAAAAAAGCTGACCACTTTCTTTTATAACAACGAGAACGCTCAGTTTTATTTACTTAACGATCGAAACAAACACTATTTCAACCTGGGAATTGCCCGAGATTCATTGAAAAAAATCAGGAAAACTTGTTTCTGGGGAATAGCCTCCGGCAAATAACTTTTTTAGCTTAGTTAGCCGAATTAAGAATCAAGAGCCAGGAGAATTGGCCGTGGCAAACCAATTTTCCAAAACCTCAAGACATAATCGTTGATAATTTTTGTCGTACAAAGCCCTGATATTAATTTTAACGAATATTTATAAGGATTTTCTTTCTTATCTTGAATCCTGGCTCTTGATTCTCGGCTCTTGCTTCGCATTAGTTATAATATTAGTCTCTGAAAGCGGTTTTTAATTCCATTTGATTTGATAAATACTGGTTTTTGAAAAAAAATAGGAATTTTTCAACAATTTGTTATAAAATTTATAAAATTAATTTAAATTCGCCGCGATAATTATATATAAAGTTATAAAAAACACGATTTGACCCCAATTTTATAAAATCATTAAACAATGGCAACTAAACTCGAGTACATTTGGCTTGATGGCTACAAACCCACTCAAAGCCTGCGCAGTAAAACAAAAATTTTAGGTGACTTCAGCGGTAAATTAGAAGATTGCCCGGATTGGAGCTTTGACGGTTCATCAACCGAACAGGCGCCGGGAGGTTCATCTGATTGCGTTTTGAGGCCGGTTTTTATTCGCAGAGATCCGGGAAGATCAAATGCTTTCCTGGTAATGTGCGAAGTGCTTGACTCAACAGGTAAAGCCCATCCGTCAAATGGCCGTGCCACTATCCAGGATGATGATAACGACTTTTGGTTCGGCTTTGAACAGGAGTATTTTTTATGGGATCCCGAAACCAACAAACCGCTTGGCTTCCCCGACGGTGGTTACCCGGGCCCCCAGGGCCCTTACTATTGCGGAGTAGGCGCCAAAAATGCTTTTGGCAGGGATATAGTTGAAGAGCATTTGGATATGTGCCTGGAAGCGGGCTTAAACGTTGAAGGTATTAACGGTGAAGTTGCCGCAGGGCAGTGGGAATTCCAGATCTTCGCAGAAGGCGCTAAAGAGGCCGGCGATCAAATTTGGGTAGCCCGCTATTTATTAGAAAGAATTGGTGAAAGCCACGGCGTTTCGGTAAACTGGCATTGCAAACCTTTAGGCGATTTAGACTGGAATGGCTCAGGCATGCATGCTAACTTCTCAAATACTACATTAAGAACTGCAGGTAAAAAAGAAACATACGATATTATTTGCGAGGCTTTCCGTCCGGCAATTGCCGAATGCATTGCGGTTTATGGCGCTGATAATGATAAGCGTTTAACCGGTAAGCACGAAACGGCTTCAATTAACGACTACACCTATGGTGTTTCTGACCGCGGCGCTTCTATCCGTATCCCGTTATATACAGTTCAAAAAGGCTGGAAAGGTTACCTGGAAGATCGTCGTCCAAATTCGGCTGCCGATCCTTACAAAGTTGCTGCTGTAATTATCAAAACCGTAAAATCAGCAAAAGTTTAAATCACCCTAACTAAATATACCCATTCCCCTGGTTGTGAAATACCAGGGGAATTTTTTTTGTAGAGACGCGATGCATCGCGTCTCTACTTGAATTTTCAGCATTTTATATATTCCCTATAATCCCCGGACTCAATGTGCCAGTGCCCTTCGACCGGCAGATTGTATAAATATGCCCAGCAATTCAAAGTTTCATCACCGGTTTCAACTTTGGCTAACTCCCTTATAAATTCATTTGGCTGTGGTTGGCTGTTTCCAAAACCTTCATAGTCATCCAGCATTTTTAGCGTTTCCACCGGATCATTCATCAGGAAAATACTCCCATATACAAAGTGGTCAGCGCCGTCCCCGAGAATGGCTCCCGGATATTCGCCCAGGTCAAATAATTTGCCTTTAAATTTTCCCTTTTTGTAAAAACTGCAGCATTCTTTTAAAAAAGCGCCAAATGGATTGCTTTCATCCAGCAAGGTGCCATAAACAAATAAATAGCTGCTTGTTTCCATCACCTGGTCCTTACGTTTTTACCAACAAATATATAATGCATTACATTTATCTTGCTTAACTTGCCCTCGAAAATTTATTCTATGCCTTATGAATGAAGATCAAATTATAACCTACCTCAAAGAAAACGATATAAAAAAAATAAAATTCGCCTTTGCCGATATCGATGGCATTTTACGCGGCAAGGTGATTCATTACAAAAAGTTTATTGACGGACTGAAAAGCGGACATGGTTTTTGCGATGTTGTGTTTGGCTGGGACAGCAGCGATGCCGTTTATGATAATGCGAAGGTAACCGGCTGGCATACAGGCTATCCAGATCGGCAACTCCGCATTGATCTTTCCACTTTCAGAACTGTGCCCTGGCAGGAGAATATCCCTTTCTTTTTGGGCGACTTCAGCAATGCCGATGGTAACGACCTTTCGGCTTGCAGCCGCAGCTTGCTGAAACGGATTGCAAAACAATGTTACGAAATGGGCTACCACCCTGAGTTTGCACAGGAATTTGAGTGGTTTAATTTTAGGGAAACGCATCAAACCTTAAAAGAAAAAAGCTATACCAACCTCGAAAACTTAACGCCGGGTATGTTTGGCTATTCTATTTTACGCGCCTCGCAGGAAGGCGATTTTTATAATGACCTGTTTAACCTGCTGTACCAGTTTAATATACCGCTGGAGGGTTTACATACCGAAACAGGCCCCGGTGTTTACGAGGCAGCTATTTTGCACGATCATGTTTTACAAGCTGCCGATAAAGCGGTATTGTTTAAGACTGCCGTAAAGGAAATCGCTTACAAACATGGCATTATGGCATCATTTATGGCCAAATGGAACGAAAATCTGCCCGGTTGCGGCGGACATATCCACCAAAGCTTATGGAATAAAGATCAGTCTGAAAACTTGTTTTACAGTACGGGGGATAAGTATCACATGAGCGAATTGTACAAGCATTATCTTGCCGGGCAGTTATATTGCCTTCCTTATATCTTGCCTATGTACGCGCCAACTATAAACAGTTATAAACGCCTGGTTGAAGGCGCCTGGGCGCCAACTACCATTACCTGGGGCATTGATAACCGTACGACGGCCTTAAGGGTATTACACCCATCCGAAGGGTATACCCGCCTTGAAACACGCATACCGGGGTCTGACACCAATCCGTACCTCGTTATGGCCGCTGCCCTTGCCTCGGGCTTATATGGTATAAAAAACAAGCTGCCTTTAAATATACCGGCAACGGTTGGCAATGGCTATCACGATAAGAGCAACGGCAGCCTTTCTTCAAATTTGTACGATGCGGCGGCAATTATGAAGGATTCGGTTATATCCAAAGAATTGTTTGGTGAGCCCTTTGTGGAGCATTTTACGCAAACCCGCCTATGGGAGTGCAGACAATTTGGCAAAAGTGTGACAGATTGGGAATTAAAGAGGTATTTTGAAATAATATAATCATTGTCTGAATCAGAATTTACAGAATTAAAGAATTTACAAGATGCTTGTTACATTATTCTGTTAATTCTCAAATTCTGTAAATTCTGATTCAGACAAAAAATAACTAATAAAAAGTGAATAAGGAAATTGAAATATTACCCGAAAACCCTGTATATCCGCAATTCCCTGTTCGGGCCTCAAAAGTTCAAACAAGGTTGGATTATACATTTATAATAAAAAAAGCATGGGATGGGTACGATGCTTCAAAATCTATCAGGGAAATTGAGGATATCAGCGCTATGGTCTCAACAAATCATGTGTTTCGCATAACATTTCATGACGATGATATTATTATCGCCAAGCTCTCCTACTTTGGTAAATACGAACACTTTAAAGAGGATCACCGCATCATTCATAGCCTGTCAAACAACCTGCTTTATCCTTTTGAAAACCTGCTTGCAAAATCCTTATTAAAAAATAATCGCGTTTATATTTACCGGCACAGGCAGGGGAAAACGGATGCCTGGGTTGTTTTTTATAACCCAAGCCGCATACTCGATAGTTTGCCCCGGCGGCTGGATGAGTATCACATTATAAAATTGGGCCAGCAGTTTGGCAAGTTTCATAAAGCCTGCTCAAGGGTGAAAAATGTACTTCCAAAATCGTCTAAAACCTTGCGCACGGACATTTTCGCGTTGCAGCAGCAACTGGAAACAAACGAAAAAAGTTTCGGTTCGGCCGTGCAGGTTGATTTTTTAAAACACCATTGCGACCTGTTTCTCAAAAACCGGTCGAATTATAATATGAAATCTTTTGAGATCGTACCTGTTTTTATAGATTGGAATATCGGTAATTTTTCGGTCACCAAAAACCTCGAGCTTTATTCGCGCTGGGACTACGACTGGTTCAGGATGAGTTACCGCATACTTGATTTTTACTTTTTCAGCCGCGTAGTATCCGATGCCGGCGACAGGACGGTGTTCAGCTATTACATAGATACCATGATGGAAGACAGGTTTATCCTGTTTCTAAAGGAATATCATAAAATAAACCCTGTAACTGCCGACGAGATCAGGCTTTTAAAGGAGGCTTACCGATTTTTTATACTAAATTACGTGATCAAAGACGGCAAGTATTTTTTTAATGAACAATATGCCAAAAAATTACAGGCCGAAGCCTTTGATATCTACCTGCCATCAGTCGACAGGGATTTTGATGCGGAGAAGATCATTGAGGCGTTGGGGATTGGTTGATTGAGTGAGTGGTTGATTAAGTTAGTATAAACATTAAATGAATTCACAGTGTCAAACTATTTCGCTATTATGGCTTCTGCAATAGGTCAGCAATTTAACTTAATTCAACCTAATCAACTTAATCTAACCTAATAAACTCAATCAACCAAACAATGACCCGCGTCGATAACTTTAAATCAATAATTGACAAGTATAAGATCATCTTCTTCGATGCATTTGGGGTTGTAAAGACTTACCAGGGGCTGGTTCCGGGCATCGAAAAAACATTTTCGTACCTGGAGGCCGAAAAAAAGGAATATTATATCGTTACCAACGATGCTTCGCGCAGCCCGGCGCAGTTGGCACAGAGTTATCATAAAATGGGTCTGAATGCGATCGCCGCAAATCGAATAATTTCATCAGGAATGCTTACCAAAGAATATTTGGACCTGAAAGTGCTTGATGGAATCGTAGCATACCTGGGGACGAGAGATTCAGCGCATTACATAGAAACTTCGGGGCTGCATACTATGCCGGTAAGTGAGGTAAACGGCAGCAATATCGATAAAGTGAACGCCTTGATCTTTTTGGATGACGAGGGTTTTAACTGGTTCGATGATCTTAATAAAGCAGTGAATATATTGCGCAAAAGGACTATCCCGGTCATTGTAGCCAATACCGATCACGCCTATCCCCTTTCGATACATGATGTATCAATTGCCATAGGAGGAATAGCCTCTATGATAGAGAATATTGTTGGTAAAAACTTTATCCGCTTCGGAAAGCCCGATTCACAGATGTTTATGTTTGCTTATGATCTTATACGCGAAAAAGGGCCGGTAAGTAAAAAAGAAATTGTAATGGTGGGCGATACCCTGCAAACCGATATTTTAGGCGGTAATAAGTTTGGTCTTGATACAGTGCTGGTGTTATCCGGCAATACACTACCTCAGGACGCCGATACAAGGATAAGATCTACCGGCATAGCGCCAACCTACATTTGCGAAAGTGCTGTGGTTGAGCTTGGTGAGTTTGGGTTTTAAGAAAAATTGCGTTTATTTATTTTTAAATGTAATTATTACGCTTATTTTTATCAATATTTGAAATATCCGATTAAGAACCATTCTATTTAATTTAATTATCACATGAAATCAATATTTAAAAGCGTTTCTGCAATATTTTTACCCGCGTGTATTCTATCTTTGGCGGCTTGTAATCAGCCAACAAAAAACACATCCGCTTCATCAACTATGACCGACAGCCCCCTCCCTGCAACTACACCGGCATCATCCGGCTTCGAAAAAACAATTGATGGTAAACAAACCCACCTGTATATATTAAAAAACCAAAATGGCGTAATAGCTGCGATCACTAATTATGGTGCGCACTTGATAAGTCTTTCTCTCCCCGATAAAACAGGGAAGCCAACTGATGTCGTTATTGGATTTGATGATATTGCCGGTTACAAAAAATCACTTTCAGCCTATTACGGGGCAACGATCGGGAGGTATGGAAACCGAATTGCCAAAGGCCATTTTGTTTTGAATGGCAGGCGGTACGATCTTTTCATCAATAATAAACCCAATAGCCTGCATGGTGGCAAAAACGGGTTTAATGATGTAGTTTGGGATGCCAAACAAATTAACGATCATACCATAACGCTTACCTATTTATCGAAAGATATGGAAGAGGGTTATCCAGGCAATTTGAACTGCAAGGTAACCTATGAGCTAACAAATGACAATGCCGTTAAAATAAGTTATGAGGCAACAACTGATAAGCCTACCATCGTAAATTTAACCAATCATTCCTATTTTAACCTTAATGACATAGGGAGCGGAACTATTTTAAACCATGTAGTACAGCTTAAGGCTGAAAATTTCACTCCTGTTGACTCAACGCTAATCCCTACCGGAAAAATTGCCCCGGTTGCAGGCACGCCTTTCGATTTTACAAAACCTGTGACCATTGGCAGCAGGATAAATGAACAAGATGAACAGTTAAAGAATGGTAAAGGGTACGACCATAATTTTGTTTTGGATAAGCATGATATTACCACCCCGGTAGCAACGGTTATTGGCGATAAGAGCGGTATAAAACTGCAAATATTTACAACTGAACCAGGGCTGCAATTTTATAGCGGAAACTTTATGAAAGGCGACAATACGATACTCGGCGGAAAAAAGGATGATTACCGCACGGGCTTTGCTATGGAAACGCAGCACTATCCTGATTCGCCAAACCAGCCGCAATTTCCATCAACAGTACTGAAGCCCGGTGAAGTTTATAAGACCGTTACTATTTATAAGTTTTCGGTGGAGTAGTAAAATAAAAGGTAACTAATGCCCAATTTATATATAATAGCGGGTTGCAACGGCGCCGGAAAAACGACGGCCAGTTATACCGTATTACCCGAAATATTACACTGTAAAGAGTTTGTGAATGCGGATATTATAGCCGCTGGCATTTCCCCATTTAACCCTGAAGGCGTAGCTATCGAAGCAGGCAGGATCATGCTGAAAAGAATTAATGAACTTTTGGATGAAGGATCAGACTTTGCTTTTGAGACGACGTTATCAACCAGGAGTTATGTTTCGTTCATAAAAAAGGCGCAACAAGTTGGCTATGAAGTTACGTTGCTTTATTTTTGGTTGAACTCGCCGCAGATGGCCTTTGAACGTGTTGCAAAACGGGTGAGTGAGGGTGGCCATGACATACCTTTAGATGTAATTGAACGCAGATATTACCGGGGAATAAAAAATTTATTAAATTTGTATATACCCGTTTGTAATAGGTGGCTCGTAATGAATAATGTTGGCCAAACGTCAAAAATTGTTGCCGAGGGCTCAACTCAATTGGGAGAAGTGATAATTAATATCGATATTTGGAAAACCATTTTAATGCAAAGCAATGATAGCTCAAACTAAGAATACTGAATTAGATGAATTTGCTGAAAAAATTCTTTATGGCGTAAATAAAGCTATTCGTAAGTTAGTTGAAACTTCCGCTGCTAACAATAAAAGCCTCGTCATTGGTGATGATACCGGTGGTTTTAAATCTGTTCCGGCAAAAGAGCTTTTAAAAACACTTCCTAAGTAAGATAACGTCTTCTTCATAGCCTCTCAAAATCCTCAACCGTATCAATATCAATGCTTCCTCTCGGAAATGATACCGTTATAACATCATACGGATATTTCATCAACAGTTTTTTAGCACCTTCCTGTCCCTTTAATAATAATAATTCATCGAAATAAGCCGCGGCAAATAAAACAGGCGCGCCAATGGTATTGTCATAAGCACAGGCAACTATACTTTTTATTGATTTCTTTTGAACGAGTCGATCAATCAGCGAAGCATCAACAAAAGGCTGGTCGCAGAGCATTAAGATCACTGAATCGGCTTCCGGTTCAATTATTTGTAATTCTTCGATGCCTGACCTGATGGATGACGCCATTCCTTCCTGCCAACCAGGATTTTGAATAATGGCCGCATCAAAACCTTCAATCGTTGACATGATCACATTTTCATTCGCTCCCAAAACAACAATAACAGGTCGGCAAACGGATTTTAAGGCAGTTTCTATGGCCCTTTGCAATAAAGTTCGACCCTTATAAACCAGGTTTTGCTTTGGCTTGCTCAGCCTGCTTGATGATCCTGCCGCAAGTATAATGATACCAGTCATTTAATTAAGACGTTTTAATATTCGTATTTAAACAAATCAAGTTCAAAATAACATAAAAAGTACATTTAAACAACGTTGTACTAATTTGTAATAGTTATTTTTACATCGGCGACAGTTGCAAGGCCAAAGTCTTAAATCTTAAGTCGCATTATTTTTACTTAAGACTTCAGACTTAGGACTTCAGACTTTACCGTAACTTTGAGTTTGAAATTTATTAAAACATTGCTTTTAGATAATCACGGACGAAAAATTAATTACCTGCGGCTTGCCGTAACTGACAGGTGCAACCTGCGCTGCTTCTATTGTATGCCGGAAGAAGGGCTTCAATGGCTTTCGCGTGCAGCGTTAATGACCTATGAGGAAATGCTGCAAATATGTTCTTTGCTGGTAAAAATGGGTATCGAAAAGATACGTATAACCGGGGGTGAGCCTTTTGTGCGCAAAGATATTATGCAATTTTTAACCTCGCTTTCAAAGCTAAACGGGTTAAAGGAGATCACTATAACCACTAATGGGGTTTTAACCGGAGCTTATGTTGCCGAGTTAAAAAAAATAGGCGTGCGTTCCGTAAATCTTAGCCTTGATACCCTGGATGCAGGAAGGTTTTTTACAATAACAGGCAGGGATGAGTTTCAGCATGTGATGAATACCCTTGATGAGTTGTTAAAGCACGATATTGAAGTAAAAATCAATGCTGTGGTAATGGATGGCAAAAACACACAGGATATCATTCCATTAGTTGAAATGACAAAGGATATGCCGGTAAGCGTCCGTTTTATTGAAGAAATGCCATTTAACGGCTATAGTCATCTTTATGGAGGCTTGCAATGGGACTATGTCCGTATTTTAGAGGAGATCAGCAATACCTATCGGGGCATAAAAAAGATCGCTGACCCATTATATTCTACTTCATATAACTACCAGGTTCCGGGGCATAAAGGCAGTATAGGTATTATAGCGGCTTATTCACGCACCTTTTGCGGAACATGTAACCGCATACGTATTACACCCCTGGGCGAACTAAAAACGTGTTTATATGATCACGGGGTATTGAATATTAAAGACCTTGTCCGGCAGGGCGTTAATGAGGATGATTTAAGCAAAATATTGTTAACGGCATTTAGTAACAGAGCAAAGGATGGTTGGGAAGCGGAACGTTTAAGAACTGAAAAAACAGGAGTGCATGAATCAATGGCCACTATTGGCGGATAGGAAAAATGTCCATAGTCCATGGACCATAGTAAATTGAGGAGATTTCCTTTGGTGGCTATGGTCCATAGACTATCGACTATGGACAAACTAACAGGTTATATAAAAGAAAATTAAAAGTTAAGACAATATGATCACTGTTGAAGAGGCTGAAAAGATAATACTCGAACAAGCAACAGAATATGGCGCTGAAATTGTCCCGTTTGAATTAGCTTTAGGCAGGGTTTTGGCCGAAGATATTAAAGCAGATAGAGACTTGCCCCCGTTTAACAGGGTAACAATGGATGGAATAGCCGTTAATTACGATGCTATTGAAAGCGGCATCAGCACCTTTCGCATTAAAGCGACACAAGCAGCCGGCGATCATCCTATTGATATTGAGGAGCATAACGAATGTGTGGAGATCATGACAGGCTCTGTGCTGCCTGCCTCATCAGATACAGTTATCCGTTATGAAGACCTTGAACTCAGGGCAGGGCTGGCCACCCTGGTTACAAGAGACATCAGAAGGGGACAAAATATACATTACAAGGGGAATGACAAAAAACAGGATGACATTGTTGCAAGTATCAGTCAATTGGTAACACCGGCACTTATCGGCCTTGTGGCATCTGTGGGCCAAACAGAATTAAGGGTAAAGAAACTGCCGCGGGTAGTGATCCTGTCGTCCGGAGATGAATTGGTGGAAGTAGCTGAAACACCATCTCCGCACCAGGTAAGGCGTTCCAACAGTTATACAGTTAAAGCGGTTTTAAAACAGCACGGCCAGGATGCTGATATAAGGCACATTCCGGATGATCCGGATATTATTAAAAAACAGTTAAGCATCTGCCTTGAAAATTATGATGTGCTGTTATTAAGCGGGGGTGTTTCAATGGGAAAATTTGACCATATCCCCAAAGCATTGCAAGAGTTAAAAGTAAACACGCTGTTCCACAAAGTTCAGCAGCGTCCCGGAAAACCTTTTTGGTTTGGTAAGCGTGAAGATGGTAAAGTGGTTTTCGCTTTCCCGGGGAACCCGGTCGCTACCTTTATGTGCCTGCACAGGTATTTTTTGCCCTGGTTGGATGTCTCGCTTGGCGTTCAGGCGAAACCTCCTTTATTTGCAGTTTTAAATAACCGCTATTATTTTTATCAACCGTTAAAATGCTTTTTGCAGGTGAAACTCCATTACAACGAGTACTGCCAGTTAATGGCAACCCCTGTTGAGGGAAACGGTTCAGGAGATTTTGCTAATTTAGCAGACACCGATGCGTTTATGGAGCTGCCGCTTGAAAGGAATGAGTTTAAAAAAGGAGAGGTATTCAAAGTATGGCTGTTTTGAATATATTGCTTGTTGTCTGAACTCGAATTTTTCGAATTTATTGAATTAGGAGAATTAATTTCAGATATCAATTAGCCCATCAAATGAAAAATTCTATAAATTCGACAAATTCGTTTAATTCGAGTTCTGACAAAATCGGTGAAATCAAAATATAATCGGTGAAATCATAAAATGTTAAGTCATATTGATAACAAAGGCAACCCCACTATGGTTGATGTAACCGAAAAACAGGTTTCACATCGCACCGCCACGGCGCGGAGCATAGTTTCTTTGCCCGATGAAGTGTTAGAACATTTAACCAATGGCGATTTGCAAACAAAAAAGGGGCCTGTATTTCAAACGGCGATTATTGCCGGTATTATGGGGGCTAAAAAAACGGGCGACCTGATCCCGCTTTGTCACCCCCTTGGTTTGGATAATTGTACTATCGCCATCAGCATAAACCAACAGGACGAAGTTGTTATCGATTGTACCGCAAGCATTAATGCAAAAACAGGTGTGGAGATGGAAGCACTGGTAGGTGCATCTATAGCGGCATTAACGGTTTATGATATGTGCAAGGCGATGAGTCATGATATTGTGATAAAGGAAACAAAGCTGCTATCAAAAACAGGAGGTAAACGTGATTTCAAAAGAGCATAACCAACCCAGTGGCAGGCATAAAAAACATACGGCGTTAGCCAGGCCCCCGTTTGGCAACTTTGGCCGTAACGAGTGGGCCATGGTCGGCGGGCCATGCACCGCGATAAAGCTGCTGGCAGATCAAATTATAGGTGCATTATCACCTGCACATAAATGCGCCTATGTTGATGCCGCGCACAATGATGATATTACCTTGCCGCCCGGCCGCCTGGTGAGCGGCGCGATCTTGGATTATTCCGACAATGTAAATTACCGGCAGTTAAATTATAGTACAACATTCAATTCATTTAAGCTAAAGGAAACATTTGCAGATGCAGGGCTGGTGCTTGTCAATGGCAACCATCACCAGGCGAAAGCGCAGGTTGTCATCATCCATGAAAATAAAAAAGCGTCCCTGCAAAAACGTGTGGGGCAGTTAACCAACGTTCAAATGATCTTGCTGGCCGACAATGCGCCTGAGCCTTTTGATTTTATAAAAGAGGCTGTTCCAAACTGGCAGGATTTACCGCTTTACAGGCTCGGTGAAACCGAAAAGATCATCGCCTTTTTTGAAAAGCAGGTGCAAATGGCGAAGCCTCAATTAAATGGCTTAGTGCTGGCCGGCGGAAAAAGCGAACGCATGGGTTTTGATAAAGGCGGGGTAAACTGGCATGGTAAAGAACAGCGCTACCACATGGCCGATATGATGACTCCTTTTTGTAAGAAAGTATTTATTTCCTGCCGCGAAGATCAGCAGCAAGATATTGACGACAGGTATTTAACCCTGCCAGATACTTTTACCGGTTTGGGGCCTTACGGGGCCATACTTTCAGCTTTCCGCGAAAAGCCCGACAGCTCCTGGCTTATTGTAGCCTGCGACTTGCCGCTGTTAGGTGAAAAAACATTAAAACATTTGGTTGATAACCGGAATAATTCATCCATTGCCACCGCCTTCCAGAGCGGCTTTGATGACTTTCCGGAACCGCTGATCACGATTTGGGAACCCAAAAGTTATCCTGTATTGCTTTCGTTCCTGGCGCAGGGTTATTCTTGTCCACGCAAAGTTTTGATAAACAGTGATATTACTTTATTACATGCACCAAGCCCTGATGAGTTAACGAATGTGAACACACCCGAAGAGATGGAAAGAGTAAAGCTTGTGCTGCATCAAACTATAGTTTCATCATGACACGTGATTTTTTAAGATATAGCTGCCAGATCGCTTTGCCGGGTTTTAGCGAAAACGCCCAGCGTTTGTTACAAAATGCAAGGGTGCTGGTTGTTGGGGCTGGTGGACTGGGTTGCCCGGCGGCGCAATATTTAGCGGCTGCCGGGGTGGGCACTTTGGGCATTGCTGATTTTGACACTGTTTCTATAAGCAACTTACACCGGCAAATATTGTATACCCCTGCTGATTTCGGTAAAAAAAAGGCGATAATAGCCTGCGACCGTTTGCAAAAACAAAATCCGGGTATTAGGTTAGTAGTTCATGATGAGCGCATTACTTCCCATAATGTAATGGATATTATAAAGCAATATGATATTCTGGTGGATGGTACCGACAATTTCGATACCCGTTATTTGCTGAATGACGCGGCCGTAATAGCAGGCAAGCCGCTTGTTTATGGCGCTATTTATCAATACGAAGGCCAGCTTGCTGTTTGGAACATAACGGACGAGTATAAAGGTAAAAGCCCCAATTACCGCGACCTTTTCCCCAAAGTGGATGCCACCCAGATACCCAACTGTGCCGAAGGCGGCGTGATACCCACCTTAGCTGGTATCATCGGCTGTATGCAAGCCAATGAGGTAATCAAATATATCACCAAAACTGGTGAGCTTTTAACCGGAAAGGTATTGATATTTGACGCCCAAACCCTCCAAAGCCGTATTATAAAAATTGGGGATAGAAGCAATACCAATATCACCGGCCTAACAGAAACCGTTATTGCCCCAACTATTTCTGTTACTGAACTTAAGAAAGGTATTGCAGAGAACGCCCTCGATTTAATAGATGTAAGAACAGAAAAAGAACGAGAGGATTTTAATATTGGCGGCAGGCTTTTGCCATTAGAGACGCTTTATGAACATATGGATGAGATGAATACATCTGTTAAAACAGTACTCTATTGTGCGTCCGGCAAGCGCAGCGGCGAGGCAGTGAAAGTTATTAAACAGAAATTTCCGGAGGCGAATGTGTTTTCATTGGAAGGCGGCTTAAAGGCGTGGATGGAATTTAGTGATTAGAGGTTGCGTTTAGAGATTAGAGGCTGGAGATTAGAGATTAGTTGGGAAATTCAACATCCCAAACTTTCAACATAAACGACTAACCTCGGAACTCTGATCTCTGACGCCTAATCTCTAATCTCCAACCTCTAATCACTGCCTACGGATGCGCCGCTACCCATACTTCGCCATCCTCAAATACCTCTTTTTTCCATATCGGTACTGTTTGTTTTAGTGTGTCGATAATATATCTGCATGCATCAAAAGCCCCCGCGCGGTGGGCGGCGGATACGGCAATAATTACAGGCGCCTCGCCAACTTCCAATACCCCAATCCGGTGATGGACTAACGCTTTTTGAACCGGCCATTTTTCAAATGCCTGTTTTACTATCTTTTCCATTTCGGCCAATGCCATAGCTTCATAAGCTTCAAACTCCAGCCGAATCACCCGTTTGCCTTTTGTGGCGTTGCGTACAGTGCCAATAAAAACATCTATCCCGCCTGATTCAGGGGATTGTATCCAATCAATTGCGGATTGGATGTTTAATGGGGTGGGCGATATTTGGATTTGGGTGGACAATAAAATGTTATTTTATTCTTTTAACTTTAGGCCTAAATTATGTATTTATTTTTTGACACAGAAACAACCGGGACGCCCAGAAATTACAAGGCGCCTGTAACGGATTTGAACAATTGGCCAAGGTTGGTACAAATTGCATGGATTTTACATGATCAAAATGGGGTTACATTAGCTAAAGAATGTTTTATAATAAAACCAAATGGCTTTACAATACCTGCTGATGCATCCCGCATTCATGGGATAACAACAGAAAATGCTCAAAAAAATGGCGCTGATCTTTTAACTGTACTCAATAGTTTCAATACACATATTGAATCATCTCAATATTTGATAGCACATAATATAAGCTTTGACAAAAACATTGTTGGTGCTGAATTTCTTCGGGCTAAAATGAAAAATCCGGTACCCGCTAAGAAATTAATATGCACAATGATGGGATCGGTGAACTATTGCGCTATAAAAGGCCCCTATGGTAATAAATATCCTAAACTTACTGAATTACATCAAAAATTATTCAATAGTAGATTTGATGGGGCCCACGATGCATCAGCAGATATAACAGCCACTTCAAAATGCTTTTGGGAAATGAGAAAAAGAGGTTTAATATAACGCTTTACTATTCTCACACCCGTTGTCTGTGTCCCCACAGACAAAGCCAGCCTCTCTGGCGGGTTGTTTGTGATGGCACAAACAATGGATGTTCTTTTCTTAGCCCCCGCTCACCGGCGGAATAATAGCGATCTCATCCCGTTCATGTATAGTATCGCCCGGCAAAGCGTATTCATTATTTACGGCTACCATATACGATTTTAATTGCTGTAGCCTGGGGTATTGATGCTCTAATAAATACTGCAAATTGTAAACCGTAGCATCATTTGCCAGCTCCAAAGTAACCGATGGACTGCCGAAAATATCCTTTGAAATTCCAAACGCCAGTACCTTAATCTTCATACCTCAAAATTAAGTCAAATTTTTCTTAAAATATTGCGTCCCTGCAATAAATATGAACAATCAACCTCGTGATTTGTATACTAAATATGACCGAAGCTTCAACAAAACAAGTAAACGTTGTTAAAGTAAGGGACACTGAAGGTATAGCCACATCGGATGCGCTTGCCATCGAAGAGCCCCTGGAGATCAGGCTGGAATATGGTCTGAAAAACAACCGTAAGGTGCAAAATATTTCAGTTACCATGCGCACCCCCGGCCATGATGCTGAACTGGCTGCCGGGTTCTTATTTACTGAAGGCATTGTTAAAAATATCGAAGATATTATCGGTGTTGAACATCTTTTTATCGCCTGCGAAGAGAATAAAGAAAATATTATACAGGTAAAATTAGCCGAAGGCTTCGTACCACACCTTCGCAATACTGAGCGCAATTTTTATGCTACGTCAAGCTGCGGCGTTTGCGGGAAAAGTTCAATAGACGCCATACGTACAATCGCTTTTGGTCAGCCAGCGGATAATGGACTTATTATAAATGCCGAACTGCTTTACCGCCTACCCGATATTTTGCGCGATCATCAGCAGGTTTTTGCTGACACCGGTGGCCTGCACGCCTCTGCTTTATTCAACAAAAACGGAGAACTGTTGCTATTAAGCGAAGACGTGGGCCGACATAATGCTTTGGACAAGTTGATTGGCACTGCCCTGCGCGAAAACCTGTTCCCTTTAGATGAAACGATACTATTATTGAGCGGGAGGGCTAGTTTTGAGCTGGTTCAAAAAGCAGCGATGGCAGGGATCTGCATCATTGCATCAGTTGGGGCGCCATCGAGCCTGGCTGTTGAACTGGCAGAAGAATTTAACATAACACTGGCTGGTTTTTTGCGAAACCGGCGTTTTAATATTTACACCGCGGCACACCGCATATTATTACCGGTATATGAAAATACGTATTAAAAACAATTCGTTAAGGTTTAGGCTCACCCGTTCGGACGTAAAGCAATTAGCTGTAACCGGCCACCTGGATGAAAAGGTGATCTTCGGTAAGCAATCGTTAATTTATGCCATAAAGCTGACGGATGATGTACACCTGTCATCAGCTTATAAAAATGACACGGTTACCTTGTTTATGCCAAAAAGTATGATCAGCGAGCTGATAAGCAGCGACAGGATTGGCTTTGAAAACAATAATGAAGCCCTGCATTTATCAGTAGAAAAAGATTTTACCTGTTTGGATAATGTTGCTGAAGATCAAAGCGACAATTACCCCAATCCTTTAGTTGAAAAACTTTATGAAGAGGGCGGATAGCTTTCTCCACCCTCTTTCCCGCTTGCGGAAGAGAGGGTGAACGAGCGCAGCGATGTTCGG